>NZ_MKRT01000001.1:0-13952 GCF_001897945.1 Microbacterium sp. 69-10
CCTGACCGGAGGTCTTCGCTACCTCAGCCGTCCACAACCTGTCGGGGAAGTACAGCTAGCGGGAGACCGCGCGCGCGATCACCCAGACGACGCCGCCGACCACGGCGGCGACGCCGGCGACGGCCGCAGCCGCACCGATCGGGTTGCGCCGGGCGAAGGCGCGGGCCTTGAGGATGCCGCGCTCCGACGCCTCCTCCACCCGCCGGGGCACGTTGCCCTTGATCTCGATCGCGGCCAGCGCGGCCTTGAGCTCGGCGCGGGCGGATGCCACCGGGTCGACGATCCCGGCGGGAACGGCCGTGCGGGGCAGGGACGCCTTCGGGTCAGAATTCGTCATCGTCGGACTCCTTCATCAGGCGGAAGTCGGTGGCCACGGCCTGTCCCGGGTTCTCCCGCTTCACGACCTTGCGGAAGCGCAGCACGCCCAGCAGGCCGAACACGGCGATGGCCACGAAGAGGAACACGAAGACCGCGAGCGCGGCCAGCCAGGCCGGCCACCACGAGGCCAGGCCGATGATCCCGAAGGCCAGCAGCACGGGGATCGCCCAGAACAGCAGGAACAGCACGATGACGAACCACAGGCTGCCGATGCCGGCGTCCTTCGCCGTACGCGACACCCACGCCTTGGCGGCGTTGATCTCGGCGGTGACGAGGTTGCGCACCAGCTCGGGCAGGTCGCCGAGCAGCGTCAGCAGGCTGTCGTCGGCCCGATCGCGGTATCCGCGGGTCATGTCACTCAGCCTCTGGGGTCTTCTTCTTCGCCGTGCCGGAGGACTTCGAGGTCGTGCTCCTGGCGGCGGTCTTCGTGGCGGTGGTGCGCTTGGCCTCGGCCGCGGCGTCCTTCGCCGCCTCCGCGACATCCTCAGCGGCGTCCTTGGCCGCGTCCGCGGCCGAGTGAAGCCTCTGCTCGGGCGTGCCCGTGCTGGAGACGGCCTTGACGACCTTCACCGCACCGGTCCACAGCGCACCCGGCACGGCTGCCGCCTGCGCCTTGGCGAAGTCCTGTGCGCGCGTGACCTGCTTCTGCACCGGATCGAGGTGCCAGACCTTGAGCCACTGCGTCTTGATCTGCTCATAGCGCTCGCGCCCTGCGCGGGTGCCGAGCACATAACCTACGCCGAGTCCGACGACGAGTCCGATCTTCCCCTTCATGGGAGCCTCCTGACGTTTGTTGCGGCGTCTTCGCCGAAGGCCGAACCGTCTTGCCCCCGAACGATCGTGTTCCAGAGTAGTCGCATATTCCTGATTCGGCATCTACTCTTGCGCGCGGGCGGACTATGACGTAATGGGGCGTCTTCAGCGGTCCCAGAGCAGCCGGCTGCGCAGTGCGTCGGCCTCCGCCACGGCATCCGGCACGACCTGCGCCAGACCCGTGCCCGACAGCCAGGCCCCCACGACGGCCAGCCGCGGGGTCTTCCGCACGGCTTCGCGCACGGCCGTGCGGCGCTCGGCGGCGCCGATCAGCGACGTCGGCTGGGACTGCACGAAGCGTGCGCGGTGCGCAGCGCGCAGCTGCTCCGGACGCAACGGGACGCCGAGCAGAGCGGATGCCTCGGACAGCGCGAGCCGCGCTGCCGCGTCGTCGTCGAGCGACGCGGTCACCGCATCCTCGCCCTGCGTGCCGAACGAGACCCGCACGACATGGCTGCCGTCGGCCGCGCGCCGCAGCCAGCCCCACTTGGCGGTGGAGTGCGTGAGCGCCTTGGCCGTGTGGCTGCCGGGGACCGTGAGCACGCCACTGCCGCGCGGGGCGCTGTCGAGCTCGGGAGCGTCCAGCAGCAGCGTGACGATCTCGATCTCGGGCGCAGCGCCCGGGTCGCTCAGTCCGGTCACGTGCGGGTCGAGCAGGGTACGCGCAGAGGGCTCCGCGGTGGCGATGACGACGGCCGTCGCGGTGAGCGGCGCGTCCGGTGCCGCGACGCCATCGGGCCGGTTGGTGGTGTCGAGGGCGCCGTCGCCGACCGGGGCGTCCGCCTCCGCGGCAGCCGGGTCCGACTCCTCGAGGGTGACCGTCCAGCCCTCCGGGGCGTGGTCCAGTCGCACCGCGCGCGTGCCGGTGCGCACCTCCGCGCCGAACTTCTCGAGCTCTTCGCGCAGTGCCTCGATGATCCGGCCCATGCCGCCCTCGATGCCCAGCACGGCGGCGCCCGGTGCCTTGCCCGCGCGCTCGCCCTGCAGCGCGAGCACCGCACCGCTCAGCGACCCGACGCGGGTGAGTGCGGCGCTCAGGCCGGGTGCGGCGATCTCGACGTCGACGTCCTCCGGCAGGGCGGAGTAGACGCCCGCGGTGACCGGGGCGACCAGCCGGTCGCGCACCCTGGCGCCCATGCGCGCGCTGACGAGCCTGCCGAGACTCTGCTCGTGGCCGATGGTCAGCGGCGGGCGCAGGCGGTCGAGGTAGGCGCGCCACACGCCGCGCCAGCCGATGATCGCGCGCACGTCCGCCTGGAACGGGTTGGCGGGGATGCCGAGCAGCCCGCCCTTCGGGAGCGGCGCATCGGGGGCATCCGGGATGCCGCTGAGCCAGGCGCCGCCGCCCTCCGGCGGGACGACCGCGTCGGAGAGGCCGAGCTCATCGACCAGTGCGCGCACGTGACCGCCGCGGGTCGCGAAGCTCTCGGCGCCGGCGTCGACGACGATGCCGCCGAGTTCGGTCGTGCGGATGCTGCCGCCGAGCTGCTCCTCGGCTTCGATCAGGGTCACCCGCATCCCGACCTTCGCGCACTCGCGGGCGGCGACGAGCCCGCCGATGCCTCCGCCGATCACCACGACGTGCTGTGCGGCTGCGCGGGCGGCGATGTCGACCGGATACTCGGAGCTCATGCTCCGATTCTTCCATCCGGCCCTATGCGCGCGGCCCGGCGTCCGGGCGGGAAAGATCCGCGCAGGCGGCGCCGCGGGTCAGAGCTCGCCGTGGGCGAGACGGACGATGCGGGTGAGCTGGTCGGGGTCGGTCTCGGGCGGGACGCCGTGGCCGAGATTGAGGATGTGGCCCTTCGCGCCGCGCCCGCGGGCGATCACGTCGCGGACGTGCGCCTCCAGCACCGGCCACGAGGCCTGCAGCAGAGCGGGGTCGATGTTGCCCTGCACGGCCACGTCGGGTCCGAGCACGGCGATGGCCTCGTCCAGCGGCATCCGCCAGTCGACGCCCACGGCCGAGGCGACGCCGTCCAGGCGCATGTCGCCGAGGAAGGGTCCGGTGCCCACGCCGAAGTGGATGCTCGGCACGCCGATCCCGTCCAGCGCGGCGTGCGAGTGCGGCGCGATGTGCGCGCGGTAGTCGGCCGGGCTGAGGGATCCAGCCCAGGAGTCGAACAACTGCACGACGGATGCCCCGGCGTCGCGCTGGATCTCGAGGAACCGGCGCGAGATGCGGGAGAGCCAGCCGGCCAGACGATCCCAGGACTCCGGGTCGACGTGCATCATGGCGCGGGCGCGCAGGTGCTCCTTGGAGGGACCGCCCTCGATGAGGTACGCGGCGAGTGTGAACGGGGCGCCGGCGAAGCCGATCAGCGGGGTCTCCCGCAGCTCGGCCGTCACGATGCGCACGGCCTCTGCGATCGCGGTGCCGTCCAGGTCGGCGGGGTCGATCGCGGTGATGCGCGCCACGTCGTCGGCGGTGCGCACCGGATTCGCGAACACCGGCCCGCGACCAGGCTCGATCTCCACCTCGACGCCCGCCAGACGCAGCGGGATCACGATGTCGCTGAAGAAGACCGCGGCGTCCACGCCGTGCCGGCGCACCGGCTGCAGGGTGATCTCGGCCGCCAGGTCCGGGGTGAGGCAGGCATCCAGCATCCGAGTGCCGACGCGCAGCTCGCGGTACTCGGGCAGCGAACGGCCCGCCTGACGCATGAACCAGACGGGGGTGCGCTCGACGGACTCACCGGCGAGCGCGCGCAGCAGATCACTCATGCTCCGATCCTTTCACCGTCAACCTATGCGGATGCTCGGTTAGGCACCCCTCAGATGCCGATCACAGATACCAGGCGTACCCTGGAGAGGTGCTGCTCTGCGTCACGGCGAGTCACAAGACCGCCTCCTTCGACCTGCTCGAGCGCCTCAGCCGCCATCCCGATACCGTCGCCCCGACCCTGGTCGAAGCTGGTGCGCAGGGAGCCGTCGTGCTCGCGACCTGCAACCGCTTCGAGGCCTACGTCGAGACCGACGGGCTCGACACGGATGCCGTGCTGGACGTCGTCGCGCAGGCCACTGGCATCCCCTCCGCCGACCTCGACGGCTCGTACCGCGTGGTCGAGGACCGTCGCGTCGCCGAGCACCTCTTCGCCGTGGCATCCGGTCTGGAGTCCGTCGTCTCCGGCGAGGGCGAGATCGCGGGCCAGGTGCGCCGAGCGCTGACCGGCGCACGCAAGCAGGGCACCACCTCCCCCGCTCTGGAGCGCCTGTTCCAGCGCGCCAGTCAGGCGCAGCGCAAGGTCAAGAACGTCACAGCCCTGCAGCGCGCCGGCCGCTCGCTGGTGCGCCTGTCGCTGGAGCTCGCGGACAGCCGCATCGCCGACTGGGCCGCCGAGCGCGTGCTGCTGGTGGGCACGGGCGCTTACGCCGCCGTCACCCTCGCCACGCTGCGCGAGCGCGGAGCGGTCGACATCTCGGTCTACTCCCCGTCGGGTCGGGCGGAGCTGTTCGCCAAGAAGCACGGCATCCGCGCCGTGCTCGCCGACGATTACGCCACGGTCGCGCAGCGCTCCTCGCTGCTGATCACCTGCACCACCGCCACGGAGCCGGTGCTGGGCCCGGTGCAGCTGCAGCGGACGGCCGGCGGCGCCTCGACGGGCTCAGCGCCCACCGGATGCCCGGTCTCGCACGGCTCGCAGCTGGTGATCGACCTGGGGATGCCGCGCAACGTGGACCCCGCGGTCGCCCATCTGGAGGGCGTCGCCCTGCTGGATCTGGAGACGATCCGTCTGCACGCGCCGCTCGAGGAGCTGCAGGCGACGGATGCCGCGCGGGCGATCGTGCACGAGGCGGCCGAGGACTTCCACGCCGTCGGCTCCCGCGCGACGGTCACCCCCGGTGTCGTCGCGCTGCGCACCCACATCTTCGGTCTGCTCGAGGCCGAGATCGAGCGCGCCCGCAACCGCGGCGACGAGAACGGTCGGGTCGAGCAGGCCATGCGGCACCTCGCCGGCGTGCTGCTGCACACCCCGACCACGCGCGCGCACGAGCTCGCGGCCGACGGTCGCGGCGGCGAGTTCCTCAGCGCACTCGAGACGCTGTACGGCCTGGTTCCGGCTGCCGGTGAGGCGACGGAATCCGAGACCGCCTGACGCACGGCATCCGCCCCTCCCATCGCATCCGGGTGACACTGGACGCATGAGCGACGCACTGGATGACGGACCCTTCTTCCACGGCACCGCGGCGGCCCTGCAGCCCGGAGAGCTGCTGACCGCGGGCTTCCCCTCGAACTACCGGCCCGAGATCACGATGAACCACGTGTACTTCACGGCGCTGCGCGACGGCGCCGGCCTCGCGGCCGAGATCGCCGCTGTCGACGGCGACCCGCACGTCTACCTGGTCGAGCCGACGGGCGAGTTCGAGAACGACCCGAACGTCACCGACAAGAAGTTCCCCGGCAATCCGACGCGCTCGTACCGCACGCGCGAGCCGCTGCGCGTGATCGAGGAGGTGCACGACTGGACGCGTCTCACGCCCGAGGCGCTGCAGGAGTGGCGCGACCGGATCGCCGCGATCGTCGAGACCCGCGGCGAGATCATCAACTGACGTGCCCGCTTCTGAAGGACGATCGACGTTCTGAAGGAGACCCCAGGCCGCAGCATCCTTCAGAACGTCAGATCTCCTTCAGAATGAACGGTCAGCCGTTTGGCGATTCAGGGAGGAGCGGCGCGATCTCTGCACGCACGCGAGGAAGATCGATACTGATGGTGGCCCACACCGCGTCGTAATCGGTCGCCTCGTAGTGATGCGCGAGCCGGTCACGCATGCGCTTGATGCTCGACCACGGCACCTGCGGGCTCACGGCGGTCGTCTCATCACTCAACCGCGCGACATTCTCGCCGATCTTGATGATGATCGATTCGGCCGCGAGCCCTGGCGTATTGAGGTCATCCGAGACGTACCACTCGTGGCCACGGCCGGCGAGTCGCGCGCCGTCGTCGCACAATCGCACGATCTCGCGCAGCGACCGCTCGTCCCGGTCGTTCACGCGGCCACCGCTGATCGGAGGATCGGATGATCAGCGGGCAGGCCTCCGTCTGTGACCACGTCGACCGGAACTCCGAGCAGCTTCTCGGCCGCTGAGGCGAACTCTGCGATGGCCAGCAGACCGACATGCGGAGCGCGGGCGACGAGGATGTCGAGGTCGCTGTGCGTGGTGTCCGTGCCACGCTGTGCTGAGCCGAACACGCGCACGTTGCTCAGCCCGTACTCAGCAGCGAGCGCCTTCAGGTCGTCACGATGCTGTTCGAGCGCCTGGTGAGGCAACGGGCGCATGGCCGCCTGCAGCCGGCCGAGCATCGCCGCAGAGGGAGTGCGCCGCCCTGATTCATATGCTGCGATGTTCGGCTGCGCGACACCGCTGCGCACCGCGAGCTGCGACTGGCTGAGGCCGGCTCGCTCCCTCAGTTCACGCAACGATTTGCTCATATCGCCATGATATCGCGCTCATGGTTTCTTCGGCCGGACCGGGACCGAGAAAGGCGCCGCCATCTGCGGACAGCCCCTGGCAGACTGTCACCATGGCCCTTCACATCACCGGAGACACCGCCGCCGACGACCTGCTCACGAACAACCCGCTGGCGCTGCTGGTGGGGATGCTGCTGGATCAGCAGGTTCCGATGGAGACCGCGTTCGCGGGTCCGCTCAAGATCGAGCAGCGCACCGGGGCGGCGGACGCCGCCGCCATCGCCGGGATGGACCCGGATGCCTTCCTCGAGGCGTTCAAGCAGACGCCGGCCGTGCACCGCTTCCCGGGTTCCATGGCCACGCGCGTGCAGACCCTCTGCCAGACCCTGGTCGACGACTGGGGCGGGGATGCCGCGGCGCTCTGGACCGCCGGCGACCCGGACGGCGCCGAGGTCCTCAAGCGCCTGAAGAAGCTGCCCGGCTTCGGGGAGCAGAAGGCGAAGATCTTCCTCGCTCTGCTCGGCAAGCAGTACGGGTTCACCGGGGCGGGATGGCGCGAGGCATCCGCTCCCTACGGTGAGGACGGCTCGTACCGCAGCGTCGCCGACATCGTCTCGCCCGAGTCGCTGGCCAAGGTGCGCGAGCACAAGAAGGCGATGAAGGTTGCCGCGGCGCGGAGCAATGCGACGAAGGAGCGTTGATGCGTGACGGGGCAAGGTTGAGCGAGCGAAGCGAGTCGAAACCCATGAAGGCCGCGGGGTGAGGCCGACCGGCGGCAGCGTCGCCTCCTTCCTCACCGGTGTCACCCCGGCCAAGCGCCGCCGCGACGCCGAGGCCCTGACCGCCCTGCTGCAGGAGGTTTCCGGCCGCGAACCCGAGCTGTGGGGCACGATCGTCGGCTTGGGCAGCTGCCACTACCGCTACCCCACCGGCACCGAGGGCGACATGCCGCTGCTGGCGTTCGCGCCGCGCAAGGCGGCCTCGACGCTGTACCTGGAGTCCACCGCCGCCCACGCCGACGACCTCGCACGCCTCGGCCCGCACAGCACCGGCGTCGGATGCCTGTACATCAAGGATCTCGAGGAGATCGACCTCGACGTGCTGCGCGGCATCCTCACCGCCTCGCTCCGCTGGGCGGAGAGCGGCGGCGACGAGCACGCCGTACTCACCGTCACCGGCTGAGAGCTCATTCCCCCGAGCTGTACACGCTCGTGGATCCGGCCACCGGCCTGGCGGCCAGCACCATGGCGAGCACGCCCAGGGCTCCGATGGCGCCCGCCCTCAGCAGCGCGAAGAAGCCGAAGAGCGCGGACAACGACGTCTGATCAACCGGCATCCCGATCGCGAAGGCCAGACCGGGCAGCAGCGCTGCGGCGACCGCCGCGGCGAGCACCCACATCGGTGCCCACCGCCACGGAGGCGGCACGACGCCGGCGCGGGCGATCTGCACCGCCGCGAGGATCGCCAGGATCAGGGCGACCGCATTCAGTGCGTAGCCGATCATCACGGCAGTGGAATAGCCCGCATCCGCCGGCTCACCTGCGGCGAACAGCGTCGTCAGCGGCGCGACCACCGGCACCACCAGCACCTGCCACACCGCCAGCGCGATGATCACGCCGGTGCCGAGCGGGCGACTCGCCGTCACGCTTCCCGCGCGCCCCATGCCGATCGCCAGCACCACTGCGCCCGCCCAGAACAGCACTCTGGTCAAAGGGAAAGGCATCCCGGTGAACAGGCCCTGCAGACCGGGCAGTCCCAGCTCCAGCAGCGCCGAAAGCGCGATGAGCGCCCCGCCGAGCGTCCAGGTGCGTCGACGCGCACGGGCATCGGTCCCGCCGGCGTCAACGTCGATCATGCCGCCAGGCTACAGCCGACCGGCCCCAAGTCAGCCGCGCGCGATCCGCTCCGCTTCCTTGGCCGCGACGATCTTGCGCAGGCCGGAGCTGGAGAAGCGGTGGTTGCGGCTGTTGAAGTAGAGCTCGATGCCGGCCTCCTCGCAGTACGAGCGGCCGGTGAAGTCGCGGTTCTCGTACTCGTCGCCGACGATGCGCACGTCGAGCTTGAAGGAGCGCAGGATGTCCTCGAGGTCCTGCTCGGTGGAATACGGGACGATCTCGTCGACGTACTCGCAGCCACGCAGCTGGATGTAGCGCTCCACGACGGTCTGCGTCGGCGCGTTCTTCTCCGGGCGGTCGAGCGTCGGATCCATCTGCAGCCCGCAGATCAGGTAGTCGCACTGGCGCTTGGCCTCGGCGAGCATCATGATGTGTCCCGCGTGCAGCAGGTCGAAGGTCGAGAAGGTGATGCCCACTCGAGGACCCGGGTTGTAGTCCTGGTGCTTCTTCGTCATCTCGTCCATGGTCTCCGTCATCGCTTCGCTCCGGTACGCCTTTCGCCGCGTCCCCACAACACGGCCACAGGGATTCTACCCGGGTGGGCTGACGCCGATCGGCAGCCCGATCGCCGCCTCCGTCCGTTCGAACTCCGCCAGGGTCAGCGCGGAGCCGCCGTTCCACGCCCTCTCCGCCATGGCCCGGAGGGGTGCGCGGATGCGCCGCGTCCGAGCGCGTGATGTGCCCGGCCGACACCACCTCGGGGAACGCGACGGATTCCAGCCGGAACCCCTCGTTCTCGGAGAAGTGCCATTGGAGGGCGTTGATGCCCACGTCGGCGGCTGCGTGCAGCAGCGCGATGATCCACTCGGCCGGGTAGTACTTTCGGGCGGCGTCGAGATGGACGCCGCGCTCACGGACGGCCGGGCTCCCCGAGACGCGTCCCCGCGGCACGCATCCCTGGGCGCGCAGGTTGTGCAGCAGCTGCCGTGTGGCACGGAAGCCGCCCGTCGCCGAGGAGACGCGGATGTCGATGTCGCCTGCGACGTCGATCGCGTAGGCCTCGTCGGATGCGACGGCTCCCCCCGGAGTCGAAGCCGCATCCGACGAGGTGATCGGGGCCTCCGCCGATCGCAGGAGGACGCGCGATCCCGTGCCGGGCGGGATGCCCAGGGCGGCGAGCTCGCGCTGCAGGCGAGTCGCCTCGGCGGCCAGGCGCTCATCCGCGGCGACGACCTGCACCGTGTCCGGCCGCCAGGCTCCGCTCTCGAGCCGGACGGTCGACGGATGCGGCAGCGCGTACCAGCGGCGTGCCGCATCCGTCGATGTCATCGGAGCACCCTGCGGGTCAGCCGCACGCCGGGACGGCGTACGCACGGTCGACGGTCATGGCGCCGCTGAGCTCTCCCGACGTGTCGATCGGGCCGGAGCGGCCGGCATCCGGTGTGCCGCCGCCTCCGGTGCAGGCCGTCAGCGCGAGCACCGTCGCCGCGGTGAGGCCGACGGCGAGAGTCGATCGGATCTTCATGGACGTTCTCCTTCGAAGGGGTCCGGCTGCGCACCCGCTGGGGTTCGCATCCATTACTAAACCGCTATAGTGACCATAGCATTGCACAGGAGAGCGACGACGTCCACCTCGAACGGTGACGCGCTCAGGAAGGCTTCCCCCATGCCAGCACCCACGTCCGCCGACGCACCGCTGCGTTTCGGCGCTAACTACACCCCGTCGAAGGACTGGATGCACTCGTGGCTGTCCCTGGACCTCGACGACGTGCGCCGCGACTTCGAGGGGCTGGCATCGCTCGGGCTCGACCACGTGCGGATCTTCCCGCTCTGGACCGTGCTGCAGCCGAATCGTACCCTGATCCGCGCGAAGGCGGTCGCGGATGTGCGCGCCGTGGTCGACGTCGCGGCGGAGTTCGGACTGGACGCCGGGGTCGACGTGATCCAGGGCCACCTGTCGAGCTTCGACTTCGTCCCCTCATGGCTGTTCACCTGGCACGACAAGAACATGTTCACGCATCCGGACGCGCTCAGCGGCCAGGTCGCCCTGGTGGAGACGCTGGGCTCGGCGCTGAACGACGCCGGCAACTTCCTCGGGTTCACGCTCGGCAACGAGACCAACCAGTTCTCCGCCGAGACGCACCCGCATCAGTGGCCGGTCACCGAGGCCGAGGCGGCGAACTGGATCACCTCGCTGCTGGACGCCGCGGAGCGCGCCGCCCCCGGCCGTGACCACCTGCACAGCGAGTACGACGCCGCCTGGTACATGGACGGGCACGGCTTCACCCCCGCGCTCGCCTCGCGCCTGGGAGCGATGACCACCGTGCACTCCTGGATCTTCAACGGCACCGCGCAGCGCTACGGCGGGCGCTCCGCAGCATCCGACCGTCATGCCGAGTACATGATCGAGCTCTCCCGGGCCTTCGCGACCGACCCCGCAAGGCCGATCTGGCTGCAGGAGGTCGGCGCCCCTTCGAACTGCCTGACGCCGGAGGAGGTGCCCGGCTTCCTGGAGGCGACCGTGCGCTCCGCCGCCCGGACCGAGAACCTGTGGGGCGTCACCTGGTGGTGCTCGCACGATGTGAGCCTCCAGCTCGCGGACTACCCCGAGCTGGAGTACTCGCTGGGCCTGCTGGAGAACGGCGGGGCCGTGAAGCCGATCGGCCGGCGGTTCGCCGAGATCATCCCCGAGCTGCGTGCACGTCCGGTCGCACCGGCGCGCACGACCGGCATCGTGGTCGACGTCGACGACGCCGACGTGCCGGTGAGCCGCGCCGCGCTCAGCCCGGGAGGCGCCGTCTTCCAGGCCTGGGTCGACGCGTGCGAGGCGGGCGTGGACGCGGCGTTCGTCACGTCGAAGGATGCCGCGGATGCCGCGGTGCTGGCGTCCCGGGGCATCACTGACCTGGTGCGCCCCGACCTGTCGACCGGGGTGGGCGTCTACTCGTCCAACAACACAGTCGTCTGAGCGCGGCGCTCAGGAGTGCGGCGGCGCCGTGCTCTCGCGCACCGTGAGCCTCGGTTGCGGCCCGGTGCGGTCCGGCAGCACCTCGGCGGAGTCGAGCTGCTCGATCAGGAAGTCCGCGGCGGTCTCCCCCAGCGTGAAGGTGTCGCGCGTGAGGCAGGTGATCGACGGGCGGACGAGGCCGGTCACGATCGAGTCGTCGAAGGATGCCAGCGAGAGCCCGGCCGGCACGGCGACGCCCATCTCCTGGGTGATGCGGAGCCCGGCGATCGCCATCATGTCGTTGTCGAACACGACCGCGGTCGGCCGCTCGGCGCGGCTGAGCAGGGTGCGCATGATCGTGGACACCTGCGCGGGCGAGTAGTCGGTCTGGATGAGTTCGCCAGCGACGTCCCGCTCGCCCATCCCCGCGAGGATGCTGCTGCGCAGCCGGACGTGCTCGTGCTCGGCGGGGCCGGAGATGTAGACGATGCTGCGATGACCCAGGCCCGCCAGGTAGCCGAAGACCGTGCGGGCGGCATCCGCGTCGTCCAGCCACAGCGTGGCGTGCATGCCATCCGGGGACGGCTGGCCGCCGATCGTGATCGAGGGCAGCCCGAGCGAGCGCAGCAGCCCGGGGCGCGGGTCGTCGACGCGCGGGTCGAGCACGAGGACGCCGTCGACCTGGTTCGACCGGCGCCACCGCCGGTACGTCTCCATCTCCTCATCCATGCTGGGCACGACGACCAGCTGCAGACCGATGCGACGGGCAGCGAGCGCGGACTGCACCCCGGCGATCAGGTCGGTGAAGAACGCCTCAGTGCCGAGGGTGCGGGCAGGACGGTTCACCGCGAAGCCGACGACCCCCGCCCTCGCACCGACCAGCGCGCGGGCAGTGGAGCTGGGCCGCCACTGGTGCTCGTCCGCGATCGCCAGGATGCGCTGCCGCGTCTCCTCGCTCACACCGGGGCGCCCGTTCAGCGCGAACGACACCGCGCCGGGCGACACTCCCGCCTGTCGCGCGATATCCGCGATGGTGACACGCTTGGACCGTGACATAGACTCACCGTACTAGATCGTTTTAGTATCGGCCGTCCCATTCAACCCCGCGGCCGATCGCCCTCATTCTTCCATCTGCAAGGAGCCCCCGTGCACGAAGAGACCTCCCTCACCGTCGGCCGCGTGAACCGCGTGCTCACCGAGCGCGTGCGCCCCGCGATCCACTCCGCCCGGGTGCCGCTCGAGATCGCGGCGCACCAGCTGCCCGGCGAGCCGATCGCCCCGGCGGAGGGCCTCGCGCTCGAGTTCGAGCCGTTCACCGCGGGCAGCATGTGGGGGCCCGCCTGGAGCACCACCTGGTTCCGCGTGCGCGGCTCGGTTCCCGCGGAGTGGTCCGGCCGGCGGATCGAGGCCCTCATCGACCTCGGCTTCGACATCAACATGCCCGGCTTCCAGTGCGAGGCTCTCGCCTATCGCCCCGACGGCACGCCGCTGAAGAGCATCAACCCGCGCAACCAGTGGGTGGCGATCGAGGCCGAGCCGGGCGGGGCCGTGGAGTTCTACCTGGAGGGCGCCGCCAACCCGGTGCTGCTGGACTACCACCCCTTCCTGCCCACCCAGGAGGGCGACATCCGCACCTCCTCCCCCGAGCCGCTGTACCGCGTGCGGCACATGGATCTCGCCGTGTTCGAGGAGGCGGTGTTCGAGCTCGCCCTCGACCTCGAGGTGCTGATCGAGCTGCAGGCGGAGCTCCCCGAGACCAGCCCGCGCCGCATGCGCATCCTGCAGGCCCTCGACGACGCCCTGGACGTGCTCGACCTGCAGCGCATCGTCAAGACCGCTCCCGATGCGCGCGCCCGGCTGGCGGACGTGCTCGCCTCACCGGCGGATGCCAGTGCGCACCGCATCGCCGCGATCGGTCACGCGCACATCGACTCGGCCTGGCTGTGGCCGGTGCGCGAGACCATCCGCAAGGTCGCTCGCACCACCTCGTCGATGACGACGCTGATCGACGAGCAGCCCGACTTCCTCTACGGCATGTCCAGTGCGCAGCAGTACGCCTGGATCAAGGAGCACCGCCCCGAGGTGTTCGCGCGCGTGAAGGACGCGGTCGCGGCCGGCCGATTCCTGCCTCTGGGCGGCATGTGGGTCGAGTCCGACACGGTCATGCCCACCGGCGAGTCGCTGGTGCGCCAGTTCTCGCACGGCCAGCGCTTCTTCGAGCGCGAGTTCGGCATCCGCTCCAAGGGGGTGTGGCTGCCCGACAGCTTCGGCTACTCCCCCGCTCTGCCGCAGCTGATGCGCCGGGCCGGCTTCGAGTGGTTCTTCACGCAGAAGATCTCCTGGAACCAGCGCAATGTCTTCCCGCACCACTCGTTCCTGTGGGAGGGCATCGACGGCTCGCGGATGTTCACGCACTTCCCGCCGATGGACACCTACAACTCGCAGCTGAGCGGCTCGGAGGTCGCGAAGGCCAGCCGGCAGTTCAAGGAGAATCGCAGGGCGACCATGTCGATCGCACCGGTCGGCTGGGGCGACGGCGGCGGCGGCACGACCCGCGAGATGACCGG
>NZ_MKRT01000001.1:13977-22032 GCF_001897945.1 Microbacterium sp. 69-10
AGTGGAAGCATCCGGACGACTTCTTCGACGACGCCAGGGCCGAGCTGACCGACCCCGCCGTGTGGGTCGGCGAGCTGTACCTCGAACTGCACCGCGGAACGCTCACCAGCCAGCACGCCACCAAGGCCCTGCACCGGTGGGCCGAGCAGGCCCTGATCGAGGCCGAGCTGTGGGCCGCGACCGCGACCGTGCAGCTGGGCGCCGAGTACCCGCATGACGAGCTGGACCGGCTGTGGCAGACCGTGCTGCTGCACGAGTTCCACGACATCCTGCCCGGCACCTCGATCGCGTGGGTGCACCGTGAGGCCGTGGAGGTCCTCTCCGGTGTGCTGTCGGATGCCGAGAAGCTGTCGTCCGAGGCCCGGAAGGCGCTGGCCGGTGAGGGCGAGCGCGAGCTGGTGTTCACCCCGACCTCGGTCGGCGGCGGGCGGGCGCTGGGTGCCGCCGTTCGAGACGCTCGTAGTGGGGCGGAGGGTGCCACCCTCACCGAGTCGCCCGACGGTTACATCCTCAGCAACGGCCTCATCTCGGTGACCATCTCCGCAGAGGGTCTCATCACGTCGGCTGTGGACCTGGCATCCGGTCGCGAGACGATCCCGGCGGGAAAGCCGGCGAACCTGTTCCAGCTGCACCAGGACTTCCCCAACATGTGGGATGCATGGGACATCGACCGCTTCTACCGCAACCGGGTCGAGGATCTGACCGCGGTGACGTCGATCGAGGCATCCGTGATCGACGGCGTCGCGACGGTGGTCGTCGAGCGCGCGTTCTCGGAGTCGCATCTGACCCAGACCATCGTGCTCGCACCCGGCTCGCGCACCGTGCTGCTGCGGAACGACATCGACTGGCACGAGACCGAGAAGCTGCTCAAGCTCGCATTCCCGCTCGACCTGTTCGCCCGCGAGACTCTCGCCGAGACGCAGTTCGGCTTCCAGCGCCGGGTCACCCACGTGAACACCAGTTGGGAGGCGGCGAAGTTCGAGACGTCCATGCACCGCTTCGTGCTGGCGCAGGAGGACGACGGCTTCGGCGTCGCCCTGGTGAACGACTCGATCTACGGCTACGACACCACGCGCGATGCAGACGGCGACGACGTCACGACCACAGTCCGGCTGTCACTGCTGCGCGCTCCGCGCTTCCCCGACCCGGACACCGACCACGGCCACCACCAGATCGAGGTCGGTCTCGTGATCGGAGCGGATGCCGAGATCGCCACTGCCGAGGGCATCCGGCTCAACGCACTGCCGCACGTGGTTCGTGGCGCTGCCGAGGTCGAGCCGCTCGTCTCGGTCACCGGAAAGGGCATCGTCGTCTCGAGCGTGAAGCTCGCAGACGACCGCTCCGGCGATGTGATCGTGCGCGTCTACGAGTCGCTCGGACGGCGCACGACCGGCGCGCTGACCGTCGGCTTCGAGCACACCGGCATCCGCGAGGTGAGCCTGATCGAGGACGAGCTGGATCCTCCGCGCACCGGCGGCGAGCTGTCGCTCAAGCCGTTCGAGGTGCGGACGCTCCGCATCGCGCGCGCCTGAGGGGCGGCATCCCTCTCTCAGACCGCCACCGCCCGTCCCGGATGTCACACTTCCGGGGCGGGCGGTGTCTTCATGCCGACGGCATGAGAGACGTGCCGGCTGAGGAGCAGTGATCATGAACGACACCCGCATTCCCGCCATCCCGGTGACCGGCCTGTACGGCGCAGTGGTGAAGGCCGCCGCCAGGAAGATGCTCGGCAAGGTGCCGGACTCCCTCGGGGTGATGTGGCAGCACCGCCCGGTGATGATGGACATGATGAAGTTCGGCGGCCGCACCGAGAAGTGGCACGAGCTGGACCGGAGCCTCGGCACGCTGGCCTCAGGGACTGATGGACGTGCTGGCGCCGGACGTGGTGTCGACCACCGACAGCGGCGGCCTGGTGCGCCACGCCGCCCGTCGCCCGCTCTTCGGCGCGGACAGGGTGGTGGCGTTCCTGCGCGGCAGCATCGCCAAGCTCGACATCGCCTACCGGGTGTCCGCGATGACCGTCAACGGCCGGCTCGCGGCGCGGATCGAGGTCGGCGGCGTGCTGATGGCGGCGGTGAGCTTCGAGGTCGAGGACGGGCGCATCTCCCGGGTGTTCTCGATGGCCAATCCGCGCAAGCTCGAGGCTCTGGGAGCTGAGACCGTGCTCGCGCGAGGCTGAGGGCGCGGCATCCACCCCTGCGCGCTCGGGAGGAGAGATCTTGGATGGGAGGAGGAATCCCGCAGATCTCTCCTCCTCAGACCGAGTTCTCCTCCCGAACGTCGCGGTCCGCAGACGCCAGTCAAGCGTGCGGGTCGGGGCGGGTGAACGGCGGCTGCAGCATGCCCACCGGCCCGCGACGGTAGAGCTGCGCGGGGCGACCGCCGTCGCGGACGAGCCCACCGGTCGCTTCGATGAACCCCTCAGCACCGGTGACCTTGCGATGGAAGTTTCGCGGATCCACCGGAACGCCCCAGACGGTCTCGTAGACGGCACGCAGCTGCGCGATGGTGAACTCGGGAGGGCAGAAGGCCGTCGCGAGGGCGGAGTACTCCAGTTTGGCCCGCGCGCGTTCCACGCCGTCGGCGAGGATCAGGGTGTGGTCGAAGGCGAGGTGCACGTCGCCTTCCTCGAGCTCGGCGATCGACCACCAGCGCGCGGAGCGGGCATCCGAGCCGGACACGGCCTCGCCGAGGTCAGGTGCCATCGCCAGCCAGGCGATCGTGACGACGCGTCCGCGGGGATCGCGGTCCGGGTCGCCGTAGCTGCGCAGCTGCTCGAGGTGCACACCCTCCGTCACCCCGGTCTCCTCACGGAGCTCGCGATACGCAGCCTGCTCGATGCCCTCATCCGGAAGGACGAATCCGCCCGGCAGCGCCCAGCGACCGGCGAACGGCTCGATCCCGCGCTCGACCAGCAGCACCTGCAGGGCGTGATCGCGGATCGTGAGCACGACGAGGTCGGCGGTGTTCGCGAACGAGAACGGGTTCATACCAGCATTCTATCGGGATTAGTGTCACCTTGACATGAAGCACGCGAGAGCGTTACTGTCACAGTGACGTAAACAATCGAGGAGGACGACATGGCCACCATCACCGCAGTCCCGTTCCTGCGCCACCTGAGCGCGACCCCCACCATGCACGTGCGGCACACGCACCGCGGCCGGCTGGCGCACGCCGGCGCTGGTCAGGCGTTCTGGTTCCGCCCGCTGGATGCCGCGATCAGCGAGATCCCGCTGGACGACCGCGAGCTGTCGATCGTCGTCACGCTGCGCACGGCCGACCTGCAGCAGCTGTCCGCGCCGGTCACGGTCACCTACCGGATCGTCGATCCGGCGCTGGCCGCCCAGCGCATCGACTTCTCGATCGATCTGCGCACCGGGGCGTGGGCCGAGCAGCCGCTGGACGCCATCGCCGCTCCGCTGCACGGCGCGGCGACCGCCGCCGTGGTGCACTTGCTCACCGCGCAGCCGCTCGAGAAGGCACTGCGCGCCGACCTCGCCGGGCTCGGCGCATCGGCCACCGCGATCCTCGCGGCCGACGAGCGGCTGAGCGACCTCGGCATCCAGATCGTCGGCCTGCGCTTCTCACTGCTGCGCGCCGAACCCGACGTGGAGCGGGCGATGCAGACGCCGGCGCGGGAGAGCATCCAGCAGGATGCCGACAAGGCGACCTTCGCGCGGCGCGCCCTCGCCGTGGAGCGCGAGGCGGCGATCGGTGAGAACGAGCTGGCCAACCAGGTGGAGCTCGCTCGCCGTCAGGAGGAGCTGGTCGCGACGCGGGGCCGCAACGCCCGCATCGAGGCCGAGCAGGCCGCTGCCGCGGCAGCCATCACCACGGATGCCGAGGCCGGCCGCATCCGCATCACCGCCCAGGCGCAGGCCGATGCCACCCGCGCGACGGGTGAGGCGGAGGCCGCGGCGGAGCAGGCGAGGATGGACGCCCTGCGCGATGTCCCCGCGACCGTGCTCACCGCTCTCGCGCTGCGCGAGCTGGCCGGCGGACTGCCCGCGATCGATCACCTCACCATCACGCCCGACATGCTGACCGGCCTGCTCGGCCGGCTGGGCGGTGGCGCAACGACGGCACCCGCCGCGCTCGACGCCGGGGAGCGCTGAGATGGTCGCCCCCAGGGCCGTCGTCGTGCACCGGGCGAGCGAGCTCACCGAGCTGCTCGCCCGGCACGGGACCCGGGGTCAGGTGACGTTCTTCCTCGAGCAGCGCGGGCAGTCGCTGCACGACGTGGAGGCGCGGCACGAGCGCACTTCCGCGGCCCTCGCCACGGTCGCAGCATCCATCCCGGCCGACTGGCGGCACGCCACGGTCGAACGGGCGGAGCTGCCCCGCTTCGCGTTCGAACCCGCCGACGTCGTGATCGTCGTCGGGCAGGACGGCCTGGTCGCGAACGTCGCGAAGTACCTCGACGCGCAGCCGGTGATCGGCATCGACCCGCTGCCGGGGCAGAGTGCCGGCATCCTGGTGCCGCACGCCCCGGCGGATGCCGCGGGGCTGATCGTCCGGGCGCAGCAGGGCACGACATCCTTCTGCGAACGGACCATGGTCGAGGTGCGCAGCGACGACGGGCAGACACTCACCGCGCTGAACGAGATCATGATCGGCCAGCCCGGCCACCAGTCCGCCCGCTACCTGCTCGAAGTGAGCGGACGCACCGAGCGGCAGTCATCCTCGGGGATCATCGTGGGAACCGGGACCGGAGCCACCGGCTGGTGCCGCTCGATCGCCCGCATCCAGGCACCCGAGCTGCCGCTGCCCGGGCCGACGGAGCGCGCACTGGCGTGGTTCGCCCGCGAACCCTGGCCCTCCCCCAGCACCGGCGCCGAGCTGATCGCCGGCCGCCTCGACGGCGGCGAACTCGCCCTGCGGGTGGAGTCCGACACGCTCGTCGCGTTCGGCGACGGCATCGAGTCCGACCGCCTCAGCCTCGGCTGGGGTCAGCGCGTGACGGTCGGGATGAGCGAGCGGATGCTGCGCACGGTCAGCGCCTGAGCCGCGAGGTCACGGCGTGACCGCCGTCGCTACCGGCAGCACTGGCCTGCGGTATGCGGTGAGCGCGACGACGATCATCGCCGCTCCGAGGCCGATCGCTCCCCACGTCTGGATGCCGGAGAGGACGCCGTAGACGTCTGGGGCCTCCCCCGCCCACGACATCACCAACGCCGCGGTGATGCACGCCCTCGCGGCTGCCACGCCGATGCCGACGATGAGCACGGGTAGCCCGAGCCAGGCCCACGGCAGGGGAACGGCTCGGGACCGACCGATCGCCACTCCCGCGATGACTGCGAGAAGCATGGCGATGACTCCGGCGATGATCAGGCTGATACGAGGAAGCACCCGCGGTCCGGTCACCGAGCCGCCCCGACGAAGCCCCATCGCCGGGATCGCACTGCCAATGATCGCCAACAAGATGTAGACGGCGAACAGCAGATCGCTGTCGGGGGCGACAAGAACGAGGAGGCCACTGAGAGCGATCGCCCCACCGGCACAGAGCAGAGTGAGACTTCGGTTGAAGAGAACGGTGGCGCCCCCCGGCAGGTGTTCCGTGAGTGTCATGGCGCCGAGGCTATGTTCTTTTCTGTTCAGGCCTCGAGAGTTATCCACAGGCGGCCACAACCTGGAGCAGGAGAACAGACCGGATGCCGCGCAGTCAGTCTCCGACGGCGTGTGCCCGCTCGGCCCGGCGCTCGCGCCACACGGGCATGCCGAAGAACAGCACCATCGCGAGCACCATCACGCGCACGATCCACAGACCGGGCATCCAGGTGATCGTGTACGCGCCGGGCAGCCCGAAGAAGGCCAGGATCAGGTTGCCGTAGGCCATCCGTCCGACGCTGTCGGCCTGCACGGATGCTGCGGCGATCAGGATCAGCACGCCGACGGCCAGCCACACCAGCGGCATGACCATGCTGCTCGGCTTCGCCCGCCCGCGGATGATCTCCGCCGTCGTGATCCAGAGCGCGACGACCGGGCCCAGCCAGAACGCCGCCACCAGGGTGCCGAGCAGCATCGCCGCGGCCAGGAGGAACGGCATCCACAGCAGCATCCACGGCGAGTCCTCGCCGATGAAGTAGTCGGGGCTGCGCACCACGCTCACCGCGAGCGCGGCGAGCACGCCGGCCGGCATGACGCACAGCGGCCACCACAGCCAGCGCCGGTCACCGCCGAACGCCCCGCTCATGCCCGCCCGCGTCGCCACGACGATGCACAGCACCGCAACGCACAGCGCCGGCACGCCGAACAGCGTCAGCAGGCCCGAGGCGCCGTCGTAGTCGCTCGGTTCGACGAGCACGAGCATCCATGCGACCAGCACGGACAGTGCGGAGACCAGCGCCGCCGGGCGCATCATCGACGCACGCGCGCGCGTCACCTCAGCATCCGTTTCCCCCACCCGATCACCCTAGCGGGGCACGGTCCTTGCCCAGGATGAAGGATCTGCGCTTCTTTCGCGAGAGTTCTCTCGCAAGAGCGCGATTCTCTATCGGATGCTGGATTGAGACCCCCACACTAGGAGCACTCATGAACGTCACCGACACCCACGACCTCTTCGACAGCGACGCGCTGCTGCACATCGGCCGCCCGTACTGGTTCGACAAGCACCCCTCGCAGGCCGAGGGCGAGGACTTCTGAGCACTCGCCTCTGAGCGCTCGACCGACGAGCGCAGACGAAGGCCCCGATTCCCGCGGGGGGGAATCGGGGCCTTCGTGTGTCCGACGTCAGGCGCCGCGCAGGCGCTCGGCCAGGTAGGCGTGCAGGTCGTCCAGCGACACGCGCTCCTGGCCCATGGTGTCGCGGTCGCGCACCGTCACGGCGTTGTCGTCGAGCGAGTCGAAGTCGACCGTGACGCAGAACGGGGTGCCGACCTCGTCCTGGCGACGGTAGCGGCGGCCGATGGCGCCCGCGTCGTCGAAGTCCACGGTCCACTGACCGCGCAGGCCGTCGGCCACCGAGCGGGCCAGCGGCGAGAGGCGCTCGTTGCGCGACAGAGGCAGCACGGCGACCTTGATCGGCGCCAGACGCGGGTCGAGCTTGAGCACGGTGCGGGTGTCGGTGCCGCCCTTCGCGTTCGGCACCTCCTCCTCCTGGTACGCGTCGACCAGGAACGCCATCATCGCGCGGGTGAGCCCGAACGAGGGCTCGATCACGTACGGGGTGTACCGCTCACCGGACGCCTGGTCGAAGTACGTCAGGCTCTGGCCGGACGCCTCGGTGTGGCTGGACAGGTCGTAGTCGGTGCGGTTGGCGACACCCATCAGCTCGCCCCACTCCTTGCCCGCGAAACCGAAGCGGTACTCGACGTCGATGGTGCCGGCGGAGTAGTGCGCGCGGTCCTCCTTCGGCACGTCGAACTGACGGATGTTCTCAGGGTCGATGCCCAGGTCGATGAACCAGTTCCAGCAGGCCTCGACCCAGTGCTCGAACCACTCCTGCGCCTCGGCGGGCGGCACGAAGTACTCGATCTCCATCTGCTCGAACTCGCGGGTGCGGAAGATGAAGTTGCCGGGGGTGATCTCGTTGCGGAACGCCTTGCCGACCTGGCCGATGCCGAACGGCGGCTTCTTGCGGCTCGCAGTGAGCACGTTCGAGAAGTTCACGAAGATGCCCTGCGCGGTCTCGGGGCGCATGTAGTGCAGGCCCGACTCGTCGTCGACGACGCCGAGGTAGGTCTTCACCAGGCCCGAGAACGCCTTGGGCTCGGTGTACTGGCCCTTGTTGCCGCAGTTCGGGCAGGGGATGTCGGCCAGGCCGTTCTCGGCCTTGCGGCCCTTGCGCGCCTCGAAGTCCTCGATGAGGTTGTCGGCGCGGAAGCGCTTGTGGCAGCTGAGGCACTCCACCAGCGGGTCGGTGAAGGTCGCGACGTGGCCGGATGCCTCCCACACGCGCTTGGGGAGGATGATCGACGAGTCCAGGCCGACCATGTCGCCGCGTCCGCGCACGAACGTCTGCCACCACTGCCGGCGGATGTTCTCCTTCAGCTCGGTGCCGAGGGGGCCGTAGTCCCATGCCGAACGGGAACCGCCGTAGATCTCACCCGCTTGGAA
>NZ_MKRT01000001.1:22097-22631 GCF_001897945.1 Microbacterium sp. 69-10
CGTGATCACGGGCATCCCCATTCTATCCGCGCGGCAATCGTCGACCAGTCGGGCACGATCCACCGGGGTGTTCGGAATCGTTCGGCATTCGCCCCGCATCTGCGCCCGCTGCGCCTGTGACTGATCTACTGCTGATCACCGGTTTGCATCCGGGGCTCTCGCCTGACGTCAGCTCCGGGCACGCCGACGAGGGTTGAGGCAGAGAGGGATGACATCCATGTTGGGCAGAACAGCCGCACGACCGGCACGAGTGATGAAACGAGTGGCGGCCGCAATGCTGGCAGTGCTGCTCGCGGCGGCCGGAGTCGCGGCCGGGAGCACTATGGCTCAGGCCGCACCCGCAGCACCGGTCGGTCATTACTCAGGCACGATCTCCGGCGGCGGCCGCACCGTCGGCTTCGACCTCGGCGCCGACGGCACCATCTCCCGGTTCACGGCGAACGTATACATCTACTGCGGCACGAGCGTGCAGCCGGTGCCGTGGCCGTGGGATGGCAATACGCCGATCCCCGTCTCCGACGACGGCACGTGGAA
>NZ_MKRT01000001.1:22660-23020 GCF_001897945.1 Microbacterium sp. 69-10
ACGAGGAGGGCACGGTCGCCGCGGACGGCACCGCCTCGGGCACCAACAAGCTCACGCTCTACTGGGGCGGGTCCGTGTTCTGCTCCGGGGAGACGGCCCGGTGGACTGCCGCCGTCGACGGCGGTGTCGTCTACGATCCGCAGCTGGCCGCTGCCCCGTCGAGCCTGACCGTGTCCCAGCTCGCCGACACCGGCGTCGCCCTTCAGGGAACCGGCTACCCCGGCAGCACTCCCGTCACGATCACGTTCGACGGATCGAACACTGCAACAGCGACCACGACCGCCGCCGGAACGTTCTCGACGACGGTGACCGTCACCGGAGCCGCTCCGGGAGTGCACACCATCGCCGCCACGGACGGCA
>NZ_MKRT01000001.1:23136-56793 GCF_001897945.1 Microbacterium sp. 69-10
CGCCCACACCGCCGTCCAGCTGACCATCGACGGCGATGCCGCCGGCACCGGCACCACTGGCGCTGACGGCAGCGTGTCGTTCCCGGCGTTCACCTCCACGACGCTCGGCATCGGAGCACACCCCGTCCTGCTCACAGCCGGGGTGCTTTCCGCCACGGCGACGTTCACCGTCACCGACGATCCCATCGTGTACGACCCGCACGTCGCGGTCAGCCCAGAAGAGCTGACCGTCTCAGAGCTCGCCGGCACCGGTGTCGAGACCAGCGGATCGGGCTTCGCACCGAATGCCGCCATCTCCTTCTCCGTCGACGGACAAGCGGTCGAGACCGCATCCGCGAACGCCTCAGGAGAAGTCGCCTTCACCTTCACGAGCGGAGCACTCGCGATCGGGACGCACACGGCGAAGCTCGCCAGCGCGGAGGGTGACGCAACCGCCTCCTTCACCGTGCTGGCCGACCCGACTTACACCCCCACGGCGACGGTCGCACCGACGACGCTGACCGTGACCGAGCTCGCCGGCACCGGCGTGACGATCACCGCAGCCGGCTTCCCGGCGAACACGGACGTCGCCCTCGAGATCGACGGGACCAGCATCGGCTCCACACGATCGGACGGGAGCGGCGGTGCGGTCTTCGCGTACACCTCGGATTCGCTCGGTGAGGGATCTCACACAGTTCGTCTCACCGCGGGTGCCCCCGGAGCGACCGCCGCAGCTGGCTTCACCGTCACGGCGGATGTCACTCCACCGGCCGCTCAGATCCCGACTGCCGCACCGGGCGCCGATGCGCTGGTCCCCGGGCTCGAAGGCGGCATCACCACGCCCGCGAGTGCAGCGCTCGGCGAGACGATCACGCTGTCCGTCCCTGGGGCAGCCCCCGGCACCGAGGTCGGCGTCTGGCTGTTCGGCGCCCCGGTCTACCTCGGCACGCACACCGTGAGCGCAGCGGGTACGGTGACGGCGACGATCAGCGGTGTCTCCTCGGGCACGGCGCGGCTCGGGATCTGGTCCGCGTCCGACGGCCTGCTCGGCTGGGCGCCGATCACCGTCACCGAGGCCGACTCCAGCGGCCCCGGTGGCCCCGCTGGCCCCGGGAACTCTGGTGAAGAGCCTTCCACCGAACCGGACCTCGCTCACACCGGCGGCGGCGACGTCACCCTCCCCCTCGCGCTCGGCACGATCCTCGCGGCAGGAGGCCTGTTCTTCCTCCTCGCCCGGCGACGTAAGTCCGCGAGGTAACCCGAAGGCGCCGGTGCTGAGGTCCGGCCACCCGAGGACTCTGGGTGGTCGGGCCTCAGCTCTCTCCTCTGCCCTGCACGGTGGTCTCAGAGAAGTCTTCGCACCCGCTCGGCCTCAGCAGCAGCCCTCTGCGGCTCCGCCCCACCGGCCGTACCGAACAGCGCCACAGACTGCTCCAGCTGCATCAAGGCGCCGGAAGGATCGCCGACGGCATCCGCGCAGCCCAGGCGCAGCAGCGCACGCGCCTGCTCGTAGTGGAACGACGCGCGCACGGCGATCGCGAGCGCCCGTCGCCAGCACGACATCGCCTCCTCATGCTCGCCTTCGCCGGCGAGTGCGTCGCCGAGTGCGAGCAGGAACGTCGCATGCTGGCTCGGCTCAGCGATCTCCTCCTCGTGCTCACCCACCCTGCGCAGGTCGGCGAGCGCCTGCGAGCCGTCACCGCGATGGAGCCGTGCGACGGCGAGGGCGGTCGCCGCATGCAGCGCCGCCTTCCGGCTGCGCCCCTCGGCGAGCGCGCTCGCCTCCCGGGCAGCGGTCTCCGCACCATCCAGATCGCCCATGGCGATCAGCGGATCCGCGAGGTTCGACAGTGCTTCGGCGATCGCCGGCACCGGCGGCGAGGGGGCGCTCCAGGCCAGGCGTATGGCCGCACGGTGCTCATCCGCCGCCGCGATGTGATCTCCGAGCCGGTACAGCGCGATCGCCGCGTTGTCCCGCACGACGACCTGAAGCATCTCCGTACCTGGAACGGTCTCGGCTGCGGCGATCACCTCGGCGAATGCCGCCCGGGCTCCGTGCAGATCCCCGCCGCGACCGACGACGATCCCGACCGAGTTCATTATCGACAGCGTGACCAGTCGCAGATCCGCCTGCGCTGCGGCGGTCCGCGCTCGCTGCAGTTCGGTCAGCGCCGCCGGATCGCCGGACGAGACCAGCGTCTGCGCGAGGAAGCGCCGGGCGATCGCGACGGCGGAGGGATCCGGCTCCGCGCCTTCCCGTCCTGTCTCGACGACCTCCACGGCCTCTCGGAAGAACGCCTCCGCGAACGGCAGGGAGGTCTGCTCGTGCACGAATCGTGCGATGGCCTCCGTGAGCGCATCCACGAATTCCGCCCGGTGCGGGGAGGGCACCCGGCTCACGTCGATGAGATGCCCGAGCTCCGCTCTCAGCCAGTGACTCCCTGCGGCGGCCGGGATGACCGGCACGATCCGGGCCGGATCCCGCGATCGCGCGATCTCTCCGGGGTAGATCGCATCGGTCGCGGCCCAGGCCTCCTGCAGCATCTGCGACCCCAGACGTTCCAGCGCTTCATCGCGCTCCGCCTGGGCGTCCTCCTCCCAGCTGCGGCCGGCGGCGAACAGGCGGACGAGCACATGCATCCCCAGCCGCCCGGGCCCTGGACGGCTGATGCAGTTGAGGTAGTCGAGCTGATCGACGATCCTGGATGCCGCATCCGCGCCCACACCGATGAGCGCGGCGAACTGACGGTCGGAGAGATCTGCGCACGGCTGAGTCGCGAACAGCCGCAGCGCCCGTCGGCTGCGGGGCGTCAGCGCCTCATAGGACCCGCTGACGACCGCGTTCACCGCAGGTTCGAGCTGTAATGCGTCCCGACGCCGCCTGAGTGCCTGCTGATGATCGCGCAGCGACCAGGAGTTCTGCTGCGCGATCCGTGCCGCGACCAGAGTCACGGCCAGAGGCAGCCCGCCGCTGAGCTCGACGATCTCGAGCGCGGCGTCGGCCTCCTCCGACACCTTGGTCGCACCGATGCGCTCGCGCAGGAGATCCAGCCCCTCCGCGGTGCTCAGCGGTGCGAGGTCGAGCATCCGAACGCGCGCGGGCAATGCCAGTGCCCGCCTGCTGGTGAGGATGATCGGCACCGACAGGGCCCGGCGCAGGAACGGGCGCACCTGCTCCTCGGCGCCGACATCGTCGAGGAGCAGGCCGATGCGGCTCTCCACGAGACGTGTGCTCACGGCATCCGCCCGGTCAGCGAGCGTCGCGCCGAACGGGGCGCTCAGCGCGAGCGAGCGCTCGACGGCCTCCATCACGGCGCTCGGATGTGCGAGCCGATCGCTGCCGGTGCCCCGCACGTCGACGACGATCACCTGCTGAATCCGCATCGCCGCATGGTGCTCGGCGAGCAGGTTCAACGCCAGCTGCGTCTTGCCGACACCGCCGAGGCCGGTGATCAGCAGGCGCGGCGACGCCGCACCCGCGACGAGTTCCGGTCCTCTGCCGATGAGGTCGTTCAGTGGGGGCGGGGGTCCGATTCGCGAGGAGACGACCACCTCCGACTGCGCCTGCCGCGCCAGCGCAGAGCACCAGCCTCCCCACACGGCGACCTCGGCATCGTCGGCTCCCAGAGCCCGCACGATGTCGAGCACGAGCGCGGCGTCGACACGCTTGCGGCCGTCGCGGAAGGCGTCGTAGATCGTCACCCGCCCCGGTGTCCCAGTTGTGCCCGAGGCCCGTTCGCCGCGGATCACAGCGACGCGACGGGCCACCTCACTGAACGAGGGTTCCCCGGCCTCTGCTCGCCGCAGCCGGAGCCGTGCAGCGAGCGCATCGAGCGTGCGCGGGGCCCCCGGGTCGTCTGCACGGACGGACATCTCGCACCTCCCGCCGCGGTGTCCTCCGCGAGCCTGCTGTCAGCCTACGGTCCGATCACGTCCCAGCGCTGAGACCCACTCACTTCTTCTTGGGCTTGGGTTCCGCGAGATAGCTCAGCGTCCGCGTCATGAGGAAGCTGCCGTTGTATAGCGAGATCGCACTGAACTGATCCATGACGTTGGAGTTGCGCAGCAGCCCGGCGACTTCGTAGCTCGCCACGCTCACCACAGGCTCGGTGCGGTTGGCGCGCAACCGGCCGATCTCGTCAGCGAGCTGCTGCTTGCCGAGATCGAGGGCATGACCGAGCACCGCGTCGAACTGCACGCCGGTGATGTTCAGATTGTCGTCGAGGATCGCGTTGTTGTAGTACTTGTCGGTCAGCGACTCGTTGCGCACGTAGTTGTTCAGTCCATACCCGAGGGTCGCGTACGCCGCATTCGGCTTGCCCTTGCCGATGTAGTCGGCGATCGCGGGCTGCACCTGCTGCTGGGTGATCGCCGCCGCGACCGCGATGTCGACACCTGCCAGCCGGGACATCATCTGATCGTTGGAGAGCCCGCGGGATTCCGCCAGCGGAGCGATCACGTTCTCGGTGAACGCCGTGAGGTTGGCATCCGCGCCGCGGCGGAAGAAGTCGCCGACCTGTGCCAGGTCCATCCCCTTCGCGATCGGGGCGCCGGGGTTGTCACGACCGACCTCGAATGCAGCATCCGCTGAGACCAGCTGCGAACGCGACAGCCGCGACCACAGCACGGGCATGACCAGGGCGCTGAACATGTCATCGAGCGATGCGAAGTCGTTCTGCTGGTACCGCGTCCTGATCGACTGGATCGACGACGATGCGAAGGTCAGCAGGGAGTACGCGTCGAACGCTCCGGCGTAGGCGTTCACCAGGCCCTCCACGTCAGCGACGGACTTCGGCGAGTACGTGCTGAGCTTGTCGAGGAAGGCGAAGAACTCCTGCTCCGGAATCGAGGTGTCCAGCGCCTGGCTGAAGAGCACGTCGAGCCCCGGCAGTCCCTGGGTGAACAGCGGCATCGCCAGTTCCCCCGTGGCCGTGATCGCCTCGGCCTGAGCCGCGGCCTGCGATGCGAGGTTGTACGCACCCGCCTGCAGGCCCTGCCGCTGCAGGTCCTTGGCCTTCGCCGCATAGGCGGCGACGAAGTCCGAGAGTCCGGTGCCGGTGAAGATCCCCTGCACCTCCGACGGCAGGCGCTGGAATCCGGCGACGGCCGCGTCGTAGCGTGCGAGTGCGGCGTCCGTCTGCGGCTTGACCTTGTCGTAGGAGGTTGCGGCGAGGCGCGGATCCCTCGCAACGCCGGGGACCTCGAGCTTCTTGCCGGTGAGTGCGCTGTAGGCCTCGTAGATGTCACCGACCTCGATGACGGTGGTGCCGACGCGCTCGCCCTCCTTCACGACGTCGACGGACTCTCCGGCATGGTTGGTGGTGACGCGCTGTCCCAGCGGGATGAGCACGGTGGTGAAGCCGGCCTTGGCCGCGGCCTGCACCTTCTCCGGAATGCCGCCGACCGGTCCGACCGTGCCCGTCGCATTGATGGTCCCGGTCATCGTGATGTGCTTCTTGAACTTCTCGCCGCGCGCCACGGCGATGAGCCCGGCCGTCGTGAGCGCCCCGGCGCTCGGCCCGTCGATGCGACCGTCGGTCTCGAAGCGGAACTCGCCCTCGAGAGGCCGGCCGAGCAGAAGCGTCGAGGTGATCGCGGCGTTCCACGCCCCGGCCTGCGACTGCGCTCCGATCCCGCCGACCTCGTTCTCGGAGAACTCGACGCGGAAATCGCCCTTCTTCGCCGGGTCCTTGCGACTGATCACGGTGGTTCCCGTCGTGCCGGAGTCGCCCGCGACAGCAAGCCACGTGACGGTGATCTTCCCCGAACCGCTGCTGGGCTGATCTGGCCCGGGCCCCGTGCATGCGCTGAGCAGTAGCGCCAGAACGACGAGGATCGCGGCACCGCGCGAACGTTGCATTGCGGTCATCATGGCCTCCCAGATCCAGACTCCGAACGCCCCCAGTGTGACGATCCGCGGCATCGATGCGATCGCAGAAGAGGGAATCCGAACGATCCCGAACGCTCGACCCCGGCGATGCGGAATGCGAGGCTGTCCTCATGGAACAGCGCGTGAGCTTCATCACCCTCGCCGTCGCGGACGTGAGCCGCAGCAGGGCGTTCTACGTCGACGGACTCGGCTGGGAGCCGATCTTCGAGGCCGAGGGCGAGGTGCTGATGCTCCCGGTCGCCGACCGGCTGATCCTCTCGCTGTGGAGCGTGGAGGGGTTCACCGCCGAGATCGGGGAGCCCCCGGCATCCGGCGTCGCCCCGATCACCCTCGCGCACAACCTCGCGACCGAGGCGGAGGTGGATGCCGTGCTCGCCGAGGCCGAGGCGCTGGGCGCCACCGTCTCGCCCGCGACCCGGCGCGACTGGGGCGGGTACTCCGGCTACTTCGCCGACCCCGACGGCTTCCGCTGGGAGATCGCGGTCAACCCGGGTGAGACCGGCGCGTTCGTGCTGCCGCCGGCCTGAGGGTCACGCGGTGAAAAGGTAGCCGCGGCCGGTGTCGAACCCGGCGAGGCGGCGTCCCTGGGACAGCTGCTCCTCGATGTCGGCGCGCAGGCGCAGACGCCACTCGTGCGCAGCAGCCGGGTCGGTCTCGCGCATGCCCTCGACGTCGGTCGGGATCTCGACGGTCGCGACCACTGCATCGGATGCCGGGGGCTTGGCGATGTCGGCGAGAACCCACTCCAGGTCCAGCCGGTCGCTCTCGTCGCCCGCGTCACCGCTGCCGAAGATCCCGTAGCGGTTGACCGTGTATCCGGTCACGCGTGCGCCGAGCACGGTGAGGAAGAAGTGCGCGTTGCGCGCGACCAGCGGGTCGAAGGTCCACGTGATGCGGCCGACCTCGCGGGAGAACGCCCACTGACGCTGGTGCTCCTTGAGCTCGCGGCCCCACCCGCGTCCGCGGTACTCGGGCAGCAGCGCGGTGATGTGCGAGTGCATGGTGCGCTTGCCCGGCTCGCCGAAGAACGCGATCGAGGCGCCGACCATCCGGTCCTCGCCCTCGGAGTCGTCGAAGAGCCCGACCACGTAGTTGCCCGACTGCTGCAGCGCACGCAGCGTGCCGGCGTCGATGACGCGGTTGGCGCCGCGGATGGAATCCAGCAGGCCCTGGGCGTCGATGATCAGTTCAACGGTGTCGAGTTCGCGGATGCTTCGCACGATCCCAGTCTGCCCCTCGCGGTGCGAAACGCGAAACGCGGCGGGCCGTGGAGCGGCTCAGCGGTTCGGAAACGCCTGCCCGCCGCCCGCGGCGAGCGCGTCGGCGACGATCTCGAGGTACTCGCTCATCATCTCGTCGGGCATCGCGGGCATGCTCTGCTCCCAGTACGGGAGGATCGCTCCGCGACCCTGCATCATGCCGGCCGGGCGCGCCCACGCCCACAGGTGCAGGTGCGCGGAGCCGTCGTTCCACCGCGAGAAGTGGCAGCGCGCGACGGCGGGGATGGCCTTGGCCGCCTCGGAGACACGCTGCAGGATCGGGCCGAGACCGGCGAGCACCTCTATCGGGGCGTCCTCGAGCCTCACGTGCCGCCGTGGCGAGATGGCACCGACGAACGGGATGCCGGTCGGCCCCTGCATCCCGCCGCTGACGCGCCACTCGTCGTCCTGCCAGATCGTGTACTGGTTCGCCGGCCCGCAGTGATGGCACTCCGACGGGTCGAGCTCGCCACCACGGGGCTTCTCGGGGACGAGCATCGGTTCGAGGGGCAGCAGCTCGAAGGCCGCGATGCTGGGCACCGGGCCACTGCCCGGCGTGCGGCTGGTGTCGAGGGTCTGCCCGATGGGCGCCCATCGGTGCCAGGCGGTGTCGGCCGGATGCTGCTCGTACTCGGTCATGCGTCCATGCAATCACGCCATCCGAGGCCGGCGATCACACGGCCCGCAGCGCATCCCGGTCGAGCTCGGCGATCGAGGTGAGCCCAGCGAGCCCGAGCGTGATGTCGAGCTCAGCCAGCACGTTGCGGATCACCTCGCGCACGCCGCGCTCCCCCGCGATCCCGAGACCGTAGGCGTACGGACGCCCGAGCGCCACGACGTCGGCGCCGAGGGCCAGGGCGATCGCGGCATCCGCTCCGCTGCGGATGCCGGAGTCGAACACCACCGGCATGCGCCCGCCCACCCGCTCGGCGATCTCCGGCAGCACGGCCAGGGTCGGCACGGATCGGTCGATCTGCCGGCCGCCGTGGTTGGACACCCAGATGCCGTCCACCCCGGCATCCGCCGCCCGCTCCGCGTCGTCGGGGTGCACGATCCCCTTCAGGAGGATCGGCAGCGACGTCCACTCGCGCGCCCTGGCGAGGTCGTCCCAGGTGAGGGTGGGCGTGGAGAACACGTCGAGGAACGTCTCGACGGCGGCGCGCGGCAGCGGCGAGCGCAGGTTCTCGCGCAGGCTGCGGCTTCCCGTGAGGCCGGAGCCCTTGCGGGCGATCGAAACCCCGGCGGCGATCGTCCTCGGGGTGACGCGGACGGCGGATGCCGGCTCTGTCGAAGCGACCGCGCGCTCCCGCACCAGCGCCTGGAACACCGGATCCGAGGTGTACTGGGCGATGCCCATCCCGCGGGTGAACGGCAGGTACGCCAGATCGAGATCGCGGGTGCGCCAGCCGAGCAGGTGGGTGTCGAGCGTGACGACGATCGCCTCGCATCCGGCCGCCTCGGCACGGCCCAGCAGCGACGCGTTCAGCTCATCGGAAGCCGACCAGTACAGCTGGAACAGCCGCGGCGCGCCGGGCGCAGACTGCGCGATGCGCTCGACGGGGAAGGATGCCTGGTTCGAGACCGTGTACGGCACTCCGACGGACGCCGCGGCCCTGGCGACGGCGAGGTCGGCCTCCGGATGCACGAGCTCCATCACCCCGAGCGGCGCGAGCAGCAGAGGGGTGGGGCGGGTTCGCCCGAGGAACTCCACGGACAGGTCGCGGGACGAGACATCCCGCAGCGGCCGGGGCCACACCTGCCAGCGCTCGAACTCGCGACGGTTCGCCGCGACCGTCGCCTCGGAGCCCGCCCCGCCTGCGATGTAGGCGTATGCCTCGGTCGAGAGGGCGGCCTCGGCCTCGGCGCCCAGCGCGTCGACGCCGATGGGGACGGCGGGACGATCACCGCTGATGCCGGCACGGAAGATGTCGGACTGCGTGCGGCGCGAGATGCCGCGCGCCGCGGCCGGGTCGTTCGGAGCCACGTTGCTCATGGCGCCCACCCTAGCCGTCGCGGATCGGCCCGGACAGGGCCGGGAACCGGCCGGCACGTAAGCTGGAGGGATGACTTCTTCGCCGAGCGCCACCGAGCCGACGGCCCCGGAGCACGGATTCTTCGGGCAGCCGCGCGCGCTCGCGAACCTGTTCGGCGTCGAGATGTGGGAGCGGTTCAGCTTCTACGGCATGCAGGGCATCCTGCTGATCTACCTGTACTTCAGCGTCGCCAAGGGCGGACTGGCCATGCCCGAGGCGATCGCCGGCGGCATCGTCGGCGCCTACGGCGGATCGGTGTACCTGTCCACGATCCTGGGCGCCTGGCTGGCGGATCGCCTGTTCGGCTCGGAACGGGTGCTGTTCTTCAGCGCGGTGGTCATCGTCGCCGGGCACGCCGCGCTCGCCCTCCTCCCCGGATTCGTGGGCGTGGGAGTCGGCCTGGTGCTGATCGCCCTCGGCTCGGGCGGCCTGAAGGCCAACGCCACCTCGGTGGTCGGCACGCTGTACTCCGAGGAGGACACCCGGCGGGACGCCGGCTTCTCGCTGTTCTACCTGGGTATCAACCTCGGTTCCTTCTTCGGCCCCGTGCTGACCGGTCTGCTGCAGTCGACCGTCGGGTTCCACTGGGGCTTCGGCCTCGCGGCGGTCGGCATGACCGCGGGTCTCATTCAGTACAGCTTCGGGCGCCGGAACCTGCCGGCCGCGGCCTCCACCGTGCCCAACCCGCTGCCCGCGCGCCGCTATCCGCTGGTGATCGGCATCGCCGTCGTGGCGATCGCACTGATCGTGGTGCTGACGCTCGTCGGCGTGATCCGCCCCGAGAACCTCGCGAACATCGTCATCGTCGGCGCCCTGGTCGCGACGCTCACGTACTTCACCATCATCCTGTCCAGCCGTCACGTCGACGCGACCGAGCGCTCGCGGGTGTGGGCGTTCGTGCCGCTGTTCATCACGAGCGTGGCGTTCTGGTCCCTGTACCAGCAGCAGTTCACCGTGCTCACGGTGTACTCCGACAAGCGCCTCGACCGCATGATCCTCGGCTGGGAGATACCGCTGGTGTGGGTGCAGTCGATCAACCCGGTGTTCATCATCGTGCTCTCCGGGGTGTTCGCCGCCCTGTGGACCAAGCTCGGCAAGAGGCAGCCGACCACCCCGATGAAGTTCGCGCTGGGGACGATCGTGATGGGCGGCGCCTTCCTGCTCTTCCTGCCGTTCGCGAACGGCGGCGAGGGCTCCACGCCGCTGCTCGCGATCGTCGGCATCCTGCTGGCGTTCACGATCGCCGAGCTGCTGCTCTCGCCGATCGGCCTGTCGGCCGCGACCAAGCTCGCGCCCTCGCACTTCAAGGCGCAGATGGTCGCGCTGTTCTTCCTGTCGATCTCGCTCGGCACGGCCATCTCCGGCTGGCTCGTGCAGTTCTACGACCCGCAGAACGAGGTGCCGTACTTTTCGATCCTCGGTGCGATCGCGATCGTCGTCGGACTGGGCCTGGCCGTGTCCGCGAAGCCCGTCCTCAAGCTCATGAAGGGCGTCAGCTGACGCGGACGCCTCGTCAGCCCAGCGTGCGGCCGTCCGGGTCGCCCGGGCGCACCGGGCGCAGGCGGGCGGGCGCCGGCCAGGGCAGCGTGAAGCGCTCGGCGGGCGGGCGCTGCATGTCACCGAAGTCGTCGACCTTCACGACGACACGTCCGGCGGCTGCGCCTTCGGAGGGCGTCACCTCGACGAAGCGCACGCGGAGCGGCTCGGGCGCCTCCCCCTCCAGCATCCAGATGTCGGCGAGCCACGCCAGCCCGACCTGCTCCAGCGCCGCCTCGGCATCGAGCCAGTCGACGGGCGCGGACGCCGTGCGGCCGAGCACGTCGATCGCGACCCAGTCCTCGCCCTCGGGGCGGATCCAGCCGAGCAGTTCACCGTCGTCGCGGCGGTGCGGAGTCCAGTCGTCGGGAAGCATGTTTCGACCGTAGCCCAGTCGCCGAGCCCGGACGGGCTCCCGACCTCAGTGCGTGTACTCCATGAGATCGGTGCCGAGGATGCGGAACGCGTCGTGCGCGCGCAGCCGGTGGCTGATCGACAGGTCGTCGAAGCACACCGTCAGCGCGTAGGCGATGCCCGCTCGCGGGCCCGCGAGCACACCGGCCTCGGCGCGCACGCCGCGGTCGCGGCCGGTCTTGTTGACGAAAAGCAGGCCGTGAGCGTCGTGATCGTGCGCGAACGGATCCAGCCCGGTCGCCGCCGCGACGAGGCTGAGATCCTGGTTCAGGCTCAGCCACTCCGAGACCTGCGCGCTGACCGCCGCGTCGACGACGGACGCGTTCACGAGCGCCGCGAACAGGTGCGCGAACTCCCGGGTGGTCCCGACCGCCACATGCGGGGCGTCGTCGGGGCCGCGCTTGTCACGGAAATGGTCGAGCACGGCACTGCGCGGCATCCCGAGGCTCACCATGCGGGCGCGCACCTGCTCGTGCCCGACGGCGTCGAGAAGGGCGTTGGCTGCGTTCGGGTCGCCGGTGGCCGCCGCGAGGACGGCCAGGTCGATCAGCGGCAGCGCCGGCACCCGCAGGTTGCGCCAGAGGCCGGAGCCGGCGACGAACCCCTCGGTGGCGCGGTCGACGATCCGCAGCGGGTCGAGGGTGCCGGCATCCAGCGCCGCGGCGGTCTCGACGAGCACGGGCACGAAGCCGAGGCCCGCGATCGGCAGCGGCACGTGGTCGTCGCCGGCGAGGATCTTGCGGCCGGTGTCGAGATCGGCGACGTGCACCGAGACCTGGGCCCCGGATGCCGCGAGCTCCTCGAGCGCGCGGAGGGCGGAGCTGAACGAACGGCGGCCGACAGCCGCCCGTCGCGGTGTGCGCCGACCGCCGCGCTGCGATCGATGCGATGCGGTGGCGACCCCATCGGCGGGCACGCGCGGTGTGCCACGCGAGGGGTCAGGTACCGAAGCGGAGGGGGAGCTCACGCAGGATTCCTCACGGGTGGAGTAGGCATCGGTGACCGGAGATCCGTGCGGGGGAGCGGGATCCTCGACCGACTGGGCTATCGTAACCCCGCCGCCCGGCTGAGCGGACGGCGGGGTCGAAGCATTCACCAGATCGTGACGCGCTGGTCTTCCGGAAGATGCAGGGCGTCCCCCTCGGTCACGTCGAACGCCTCGTAGAACGCGTCGATGTTGCTGAGGATCTGGTTGCAGCGGAACTCGTTCGGCGAGTGCGGGTCGATCGTCAGCAGACGGATCGTCTCGGCGTCGCGGCTCTTCTGCCGCCACACCTGCGCCCAGCTCAGCAGCAGGCGCTGGACCCCGGTGTAGCCGTCGATCACCGGCGCCTCGGCGCCGCCCAGCGACAGCTCGTACGCCTTCAGGGCGATGCCGAGGCCGCCCAGGTCGCCGATGTTCTCGCCGATGGTGAGAGCGCCGTTGACATGGTTCTCGTCACTCAGCCCGACCGGCACCAGTGCGTCGTACTGCGCGATGAGCGCCTTGGTGCGCTCCTCGAACGCCTCGCGGTCGGCATCCGTCCACCAGTCCTGCAGGCGGCCGTCGCCGTCGTAACGGCTTCCCTGGTCGTCGAACCCGTGGCCGATCTCGTGGCCGATGACCGCGCCGATGCCGCCGTAGTTGGCGGCCGCGTCACGGTTCGGGTCGAAGAACGGGTACTGCAGGATGGCCGCCGGGAACACGATCTCGTTCATCAGCGGGTTGTAGTAGGCGTTGACCATCTGCGGCGGCATGTGCCATTCGTCGCGATCGATCGGACCGCCGATGCGGGAGACCTGGCGGTCGTGCTCGAAGACCGTGGCGCGACGGGCGTTGCCGATCAGGTCGGAGGCGTCGATCTCGACGGCGGAGTAGTCGCGCCACACGTCGGGGTGACCGATCTTCGGGCGGAAGGTGGCGAGCTTGGCCAGCGCCTTCTCCCGGGTCTCCGCGCTCATCCACTCGAGCTTCTCGATGCTCTGCCGGTAGGCCTCGATGAGGTTGGCGACGAGCTCGTCCATCGCGACCTTGGACGCCGCGGGGAAGTGCCGCTCGACGTAGATCTTGCCGACCGCGTCGCCGAGCGAGCCCTCGACCAGCGAGACGCCGCGCTTCCAGCGCTCGCGGATCGACGGGGTGCCGGTGAGCTCGGTGCCGTAGAACGAGAAGTTCTCGTCGATGATGTCGTCGATGAGGAAGCCGGCCAGCCCGTGCACGACCTTGGCGCGCAGCCATGCCTTCCAGTCGTCCAGGCGCTCCTCGACCAGCAGGCCGCCCAGGCCCTCGAAGAAGCTGGGCTGGTAGACCACCAGCTCGTCGAAGGCGGTGGGGTTGGCCACCGACACGGCGTCCCGCCACGGGGTGAGGTCGACGCCGACCAGCGTCTGGAACTCGTCCCAGGTCCTCAGGTTGTAGGTCTTCACGGCGTCGCGCGAGGCGACGTTGTCCCAGTGGTGCCCGGCGATCTCGTGCTCGAGACCGAAGGCGCGATCCGCGGTGCCCGCCGCATCCGCGACGCCGGCGAGGGTCAGGATGCGCTCGAGGTGGGCGCGGTACGCGGTGCGGGTGCCCTCGAAGCTCTCCTGGCGGTAGTAGCTCTCGTCGGGCAGCGACAGGCCGGCCTGCAGGGCGAACGGCACGTAGCGCTCGGGGTTGCCGGGGTCGGGCTCGATGAACACGCCGATGAGGGCGGCGACGCCCTCGCGGTCGAATGCGCCGACCGTGGCGAGGAAGGAGCCGATGCTGTCGATCGAGTCGACCTTCGCCAGCTGCTCGTGCAGAGGGGCGAGGCCCAGCGCGGCGATGCGCTCGGTGTCCATGAAGCTGGTGAACAGGTCGCCGACCTTGCGGTTCAGGGTGCCGGGCTCGGCATCCTGCGACTCCTCGATGATCGCGCGCACGTCCTTCTCGGCCTGCTCGGCGAGCAGGTGGAAGGAGCCCCAGCGCGCCTTGTCGGCGGGGATCTCGGCCGACTCCAGCCACGTGCCGTTGACGTGGCGGTAGAGGTCGTCCTGGGGGCGGATGTCGGAGTCGAACTCGCTGATGGCGAGACCCGAGGGCAGAACGTCAGTCATGCGGTCCAGCTTAGGCATCCGCGCGGACATCGAAGAAGACTCGGCGCCGGATGCTGCGATGCCCTGCGCTCAGCGCGCGAGACGCGCGACGATCGCGCCCGGCTCCGTCCCCACCAGCGTCTCGCATGCCTGCGCGAGACGCGTCGCGAAGGCCGCGGCGTCGGTGCCACGGGTGAGCGCGTGCGCGGAGATGCCGTCGATCATGGCGAGGATCTGCCAGGCGACGGCCTCCGGCGCATCGGTGCGGAAGAGCCCTCCGGCGCGGCCGTCCTCGATGATCCCGGAGATGAAGGCCTGCCACGCGCCCATCTGCTCGTCGATGGCGGCGCCGAGCGCCGCGCTCCCCCGGCCCAGCGACCAGGCGTCCACCCACACCAGCGTGATGTCGTCGTGATCGCTGGCGAGCACCGTCGCGATCATGCGCGCCAGCCGGGCAGGCGGATCCTCGACGAGCGCGACCTCGGCCCTCACCTGCTCGAGCTCGGACGCCACGAGCTCCCGGAACGCGCGCGCGACCAGGTCGTCCATGCTGTCGGCATAGTGCGCGACCAGCCCCGGCGCGACGCCGGCGCGCGCGGCGACGGCTCGCAGCGTCAGCGCCGACAGGCCGTTCTCACGGGCGATCTCGACGGCTGCGCTGCGGATCTCCGCCGAGCGCTCGAGCGGGCTCTTGCGCGTGCGGGTGCGGGTTCCGGGTGTTGACATGGTGACTCCAGTGTAGGAACATTGCGTATTGATCGCCTGATCAATACGCAATGACCCGACGGCCGCACGATTACAAGGAGGTAATCATGACCCTCACGAGCACCCCGGCGGGGCTGCACCGCAACCTCAGGCAGCGGCACGTCGTCTTCATCGGACTGGCCTACATGTCGCCCTTCGCCGTGTTCGACACGTTCGGCATCGTGTCTGAGGCGACGAAGGGCCACGTCCCGATGTCGTACATCATCATCACGATCGCCGTGCTGTTCACCGCGTTCAGCTACGCCAGGATGGTGCGCGTCTACCCGTCCGCGGGCTCCGCCTACACGTACACCCGTCGCACGATCGCCGCTCCGGTGGGCTTCCTGGTCGGCTGGGCGTCGCTGCTGGACTACCTGTTCCTGCCGATGATCAACGCACTGCTGGCGAAGATCTATCTCTCCGCGGAGTTCCCCGGGGTGCCGGACTGGATGTGGATCGTCGGCCTGATCCTGGTGATCACGGTGCTGAACATCATCGGCGTCCGCGTCAGCGCGGTGGCGAACATGATCATGGTGGTGTTCCAGGCGCTCCTGGCGATCGTGTTCGTCGTGCTGACGGTGCGGGCGATCCTCTCCGACAACGCGCTGGCTTTCACGTTCGCGCCGTTCTATTCGGTGAGCGCCGACATGGCGAGCCTGGTCGGCGGCGCCTCGGTGCTGGCGCTGGCGTTCCTGGGCTTCGACGCGGTCACCACGCTGTCGGAGGAGACCGTCGACCCGCGTCGCACTGTGCCGCGCTCGATCATGTGGATCGCCGCCCTGGGCGCCGCGTTCTTCGTCTCCGTCACCTACGTGATGCAGACGCTGGTGCCGGATCTGGATGCCCTGAACGCCATCACCCCCGACATCGAGGGCGCCTCGCCGTACATCGCGCTGTTCATCGGCGGCATCCTGTTCCAGACGATCTTCCTGGCCGGCGCGACGGTGTCGGTGGTCTCCTCCGGCCTGGCCTCGCAGCTGAGCGCCTCGCGCCTGCTGTATGCGATGGGCCGCGACGGCATCATCGCCCGCAGGCTGTTCGGCTACGTGCATCCGCGGCTGGGCACGCCCGTGATCAACATCGTGCTGGTGGGCGCGATCGCGCTGACCGCTCTGCAGCTCGATCTGAACGCGGCGACCTCGCTGATCAACTTCGGCGCCTTCACGGCGTTCGCGTTCGTCAACCTGTCGGTGATCGCGTTCTGGATCCGCCACCGCCGCACCGAGCACACGCACGGATCGTCGATCGAGTGGACGCTGATCCCGGGCATCGGGTTCCTGATCAACGTGTGGCTGTGGCTGAGCCTGGATCAGCTGGCGATGACCGTCGGCCTGATCTGGTCGGGCATCGGCGCGCTGTACCTGCTGTGGCTGACGCGGGGCTTCCGCCGGCCGACCCCGGACGTGGCGTTCGAGGAGGCCGAGGACCTGCCGACCGGCGTGGTGCGCGTAGGGGCCTGAACCACCGCAGTCACGCGTTCCCGGTAAGCACCCGAACACCTCTGTTCGCGGGGCGGTTGTGCGGATGCAGAGTGTCCATCGACTTTCCGACTGACCCAGCCGTCGCATATGACGGGCGACGATCCGCGTCACCGGCACCATCCAGGCACACGAGAAGTCTCGTGCAGATCGAAGCGCGCACGCCCGATCAGATCGTCGTCACCGCCTGAAGCGGTCGTCCGTCACGCCGAGCGGCGCCACCAGCCGCGACGGCGCCGCGGTTCAGCATCCGCCTGCTCCGCAGCATCCGCGATCGCCCGCGCAGCGGTGCGACGCTCCCGCCAAGCCGCCACCTCCGCATCGACGTCGCGGGTCCTGGTGATGACCGGCGGACCGCCGAGCAACTGACGACGCGCCTCGATGACACGGCGGTTGAAGTCCTCAAGCACACCGCGGACGTCCTCCTCACGTCCGAGCTGGTCAAGTTCGTCGTCGAGCCCGCGGTCCTCGACACGCAGCATGAGCGCCGGCGGGCCGAGACCGGAGAGGTTCTCAGTCTCGATCTTCCGGCGGATCCACCAGTCCGGATCGTGGTGCGTGCCGAGACCCTCGATCGGCTTGCCGGCGCCGGGCAGATCATCGAAGACACCCTGCCGAATTGCGAGCTGGATCGCCGTCTCGACGAACTCCGACTTGTTCTGCGCGTTGAGCACCATCGGCGCCTCGGCAGACTGCTCAGGCTCTGGCTGCTCTCCCGCGCCCCGCTGCGCTCGATAGCGGGCGGCGTTGCTCATCGCGTCGGACATCGGATCACCTCCGGTGCTTCCAGGGTATGCGACCGCCGTGTCGGGCGGCGCGGATAGTGTTCGAATCGAGGTGATGAGCGATCGCTCATGTTAGTAGGTATGTTCGCATCTGATATTGAGATTGTGAATCTTTTCTCGAAGAAATGCTTGACAATGCTGGTCGGTGTCCGTATCGTTGAGGCATGTCAGCTCCCCTGGTCAACCTGCACGAGGCCGTGTCGGTCCTCGACGCGGTGTGGGCTGATGCTGACGATGATGACCGGTTGGCTCGAGCCGATCTGATGGCCTTGAATGCGGCGATCGGGTCGGCTCGACGGGCCTTGGACGCCTTGCAGGCACGGGTCGCGGCCGGCATCGCGCATGAGTCGCGTGCGGAGCTGGGTGCGGAGTCGCTGGCGAAGCAGGCCGGGTTCCGGACGCCCGCGGCTCTGATCGCCGCGACGACCGGCGTCTCGACAGGGGACGCCGCGCGGTTGGTGAAGGTCGGGGAGGCAGTGGCGCCCCGGGTGGATCTGGTCGGCGAGCGGATGCCTGCGAAGTACCCCGCTGTCGAGGCGGCGCTGTCCGCCGGCGAGGTGGGCGCTGCCGGGGCTGCGGTGATCGTGGAGTTCCTGGATCGCGCGCGCATCGGACGCGACCGAGACGTCGTCGCGGACGTGGAGGCGCGGCTCGTGGAACGCGCGGTCGGGCTGTCGCTGGATGACGTGCGCCGGCTCGTCAAGCGGGCCGAGATACTGCTGGAACAGGACAGACTCGAAGCACGCGAAGAGGAGCGCCGGGCGTCCCGGTCGCTGACGTTCTTCGAACGCGACGGGATGCTGCACCTCAGCCTCATCACCGACGTGGAGTCCGGTGCACCGATCCGCACCGCGATCGACGGATACGTCACCGCCCAGTTCCAGGCCCGCAAAGACGCTGAGGCGGCGGCGGTCGCCGCGCGCCGTGCGGATGCCGAGGACGCCGGGACTGATGCCCACGGCGCGGCGGATACGCCTCGCTCTGGCGGCTTCGCGAGTACGGATGCCGACGGTGTGGACGAGGACCGGCGGACGGTCGCGATGATGCGCGCCGATGCGCTCGCCCTGTTCTGCGGGCACGTGATCGGCTGCGAGACCTCGGTTCCCGTCGCCGGCGCGACCGTGATCGTGCGCGTCAACCTGGACGACCTCGAGCGCGGCACCGGACATGGCACCATCGACGGGACCGACCAGCCCCTCTCGGTGACTGCGATCCGACGGATGGCCGCCTCCGGCGGCGTCATCCCCTGCGTGCTGGATGGCGCCGGAGAGATCCTCGACCTCGGGCGCGAGAACCGCCTGTTCACGAGAGCGCAGAAGCTCGCCCTCGTCGAACGCGACGGCGGGTGCGCACGGTGCGGGCTTCCGCCCCACATGACCAAAGCCCATCATCTGAAGTGGTGGAAACGGGATGCGGGGCCGACCGACCTGTCCAACGGGGTCCTGCTCTGCGAGTCCTGCCACCACCGCATCCACGACAACGGGTGGGACATCAGAATCGACAACCCACCCGGAGACCACGCGGGCACGGGCGACACCGCCGGCACGCGGCGAAGGCGAGGGACCGGCGTCAACGTGCACGGGAAGGTCTGGTTCATTCCACCCGCCCACATCGACCCCACCCGCACCCCGCAGCTCGGCGGGCGCGCCCGCTATGACATCGCCGCCTGAGCATGCGACTGTCGACCACGCGACCTCGCGACCACGCGACCACGCGACCACACGACCCTGCCTGCGCGGCAGTGAAGCCCCCGGCTGGAGACGCCCCCTCCGCCCGCACGCCATAGGCTCGTGAGGTGGCATCCCCCGCATGCGCTCCCCCGTCGCTGAACCGAGAGATCCTGCTCCTCGCCGTGCCGGCTCTGGGAGCGCTCGTCGCCGAGCCGCTGTTCCTCATCCTCGATGCTGCGATGGTCGGCCACCTCGGCACCACCCCGCTCGCGGGCCTCGGAATCGCCAGCGCCGTCCTGCAGACCATCGTCGGCCTGATGATCTTCCTCGCCTACTCGACCACCCCTGCCGTCGCCCGCCGATTCGGCGCCGGCCGGCCCGGCGACGCCGTCTCGGTCGGCATCGACGGCATGTGGCTCGCCCTCGGCCTCGGCGCCGTCCTCGCGATCGTCGGCGCCCTCACCACCCCCTGGCTGGTCAGCCTGTTCGGCGCCGCTGACGCCGTCGCCGTCGAGGCCCGCACCTACCTGACGATCTCCATGTGGGGCCTGCCCGCCATGCTCATCGTCTACGCCGCCACCGGCCTGCTCCGCGGCATGCAGGACACCGTCACCCCGCTCTGGATCGCCGGCCTCGGCTTCGGCGCCAACGCCCTGCTGAACTGGATCTTCATCTACGGCTTCGGCTGGGGAATCGCCGGCTCCGCGTTCGGCACCGTCACCGCGCAGTGGGGCATGGTCGCCGCCTACGTGCTCGTCATCCGCCGCCTCGCCATCCGGCACGGGGCCTCGATGAAGGCGCAGAGCGAAGGCATCCGCGGCACCGCCCGCTCCGGCGGCTGGCTGTTCCTGCGCACCGTCAGCCTGCGCATCGCTCTGCTCGCCACCGTCGCCATCGCGACCGGCATCGGCACGCAGGAGCTCGCCGGCTGGCAGATCGCGTTCACGATCTTCTCCACGGCTGCCTTCGCACTCGACGCGCTCGCGATCGCCGCACAGGCCCTGATCGGCAAGAGCCTCGGCTCCGGCGACCTCACCCAGGTACACCGCGTCCTGCGCCGCACCACCGCCTGGGGAGTATGGTTCGGAGTCCTCGTCGGCGCGCTCATCGCGGCGCTCTCCGGAGTGCTGGGGATCGTCTTCACCGGGGATGCCGCGATCGCCGCCCTCGTGCAGCCGGCACTGATCGTGCTCGCCGTCGCCCAGCCCGTCGCCGGCATCGTCTTCGTGCTGGACGGCGTGCTGATGGGCGCGAACGATGCCCGCTACCTCGCCATCGCGGGCGGGTTGAACCTCGTCCCGTTCCTGCCCGCACTGTGGATCATCTCCGCCACCGGCATCGACGGCGCCGTCGGCCTGCTCTGGCTGGCCATCGCATTCTTCGGCATCTACCTGCTCGCCCGCCTCGGCACCCTCAGCTGGCGCGTCCGCACCGACCAGTGGACCAAATCCGTCGCCTGAGCAGGACCCGGATGCCGGGCATGCACCGGGATGCCACCCCCCTGCTCGGCTACCTGCGCGAACAACGCGTGAGATGGAAGTGAGCCGGCCACCAGGACCCAGCTGAGCAGCCTGGACGTGAGTGTGCTGATCTGCGCGTCAATGTCGCGGACCAGCCCGAGGTCACCGGCCGCTGCCGTTGATTCGACCTGGATCCGCCCAGGGGCCGGTCACTGTGCGGCACCGAGCGCGATCACCGCGGCACCAAGCGAACGCCGCGCTGCCAAACGAGCGCCGAGCCACCATGCGAACGCCGAGCCACCATGCGATTCACTCGAAATCGCATGGTGGCTCGCCGACAGGATGGTGGCTCGCCGACACGACCCGCAACCCCACGCCCCGCGACCCAACGACCCGAGAGCCGAGACCCGAGAGCCGAGTCAGGCGACCTCGCCCGCCGCCACCGTCTCCGCCAGCATGTGCACGCGCGGCAGGTGGTGGGCGCCGTAGAAGTCCGCGGAGACCAGGCGGGCGGCATCCGCCTCATCGACAGAAACGTGCGCGAGCACGGCGACGACGGCGAGCCCGTGCATCCAGCCGCCGGCGAGCGTGCCGAGCAGCATCAGGTAGGGCACGCTCACGCCGTACGCGTCGCGAGTCTGACCGAAGCCGACCACGGATGCCGTCGCCGCACGCGCCGAGGCGACAGCCCGCTCCAGACGGTCGGCGGTGCGCGCCGCGACCGGGTTGTCGAGGCCGCGCAGATCGGCGACCGTCGACGCGATCGACTCGAAGAGCTGGGAAGCCGTCGCGCCGCCGTCGCGGATCACCTTGCGGCCGATCAGGTCGTTGGACTGGATCGCCGTCGTGCCCTCGTAGATCGGCATGATGCGCGCGTCGCGGTAGTGCTGCGCGACGCCGGTCTCCTCGATGAAGCCCATGCCGCCGTGCACCTGGATCGCGTCGCTGGTCAGCGCCACGGCATCCTCCGTCGCCCAGCCCTTCAGGATCGGCACGAAGAACTCGGCGAGCGCACCGGTCCCGTCGGCCTCGGCCCGATCGAACAGGTCGCCCAGGTACACGCCAAGGGCGCGCATCGCGAACAGCCGGCTCTGCATCGACAGCAGCAGGCGGCGCACATCCGGATGCCCGGTGATCGGCGTACCTGCAGGGCGGTCGAGCACCGCCCCCTGCAGACGCGAATCCGCGTACGCGACAGCCTGCTGATAGGCGCGGTCCGAGATGCCGGTGGCCTGGAACCCCATCCCCGCACGCGCGGAGTTCATCATCACGAACATGCCGGCGAGCCCGCCGCCGACCTCGCCGACGAGATACCCCGTGGCGTCCTCGTAGGCGAGCACGCAGGTCGGGCTGCCGTGGATGCCGAGCTTGTGCTCGACGGCCACCGTCGTGACCGCGTTGCGCTCGCCAGGGTCGCCGGCGGCATCGGGCAGGAACTTGGGCACGACGAACAGAGACAGCCCCTTGGCCCCGGCGGGGGCGTCGGGCGTGCGCGCGAGCACCAGGTGCACGATGTTCTCGGCCACGTCGTGGTCGCCCCAGGTGATGAAGATCTTCTGGCCGCTGACGCCCCACGAGCCGTCGGCGCGGGGAGTGGCGAGAGTGCGGATCGCGCCCAGATCGGTTCCGGCGTCGGGCTCCGTGAGGTTCATCGTGCCAGTCCAGGTGCCGGCGACGAGCTTGGTCAGGTAGGTCTCGCGCAGCTCGTCGGATGCCGCGGCATCCAGCGCGTGGATCTGGCCCGCCGTCAGCAGCCAGCACAGCGCGAACGCCGCGTTGGAGCCGTTCCAGATCTCGCCGAGCCCCGCGCGGATCGAACCGGGCAGGCCGTCTCCGCCCGCGGACTCGGGCGCCTCGGCGCTGACCCACCCCGCCTCGACGAACGCCTGATACGCCTCGGCGAACCCGGCCGGCAGGTGCACCTGGCCGTCTTCGAGGCGCGCGCCGACTCGGTCGCCGACGGTCTCGAGCGGAGCGAGGACGGAGGCGGCGAACTCGCCCGCACCCGCGATGATCTCGACGGCGTCCTCGGCGCTGAACGCGCCGCCCGTGCCGCGCGCGACCAAGTCGAGGCCGAAGGCCTCGCCGAACAGGAAGCGGTAATCGTCGACCGGCGGGGTGTAGTCGGATGCCATGGCGGACTCCAATCCGTTTGAGACTGAGCGTCAGTTTACGCGAGACTGCGTCTCAATGGAACGGGGATCCGCCGCGGTCAGAGGCCCCGGGCTCACCCAGGGCACGTTCGGCGCCCAGCGCACCGGTCCGCAGTCACGCCTGCCGGGCGTACCGGCGGCACCACTCGTACATCACGACGGCCGCCGCCGCGCTCGCGTTGATCGAGCGGGTGGATCCGTACTGGGTGATCTCGATGTGCCCGGATGCCGCGGCGAGCGCCTCCTCGGAGAGCCCGGGGCCCTCCTGGCCGAACAGCAGCACGCAGCGCTCCGGAAGCTCGGCCCGGTCGACGGGGACGGCGTCGCCCACGTTGTCGACCGCGATGATCGGGATGCCCTCACCGGCAGCCCAGGCGGCGAAGGACTCCACGTCCGGGTGGTGCACGACGTGCTGGTAGCGGTCGGTGACCATGGCGCCCCGCTTGTTCCAGCGGCGACGGCCGATGATGTGCACGGTGTCGGCGAGGAACGCGTTCGCGCTGCGCACGATCGAGCCGATGTTCATGTCGTGCTGCCAGTTCTCGATGGCGACGTGGAACGGATGCCGCTGCAGATCCAGGTCCGCGACGATCGCCTCCATCCGCCAGTACCGGTACCGGTCGATCACGTTGCGGGTGTCGCCGTGCTCCAGCAGCTCGGGGTCGTACCAGTCCTCGACGGGCCGCTCCCCCTGCCACGGGCCGACGCCGTGCGTCGTGCGCTCGGGTGTCGGGTCGGGGGCCTGCTCTTCCACTCCGCCAGGCTATCGGGCGGCATCCCGGTCGCAGTTCGCAACGGAACCGGGCTGCTCCGGTCGCCCAGGTCGCAGTTCATCCCGGAATGCGCGCGTCGAGCGGGACCAACTGCGACCTGCAGCATCCGGAATGCCGTGGAAGCGACACGAAACGCGACCCGACCTCGAACTTTTAGGCGCACCGAAAAACACATATGATTTCGGTATGCCTAAATCAGCGCGGATCGAGGAGCCCGGTGTCCACCAGGAGATGCCCCGACGGGGCATCCGCGTGCCGTGGACCGGCCTGAGCCTGCTCGGACCGGCGCTCGTCGCCGGCGTCGCGTACCTCGACCCGGGGAACGTCGCCAGCAACATGACCGCCGGCGCGCGCTACGGCTACCTCCTGGTCTGGGTCGTGCTGGCGGGCAACGTGATGGCCTGGCTGATCCAGTACCTGTCGGCCAAGCTCGGCGTCGTCACCGGCAGGAGCCTGCCCGAAGTGCTCGGCACCCGCATCCGCAACCCGTGGGCGCGTCGCGCCTACTGGCTGCAGGCCGAGCTCGTGGCGATGGCCACCGACATCGCCGAGGTGCTCGGCGGCGCCGTCGCACTGAACCTGCTGTTCGGCATCCCCCTGCTGCTGGGCGGGGTGATCACGGGAACCGTCTCGATCGTGCTGCTGGCCGTGCACTCGCGCCGCGGCGCCCGGCACTTCGAGTTCGTCATCATCGGCCTGATGGCCCTGATCGTGGTCGGCTTCGTCGCGGGCCTGGTCGTCGCCCCGCCGGACCCGGCGGGAGTCGTCGGTGGGATGCTGCCCCGCTTCGCGGACAGCGGCTCCGTGCTGCTGGCGGCATCCATCCTCGGTGCGACGATCATGCCGCACGCGATCTACGCGCACAGCGCCCTGGCCAGGGACCGATTCGGTGCAGCGGGCGACGCTTCGACGGGCTCGGGGACCCGGGCTGTGAGCTCAGCGACCCAGGCAGTCAGCCCGGTGACGCAGGACGCGGGCTCGGCAATGCGCGCGCGGGCAGGCCACAGCATCCGGACCCTTCTCACCGCCACCCGCTGGGACGTCACGATCGCGATGCTCATCGCCGGCTCCGCGAACCTCGCCATCCTCCTGGTGGCCGCCGCCAACCTGGCAGGCGTCGAGGGCACGGACTCCCTCGAGGGCGCGCACGCGGCGATCACCGCGAACCTCGGCCCGCTCATCGGCACCCTGTTCGCGGTCGGGCTGCTCGCGTCTGGCCTCGCCTCCACGTCGGTGGGCGCCTATGCGGGCGCCGAGATCATGCACGGACTGCTCACCGTGCGCATCCCGCTGCTCGCACGCCGGCTCGTCACGCTGATCCCGGCGCTGGTCATCCTCGGCGTCGGCTTCGACCCCACGCTCGCGCTGGTGCTCAGCCAGGTCGTGCTCTCGTTCGGCATCCCGTTCGCGCTGATCCCGCTGGTCGCGCTCACCGCCCAGCGGCGCACGCTCGGCGAGCACGCCAACCGCCGCCTGACGACGCTGCTCGGCATCCTGTTCTCGATGCTGATCATCGTCCTGAACGCGGTGCTGCTGTGGCTGGTGGCGACCGGCTGATCCGTCCCGCGGCCGGACCGACATCTCCCTGTCGACCTCAGCGCGCCGCATCGACTGCACCACCTGTCGCCGAGTGCACCACCTGTCGCCGTCGACAACCGGTGCTCTCGGCGGGAAGCGGTGCACTCGCGCCCGCGGAACCCCATGGGAACCCCGGGTAGGCTCGGACCCATGCCGTCCGCCCCCGCCAAGAAGCACCGCGACGACTCCCAGGCCCGTCGCGCGATGCGGCTGTGCACCTGGTTCGCGCTGATCGCCGGTGCGCTGGGCGTGGTGCTCATCGCCTGGCCGCGCCTGCTGCCCGCCGGCGGCCCATGGGTGCAGCTGGTGCTCGGCGCGATGACCCTGTTCCTCGCGTTCCGCGCCCGGGCGATCGGCACGAGGGGCGTGAACGACTACGACGGCCGTCTGTCGCTGCTGGCCGCGATGGCCGGCTTCGCGATCATGTTCTTCGCCGGGAGCGCCGCCTTCGGCGTGCTCGCGGCGCTGGGAGGCTGACATGCCCTCCCCCGCGTTCGACGACTACCTGAAGACCGTCTACGCGCACACCGAGTGGCAGGATGCCCCGATCACGCCCTCGCAGCTCGCGACGGCGCTCGGCATCGCCCCCTCGAGCGTGACCGAGATGGTCAAGAAGCTCTCCGCCGCGGGACTCGTCTCGCACCAGCCGTACGGCGCGGTGCGGCTGACGGATGCCGGACGCGAGCGCGCCCTGCAGATGCTGCGCCGCCACCGCCTCATCGAGACCTGGCTCGTGCGCGAGTTCGGCTACGCCTGGCACGAGGTGCACGACGAGGCCGAGGTGCTCGAGCACACCATCAGCGACCGGCTGCTCGAGGGCATCGACCAGCGGCTGGGCCGCCCGCGCTTCGACCCGCACGGCGACGCGATCCCGGATGCCGAGGGCCGGGTCGAACGGGAGCCGTTCGTGCTGCTCGCCGATGCGGTCGACGGCCACGCCGGGCGTGTGCTCCGGGTGAGCGACCGGGACCCCGAGCTCCTGCAGGCGCTGGAGGATGCCGGCGTCGCCGTGGGCGTGGAGCTCACGGCATCCGCCGACGGCATCCGCATCCACGGCGCCGCCACTGCGCTCCCCGACGGCGCCGTCGACGCGATCTGGCTCACCGCCTGACGCACAGCTCTCTGACCGGTGCCAACCTGGTCGAGACAACACCGCTCCCTACGACGAACGCACTGTATGCCCTGCGGGAGCTAGGCTACGTCGGCCTAGTCAACCCGGAGCCGAGCATGCGCGAGGTCCGCGATCGGCTGTTGCGCGACAACCTGACGATCGATCTACTCGTGTTCGGAGCCGGGCGCTCCCCGACAAGCACTAACTCCAACGCCTGAACGTCTGGATCAGCCGTCGTCCAATCTCAATAGCCAAATGCGCGAGGTCGTGGTGACCATCGAGGAGGCGCGCCCGTCGGAGGTGGTCGATCTCGTCGTCGCAGCGTTCGCGCTCACCCCACGCGAGCGCGACGTGACCGCGATGGTGCTGCGCGGCGCGGAGACCAAGGAGATCGCCGGCACGCTGCACCTGTCCGCCTACACGGTGCAGGACCACCTGAAGTCGATCTTCGACAAGGCCGGAGTCCGCAGCCGGCGCGAGCTCATCACGAAGGTGTACCTGGACCAGTACCTGACCAGGAACGACCAGCCCGTGGGCCCGTCCGGCTGGTATCTGCCGGGCTAGGCTGGTCGCATCGAGAGAGGACCCCGATGACTCAGCAGGACATGCTCTTCCTGGTCATGCTCGTCATCGGCCTGACCGGCCTGACCGTGCTGACCCTGCAGCTGCTCAAGCGCCCCAAGCGCGATCAGAAGGGCGAGTGGTACGAGGGCCCCTGGGACGACGACGACCGTCCGAGAGGCCCCCACAACGGCTGAACCGACGGGTCAGGACTTGACCGACCCGCTCATCAGTCCGCCGACGAAGTACTTGCCGAGCAGGATGTACACGAGCAGCGTCGGAATCGACGCGATCAGCGCACCCGCCATAGACGCGCCGTAGTTCGACAGCTGCGCGCCCTGCGACAGGTTCACCAGCGACAGCGAGACCGGCCCCTGATTGGCATCCGAGAGGAACAGTGCGAACAGGTAGTCGTTCCACGCCGAGGTGAACTGCCAGATGATCGTCACGACGAACCCGGGCAGCGACAGCGGCAGGATGATGCGCCAGTACGAGCCGAGCATGCCGGCGCCGTCCATGCGGGACGCCTCCATGAGCTCCTCGGGCACGCCCTCGTAGTAGTTGCGGAAGATCAGCGTGCAGATCGGCAGACCGTAGATGATGTGCACGAACAGCAGCGTGACGATGCTCGACGGCAGCCCCAGCGAGGTCTTCATCTGCACCAGCGGCACCATGATCGCCTGATACGGGATGAACATGCCGAACAGGATCAGCGTGAACACCACGTTCGCGTAGGGGAACTTCCACCGCGAGAGCACGAAGCCGTTCATCGAGCCGAGCATGGCCGAGACCAGGGCCGCGGGGATCGCGAGCAGGAAGGTGCGTCCGAGCGGCGCGGCCAGCGCCTCCCACGCGGTGGCCCAGTTGCCGAACCCGGTGGCACCGTCGCCGTCGGCCTGCCACGGCCAGCGCGACGGCCACGCCCACGAGGTGACGGCGCTGACGTCGGACGGCGGCTTCAGGCTGGTGACCACCAGCACGTACACCGGCATCAGCACGATGACGATGAAGAGCAGAAGCAGCACGTACTTGGTGGTGCGGCCGATCCGCGCGCGGGTGCGATGCGCGGTCGGGATGCTGCCGGCGGTGGTGGCGCGGCGCTCGATTCCGGTTGCGACGGTCACTTGCGTGCCCTCCTCTCGGCGCGGGCCGTGGAGATCAGGTACGGCACGATGAAGATGCACACCAGCAGCAGCAGGACGGTGGCGATGGCGGATGCCTTGCCGTACTCCCCGCCGGTCAGCGCGGTCCACATGTAGGTGGCCGGGACCTCGGTGATGTACACCGGACCGGTGACGGCCATGATCAGGTCGAAGACCTTCAGCGACATGTGCGCGACGATCACGAGCGCCGACAGGGCGACCGGATGCAACTGCGGGAAGATCACGTGACGGTAGAGCTTCCACTCGCTGGCGCCGTCCATCCGGGCGGCCTCGCGCAGCTCCTCGGGGATGCCGCGGAAGCCGGAGAGGAACAGCGCCATCACGTAGCCGGAGAGCTGCCAGATGGCGGGCATCGCCATGGCGGCCATGCCCCACAGCGGCTGGTTGTACCAGTCGTTCTGCAGACCTCCGAGCCCGATGGACTCGAGCAGGCGGTTCAGCCCCGAGGCGCGGTCGCCCTGTGCGGAGCTGAGCAGCCACCGCCAGACGACACCGGATGCCACGAACGAGACGGCCATCGGGAACAGGTAGACCGAGCGGAACACGCCCTCGGCCGTGACGCCCTTGTCCAGCATCCAGGCCCAGAGGAACCCGAAGAGCATGGTCCCGACCATGAAGAACACCGTGAAGATGCCGAGGTTGGCCAGGGAGTGCAGGAACCGCGGTTCGGTGAGAAGGTCGGTGAAGTTCTGCAGACCGACGAACTCGGATGCCGACAGGGCGGAGTCCTTGGTCATGGCCGTGTAGAAGTTCTGGCCGATCATCACGTAGACGAAGATGCCCAGCAGCACGATCGTCGGCGAGATCAGCAGCAGCGGCGGCCCCCAGTTGCGGATGCCCTTGCGCATCGGCGCCCTCCTTCAGACGGGGATGCGAGCGGGGCGGCGCCGGTGCGCCGCCCCGCTCGGAGGATGGATGTTACTTGCCGAGGCCCTTGGTCTGCGCCTGGACGAGAGCGTCCTGCAGAGCCTTGCCGTCCTTGGTGGAGACGAACTGCCCGATCGCGGAGGTGATGTCGTTCAGCCAGGAGACCTTCACGGCCGCGCCGTGCGCCAGCGAGCTGACCACGGTGTCCTTGGCGAACGAGGCCATCGCGCCCTGCTGGTACTCGGGGTAGTCCGAGGCGTTGGCGTCGGTGCGCGCCGGGATCGAGCCCTTGGCGAGGTTGAACGCCTTCTGTCCGTCGGCGGAGCTGATCGTCTTCAGCCAGTTCTTCGCACCGCCGGCGTGCGGAGCACCGACCGGGAGGGTGAAGGAGTCGGCGAGGAAGTCGAACGTGCCGTCGGTGCCGGGCGTCGGCCAGGTGGTGTAGTCGGTGCCGTAGGTCTTGTTCTTGGCGTCGAACTCGGCCAGGGCCCAGTCGCCCATCACGTTGTACGCGGCGGTGCCGTCGATGACCATGTCGGTCGCGACCGGCCAGTCCTGACCGGTGCCGTCGGTGTTCGCGTACGAGAGCAGCGAGGTGTAGTCCTCGATCGCCTTGGTGACCTTGGCGTCGTCGAACTTGGTCTTGCCGTCCCACAGGCCCGTGTAGCCGTCGGCGCCGAGGTCGGCGAGCAGCACGTTCTCGAACAGCTGCACCTGGGTCCAGTCCGTCGCCACCGAGAGCGGGGTCTCGACGCCCGCGTCCTTGAGCTTCTTCATGTCGGCGAGCCAGGCGTCGACGTCGGCGGGCGCCGTCTTCGGGTCGATGCCGGCCTTGGTCAGCACCTCGTTGTTGACCCACACGACGTTGGCGCGGTGGATGTTGCTGGGCACCGAGTAGATCTTGCCGTCGACCGTCAGGCGGTCGAGCAGCGTCTTCGGGAAGACGTCATTGAGGCCGTTGTCCTTGTAGAAGGAGCTGAGGTCCTCGATCTTCTTCGCCTCGATGTAATCGGTGAGCTCGGCACCGGCGTGCGCCTGGAACGAGTCCGGCGGGTTGTTGGCCTTCAGACGCGAGGCGAGGGCGTTCTTCGCGTTCGAGCCCGCGCCGCCGGCGACGGCCGCGTTGACGAACTTCGTCTTCGGGAACTGCTCGCCGAAGACCTTGACGAGCGCGTCCAGGCCCGTCTTCTCGGAGCCGGATGCCCACCAGGTGAAAACCTCGACCTGGCTGGCGTCGTCGGAGCCGCCGCCCTTGCCGCCGCCGTCGCCGGGGCTGCCGGAGCAGCCTGCCAGAACGAGAGCCGCGACACCGAGACCCGCTACTGCTGCGAGCGCTTTGCGCATGTGATCCTCCATCGGATGAAGACGGCCTGCTGTGCGCGGGCCTTCTGACATCGAATCTGAAAACGTTGCCAAACGCAACGGGGGTCGGGTCACAACCCGGTAACGGCGACCGGCGGCGTCTCGCCCGAACCACGCTCGACCATCCGCGTGCCCAGCACGATGCGGCGGTCCGGGCCGGCGAGACCCGCGATCCGATCGAAGAGGAGGTCGGCGGCGGCCTCGCCGATCGCCCACGGGTCCTGCGCGACGGTCGTCACCGGCGGGCTCATCAGCTCGGCCAGGTCGAAGTCGTCGAAGCCGACCAGAGCCGGATGCGCGTCGAGCAGCCGCAGCGCCTTGAGAACCGCCTTGGTGGTGCGGCTGTTGGTGGTGAACAGCGCGGTGGGCGGGTCGTCCAGAGAGGCGAGCTCGCTCAGCGCCTCGACGCACGCGTCGACGTCGTCGTCGACCGCGACGATCAGCTCGGGACGCACCGGCAGCCCGGCATCCCGGATGCCCTGCCGGAACCCGGCCTGCCTCCGCTCGGAGGTGTAGCGGCCGGAGATGTGCGCGAGGCAGGCGATGCTGCGGTGCCCGGCCTGCACGAGGTGGGCCACAGCATCCGCTGCGCCGCGCTCGTTGTCCACCACGATCAGGTCGGCGGGCAGGCCCTGCGGCGGCCGGTCGACGAACACGATCTTCGTGCCCGCGGCCTTCTCGGCAGCGAGGAACGAGACGTCGACCTCCTCGTGCGCGACGACGATCAGTCCGTCCAGCCGGCGACTCAGCATCCGCCGCAGAACCCGCTCCCCCTCGATCGGGTCGTCACCGCCGGAGGCGACGAGCACGAGCACGTCGTGCTCCTGCGCACGCTGCTCGATCGTGAAGACGAGTTCGGAGTAGAACGGGTCGGAGATCCGCGTCACGACCACCCCGATCGTGCGCGTCGATCCGGTGCGCAGCGTGTGCGCGAAGTCGTTGCGGCTGTACCCGAGCTCGGCGATGGCACGCTCGACCGCCTTCGACTTGGCCCGGCTGACGCCGCCCTTGCCCGCGACGACGCGCGACACGGTCGACAGCCCGACACCCGCGCGGGATGCGACATCCTTCATGGTCGGGCGGCCCGCGGCATCCGCGCTCTCGTCGCTTGACTTCGCCATAGGGAGAACAATCCCATGAAAACGTTGCCAAGTCCATGTCGCCGCCGCACCCTAGGCTGGGCCCACGGCGACACGGAGGTGCGGATGGGCGTTCTCGACGAGGGCGAGCAGGTGACGGCGGCGGATGCCGCGGCCTGGCGCGACTGGCTGGAGGCCAACCACGCGACCGCACCCGGCGTGTGGCTGCTGAACGTGCGCGGATCGGCGGCGAGTGGCATCTACTACGAGGACGCCGTGCGGCACGCCCTGCGCTTCGGGTGGATCGACGGCCCGGTGCGCACCTTCGCCGAGAACTCGGTCGGCCAGTGGTTCTCACCGCGCCGGAAGGGCAGCGGCTGGGCAGCGACCAACAAGGCCCGGCTCGCGGAGCTGGAGGCCGCGGGCCTGCTCGCGCCCGCCGGCATCCGCGTGATCGAGGCGGCCAAGGCCGACGGGTCATGGACCGTGCTCGACGGACCCGAGGCCGGCATCGAGCCGCCCGAGCTCACCGCCGCCCTGGACGCCGTCCCCGAAGCGCGCGCGGCCTGGGAAGGCTTCCCCAAGTCGGTGAAGAAGCAGGGGCTCACGCTGATCGCGACCGCCAAGCGCGCCGAGACGCGCGACGCGCGGATCGCGAAGATCGTGGCGGATGCCGCGGTGGGGCGCCGGCCACGCCAATGACCTCGATAAGTTAAGGATAGTCGTTTATCCTTAACTTAATCGGGAGGGGTGTATGAGCAGCGACTGGCCTGCCGTCGAGCATGAGCCTCGGCCATGGGAGCGTTCCGGCAACGAGATCGGCTCGAGGCGGCAGCTGCGCCGACTCGCAGGTGAGTACCTCGCGGCGATACCTCCCTTCATCCGGCGCCTGCCCGTGCGACTTGAGGACGACGTTCTCACCGCCGCCGACGAGGCGAGCCACGAGCTCGCGCGCTTCGACGCCGAGGCGGGTGCATTCATCGCGCCCTTCCCGGCGATCCTGCTGCGCACCGAATCGGCGTCGAGTTCCGAGATCGAGAATCTCACCGCAGGCGCGAAGCAGATCGCTCTTGCGGGAATCGGCGCTGCACGATCAGCGAACGCGCGGCTCATCGTGGCGAACACACACGCCATGGAGGCCGCTCTGCGTCTCAGCGATCATCTCGACGAGGACGCAATCATCGAGATGCATCGCGCGCTGCTGCAGGAATCCGCGCCGCAGTTCGTGGGCGGCTGGCGACAGGAACAGGTCTGGATCGGCGGCAGCCGGCTCTCGCCGCATGACGCCGAGTTCGTCCCACCTCACCATGATCGAGTGCCTGCACTGATGAGCGACCTGCTCGATTTCGCAGATCATGACGACGTTCCGGTGCTGGCCCAGGCCGCGATCGCGCATGCTCAGTTCGAGACAATCCATCCGTTCCCCGATGGCAACGGACGCACCGGCCGGGCGCTCATCCAGGCGATGCTGCGCCGGGCGAGACTCACCCGCAATGTCACCGTTCCCGTGTCGGCCGGGCTGCTCCACGACCCGAAGGCCTACTTCCAGGCACTGACGGATTACCGCGCGGGCGACGTCGACGCGATCGTCCATGCGATCACCAACGCGACTTTCGCCGCGATCGGGAACGGACGGCATCTTGTCGAAGACGTGCACGCCGCGCGCGCGTCGTGGAATGACCTGGTGCACGCACGCTCCGACTCCGCCGTGCATCGGGCGCTGGACCTGCTGCTCGCCCAGCCGATCATCACGGCCAAGCTCACTGCGAGGGAACTCGGTGTGAGCGAAGTATCAGCGCACGCCGCCATCAACCGCCTGGCCGAAGCCGGCGTTCTCACCCAGGCGGGCGGCGGTATGCGGAACCGCATCTGGCAGGCATCCGACATCATCACCGCACTCGATGCGTTCGCGGAACGCGCGCGCCGCGGCCGGGTGTGAAGAGCGGCAGAAGATTACTGCGGGTCGAGGCCCAGGTCGTCCAGGTCGAACGCCGCGAGCCACTGCAGGCCCTCGGCCTCGATGGCGGCCTGTGCGCCGGTCTTGCGGTCGACGATCACGGCGACGGCGAGCACCTCGGCGCCCTCACGGCGCAGCACCTCGACGGCCTTGAGCGCCGACTGGCCGGTGGTGGAGGTGTCCTCCAGCACGATGACGCGCTTGCCCTCGACGCTCGCGCCCTCCACCTGGCGACCGCGGCCGTGGTCCTTGGGCTCCTTGCGCACGACGAACGCGTCCAGCGGGCGGTCGGTGCCGACCGAGGCGTGCATGACGGAGTTCGCGATCGGGTCGGCGCCGAGCGTGAGACCGCCCACCGCGGAGATGTCGTGGGCCTTGATCAGGTCGAGCATGATGCGCCCGATCGCGGGAGCCGCGCGGTGGTCGAGGGTGAGCTTGCGCATGTCGACGTAGTACGTCGCCTTCTTGCCGCTGGAGAGCGTGAAGTCGCCGTGGAACACCGCCTCGGCGGTGATGAGGTCGAGCAGGGCCTGGCGGTCGGCGGCGAGATCAGTCACGGGTTCAGTGTATTCGGGGCTGGTTCCGCCGCGTGTGCGCGATTAGCGTGGCATCCGGAGGTCTCATGTTCTCGTACGATCCCTACGCCGCCCTCGCCGAGCTGCGCCCCGTGCCGCCGCTCGAGCTGACCAGTCCCGAGCTCGAGGCGGGCGGCGCGATGCCCCTGTTCGCCTGGTCGTCCAGCCGGGGCGGTGAGGACCGGCATCCCACC
>NZ_MKRT01000001.1:56857-62660 GCF_001897945.1 Microbacterium sp. 69-10
ACCTGCCCGCAGACCTGCGCCGTCTTGAGGCCGGCGACGGCGATGCCGCATCCCTGCCCGCGGGCGCGAAGGTGATGCCGAACGAGGCGCGCCTGGAGCGCTACATCGGCTCCGCCCCGCCGGCGGGCACCGGCGTGCACCGCTACTTCTTCGTGATCGACGCGCTGGATGTCGAGAAGCTCGACCTGGACGGCGACGAGACACCGGCGACGCTCGGATTCAACCGGCACTTCCACACGCTCGCGCGCGGCATCCTGATCGGCACCGCCGACCCGGCCGAGCGCTGAGGGCGCGGCCGGGTCGGGGCGAGTGACGTCGGAGACCCCGAATAGGCTGGACGCATGCGTCTGGCCACCTGGAACATCAACTCGATCCGCACGCGTGTGGGGCGCGCCGTCGACTTCGCGGTCCGCGAGGACATCGACGTGCTCGCGTTCCAGGAGATCAAGTGCAAGCCCGAGCAGTTCCCCTATGCGCCGTTCGAGGAGGCCGGGTACCACGTCGAGGTGCACGGGCTGAACCAGTGGAACGGCGTCGCGATCGCGAGCCGTGAGCCGATCACCGAGGTGTCCACCGCGTTCGCCGGCATGCCCGGCTTCGCGAAGGGACATGAGGGGCCGGATGCCCCGCTCGAGGCGCGTGCGCTGGGCGTGACGGTCGGCGGCGTGCGGGTGTGGAGCCTGTACGTGCCCAACGGGCGGTCGCTGGACGACCCGCACCTGGCGTACAAGCTGCACTGGCTCGACGCGCTGCGCACCGCGACCGCCGCCGAGATCGCCGCGAACCCGAGCCGCCCGCTGGCCCTCGTCGGTGACTTCAACATCATCCCGTTCGACCACGACAACGGCGACCCCGACATCGTGGTCGGCCGTTCCACGCACGTCTCGCCCGAGGAGCGCGCGGCGTTCTTCGCCCTGGAGTCGGCCGGCCTGTCCGATGTCGTCCGTCCGCTCATCCCGGAGGGCTTCACGTACTGGGACTACCAGCGGCTCAAGTTCCCCCGCAACGAGGGCATCCGCATCGACTTCGTGCTCGGCTCCGATGCCTTCGCGAGCGCGGTGACCGGAGCATCCATCCACCGCGACGAGCGCAAGGGCGAGCAGCCCAGCGACCACGTACCCGTGGTCGTCGACCTCGACCTCGGCGGGCCGGAGGAGGACGACGACCTGCCGATGATCTTCGCGTGAGCATCCGCCTGATCGCGACCGATCTCGACGGCACCCTGCTGGGCGACGACGGCGCGGTCTCGCCTCGCACGCGCGCGGCGCTGGATGCGGCGCGGGATGCCGGGATCGCGACGATCCCGGTGACCGCGCGTCAGCCGATCGGGTTGCGGCCGATCGCCGCGCAGGCCGGCTTCACCGACTGGGCGCTGTGCGGCAACGGTGCGTACGGCGTGCATCTGACCACCGGCGAGCATCTGTTCGCCGAGGAGATCCCGCCGGCCGTGCAGCAGGAACTCGCCGAGGCGCTGAACAGCGTGCTGCCCGGCCTCGTCTACGCGAGCGTGCGGGATGCCGGCGAGGGCTTCGTCGCGCAGGAGGGCTACGCCGCGCTCGCGCAGACCAGCGACCACAAGCGCGACCCACAGACGATGGGCGGCGTGCCGCTGGTCGACGTGCTGGCCGCGCCGAGTCTCAAGCTCGTGATCCGGCATCCGTCGGTCTCGATCCCCGAGATCTACGCCGCGCTGCAGGCGCTGGGCCTGACCGGCTTCGAGGCCACGCTGTCGGGGGCGCCCTTCGTCGAGGTGATGGCGCAGGGTGTGACCAAGGCGACAGGCGTCGCACAGGTGTGCGCGCGACTCGGCATCGACCCCAGCGAGGTGCTGGCCTTCGGCGACGCGCTGAACGACCTCGAGATGCTGCGCTGGGCGGGCCGCGGCGTCGCCGTCGGCAACGCGATCGACGTGGTGCGGGACGCCGCCGACGAGGTGGCGCCCTCGAACGCCGACGACGGCGTCGCGCAGGTGATCGAGCGGATGCTGGCGGGCTGACGCGCGGCTACTCCCCCGCGGTCACCAGCGGTCGCAGAGCGAGTGCGCCGTTGCTGGACGAGAACTGCCCGCGCGGACGGCATGATGGTGAGTAGGTCGCCGGCCTGTTTCTGGGCAGCCGCCGACATCTCCCGGCGCATGGGCGCCCGCTTCCGCACGGAGGTCATTCGCATGACGACGCAGTCCGAATACCCGCAGCCCCCGCTGAGCCTGACCAAGGGGCTCGGTCCCGCTCTGGCGCACGACGACCCGGCGCAGCTCATCGGCAGCTCGCTGTTCGCCGCCGACCGGGACTTCCCGCAGCTCACACTGAACGGGCCCGGCATCGCGCACAACGTCGCCGCCATGATGGGATACGTCCGCGACCGCGGGGTGTCCATCGCCCCGCACGGCAAGACCGCCATGTCACCGCAGCTCGCTCAGCAGCAGCTCGACGCCGGCGCGTGGGGCATCACCGCCGCGACGCCCTTCCAGCTGCGCGTGTACCGCGCCGCCGGCATGCCCCGGCTGCTGCTGGCCAATCAGCTCGTCGAGCCGGGCGCGACCTGCCGAAGTACGCACCCCGGGAGGATCCGTCGGTGAGCCGGGCGACCGCGGCCGACGACGCCGGGGAGAAGGCGGATGCCGCAGCCCCCTGTCCGAAGCGAGCCACGATCAGGCCGACCGTGCCGGGACGAGCGCGCCGACCGCCGAGAAGGCGGCGAACGCCAGCAGCCCCGCCACGATCACCGGACGCACCCCGATGCGGTCGCTGAGCGCCCCGAACACCGGCTTGAGCAGCACCTCGGCGAGGTCGTACAGCGCGAGCGTGAACCCGAAGGCCAGCAGGGTCCAGCCGATGTCCTCGGTCTCGGCGCCGAGCGCGGCGGCGATGCCGTGGGCGCCGAACGCCGTCATGAAGCCGGCGAGGTACAGGGGTGCGAGGTGCGGGCGCGTGACGGTCACGCTCGATTCTCGCATCCAGATCTTGACGTACCTCAAGGACAGCCCAGGTATCAACTTCTGCTGTTTCAACCCGCCGCATAACAGCAGAAGTTGATACCTGGAGCGTCCTGACGCCAGACCACGCGACCGCCGCACATCCCCCGCGCGACGGATGTGCGGCCTCCGCGCTCCGCCTACGGTGGGAGGATGCCGGACTCCCCCTTCACGCGCACGCCGACCGAGCGCGACCTGCGCCAGGATCTGCTGCTCGCGGGCGTCATGCTGGTCGGCGGCGTGATCAGCGCCGGGCTCTCCACGGTTGCTGGCCTCTACGGCAAGACTCAGGCGCCGATGTGGACCGCGCTCGTCCTGGTGCTCGCCGTCTCCGCTCCCCTCGCGCTGCGCCGTCGCCGCCCCGCCGCGGTCGCGGTGTTCGTGGCGCTGGCGATGTTCGTGGGCGTGACGCTGCGGGTGCCGGAGATGTACGTGATGAACATCTCGATGTTCATCGCGCTGTACACGGTCGGGGCCTGGATGAACGACCGTCGGGCCGCGACCCTGGTGCGCATCGGCATCATCGCCGGCATGTTCATCTGGCTGCTGTTCGTGATGTATCGCGACGCGATCGACGAGGCCGGCAAGGCCGACATGGCGGCGGGGCTGTTCTCTCCCTACATCGCGATGATGATGCTCCAGCTGCTGCTGAACGTGCTCTACTTCGGCGGCGCGTACTACTTCGGCGAGCGCTCCTGGCAGGCGGCCGCGCAGCGGCACACCCTCGAGGGGCGCACCCGCGAGCTCGAGGCCGAGCGCGAGGTCACCGCCGCGCAGGCCGTGGCGCTCGACCGGGTGCGCATCGCCCGCGAGCTGCACGACGTGGTCGCGCATCACGTGTCCGTGATGGGCGTGCAGGCGGGCGCGGCCCGGCTGGTCGCCGAGCAGGACCCGGCAGAGGCGAAGCGGATGCTGGCCGGCATCGAGGACGCCTCCCGGGAGGCCATCCGCGACTTCCGGCAGCTGCTGGAGACGCTGCGCGCTCCCGGCGACGCCCTCGGCGACGACGCGCCCTCGACCTTCGGTCTCGAGGACATCGAGCGGCTCGCGCAGTCCTCGAGCGATGCCGGGCTGCCCACCGACTACGCGGTGATCGGCGAGCCGGTCGCCGTCTCGAGCACGGTCGGCGTGAACCTGTACCGCATCGCGCAGGAGGCGCTCACCAACGCCCGCCGTCATGCCGGTGTCGGAGCGACGGCCGATGTGCGGGTGCGATACGAACCGGATGCCGTGGAGCTCGAAGTCGTGAACACCGGTCGCGCGATCGGCGTGCTGCGCCCGGGCCTCGGTCAGCTGGGCATGCGCGAACGCGCCCTGGCATCCGGCGGCACGATCGAGCTGCTCCCCCGCCCGCAGGGCGGGTTCCGGGTGCGGGCGAGCGTGCCGCTGTCGACCACGAAGGAGGCCGTCCGATGATCCGCGTGCTGCTCGTCGACGACCACGCGATGCTGCGGGCCGGATTCCGCACGATCCTCGGCACGCAGTCCGACATCGAGGTGGTGGGCGAGGCGGGCACGGGAGCGGATGCCGTGACCCAGGCCGCGCGCCTGCAGCCGGACGTCATCACGATGGACGTGCAGATGCCCGACATGGACGGCATCGAGGCCACCCGGCGCATCGTCGCGGACCCGGCGATCACGGCGTCCGTCGCGATCGTGACCACCTTCGACCGGGACGAGTACCTGTTCCAGGCGCTGGATGCCGGCGCCGGCGGGTTCCTGCTGAAGAACGCCGGCCCTGAGGAGCTGATCACGGCGGTTCGCGCGCTGGCCGCCGGCGACGGCATCCTCGCGCCCGAGGTGACGCGCCGCGTGCTGGCCCGGTTCGCGGCCGCGTCGCCGCCGGTTCCGGTGACGCAGGTGACGAGGACCTCGAGCCCCGGCGCCGCCTCCGTGCTGGCCGAGCCGCTCACGGAGCGCGAGGGCGAGGTGCTGGCGCTGATGGCGGATGCCCGCAGCAACGCCGAGATCGCCGCCGCGCTGTTCATCGGCGAGGCGACGGTGAAGACGCATGTGTCGCGCGTGCTGCAGAAGCTCGGCGCCCGCGACCGCGTGCAGGCGATCGTGCTCGCGCACCGGCACGGGCTGGCCTGACAGCGGAAGCATCCGATCGTCGCGACCTCCAGAAAGCCCGAAGACACCGGATGCCCCGGGCCATGAGGCACCGGGGCATCCGATCGTCGCGCGCTCCGGCGCGGCTGCGAGGTCAGGCGTGCTTGCGGGCAGCCTCGACGCGCGCGATCAGCGTGAGGAACGACTGCAGGTAGAAGCCGAGGAACTCCTTGGTGCTCTCGACCGTGACGTTGCCGTCGGCGTCGATGAGACCCGGGGTGAGCTGGATGAAGCCCTCGGGCTGACCCATGGTGACGGCGTTGTAGTGGCCGAGGATGGCGCGCAGGTGCTGCTGAGCGGCCGCAGTGGCGATGCCGCCGCCCGAGGCGCCGATGACGGCGACGGGCTTGCCGTCGAAGGAGGCCTGGCCGTAGGGGCGGGCCGACCAGTCGAGGGCGTTCTTCAGCACGCCGGGGATGGAGCGGCTGTACTCGGGGGTGACGATCAGGACACCGTCGACGTCGGCGATGGCCTGCTTGAAGTCGAGGGCGACCTGCGGGAAGGAGCCGTCGAGGTCGGGCGAGTAGAACGGAAGGTCCTTGATCGCGATCTCGCGGAACTCGACGCCCTCGGGGGCGAGCTTCGCCAGGGCCTCGGCCAGCGTGCGGTTGATGGAGGTGCTGGAGATGCTGCCGACGATGTAGCCGATGGTGGTCATTGGTGATCCTTCTCGAAAGATGCAGGGGTACGGCGGGGTTCAACCTGCCGAGCGTCGACT
>NZ_MKRT01000001.1:62679-63825 GCF_001897945.1 Microbacterium sp. 69-10
CCATTCCGCCGTCCATCGCGCAGGCGATGCTCGCGAGCGTGCTGCTGCCGCTGTGCCTCGCGCCCGTCACGGGCCTGGTCGCGAACCCGTGGGGCGTGATCCCGGTGGAGGTCACCTGGCTGCTGTTCGCCCGCCTCGCGCCGCGGTGGGCCGTGCCGGCCGCGTTCGTCACGGCGACCGTCGTCGTCGTGATCGGCATCGCCCGCACGGGCACCGCGGTGGACCCGGCGGTGCTGCTCCCCGCGTTCCACCTGACCGCGCCGACGTTCACCGTCGGGTCGATCGTGGGCATCGCGCTGCCCCTGTTCATCGTCACCATGGCCTCGCAGAACGTGCCCGGGATCGCCGTGATGCGCAGCTTCGGCTACGAGGTGCCGTGGCGACCCGCGATGCTCGTCACCGGAATCGGCTCGGCGCTGGGGGCTCCGGCCGGCGGTCACGCCATCAACCTCGCGGCCATCAGCGCGGCGCTGGCGGCGGCACCGGACGCCGAGCCCGACCCTGCGCGACGGTGGATCGCCGGCGTCTCGACCGGGGTGTCGTACCTCGTGCTCGGCGGGCTGTCTGCCGTGTTCGCGGCGCTCGTGCTCCTCGCGCCCGCGGCGGTCATCCCCGCCGTGGCCGGCCTCGCCCTGTTCGGCGCCTTCGGCTCGGCCGTGCAGCAGGCTATCGACGATCCAGGCGAGCGGATGCCCGCCGTGATCACCTTCCTCGTGGCGGCATCCGGCGTCGCGCTCCTCGGCATCAGCGCCGCGTTCTGGGCGCTGATCGCCGGGCTCGTCGTGCGCGGCGTGCTGCATGCGGGCCGGCGCTGAGCCGGATGCGGACTCCGTCCCGGGGATGATCGCGCGAATCCGCCGCAGGGGGGATGCCCCGGACCGGGCCCGGTTCGTAGCGTGGAGGCATGACAGGCGAACTGCATCTGCAGGGCATCACCAAGAGCTACGGCTCACGGACCGTGCTCGATGACATCCGATTCGACGTCGCGCCGGGCCGGCTGACCGGCTTCGTCGGCGGCAACGGAGCCGGCAAGACGACCACCATGCGCATCATCCTGGGCGTGCTGGCCTCGGACGGCGGCACGGTCACCCTCGACGGCGCGCCCGTCACCACCGCCGACCGCCGGCGGTTCGGGTACATGCCCGA
>NZ_MKRT01000001.1:63837-65036 GCF_001897945.1 Microbacterium sp. 69-10
CGAGCAGGTGGTCTACCTCGCCCGCCTGCACGGCTTCGGCAAGGCGGATGCCGCGGTGCGCGCCACCGCGCTGCTGCACGAGCTCGGGCTCGGCGAGCGCCTGAACGACCTGATCGAGTCGCTGTCGCTGGGCAACCAGCAGCGCGCGCAGATCGCCGCGGCCCTCGTGCACGACCCCGAGGTGCTCATCCTCGACGAGCCCTTCTCGGGCCTGGACCCGCTCGCGGTCGACGTGGTCGCCGACGTGCTGCAGCGCCGGGCAGCGCAGGGCGCCTCCATCCTGTTCTCCTCGCACCAGCTCGACGTCGTCGAGCGGCTGTGCGACGACCTGATCATCATCGCCGGGGGCACGATCCGCGCCGCCGGCACCCGCGAGCAGCTGCGCGCCCAGCACTCCACGCTGCGCTACCAGCTCGACTCCGCGGGAGACGCGGGCTGGCTGCGCGGCGAGCCGGGCGTCACGGTCATCGACTTCGAGGGCGGATCGGCGCTGTTCGACGTCGACACCACCGACACCGCCCAGCGCGTGCTGCGCGAGGCGGTCGGCCGCGGCGAGGTCTCGAACTTCGCCCCCCAGCATCCGTCCCTCGCCCAGATCTTCAAGGAGGTCATCCGATGAGCACTCAGGCCCCGGTGAACAGGAACACCTCGTCCTTGGTCTGGCTGGTCGCCGAGCGCGAGATCGGCTCCAAGCTGCGCAGCAAGGCCTTCCTGATCTCCACCGGCATCCTGCTGCTGGTCGCGCTGGCCGGCGTGCTGATCGGCGGGTTCTCCAGCAAGTCGCCGACGCCCGACGCGATCGCCGCGACCTCGCAGACCGCGAAGGTCGTCGAGGCGCTGCCGAACGTGAAGGTGACCGAGGTCGCCGACCGCGCAGCCGCCGAGAAGCTCGTCCGCGACGACGAGGTCACCGCCGCCGTGCTGCCCGGAGAGGGACCGACCGGGGTCGTCGTCCTCGCCAAGAAGGACGCGCCGACGAGCCTCGTCATGTCGCTGTCCATCTCGCCGAAGGTCGAGATCCTCCAACCCGCCGCGACGAACTCGCTGGTGCGCTATCTCGTGGCGATCGGCTTCGGCGTGGTGTTCCTGATGGCGGCGTCCACATTCGGGGCGACGATCGCACAGAGCGTGGTGGAGGAGAAGCAGACCCGCGTCGTCGAGCTGCTGATCTCGGCCATCCCCACCCGCGTGCTGCTGGC
>NZ_MKRT01000001.1:65098-69573 GCF_001897945.1 Microbacterium sp. 69-10
CGGGGCAGAACCAGCTGCTCGCGGGCATCGGTGCACCGGTGCTGTGGTTCGCGGTCTTCTTCCTGTTCGGCTTCATCCTGCTCGCGTCGCTCTACTCCGGTGCCGCCGCGATGGTGTCCAGGCAGGAGGACATCGGCTCGACCACGATGCCGCTGATGATGCTGGTCATGGCGCCGTACATCCTCGTGATCATCTTCAACGACAACCCGCTGGTGATGACGATCCTGTCGTACATCCCGTTCTCGGCCCCGGTGGCGATGCCGGTGCGGCTGTTCGTCGGCGAGGCGCAGTGGTGGGAGCCGCTGCTGAGCCTGGCGCTGCTGCTGGCCGCGTGCGTGGGCGCGATCCTGATCGGCGCGAAGATCTACGAGAACTCGCTGCTGCGCATGGGCGCCAGGGTCAAGCTCGGGGAGGCACTGCGCGGCTGACCCTTCGTCTCGCTCCGCTCGCTCAGGGGCCGGGTTCCAGCTCCGGTTCCGGTCCCTGAGCGAGGAGCGCAGCGACGAGACGAAGGGATGCGGGAATATGCACGCGCATAGACTGGTTGTGCCAGCAGGACGATGAGGTCCGACAGCATCCGCACCACCTGAAAGGCCTCATCCAGATGAGCACTCCTGTCCTCGACCGCACCGCCCAGACCGAGCACCCCGTCCTCGACGTGCTCGCCGATCGCTGGAGCCCGCGCGCGTTCGACGCCGAGACCCCGATCGACGAGGCCAAGCTCGCCTCCGCCCTCGAGGCCGCCCGCTGGTCACCCAGCGCCAACAACATGCAGCCCTGGCGCTTCATCGTCGCTCGCCGCGGCAGTGCGCTGCACGAGGGCATCCACGCCGCCCTGATGGGCTTCAACCAGGCCTGGGCCGGAAACGCGGCCGTGCTGATCGTGGCCGTCGCCGAGACCGCCACCGAGGACGGCACCCCGATCACCCACGCCGTCTACGACCTCGGCCAGTCGATCGCGCACCTCTCCGTGCAGGCGCACCACGACGGCCTGCTCGTGCACCAGATGAGCGGCTTCCTGCCCGAGCAGATCCGTGAGCTCGCGGGACTGGACGAGCGCTTCGCCCCGATGACCGTCCTCGCCCTGGGCGAGCTCGGCGACATCGACGCCCTGCCCGAGGTGCTCGCGCAGCGCGAGACCGCGCCGCGCGTGCGCCGCCCGATCGGCGACACGGTGCTGCTCAGCGCCTGACCCGCTTCCCGGGCACGCCCCGGACCAGGAGGATCGCCGAGAACAGGATGCTCTGCGCAGCATCCGTCCTGTTCTCGGCGATCCTTCTGCTTTCGGCGCGACGATGCACCCCGCATCACCGCGGCCGGTGCTCCGTCCTCATCAGGGCATCCGCCGCCCGCACCAGGGCGAGATGCGAGAACGCCTGCGGAGTGTTCCCGACCTGACGCTCCTGCACCGGGTCGTACTCCTCCGACAGCATCCCCACGTCGTTCCGCAGCGCGCACAGCCGGTCCATCAGCTCCTGCGCCTCGTCGTCGCGGCCGGTCACCGCGTACTGCTCCACCAGCCAGAACGAGCAGGCCAGGAACGGGCTCTCATCCCCCGCCAGACCGTCGACGCCCGTGCCGGTGCGATACCGGTGGAGGAGTCCGTCGTGCATGAGCGTCTGCTCGATCCGCTCGACGGTCCTCAGCATCCGCGGATCGTCCGGCGCGCAGAATCCCACCTGCGGGAGCAGCAGCAGTGACGCGTCCACCTCGCTGCTGCCGTAGTACTGGGTGAAGTACCCGTCGGTCACACCGCCGTGGTCGATCTCGGAGCGCAGCCGGTCGCGCAGCTCACGCCAGCGCTGCACGGGCCCGTCCAGGCCGAACTCCTCGACCGCCCGCACGCCGCGGTCGAACGCGGCCCACATCATCACGCGGGAGTGCGTGAACATGTGCGGGTCGCCGCGGATCTCCCACAGCCCCTGGTCCGGCCGCTCGAGCTGCTCGGCGGCGAAGCGCAGCAGCTGCCGCTCCAGCGGCCAGGAGAACTTCGACTCCTCCAGTCCAGCCGAGCGCGCGGCAGACAGCGTCACCAGCACCTCGCCCACCACATCGGCCTGGTACTGCGCGGCGGCGCCGTTGCCGATGCGCACCGGGGCGGATGCCGCGAAACCGGGCAGCCAGTCGACCTCGCGCTCGGTCAGGTCGCGCTCGCCGGCCAGTCCGTACATGATCTGCAGGTCGGCCGGGTCGCCCGCGACCGCTCGCAGCAGCCACTCGCGCCACCTGTCGGCGAGAGCGAGGAAGCCGTGGTCGAGCAGCGCCTCCAGCGTGAGCGCGGCGTCCCGCAGCCACACGTAGCGGTAGTCCCAGTTGCGCTCGCCGCCGAAGTCCTCGGGCAGTGACGTCGTCGCCGCCGCCGCGATGCCGCCCGTCTCATGGTTGGTGAGCGCGCGCAGGATCAGCAGCGACCGCACGACCACGTCATGGTGCCGGCCGTCATGCTCGATCGTGTCGGCCCAGTCCTGCCACCAGGCCCTGGTGCGCTCCAGCTCGGCGTCGACGTCGAGCGGCTCCGGCACGTCCAGGTGCGAGGGGAACCACGTCAGCTGCAGGTCCCGCACCTCCCCGGCCACGACCGTGAGGTCGCCGCGATGCTCATGATCCACGGCCTTCACCGCCGCGCCACGCAGCGCGAGGGCATCCGGACCCGCCATCGCCACCAGCCGCGGGTGGTGGGCGCTGCCGGTCTGCCGCACCCACGGCATCGCCCGCGCGTAGTCGAAGCGGATGCTGATCCGCTGCTCCAGGTGCATCGTGCCCTGCACGCCGACGACACGGCGGACGAGGTCGGTGCGCCGGATGTCGACAGCGGCGTCGGGATCGATGGGCATGAAGTCGTGCACCTCCGCCACGGCATCCGCGCTCTCCCACCGCGTGATCAGCACGAAGGTGTCGTCGTCGTAGCGGCGCGTGACCGTGGCATCCGGATCGGCGGGGCGCAGCGACCACCTGCCGTGCGAGTCGTCTCCGAGCAGCCCGCCGAACGTGCTGGCGGAGTCCAGACGCGGAAGGCAGAGCCAGTCGATGCTCCCCTCCCTCGAGACCAGCGCCGCGGTGCGGCAGTTGCTCAGCAGGGCATAGTCTTCGATCCGCATGGCCACGCCCGCAGTCTCGCACTCGCGCCATGCCGAATCCAGCCCCTTGCTTTCGGGGTGCGTGGGACTAGCGTCGATCTCATGCCGACCACCACGCTCTACATCCTCGGCGCCTCCGGCGACCTCACCTCCCGTCTGCTGCTGCCGTCGCTGGCGTCGCTGCTGTGCAAGGAGCCGAAGCGCCGCGTCGCGCTGCGCGGTTCGGGTACGGAGGACTGGGATGCCGGCACCTGGCGCTCAGCCGTCGAGAAGGCGTTCGCCGATTCGCCGCAGGCGCTGGAGCACGTCGACATCGCCGACTACGTGAAGGCGGACGTGACGGATGCCGACGACGTCGCCTCGCTGGTGAAGGGCCTCGGCCCCTCGACGGTGCTCTACTTCGCCCTGCCGCCTGCCGTCACCGCGGCCGCGATTGACGCCATGGAGGGCCTCACGTTGCCGGAGGGCACCATCCTGGCGATGGAGAAGCCGTTCGGCGAGGACGAGGCCTCCGCTCGCGAGCTGAACAGCAAGCTGCTGGCGCTGGTGCCCGAGCAGCAGATCTTCCGCGTGGACCATTTCCTGGGCAGGTCGACGCTGCTGAACCTGCTGGGGGTGCGCCTGGCGAACCGCATCTGGGAGCCGGTGTGGCGGGCCGAGCACGTGCAGCAGGTGCTGATCCGCTTCGACGAGAGCGTGGCACTCGAAGGCAGGGCCAGGTACTACGACAAGGCCGGCGCCATGATCGACATGATCCAGAGCCACCTGCTGCAGGTGATGGCCCTGGTGGCGATGGATCCGCCCTCCACCCTCGGCGAGCGCGACCTGCGCGATGCGAAGGCGGCCGTGCTGCGCGCCACGCACGTGATGGGCGACGACCCGGCGACGGCGTCGCGACGCGCCCAGTACACGGCCGGTACGCAGGGCGACCGGAAGCTGCCCTCGTACCGCGACGAGGAGGGCGTGGACCCGGACCGGCAGACCGAGACGCTGGCCGAGGTCACCTTCGAGATCGCCAGCGACCGCTGGGCGGGCGTGCCGTTCGTGCTCCGCTCCGGCAAGGCCCTGGACCGCAAGCACTCCGAGATCGTGGTGACCTTCAAGCCCGTGCGGCATGTGCCGCCGGGGCTGAACGGCACCCCGGTCGACGGTGGCAGGCTGACGTTCTCGCTCGGTCCCGACGAGATGCACCTGCGGCTTCACGTCACCGGCGGCGACGATCCGTTCGCACTGCGGCACGAGGACCTGGTGGCCGACCTCGGCGAAGGCCAGCAGCGTTCCTACGAGGAGGTCCTGGACGAGCTGCTCGACGGCGATGTGGCGCTGTCGGTGCGCGCCGACGAGGCCGAGGAGTGCTGGCGGATCATCCAGCCGATCCGGGATGCGTGGGCGGCGAAG
>NZ_MKRT01000001.1:69600-78148 GCF_001897945.1 Microbacterium sp. 69-10
CGCACGAGTCCTGATGGACGGCGGATCGCCCCATCCACCGGGGCAGCACTGACGGAATGAGCGCATCCGTGCTCCTCGGATGACGGACGCCCCTACGATCGGCTCCATGACAGCGCTTCCGCGCCGAACCCGCGCCGGTTATGCGCTGGGCGGCATCGCCTCGGGCACCTACGGCACCGTGCCAGGGCTGATCCTGATGCCCTTCCTCACCGACCTGCTCGGCGTATAGGTGGTGGCCGACGCACCACTCGGGTGTGATGCACGCCAGGCATGCGCCCTCCCAGGCGGCCGCCTGGATCGCGGACCGGTTCGCCTGACGCCCGGTATCCCGCAGCTCCGGCCCGGCTTCGGCACAGATGTCGGCCGAGAGTACGGATGTCGGTCGATCCAGCCGATCTGAGCCGACATCTGCGTTCTGAGCCGACATCCGTACCGAGCGCAAGCCGGTTTCAGGCCTGCGTGCTGAGAACCAGTCCCGAACCGTCGGCGGCCACGTCCACGCGGACGGTGTCCCCGTCGTGCACGCTGCCGGAGAGCAGCGCGGTCGCGAGGCGGTTCTGCACCTCGGTCTGGATGAGGCGGCGCAGCGGACGGGCGCCGAACACCGGGTCGTAGCCGCGCTCGGCGAGCCAGGACCGGGCATCCGGGGTGACCGCCAGCGTGAGCCGGCGATCGCCGAGGCGCCGCTGCAGGGCATCCACCGACAGCTCCACGATCTGCGCCAGGTCGTCCTGCGACAGCGCCGAGAACATCACGATGTCGTCGAGGCGGTTCAGGAACTCGGGGCGGAACGACTGCCGCACCAGCGCCATCACGGCCTCGCGCTTGTCGTCGGGCGACATGACGGGGTCGATCAGGATCGGCGAGCCGATGTTGCTGGTCAGGATCAGGATCACGTTCGAGAAGTCGACCGTGCGGCCCTGGCCGTCGGTGAGCCGGCCGTCGTCGAGCACCTGCAGCAGCACGTCGAACACCTCGGGGTGCGCCTTCTCGACCTCGTCGAGCAGCACCACCGAATACGGCCGCCGGCGCACGGCCTCGGTCAGCTGACCGCCCTGCTCGTAGCCGACGTATCCCGGAGGGGCGCCGACGAGCCGGGAGACGGAGTGCTTCTCGCCGTACTCCGACATGTCGATGCGCACCATGGCGTGCTCGTCGTCGAAGAGGAACTCGGCGAGCGCCTTGGCCAGCTCGGTCTTGCCGACGCCGGTCGGACCGAGGAACAGGAAGGATCCGGTGGGGCGACCGGGGTCGCTGATGCCTGCGCGCGAGCGCCGCACGGCATCCGACACGGCCTTCACGGCGTCCTTCTGACCGATCAGGCGCCTGCCCAGCTCGCTCTCCAGATGCAGCAGCTTCTCGCTCTCGCCCTGCAGCAGGCGGCCGACGGGGATGCCGGTCCACGCGGCGATCACGGCGGCGATGTCCTCGTCGGTGACCTGCTCGTTGACCATCCGGCCCTCGTCCGAGACCGCGGCCTCCGTCTGCTCGGCCTCGGCGATGTCGCGCTCCAGGCGCTTGATCGTCTCGTACTCGAGCTTGGACGCCTTGGTGTAGTCGGCGTTGCGCATGGCGAGGTCGCGCTGCGTGATGGCGTCGTCGAGCTGCTTCTTCAGCTCGCCCACGCGGTTCAGCCCCGAGCGCTCCCGCGCCCAGCGCTCCTCGAGGGCGGCGAGCTCCTTCTCGAGGCCGACCAGCTGCTCGCGCAGCGTGGCCAGGCGCTCCTTGGAGGCGGCGTCCTTCTCGCGCTTGAGGGCGAGCTCCTCGAGCTTCATCCTGTCGACCTGGCGCTTGAGCTCGTCGATCTCGACCGGCGAGGAGTCGATCTCCATCTTCAGCCGCGACATGGCCTCGTCGATCAGGTCGATGGCCTTGTCGGGCAGCTGCCGGCTGGGCAGGTAGCGGTTGGAGAGCGCGGCGGATGCCACGAGCGCGCTGTCCGAGATGGTCACCCCGTGGTGCGCCTCATAGCGTCCCTTCAGCCCGCGCAGGATCGCGATGGTGTCGCCCACCGACGGCTCGCCGACGTACACCTGCTGGAAGCGGCGCTCCAGAGCGGCATCCTTCTCGATGAACTCGCGGTACTCGTTGAGCGTGGTCGCGCCGATCATGCGCAGCTCGCCGCGGGCGAGCATCGGCTTGAGCATGTTGGATGCCGCGACCGACCCCTCCCCGCCGCCGGCGCCCATGAGCACGTGCAGCTCGTCGATGAACGTGATGACCCGGCCGTCGGACTCGGTGATCTCCTTGAGCACGCTCTTCAGGCGCTCCTCGAACTGGCCGCGGTACATGGCACCGGCCACGAGGGCGGAGATGTCGAGGCTCACCAGTTCCTTGTCCTTGAGGGATTCGGCGACGTCTCCCGCGACGATGCGCTGAGCGAGCCCTTCGACCACGGCGGTCTTGCCGACGCCGGGCTCCCCGATCAGGACGGGGTTGTTCTTGGTGCGCCGGGTGAGCACCTGGCTCACGCGGCGGATCTCGCTGTCACGGCCGATCACCGGATCGAGCTTGCCCTGGCGGGCGCGATCCGTGAGGTTGATGCCGAACTGCTCGAGGGCGCTCTGCTGCTCTTCGTTGTTCTGTGCGGGGTTGGTCATTCGTTCCTCCTGAGGAGCCTCTCCTTCAAAGTTGAGTGGTGATGACTCAAGTTTAGCAGAAGAGCCCCGGAACGGTCAGCCGAGGTTCGCGGCGATCACGTCCCAGATGTCGTCGGCGACGGCGCGCTTGGAGCCGGATGCCTTCGCCAGCACCGCGCCTCCCTCGCCGATCACCTGCACGGCGTTCTCGGAGGCCTCGAAGCCGCGCTCCCAGCCCACCTCGTTCACGACCAGCAGGTCCACGCCCTTCCGCTCGCGCTTGCGGCGGGCACGGGCGATCATCTCCTCGCCGTCCTGCGGGGTCTCGGCGGCGAACGCCACGACGATCTGACCCGGATGCCGGCGGGCGGCGAGGCCCGCGACGATGTCCTCGTTCTGCACCAGTTCGATGCTCTCCAGCAGGCCGGACTCCTTGGTGAGCTTGCCGTCGGCGACCTCGGCCGGGCGATAGTCGGCGACCGCGGCGGCCATCACGATCACGGCGGCATCCTCGGCCGCCCGGCGCATCGCGTCGCCGAGTTCGGCGGCGGTTCCGGCGTGCTCGATCCGGATGAGCGGATGCTGAGCGGCATCCGCCATCACCGCACCGTCGATGTGCGCGGCGACCAGTACGACGTCGGCGCCGCGGTCGGCCGCGGCGAGCGCGAGCGCGACGCCCTGCCTGCCGCTGGAGCGGTTGCCGAGGAAGCGCACCGGGTCGAGCGGCTCGCGGGTCCCGCCGGCCGAGACGACGACGCGCAGGCCGTCGAGGTCGCGGTCGCCGATCAGCGCCAGCGCCCGCTCCGCGATCTGCTCGGGCTCCAGCATCCGCCCGGGCCCCGAGTCGCCGCCGGTGAGCTCACCCTCGGCGGGGCCGAGGATCGCGACCCCGCGCTCGCGCAGGGTGTCGATGTTGGCCTGGGTGGCGGGATGCCGCCACATCTCGGTGTGCATGGCTGGGGCGATCGCGACGGGCGCGGTGGTGGCGAGGAGGGTGGTGCCGAGCAGGTCGTCGGCCAGGCCCGCGGTCATCTTGGCGATCGTGTTGGCGGTCGCCGGCGCGACGATCACCAGCTCTGCCGCCTGGCCGAGCGCGACGTGCCGCACCTTCGCGACGTCCTCGTGCACGCTCGTGGTCACCGGGTTGCGGCTGATCGCCTCCCAGGTGGGCAGGCCGACGAATCGCAGCGCGTCCTCGGTGGGGATGACGGTCACGTCGTGCCCGTCCTTGATCAGCAGGCGCACCAGGTGCACCGCCTTGTATGCGGCGATGCCGCCGGTGACTCCCACGACGATGTTCACCCCTCGATTCTGCCCCAGCGCGGTTACGCGGCGGGGCCGGGCGTGCAGAACCGCGGAGAAGTGCAGCATCGCGGATGCCACGGGGCGAAAGCATCCGAAGTTCTGCACATGTCCGGAGTTCTGCCGCGGAGCCCGGCGTCCGCGGCCGCCCTATACTCGTGCACGTGTGCACCGTGGTGATCGATGTGGCGGATGCCGGGGCCCGGCTGCTGGCCGTGCGGGACGAGGATCCGCAGCGCGCATGGGACGACCTGGGCGAATGGTGGCCTGACGCGTACCCGGGCGTCATCGGCATCCACGACCGCCGTGCGGGCGGCGCCTGGCTGGCGCTCGGCCCGAAGACGCACCGGCTGGCCGTGCTGCTCAACCGCGCCGATGTGCTGGACCTGCCGGAATCCGACGTGCTGTCACGCGGCTCGCTCGCGCTGGAGTCGGTGGCCGGCCGATCGCCCGAGGCACCCCTGCGGATGCACGGGTTCAACCTGCTCGAGGTGACGCCGACCGGCTCGCGGGTGCTGCACTGGGACGGCGACACGCTGCGCGAGACACCGGTGACGCATGGCGTGCACATGATCGCGCATGACGACCTGGACGACCCGCGCACCGCCCGCATCGAGGCCTGGCTGCCGAGCTTCGCCGAGGCCAGGCCGGATGACGAGGGCTGGGCCGGCCGCTGGGTGGAGCTGCTCGCACGCAGCGCCGAGCTGTCCCCTGAGGACGACCGGGCGATCATCCGCGACAACAATGCGCACGGCTACCCCACCGAGTCGCTGCTGTACTGCACGGCGGAGGTGTCGGCGGATGCCGCGAGCGTGCGCTCGCACGTGCTGGCCGAGCCGGGCCACTGGGGCTGAGCGCGGCGCTCTCGCGCCCAGGTTGCGATTCGTCCCGGAATCCCGGCGCCTGTCGCGCCCAGGTCGCGATTCGTCCCGGAATCGGCGAAAGATAGCGGGACCGACTGCGACCTGGACCTCGAAAGCCGGTCGATGGCGTGACCGACTGCGACCCGGGGCTGCCAGGACCAGACGCCCAGGACCGGCTCAGGCCGGCACGGGCTCGGGCATCCGCTCGTCGCGGCAGGAGAACCGCGCGCGGTACGCGGTGGGCGTGGTGTCGAGCACGCGGGCGAAGTTCTGCCGCAGCACGGCGGCCGAACCGAAGCCGCACTCCTCGGCGATGCGGTCCAGTCCGAGGTCGGTGCGCTCCAGCATCCGCTGAGCGTGGATCACCCGCTGGCGGGTGAGCCAGGATGCCGGGGTCGCGCCGAACTCGGCCTTGAACCGGCGCGCGAAGGTGCGCGCCGACATGTGCGCGTGTCCCGCGAGCTGATCGATCGAGAGCTCATCGCGGATGTTCTGCACGGCCCAGTCGGCGACGGATGCCAGTGATCCGCTCGCCACCACCGGGAGGGGGCGGTCGACGTACTGCGCCTGGCCGCCGTCACGCTGGGGCGGCACCACCATGCGGCGGGCGATGCGCCCGGCCATCTCCGCGCCGAGCTCGATGCGCAGCAGGTGCAGGCAGGCGTCGATGCCCGCCGCGGTCCCGGCGCTGGTGATGATGCGCCCGTCCTGCACGAACAGCACGTCGGGATCCACGTCGATCCGCGGGTACATGTCGGCCAGGACGTGCGCGTACATCCAGTGGGTCGTCGCGCGGCGCCCGTCGAGCACCCCCGCGGCGGCGAGCACGAACGATCCGCTGCACACGCTCATCACCCACGCGTCGCGGGCGACGGCATCCCGGGCCAGATCGATCAGCCTGGGGTCCATGGAACCCCAGTACTCCCGCGGCATCGGGCAGAAGATCACCAGGTCGGCCTCGTCCGCGAAGGAGAGGTCGTTCTCGACCTCGATGGCGAATCCGATCTTGGAGCGCACGAGGCCGGGATCGGGGGCGACCACGCGGAAGTCGAAGTTCGGCACCCCGTCATCCGAGCGGTCCAGGCCGAAGGCCTCGCACGCCACCCCGAACTCGAAGGGCGCGAAGCCGTTGTCGATCACGCAGGCGACGGTCTTCATGGGTTCTCCTCGATCACACGCGATGTGGCAGTAATCCTACGCTCACTGTCTTCACTGCCACTCGTGACAGTTTAACGCTGACCATAGCATTTCTGCCATGTTCATCGTCATCGTCCTCTCAGCCCTGGCCCTGTGGGCCGTCATCGCCACGATCGTCGAGCTGCGCCGCGACGGATTCCGCCGCACGCCGACCGACTGGAACCGCGTCGCGGAGAGCGAGCGCACGGCACGCGGGGAGTCAAGACCCGCGCATCTCTGACCGCGCGCCCCGTAGTCTCTTGCGCATGAGCGATCCGCAGCAGCCTCAACAGCCCGCACAGCCCAACCAGCCGCCATACGGGCAGCCGGGGCCCGTGCAGTCCCCGTACGCGCAGCCCGGCGCGAGCCAGGGCTATCCGGCGCCCGCGGGCTACCCGCAGACAGCGGGCCCGCAGCCCGGCTACGGCGTCGCCCCGGCATCCGGCCCCGGCTCGCTCGGCCGCACGGCGTTCATCATCGCCCTGATCACGGCCGCACTGGGACTGCTGTTCGTGATCATGTCGCCGATCGTCATCGCCGGCATGCGCGGACAGTACGGCCTCTACGAGGTCATCTCCCTCGCCCGCTCGGTGCTGGGCCTCGCCCTCGGGGCGACCGCCCTCATCCTGGGCATCATCGCCGCACGACGCGGCTCCCAGCCGGTGCTGGCCGGCATCGCGATCGGCGTCGGCGGCGTCGAGGCGCTGGGAGTCGTGTTCTCGCTGCTCTCGAACCTCTTGTACGGCGTGCTGCTATGACCCCGCGGGCGTGTCGCGCAGCGTCCTGAGCTTCCTCTTCGTCAGCCGGCTGGAGATGAACAGCCATGCCCACACGAGGAACGCGAGCGCGCCGATCACGGCACCCCAGATGCTCGCGCCGCTGAAGCCGTAGGCCTCGGTGTCCATGATGCGGTCGGCGGCATGCACGGATCCCGACGCCCCCGTCTGGATCCACAGCGTCAGCAGGTTGGGCGTCGCCAGCAGCACCGCGAGCACCACCAGGACGACCTTCACCCACGCGGGCGAACGGTAGGCGAGCAGCAGCAGCACCATCAGCGGCACGAGCGTGAAGCAGAACCCCACGATCAGCCCCACCAGGATCGCCCGCCCGGCGTCGTTCTGGGCGAAGTCCCCGATGAAGCGGGACCAGCCCACCGGCACGAAGTTCACGATCAGCACCACGGCGATGGCCGCGACGACGATCCCGATCCCGCCCAGGATCAGCACGCGCTTCCACTTGATCGCCTTGAACGCGTCGGCCCACAGGGCCAGTCGCTCGCGGAACGTCGGTCGCGCGGCCCCCGCCGTCACGGCATCCGGCTGCGATTCCGGCGCTCCGGCACCGGATGCCGCCCCCTGCGGCTCCTGCACTGCCTCGGACATGCCCATCCCCCGATTCCGCCGTCGTCGGCGACGGCACGACCTATCGTAGGCGCGCGGCCATCGTCGGCGCAGACATCGCGAAGGCGGACCGTCGCGGACTCACTCCGGAAGCGGCTCGTCCCGGTACAGCGCCTCGAACGTGTCGAGCGTGCGGTTGATGTCGTGCACGGCCACGCCGTCGAGCGAGGCCTGCTGCATCCGCTCGTACTCCTCGGGCGCGGCCGTCAGGACGCGAGTGAGCTTGTCGACCAGGTCGTCGACGTTCCCCGGCTCGAACAGGTAGCCGTTCTCGCCGTCGTGCACGAGGTGCGGCAGGGCGACCGCGTTCGCGCCGACCACGGGGAGGGCGGATGCCATGGCCTCCATGGTCACGATCGACTGCAGCTCGGCGATCGACGCGATCGCGAACAGGGATGCCCGGGAGTACAGCTCGCGCAGCTGCTCGTCGGTGACGCGGCCGTGGAAGGTGACGCGATCGCTCAGCCCGAGCTGGGCGGTCAGCGCCTCGAGCGCCTTGCGCTGGTCGCCGCCGCCGGCGATGTCGAAGTGCACGTCGAGAGCGGGGTCGAGCTTCGCGAGCGCGTGCAGCACGACATCGACCTTCTTCTCACCGGTCAGGCGCCCGACGAACAGGATGCGGTTCTGCTCGCGCGGGCCGATCACTGGCGTGTAGTTGCGGCGGTCGATGCCGCAGCTGATCGGGACCACGCCCTTGATGTCGATCGTGTGCTCGAGGAAGTCCGCAGCCTTGCGCGTGGGCGTCGTGACCGCACGGGTCATGTCGAAAGTGCGCTTGGCGTCGTCCCAGGCCAGCTTGAGGATGGGCCGGTTGAGGAAGTCCGGCATGGTGGTGTGGTCGAGGATGTTCTCGGCCATCACATGGTTGGTGGCGATCACCGGGATGCCGCGCTGGTGGGCGATGCGGGTGAGCCCGCGTCCGATCACGATGTGCGACTGGATGTGCACGACATCCGGCTGCACCTCGTCGAGCACCTTGCGGGCGTAGTGCTTGGAACGCCACGGCCAGACGAACCGCAGCCAGTCGTGCGGCAGCCAGCGCACGGCGGGGAGCCGGTGCATGGTCAGCGGCTCGCCCTCGATGATCTCGGTGTGGGTTGCGGAGCGACGGTAGGCGGTGTTCGGCGCCACGACGTGCACGTCGTGGCCGCGCTGCACGAGGCCTGCGGCGAGCCGCTCGGCGAAGCGGGCGGCACCGTTGATGTCGGGCGCGAAGGTGTCGGCGCCG
>NZ_MKRT01000001.1:78168-100295 GCF_001897945.1 Microbacterium sp. 69-10
GATGCTGCCTATCTGTAGCTCAGGGGTCGCGGCGTCGTGCGCCGGCCCGCTCGGGCGCAGTAACTCTACCCGAGCGGGCTGAGCCGGAGAGGGAGGCCCGGCCGCTCCCAGCGGATGCCGTGCCATCGGCCCTACGGTGGTGGCATGCGCCTGATCTCCTCCGCCGACCCGTCGCTGTGGATCCCCGTCACCGGTTCGCTCGGCTTCACCGGCCGGCGACACCGCAAGGCCGCGATCCGGATGCTGATGGCGCAGGCCAACAGTGCGATGGGACGCGACGACCGTCCGGGATCGCGCGTGGGCGCGTGGCTGGCGAGCCAGGCGATTCCGCTGGCGATGCGCAAGGCCGACGGTCGTGTGCTCGCCTGGACGTGGAAGGCCGAGCCCGAGCTGGTCGTGGCGATGGCGAACGTGCAGGAGCTCACCCCGCAGCTGCGCACCATGCGGGCGATGATGCCCATCGAGTACGACGACACCGAGAGCTTCCCGACCCCGCTCGGGGTGGGCGAGAAGCTGCTCATGCCGATGCCCGCGAACCCGGCGTCGCCGCCGTCGGCGACCTACACCTGGGACACCGGCACGCATCTGATCACGCTCACCGCGGTGTGCAGCGACCGCGAGCGGTTCGGCACGCTGGAGAAGCAGCTCGACGACCTGGCCCGCAGCATCCGCATCGCCGCCGACCTGACCGGCGGCGAGTCGAACATCCTGCAGCTCCCGCCCGCCTGACGCCGGTGCCCGCACCTCTCCCCAGCTCCATCATGTCGCCGCCCCTGCTGGGCTACCTCGCCCCTGCTGATTCACGTAAGCCAGCAGGGGCGAGGCAGCTGAACAGGGGCGAAGAGAGTCGAGACTCGGGCGTACGTCGGTCTGGCGGCGGAGCGCCGCGGCACGGGATCATGGGGCATGAGCACCGACATCCCCGCCTCCCGTGCGCAGCGCCACGCACGGGGTCGCCGTGCACGCGAGGTCGCGCCACGCTCCTCCCTGGCCGGCCTCGGCGACGAGACCCGCGACCCGCTCGGCATCCTCGCCGTGCCGAACGAGACGCGCGTCCCGGAGCTGGTGCCGCTGCGCGCCGAGCGGATGTCTGCCAGTCCGTTCACGTTCTTCCGCGGGACGGCGGCGCTCATGGCAGCCGATCTCGCGACCTCGCCGCACAGCGGCATCCTGGTGGCCTCCTGCGGTGACGCGCACGTGTCGAACTTCGGTTTCTATGCATCGCCGGAGCGCGAGCTGGTGTTCGACCTGAACGACTTCGACGAGGCCGCCTGGGCGCCGTGGGAGTGGGATCTCAAGCGCCTGCTGACGAGCGTGGTGATCGGCGGGCGCGCCTCGCAGCGCGATGAGACCGTGATCGAGCGGGCCTGCCGCACCGCGGTGTCGGCCTACGTACGCGCGCTGCGGACGGCGACGGAGGCGAGCCCGACCGAGCGCTACTTCGCGCACTTCGCGGTGCAGAGCACCCGCGGGCTGCTCGACAAGGCGTCGCGCAAAGCGATCGCGCAGGCGGCGAAACAGGCCCAGCGACGCACCACGGCCAGGGCTGTGCACCGGCTCACCGAGCTCGATCCGCAGGGGCGACGGCGCTTCGTCGAGACACCGCCGACGATGTCGGCCGTGGACGATCAGACGCGCACGCACGTGCTCGAGCGGTTCCGGTCGTTCCTGGCATCCGTACCCGCCGATGTCGCGCTGCTGTTCGACCAGTACACGATCGCCGACGTGGCGCAGCGCGTGGTCGGCGTGGGCAGCGTCGGCACCCGCTGCTACCTCGTGCTGCTGGAGGACGGCGATGGCCACACGCTGCTCATGCAGCCCAAGCAGGCGGGACTGAGCGTGCTGGTCGAGCACGGCGGCGTCGCGCGGCCGGCAGCGCTGCAGGCGCTGATCGAGCACGGCGGCCAGGGTGCACGGGTGGTGGCGATGCAGCACGTGCTGCAGGCGCTGTCGGACCCGTTCCTCGGCCACGTGCGCAGCGCGAACGCCGACTACTACGTGCGGCAGTTCCACGACATGAAGGGCGGAATCGACGTCGAGGAGCTCGACGACGCCCCCTTCGTCACCTACGCACAGGCGTGCGCCGTGGTGCTCGCACGGGCGCACAGCCAGTCGGCGACGGCCGGCGAGGTGGTCGGCTACATCGGCCGCGGCAGGGTGGTGGCCGATGCCCTGCCGGCCTGGTCATACGCCTATGCCGAGGTGTCGGATGCCGACCATCGGGCGTTCCTGCGCTCCTGAGTCACATCCGGGAGCACTCCGCGATCACGACGCCCAATCGAGTCGGGTCACCGCGTCGGGCGCCTCCGTGTGCCATGGGCCGCGGGGCATGGGTCCCTCTGCCCATGCCCCGCCCTCGCGTCGGCAGCGCCGCCCTGGATAGGATTCGACTGTCACGTCTTGTCAGGGGGGCGACGTGCTGCTCGGTGCCCCCTGCGCTTCCAGGAGGCACCCATGTCCACACCCGAAGCCAACTGGTATCCGGACCCGTCGAACGCGACTCAGCTGCGCTGGTGGGACGGCCAGTCCTGGACCTCGCACGTCCAGCCGATGCCGGTGGAGCAGACCTCCGCAGCGCCGGCCCCGGCCGCACAGGCCCCCGCAGCGCCGGCTCCGGCCGCACAGGCTGCGGCCGCTCCCGCTGATGGCACGGCACCCGCCAAGAAGAAGAGCCGCACCCCGCTGCTCATCGGGCTGGGCGTCGGCGCCGTGGTCATCGCACTGGTCGTGAGCCTGACGGTCGTCGCGATCAACTGGCTCAGTCCGATGATCCCGGGATCACTGCCGACCACGGCATCCGCTGTGTCCGGCCACGACTACCTGATGACCGAGCCGATGCTGGATCGCGATCCGCAGAGCAAGTTCTCCTTCCCCGCCCCGTACGACTTCGAGGCGCGCTACCCCTCTTCGATCACCCCGGAGACGAGGAGGAACGGGGATGCCACGCAGGAGGACGCCTTCGAACTGTTCCTCGACCCGTCGCTGACGGCGCGCTCGTCGCTGTCGATCTATCAGTCGAAGCCGGGCGCCGAGCTGTGGATCACCCCGAGCGAGTCCAACTCGCTCACCGGCGCCGGAAGCACCTCCACCCGCGTAGCACCGCGCGACTGGAGCTGGGGGCTCGAACCGGAGTACTACCTGGTGCGCCACGTCGATGAGAACGGCGACAAGCTGGACAAGTCTGTGGTCACCAGGATCACCTCCCGCGCCCCCGAGCTCGCCTCACCGCATGTCCGCGCCGAGCCGATCGCCGACACCGGAGCAGTGAAGCTGAGCTGGGATGCCGTGCCCGGTGCCACCGGTTACGTCGTGATCTCCAGCCACAGCGTGGTCACCGATGACAGCAAGTACCGCTTCTACTCGGCCTACGGCACCGTGAAGGAGACCAGCTGGTCATCGGAGGGCGACCTCGACCAGTTCGATCCCTCCACACGCCAGAACGTGTCGATGGTGCTGTTCAACGGCCAGAGTGCCGATCAGCTGATGGCACAGGGGACCAAAGATGCCGACGAGGAGGCGTTCAAGTACGAGACCGGGGACTTCCGGTGGGGTGTGGTCGCGACCGACGGCACCCACTATTCGCGAGCCGGCTCGCTCGCCGCCACCGGCCTCATCGACGCCCTGCCCTATGAGGTCGCGCGCTACACGATGGATCTCGGTGTCTTCAGCGGCAGCGCCCCCGACCCCGCCGCGCTGCCGCAGCAGTTCGCGTTCACCGGGCTCGACGGCCGCACACGCGCGACCCGCGCGTACATCGCCGACGACGGCATCACGGTCGAGAACGACTCGTGGGAGGTGCAGATCAGCGGTGCCGGGACGCTGCTGAAGGCGCCGCTCACCTGGCTCCTGCCCCGGGGACAGCAGGTCATGAGCCCGCAGGAGTTCATCGCCGCGTACAACGCCGGCGCAGAGAAGGCCTTCCAGCCGACGACCGGCATGGAGAGCTTCGTGGTGCTCTCCGGCACGCTCGAGGAGGTCGCCGCCGATGCCGTCGCCGCCGCCGAGCCCGCCAAGGTGGACTATCCGGTGTACGGCTCCGACGACTTCGTGAAGTTCCTGGCCGGTCACTTCATCGCCGGTTCCGAGCTGATCGATGTGACGAAATACGCCGAGGCGCCGGGTGCGCAGGCCCTGTGGGATGCCATCCAGGAGGCGAATTACCAGAACCCGTACGTCGTCGGCCTCGACCTGGGGAAGTTCCGCGAGAGCTACAGCGGGGACCGCAGGGTGATCCGTGCCGCCTACGACATCGACAAGGGCGAGCGGATGCGCCTGCAGAAGCTCACGGCCGACCACGTCGCCTCCGTCGTGAAGCAGGTGGTGAAGCCGGGCATGACCGCACGAGACACCGCCGTCGCGCTCAACGACTGGCTCGCGGCGAACACCGCGTACGACTATGGCGCCCTGGCCATGCGCGACGCCGTCGACAGGGGTGAGCAGGTCGCCCACGACAAGTACTCCTACGCCTGGCGACCCGACGGAGTGTTCGAGCACGGCACGGTGGTGTGCGGCGGGTACGCGATCACCTACGCGGCGCTGATGAACCAGGCCGGTGTCGAGACCGTCGTCGTGACCGGCGACGTGCTCAGCGGCGGCAGGCACGCGTGGAACAAGGTGAAGGTCGATGGCGCCTGGCTGTCGGTCGACACCACGTGGAACGATGGTCCTGCAGGGAACAGGTACCTGCTGATCAAGGACAGCCAGTTCACCGGACAGGCGACACGCACCGAGGACCCGTACTGGATTCGCGACGATCTTGTCTCGTCGTTCAAGACGCCCTGAGCCCCTCGGGCCCACCGGCCCGTCACAGTGGCGACGGCATATGCCCTGTTCGCACGCCTGCGCCGAGGTGTCGGATGCCGACGACCGGAGGTCGACGGCATCCCCGACTCACCCCCGGGAGTACTCCGCGATCACGACGCCCGAGTCGAAGCGGGTCACCGCATCGGGCATCATTCCGGTCGGGGCGTAGGAGCGGTCCCCGAACAGCCGGACGCCGTCGCCGAGCAGCACCGGGCTGATCTTCAGCACGAGGTGGTCGATCTCGTCGATGAGCGCGCCGGCGAGCGATCCGCCGCCGCAGAGCCAGATCCCGCGGCCGTCCTCGGCCTTCAGCTCGCGCACGACGTCGACGGGGTCGCGGTCGGTGAACTCGACGCCCTCGGCGCCCTCCGGGGCGTCGTGCGAGCGGGTGAAGACCACCTGCCTCAGGTGGGAGTACGGGTCGGGGAGCATAGGCAGGCCGACGGCGTAGGTGTTCCAGCCCATCACGACGGTGTCGAAGGGGCTGCCGTCGGCGGGCACGCCGGCGCGGTCGGCGAGCACCGTCGGAACGGTGCCGCGGTACTTCTCGCCGATGACGTCCATGTGGTCGCCCTCGGCGAGGAACCGGTCGAACTCTCCGTTCGGTCCGGCGATGAAGCCGTCCACGGAGACGGCGACGAAGTAGGTGAGTTCTCGCATCTGATTCCAATCACGACATGTGCAGTGGTTTGAGACTACAACAGGTGAAGTGGTTGCGCTAGTCTCGGATCATGGCGAAGAACGAGGCGCGACGCAACGCGCTGGCCGACGCGGGCATCACCGTGCTGGCCCGGGAGGGCTCTCGGGGACTCACGCACCGCGCGATCGATGCCGAGGCCGGTGTGCCCGTCGGCACGACATCGAACTACTTCCGCAGTCGCGAGAAGCTCATCGCCGGGCTCGTCGAGCGCATCGGCATCCGCCTCTCCCCCACTCCGGAGGACCTCGCGGCCCGGGCATCCGACGCCCCGACCCGCGAGCTGTTCGCCGACTACGTGCGCGACATCGTCCGGCGGCTCACCACGCACCGCGATGTGACCCTGGCGCTGTTCGAGCTGCGGCTCGAGGTCGCGCGGCGGCCCGAGCTGGCCGCCGCGATGCGGGAGTGGCAGCATCAGGCGCTGGACGGCGACGTCGCGTTCAACGAGGCCGCCGGGCTTCCCGGAGGGCGCCGCGAGATCACCCTCTTCCACTACGCGATCGACGGCCTGGTCTTCGACCGGCTCACCTCCCCCATCGACCCCGGCACCTCCACCGACGACATCGTGGACGTCCTGGTCGCGGGACTGCTGCGCTGACCGGACCGGGCACGACGAAGAACCCGCCCCCTGCGCGGACGCGGGAGGCGGGTTCTCGGCGGCGGATGCCGTGGGTCAGATCGTGACGTCGCCCACCAGGTTGACCTTGATGCCCAGGCCGTCGAACATGGCGGCCTTCGCGATCAGCGCCTTGTCGGCCGTCTCGGCGTCGGGCGCGTAGACCAGCTGCGCGTGGTTCGCCTTGTGACGGGCCATGAACTGGTCGCGGCTCTGGCCGTGCAGCACGACGTGCGCGATCGGCCATTCCGGGTTGGTCGCGTCCTTGCGGCGCTGCGTCTCGGCCTCGGGGAGCTCCACGACGGATGCCCGGAAGATGTCGGCCTGCAGGATGCCGTCGGCGATGAACACCCGCGAGAGCACGACCTCGCCGGGCTTGGAGACGCCGTTGATGGTGGCGCCGCCGGCCGGGAAGAACACGTGGCCCTGACGCCAGCCCTCGGCCTTGTCCCAGCCGCCCAGGTGCGAGGCGGGCACGGAGCCGGAGATCTCGTAGACCCAGACGAACTCGCCGTCGTGCTCCTCGCCCCAGCGCACATCGTGCAGAGTGTTGTCCGGCACCAGGCCCATCGCGCGCCACACCCGGTCGGTGATCAGCGCATCGACCGCCACGCCCTCATCGGCCTCGTTGAAGTGCGGGAAGGCGCGGGCCTCGTGCAGCACGCGGGAGCCGTCGCGCGAGGTCACCGGCGGGCGCTCGGTGGAGTTCAGGATGCCCTCGGCGAGGTCGGAGGCCGGCACCAGGTCCTTCAGGCCCTGCTGGTACTGGATGCCGACGGCGTCCAGGCCGAAGTCGTCGGCGATGCGGAGGGCGGCGATGTACATCTTCATCTGCCACTGCACCTGCTCGCGGGTGAGCTCGGTGGCCGCGTCCTCGCCGTACTTGAACGTCATGCCGTGGTCGACCAGCCAGTCGTAGGCGGCGTCGGCCTCGGCCTCGGTCACCTCGAGCATCTCGGCGTACAGCGCCGACTGCGAGAGGCGCTCCTTGTAGATGCCGATGGTGTTGAGCAGCTCATCGTCGAAGATCGCGTTGTACATGCCCATGCAGCCCTCGTCGAACACGCCGATGATGGCCTTGTCGGCGAGCAGCTCGGCGGCGAGCGCCTGACCCAGCTGCTTCTCGGCGGAGTCCGGGAGCTCGGGCAGGGCGCGCACGTGCGAGGCGTCGTGCGTGATGCGGCCGGTCTCGGTCCACTCGCGGATGCCGCCGGTGAACCAGTCGTCGGTGAAGTCCACCGACCAGGTGGTGGCGTACTCCTTGCCCATCTTGGTGAGGCCCGCGTTCAGGCCGAGCAGGCCCACGAGGCCCGGCCAGTCACCGGCGAAGTTGGCGACGGTGAGGATCGGACCGCGGTGGGTGCGCAGGCCCGCGAGGACGTGGTGCGAGTACTGCCAGTTGGCGATGGCGACGACGAGCGGGGCGTCGACCGGGATGCTCTTGAACACCTCCATGCCCATGCGCTGGCTGGAGATGAAGCCGTGCCCGGTGGCGGGGTCGACGCCGAAGGGCCGGATGACCGACCAGCCGAGGCCCTCGAGCACGCCGGTCACACCGGTCTCGAGCTCGACCTGGGTCGGCCAGCCGGCGACGTTCGCGGACTCGCGCAGGTCGCCGGAGGTGATCAGGTAGGCGGTCTTGGGCGCCGCCTCGGGGCGGGCGACCGGGGTGGGGAGGGTGTAGCTCATGGGATTCTCCGTTGTGGGTGTGAGGTTCAGTTGAGAGTGAGGGTGCGGGTCTCTCCCGCATCGAGATGGATGCCGCGACCGGCGACCTCGCCGCGGAGCCGCAGTTCGTCGAGGTCGAGCACGCCACCGTGGAGCCGCAGGGTGATCGCGTCCTCGCCGATCTCGACGCCGCCCCACCCGGTCCCCGTGGTGAACAGGAAGCGGGCGTCCCCCGGCAGCGCCGGATCGAACGAGAGCGTGCGCCCGCCGGCATCCCACTGCGCGCCGCTGGCGCCGATCAGCAGCCCCCAGGAAGCGAGCGAGCGGGCGTAGTGGTTCCCGCACTCGATCTCGTTCCACGGGTTGCGGTGCGCCCCGTCGTAGCGCGCCCGCAGCGTGCGCTCGATGCGCAGCGCTTCGTCGTACCGCCCTGCGAAGAGCAGCGAGACCGCGACCTGGTGCTCGATGCCCGTCCACACCTCGTCCGCGTAGACGAACGGGAGGGCGGGGCGCCCGCCTTCGGGCCAGGACGCCAGCAGCAGGCCGCCCTCATCGTTCAGCGCGTACACCCGCTGGGTGCTCTCGTGGTCGCGCAGGTCGCTGCGGTGGTTGTGCCGGACGATCGCGTCCAGCGCGGAGCGCACATGAGCTTCGGGCAGCAGGTACCCGAGACCGCCCAGGAAGGCGTGGAACTGGCCGAGCAGCTGATCCGACAGCACGCCGTCGCCGTACTGGTAGCGGTGGGCGTCGACGTCGTCGATCACCTGCCGGTAATACCGGCCGTTCCAGAGCACGCTCTCGATCGCGGCCGCGACGTGGTCAGCCCGCAGCGCCCATTCCTGCGCGCGCGCCGTGTCGCCGAGATGCTCCGCCATGCGGACGCCGGCGCGCAGCGCGGCGAGATGGATGACGTTCGAGAGCGGCTCGACACCATGGAACTCGATGTCATAGGTGTTGTGCATCTCGCCGTCGAGCAGCCCGTCGCCGTCGTGGTCCCATTCGTGCGCGGCGTAGTCGAGGGTCCGCGCCGCGGCGGGCCACAGCTCCCGGAGGAAGTCGTCATCGCCGGAGAAGCGCCACTCGCGGTGCAGGCGCAGGAAGGTGCCGAGCTGTCCGTCGACGGCGGGGCCGATGAACCAGCGGGGCGCCCCGAAGATCCTGTTGCCGCGGAACTTCTGCGCTCCGCTCTCATCGGTCTCGAGCAGGTACTCAGCGCGGCGGGCGCTGCGCTCCAGCCCGGGGAAGAGCCAGGCCGCGGTCTGCGCGTACGACCAGACGTGGGTGCAGGTGCCCTCGCAGGAGCCGCCGTGGTCGAACGATCCCTCCCAGGCCGCGAAGACGGGCCCGTCGCCCAGCTCGGGCGTGGGCGAATCCAGCACGAAGCAGGTGGTCGAGCGGAGCGCGGCGACGTTGGCGCCGACCGCGTCCGCGAGCACGGGGTCGAGGCTCCCGCCGTAGAGCGTCTCGACGAAGGCGTCGGTCGCGCCCTCCAGAGCCGGCAGGTCCCAGTGCAACTGCGCGGCCGCAGCCCAGGCATCCGGCCAGAGCGCCGCGTAGTGGTTGCGCACGACGGGGCCGAGCTCCTCGCGCAGGTCGCGCGTCCCCGACTCCAGAGCATCATCAAAAATGATGTGACCGTGCCAGCCCCGACGGCGGTTGGGGAAGCTCCAGGCGAGCACGAACTCGAAGTCCCGCTCCTCGCCGGGTGCGAGCGTGTGCACGATGCCGAGCGATCCGGTGCGCACACGAGGCAGCTTGGCGAGCATCTGCTCCTCGGTGAGCGCCGGCGCGTCCGGATCCGCATCCCGCTCGGCGAACAGGCCGCGCGGCTTGTCCTCCAGGGTCAGCCGCGGCTCGGGCGCGAGCAGGCCGTCGTCGGCGAGGTCGTCCCAGAACAGCCGCGCGCCGTCGGGCCAGTAGCTGGTGACCCACTGCGGCTTGGCGGTCGTCGACGAGTCGGTCGTCGTCAGGCTCATGGTCCCGTACCCGGGATCGTCGTGATCCAGGTCGATGTCGAAGTCGAGACCGCGGATGCCGTCGCTCTCGCGCCAGCGCACCGACTGCGTGCCGCGCATGCCCCAGGGCGCGTCCGGCCCGGGCGTCCCCCGGCCGGCCGTGTGGCTCATGCTGCCGACCACGGTGACGGCCACCGGTGCGTCGCCGGGATTGGCGACCCGGTACCGCAGCACGGCGGCGGGGATCCCCGAGGCGTCGGCGTCGAGCGGCACGAGCGGGGTGAAGGCGTGCAGCGACACGGTCACGGGCAGCGTCGCGTCCGTGAAGTCGATGTCGACGACGGGGTACTCGCCGCGCAGGTCGGCGGAGTCCAGCCGCGGCAGGCCGGCGAGCTCGTCGAACCCGTACCCCGCGTCCCGGTCGTGCCTGCCGTCGCTCCGCGCCTCCAGCACGCGGGTGACTGCGGGGCCGCCCTGCGGGGCGGCATGGATCGCGAAGAACGATCGCGGATTGAGCCGCCCCTTGTCGGGCAGGTTCTCGAACTCCCAGTCGCGCAGCTCCCCGCGCGCACCGAGGGACACGTTGCCCGTGCCGATCCCGCCGAGCGGGAACGCCACGCTCTCCGCGGTGTGCGGGATCGGGCGGGCGCGGCGGCTCATCGGTCGCCGTCCCGGTGGGCCTCGTCCCGGTGAGCCGCGTCCCGCTGCGACTCCGCGAGCTCATGCACGACCTCGGCGGTGCCCGCGTAGAGGCGCAGGTAGCGGTCGAACAGTTCGTCGTAGGCTGCACGACGGGCCGGGTCCGGCTCGATGCGATCCACGACGGGGTTCCAGTCCTCGATGCGCGGCGCGGCACCGACGGGCGCGACAGCGGTTGCAGCGAGGAACGCGGCGCCGTAACTCGCGCCGATCGTCGTGGCCGGCACCTCCTGCACGAGCCCGGTGGCGTCTGAGACGATCTGCAGCCAGAGGCGCCCCTGCGTGCCTCCGCCGACGGCGACGATGCGGCGGATGTCCGCCCCCGCCTCGCGCATGGTCTCCACGTTGTGCCGCACGCCCAGTGCCGTGGCCTCGAGAGCGGCGCGGTACAGGTCGCCACGTCCGTGACGGAGGGTGAGCCCGGCGATCACGCCGCGGGCGTCGGGATCCTGGATGGGGGTGCGCTCACCCGCGAAGTAGGGCAGGACCAGCAGCCCGCGCGCTCCGACGCCGGAATCCGCCGCCTCTGCGAGCAGCCGCGGGTAGTCGGCATCCGTCAGGTCCTTGAGCCAGGCCGTGAGCGCACCCGACGTCGACATGCCGCCGGCGAGGTTCCGGGTGCCCTCGAAGGCCCCGGCGGTCGTCCACATCGACGGCGTGCGCAGCGTCTCGGCGACGGTCGCCACGAGGAACATCGTGGTGCCGTACATCAGCATCAGGTCGCCGATGCCGTGCGCTCCCGCGCTGACTGCCTCGGTCCAGGCGTCGATCGTGCCGGTGATCACCGGTGTCCCCTCGGGGATGCCGGTGAGGGCGGATGCCTCGGCCGTGACCGCGCCCGCGACGTCCCCGGCCCAGGTCAGCGGGGGCGCCTCGATGCGAGCGGCGTAGGCGTCCCACCAGGGCGCGTGCCAGCGCTCGCCCTCCACGTCGTAGAACGGCGAGACCTGGCTGGCGGACTGGTGGTCGAGCACGTAGGCGCCGGTCAGCCTGCGCGCGAGCCAGGAGGCGGGCATGAACAGCCGCCTCGCCCGAGCCCAGGCATCCGGCTCCTCCTCTGCGACCCAGACGATCTTCGCGCCGCCGGCCTGCGAGGTGAGCGACGAGCCCCCGACGCGGGTGATCTCGTCCTCGCCGAGCTCGGCGGTGAGGCGGGCGATCTGCGCGGTGGCGCGCGTGTCGACGCCGTAGAGGATGGCGGGGCGCACCGGCTCGTCGTCCTCGTCGGCGAGGAGGACGCAGGGGCCCATCCCGCTGACGCCGACGCCCACGACCTCGGCGTCCGGGACCGAGGCGAGCAGCTCCTGCGAGATGGCGACGAACTCGTCCCACCAGATGCGGCCGTCCATCTCCACCCAGCCGGTACGGGGGCGATCGACGTCGTGCGCACGCGTCGCAGTGGCGAGGATCGACCCGTCCTCGGCTGCCAGCACGCCCTTGCTGCTGGATGTGCCGATGTCGACCCCGAGGGTGCAGCGCATGTGGTCCTCCTCGGCCGATGCTGTGTTCTCCCGCGACCTCAGCGTACGCGAAATCGATTTCATGACGCAACCGGATGACGGACGCATCGCCGAGGAACGGGCCGGGAATCCGGCGCCTCGCGCTCCCGAGGTCAGCGCGAGGCGCTGGCGGCGCGCACTTCGTTGCGCAGCACGATCGTGCGCGCGGGCTGCTGATCGCCGCGGATGCGCTCGAGCAGCATGCGTGCGGCGGTGACGCCCATGTGCCGCGCCGGCAGGCGCACGACGGTGACCGCGCTGGGCGACAGCGTGGTGAACGGAAGACTGCCGATCACGGCGACCCCGATCGCCGGAGGCGTCAGCGCGTGCTCGGTGAGCACCTGGATCGCGCCCACCCCGATCAGGTTGTTGCCCGCCACGACCGCATCGGGCGGCTCGGGCAGCGCGAGCAGCCGCTCCATGGCATCGCGACCGCCGTCGACGCGGAACGACGAGAAGGTGAGCAGGTCGACGGGGGGCTCGATGCCGGCCGCGCGGTGCGCGACCCGCCACCCCTCGGCACGGTCGCTCGAGGTCTCGATGTGCTCCGGGCCGCCGATGTACGCCACTCGCCGATGGGTCTTGAGCAGGTGCTCGGTCGCCATGCGCCCGGCGTCGCGGTTCGCCATCACGACTCCGTCGATGTCGTAGCCGGTGCTGCGGTCCACCGCCACGACCGGCCTTCCGGTCGCGAGGATCTCGTCGAGACTCGTGTGATCGGATGCCGCGGCCAGGATCACGCCCGACATGTTCTCGGCCATCGCGATGCGCAGATAGGTCGACTCCTTGTCGACCTGGGAGTCGCTGTTGCAGAGCACCACGGAGTAGCCGGCTTCGCTGGCGACGTCCTCGACGCCGCGGGCCATCTCGGTGAAGTAGGGGTTCTCGATGTCCGGGATCACCAGGGCGATCACCTCGGAGCTCTGCCGGCGCAGCGTGCGGGCCGCGCGGTTCGGCGTGAAGTTCAGCTGCTCGGCAGCATGGCGCACCGCGGTGGTCTTCGCCTCGGAGACCCCCACCCCGTTGAAGACGCGCGAGACCGTCGCCGGTGACACGCCGGCGAGCTGCGCGACGTCATAGATCGTGGCCACGTGTCTCCTCGCATGAAACTCCTGTGACGACAGGTTAGCGTGTTGAAATCGATTGCAACAGACGCGGTTAATAGGTACTGTGACGGAACACCCACACGCCGACACGAGGAAGTGCACGCATGCCCGATCTCAACTCCATCGCCGCCCTGCGACAGGTGCAGACGCGTTCGATCTCACCGGAGAACTTCGACGGTGCGGCCGGAGGCGGCGGACGAGCCACCGAGGGCACCGGCGCGGACTGCGCACGGGACCTCGGCCCCGGCTGGAAGATCTCACCCAGCGTCGACATCAAGGCCGGCGAGACCTTCGAGCTCGCCTCCATCGCCGGGGCGGGCAAGATCACGCACATCTGGATCACGACCCACACCGACAACTGGCGCACCCTGATCCTGCGGGCGTTCTGGGACGGCGCGGAGGAGCCCGCCGTCGAGGTGCCGTACGGCGACTTCTTCTGCAACGGCTGGGGTGTCTTCGCGCAGGTGAACTCGCAGGCCATCGCGGCCAACCCGCACGGCGGCTTCAACTCCTACTGGCCGATGCCGTTCCGCGACGGTGCGCGTCTCACGATCGAGAACACCTCGGTCGTCGACGTGCGGGTCTACTACCAGGTGACCTACGAGATCGGCGGCGACCACTCGAACGACGCCTACTTCCACGCGCAGTGGCGGCGCTCCAACCCGCTGGAGGAGCTGACGCCGCACGTGCTCCTGGAGGGCATCGAGGGCGAGGGGCACTACGTCGGCACTTACATCGCCTGGGGTGTCAACTCCAACGGATGGTGGGGCGAGGGCGAGATCAAGTTCTACCTCGACGACGACACCGACCACCCGACGATCTGCGGCACCGGCACCGAGGACTACTTCGGCGGCGCCTGGAACTTCGACATCCCGGGCAGGGGCTACACCGAGTTCTCCACGCCCTACCTCGGCATGCCGCAGGTGATCCGCCCGGACGGGCTGTACGTGTCGCAGCAGCGCTTCGGCATGTACCGCTGGCACCTGCAGGACCCGATCCACTTCGCCACGGGCATCCCGAAGGTCGACATCCAGGCTCTCGGCTGGCGCAGCGGATGGCGCTACCTCCCGCTGCGCGACGACATCGCGTCGACCGCGATGTTCTATCTCGACCGCCCGACCGCGCGACGTCCGAAGAGCCCGTCTGCGGACGACATGGAGGTCCACCTAGGAACGGCTCCCGTTCCCGACCTCGGCGCGACTCCTCCGAGGGTGTGACATGACGCACGCGACCTACCCCTCGCTGGCCGGCCGGCTCGTCGTCGTCACCGGCGGCGGGCGCGGCATCGGGCTGCAGACCGTGCGGCGGTTCCTGGAGCAGGGCTCCCGCGTCGTGGTGCTCGACCTCGCGATGACCGTCGACGACGTGGACGTCGAGTTCGTCAAGGCGGACGTGACGGATGCCGCTGCCGTCGCAGCCGCGGCATCCGACTTCGCCGACCGATTCGGCACCCCGGACGTCGTGCTCAACGCCGCTGGCATCGTGCGCTCGTCGAGTGCGGAGGAGATGTCGGTCGACGACTGGCGGCAGGTGGTCGACATCGACCTGTCCGGCACGTTCTACGTGTGCCAGGCGTTCGGCCGGCTCATGCTCCAGGCGGGACGCGGGTCGATCGTGAACATCGCGTCGATGAGCGGCATCATCAGCAACTTCCCGCAGAAGCAGTCCAGCTACAACGCGGCGAAGGCCGGCGTGATCCACCTCACCAGGACCCTCGCCGGGGAGTGGGCCGACCGTGGCGTGCGGGTGAACTCGGTCTCGCCCGGCTACATCGGAACCGATCTGACCGGAGCCCTGCTCGATCGCGAGCCCGAGTTGGGCGTCGTCTGGCGGGAGCGGACGCCGATGGGAAGGCTCGGAACCCCTGACGAGGTCGCCTCGGTGATCCTGTTCCTCGCCTCCGACGAGTCGAGTTTCATGACGGGCTCCGACGTGGTCGCCGACGGCGGGTACACGGTATGGTGACATGAACCGCCGGTCGGCTTCGATCGCGATCCTCGCAGTGAGCGCCGTGCTGCTGACCGGATGCTCCGCGGCATCCGCTCCGATCGAGGCCGTGACCGTCGCGGATGCGCCGACCGCGATCGGCGTCTCGGACGGCGATCTGTGGCCCAGCTGCTGGTCGGATGACGGTGCACTGTATGCCGCGAACGGCGACGGCTCGGGGTTCGGCAGCACGTTCGGCGACATCGTGATGAACCGGATCACCGGAACCCCGGCATCCGATGATCTGGCGGGCGAAGGGCTCGTGTCCGGCGACGCCCTCGGCCAGGTCTGGACGGATGCCGAGGGGTACACGCGCAAGCCGACCGGGATGCTGTGCATGGGCGGCGCGCTGTACCTGGCCGTGCAGGATCTCGCACCCGACTTCGACGCCGCCCCGAACGCGACGATCGCGCGCAGCGACGACCACGGCAGGACGTGGAACTGGGACCACTCGGCGCCGATGTTCGACGACGGCGTCTTCACCACCGTCTGGTTCGCCGACTACGGGATGGATGCCGAGCGCCGGCCCGAGAAGGACTACGTCTACGCCTTCGGGCTCGACGGCAACTGGCGCGACTCGTTCACCGACGTCGTGCCGGATCCGACCGAGCTGTTCCTGGCCCGGGTGCCGACCGCCTCCGTTCAGGACCGCGCGAGCTGGGAGTTCTTCGCCGGTGAGCCGGGCGCCGCCGAGGCCACCTGGACGCGCGACATCGCCGCGAAGAAGCCCGTCCTGGTGGACGACCGGCGAACCGCCCACGGGATGAGCGTGATCTCACAGGGCGGGGTCACGTACCTGCCGAAGCGCGGCCGCTACCTCTACACATCGTGGACCGAGTACACGTTCGAGTTCTACGAGGCACCGCAGCCCTGGGGCCCGTGGACGCCCGTGCTCTCGGAGGACTTCGGCACGTACCCGTGGCAGGCGGATCGCATCGGCGGCTACGCCACGACCGTGCCGTCGAAGTTCGTCTCGGATGACGAGAAGACCGCGTGGGTGCAGTCCAACGTCTGCCCCTGCGCCCCCGCGGGCGTGACCTCGTACTGGTTCGGGCTCAGGCAGATGACGCTCCCGGACTGAGCGTCCGGCTCCGTTGAGATCGGGGCGGTCTCCTGGGAGACGAACTGTCAGGTGCACGCCAATTCGGTCCTCGATCGCTTCGTCGCTGTCAGGCCAGCCCCTGCACCCGGAACTGCTCGGAGTGATAGACGCTGCTGTTGCCGGTGTTCCATTGACTCACGCTCAGATGCAGGTCGCCCAGGGTGGAGCCGGGGATGATGTAGCCGCCGTAGAGCTGCGCGACGTGCGTGGCATCCTCGGATCCCCAGCTTCCGCCCCAGAGCAGGGTCGTCTTCGCAGCCGTATAGAGGTTGTCGGTCGGCGTGTTCAGCACCATCGCGTCGATCCGGTAGTCGGCCGCGTTGAACCACGTGAGGATCCACTTGCCGCCCAGCGGTCGCAGGCACATCTCGCCGAACTTGCCTGGCAGCACCTCGGTGGCCGGGTTGCCCCACCCCCACGACCCGTTCGCGAACCCCCACGGCTGGTAGGCGGACAGCTGCGTCATCTGGCTCGATGCCACGCGGTACAGCACGATTCCCTTGTCGCGCTGGAACCCCGTCCCGTAGATGTAGACGTACCCGTCGTTGCCCAGACCCCAGGTGATGCACTGGAAGCGTCCGCCCGCCATGTCCGCCGGGAACTTCAGCCCGGTGTGGAACCAAGTGGCTCCGCTGTCGTCGGATGCCCACAGCTCGGTCCATCGCACCATGCCGAATTCAGGACCGTTGACGATCGCATGCAGGTACATCCGCGATCCGATGGTGATGACATCCGAGGGGATGACCGTCTTGAAATAGGCGTCATGCGGGTAGTACCAGAGCTGCGGGGCCACGCCGGTCGTCGCCGTCCCGGCGCCGGCGCATCCATTGAACGTCACGCCCGCTGCCAGATTCGTCGTCGACGAGTACAGGGCCACGGGCGAGCGCCAGTTCGCACCGCCGACGTGATCGGCCCAGGTGTCGCCGAACACGAACAGCAGGCGCCCGTCGGGGGTGCGCGCCGGGATGCCCAGGTCGGTCGCCCCGACGCCGTACTGCACGCTCGTCTGGGTGCCCGCCAGCACCTTCATCCGCGTGACGGTCAGCGGCCCGGCGGCCGTCGCGGCCGGTGCGGCCGCGATGCCGACAGCGGATGCCGCGCCCACCGCCCCCGCAGCGAGGGCGCCCTGCAGCAGTGCGCGACGACTCATCCATGGTTGACGGTACTGCTCGGTCATGCTCGACTCCTTCGTCGTGAGGTCGGCTTCAGCGGCCTCGTGGTTCGGCCGACTCGACGTCGGCCAGGTTCTCCCTCGCCCATGCCTCGATCCGTTCGGCGACCTCTCCGGCCGAGAGCGCATCGGTGTCCAGCACCGTCACCGGCCAGCGCGGATCGACGCCGCTCAGCGTCTCCCAGCGCGACCAGTCCATCGGCACCGGCGTGTCCACGCGGATGACCTCCGGTGCATGCTGCGGATCCTCCGAGTGGCGTCGGAACCACTGCCCGAACCGCAGGTGGTGCACCAGCGAGTCGGCGGGTTCGCCCCGCCCGATCAGGCGCGCCTCCTGCACCTGCGGTGACGCCGCCAGCACGCAGACCGCGATGCCGTCGAGCTGCTCGGCGGACGGCACGGCGAGCAGCTCACCGGGCGGCACCGAACTCGACGCAGACCACGGGAGTCCCGAAGTCGACCTCGCGCAGCAGTTCGAGGACGGTCGACTTGCCCGTCCCGCTCGCACCCGTCACCGACAGCAGCATCCTGGTCCTCCGCTCACTTGAGTCCGGCCATCTTGATGTTCCCGATGATCTGGCGCTGGAAGATGAGGAAGAGGATCACGACCGGAGCCGCGGCGAGGACCGAACCCGCCATCAGCAGGCCGAGTTCAGTGCTGCGCTCGGAGCGGAACGTGGCGAGGTACTGCTGCACCACGAATCGCTCCGGGGTCGTGATCGTCATGATCGGCCACACGTAGGAGTTCCAGTAGGCCAGGAAGGCCGTGATCCCCATCACGACGAACGGCGGCTTCGACAGCGGCAGGAAGATGCGCCAGAAGATCTGGAAGCGACCGCATCCGTCGAGCATGGCCGCCTCCTCCAGGCTGGCCGGGATGTTCAGATAGAACTGCCGGATGAAGAACACCGCTCCCGCGCTCGCGGCCCCCGGGATCACGAGCACCGCGAGCGTGTCGAGCATCGACAGGCGCGTGACCACGATGAAGCTCGTCAGCAGGATCGTCATGCCCGGGATGAACATGGTCGTGATCACCGCGACCCACAGCGTGCGCTGGAACCGGAAGTTGAGGCGCGCGAACGCGTACGCCGCGAGAGAGTTCACGGTCAGGCTCAGCACGGTGAAGAGCACGGCGCCGAGGAACGTCCACAGCATCGTCCGCGAGAACGTCGGGTCGGCGAGGATCTGCGCGTAGTTCTGCCAGCGCCACACCTCGGGGAAGAACTGGAACGGCGTCGAGACGACCTCGGTCTTGGACTTGAAGCCCGCGATCACCATCCAGGCGAGCGGGAAGAGCGCGGCCACGAGGAAGATCAGGCCGACGATGACCTTTCCGGCCAGCGCGAGCCAGCCGCTCGACGTCCGCGGCAGCCTGGACCGGGCGGACGGCTCCTTGCCCGCGAGCACGATACGGGTGGTCTCACCCTGCATGACGGCCATCAGTCGACCAGCCTCTCGGAGTTGACGAACTTGAACACGAGGGCCGAGACGGAGCCCAGCACGACGAACAGCAGCAGTGCGGCGGCGATCGAGTAGCCGACGTTGATGTCGTTCCGGAAGTGATTGAAGATGAACAGGTTCGGCAGCGTGGTCGAATCGAGCGGCCCGCCGCCGGTCATGACGAGGGGCAGCTCGAACTGCTGGATCGCCGCGACGAAGCCGGTCACGAGCAGGTAGAGGAAGACGTTCTTCATCTGCGGGATGGTGATGTAGAAGGTCTTCTGCCACCAGCCGGCGCCCTCCATCGCCGCCGCCTCGTAGTACTCGGTCGGGATGTCGACCATCGCGGCGACCATGATGAGCGAGGTCAATCCCATGCCCAGCCAGACGGCCGGGATCGCGATCGCCAGGAGCGCCCAGGCGGGATCGCCGATCCATGCGATCGGATCGATGCCGAAGGCGCCGAGGAAGGCGTTGAGCAGACCGCCGGAGTAGTCGTAGATCAGCACGAAGATGATCGACGTGATCACACCCGAGATGATGGTCGGGATGTAGATGCTGACCTTGAGGATGCTGGCGAAGCGGCGCGACACCGCGACGACCAGGCTGGAGAACAGGTAGGCGAGCACGAGCATCGGCGGCACCGTCATCAGCACGAACACGAAGCCGCGGCCGATCGTCGCGATGAACAGCGGGTCGCTCAGCACGTCGGTGAAGTTCTTGAACCCGACGAAGACGGGCTCCTTGTAGAAGCTCCAGTCCTGGAAGGACAGGAATCCCGCGTAGAAGGCCGGCCAGATCACGAAGATCCCCAGCAGGATCAGCACCGGCGCGAGCATCAGCAGTGCGAGTTTGGTGTCCCGGTAGCGGTAGCGGTCATGGCGCTGACGCTGTTGGCGCCGCACGCCCCTCTCGGCGGTGGTCATCGGTGGTCCCGTCCTGTCGGCATGGTTCCGGGAGCCGGCGCCAGTCGGCCGGCTCCCGGATCTCGGATGTCAGTTCTTCGGCGCCTTCTCGGGCAGCTTCTCGCGATCGATCACGGTCTGGATCGCCTTCTCGGCGGTCGCGATCGCGGAATCCGGTGTGGCAGCGCCCTTCATCACCGACTCCATCGCAGTGCCGACGGCGAGGGACACGTCCCACGGGTAGGTCGGCTCGGGGATGGCGGTCGGGGCGATGTCGTCGACGACGACCTTCGACCAGGGCGCCTTCGCAGCGGCCTCGTCCTTGGCTACGGCATCCTGCACCGACTTGCGGACCGGGACCTTGGTGAACTGGGTCTGCACGAAGAACGGCACGAGGTTGGCGGTGTCACCGGCGAGCGCCCACTCCAGGAACTTGCCTGCGGCCTCGGGGTTCTTGCTCTTCGCGTCGATCACCCACTTGAAGTTGCCGAGCGTGGTCGCCGTGCGGTCGTCGCCGCCGGAGGCGTTCGGGAACGCACCGACGCCGGTGTTGGTCAGCATGTCCTTGTAGTCGGAGCCGATCTGCGACATCATCCACGAGCCGGACACCTTGAAGGCGACCTTCTTCTCGCCGAAGTCCTTGCCGCCGACGTACGCGTCGAGCGCCTGCTTGGCCATGTAGCCCTTATCCCAGAGCTCCTTGTACTTCAGCATCAGGCTCTTGTAGCCGTCGTTGTTGATGTCGGGCTTGGTCCAGTCGTCGGTCAGCGCGGTGTGACCGGAGAAGTTGTACTGCTGTCCGACCGTGGACCAGGCGAAGGTCGCGGCGTCGGATGCCGGGGAGATGCAGTACGTGCCCTTGGCGAGCGTCGGCTGGATCTTGGCGCAGTCCGCGAGCAGCTCGTCCCAGGTGGTGGGACCGGCCTCCGCGTCGACACCGGCCTTGGTCAGCATCTCCTTGTTCCAGAACAGCACGGTCTGCGCCTCGAGCAGCAGTGGGTACGCGTAGTACTTGCCGCCGATCTCGGAGACGGGCTTCGCCGCATCGATGATCTCGTCCAGCTTGGACTGATCGACGACCTTGTTGAGCTCGTAGAGCTGACCGGCGTTGACGGCGTCCTGGATGCTGCCGGAGTGCGTGTAGATGTCGGGAGCCTTGCCGGCTGCCTGCGCCGCCTTCATCTTCTGGTCCCACGCGTCGGCCGGCACCTCGGTGTCGACGACCTTGATCTTGTCCTGCGAGGCGTTGAACTTCTTGACGATGTCCTTGTACCAGGCGTTCTCCACCGGGGTGAAGGTGCGGTGCCAGAACTGCACCGTGGTGGCGCCGCCGCTGCCGCCGTCGCCGTCGCCGGCTCCCTGGCCGGGAGTGCTCGAACCGCAGCCGGCGAGAAGGCCGACCGCTGTGACCGCACCGAGGGCGGAGAGGATCATCCGCCTCTTGCGAGAAGTGTTGATTGCCATTGGTTCCTCCTCAGGAACACGAATCGTCGTCGAATCGGGGCTGTGTTCGGCTGGTGCCGAGGGACACGGGCGGGCGAACGGGCCGCGCCGACCGGGTAGAGGTCACGTTAGACGAAATCGATTTCAAGCACAAGGGATCTCACTCACGGCACTCTGCGATCGAGTCGGGCGGAGAACCAGAAGACGTTGTACGGGCCCCAGAGCGACATGGTGAAGTACACGGTGCGCCCGTCGGCGGAGGGGTACCGCGGATTCAGATAGGGCGAGTAGAGGCCCGGGTAGTCACTCGCCGATGCCACCTCGATCGGCTCACCCCAGGGACCCCAGGGCGTCGCCCCCTCGCGGATGTAGGCGTTCCCCGCGTCCGAATAGGTCATGATCCAGCGGTCGAGATAGCGGGACCACATGACCGAGAGCTCGCCGATCGTGCCCTCGAGGACGGTCACCGCATCCGTCATGTCGGCGCTCCAGTGCGGGGTCGCGCCGTCGGCACCGGCGAAGTACTCGTAGCCCGACTGCGACTCGACGGCGCTGCGCTCCGACCGCACGCGCATGAGCTGGACGCCGCCGAACCGGCCTGAGCGGATGCCCCAGATGTACACGTAGTCGCTGCCACCGTCCATGACGTGCGCCGTGGCGAACTGGACGAAGTTCGAGTCGCCCGGCCAGCGCACCCCGGGGACCGGATGCCAGCTCTCACCGCCGTCGGAGGAGGTGATCAGCGCGGAGTGGTTCGCATCCCAGGCGCCGGGGTCGCCCCAGTGGGACACGGACATGTACGAGACGTACATGTCGTCGCCGACGGTGAATCCGTAGGTGGGGATCTTCGTCACCTCCCCGCCGATGTCGTTCGAGTCGTGGTCCCCCTCGATGAGCGCCGCGGCCAGACCGACGTCATCCACGTGCCAGCCGTCGAACGTGATCCCGTCGGTCGGATCGTCATCGGTGGTCCACGCCGCGACGTTCGAGCGCCAGAACCCGCCCTGACCGCCGATCGAATCCGGATCCCGCTC
>NZ_MKRT01000001.1:100308-115182 GCF_001897945.1 Microbacterium sp. 69-10
TGGACCATCGATCCGAGGTCGGTGCCCGCCACGCCGACCGCGGCGGTGTCGTTCATGGCACCGGGTCCGGTGAGCTGCGCGATCTCCGTGACATCGGAGACCCCCGCGAGCACGAACGGCTTGTCGGGGTTCGGGTCCACCGCGATCGGGCCGCTCGCGGAGCATGCGCCGAGGGCGAGCGCGGATGCCGCGACGGCGACCGTCGCGAGCGTGCGCCGAGGTGACGTGGGATGGCTCATGATCCTCCTTGATGTGGCCACACTCTACTGAAATCGATACCATTGCGAAATCGATTTCAATGCAGAAGGAGACCCGATGAGCTCGGCTGAGCGCTTCACGGAGGCGGAACCGGCGACTGCGGACGGCATCTGGCTGCGGCCCACCGGGGCCGCGGCCGCCGAGCCGCGCTGGGGGCATGCGGACGGCATGCAGATCGGCATCCACCCGATCCCGGGCCCGCGCGGGCTGCTGCGGGTGTTCACCCCGTACCTGGATCACCCGCGCGAGCGGCTCGTGAACTTCATCGCTGTGGAGCCCATCCCGCGAGGTGAGGACCGGCGGGGATATTCCGAGTTGGAGCCGAGTTCGCTCGACCCCGGCGAGAACGGCAAACGGTTCTGGTCCGGTGACGAGCCCGACGGGCTCGCCGCACCGAGGGATCCGCTCGCACCGAGCCGCGGCGTGGTCGAGACGATCGACGGCGTCGAGACGCTGACGGTGTGGATCGGGGTGGAGCGGTTCGACAACGGGGCGGACGTGCGGGTGCGCGTGCGATTCCGCGCGGACCGCCCGCGCGAGGTGGAGGTGGCCGGGTTCGAGAACGAGGGGTCAGTACCGTTGCAGCGCCTGGTGCTCACTGCGACCATGTGCAACTGGGCGCGACTGCGCCGGCTCGAGCTGGCCGACCGGACCGTCACCCCGGCCGAGCTCTGGCCCGGATTCGAGGGGACCGGATTCACCGAGCACGGGCGGTTCGGACTGGCCGAGCTGCGCCGGGAGGGGTGGACGGCGGTGGTCAGCGCGATCGGCGATGAGGAGGATCCGTGGTCGGTCGCTTATGCCGACTACACGGCGGAGCACTGGCGGTTCGTGGGCCTGCGGTCCCGACAGACCTGGCGCGTCGATGACCCGCACCCCGAGCTCGAGGTGCTCGTCAATGCTCGCTGGTCGTACTGGGCGAGCGCCTCGGAGATACCGGGCGGTCCGGCGTTCGAGAACTTCGAGATATCCGAGCCCTTCCGCCAGGGGGCCGGCTTCCGATTCGCCGTCGAGCCCCTGGACTGACGCCGGCGCGAGATCCCGCCCGACATGAGAGACCACCCCGCGCATGATCTCTCATGCGCGGGGTGGTCTCTCGAGGTGTCGAGCCGACTCAGGCGTACGCGGCCACCACGCGCGCGACGGCCTCGCGCTCGGCATCCGTCGGCTCGTCCAGTGCCATCCGGCAATAGGAGTCCGCGACGCCGAGCACGCGGTAGCCCTCCTTCATGCGCGCCATGTCTCCTCCGATCAGGGCGACGACCTCGTCGACGGCTGACTGCGCGGCGGCGATCGCCGAAGCGTCCCCGGAGCGGCCGGCATCCGCCAGCGCACGGAACGGCTGGGGCGTGACGGACGAGACGCCCGAGACGACCCCCTGCGCGCCGGCGTCGACCGCGGCGATGAGGTCGCGGTCGGCTCCCGTGTAGAGCTCGAAGTCCGCCGGCACGGCGGCGCGATAGGCGGCCAGCTCGTCGAGCGACAGCTCGCTGACCTTCGCGCCGACCACGTTCGGAAGCCCCGCGAGCCGCACCAGCAGCTCGGGCGAGACCGGGTTCCCGCTGCGTGCCGGGTAGATGTACACGTACAGGCGCCCGTCGCCCACGGCATCCGACACCTGCCGGAAGTAGTCGAACACCGCGTCGTCGGAGGAGCGCAGGTAGTACGGCGTCAGCGCCGCGAACTCGGTCGCGCCCAGCTCCCCGGCGATGCGGGTGAGTCGCACGGCCTCGAAGGCGCTGGGGCGTCCGACGTGCACGACGACCCGCATCCGGTCCTTCAGCTCATCCAGTGCCGCCGAGACGAGGGCGGTGAACTCATCGACGTCGACGGCGGGGAACTCGCCGGTCGTGCCGAGCACGAACGCGCCCTCGTTGCCGGACTTCCCGACGTAGCGGAAGATCGCGCGCGACCCCTCCAGATCGAGCGATCCATCGCGCCCGAAGGCCGTGGGGATCGCGGTGAGGATGTCGTAGCGGGTCACTTCTCGTTCTCCTTGTCGGTGCGGCGCGCACGACGCGCGCCCTTCTTCTCGATGTTGCGCACGGTGGATGTGAGCAGTTCGGGGTCCTGCGCGAGCTCCTCGCGGGCGTCCGCGATCTGCTCGACGCTGGACGCCGGCAGGATCGACTCCTCGAGCGACGCGCGCTGCTCGCGCGGCTTGCGCGCGGCGCGGATCGCCGGCAGGGCGATGGAGAGCACCGCGAGCACCAGCAGCGCGATCGCGATGGGGCTGACCACCGAGAAGAACGGCTTGGTCGGCAGGATCGCCATCGTGCGGGCGAGGTTCTCCTCCGCGAGCGGGCCCAGCAGCAGGCCGAGGACGACGGGGCCCGCAGGCACCTGCATCCGCTTGAGCAGCACGCCGACCACGCCGAAGACGAGCATCGTGATCACGGTCGACAGGCTGTTGGAGGTGGCGTAGGTGCCGATGATGCAGAAGATCAGGATGCCGCTCCACAGGTACTGCTGCGGCACGTCGAGCAGCTTGACCATGCCCTTCATGCGCACCAGGCTCAGGCCGAGCGAGAGCAGCGTGGCGAGGAGCATGATGCCGACGATGGAGACGACGAGGTCGGGACGGTTGGTGAAGAGCGTCGGGCCAGGGGTGATTCCCCAGATGATCATCGAGCCGATCATGACCGCCATGACCGAGTCGCCCGGGATGCCCAGCGCCATGGTCGTGGTGAGCGAACCACCGAGCGTCGCGCTGGAGGCGGTGTCGGATGCCGCGACGCCCTCGATCGAGCCCTTGCCGAAGCGCTCCGGATGCTTGGATGCACGGCGCGCCTGCTCCCAGCCGATGAGCCCGGCGATGTCGCCGCCGGCCGCGGGGATCAGGCCGACGCCGAGACCCACCCCACCAGAGATCGCGGTGGCGCGACCGGTCTGCTTCATCTCGCCCCAGGTCGGCCACCAGCGGCCGAGGCTCGAGATCGGACGCACCCGGTTCTTGCGATGGGTCAGCAACTGGTCGAACAGCTCGGCGATGCCGAACAGGCCGATGATCACGGCGATGAAGTTCACGCCCTCCACCAGCTCCAGTGAGCCGAAGGTGAAGCGCTGGTCGGCCGTGGCGGCGTAGGTCCCCACCGTGCCCAGCATCAGACCGAAGAGACCGGCGAGGATGCCCTTCACCATCGACTTGGACGAGATGCCGATCATGATGGCGATGCCGAAGATCACCAGCGCGAACAGCTCGGGCGAGCGGAAGTAGTCTCGGGCGAAGCTGGCGATGGGGACGGCGGCGACCGAGAACAGCACGAGGGATGCCAGGATGCCGACCGCGGACACGATCGCGGAGACCGTCAGGGCGAGTCCCGCCTTGCCCTGCTTGGCCATCGGATACCCGTCGAGGGTGGTGGCGATGGAGGCCGGCGTGCCCGGGGTGTTGATCAGGATGGACGGCACGCGGTCGCCGAAGTTGGCGGCGACGTAGATGGTGAGCATCACGGCCAGGCCCTGCACGGGCTCGAGCGTCATGGTGAAGCCCGCCGCGAGGGCGACCGCCATGGTGGCCGTGATGCCGGGGAAGGCGCCGACCATGAAGCCGAGCACGAGACCCACGCCCATGTTCAGCAGGATCTGGATGTCCAGCAGGGCGTTCAGGCCCTCGGCGAAAGCGTTCACAGGGGAATCCTCAGCAGCATGCCGAACACGACGTAGACGAACGCCGTGACCGCGACGGTGTAGATGATCAGGCTCAGCCAGCGGCGGTGGCCATAGACGAGCATCAGGGAGGCCATCAGCAGGCCTGCGGCGATCGGGAAGATCTCGATGCGGTAGCCCAGTAGCACCACCGACCCCAGCGACCAGAGCGCGACGAAGGCGCAGGCGATCGCCAGCGTGGCGGCCATGCGCAGGACGCCGCCGGGCTGGATGCGCTCGACGTCCTCGCGACTCGACGCCTGCCGGGTGATCGCGATGACGAGCAGGATGACGGCGACGGCCACGGCCGCGACTCCGAGCACGGTCGGCCAGAACCGGGCATCCATCTGCCCGGCCGCGGCCTCGCGGCGCAGCGGGATCTGCGTGGCCAGGAACAGGTAGCCGGCGGCGAACGCGAGGGAGACGACGGCGAAGGCGATCTCGAGCCCGCGCGACGGCGTCGCGCTCTGGTACTCGTCCTCGACGGGGGTGTCGGTGGTCGACATGGGTGTCCTCTCGAGAGGCCGGGGCCGGGTGCGTGGACCCGGCCCCGGGATGCTCAGCCCAGCAGGTCCTTGAACAGGGTGAACTGGTCCTTCACGAACGAGGTCCACTCGGCCGAGTCGCGGTACACGACCAGGTTTCCGGCCTCCGTCTGGAACTTCTGGTAGCCGTCGGACTCGACGGCCTTCTTCACGGCTTCCTCGAGGGTCTTGTGCACGTCGTCCGGCAGGCCCTTGGCGGTGTAGATGCCGCCCCAGCCGCCGAACTCGACCTTCTCGCCGATGGCCTCCTCGACGGTGGGGACGTCCTTCGCGTCGGGGTGGCGCTCGTCGTGCATGACGGCCAGGATCTTCACGGCGTCGCCCTGTGCGAGGGCCTCGCCGAGACCCGAGACCGCGGCGACCGTCTCGCCGGATGCCGCGGCGCCGACGGCGGTGGCGCCGCCGTCGTAGGGGACGGGAGAGAACTGGGCGCCGGTGGCGTCGGCGAGGCCGACGGTCGCGGCCTCCCAGATCGAGCCGGCACCGGAGTTCGCGACCGTCACTGCACCGGACTTCGCCTTGGCGACGAGCGCTTCGAGCGAGTCGATGCCGCTGTTCGCGCCGACGGTGATCACGCCCGGCGCGAGCATGATCTGGCCGAGCAGGTCGTAGTTCTCGGGCAGCACCTTGGCGCCCTGGGTGGTGTTGAGCATCGCGATCTCGACGGGCGCGAAGCCGATGACGTAGCCGTCGGCCTTCTGGCTGCCGACGTACTCCATGGCGAGGGCGCCGGCAGCGCCGGGCATGTTCTCGGGGACGACGCTCACGTCGAGGATCTTCTCGAGCTCGGTGGCGAGGGCACGCGAGGAGAGGTCGGAGCCGCCACCCGGGTTCGCCTGGATGATCAGGCGGATGTCCTTCTCGGGGAAGGCCGACTCGGCACCTCCCTCATCGACCTTGGTGCAGCCCGCCAGGACGAGCGCGGTTGCGGTGACGGCGACGATGGCTGCGGCCGCTCGGGACATGCGGATGCGGGGCATCTTTGCTCCTCGGTGCTGGTCGACCGTGTTGTCGACGCTGGCGAGCGTAGCAGTGTTCACTGTTAACAGTCAACACTAAAGGGAACGCCCGCGCGGAACACGGCACCGGATCAGGGCGTCTGCTGCGGCAGTTCGCTGAGCATCCGGTCGCGGGCGCCGTCGAGATGCGCCGTGAGCACCTCGGCCGCGCGCACGGCGTCGCCGCTGCGCATGACGTCCATCAGCACGACGTGGTCGCTCGCGGAGTCGTGCAGATCGTCGTCGTGGTTGATCGTGACGTCGAGCAGAGCCGTGAACGTCGGCAGGTACTGCTTCCAGGCGCCCTCGAGGCGGGCGTGGTCCGCGAGCACGTAGATCTGCGAGTGGAAGTCGAGGTCGGCCTCCACGAACGCGGCATGGTCGCCGGCATCCGCGGCTTCCGCCATCCGCTGCACGGCATCCCCCATCGTCCGCCAGCGGGCGTCGTCCGACACGCGGATCGCCCGCGACAGCGCGAGCTGCTCGAGCGCACCGCGCAGACTGTAGAGCTCATCGACGTCGTCTCCCGCCAGGCCGACGACGAAGACCCCCCGCGGGCGCTGGATGCGCACCAGCTTCTCGAAGCTGAGCTGGGTGAGAGCGTCGCGCACCGGTCCCCGGCTGACGTCGAACTCCTCGGCGAGCGCCTCCTCGGTGATCCGCTCCCCCGGAGCCAGCACCCCTCGGACGATGCGCTGACGCAGCACGTTCGCGATCTGCGCGCCCAGAGACTCGCCTCTTCTGACTGTGTCGGACACCGGCACTCCCCTTGTTGACTGTTGACAGGGTACATCCTCCGCTCACGGGTCTAGGATCGACGAGGAATCCTTCCCCGAGCACCAGGAAGCGAGGTGGTTCATCATGTCGAGTGACAGTCATAGTCGCAGACACGTCATCCCCTCCGCTTCCGCACCGCTCGGCTGAGCGGCGGCGTCTGCTGCGACGCGCGCCCCGGCGTTCTCTTGACCCCGCTCAGTGCGGCGGTGCCTTCCTAAGGCACGCCCATGACTCCTACCCAGATTCAGGCCGTCTCCGAGGCCGCCGACGAGATCCGTCGCCTCATCGCGCAGGGTGACCTGCCCGGCGCGTCCGCCGTACTCACCCCGCTCGCCGTTCCCGAGGTCGTCGAGCTCGTCGACCGGCTCCCCATCGACGATGCCGCGATCGTGTACCGCCTGCTCGCCAAGACCCGCGCCCTCGAAGTGTTCGAGGCCCTCTCCCCCGGCACGCGCGGCGACCTGGTGCAGGCGCTGCGCAACGTCGAGATCACCGCGCTGTTCGCCGAGATGGATCCGGACGACCGCGTCTGGCTGCTCGACGAGCTGCCGGCGTCGGTGGCGCCCCAGCTGCTGCGAGGTCTCACCCGGCAGGAGCGCGACCTCACCTCCGGGATGCTCGGCTACCCGCAGGACTCCATCGGGCGCCGCATGAGCCCGGAGTTCGTGACGACGCACCCGCAGCTGACCGTCCACGAGACGTTCGCGCGCATCCGCGCCGCGCTCGACAGCGCCGAGACCGTGTACACCGTGCCGGTGACCGACGCCCGCCGCGTGGTGGGGGTCGTCAGTCTGCGCGATCTGATGTCGGCGGATGAGGATGCCGTGATCGCCGACGTGATGAGCGAGCCGCACGTCGCCGAGGTGACGGAGGACGCCGAGACCGCTGCCCGCCGCGCCACCGACTACAGCCTGCTGGCCCTTCCGATCGTGGACGGCGAGCAGCGGCTGGTGGGTATCCTCACCATCGACGACGCAGCGCGCATCCTCAAGCAGGAGGAGAGCGAGGATGCCGCGCGCCAGGGCGGCGTGGAGCCGCTGCGCCGCTCGTACCTGGGGACGCCCATCCGTCAGCTGGTGCGCTCGCGCGTGGTGTGGCTGCTGGTGCTCGCCGTCGGCGCGACGCTGACCGTTCAGGTGCTGGACACGTTCGAGGCGACGCTCGCGCAGATGACGGTGCTCGCGCTCTTCGTGCCGCTGCTGATCGGCACCGGCGGCAACACGGGCAACCAGGCCGCGACCACGGTGACGCGGTCGCTCGCTCTGGGTGAAGTGACGCCTCGCGACGTGCTGCGGGTGCTCTCCCGCGAGATCAGGGTCGGATTCTGCCTGGGGCTGCTGCTCGGGGCGCTCGGCTTCGTGATCGCGGGCCTGGTCTACGAATGGCACGTCGGCCTGGTGATCGGCCTCACCCTGGTCGCGGTCTGCACGGTCGCGGCATCCGTCGGCGGGATGATGCCCCTGGCAGCCCGTGCGATCCGCGTCGACCCGGCCGTGTTCTCCAACCCGTTCATCACGACGTTCGTCGACGCGACCGGGCTGGTGATCTACTTCCTGATCGCGAAGACCGTGCTGGGCCTGTGAGGCTCAGGCTCCGCCGCGCGGAGCCTGATCGTCGGCATCCGCTTCGTCTTCGGGAGCGGACAGTCGGCGAGGACGCCACAGCACCACCTCGGTGGAGCGGCGGATGCGCCGGCCGGATGCCAGCGAGACGATCGACCCGGTCGCCCCGGCGGCGAAGACGCGAACGCCGGGGCGGCTCTCCCGCTCGGCGCGCAGAGCGCCCTCGAGCTCGGTGACGCGGGAGCGCAGCATCCGCACCTCGTCCTCCAGGTCCAGCAGCCGGGCGATCGCCGGGAGGCTCATCCCCTCGCTCGACAGCTGCGCGACCTCGCGGAGCTGCTCGATGTCGCGCATCGAGTAGCGCCGCGAGCCGCCGCGCGAGCGGCCGGGCACCACCAGGCCGATGCGGTCGTACTGCCGCAGCGTCTGGGGGTGCATGCCGGCCAGCTCGGCGGCGACTGCGATCGCGAAGACGGGGGATTCGGCATCCATGTCAGGCCTTGGCCTTCGCCATCATCTCGGCCCGCGGGTTCTCGGTGGGCTCGAGCTCGTGGAAGCGCTGCAGCGCTTCGCGCGCGGCGTCGTCGAGGTGCGTCGGCACGGCCACCTGCAGCTCCGCGAGCAGGTCGCCCGTGCCCTTCTTCGCCGACGCGATGCCCCTGCCCTTGACGCGCAGCACGCGCCCGGAGGGCGTGCCCGGGGCGACCCGCAGCTTGACCGTCTCGCCGCCCAGCGTGGGCACCTCGATGGTCGCGCCGAGCGTCGCCTCGGTGAACGTGACGGGCACGGTAAGCCGCAGGTTCAGTCCCTCGCGGGTGAACACCGGATGCGGGCGCACCGTGACCTGCACGACGATGTCGCCGGGCTCCCCGCCGTCGGGCGAGGGGCGTCCGCGGCCGCGCAGGCGGATCTTCTGACCGTCTGCGACACCCGCGGGCACCTTGATCTTGAACGGCTTGCCGTCCTCGGCCTGCAGGGTGATGGTCTCGCCCTGCGCGGCGGTGACGAAGTCCAGGGTGGTGCGGGCCGTGACGTCGGCGCCCTTCTGCGGGCCGCCGAAGCCACGGAATCCGCCCGACGACTGCCCGAACCGGCCACCGCCGAAGGAGCCGCCGCCCTGGTTGAACATCGAGAAGATGTCGTCGAAGTCGGCCTGACGGCCGCCGCCCTGCCCGAACCGGCTGAACACGTCCTCGAAGCCGCCCGCGCCACCGCCGCCGGGCGCGGTGAAGCGCGCCCCCGAGCCCATCGCGCGGATCTCGTCGTACTCGCGACGCTGCTCGGCGTCGCTGAGCACGCTGTACGCCTCGCTGATCTCCTTGAACTTCGCCTCGGCCGCAGCATCACCCGGGTTGGAGTCCGGGTGGTACTTGCGCGCGAGCTTGCGGTACGTCTTCTTCAGTTCCGCGTCGGAGATGTCCTTCGAGACGCCGAGCGTCTTGTAGAAGTCCTTGTCGAACCAATCCTGGCTGGCCATCGATCACCTACTCCGCAGGGACGGCGACGACGACCTTCGCCGGGCGCAGCTCGACATCGCCCAGCCGGTAGCCGACCTCGACGACCTCGAGGATGGTCGAGGTGGTGACACCGGGTGTGGGCTGCTGGAAGATCGCCTCGTGCTGCTGCGGGTCGAACTCGTCGCCCTTCTCGCCGTAGGCGACGACGCCGAGCTTCTCGACCACGCCGCGCAGCTTCTCGGAGATCACGGCGAAGGGAGAGCCCTCCTCCAGATCGCCGTGCTGCTGCGCGCGGTCGAGGTCGTCCAGCACGGGGAGCAGGCCCTTGGCCACCTCGCCCTTGGCGCGGGCGATCTCGACGTGGCGCTGCTCCTCGGTGCGGCGCCGGTAGTTGGCGTACTCCGCGGTCAGGCGCTTCAGGTCGTTGAGCAGGGCGTGCTCAGCGTCCACGATGCCGGCATCCGAACCGTCCTCGCTGGACGCCTCGGGCGTCTGCTCGGCGTTCAGGATGTCGTCGACCGTGAAGTCGTCGTCCGAGCCCTCGGCCGCGGAGGCCTCGGCGGAGTCCTGGTTCACCTGCGGCTCGGGGCCGGATGCCGCAGCATCCGACCCCGCACCCTCAGGCTGAACCTCGTCGTTCTCGTCGAAGTTCTTGTCCGTCATGGTTACTTGCTCTCGTCCTCGTCGTCCACGACCTCGGCGTCCACCACGTCCTCGTCGGACCCGGCGTCTGCGGAGGCGCCTGCGTCACCAGCGGCGGCGCCGGATGCGGCATCCGCCTGGGACTGAGCGTAGATGGCCTCGCCCAGCTTGCCCTGCGACGCGTTGAGCTTGTCGAACGCGGCCTTGACCGCGTCGTCGTCCTCACCGGCGAGAGCCGTCTTCAGAGCGTCGACGTCGCCCTGCACCTCGGACTTGACGTCCTCGGGCAGCTTGTCCTCGTTCTCCTTGATGAGTTTCTCGATCGAGTACGCGAGCGACTCGGCCTGGTTGCGCTGCTCCAGGGCCTCGGCGCGCTTCTTGTCCTCGGCGGCGTGCTCCTCGGCCTCGCGCACCATGCGCTCGATGTCGTCCTTCGACAGCGACGAGCCGCCGGTGATGGTCATCGACTGCTCCTTGCCGGTGCCCTTGTCCTTGGCGGACACGTGCACGATGCCGTTGGCGTCGATGTCGAAGGTGACCTCGATCTGCGGGATGCCGCGGGGAGCCGGCGCGATGCCGGTCAGCTCGAAGGTGCCGAGCGGCTTGTTGTCGCGGGTGAACTCGCGCTCGCCCTGGAAGACCTGGATCGCGACCGACGGCTGGTTGTCGTCGGCGGTGGTGAAGGTCTCGCTGCGCTTGGTCGGGATGGCCGTGTTGCGGTCGATGAGCTTGGTCATGCGGCCGCCCTTGGTCTCGATGCCGAGGCTCAGCGGGGTGACGTCGATCAGCAGGACGTCCTTGCGCTCGCCCTTCAGGACACCGGCCTGCAGGGCGGCGCCGACGGCGACGACCTCGTCCGGGTTGACGCCCTTGTTGGCCTCCTTGCCGGTCTCGCGCTTGACGAGCTCGGCGACGGCCGGCATACGGGTCGAACCGCCGACCAGCACGATGTGGTCGATGTCGCCGACCTTGATGTTCGCCTCGCGGATGACATCCTCGAACGGCTTCTTGGTGCGGTCGAGCAGGTCCTTGGTGAGGTCCTCGAACTTGGCGCGGGTCAGCGTCTCGGAGAGGGAGACGGGGCCCGACTCGGTGAGCGACAGGTACGGCAGGTTGACCGAGGTGCTGGTCGAGCTCGACAGCTCCTTCTTGGCCTGCTCCGCAGCCTCCTTCAGACGCTGCAGGGCGATCTTGTCACCCGAGACGTCGACGCCGGTCGAGTCCTTGAACTGCTTGATCAGGTAGTCGACGACGCGCTGGTCCCAGTCGTCACCGCCGAGGCGGTTGTCACCGGCGGTGGCGCGCACCTGGATGGTGGAGAAGTCGTCGTCCTTGCCCACCTCGAGGAGGGAGACGTCGAAGGTACCGCCACCGAGGTCGAAGACGAGGATGAGCTCGTCCTCCTTGCCCTTGTCCAGGCCGTAGGCCAGAGCAGCGGCGGTGGGCTCGTTGATGATGCGCAGCACGTTCAGGCCGGAGATCTCGCCGGCCTCCTTGGTGGCCTGGCGCTCGGCGTCGTTGAAGTACGCGGGGACGGTGATGACGGCATCCGTCACGGTGTCACCGAGGTACGCCTCGGCGTCGCGCTTGAGCTTCATCAGGATGCGCGCGGAGATCTCCTGCGGCGTCCACTTCTTGCCGTCCACGTCGAACGACCAGTCGGTGCCCATGTGGCGCTTGACCGACGAGATGGTGCGGTCGACGTTGGTGACGGCCTGGCGCTTGGCGGTCTCGCCGACCAGCACCTCGCCGTCCTTGGTGAATGCGACCACCGAGGGGGTGGTGCGGAAGCCCTCGGCGTTGGCGATGACCTTGGGCTCGCCGCCCTCGAGGACGCTGACGACGGAGTTGGTGGTTCCGAGGTCGATTCCGACAGCACGTGCCATGTGATTCTCCTTGTGTGTTGAAGCGGTGAAGTTGAGTGAGTTCCGGGGCGACCCAGAAAACCTGAGTCGCGATGACTCAAGTGTAACCGCGACGTCGGATGCTGTCAAGAAAGTTGATAGAGGTCGACTCAGGTTTGGGCGGATGCCTGTCCGCTGGACACCTCAGCGACCACCCACGCGGTCGAGCAGCCTGTTGAGCGTCGCGGGCGTCCGATCCAGGGGCACGGCATCGATGACATCCGCCGCGAAGCGGGACTTGCGGCCCGCTGCGGTGCCCGCGAACCGGTGCAGCTGCTCCTCGATGCGCACGCGCTGCGCCGGCTGCCGCTGGAACCGGCGGAACCGTGCGCGCTCGCGAGTGTCGAGTGCCTCGAGGACCAGCTCGGCGCCGGCGGCGCGGATGACCTCGTCTTCCAGGTCACGCTCGCAGCCGAAGAAGCCGAGGGGCTCGAGCGGGTCCATGTCGGGGGTGGGACCCGCTGCATCGTCGAGCATCCCGAGGCGGGCCAGCACCATCTGCACGTATCGCCGTTCCGCCGCGTCGTACAGCCCGAGGACGCGAGCGGACGTGCCTCGCAGTGCGGTCAGCGCCTTGCGCAGGTTCGTGATGCCGTCGAGCTCCCGCAGTTCCACCCCGTCGAGCGAGTCGTCCCCTGCCTGCGACTCCGCGCGGCGACGCGCGAGGGCCTCGAGCGCGAGCCGGTCACTCCGGCCCTCGACCAGCACGACCGCGGTCATGGCGTCTCCGATCGTGGGTCTTGACGGACGCGGTCATCCTCGCATGGCGCGGAAGGCGGCGCGAGGGCCCTGTCCTCGTCGTCTCGGCGGGATACGTCGCCCGCCCCAGTGCCGTACGTGAGAACAGGAGAATTGCTGAAGGCAGGACGAAAGTCGACCGAATCGTCCGGTCTTCAGCGATCCTCCTGTTCCTGGACGCTGAGGCGGATGTCTGTTCCGGGTTGCTGGAGCGGATGCCGGGGCGCCGACCGAGACCCGAGGACTGATCACTTCCCGCCGGGAGGGCCGATCAGCAGCAGGATGCTGAAGATCGCGGCGACTGCGACGAGGATCAGCAGCGCGAGCACCCACGGACGGTGCAGGAACCAGCGCATCGTCCGGTCGTACCAGGTGCGGTCGCGCGGGTCGTCGGTCTCGGTGAGTCGCCAGTCGCCCTCGAGGCGCCGGCTGCGGTGCAGCCAGATCTCGGCGGGGATGGTCGCGTAGGGAACGATCGCGCTGGCGATCGCGGTGATCGCGACGCCGACGTGCCAGCGCTGATGGAAGGCCAGGAGCACGGCCGTCGCGCCGTAGGAGAGGAAGACGAAGCCGTGGATGCCGCCGGCGATCGTCACCAGCACCGGTGCCGCGCCGACCGCGCGAGCGATGAGCGCGCCGATCAGCAGGGTCCAGGTGATCGCCTCGGCGATCGCGAGCGCGCGGAACAGTCGGGCAGGGCTGCGGAACATGGATCTCCTCGGGTCGGTCTGCATCCACGCTAGGCGACCGAGGCCTTCCGTCCCCTGGAATTCCGGCTCTGAGGGGCCTCTGGGACAGGAAGATCATCCGAAAGGTGGAGACCGCGGCGCGTCAGGGGTTATCCACAGGCAGAAACGCGGCATCTGCTGATCTTCCTATCCTTGCGGGCATGCTCCAGAGACCTCTTCGCAGGATCACGCTCGCTGCCGCCGTCGCGGTCATCGCCGCAGCCTCCCTTGCCGGATGCAGTCGAGCAGATGCTGTGGCGGATCCGACACCCGCGAAAACAGTCAGTTCCGTCCCGTCTCCATCACCGACCGAGGACTCGACATTCACATTCACCGACGGGGCAAGCCTGCCCGAGGGTACGGACATCGGCTGGGGCGAGAAGCTCTCCAGGGATACCGGGTGGAAGAAGGACGACTCAAGATCCCAGCCCGGCCGCTTCGCATATGACAACGCCGCCGACACCTGCACGGCGACATTCCAGCTGTTCCAACTGAGCAGCACTGCAGGCATGAGCGGCTTGGATGACCGTCAGGCTTCCGACCTGCTGGTGTGGCAGACGCTGGGCATGACTGCAACGGGTGCCTCAGATCGCGGCTTCGATGGACGCTTCTTCCTGAACGAGCTCGGAGGGTCGTTCGTCGAGGGCCGCCAGTTCTCCGTGACGATCAACGACATGGGACTCTTCAGCGCTGCGCGGGCATTCGTCGCCGCGGATCGCGGGCTCACCCTGCTCGTGTCCTGTGAGGGCACCGATATCGGAGAGGTCGCGCATGAGGTGCTGTCGAAGGCTGCCATCCTGATCGACCTGCCTTGACGACCGGCGAGATCGCTTCCGCTCGCCCCGCCCGGTCGGGTCAGAAGGGCGTGCCGAACTCTTCAGCAAGGGCAGCCCAGGCGTCGGATGGGTCGCGGTCGCTGCTTCCCGCGTCGGACGGCACGAAGGTGACGGTGTTCCGGGGTGGTGGCTGGTCGAAGTAGACGCGGCCAGTGGGGCTGGTCCACTCCAGGAGTCCGCCGCCGAGCTGTTTCACCTTCCACGGTGAATGGTGTTTGAGCACGTGGTGTCTGCGGCACAGGGCGGAGAGGTTGCCGTCTTCTGTGGGTCCGCCGTAGGCGGCGTCGAGGGTGTGGTCGAGGTCGGATTCGCGGACGGGCATCCCGCAGCCGGGGAATCGGCAGCGCTCATCCCTGGCGCGCAGGTGGCGTTTGAGGTGCTCGGATGGGCGGTACCTGTCCACGACGAGCAGTTCCCCGCTGATCGGATGCGTGATGACCCGATCCCATCCCGATGCCGCACCCGCCAGCATCCGTGCGGTGGCAGGGTCGATCGGCGCACGACCGGTCAGCTCTGCCGCGGGCGAAGAAGAGAGGCCGATTCCAGTGCTGTGAGCGGCAGTGGCCGGAGTGCCCGCCCCGCGCGGGCCGCCGGAGTCGCTGGCGCCGGGCCGTCGTGTGCCTTCACCGGCGTCGCAGTCTGTGCCGCAGTCCCGTGAGGTGTCGACAGCGGGCCCGAACGCACTCCCGGCCGTGGCGGCGGCCCCGAACGCACTCGACGGCGCGGGCATCGCGCGGCTGAGATCGAGGCTCGTGCCCATGAGGGTGAGGACAGGGATGGT
>NZ_MKRT01000001.1:115269-123242 GCF_001897945.1 Microbacterium sp. 69-10
TGCGCGGATCCGGGACGGCACCTTCGCCGCCAGAGTTGTCACAACCCGGCAGCGGGTTCCGATCCAGACGCCTGCTGACCTTGCCCATCCCGGTGAGCCGCTCAAATGCAGCATGCACGAGCACGGCCGGGCCGTAGACGCCGAACTCGGCCATCGCATCCGGGAGGTCCTTGACCCACGCGCCCCGCTGCTCACGGGCATCCGAATGCCGCTCCTGCAGAGACCGCGGCTGGCACTGCTCCGCCAGACGCTCCGCGACCACCCGGGTGCGGTTCGGCGACTCACCCTCCGCGAACGCGACCATCCGGTCCGCGTACGCAGCCCTGGCGCCCAGGTCCTCGATCCGCTCGCCGGCCTCGACGATCACTCGCGCATGCCCGGCACTGATCCGCCCCGCACCCTGTGCCGCCCACACCGCCGGGAAGCGGTCGACCTTCACCTCAGCGGCCACCATCCGCCGCTGGATCGTCCGGTCGCTGACCCGCAGTGCCGCCCCGAGCTCCGCAGCCACGGCACGCACCTGCAGGTCGGCATCATCCGCATCCGACGCCTGAGACAGCGCCACCCGTGCCGCCAATGCGAGCACCCCGTCGCGCGCCGCCAGCAGTCCGTCGATCGACGCCTCGATGCTCTGCGCCATCTCGACCAGACCCGACAGCACGTCCCTGTGCCCCGTCGGATCGATCGATGAAGTATCCATGACTCAAGTATGAGCAGGGTCACCGACATTCAGAGATCTTGACGAGACCTGATCTCCGCACGCATCACCCAGCGCCACTTCGCGACCCGCCGATCGCGCACGAAGCCGAAACCGGCGTACAGCTCCTCGGGTCCGGTGTGCAGGTACGCCCCGCGCTGCGGCTTGCGGTCCGCGAGTTGCTCCGGATACGCCTCGACGACTCCCCCGCCCGCCTTCCGGATCTCCTCCAGCGCCGCAGCCACCGCCGCCCGCGCCACGCCCTGCTCGCGCCGTTTCGAGGCGGTGAAGATGCAGCCGATGCGCCACGCTGGCGCGGGTGCGCCGGCGGCCTCGTACGCGCGCAGGTTCTGGATGTTCGGCAGCTCGGCGGGTGAGCCGAACTGACACTATCCCACGCAGTCGGTCCCCTCGTACACCAGGATCTGGTGCAGGGTGCCGGCCTGGGCATGCGCCTGCTTCGCCGCCCGATTGACCTCGGCGGTCTGGCCCGGCCGGCCGACGCCCTCCGGGTGGAAGCCCATGCACCAGCATCCGCCCCACACGCCGTTGCTGGCCTCGACCAGTGCGGCGAAGTCGGGCCAGGTCTCCGTATCCAGCAGTCGGGTGGTGAACCGATCCTCCATCGCACGCCTCCGATCCGTGCGACCAGACTGACACGCCCTCGCGCGCTCGGCCAGAGTGACGTACGATCGACGACAGTGCACCCGGGACGCGCCCGGAGGATGCGAGCGGAAGGAGCCCACGATGAACACCGTCATTGTCGCGCCCACCGCCATCGACATCCTCATCCTCGAGGCCGCCCGCTCCTGAACCGCGAGTGGCCTCCCGTCCGGAGCCATTCCCGTGAACACACAGATCCCCGCGTCCTTCGACGCTTCTCCCTTCGACGTCACCCTCGCCTTCGCCGACACCGTGCTGCAGGAGAACCAGCGCTGGTCGACCTGGCCGGCGACCATGCCCACCGAGCGCGGACCGCTGCCCCGCCCTGATTGGGTGGTGACCAGCGCCGCCGCGGTCGACACCGAGCTCGGCATCCTGAAGACCGGCAAGGAGGCGGACGTCTTCCTGATCGAGCGCGCCGTCCCCGACGACCCCGGCCAGCGCACGCTGCTCGCGGCCAAGCGTTACCGCGGCAGCGATCACCGCAGTTTCCAGCGCTCGTCGGTGTACACGGAGGGGCGGCGCACTCAGAACACCCGCGACGCCCGCGCCCTGGCGAAGAAGTCCGCGCACGGCCGCGAGGTCGCCGCCGCGCAGTGGTCGTTCGCGGAGTTCGCCGCGCTCAGCCGGATGCATGAGCTCGGCGCGCCGGTGCCGTATCCGGTGCAGGTGGACGGCACCGAGATCCTGATGGAGTTCCTCGGCGACGGTCACGCCGCGGCGCCCCGGCTCGCGCAGGTGCGATCGGATGTCGTGGATCTCGCCGACCTGTTCGATCAGATCGTCGACCTCATGCGCATCTTCGCCGCCGCGGGCTTCGCCCACGGCGACCTCTCCGCCTACAACCTGCTGGTGCACGAGGGGCGTGTGCGAGTGATCGACCTGCCGCAGATCGTCGACACGGTCGCGAACCCGCAGGGCCTGGACCTGCTGCACCGCGACTGCGTGAACATCTGCGACTGGTTCACCCGGCGCCGCCTCGAGCGCGACCCGGAGGAGCTCTTCGCCGGGCTGCTCGCGGCGTCGTTCGGGTGAGGCCGGCGCCTGCGGATGCCCGACCACGGCATCCCGCACGGCGCGCCGTCACCGGCCGTTCACCGGCGGCAGCCAGACTTCGAAGCATGAGCGACGATCACTCCGCGGCGGGCACTCCGATCAACACCGCCGCGATGACCGCATTCGGGCGCGAGCACGACGACGTGGCGCCCGCCTCCCGCAAGAAGGTCATCTCGTGGGCGATGTGGGACTGGGCTCTGCAGCCGTTCAACACCGTCATCCTCACCTTCGTCTGGATCGCGCTGTACCTGACCTCGCGGATGTTCCTGGACCCGGACGTACGCGCCTCGGGGCTGCTCGCCGACGGCAGCTACATGAACTGCAACAAGTCGGAGTACCTCGGCTCCGCGTACTGCAGCAGCCTGACCGACCTCTCGGAGTGGTGGGGCTGGGCCAACTTCGCGGCCGGCATCGTGATCCTGGTGCTCGCACCCGTGCTGGGCCAGCAGGCCGACGCACGGGGCAACAAGAAGAAGTGGGTGATCGGGGCGACGATCGGCGTCGCGCTGCTGCAGTTCGCGCTGTTCTTCGTCGAGGCGGACCCGAAGTTCTTCTGGTTCGGCGCCTTCGCTGTGGCGATCGCAGCCGTGATCAGCGAGATCGGCAACGTGAGCTACTACGCGATGCTCTCCGAGGTCTCCACGCCGAAGAACGTCGGCCGCATCTCGGGCCTGGGCTGGGGTCTGGGCTACATCGGCGGGGTCGTCGCGCTGATCGTCTGCATCCCCGTGCTCTTCCTCATCGGGCAGGACCAGCCGCTCGCCTTCAAGCTGGTGGCGGTGATCTGCGCGGTGTGGACCATCCTGTTCTCGATCCCGCTGTTCCGCAACGTGCCCGAGTCCCCGGCGTACGCGAGCTCCGAGAGGGTGGGCTTCTTCCGCTCCTACGTCGTGCTGGCGAAGAACATCGGAAGGCTGTTCCGGGACAACCGTCCGACCTTCTGGTTCATGCTCTCGGCCGCCGTCTACCGCGACGGGCTGGCCGGTGTGTTCGCCTTCGGCGCCGTGCTCGCGGCGCAGGGCTTCGGCTTCTCGTTCCTCGAGGTGATCGTGTTCGGGCTCGCCGCGAACCTCGTCGCGGGGGTCTCGACGCTGCTCGCCGGTCGCGTCGACGACGCGATCGGCCCCCGGCGGCTGATCGTGATCGCGCTCTCCGGCCTGGTCGTCATGGCGTTCATCGTCTTCGCGCTCAAGGACTACGGGACCATCGTCTTCTGGATCTGCGGTCTTCTGCTGTGCGCCTTCGTCGGCCCCACCCAGGCTGCCAGCCGCAGCCTGCTCACCCGGCTCGCTCCGCCGAGCCAGCAGGGCGAGATCTTCGGCCTGTACGCCACGACCGGTCGCGTCGCCTCGTTCCTGTCCCCCCTGGCCTGGTCGCTGTTCCTCGCCTGGTTCGGCGGGATCGTGTACGGCGTGCTGGGCATCGGGCTGATCCTGCTGATCGGCCTGGTGCTGCTGCTTTTCGTGCGCTTCCCGAAGGATGTCCGGGTCTGAGCCTCCGCGGCGTCTTCCGTCAGACCGGCAGCGCGCTCAGGGTCGACGCATCCGCTCCAGCCTGGAGCAGGAGGTCGCGCATGCCCCGGGCCGCGAGCGCGTAGGGACGGTCGCTGCCGTAGAGCAGCGACCGGGCGTTGGCCTGCTCATACAGGGCCGGCAGCGCGAACGCCAGCTGCTCGATGCCCTCGTCATCCAGGTCCAGCGATCCGTCGCCGGCGGCCGTGCGCACCTGGATCTCGAGGTACCCGTACCACTGCTCGATCGCCGAGCGGACGGCATCGCGCACCGGCCCGGGCTTGGAGTCGTAGTCGGCGGAGATCGCGGCGAAGAAGCAGCCTCCGGCGAAGACGCGGCTGCGGGAGTACTCGATCACGTTGCTCATTAAAGCCACCAGACGCGAAAGTCCGCGTGGCCGACTGCGCGCGGGCTCGACGACCACCGAGACGAACACGGCACGGCCGGCGTCGACGGTGGCGAGCTGCAGCCCCTCCTTGTTCTGGAAGAGCCCGGCGATGCTGCTCTTGCTGCGTCCGGATGCCTCGGCGAGGCGCCCGATGCTCAGCCCGTCCAGCCCCTCCACCGAGGCGAGGTCGGTCGCATGCGCGAGCACCGTGTGGCGAGAGGCGTCGCCGCGCAGGCGACGCCCATCTGCAACCTGCTGCTCGGTGACCGGATCGGACATGCCCCTAGTCTACGAACGATCGTTCGGATACTCTATGTACGATCGTTCGTATAGTCAGGAGTTCGGCATGACTTCGTTGAGAGACATCCTCGTGAGCGGCATCCGCCGGATCGACGCCGTGTCACCCGCCCTCACCGGCCGCGTCGCGAACGTCGCGTTCTTCGCCACGACCCGGCAGATGCGCGTGCGTGACAGCGATCGCGTCACCCACGATGCGGCGCGCCGCGAGAGTATCCGGATCGGCGGACACGACGTCGTGACCTACCAGTGGGGAGCAGGCGCGCGCGCCGCACTTCTCATGCACGGCTGGGACGGGCGCGCCTCGCAGTTCGCGACGATGGTGCGCGATCTGGTCGCCGAGGGGTGGCGCGTCGTGGCCTTCGACGCCCCCGCCCACGGCGACTCATCGGGCAGACGCACCGACGCCAGAGACTGGGTCGCCGCAGCCCAGCGCCTCGCCGCATCCGAGGGGCCGTTCGAACTAGTGATCGGCCACTCCTTCGGCGGATTCGCGTCCCTCGCGGCGGTCCGAGAGGGCGTACAGGCACGCCGGGTGATCACCATCTCGGCGGCGGGATCCGTCCAGGCGTTCCACGACGAGTTCGAACGGATGCTGCGGCTGTCGCCCCGCGCGAGCGAGGCGTTCGAGCGCGCCTTCCACCGCCGGCTCGGCATCTCACGCGAGGAGGGCATCGCCCGCTTCGACTCCGTTACGCATCCGCTGCCGCCGGAGGTGGAGCTGCTCATCGTGCACGACGAGGACGACCCCCGAGTCACGATCGAGAACGCGCACGCCCTGCATCGGGCACACGGCGAACGGGCTCGCCTTCTGGTGACTCAGGGACTCGGCCACAACCGCATCCTCGGGGCCGATCGCGTGCTCGACGCGGTGATCGCGTTCGCCGCCGACGGACCGCACGGCATCGATCGAGCGGATGCGAGCGAGCAGCGCGGGGTGCGCGGCGCCTGAGTCAGGAGCCCCAGTTGTCGGCGAGCTTCGTCAGCAGCCGGGCGAGTTCGACGCTCTCCTCCTCGGTGAAGGCGGCGAGCGCGCGGCCGAGTGCCTCGCGCCGTTCGCCGCGCATGCCCCGGAACATGCGCGTGCCCTCGTCGGTCAGGGCGATGCGGGTGCGCCGGGCGTCCTCGGGGTCGGCCTCACGTCGGACCCAGCCGCGATCGACGCCCTGCTGCACCAGCCGTGACGCGCGCGGCTGATCGACTCCGATGGCGTCGGCGAGGCCGCTCACACTGAGCGGCTCGGATGCCTGCGCCAGCGCGTCCAGCATCCTCAGCACAGCCGGGGCGCCACCGTGACGCATCCCGGCATCTGCCACCCACGGACCGCGTCCATGCGGACGAATGCCGTGCGGACCGTGCTCGCGCCCGCCGCGGTCGTGCGCGCCGCGGTCGTGCGCGCCGCGGTCGTGCGGATGCTGGTGCGGACCGCGCCGGCCGCGGAGGCGCGCCAGCGCGGCGGCGATGGCGTCGGCGGGATCCGGTTGCGCGTCGTTCATGCGTCCGATTTTACATGCGACTTGACATGCATCGACATTACATGTCACACTGCATGTACATGCAACATGACATACAAAGGATTCCCATGAACACCACTGATGACAACACCCGCCCCTTCGGCTACTGGATCACGGCGGTCGACCGCCTGATGCGCGCCGAGTTCGCCACCGTCTTCGAGGACGAGGGCATCACCCGCCGCGACTGGCGGATGCTGAACCGCATCGACGGCACGGTCCCCGACGGCCGCCCCGTCCATCCGCGCAAGCTGCACCGGCTCATCGAGCTCGGCTGGGTCGAGCGCACCCGCGAGGGCTTCGGCCTCACCGACGCCGGCACCCTGGCCAAGCAGCGCCTGGGCACCGCCGTCGACGAGCTGCGCGCCCGCGTCGCCGGAGCCGTCTCCGCCGAGGAGTACGCGACCATGACGGCCGCCCTCGAGAAGATCGCCCGCGAGTTCGGCTGGGAAGAGGGCAAGCGCCTCCCCCGGAGTGGCCGATGCGATCACGGCCCCGCTTCCCGGTTCGGTCACCGCCACGGCGTGCCCGGTCATCGCGGCCACGGGCACGGCTTCGGTCGCGGGCGCCACTCCGGTGAGCACGACTTCGACCGCGGCCACGGCTTCGGCGAGCACGGGCCCGAGAACCACCACGGCTTCGAGCATCGCCACGGTTTCGAGCACCGCACCGAGGGCCACGGCCACCACGAGATGGGCCGGGGCTTCGCTCGCGGCCACCACCGTCACGGCATCCCCGCGACACACATCCACATCCACACGCACGGCTAAGCCGTGCTGCCACCCGCGCCGAGCCACCACCGAATCGCCGAGCCACCACGCAGATGGCCGCGTCTTCCGTGGTGGCTCGACGTCTGTGTGGTGGTTCGGCGTCGGTTCGCAGCACGGAATAGTCACGCGCGCAGGCGGGTTGCCCTGTTCATGAGCAGTCCTGTCCTGAGCATCCTGCCCACGCCCACGTCCTCGACGTCGAGCGACGCGCTGGAACGGATGCTCGGCGAGGTTGCGATCAGCATCCGCTCGCAGCATCGCATCCTGCCCGACACCGACCAGGCCGTCGTCCTCGACGGCCTCTCCCTCGTGTACGTGCTGCGCGGCGGCATCGGGACGCCGACGGATGCCGGGCTGCCGGACGACCTTCGCGCCGGCGACGCACTGCTCGTCGCCGACCGCTCGCTGACTCTGCGCATCCCGGCGGGTTCCGGGGTGCTCGTGTCGCGGCTCGCGTGGGCAGACAGCGCCGCGCACCTCAGTGCGCTGCTGCCCGACACCGCCTGGATCCGGCGCTTCGACGAACTCGAGCCCGCCGCGGCGGCACTCGCCCACCACATGGGTGGCGACGCGCCGTCCGTCTGCGAGCGCAGCGGCGACCTCGTCATCTGCCGGATGATGGCGACCACTCTTCTGCAGTCCGTGATCCGCGCCTGGTCGAGTGTCGGTTGCGCCCCGCAGGGCTGGCCGTCGCGGTCGAACGACCCGTTCCTGGACCGCGTGGTCAGCGCGATCGACTCCGACCCGGGCCGTGAGTGGACCGTCGAGCAGATGGCTGCCGTCAGTGCCCTGTCCCGCACGGTGTTCGCAGAACGCTTCCGTCTCGCCTTCGGCATCTCCCCCGCGCAGTACGTCGCGGAGGTGCGGATGCGGGCGGCCCGCGCCCTGCTCATCGACGGCCGTGGCGTGAGCGAGGTCTCCCGCGAGCTCGGCTACGGCTCCGACGAGGGCTTCAGCCGTGCGTTCCGGCGCCACACCGGGATGACGCCGTCGGCGTTCCGCGTGCGCGGCGCCCTGGCATCCGCCTGATCCGCCACCCTGCTCGCACCGTGTCCCAGAAACGGCGGGTGCTGCCGCGTC
>NZ_MKRT01000001.1:123282-127048 GCF_001897945.1 Microbacterium sp. 69-10
GCCGTGGCACCCCCTGGCGCGGCGTCCCGCCGCTCAGCGCCCCCAGCGACCCGAGATGCCGAACAGCACCGCCCCCACGGTCAGCATCGCGGCACCCACGGCGTACGCGAGCTCGATGCCGATGGCATCCACCAGCATCCCGCCCACACCCGCGGCGAGCATGATCCCGGCCTGGAACCCCACCACCACGAGTCCGCCGCCCGCCTCCAGGCGATCGGGCATCCGGTGCCCCACCCAGGTGTTCACGATCAGCAGCCACGAGGCGAAGAAGAAGCCCCACACGAACGCGACGACCCCGACGGTCCACAGCGACCCGGCGCCCAGGATGATCACAAGCACTGCCACGGCGATGACCAGCGGAGTGACCACCGCCAGCACGCGATAGGTGCGGTCGATCCCCGCGCCGATCACGAGGTTGCCGATGAACCCGCCGATCCCGAACACCGCCAGCAGCACGATGATCGTGCCCTCGTCGATCGCGGCGCCGTCGGCCTGCACCCGCTCCAGTGCCAGCCGGATGTAGGTGTACGCCAGCGCGTGCCCGAAGATCACCAGCACATGCCCCACGACCCCGAGGCCGATGCCAGGACGACGCAGCGTCTCGACGAGCACCGAGATACGGGCGGCGTTCTCGGCGGGGACCGACGGCAGCAGAGTGCGCAGGCCGATCGCGAGCAGCGCGGTGGCACCCGCGGCGATCCCGAACACGCCGCGCCACTCGAGCAACTCGCTGAGCATCACGCCCACCGGAACACCGGCGACAGTCGCCAGCGACGTGCCGGCCGACGTGAACATCACCGCGCGCCCCAGCCGCTCGGGCCCGGCGATACGAGCGGCCACCGTGATCGACATGGTCCAGAAGCCCGAGAGCGCAGCGCCCAGCAGCACGCGCGCCACGAGCATGAGCGCCAGGCTGGGCGCGATCGCGACGACCAGGTTCGAGACCGCGGCGAGCACCGCCATCCACACCAGCAGGGTGCGACGGTCCAGCCGAGGAAGCGCCAGCCCGATCGTGGGTGCGACGACCAGCCCCGCGAGCGCGGTGACCGTGACCAGCTGCCCCGCCTGTCCGGGCGTCACGCCCAGCTCGGCCGCGATCTCGGTGAGCACGCCGTTGGGCAGGAACTCGGCGCTGACGAGCAGGAAGCTCATCGCCATCATCGTCAGCAGCGCGGCGTACGGCATGCGCCGCACCGTCTCTGTGACGGTCGGCAGGGGTGCGGTGGTGGTCATGGTTCCAGCGTTCCCGAAGAGCGGATGCCGCACCCGACCACGCGTCCGGAGCATCCGACCGTTCGTCCGGGACGTCCGGCAGCGAGCGGAGCGCTCAGCGCAGCAGCGTGGAGATCAGCACCACGGCGCCGATCAGCAGCGCTCCGAGGACACCGTAGATCGCGATCGTCAGACCGCGATACCCGCCGGACGTCGCACCCGAGGGCGGCGGCACCACAGCCGGGTCGGGCTCCGGCGCGGTCAGCCGGGGATCGGATTCCGGCACCGGCGGCGCCGTCACGGGGTCGGATGCCGCGCGCCGCGCAGCACGGGTGACCGGCGAGGCGCCTGCGGGCTCATCGCCTTCGGCGCCGGACGCGTCGGATCCGGACAGCCCGGAGCGGTCCCGCCACTTCTCGCGCCAGTCGGCGCCCGTCACGGGCGTGTCCTCCGGCGGCGGCGGGATCACGGGCTCGGTCAGGAACGACTCCGGCAGCACCGGGTCCGGGATCACCGGCTCACGCTGATCCAGCTCCGGGACATCGGCATCCGGGATCTCGAGGTCGGGGACGACCGTCTCGGCATCCGGGATCTCCAGATCGGGAACCGCGGCGTCCGCCACTCCGGCAGCGGAACCATCCCCCGACGGCGGTGCGGCACCCTCGGCTACGCCCGCCTTCGCGGCCTCCGGCTCCTGTGCGCCCTCATCGGGATCTGCCATGTCAGCCTCCGATCGCTCCCGCATCGGTCGTGCCCACGTCGGTGCGGTGGAAGTTCAGGAACGAACGGGATGCCGTGGGTCCCCGCTGCCCCTGGTAGCGGTTGCCGTACGGGCCTGAGCCGTACGCGTTCTCTGCCGGCGAGGTGAGCCGGAAGAAGCAGAACTGGCCGATCTTCATGCCCGGCCACAGCTTGATCGGCAGGGTCGCCACGTTCGCGAGCTCCAGGGTCACGTGGCCGGTGAAGCCGGGGTCGACGAAGCCTGCGGTCGAATGCGTGATCAGGCCCAGGCGGCCGAGCGACGACTTGCCCTCGAGTCGCGCCGCGATGTCGTCGGGCAGTGAGACCTGCTCGAAGGTGGCCCCGAGGGCGAACTCCCCCGGGTGCAGGATGAACGGCTCATCCGGGTCGACCTCGATCATGCGCGTCAGCTCGGGCTGTTCCACCGAGGGGTCGATGAACGGGTACTTGTGATTGTCGAACAGCCGGAAGTACCGATCCAGGCGCACGTCCACGCTCGACGGCTGCACCATCTCCTCGTCGTACGGGGACAGCCCGATGCGGCCCGATGCGAGTTCTGCCTTGATGTCGCGGTCGCTGAGAAGCACGTCTTCAGCGTAACGGTGCTGTTGCCGGACCGCAGAGCTGTGTCCGAACGCTGGCCTCCGTGTTACCCGGGCGTGGATCGGACGTGGCGCGCGCCTCCGTAGCTTGAGTCCTACGAGCTTCCCCCCACCGCTCGGCACACCACCTCAACGAGAAGGAATCCCTGATGAACGACAGCATCACCGCTCAGACCGAGACCCCGGCCCGCTCGCGCAAGCGCCTGATCGTGCCGCTCGCGGGCCTGCTCATCGCCGCCGCGGTCACGGTCGGATCCGGCGCCGACTTCGTCGCCAACTCCGTCAACTCCGCCAACGCGTTCAGCACCGGCACCCTGACGCAGAGCAACTCCAAGTCGGGCAGCGCGATCTTCAACGCTGCGAACCTCAAGCCGGGTGACACGCTCAACGGAACCGTGACCATCACCAACTCGGGCAGCCTGCCGGCCGACTTCGCACTCACCGAGAACGCCACCAACGGCTTCGTCACCAAGGCCGACCTGGGCCTCGTGATCACCCGCGCCGGCTCCGCGACGCCCGTCTGGTCCGGCACCTTCGGCGACCTGACCGCCGCCGGCCCGCTGAAGCTCGGCACCTTCGCCCCCGGCGAGGCCCGCGACTACACCTTCAGCACCACGCTCGTGCAGTCCGCGAGCAACGCCGAGCAGGGCAAGACCGCCTCGGCCACGTACACCTGGAACTCGACGCAGACCGCTGCGACCACGACCAACCAGTGACCAGTGATCGGGGCGCAACCCACCGCGCCCCGATCACTCTGAAACCGGTCACCCGAAGACCGGAAGAGAGGACGAGCATGAGCGCCATGCAGAGGACACGACGATTCGCGAACTCGCTGATCACGATCGTCGCGATCATCGCGATGGGGATCGTGGCGCTCATGCTCGTCCCCGGCCTGCTCGGTCTGGACCGCTACGTCATCACGGGCGGATCCATGTCCGGCACCTTCGAGCGAGGCACCCTGGTCTTCGAACGACAGGTGCCCGTCTCGGAGCTGAAAGTCGGCGACGTCATCACCTACCTGCCGCCGGCCGACTCCGGCGTCACCGAGCTGGTGACCCACCGCATCGAGTCGATCACACGGGACGCGTCGGCCCCCGGCGGCCGCGTCTTCCACACCAAGGGCGACGCGAACGCGAGCGCCGACCCCTGGACGTTCACGCTCGCCGCGCACACGCAGCCCCGCGTCGTGGGCTGGGCACCCGCCATCGGCT
>NZ_MKRT01000001.1:127076-135878 GCF_001897945.1 Microbacterium sp. 69-10
CGCGTTCATCGCCCTGCTGTTCCTGCGTGACCTCATGAGGGGGCTGCGAGAGAACCGGCCGCGACGGCGAGACGCAGCATCCGAGCCGGCGACGACGGCGGCATCCACCGCCGTGGTCCTCGAGACCACCGCCACCTCGTGACCGGCCGCTGCCGACAAGCAGCCCCGACACGACAGAAACAGTCCCGACGCCGTCGCGTCGGGACTGTGTCCGCGTTGAGGCACGCCTGTAGCCGGGCTGTAACCGGCCGCCTCGTAGCGTCGTGAGTACGACAAGGAAGGAGAGCAGCGATGATCGGCACCGCATTGCGCAACACGGCCCTGGCCGCGCTGGCGTGCATCCTCATCGCCGCGTCCGCACTGAATGAGGGCGGCTTCTCCACCGCCGCGTACACGTCGCAGTCCTCGAATGCCGTCAGCACGGCATCCGCCGCCGTCGACTGGACCCCGCCGACGGTCTCGCTGACAGATCCGGGGGCGATGCTCAAGGGATCGGTGACCGTCGTCGCGAACGCGACCGACGCCGACACCGGGGTGGCCGGCGTGACGCTGCAGATGCAGGCGACGGGCGCCGCGGCGTGGACGCCCCTGTGCACGGCCACCGCCGCGCCGTACCGCTGCACGTGGAACACCGCTGCTGTCGCCGACGGCCCCTACGACCTGCGCGCCGTGGCGACCGACCGATCGGGCAACTCCGCCGTCTCGACGGTCGTGCGCACCTTCGTCGGCAACTCCTTCGGGGTCACACTCGCTGATCCCGGACAGGTCCTGCGCGGCCCGGTGAATCTCACGGCGAATCTGCGCAACGCCTCCGCACTCGCCATATACACGATCCGGTTCGAGTACTCCGCGGCCGGCACCGGACAGTGGAGCACCGCCGCCAGCTGCACGAGCTTCCTGAGCGCATCGGGCTGCTCCGCCTCCTGGCAGACGACCTCGATCGCCAGCGGCGTCTACGACCTGCGGACGACGGCCACCCCGCTGCTCGGCTCCACCGTCTACTCACCCGTGGTCTCCGGCGTGATCGTCGACAACACGCCGCCAGTCGTGACCATGACCGATCCCGGCACTCCGCTGAGCGGCACGGTGACCCTCGCGGCATCCGCAGTCGACCCGCACTCGGGCATCGCGTCGGTAGTCATCCAGTACGCGCCGAACGGCACGTCGAGCTGGACCACCGCCTGCACGATCACGCAGGCGCCGTACAGCTGCCGGTTCGCGACCACCTCACTCCCCCGCGGCATGTACTCGTTCCGCGCCATCGCGACCGATGTCGGCGGCAACACCGCCACCTCCGCGGTCGTCTCGAACCGCCGGATCGACGAGACGACGGCGAAGGCCGCAGCGATGAGCACGGGCACCACCCTCACCGCCCCCGCGACTGAGCCGGCACCGGCGACGCCGACGCCGACGGTCGCACCCGCGGATGCCCAGGAGGAGGGATTCTGATGATGCACACCGGCATATCGGATGACGACGACCTTGATAGCCTCGACCACGTGGGACGACACATCCTGGTCGTGGAGGACGACGACGGCATCGCGGTGCCGCTGATGCGCACGCTCGACCGCGAGGGATACGTGGTCGAGCGCGTCGCCGAGGGCGCGGCCGCGCTCGAGCGCGCGGGCGATGACGTCGATCTGGTCGTGCTCGATCTGGGACTGCCCGACATGGACGGCCTGGACGTGTGCCGGCGTCTGCGCGAGCAGGACTTCGCGGGAGGCATCGTCATCCTCACGGCACGCGACGGCGAGCTGGACCGCGTGGTCGGCCTGGATGTCGGAGCGGACGACTACATCGCCAAGCCGTTCGCGCTGGCCGAGCTGCTCGCGCGGCTGCGCGCGCTGCTGCGCCGCGCGGGTGCGGTCGCGAAGGAGAAGCCGGCGGATGCCGTGTGTGCCGCGCCCCAGGCATCCGCTCTGCTGGTGGACGTCGAGTCCCGCCGTGCCACGACAGCCGGGCGGGAGGTGCCGCTGAGCACCAAGGAGTTCGATCTGCTCGCCCAGCTCGACGCGCGCCGGGGAGTCGTCGTCACGCGCGAGCGGCTGATGGACGAGGTGTGGGACGAGAACTGGTTCGGTTCGACGAAGACCCTCGACGTGACGATCGCCCGGCTGCGGCAGAAGCTGGAGGAGTCCGGCGCCGACGTGCGGATCACCACGCTGCGCGGAGTGGGCTTCCGTCTCGACGAGGCCGCGCCGGATGCGTAGACGGCTGATCGTCGCCTTCGTCAGCATGGCGGTGATGATCATCGCCCTGTACGGCGTCCCGCGCGCCGTCATGACGGCGGAGCTCGTGCAGTCCTCTCAGGCTCAGCGCGTCGATCGGATGGCCGTCCTGCTCTCGGCACTGGTGTCCGAACGCGAGCGCGTCGGCCCTGTGACGCCCGACCTGTTCGAGGCACTGCTGCGCCCGGAGGACGGCGTCACCTATGTCGACGCCGACGGAGACACGGTGCGGTTCGGCGGGAGCACGGACGCCGATGATCTGCGGAAGACCGTGGATGTGAAGGGCGGCGGCACCCTCACGGTGACGCGCTCGGGCAGCTACGTCACGCAGCTGGTCAGCGACGCGGTGACGCCCGTCATCCTGATCGGCGTCGTGCTGCTGTTCGTCTCGGTGCTCGGCGCGATCCTGCTCGGGCGCAACCTCTCGCGACCGTTCGTCAAGCTCGCCGGCACCGCGCGCGAGCTCGGCACCGGTGGCCTGAGCCCGGAGCCCGAGAAGTACCGTTTCCCCGAGGCCGCCGCCATCGATCGGGCGCTGCGCGACAGCGCCGACACCCTCGAGCGCCGCATCCGCCGCGAGCACGAGTTCGCCGCCAACGCCTCTCACCAGCTGCGCACCCCGATCACGGCCGTGCGGCTGGAGCTGGAGGACCTGTCGCTGTGGGGCGAGACGCCGCCGGTCGTGCGGGCGCAGCTCGAGCACGCCGTGCAGGAGATCGACCGGCTCGCCGATGCCATCACGCAGCTGCTGGCGATGGCCCGTGGCGAGGCGGCGGCGGCATCGCCCTCCGCACCTCTGGAGCAGACGATCCGTGACGCAGCGGAGCGGTGGCGGCAGCAGGCGAACGCGACCGGTCGCAGCATCCGCACGGGCGAGTTCGACGGCGGGCTCGGCTGGGCGCCCGCCGCGGCGTCGCAGATCCTCGACGTGCTGCTGCACAACGCGATCAAGCACGGCCGCGGTGCCATCACGATCGATGCCGTGCGGCGCGCCGAGTACGTCACCGTGCAGGTGGCCGATGAGGGCCCACGGCCCAGCGGGAACTCGATCTTCCAGCGCCGGCCGGAGCAGCGCACCGCCACCTCCGGTGAGGGCATCGGCCTGGCGCTGTCGGCGGAACTCGCGGAGTCGCTCGGCGGGCACCTGCTGCTCGAGGGCGACGAGACCACCCGTTTCTCGCTGATCCTCCCCGCACGCGCCTGACCACGGGCTGGCGGCCCCGCGCGGAGCCCGGCGCCATGTCCCTGTCCTGCGAGCACGGTGGCTCAGGCTGTGCCGGCGAGCCCCCACTCATAGGCCAGGATCACGACGTGCACGCGATCGCGGGCATCCAGCTTCGCCAGCACCCGCCCGACATGCGTCTTCACGGTCGACTCGCTGAGGAAGAGGCGCTCGGCGATCTCGATGTTGCTCAGGCCCTGCGCGATGGCGTGGAACACGTCGCGCTCACGCTCGGTGAGCTCGGCGAGGGGATCGGATGCCGCCGGCCGAGCGGCCTCGCCGAGGTGCGGGGCGAGCTGATCGAGCAGCGCCCGCGTCGCCCGGGGAGCCAGGGCGCCGTCGCCGCGGTGCACGGCGCGCACGGCGGCGACCAGCTCGGTGCGCTCGGCATCCTTCAGCAGGAACCCGCTGGCCCCGGCGCGGATCGCGCCGAACGCGTACTCGTCCAGGTCGAACGTCGTCAGCACGAGCACCCGGACCGACGGATGCCGCTGCACGATCTCCGCGGTCGCGGCGATGCCGTCCATGCCCGGCATCCGCACGTCCATCAGCACCACATCAGGCGCGAGCGCGGCGGTCTGCGCAAGAGCCGTACCGCCGTCGCCGGCCTCGCCGACCACCACGATGTCGGGCTCGGCCTCGAGCACCAGACGGAAGCCGATGCGGATGAGCGCCTGGTCGTCGACGAGCAGCACGCGGATCGGGTCGGTCATGATTCCTCCTGCGAAATCTCCTGGATCTCCGAGTCCGCCGAAGGACCGGGGGCGATGTGCGGCAGCTCGGCGCGCAGCATCCAACGCCCTCCCCCGGCCGGAGCGGAGACGAGGATGCCGCCGAGCAGCGCGGCGCGCTCCGCGAGTCCGCGGAGACCGAAGCCGCCCTCGGCAGCAGCATCCGCGGCACCGTCGTTGACGATCTCGACGATGATCGGTGCGGCGTCGTAGTCGATGCGCACGTCGATGGCGTGCGTCGTGGGGGCGTGCCGCATGGCGTTGGTGACGCCCTCCTGCACGATGCGGCCGATCGCGAACCGCAAGGCCGGGGCGGTGTCGGGTTCGCCCTTGACGGCGAGGGACGCGGTGAAGCCGGCGGTCCGTGCGGCGGCAACGGTGTCTGCGGGGCTCGCGGGCTCGAGCGGGGCGAGCGGGGCATCCGCATCGCCGTCGCGCAGCACGCCCAGCATGGAGCGCATCTCGGCGAGCGCGTTGCGCGCGGTGGTGGCGGCGGCCGCCGAGGCATCCCGCGCCCGATCCCGATCGGGGGTCGCGGCGGCGCCCTCCGAGAGCGCGACGACGACGGTCAGCGAGTGCGACACGATGTCGTGCATCTCGCGGGCGATCCGCTCGCGCTCGGCGGCGGCGGCCAGCTGGGCCTGCTGATCGCGCTCGACGAGCAGCTGGCGCGAGCGGTCGATGATCGCCTCGACGTAGCGCTTGCGGTTGCCGACGTTGATGCCGATCAGGGTCGCGATCAGGCCGGGCACGGCGACGGACAGCGCCGTGTTGACCGCGGCCTGCAGGTCGATGCCACCGAACCCGAGCCACGCGAACGCGAGACCGCTGACGACGAGGGTGCCGGCGCCCAGGCCGATCCACGCGGCTCGCACCGAGCGGTACACCGCGAGCGCGTACAGCGCGAGGGCGAACAGCGGTGCGCCCGCCGACCGCATGACGAACAGCAGCGTCACGTCGGTGGCGATCGCCGCGACCAGGACCGCGACCGGCCAGCGGCGCCGCCACACCAGCAGCACGCTGGATCCGGTCACCATCAGCACCGCGACCACCACCTCCGCAGGCGGTGCCGGCGGCGTGCCGGGCGCGGGGATCGTGCTGGTGCCCACCGAGACGAGCAGACAGAGCACGGCGATGAGGATGTCGGCGAACAGCGGATGCCGCGCCCAGAACCGACGGATCACGCCGGGCGGACGCGGCAGCCGCAGCTCCTCGTCCCGGGGGACGGCGGAGCTGCGGCTGGGGGTCACGCTGTCGACTCTACGTGCGCGGGTCACACATCCCGTCCGCGCACGACGGCCCAGGCTGCCAGCAGGGCGGCGGCGGGCCACGCGGCGAGCGTCACCCAGCCCTCGGGCACGGTGAGCGCGGCGCCGTCGAACGGCAGGATCACGTTCTGCGTGGCGGCGGCCGGGAGGTAGTTGCCCAGGTTCGTGATCCACTCCACGTCGTGCAGCCACATCCCGAGCATCGAGACGATGATCGGCAGCACGAACAGGATGCCGACGGTCACGGCGATCGCACCGGCGCCGGAGCGCAGCAGGAAGCCGAGGCCGACGCCGAGGAGGGCGAACAGCGCCATGGTGGCGGACGCCGCGAGAATCGGCACGATCGTCTTGGACGGGTCGGACCAGTCCAGGGCGATGTCCTTGGAGGCGGCGAGCGGGCTGATGCCCACAGCTGCGATCCCGAAGATGATCAGCGACACGACGAACATGAAGGCGCCGAGCACGACGGCCTTGGCGGCGAGCACGGAGCCGCGCACGGGATCGGCCGTGAAGGTGGAGCGGATCATGCCCGTGGAGTACTCGCCGGTCACGGAGATGACTCCGAGGATGCCGGCGAGCATCATCGTGAACTGCACGGGCGAGACGACCGCCATCACCATGTTGTCGACCGGAGCCGACATCGCGGAGGTCGCGATGAATGCGATGCCGATGGTGATCGCCGCGACGATCACGACCGACCACCACGTGCCGCGGACGGTGACCAGCTTGATGAACTCGCTGCGCAGCTGGCGCACGAAGCTCAGCCGGCCGGCAGGAGCGGGGATGTGGGTGGCGCGAGCCTGGATCGCGGTCATGCGAGTGCTCCTTCGAGCGGGGCGTCCGTGTGCGGGACGGCGCGGGTGCGGTATTCGACGGAGTCGCCGGTGAGGGCGAGGTAGGCGTCCTCCAGCGAGCCGCTGGTCGGGGTGAGCTCGTGCACCGGTATGCCGCGCTCGGCGGCGATGTCGCCGATGCGGGAGGCGGGCAGTCCGGTCACGTCGAGCGTGAACGGATCGGCGGTGACGATCTCGACGTCGCGCCCGGCGACGGCATCCGCCAGTTCCGCTGCCCTCGGGCTGCGGACGTGCACGCGGGCGGTGGTCCAGGCCCGCACGAGGTCGGGCAGGGCCGCGTCGGCGAGCACCTTGCCGCGGCCGAGCACGATCACGTGGTCGGCGGTCTGCGCCATCTCGCTCATCAGGTGGCTGGAGAGCAGCACGGTGCGCCCCTCGGATGCCGCGTGGCGCACGAATTCGCGAACCCAGCGCACGCCCTCGGGGTCGAGGCCGTTGACCGGCTCGTCGAGGATGAGCGTGTGCGGGTCGCCGAGCAGGGCCGCCGCGATGCCGAGGCGCTGTCCCATGCCGAGCGAGAAGCCGCCGGCGCGCTTGCGGGCGACCGAGCCGATGCCGGTGATGTCGATCACCTCGTCGACGCGGGAGTTCGGGATGCCGTGGGTGGCGGCCATCGCGCGCAGGTGGTTGCGGGCGCTCCTTCCGGTGTGGACCGCCTTGGCGTCCAGCAGCACGCCCACCTCGGTGAGCGGTGCCCTGAGCTTGCGGTAGTCCTGCCCGTTGATGGTCACCCGGCCCGTCGTGGGCCGGTCCAGGCCCACGATCATGCGCATGGTGGTGGACTTGCCCGCGCCGTTCGGCCCCAGGAATCCCGTGACGCTCCCCGGCCGCACCGTGAAGGACACGTCGTCCACGGCGACCTTGTCTCCGTACCTCTTCCCGAGGCCCTCTGCTGTGATCATGTCTTCGACGCTATTTCGGCGGATGCCTCTGCCGCGTCCGCCTGGAGGATGAACCTGTGCGGGGGCCATGGCACTTTGGTGCCATGGACCCCCGTATGCCGTCATAACTTCGGAGATCTGCAGTATCTCGGAGACTTTCCGCCGCAGGCATCCGCGATTTGTGCACTTCTCCGCGATCCTGCCGCGTGCGGATGGGGCTGCAGGGTTTGTTATGCTGGCCAGGCGCCGCAAGGCGTGCGGGGCTGTAGTTCAATGGCAGAACTTCTGCTTCCCAAGCAGACAGCGCGGGTTCGATTCCCGTCAGCCCCTCCGTCTGAAGGCCTCCACCGACGTGGGGGCCTTCTTCCGTCAGTGCGGGAATGCCGCCAGCTTCGCGCCGAAACCGATGAGCACCGTGCCGGTGATCCGGTCGATGATCCGCACCGCGCGCGGGTTGCGCAGCCAGCGCGAGACGACGGCCGTCGCGAGGATGATCGCGGTGAACCAGACGATCGACAGCAGCGCGTGCACCGCGGCGAGCGCCACGCCCATCAGCGCCGGCGAGGTGCCGTGCGGGATGAACTGCGGGATCGTGGCCAGGTAGAACACGCCCACCTTCGGGTTGAGCAGGTTGGTCCCGAAACCGGTGAGCCATGCTCGGCCGAGGGAATCGGATGCCCGGGAGACAGGCAGTCCGTGGCCACCGGCATCCGCTCCTCGTCGGAACGACTTCCAGATCAGCGACCCGCCCAGCCAGACCATGTAGGCGGCTCCGGCCAGCGTCAGCACGCGATAGGCGATCTCGGATGCTGCCAGCAGGGCCGACGCTCCGATCGCGGCCGCCACGCCCCAGACCAGCGCGCCGCAGCAGATGCCGAACGCCGTCGCATACCCGTACCGGTGACCGCGGGTCAGGGCGCCGCGCAGCACGAGCGAGGTGTCGATGCCGGGGACGATCGTCAGCAGGGCCGCCACGAGCGCGAAGGCGAAGAGCGGCTGCGCCTGGATCACGGATCGATCCTAATTCTGCCGTGGCGACCGCCCGCCGGTATAGCGTTGCCCCATGTCGTACGTCGTCGATTTCACCACCGTGTCCACCGTCGGGCTGGAGTCCTCACCGGTCGTCGAGGCGCTGGCCGGTCTCCGAGCCAACGAGGCGCGCTACTTCCACAACAAGTACGACATCGACTTCACCACCGAGCCGGCAGAGGGCACCGACACCCTCGCGTGGGTCACGAAGATCCTCGCCGACGAGCGCGGCATCGTCATCTCCTCCCCCGCCCTCGAGGTCGCCGAGCCGCCGGTCCCGGGCATCCGCTGGGCGTACGTCTTCTACGAATCGGGCCTGGCGATCAACGTGCTCTACGAGCTGGCCGAAGGCGGCAAGCGCGCCGTGGGCTTCAAGCTGTCCGACGGCATGGAGGTGCCCGACGAACTCGGCGCATTCAAGTTCGCGCGGCAGAGGTCCAAGCTCGCCGGAACCATCCGCGGCTCGTACTTCGTGATCAAGGGCGAGTACTGAGCGGCTGCGACGCTACTCCGGCATCACCCAGAACGACGCGTCCCGTGGGCGCAGCGCGACGTGCTCGGTCGAGACGAGCCCTGCCCCGGATGCCGC
>NZ_MKRT01000001.1:135918-139142 GCF_001897945.1 Microbacterium sp. 69-10
CGGGCGGACGACGGGCGGGAGCCAACGCATCCACGGTTTCGACAGCTCGACGAGCCACAGGAAGCGGATGGTCGCCTCGTCCCCCGCCACCTCGGCGACCGCCCGGCCGCGGCCGACCAGATCGCCCGATGCCTCGGCATCCACCGATCGCTGCGGCTCGATCCCGGCGATGCGCATCACGTACCGCAGGCGGTAGCCGAGCGGTGAGCGCAGCGTGTGCCGGTATTCGGATCCCACGGCGGGCGATCCTCGGTGTTCCGGCGCCCCGCTCACAGCCTCGAAGCGCTCGAGGCATCCCCACCAGAGACCCCAGTCCTCGACGTCGCTGAGCACCTGCCACACCCGCTCCGGATCGCCGACGACTCGGAACGTGCTGACGAAGTGGTACCGGGCGCTCATGGTCTCAGAGGAATGCCGAGCCGCCCGGGCTCTCGAACCCGCGCAGGCTCGCGTAGTCGTCCAGGGACCGCAGGGCGGCCCACGCCACGACGGCGCTGGAGCGCGGCCGGTCGACCGAGGGGGTGTTCGTGACCACGGCGCGCACCTCGCCGAGCGCGCCCACCGCGCGGATCTCATGGCGGGTCTGGGCGGCATCCGGGTCAGCCACGATCCGCGCGGTCGCGAAGTCCCAGGCATCCGCGGCGAGCGCGAGGGAGGCGGCGACGTTGGCGGATGCCGGGAAGCGCTGCGCCACGTCACCGGCGGGCCCGTCAGCCAGGACGAGCTCGGTGGTGCGCGTGCGCAGATCGACCTTCAGAGCCTCGGGCATCCACGGCTGGATCAGGGATGCCGGCAGCTTGCGGCTCTCGATGGACACCTCACTCAACGGGCCCGCGGCGCGCAGGGCGCGCACTTGATCGAGCCCTCCGATCGCGCCCGTGCAGACGATCAGCCGGCCCGTCGTCGAGCCGAGCAGGCGCTCGCGAAGCGCAGCATCCGCCAGCGCACCGACCGACAGCAGGATCACGTCGGTCCCGGCATCCAGCAGTCCGGGCACGCGTTCGCGCACGGCCTGCTGGCTCGCCGCCTCGACGATGACGTCGACGTCCGCGGCATCCGGCAGCGCGGAGTGCCGCCCGAACGACCCGACCACGCGGTGCGGGCGCGAGTCGTGCACGACCGCCCGGAGCACGGAGGTGATGTGCCCGTCGCCGAGGAACCCGACCCGCAGCTCAGCCATGGCTTCGAGCCTACGCAGGCCTCAAGCGAACTTCCGCTCCGCGTCGCGCAACGCCCCAGAGTCCCGGTCACGTGCACGCGCGGAACATGTACCCGTCCTCGTCCGGCATCCGCAGGTCATGGTCGCGCAGGATCATGCTCACGCCCTCCGGCCGATCCGCGCACGCCTCAGCGAAGGCATCCGCACCGAGCTCGTCGACGTACTCGATGTCGAGCACCACGTCGTACGCCTCGGCATAATCGGCGCACTCGTCGAACTCGGCGCACGACTCAGTCACCGCGAAGTCGTAGCCGATCTCCGCGAGCCGCGTGGTGTACTCCGCCGTGTTCTTCTGGGCGATCGCAAGGCCGACATCGTGCGCGATGCGGGCGTACTCCGCCGCGAGCGCGAGGTTGTCGTCCGCCGAAAGCTTGCCGTCGGAGCGGCTGAACGAGTCCAGGTTGTCAATCTCGACCGCCGCGTAGCCGGCATCCGCGCACCCGGTGATCCAGGGCTCCACGATCTCGGCGAGCGCCGTGCGCTTCGCATCCGTCGACGTGTCCAGGATGAGTTCGTCCGGCCAGCCCGGGTCGGCGAGCGGCTCGCCGTCGACCTGCACCACCAGCTCCGGATGCCGCCGCGCGAACGCACTCGAATCCCCCCGCTGGGTCTGGAAGCCGTTCACGTAGCAGATGTCGTACCCCGCCCCCGCCGGGGCTTCCGTCCGATCCCGCGCGATCACCGTCGCGCCGTCCGGCGTGGGATAGGCGCCGCCCAGTTGATAGTCGAACCCCGCACCGACCTCCGGCAGTGCGATCCCGGTCTCCGGTCGATCGCCGGCCACGCTCCCCGCGGCGCATCCCGCGAGGACGAGCAGGAGCAGCGCGGAGGCGATCGCCCCCGGCATCCGTCTCATCCGACCGCCTCCTCGAGCAGTTCCCTGCTCACCGCCGAGAGGTCGCGCGGGGCTCCCCGCCACAGCGCCGTGATCGGACGCCGCACGGCGTCCCCGCGCAACGGCACCTCCACCAGGCGCCCCAGGCGCACATCGTCCGCGACGGCGAGACCCGAGAGCACGGCCGGCCCGATCCCCTCAGCCACGGCCGATCGCACAGCTGCCGACGTCGACAGCACCGCCGCCGCGTCAGCCGGCGCCCGTCCGACGCGGGCGGCCACCGCGTCCTCCCAGGTGCGCCGGGTGCCGCTGCCCTCTTCACGCACGACGAGCGGGGTGCCTGCCACCTCGTCCATGCCGACATCCGCCCTCGTCGCCCAGGCGTGCTGCGGCGCCACGACCACGGCCAGGTCGTCGAACCGGATCGTGGTCGTCGCGAGCCCCTCCGGCAGCGAGGTCGACTCGATGAAGCCCAGCTCCGCCGCCCCGGAGCGCACGAGCGCCTCGACCTCGACGCTGTTTGCGGTCAGCATCCGCACCTGAGTGGGCGTGCGGCCGGCGCGGAGCTGCCGCTCGCGCAGCGCAACGAGCCACCGCGGCAGGAGGTGCGCCGCCACCGTCTGGCTCGCCGCGACGGTGAGCGCACGGCTGTGCTCGCCGCGCAGCGTCTCCATCGCGGTGCGGAACCTCTCAGCGGCGGCCAGCACCTCTTCCGCCCACGCGGCCACGGTCTCGCCGGCGGAGGTCGGCTCCACACCGCGCGGCGAGCGCCGGAGCAGTTCGAGACCGAGTCGCTGCTCGAGTCCTCGCAACCGCGCCGAGGCGGTCTGCTGCGTCACGCGCGCTTCCCGCGCGGCGGCGGAGATGGATCCCTCGCGCACGGCGGTGGCGAGCAGTCGCAGAGCACCGATGTCGGGATCGTCGATCATGCCACCCTCACAGTTCTGACCTGTACCCCTACCGACGATAGCCCCTACCGCCGACGGGCGGCGGATCACGAGGATGGAATGGTGCAGCTCTCCCCCGTTCAGACCCTCCCCTCCCGACTCGCCCGGCGAGGCGTCGACGTCTTCCCCGGCGTCATCCTCACAGCGGCCATCGCCCTCGTCTCCACAGGCATCGGCACGATCTGGCCCGTGCTCGGCTCGGCGGTGCCGGCGATCGTCATCG
>NZ_MKRT01000001.1:139175-150939 GCF_001897945.1 Microbacterium sp. 69-10
GCCCGGCATCGCCTACTCCGGCAAGTTCCTGCTGCAGCTCGCCGTGGTCGTGCTGGGCGTGCAGCTTTCGATCGGCTCGATCGCGAAGGTCGGCCTGGAGTCGCTGCCGATCATGCTCACCACCCTCACCGCGTGTCTCGTGGGCGCGTGGCTGCTGGGACGGATGCTGGGCACCGAGCGGCGGCTGACCACCCTGATCGGCGTGGGCACCGGCATCTGCGGGGCATCCGCGATCGCCGCCGTCTCGCCGGTGATCGGGGCGGCGAGCGCCGAGATCGCCTACGCCGTCTCGACGATCTTCCTGTTCAACATCCTCGCGGTGCTGATCTTCCCGCTCATCGGACACGCGCTGAACCTCGACCCGCACACGTTCGGCCTGTTCGCGGGCACCGCGGTCAACGACACCAGCTCGGTGGTCGCGGCGGCGGGAGTGTTCGCCACCTCGGCACTGGGCTATGCGGTGGTCGTCAAGCTCGTGCGCACCCTCATGATCATCCCGATCAGCGTCGGCCTGTCGATCATGGAGGCGCGTCGCAGCGCCGACGGCCAGAGACTGACCGGCCGGCGCATCGCGAAGCTCGTCCCATGGTTCCTGATCGGTTTCGTCGTCGTGGCGCTGATCAACTCCACCGGCCTGATCCCCGACGCCCCGCGCCAGGCGCTCGTGCACGCGAGCGTGTTCCTGATCGCGATGGCACTGGCCGGAATCGGCCTCTCCACCGACATCCCGGCGCTGCGCCGCGCCGGCTGGCGTCCGCTGGCGCTCGGCGGGATGCTGTGGGTGCTGGTGACCCTCACCGCCCTGGCGACCATCGCCGCGACCGCCGCGCTGCGCGGTTAGGGGCTCAGGCCGCGCGCGGTGCCCGCAGGGCCCGCAGGGCGTACAGGATCGTCGCGAGGTCGACGAGCTCCTGCGTCAGCGCGCCCGCGACGGCCGGGATGACGCCGGTCGTCGCGATCAGCATCAGCACCACGCTCAGCGCTATGCCGATCCAGATGGCGGTGCGTGCCACCGACACCGTATGCCGGCTGATGCGCACGGCATCCGCCACCGGCGAGATGGCGTCGCGCAGGATCACCGCCGACGCGGCCTCCCCTGCGGCCGTGGAGCCGCGCACGCCCATCGCGATGCCCACGTCCGCAGCGGCGAGCACGGGCGCATCGTTCACGCCATCGCCCACCATGAGCACGGGTCGCGGCTGCAGCTCCGCGGCCAGGCGCACCTTGTCGGCCGGGAGCAGTTCGGCGTGCACCTCGGCGACGCCCACCGCCGCGGCGATCCCGCGGGCTGTGGCCTCGACGTCGCCGGTCAGGATCGCCGTGCGGGTGACGCCGAGGCGGCTGAGAGCGGCGATCGTCTCCGCGGCATCCGGGCGCACCTCGTCCGCCAGCAGCAGCGTTCCGGCGAAGCGGCCGTCGACGGCGACGTAGACCACCGCCTCGCCTGACGTCGTCTCGGCGCGCACCGTCTCAGGAGCGATCGAAGCGATGTAGGCGGGCTTGCCCACGGCGACCTCGCGGCCGTCGACCGTCGCGATGATGCCGTTCGTGGCGACCTCGGTGGCATCCGCGGCGACCGCGATCGGGAGTCGCCGCGCCTCGGCGGCCGCGATGATGCCATCGGCGAGCACGTGCGACGACGCGGTCTCGACGGACGCCGCGAGCGCGAGCAGCTCGTCCTCGCCGAATCCCTTCGCAGGGCGTACCGCCGCGAGCGTCGGATGCCCGAGCGTGAGCGTGCCGGTCTTGTCGAACGCCGCCGAGCGCACCCGCGCCAGCTGCTCGAGCACGGCACCCCCCTTGACCACGATGCCCTTCTTCGCCGTCTGGGAGAGCCCGCCAAGGAAGGCGACGGGAGCCGCGAGCAGCAGCGGGCAGGGTGTCGCCAGCACGAGCACCTCGGCGAACCGCACCGGATCCCCGGAGACGGCCCAGGCGACGCCGGCGATCACCAGCGAGACGAGCGTGAACGGCACCGCGAAGCGGTCGGCCATCCGCACCGTGGGTGCTTTGGAGGCCTCCGCCTCCTGCACCAGCGCCACGATCTGCTGATACTGGCTGTCGGCCGCGCTGCGCAGGGAGCGCAGGCGCACGGCGGCCGAGCCGTTGATCGCCCCGCTGGCGACCTCCTCCCCTGCCGTCCGCGTGACGGGCAGGCTCTCGCCGGTCAGCTGGGACTCGTCCAGTTCCGCCGCATCCGAGAGCAGGATGCCGTCCACCGGCACGAGTTCGGCAGGGCGGATGAGGATCTCGTCGCCGACCACGACCTCGCCGACCGGCACATCGGCGATGCCGTCGGCGGTCACGCGATGGACGATACGGGGCGCGCGCTCCAGCAGCGCCCCCAGGTCGCGGCGGGCGCGGCGCTGCGCGTAGTCCTCCAACGCCTCACCCCCGGTCAGCATGAGCATCACCACGACGGCGGCGATGTATTCGCCGACCCAGAGGGTGGCCACCATGGCGATCACGGCGAGGATGTCGAGCCCGAAGTGCCCGCGCAGCATGTCGCGAACCATGCCGAAGGCGGTCCAGAGCACGAACCCGCCGACGAAGACGGTGGCGACGAGGCGGGCCGCGAGGCCGAGTCCCGATCCGGCGAGTGCGACGACGACGATCCCCACGACCAGCGTCGCGACGATGAGCGGGGAGCGCCCGAGAAAGCGCAGCACGGCGATCATGCTCCCATGATGGCCGAGTCGGGCCGCCTGCCGCCGCCGCCACCCCCGGGATAAATCCGGCCGGCCGCCCTCCGCGGATGTGCCCCGGCGTGAGACGATCGGCATGGAGACTGCCGCGTTCCTCGACCGGACACACCCTTCGAGCGGCAGATCGTCCGCATGAGAAGGAGTTCATCATGTCGCGCACCTACGTCGTCACCGGGTCCGCCTCGGGCATCGGCGCCACCACCGCCGACATCCTGCGATCCCGCGGTGAGCGGGTCATCGGGATCGATCTGAGGGATGCTGATGTCGAGGCCGACCTCTCGACCCCGGAGGGTCGCACCTCGGCCGCGGCGCGCGCCGTCGAGCTCGCGGGCGGCACGATCGACGCCGTGATCGCGTGCGCCGGCATCTCGGCGCCGATCGCGAAGACGATCGCCGTGAACCACTTCGGCGTCACCGGGCTGCTGGAAGCGCTGCTGCCCGCCCTGCGCACCTCGGATGCCCCGCGCGCAGCCGTCGTGTCGTCGATGGCGTCGCTGCAGCCGAACTCCCCCGAGCTCGTCGAGGCCGCCCTGGCCGACGACGAGGCGAAGGCCCTGGAGATCGCCGAGGGCCTCGCCGCGCAGGGCCCGGCCGTCGGCTACGCCATCTACCCGTCCTCCAAGCGCGCGCTGTCGCGCTGGGTGCGACGCACCGCGATCTCGGACGCGTGGGCCGGGTCGGGCATCCCGCTGAACGCGGTCGCCCCCGGAACCGTGATCACCCCCATGACGAAGGATCTGCTCGCGACGCCCGAGGGCGCGAAGATGGTCGACGCGGCCGTGCCGATGCCGCTGAACCACCACCAGTCCCCGGAATCGATCGCGTATCTGCTGATCTGGCTCACCTCGGTGGAGAACACCCACCTGGCCGGTCAGGTGATCTACGACGACGGCGGCGCGGATGCCACGCTGCGCGGCGACGACATCTGGTCGTGGAACGACCCGAGCTGAGCGCATTCGCTCAGACGGATGCCCCGCCCTCGGCGCCCACCCGGTACACCGGCGTGGGTCGAGGGCGGGGCATCCTGCGTCTGTCAGCGGCGGCGGCGTGCGGCGATCACGATGACGACGACCAGCGCGATCAGCAGGACCACGCCCAGACCGATCAGCAGCGGCCAGGGCGCCGACTGCTCCGTCGGCGCGGGTGCCGGGGTCTGCGTCGCCTGGGATGTCGGCGGTTGGACGCTCTGCGACGGCGTGGCGCTCGGTGTCGCGCTCGGGGCCTGATCGACGGGCGCGGCGATCGAGAACGAGTACTCGCCTGAGGTCGGGTGGCCGTCACTGGAGACCACCTTCCACGTCACGTCGTATGCGCCGTTCGGCATGTCGGGCTTCAGCGGGACGGTGACGGCGTCTGCGGTCACGACCGGCGCGCCGGAGACCCAGTCCTCGCCGTTCGCGTCGGTGACCGTCATGGCCGTGCCGCTGTTGTCCGACAGCGACAGCAGGTTGTTCGAGAACGTCAGGACGACCTGCTCGGGTGCGCTCGTGAGCTGCTCATCGGCGGCAGGGGTGCTCGAGACGATCTGATCGTGGGCGGATGCCGGGGCTGCGACGACGAGCACGGCGGCGGCCGCCACGACGGCGCCGACCAGTGCGGTGCGGATTCGGAACATGGGAAAACCTCTCTTCGGATGCCGCGAAGCGGCGTCTGCGTCTGGGACGGCGCGTGCGCGCCGCGGAATGCCGCGGGTGCGGCGGATGCGCGCCATCGGCCCGCGCAGAGGGCGGACGGCGGCGGCATCGGGGATCAGACCGGGCGCGGAGGTCCCCGCCGGCGCTGCGTGCCGAGATGCACCTCGCGCACACGCGGCGCATCGCGCACCGCCCACCGCGTACGGGAGGGCGCCTCGATGCGCACCGGGGCGATCACGGGAACGACGCGGGCGATCCACGCCGCCACCGCCCGCGCCGCCGTCAGCAGCGCACGTGCGATCAGCTCGCCCCGATGCAGTGCGGCGATCGTGAGCACGGCGGCGGCGCCGTGCGCCAGCCACATCGCCAGGTCCTGCGGCAGCGCCGCCGACACGTCCCCCGCGGCCGGGAGAACCCCGATCCCGTGCACGTGCGGACCGAGTCCGCCCTGCGGCGTGATGCTCCCCAGCACGAACAGCGCGTGGAACAGCAGTTGCGAGACCAGCACCGAAACACTCAGCCGGATCAGCGACAGCCGGCGGCCGGCCAGCAGCGTGCACACCGTCAGCGACAGCACCCAGGGCACGGCGATGCCCAGCATCCCGGGCATGTCGCCGCCGACCCAGACGTGCGAGGCCAGTGCGACGAAGGTCGCGATCGTGGCGCCGACGAATCCGCGCAGCAGCGGGATTCGACGGGAGGGGCGCACCCCTCCAGTCTTTCACGCCATCAGCAGGTGGTGCGGGCGGTCGCGCGGTCCTCGCCCCTCACGCCACCAGCACCTGCTGCGGGAGATCAGCCGGCCTTGCAGATCGCGCCGTCAGTGATGGCCTTCGCATACTGCTCGGCGGTGAACGGCAGGCCGAAGTCCGGAGCGGTCTCGCCCTTGGCAGCGGGCGCCTTCGAGGCGATCGCGGCGAGCTCCCACGCCAGGTAGGCGGCGAAGGCGCCGCCGGCGCTGGAATCGTTCAGCGTGACAGCCACGGTGAACCCGGTCGCCGGGTCGGAGTACGCGGCGGTCGCGTAACCGGGGACCCAGCCGTGCTGGCCGACCATCGAGCCGACCAGGTACGCGCCACCGGTGGCCTGGTACCAGGCGGGGGCGTCCGCCGCGGCAGGCAGCGGCTTCTCGAACCGGCCGGGCTTGGCATCCTTGTCGCGCAGCGCCTGGCGGGCCTCGGCCTGCGCGTAGCGGCCCAGGTCCTCGATCGTGGAGACCGCGCCGGAATCGGTGAAGCCGATGCTCGACGAGCTCTTGGTGATGTCGACCGGCGCGGCGCAGTTGTACCCGCCGCCCTCCGCGGGCGGCAGGTACGCGCCCTTCAGCGCCGGTGCCGGCTCGGGCTCCGCCGAAGCCGGAGACGGCAGCGACGTCGACTCGAGCCCCAGCGGGGTCGTCACGTACTTCTTGATCAGCTGCGAGGCGCTCAGTCCGGACTCGCGCTCGAGGGCGAGTCCGAGCAGGAGGTAGTTCGCGTCGGAGTCGCGGTACGCCGTGTGAGCCGGACCGCGCTGCTGGCCGAGGCCGAAGCTCGCCAGCTGCAGCGGCGCCCACTGGCGGTCGGGGGTGTTCAGCCAGTACGGCTTCGCCGTCTCCGCCGACGAGCCGACGCCGCTGGTGCCGTTGCACAGGTCGAGCAGGGTGATGTCACCCAGATCCGCGACACCGGAGACGTACTTCGGCACCTTGGCGTCGAGCTTGATGTCACCGGCATCCGCCATGCCGTACAGCACGTCGCAGGTCATCATGCGGGTCACCGCGGCGATGCGGAACGACATGTCTTTGGTGACCTTGGTCTTGTCGCCGGCTGCCTGGGTGCCGAGACCCGTCACCCACTGCCCGCTCCACGGCACCCACACGCCCACGATCGCCCCGGATGAGCCGGTGGCCGTCATGGCCTGCTGCACTGCGGTCTGGAGCTGCGCGGTCATGTCGTCGGGGAGCGAGCCCGCAGCCTGCTTCGGCGGCGTGTAGGTGAGCTCGGGCTGCGAGGATCCCGTGCACCCGGTGAGAGCGAGAGCGAGGGCGACGGCGCCGACGACGGCGGCACGCAGGCGGCGCGACGAACGAAGATGCATGTATCGACTCTCCCGGGGTTGGACCCTCCGAGTCTAGAGTGCGGATGCTGGGAGCACGCCGCTCAGGCCTTCGCGACCTGCTCAGCCTGCCTGGCCTCCCAGGCCTCCCGCATGAAGCGGCGCACGTCCTCGTCCACCTGGATGTCGCGCGGCCGCAGAGGCCGGGACAGGTACAGCCCGTCGAGCGAGGTCAGCCTCGACAGCGCCACGTAGGTCTGGCCGGGCGCGAACGCCCCCGATCCCAGGTCGACGATCGCCCGGTCGTACGTCTTGCCCTGCGACTTGTGGATCGTCACCGCCCAGGCCAGTCGCAGCGGGAACTGCGTGAACTCGGCGACCACCTCGCGGGAGAGCGTCTTGGTGCCCGGGTTGTAGGCGTACCGCAGCCTCTCCCAGACGGCGGGCTCGACGTCGAACTCGTCGCCGTCGATGTCCACCCGCACGGTGCCGCCGAGGATGCGGGTGACCGTGCCGATCGAGCCGTTCACCCAGCGCGGCGGCTCGCCCTGCATGCCCACGTCGTTGCGCAGGAACATCACCTGCGCGCCGACCTTGAGCTTCAGCTCGGCATCCGCCGGGTAGTTGCCCTCCCCACGACCGAAATCGCCGCTGATCTCGGCGTGCGCGGTCTGCTCCCGGCCGGCGAGAGCGGCGAGATGGCGGCTGTTGATGCTGTTGACGATGTCGTTGCGGGTCGCGAGAGTGATGATCGGCGGCTCCCCCGGCTCGGGGTCGGGAGGCGTGCGCGCCCCGCGCTCGTTCAGCACATCCGCGATGTCCTTGGTCACCCGGCCGTACCGCACGGCGTTCAGCATCGACTTGAATCCGTCGTCGGACTGCCGGTGGATCTGCACCAGCTCGTGCACGTGCAGCTTCGCGCCGTGCTCGCCGATGTCCAGCATCCCGCCGCCGTCTCCGGCGAGCCCGCCGGTCCAGACCTTCGCGTCGAAGAACCAGAACGACCGGTAGTGGTCCTGGATGTAGCGCAGCTCGTCACCCCGCGGCGGCACCGGCGCCAGCTGGTAGGGGTCTCCGAACATGACCACCTGCACGCCGCCGAACGGGATGCCGCGCTTGCCACGCGCCTGCCGCAGAGATCGGTCGATCGCGTCCATCAGGTCGGCGTTCACCATCGAGATCTCATCGATCACGAGCGTCTGGATGGCGTTGAGGATGCGGCGGGTGGCATCCGACTGCTCGATCTCGCTCTCGGCGATCAGTCCGATCGGCAGGCGGAACAGCGAGTGGATCGTCTGACCCTCGACGTTCAGGGCGGCCACGCCCGTCGGCGCGCAGATCGCGATCTGCTTCTGGGTGTTCCAGGCGAAGTGCTGCAGCAGGGTCGACTTGCCCGTGCCGGCCCGGCCCGTGATGAACACGTGCTCGTCGGTGTCCTCGATCAGACGGAACAGCGCCTGCTGTTCATCGGAGAGGGTCACGGACACGCACCCCATGTTAAGTCCTCTGTGTCGCCGCTCGGCTCCGTCCCAGCCCCCGCTCCCTAGACTTGTCGGCATGATGCAGGGTCGGGGGGTGTCACGGCGACGTTCTGCGCTCCGCACCGACCTGACGATCCTCGGGGTCGTGGGGGTGCTGCTCATCGCTGCGCTCGGCGCCGGGGGCATGTCGCTGTACCAGCAGGTGTACAGCCCGTCCGCGTTCGTGCAGCGCTACCTGGACCTGCTCGCCTCCGGCCGTGCGGCCGACGCGCTGCAGGTGCCAGGCGTCTCGGTGGACCTGTCCATCAAGAAGGACACCGACATCCATGCCACAGCATCCGAGGCACTGCTGCGCACCGCCGCGCTCGCGCAGCTGACCGACTACACGGTCACGTCCGAGACGCAGAAGGGCGGCGTCTACCGCGTCTCGACCGCGTACCGCGCGGGCGGCGTGCGCGGCACCTCCACCTACCGGGTGGTGCAGGACGGCTGGGTGGGCGTGGTGCCGAACTGGCGGTTCGAGCGCAGCCCGATCGCCGAGGTCGAGCTCACCGTGCGCGGCGCGGACGTCTTCAAGGTGAACGGCTTCGAGCTGGACCGCCGTCAGGTGTCGGACAAGGGCGCGGGCGCTTCGCCGCTCGACCCGCTGCATCTGCTGGTCTTCACTCCCGGGGCGTACTCGGTGACCGTCGACACGCCGATCGCCGCGACGCCCGGAGTGCGCGTGCTCGCGGACAAGGCGCTCGCGCACACGCCGGTCGACGTGCAGGCTCAGCCGACCGCCAAGTTCACCGAGCTCGTGCAGCAGCGCGTCGGGGAGTTCCTCACCGCCTGCGCCACCCAGCAGGTGCTGCTGCCGACCGCCTGCCCGTTCGGGCTCGAGGTCTCCAACCGCCTCGCGGACGGCTCGCTGCCCAAGTGGTCCATCACCCAGCAGCCCGTGGTGACCGTGGTTCCCGACGGCGCGAACTGGAAGATCCCCCCAACGGATGCCGTCGCGCACATCGACGTCTCGATCAAGTCGGTCTTCGACGGCTCGGTGCGCAAGGTGTCCGAGGACGTGCCGTTCCAGATCGACGGCACGATCAGCATCCAACCCGACGGCACCGCCTCCATCCGGGTCGGCTCTCCGAACATCGACCCCGAGTAGCCGCGCCGGGGCCGCAGCGGATCAGGAGCGCGAAGCGGCGCGACGGTCCTGCTCGGCCAGCTTCGAGAGCCGGGCGTTGTACTCCTCGAGCTCGGCGTCCCCGTCGCGATCGGCGGCGCGATCACTGCGGCGCTGCAGCCGGTCATCCGACCGCGACCACTGGATCGCGACGGTGATCGCGAGGATCAGCGTCGGGATCTCACCCACCGACCAGGCGATGCCGCCGCCGATGTACTGATCCTCCATGGGCGTCGGGCCCCAGGTGCGTCCCATCGAGCCGAACCACTCGGCGACCATGAGCCCGTTCTGCATCATCAGCGCCATGCCGAAGAACGCGTGCATGGCCATCACGGCGATCAGCGTGATCAGGCGTCCCGCATGCGGCAGGCGGTACGGCACCGGGTCGACGCCGACCAGCGACATCACGAACAGGTAGCCGGAGATGAGGAAGTGGATGACCATCCACTCGTGCCCGAGATGGTCGTACAGCGACCAGCGCACCAGGTCGGTGAAGTAGAAGGCCCAGAGCGAGATGATGAAGATCGCGGCCGCGACGATCGGATGCGTGATCACCCGGGAGTACGGCGAGTGCACCGCCCACATGATCCACTCGCGGGCGCCGCGGGTGCCGTCCTCGCGCCTGTGGATCGCGCGCAGCGCCAGCGTGATCGGCGCGCCGCTGACCAGCAGCAGCGGGATCGCCATGCTCAGCACCATGTGGCCGGCCATGTGCACGCTGAACAGGTACTCCTGGTACGCGTTGAGCGGGCCCGAGGTGACCCAGAGCAGCAGGAGCATGCCCGCCAGCCAGAAGATCGTGCGATGCACGGGCCACGCGTCCCCGCGCCGGCGCAGGCGGACGACGCCGGCGATGTAGAAGAACACGGCGAAGCCGATCACGACGGCCCAGAGCACGTCGATGTCGTAGGAGGTGAACCAGCGGTCCAGCGTCAGCTCGGGAGGAAGAGGCGAATCAGTGAGTCGCTGAGCCGCCGTCGGGTTGGCGGGAGCCTGCTCGCCGACCGGCGGAGGCGTGCGTGCCAGCGCGGCGGCGGCGCCGGATGCCAGGCCCATCAGCAGCAGCTCGCCCAGGATGAGCGTCCAGAACGACCGCTTCTCGTCCGCGCCGCTGAATCGGGGGATGAGCCGGCGGCGGTACCAGGCGCCGAACAGGCCCAGGCACAGCAGCAGGATCGCCTTGCCGAGCACGATCAGTCCGTAGGGCGAGAACAGCTCGCTCCAGCTGCCGAGCGCGACGACCGTGCGGGCGATGCCCGAGACGGCGACGACGATGAAGGCGATCAGCGCGATCGAGGAGTACCGCTCGACGAGGACCGGCAGATCCAGGGCATCCGCCTTCTTCACCTTCCCGCTCGTCCGGTTCGTGGCGCTGCGCAGGATCACGAGCAGGATGATGCCGCCGACCCAGGCGGCGGCTCCGAGGGTGTGCAGCAGGATCGCGTTGACCGCGATGTTGTGCCCCTCCACGTCGCCGGAGTGACCCTGCGTCGCGAGCGGGAGGAAGGATGCCGCGGCGAGCCCGGCGGTCATGAGCGTGCCGGTCCAGCTGCGCCAGCCGAAGGCCAGCAGCGTGATCACGGCCCCCATCAGCACGGTGATCAGCCAGGCCTGACCGAGCGGGAGCGTGAGCAGGAACGTGCCGAGCTGCTCGCCGAAGGTGCGGTCGGCGGAGAGCTTGGGGTTGAACGCGGCGAGCAGGGTCATCCCTGCGGCGATCGCCGAGCTGACGGTGAAGACCGCTGCTCCCACGGATGCCGTGTCGAGGGCGATGTCATAGGGACGCGAACCGCTCCGCAGCGCGAACAGCGCGAGCACCAGGGAGCCCAGCATGGCCGCACCCGCGAGGTTGGCGACCAGCTTGACGGCCGGCAGCCCCCACATCACGATGGGCCCCGGGTCCAGGAGCTTGGGCGGCACCGCGCCGCCGCCGACGACGAGCGCCGCGATCAGGCCGACCGCCGCGCCGGCGAGGAGGATCGCGAGGCCGACGAGACGGTACGACTTCACCCCTCCAGCCTACGGCGGTTGCCTGTGACCGCGGATCCGAGACCGCACGTGCGGAACGCGGGGGCGCTCGGGCCCGGTTCGCGCGGGTCGGCACTCGCCGGGAACGCAGAAGGCCGCCCCCGGAGGGACGGCCTTCGTGGCGGTGCGGTCTTACTTGACGGCAGCCTTCAGCTTGGAGCCGGCGGTCACCTTGACGCGCTTGCCAGCGGGGATCTTGATCTCGGCGCCGGTCTGCGGGTTGCGGCCGGTGCGGGCGGCGGTGGCCACCTGCTCGAACGAGATCCAGCCCGGGATCGAGACCTTGCTGCCCTTGGCGACAGCGTCGGAGACGGTGCCGAACAGCGAGTCGAGGACGCGCGAAACAGTGGCCTGGCTCTCGCCGGTGGCGGAAGCGATGCTCGCGACGAGCTCGGTCTTGGTGATGGACTTGTCAGCCATGTCATCCTCCAGCGACGACGGTCCGTCGCATCGTGTTGATTTCGGAGTTCCCCCCGTCGGTCGATCGACCGCCTCGAATGTACCAACCACAACCGACAAAACCGCGTCATTTCGCGGGTTTTGGCATGTTTCTCGGCGTTTCCATTCACTTCAGTCACATCAGTCACAGGTGTGGGTGTCTTCTGCCCCGAGGGCGGGGCGCTTCGCGCCGCTCGTTCGGGAGGAGAACTCTGCGTTGGGAGGACTCCAAGGGGTGCGTCCCGTAGCGTGGTGTCACTTCCCGCGGGGTCC
>NZ_MKRT01000002.1:0-31265 GCF_001897945.1 Microbacterium sp. 69-10
TAAGAGCCAGACACCAGGTGATCAGGATCCAACCACCGCGAAGCGGCACTGTCACCCTGACACTGACCCCACGTTAGTCGCATGCGGCGCCGGGGATGCAGCAGGGGACGGAACTCAGTACCATAAGAAGTGACATCCGATTTCAGGCTCTGAATCGGTGCGGCAGAAGGCACCCGACTACAATCGACACAGGCGCGAGGAGGCTCGATGAAGATCTACGTCCTGGTGAAGGAAGTCCCCGACACCTACGGTGACCGCAAGCTCGATCTCGAGACGGGATTGGCCGATCGCGGGGCGGGTGACGTCGTCCTCGACGAGATCACCGAGCGCGCGCTCGAGGTCGCCTTGTCCTATGCCGACAAGAATGCCGGCACCGAGGTGGTCGCCCTGTCGATGTCGCCCGAGTCCGCGACGGCATCCGTCCGTCGCGCGCTGGCGATCGGCGCGGCATCCGCTGTGCACGTGGTCGACGAGCAGCTGCGCGGTGCCGACCTCGGCCTCACCGCGGCGACTCTGGCGGCGGCGATCCGCCGCGGCGAGCCCGACCTGGTGATCACCGGCAACCTGTCCACCGACGGCTCCGGCGGCGTCATCCCCGCGATGCTCGCAGAGCACCTCGGCTTCACGCAGGCCACCGCGCTGAGCGCGGTGGAGATCACCGAGGGCCAGGTCAGCGGCACCCGCTCCAGCGACGCCGGCACGCAGCAGGTCACGGCGGCGCTGCCCGCAGTCATCTCCATCACCGAGGCCCTGCCCGACGCGCGCTTCCCCAACTTCAAGGGCATCATGGCGGCGAAGAAGAAGCCCCTCGAGGTGCTCTCGCTCGCCGACCTGGGCGTCTCGGCCGACCCGGCCGAGGCCCCGCACACGATCATGACCGCCGTCTCCGAGAAGCCGCCGCGCGCGGCCGGGGTCAAGATCGTCGACGAGGGCGATGCCGCCGCACAGCTCGTCGAGTTCCTCGCGCAGAACAGGCTGGTGTGAACATGGGCTACCCCGAGAAGTCGATCCTCGTCCTCGCCGACGTCGCCCCCGACGGCGAGGTGCTTCCCAGCACCGCTGCGCTGATCGGTGCCGCGTCGTCCATCGGCGCCCCCGTCGCCCTGATCGTCGGCGGCTCGCCGGCCGCGGCGGAGGCCGTGGCGGGGATGGGCGCGCAGGTCGTGCTCACCGCAGACGGCGATGCCGCAGCGCTCACCGTCCCGATCGTCGACGCCCTGCAGACGGCGTACCAGCAGGTGCACCCGGATGCCGTGCTGATCTCCAACTCGATCGCGGGACGTGACGTCGCCGGACGCCTCGCCGTCCGGGAGCGGCTCGCCCTGTCCGTGGACGCCGTCGGCGTCTCGCGCGACGACGAGGGCGTGGTGGCGCACCACTCGGTCTTCGGCGGCTCGTTCCAGTCCGAATCGGCGCCCACCTTCGGCGCCCCGGTCGTCACCGTGCGACTCGGCGCCGTCGACACCCGCGCGGAGGCGGCGCCGCTCGTCGCCGAGGCGCTCACCGTCACCGCGTCGGGAGCCCCCGCAGCATCGGCCGGTGAGGTCGCCGCCGAGGAGAAGACCTCGTCGCGGCCCGACCTGCGAGGGGCCGCCAAGGTCGTCTCCGGTGGTCGGGGTCTCGGCTCCAAGGAGCAGTTCGTGCTCGTCGAGCAGCTGGCGGATGCCCTGGGTGCCGCCGTCGGCGCCTCGCGCGCCGCCGTCGACGCGGGGTACATCCCCTACGCGCACCAGGTCGGCCAGACCGGCGTCTCGGTCTCGCCGCAGCTGTACATCGCGCTCGGCATCTCCGGCGCGATCCAGCACCGCGCCGGCATGCAGACCGCCAAGACCATCGTCGCGATCAACAAGGACGGCGAGGCGCCGATCTTCGACGTCGCCGATTTCGGCATCGTCGGTGACGTGTTCACCATCGTCCCGCAGCTGATCGAGGCGATCGAAGCGCGGAAGAAGTAGCCATGGCCACTCGGATGCTGCGCCGCGGCCTGCCGCGGGTCAAGGGCGGCGACGCCTGGCCGTCCCCGATCGAGGTCGAGACCGCGGATGCCGTGGCTGTCGACGCTGCTGCTACTGCCGACGCTCCCGCTGCCGGAGCGGCGGCGGCCCCTGCCGTCGCGGACCCCGCGGCGTCGAGTGCACCGCTTCCTGCCGAGAGCACCGGAAACGTGCGCGAACAACTGGTGCAGTCGACGGGATCCGGTGCAGTCGCCGGGGCGGAGGCCGGAGCTTCTGCAGCGCCCTCGCCTTCCGCGCCCGCAGCTCCCGGGGTCGCCGCGCCCACGGGTGCAGCCCTGCGTCGCGGGCTCCCGCGCGTCGCGGGTGGCGAACCGTGGCCCCCGGCATCCGCTGTTTCCGCCGCAGCCGCATCGAGTGCACCGCTTCCCGTCGAGAGCACCGGCAACGTGCGCGAACAAGTGGTTCCCTCGGCAGCATCCGGTGCAGTCGACGCGCAGCACCCGCAGGACGCGCCCGTGGCCGCCAAGGTCGAGGCCGCGCCGTCCGCGGCATCCGATGTCCCCGTCGCCGTGCTGACCGACGGCGCCGCCCTGCGCCGCGGGCTCCCGCGCGTCGCCGGCGGCGATCCATGGCCGCCGGCCGGTGTGGTGCGCGTCGCAGAAGCATCCGCCGTGCCCACGGGCGCGGCGACCGAGGGTGCGGAGACCGCCTCGGCGGGCCTCGCGACCCAGGAGGCCGCACCGGGCGCGACGACCCAGGTCGCCGTCGTCGATCAGAAGGCGGCCGCTGTGGCATCCGCCAAGACGGACGTCTCCATCCCGCTGCCCTTCACGCGCACGGTATGGGCTGGCACGGCTCCGCGCCACGTCGCCCAGCCCGAGGAGCAGCCCTCGAAGCTGCGGCCGACATGGCCGCAGGCGATCGGCGGCCTGCTCGGCCTGGCCGCCGCAGGGCTGCTCGCGGTCTCGGCCGTGTTCCTGGTGCGCACCTTCCTCAGCACGTCCTTCATGCAGGACTTCCTCACCACCTACCCGGGTGAGTACCATGTCGACGTCGCTCCCGGGTTCGCCCCGTGGGTCGGCTGGCAGCACTTCTTCAACATGTTCCTGATGGTGCTGATCATCCGCTCCGGTCTGCGCGTGCGCACCGAGAAGCGGCCCACGGCGTTCTGGATGCCGCGCGGTCAGAAGAAGAGCAAGATCAGCCTGACGCTGTGGTTCCACCAGTCGCTCGACCTGCTGTGGATGATCAACGGCGTGGTGTTCGTGGTGCTGCTGTTCAGCACCGGGCACTGGCTGCGCCTGGTGCCCACCAGCTGGGAGGTCTTCCCGAACGCGCTGTCCGCGGGCCTGCAGTACGTCTCCTTCGACTGGCCCACCGACAACGGCTGGGTGAACTACAACAGCCTGCAGCAGCTGGCCTACTTCACGACCGTGTTCCTGGCGGCGCCGCTCGCGGCGATCACCGGCTTCCGGATGTCGGGCCTGTGGCCCAAGAAGGCCGAGAAGCTGTCGAAGGCGTATCCGATCGAGTGGGCGCGCGCGGTGCACTTCCCGGTGATGCTGTACTTCGTGGCGTTCATCGTCGTGCACGTCGCGCTGGTCTTCCTGACCGGTGCGCTGCGCAACCTGAACCACATGTTCGCATCGATGGGCTCGGTCGACGGCGTGGAGTACGCCGCGAACTGGACCGGCTTCTGGGTGTTCGTGCTGGCGATCGCCGTGATCGTGGCAGGCTGGTTCGCCGCGCGCCCGCTGGTGCTGGCACCCATCGCGAGGCTGTTCGGGCAGGTGTCCGGACGCTGACCCCTCATCGCGGCTCATCATCGACGCCCCCTCCGATCCGCGCGATCCGGAGGGGGCGTCGACGTTCAGAGGGTGCCGGCGAGGGATGCTTCTCACCGCCGGCGCGGATGAGGCTCAGCATCCGTCTTTCTTCGAGGTAAAGAACGGCGGATCTTGAGCGGTCACAGTCTGAGAAGTGGGACAGTTCTTCCACCCCGATCAGTAGTCTGAGCGAAACGTGAATCCGGCGCGGACGCCGGACGGAAGGATCGCGATGACGCAGATCGGAATCGTGCAGGAGGGGCCGGATGAGGCGCGGGTCGCCGCGACCCCGGCCACCGTGCAGAACCTGTTGAGACTCGGCTACCAGGTGGCCGTCGAGGAGGGCGCGGGCACGCGCTCCTCGTATTCGGATGAGGAGTACCGCCGCGCCGGTGCGACGGTCGTGCCGAGGGCGGATGCCTGGGGCAGCGCCGTCGTGCTGAAGGTGAACCCGCCGACGGAAGCGGAGATCGGTCTGCTCTCGGCGGGGACGACGCTGGTCGGCCTGCTGTCCCCGGCACTGCGCCCCGACCTGGTCGAGGCGCTCGCGGCGCGCGGGGTCACCGCCCTGGCGCTGGACGCGGTGCCGCGGATCTCGCGCGCGCAGTCCATGGACGTGTTGACCTCGATGGCCAACATCTCGGGCTACCGTGCGGTCGTCGAGGCCGCGCACGAGTTCGGCCGGTTCTTCACCGGTCAGGCCACCGCGGCCGGCAACGTGCCGCCCGCCAAGGTGCTCGTCGCCGGTGCCGGTGTCGCCGGCCTCGCCGCGATCGGTGCGGCGGCCCGGCTGGGCGCCATCGTGCGGGCGACGGATCCGCGAGCCGAGGTCGCCGACCAGGTCACCTCGGTCGGCGGCGTCTACCTGCCCGTCGACGTCGCCGTGGAGAAGTCCACCGACGGATACGCCAGGGCCACCAGCGAGGACTACAACCGCCGCGCGGCCGAGATCTACACCGAGCAGGCGGCCGACGTCGACATCATCATCACCACCGCCCTCATCCCGGGGCGCGCGGCGCCGCGCCTGATCACGGCATCCGATGTCGCCCTGATGAAGCCGGGCAGCGTGATCGTCGACATGGCCGCGGGTCAGGGCGGCAACGTCGAGGGCTCGGTCGCGGGGGAGAGGACGGTCACCGACAACGGCGTGATCATCCTCGGCTACACCGACCTCGCCTCACGGCTGTCCGCGCAGGCGTCCCAGCTGTACGGCACGAACGTCGCGAACCTGGTCGCACTGCTCACCCCGAACAAGGACGGCGCTCTCACGATCGACTTCGACGACGTCGTGCAGCGATCGGTCACGGTCGTCCGCGACGGCGAGGTCACCTGGCCGCCGCCCGCCGTGCAGGTCGCGGTGGCACCGGCATCCGCTCCCGCCGCTGCTGCCGCGGAGGTCCCCGCGAAGCAGCCGCTGTCGGTCGGGAAGAAGGTCGGCCTGATCGTCGCCGGCATCGCGGCGCTGTTCCTCGTGAACGTCTTCGCGCCCGCACCGCTGCCGCAGCACTTCACGGTGCTCATGCTCTCGGTCGTGATCGGCTTCTACGTCATCGGCAAGGTGCACCACGCGCTGCACACCCCGCTCATGTCGGTGACCAACGCCATCTCGGGCGTGATCATCGTCGGCGCGATGCTGCAGATCACGGACGCGAATCCCGTCGTGCAGGTGATCGCGGCCGTCGCCGTGCTGGTCGCCAGCATCAACATCTTCGGCGGCTTCGCCGTCACCCGCCGAATGCTCAGCATGTTCGTGAAGGGCGGAAGCAAGTGACCGTCGACGCCATCGCCGGCGGCGCGTACATCGTCGCCGCACTGCTGTTCATCCTGAGCCTCGCGGGGCTCAGCCGCCATGAGACCGCCCGCGCGGGCGTGATCTACGGCATCGTCGGCATGGCCATCGCCCTGCTGTCGACCCTCGCCCTCACCGTCGCGGATGCCTGGGGCGGAGCGGGCTCCGCTCTCGGACTCACCCTGATGGCCGTCGGCGTGCTCATCGGCGCCGCCATCGGACTGTGGCGCGCCAAGGTCGTGCAGATGACCCAGATGCCCGAGCTCATCGCCATGCTGCACAGCTTCGTGGGAATCGCGGCCGTGCTGGTCGGCTGGAATGGGTATCTGGCGCATGAGCCCATTGCAGAGAACCTGGTCGGCATCCACAACGCCGAGGTGTTCATCGGCATCTTCATCGGCGGTGTGACCTTCACCGGGTCGATCGTCGCGTACCTGAAGCTGTCGGCGAAGATGTCGTCGCGCCCGCTCATGCTGCCGGGCAAGAACGCCCTGAACATCGGTGCTCTCGTGCTGTTCCTGGTGCTCACGGTCTGGTTCGTGATGGACCAGCAGCTCTGGCTGCTCATCGCCGTCACCCTGCTGTCCTTCGCCCTCGGCTGGCACCTGGTGGCCTCGATCGGCGGCGGCGACATGCCGGTGGTCGTCTCGATGCTGAACAGCTACTCCGGATGGGCGGCGGCCGCGGCCGGCTTCCTGCTGAACAACGATCTGCTGATCGTGACGGGTGCACTGGTGGGCTCCTCGGGTGCGTACCTGTCGTACATCATGTGCAAGGCCATGAACCGGTCGTTCATCTCGGTGATCGCCGGCGGGTTCGGGATCGTGGCATCCGCCTCGAGCGACGAGGACTACGGCGAGCACCGCGAGGTCACCGCCGAGTCGGCCGCCGCGATGCTCGAGGGAGCGTCCAGCGTCATCATCACCCCCGGCTACGGCATGGCCGTGGCGCAGGCGCAGTACCCGGTCGCCGACCTGGTCGCCAAGTTGCGAGAGCGAGGCGTCGACGTGCGGTTCGGCATCCACCCGGTCGCCGGTCGCCTGCCCGGTCACATGAACGTGCTGCTGGCCGAGGCGAAGGTGCCGTACGACATCGTGCTGGGCATGGACGAGATCAACGACGACTTCGCCTCCACGGGCGTGGTCCTGGTGATCGGCGCCAACGACACCGTGAACCCCGCTGCCGCCGAGGACCCGGGCAGCCCGATCGCGGGGATGCCGGTGCTCAAGGTGTGGGAGGCCGAGAACGTGATCGTGTTCAAGCGCTCGATGGCCGCGGGCTACGCCGGTGTGCAGAACCCGCTGTTCTTCCGCGAGAACGCGCAGATGCTGTTCGGTGACGCCAAGGAGCGGGTGGAGGACATCATCCGCGCCCTGTGATCGGCGGAACATGAGTGCGGCCCTCCCGGACAACCGGGAGGGCCGCACTCATGATGTCTGCGCTCAGCGCACGAATCGCACCTCGGTGAGGGTCTCGCCCAGGAACGGCTCGGTGTGCGCGGCGCCGTCCAGGGTGAAGCCGTTGCGCTCGTAGAAGCGGTGCGCGCGGGGGTTGTCCTCGGCCACCCACAGGTACAGGGATTCGTCCTTGTCGACGGCGGCGTCGAACAGCTTCTGGCCGATGCCGGTGCCGTGCCAGGCGTCGAGCAGGTAGATGAAGTACAGCTCGCGCAGCGACGGTGCGTCCTTGTCGCGGGCAGGACCCGAGCCCACGAAGCCGACGATCTCGCCGTCGACGAGCGCGGCGCTCATCTTGAAGTCCTCGCCCTGGCGGGCCCAGTTCACCCACAGCTCCGCGAGGCGCTTGGGGGAGATCCGCTCGAGGGCGGCCTTGCTGATCAGGTGGTCGTAGGTCTCGTGCCACGTCTGCGCGTGCACGCGACCCAGGGCCTCCGCATCCGCATCGCGGACCGGACGGACGATGATCTCGGGCTGGGCTTCGGCGCTCATGCCGCGACTCTACGCGCGCTTTCGCGGCAGGTGAAATCGAGTGGACCGTGCATGACGCGTATGTCGTCATCCGACAACCGGATTGCGGCAGTGGTTGCCGATAGCTACTGTCGATGCTCGTGAATGTGATCTGGCGCACCCTCCTCGTCATCCTCCAGGCGCGGAGCCGCGTGCGTCGGGGGCGCACGCTGGATTCCGCCGAGGTCGGCCGCATCCGGCTCACCACCCTCCCGACGGACATCGACATCCTGCGGCACATGAACAACGGCCGGTACCTGTCGCTGTTCGATCTGGGACGCTGGGACCTGCTCATCCGCACCGGGCTCTTCGACGCGATGAAGGAGCGCGGCTGGTACGCCGTGGTCTCCAGTGAGACGGTCACCTTCCGCAAGTCGCTGCAGCTGTGGCAGCGCTTCGACGTCGAGTCCCGTTTCATCGGCCACGACGAGAAGGCGGTGTTCATGGAGCACCGCGCGGTCGTCGACGGCGAGGTCTACGCGCGGGTCATCGTGCGTGCGCGGATGATGCGCCGCAGTGGCGGCACGGTGGGTCACGATGAGCTGTTCGCCGCGGTCGGCACGCCCGCCGGGGTGCCCGACATCGACGACTGGATCCACGACTGGGCCACGGCATCCGCTCTGCCCCCGACGAGGAAGCCGGCGCCCAGCGTCTGGAGATGAGCCTCACGCCTCCGGAGGACGGACCGTCCCCTCTAAGCTGAGAGACGTCATCGAGGGGGAATCATGTCGTACGATCCGAACGCGGGCGAGCCCGCGCAGCCGCAGCAGCCGCCTGTCCCGCCGCAGTACCAGCCCCCGGGCGCGGTTCCGCCGGTGAACCAGCCGCCGGCTCCTCAGCAGCCGACGTACCAGCCTCAGCCCGGATACACCCAGCCCGGCTACACCCAGCCCGGTTATACGCAGCCCGGTTACACGCAGCCCCAGCCCGGTCAGCCGCAGGCGCCGCAGCAGCCGCCCTACGTCGGCTACGCGCAGCAGCCCGGGTACAGCCCGCAGGGCTACCCGGTCACGTCCTACCCCGGATACGGCGCGGCACCCGGGCAGCTCCCGAACCCGGGCGTCGGCGGACTCGCGATCGCGGCGATCATCGTGTCGGGCGTCGCCTTCCTGAGCGGCTGGATCCCGATCGTCGGCGTCGTGCTCGCGCTCGTCGGGCTCGTGCTCAGCATCTTCGCGATCCGCAGCGGCCGGGGCAAGGTGCTCGGCATCATCGGCACGATCCTGGCCGGCATCGCGCTGCTGTTCGGCGCGTTTATGACGACCATGATCTTCGTCGTCGCACCGTGGAACGACACGTCGAGCAGCTCCTCCGATCCCTGGTCCGTCGAGACGCCCTCGGCCGCCCCCGACGACACCGCCTTCGATGAGGCAGAGGCCGCGGCGGTGTCCGGCCAGCTCATCGAGACGCCGTGCTGGAGCTATGACGGCCCGAAGCACTTCACCGACAACATCTCCGCGGATGAGGCCGGCGCCTGCTACGGCCAGCTCGAACTGTGGGGCGAGTACGACGAGAACGGCGACTTCGTCCCCACCGGCTACGGCGAGACCGCCGGGCAGATCACCGTGGAGCCGGTCAGCTCGGCGACCGCCGCGAAGTACTCCGACGGCACCGACCTGAGCGCGACCGTGGACGCCCTGGAGAAGCCCTACCTGAGCACGGTCGGCGGCACGATCTCGAGCCTGCACGAGGAGACCACGCTGGGCGGCGTGCCGGCGAACATCACGCGCATCGACAGCGACGTGGCCGAGACGCAGATGAAGGTGGTGCTGACCACGTTCTCGCCGCAGCCCTACGACATCAAGGGCGACCAGCGCCAGCTGTTCCTGATCAGCATCACCACCCCGTACTCGAACGGCGAGGAGCAGCTGCAGCAGCTCCTGGACAGCTGGGAGTGGCGCTGAGCACGCGCCCGCTCCACGACTCGCGATAGCGTGATGCCGTGAAGGCGATCCTCGTCACGGCCGGGCGTGCGCTGGCCCGGCACTGGCCCGCGATGCTCTCGTGGTACCTCGGCGGCATCGCCGTGCACTACGTCATCGTGCAGGTCGCGGGCATCGTCGGCGCGCACTCCGCCACAGTGGGTTTCCTCATCCTCCCGATCGCGATCCTGGCGCGGCTCATCAGCTACGTCGCGATGTTCCTGGTGCTGCGCGACGGGCTGCGCGAGCTCAACGCGATCGCCCCGCTGCCGGAGTCCGCCGCCGACCGCCGACGCACCTTCCTCACCGCGCTGCTCGCCGGCATCCTGCCCTTCCTGGCCGTCTACTGGGGGCAGGGCCTGCTGGCGGAGGACGTCGTGGCGTACTCCGCGCGCGCCCTGCGCGAGCGCACCGACATCATCTTCCAGGCGGCGCTGACGCCCGGACAGAAGCTGAGCACCGATGACACGGTGCTGAACCTGCCGCTGAACGTGTGGACGATCGCGATCATCGTGGTCGCCTTCGTGGCCCGCTGGGCGTGGACCAAATGGCAGCAGCGCATCCCCGGCTGGGTCTCGCTGATCGCGGTGTACCTCGAAGTGGTCTGGGTGTTCTTCTCGGTGATCGTGATCGGCGACGTCACCGACCGCGTCAAGGCCTGGGTGGACACCCGCGCCGCGATGGCATGGCTCGAACAGGTGCGCGAGAACGTGCTGGATGCCGTCGCGCCGCTGCGCTGGGCCTGGGACGGCATCGGCTGGCTGCTCGGCGAGGCGGGGCCGATCCTGCTCGCCCCGCTGGCCTGGCTCACGGTCGGTGGCGTGGTCTACGGGCAGGCGATCGTCGCCGAGAAGCTGCGCATAGAGAACGAGCTGCTGGCGAATCTGCGCGAGCACGCCGCCGTGGTGCCCAACCCGATCATGCGACGGCTGAAGGACCTCGGCGACGAGCTCGGCTCCCGCTTCGTGCCGATCGGGCGCGCGCTGCTGCTGATGTGGCGGGCGGGTCCCGTGCTGATCGCCTCCCACGCGCTCCTGCACGTCGCGGTGAAGACGCTGGAGACCTACCTGCAGTACGGGGCCGTTCGCCTGATCGGCCCGCACGACCTGGTGTTCTGGGGCATCGCACTGCCGCTGGTGTCTCTGGTGCCTGTGATGCTGACGGAATCGCTGCGCGTCGCGGTGATCGCCGGTGCGTACGACGCGACACTGGGGCGGCTGCGCCTACGTCAGCAGAAGAAGGTGGACGCGGGCGTGGTCGAGCAGGCCGAGGCCGACGTGCGTGCCGTGGCGGATGCCGCCGGCGTGCTGCCGGATGCCGTCCTCGAAGCGGGCCTGAAGCCGGACACCACGGGAGGTCAGGGGTCGATGGAGAACCTGACGAACCGTCCGTCGCCGCGGGGATCCACGTCGAGCCAGAACGGCCCGGTGACGTCGTCCGGAACCACGAACCCGACCGTCAGCGAGAACGGCTGAGCCGATTCCGGGTCCTTCTCGTCAGCCAGGTCGCTGACGCACGTCTCGTTCTCGTCGAAGCTGTACGCGAGGCCGACCTCCGAGCGCATCGGCGTCCACTCGCGTCCGGTGCTCTGCTGCACAAGCATCGGCGCTTCGCAGGAGACGGCCTTGCCGTCCGGCTTCACCGGAACGATCGCCGCCAGCAGGCGGGTGCCCTTCGGCATGTCGAGTGTGCTGGTGTCGGTGATCTCGCCGCTGCGGACCGGACCCCACTCGGCACCGGCGACCTTCACCGTGCCCTTGTCCGGGACCTCGACCACGGTCACCTTGCGGAAGCCATAACCGTAGTAGGAGTACCACTCGTTCCAGCCCACGCCGATGCCGATCGCTGGGACCAGCACGAGCAGCGCGACGAGCGCCAGGCGGTTGGTGCGCCACCAGCCGGGCTGCTTCGGCGCGGGCGTCTGCGATTCCGGAGTGTCTGCGACGAGGGGCGTCGGGATCGTCATGTGTGCGTCCAGTGCGTCGTGGGGAGGGTGATGGCATCCTCCACCGGGATGTCGCTCAGGTCGATCGTCAGTTCGACGAGGCCGTCGTAGCGGGCATCCGACGGGATGCCGAGACGCAGCGTTCCCGTTCCCTTCAGCGCATCCGCGGGCAATTCGAAGGCCACGGCACCGCTACGCGGCACGCCGGGGACGAGCCGCTGGCGGAAGAAGCTCTGGACGCGCTCGGTGGCACGGAACGTGCGTTCGCCGACCGTCAGCTCGGCGAACCCGAGCGTCGCGCCGTACTGGGAGTCGATGGCCTCGGCGTCCACGTCCACCACCACCCAGGTGCTCTCCAGCGTCCGCCCCGTCGGGTCGGTGATGCTGCGCGCCGCGCGCACATCCGTGACGGTGAGCGTGAGGTTGCGCGCGGTGGCGGCGTGGCCGACGGTGGCGGGTGTGAGGAAGCTCGCCTCGGATGAGCCGTCCGGCAGGGCCACGGCGTTCTGCACCCACGCGCCGGCGAGCAGCACGAGCGTCAGCAGCCAGGGGAGCACCTTCTTCACAGGGCGTCCTCCTCACTCGCGGGGATCTCCCGGACGGTCGCGGTGAGGGTCGCACCCACCACCACCTCGTCCCAGATGTCCACGCCCCGCTGCACGTTGGTGCCGACGCTGTGCGTGGAGTCGGGAAGGGTCAGACGCACCTCGTCGCCGTCGTGCAGCTCATCCGGTCCGACGACCCACGACAGCACGAGCTGGACCGGGACGCCCGGCTGCAGCCAGACTCGCCCGTCGCTGCCGTCGGCGTAGGCGATCAGCGGCTTCTCATCGATGCCTTCGACGTGGATGCCGTCGACGGCGGGGGACGGACTGCCGCTCCCGGTCGCGAGCCGGGGCTTGCCGAAGGTGTTCACCACGTCGACGATCACGGCGAGGACCTTCTCGTGCTTCTCCTTGTCGGGGAAGGATGCCGCATTGCCCCGCTCCGCGCGGAGCTCGACGCCCTGCACCGTCATCTGCAGGTCGGAGCCGGAGTAGCGCTCGCCGACGGACACCGCGGGCGCCGGCTTCGGTGAGACGGTCTGCAGGCCTCCGAACGCCGCCGTCGCCGCCAGCAGCACCGCGCCGCCGGCCGTGATCAGCCACGGCGTCGGGATCAGGCTCGCCATGCGCCGCACCCGGGTGAGCAGAGTCCTCTCCTGCACGGGCGAGGGCGGGGCGGCGTTCACGTGATCAGCATAGGGTGACTTTCCGCCGCCGCCACCGGGTTCAACCGCGTTCCCGCGCGGTCGGGACCTACGCTGGGATCATGTCTGAGCAGCCGTCCGTCGCACCCGGGGCGCGTCTGGAGGACGCCGCCGTCGAACTCGCCCGTCGCTGGGTGCAGGAGGAGGCGTCGATCCCCGTCGATCCCGCCGCGCAGCGCCTGGCCGGCGTGCTGCGCGATCCGAACGGCCTGCCGTTCACGCTGGGGTTCGTCGACGGCGTCATGCGGCCCGAGAGCGCCGCCGCCGCGGCATCCAACCTGCACCGCGTCGCGCCGCTCGCTCCCGGGTTCCTGCCCTGGTACCTGCGCGGGGTCGTGCGCCTGGGCGGTGGGGTCGCGCCGGTGCTGCCGCTGCCGACCGTGCCGATCGCGCGGCGGGTGCTCCGCGAGATGGTCGGTCACCTGATCGTGGATGCCCGCCCGGAGAAGCTCGGCGCCGCGCTGGAGAAGCTGCGCGAGTCGGGTCATCGGCTGAATCTCAACCTGCTGGGCGAGGCCGTGCTGGGAGAGGCGGAGGCCAAGCGCCGGCTCGACGGCATCCACGACCTCATCCGTCGCGACGACGTCGATTACGTGTCGGTCAAGGTCTCGGCGGTCATGAGCCGCATCTCGATGTGGGCGTTCGACGACGTGGTGGAGGACGTGATCGAGCGGCTCACGCCCCTGTATCTCACGGCCGTCTCGAACGGCACTTTCATCAACCTCGACATGGAGGAGTACAAGGACCTCGACCTGACCATCGCGGTCTTCACCCGCATCCTCGAGGGCCCGCGGCTGAAGAACCTCGAGGCCGGCATCGTGCTGCAGGCCTATCTGCCCGACGCGCTCCCCGCCATGCGCGAGCTCACCGCCTGGGCGCGCGACCGCGTGGAGCACGGCGGGGCGCCCATCAAGGTGCGCCTGGTCAAGGGCGCGAACCTCGCGATGGAGAAGGTGGACGCCGTCATGCACGGCTGGGCGCAGGCTCCCTACGGCTCCAAGCTCGACACCGACGCCAACTACCTGCGCTGCCTGGACGAGGCGTTCCAGCCGCGCAACGTCGCCGCAGTGCGGGTCGGCGTGGCCGGGCACAACCTGTTCGACATCGCCTTCGCCTGGCTGCTCGCGGGCGAGCGCGGTGTGCAGGACTCGGTGGAGTTCGAGATGCTGCTCGGGATGGCGCAGGCCCAGGTCGCCGCCGTCTCGCGCACGGTCGGGCCGGTACTGCTGTACGTGCCCGTGGTGCATCCGCACGAGTTCGACGTAGCGATCAGTTACCTGGTGCGCCGCCTGGAGGAGAACGCGTCTCCGTCGAACTTCCTCTCGGCCGCCTTCGACCTCGCGCAGGACCGCTCGCTGTTCGAGCGGGAGCGGCTGCGCTTCGTCGATTCGGTCAGCCGTGCCCGCGACCACTCCCTGCAGATCGGCCCGCGCCGGGTGCAGAACCGCACGGCGCCGCTGCACGAGTCGGTGCGCCCGATGACCAGGCCCAGAGCCGAGACCGAGGACCTCACCGGTCTGGTGCTCGGCATCGCCCGCGGCTCCTCGGGGGATGACGACGAGTACGGAGCCGACGACGACCCGTTCCTTCAGACCGCGGTGTACTCCCGTCAGGAGGTGGCGGGCTCCGCCGCCGGTGCGCCCGGGTTCGTGAACACGCCGGACAGCGATCCGGCGCTCGCCGCGAACCGAGACTGGGCGCGCGGGATCTTCGAGCGCGTCTCCGCGGCGGGCCTGTCCGATCTCGGAGTCGCGACCCTGCGGGCCGCCCGGATCGAAGACGAGCGGATGCTGGCGCACACCGTCACGCGCGTGCGCGATGCGGCATCCGGCTGGGGCTCCCGCCCGGCATCCGAACGCAGCGAGGTGCTGCTGCGCGCCGCAGCCGCTCTCGCAGGCCGCCGCGCCGAACTCATCGAGGTCGCGGCGATCGAGACCGGCAAGACGTTCGCCGAGGGCGACGTCGAGGTGAGCGAGGCCGTCGACTTCGCGAAGTACTACGCCGCCACCTGCCGTGAGCTGGACGGCATCGCGGGTGCCGCGTTCGAGCCCGCCCGGGTGACCGTCGTGACGCCGCCCTGGAACTTCCCGATCTCCATCCCCGCGGGCGGCGTGCTCGCCGCACTCGCCGCGGGGTCGGGGGTCGTCTTCAAGCCGGCTCCGCAGGCACGGCGCTGCGCGGCCGTGATCGCCGAGGTGCTGTGGCAGGCGGGCATCCCGCGCGACGTGCTGGTGCTCGCCGACGTGGCGGAGGGTGAGCTCGGACAGCAGCTGATCTCGCATCCGGATGTGGATCGCGTGATCCTCACGGGCTCGTGGGACACCGCGGCGCTGTTCCGGTCGTGGCGGAGCGACCGGCCGCTGCTCGCGGAGACCAGCGGCAAGAACGCCATGATCAGCAGCCCGACCGCCGATCTCGACCTCGCCGTCGCCGACCTGGTGCACAGCGCGTTCGGGCACGCGGGGCAGAAGTGCTCGGCGGCCTCGCTGGCGATCCTGGTGGGGCCGGTCGGCCGTTCCAAGCGCTTCGCCAGGCAGCTGGTCGACGCCACCCGCTCGCTGCGCGTGGCCTGGCCGGGTGCCCCCCAGGCCGAGGTCGGGCCGGTGATCGAGAAGCCGCAGGGCAAGCTCGCCTGGGCGCTGACGCAGCTGGAGGGCGAGGAGAAGTGGCTGGTCGAGCCGCGCTCGCTGGATGAGAGCGGAAGGCTGTGGAGTCCCGGCATCCGGGTGGGAGTGCAGCCCGGTTCGCGCACGCACCGCGAGGAGTTCTTCGGGCCGGTGCTCGGCATCATGCACGCCTCCACACTGTCCGAGGCGATCCGGATGCAGAACGCCGTGGCGTACGGATTGACCGCGGGCCTGCACACCCAGGACCCCGCCGATCTGGCGCTGTGGCTGGACGAGGTGCAGGCCGGAAACCTGTACGTGAACCGCGGGATCACCGGCGCGATCGTGCAGCGTCAGCCGTTCGGCGGGTGGAAGCGCTCCTCGGTCGGCCCCGGCGCGAAGGCCGGCGGTCCGAACTACCTGATCGGGCTGGGCTCGTGGCGCTCGCGCCCCCGCGGCAAGTCGTCGAGCACGCTGCATCTGCGCGGGCTGGACGTCAAGATCTCCGGTCTCATCGAGTCGGCGCAGCCCTCGCTCGACTTCGACTCCTTCGAGTGGCTGCGGCAGGCGGCGTTGTCGGATGCCGTGGCCTGGGACCGCGAGTTCGGTCAGGTGCGCGACGTCTCGCAGCTGGGCGTGGAGCGCAACCTGTTCCGGTACCGGCCGCTGCCGGTGACGGTGCGGGCCGCGTCGGACGCATCACTGGCCGCCATCCTGCGCGTGGTGCTCGCCGGCATCCGCTCGGGAGCGGACTTCTTCGTGTCGGTGCCCGAGGGCGTGCCGGCGGGTGTGCGCGCCGAGCTCGGCGCGCTCGAGGTGCCGGTCGCCGTGGAGAGCGACGCGGAGTGGATCGAGCGGATCCGCCGCCCGGCTCCGGACGCGACCCGCGTCGGACGGGTGCGTCTCATCGGCGGACGCGATGCCGTGGCCGACCTGCATCGCGCGCTCGCTGAAGCGGTCGAGGGGGACCCCGACCTCGCCGTGTACGACAACGAGGTGACCTCGGCAGGGCGGCTCGAGCTGCTGCCGTTCGTGCACGAGCAGGCGATCTCCATCACCGCGCACCGCTTCGGCACGCCCGATCCGTGGAGTGCCGACGTCATCTGACGCTGGTGAGTATAGATGTAAAAGATTCTTGACATCCCCGCGGACGCGACGTAGTGTTCGTGTCAAGAATCTTTGACATGGAGGTGCGGGATGGTCTTTCACGAGCGAGCCGCGTGGGCCGGACTCATCGCGGCGGTCGTCACCGTTGGCGTGTACATCTGGCTGCTGCCGCGGGCGGATGCCTGGGTCGGGCCCATGCTGTGGGCGATCGGCACGGGCATCGCCGTCAGCATCCTCATCACGATCCTGTGGGGGATCGCGGCCGGCATCCGCGATCGCGAAGCAGCCACGGCCTCCGATCTTCGCGACCGTGACATCAGCCGCTACGGCGGGCGGGCCGAATACGTCGTGCTCGTGATCGCCGGACTCGTCGTGATCGTGCTGTGCGCCCTCGGCGCAGAGGGGTTCTGGGTCGCGAACGCGATGTTCGCCGGCTTCGTGCTCGCCGCGGTCATCGGCGGCCTCGCCCGCGTGATCGCCTACCGGCGGGGCCTGGCCTGATGGTCAAGCCCACCAGGGTCACCAACTGCATCCGGGCGCATCGCGAGCAGCAGGGGATCACGCAGGCCGAGCTCGCGCGGCGCATCGGGGTGACCCGGCAGACGCTGCTCGCGATCGAGGGCGAGAAGTACTCGCCCACGCTGGAACTCGCCTTCCAGATCGCCCGCGAGTTCGGCGTGCGGCTGGAGGACGTGTTCGAGTATCCGGGAGCCTGACATGTGCATGATCCTCGCTAACATGTACACGTTGACGTAGAATATGTGCATGGCGACGTTGGAGAAGCGGGTTCAGGTGCTGTTCTCGGTCGAGCAGTATGCGCGGCTCGAGGCGGAAGCGCGCGCGGAGCAGCTGAGCGTGGGCGCGTACATCCGGGAGGCCGTGGACGGCTGGATGGACCGCAAGCGCGCCGATGCGATGGCTGCGATGCAGCGGCTGTTCGAACGGGCGGATCGGAATCCGATGCATACTCCGACACCGGAGGAATGGGAGGCGGAGAAGGACGAGTTCCTCGAGCGGTCATTCATGAAAGACGCGTCATGAGCGCTGACAGGTCGAACCCGATGGACGAGCATGCTGTGCTCGTCGACGCGAACGTCGTCATCTACGCGCTGGGACATGCCGAGCCGCAGCGAACGCGCTGCCGAGCCTTTCTGGAAGACCTCTGGTCGGGGACGGGGCGCGGATACGCGAGCGTCGAGATGGTGCAGGAGGTAGTCCATCATCGACTCCGTCGCGGGGGTCGCGCGGATGCCGTGAATGACGCCCGTGACATGTCGAAGCTGCTCATCGTGCTGGACTTCGACCACGAGGTGCTGGAGCGCTCACTCGAATTGATCGAGACGACGAGCATCCGCGGGCGGGACGCCGTGCATGCGGCGACGGCGCTCGCGTACGGCATCGAGACCATCGCCTCCTCGGATCCGGCCTTCGACGGCATCCCGGGGATCACTCGAGTCGATCCGCTGACCATGTGACGCGACTCCCAGCGAAAAAGGTGGCGATCCCGGCATCCGGATGCGAAAATGACTGTGGCGTGCCTGTGTCGCATCTTCCCCGCGCTCCACTCACCGTGGGCGGGTCGAACTTCCGCCGGGCCCCTGGACAGCGTCCGCCGCACCTTCTCCAGAGGAGCACCCATGTCCACGCCTGAGACCGCCGCCACCGGCACCGCGACCCGCAAGGCCCACCACCGCCGCTACCTGATGTGCCGGCCCGAGTACTTCACGGTCGACTACAAGATCAACCCGTGGATGGACCCGGCCGCGCCGACCGACACCGCCAAGGCCGTCGCGCAGTGGCAGAAGCTGTACGACCTGTACCGGGAGCTCGGTCACGAGGTCGAGCTCATCGAGCCGCTCGCCGGCTACCCCGACATGGTCTACACGGCCAACGGCGGCTTCACCATCGGCGGCAAGGCGTACGTCCCCGAGTTCTACTACGAGCAGCGTCAGGGCGAGGCCCCGGCGTTCGCCGAGTGGTTCCGCACGCACGGCTTCGACACCGTGCTGCCCGAGGAGGTCAACGAGGGCGAGGGCGACTTCCTGCTCGCCGGTGATGTGATCCTGGCCGGCACCGGCTTCCGCTCCGCGGGTGACAGCCACCGCGAGGTGCACGAGGTCTTCGACCGCGAGGTCGTGACGCTCACCCTGGTCGACCCGCGCTTCTACCACCTCGACACCGCACTGACCGTGCTCGACCCGGTGGTCGGCGAGGAGAACGGCGGCCCGGCGCACGCCAACGTCGCCTACCTGCCGAACGCCTTCGACGAGGCATCCCGCCGCATCCTCGAGGAGCGCTTCCCCGACGCGATCCTCGTCGCCGACGAGGACGGCGCCGTGTTCGGTCTCAACTCGGCATCTGACGGCTACAACGTCATCATCTCGCCGCGCGCCACCGGCTTCGAGAAGCAGCTGCGCGAGCGCGGCTACAACCCGATCATGGTCGACCTGTCCGAGCTGCTGCTCGGCGGCGGCGGCATCAAGTGCTGCACCCTGGAGCTGCGCGGAGCCTGACCCGGCTCCATCAGGCCCGATCGGCGCCGGCGGTCCTGACCGCCGGCGCCGAAGTGCGTTCGGCGGCTCAGGCCGGTGAGTCGTCCGGGTCGAGGCTCTTCAGTGCATCGCGTTCGACCGCCGTGTCAGCATCCAACTGCGACTCGGTCGTCTCGTCGCCGCCGAGCGGCGCATCCTCCTCGTCGCCCGGCATGCCGTCGGGGGCCGTGTTGTGCGCCGGGTTGTCGTCGGGGATGCCGGTGTGCCCGCCCTTGTCAGAATCCCTAGCATCCGCCGTCCGCCGGGTCTCATGCGGCGCACCGCTGCCGGCCGGATCCTGTCCGGGGGTGTGCGGGTACTGCCCGACATCCTGCTGATCGTTCTGCCGTTCGTCCATACTCGCGACGGTAGGCCTCGACGCACATCACCGGGAGGGCATTGACAGGCGTCATTCCTTCAGGAACGGACCCGCGTCCTGCTGCTTCACGTCCGGGTCGTCGAGGCCGGCGAGCTCGTCCTCACCCACCAGGCCGTCGATGTCGAGGGTGGAGGGGGAGGAGTCGCCGTGGCTCTCCAGGGAGAGCGCGCCGGGCGTGATCCGGATGGGCTCGGTCGGCGCCACGGGCAGCCCGAACCGGCGCTGCAGCCGACGCACCCAGCGGGGCTGAGCGCCCAGCACCCCGGTCGCGTCGTGCGACTCGACCTCGAGGCCGTAGTACTCGCCGATGCGGTCGATGAACTGCGCGCGTTCCGCCTTGGCATAGGCACGCCGTTCGCGGGTGAATGCGACCACGGTCGACCAGCAGATCAGCAGCATCACGATGCTGAACGGCAGGGCGATCATGATGGCCGCCGTCTGCAGGGCGGTGAGCCCGCCCGACAGGAGCAGCGAGATCGCCAGCAGTGCGGTGACCACGACGAAGAAGGTGCGGATCCAGCGCTTCGGCTCGGGCTTGCCGCCGGTGGCGATCATGCCCATCACCAGGGCGCCGGAATCGGCCGAGGTGATGAAGAAGATCGCGAGCAGCAGGATGGCTCCGATGCTCACCACGGCGGCGCCGGGCACGTTCTGCAGCATCGCGAACAGCGCTCCCTGCAGGTCGACTGTTCCGTCGGGAGCGGTGAGGGAGCCGGGCTTCGCGAGCTCCATCGCCAGGGCCGAGCCCCCGAGCACCGAGAACCACAGCACGCCGATCAGAGTGGGCACCAGGATCACCCCGATCACGAACTCGCGCACCGTGCGCCCCTTCGAGACGCGGGCGATGAAGATCCCCACGAACGGCGCCCACGAGATCCACCAGCCCCAGTAGAACGAGGTCCAGGAGGCCTGCCACTGCTCGCCGGCGGCGCCCTGGAACGCGCTGACGTTGAAGGAGAGGCCCACGAAGTTCTGGATGTAGTAGCCGAGGGACTGCACGAACTCGCGCAGCAGGAACTCCGTCGGCCCCGCCGCGAGCAGATAGATCACCAGCAGGCCCGCGAGCACGAGGTTCGCATTCGACAGCCACTTCATGCCCTTGGTCACGCCGGACAGCACCGACATCAGCACGAACACGGAGATGACCAGGATGAGCACCACCTGCGTGGTCTCGTCGGGATTCGCGAAGCCGGCGGAGTGCAGGCCGGCGCTCATCTGCAGCACCCCGAGACCCAGCGACGTGGCGACGCCGAACAGCGTGCCGACCAGGGCGATCACGTCGATCGCGTGCCCCCAGCCGCCTTCGACGCGCTTGCCGAGCAGCGGTTCCAGGGTCCATCGGATCGACACCGGCCGGCGTCGCCGATGGATGGCGTAGGCGAGGGCGAGCCCGATCACCACGTAGATCGACCAGGCGTGCACACCCCAGTGCAGGTAGGTCTGGCCGAGTGCGGCCTGGGCCAGCTGCTCCGGCGTGCCGGTGACGCCGGGGCGGGGATTCGTGAAGTGCGAGAGCGGCTCGCTGACCCCGTAGAAGACCAGGCCGATCCCATTCCCGCCGCGAACAGCAGGGAGAACCAGCTCATCAGCGAGAACTCGGGCTCCTCGTCGTCGCGGCCCAGTTTGATGTCACCGAACCTGCTGAAGCCGAGGAACAGGCAGAACGCCACGAAGAAGGCGGCGATCAGCACGTAGTACCAGTTGAAGGCGTTGACGATCGTCGTCTGGACGGTCTTGAACAGGGCCTCGGCGACGTGCGGTGCGAGCAGGGCGAACAGGGCGAAGGCGACGACGATCACGGCAGCGGGCCAGAAGACCCATCTCAGCACCTGTGGCTCACGTCGCACCCCGCTCTGCGGCGCGCGGCCTGCGGTGGCGTTCGGATCCGACCCGTACCTGTTTCCGCTCATGCCCTCCACGGTATACACACGCGCCGCCGCAGGACAGGCCGATCGTGGTCAGTCCTGAAGCCGGCGCTCGGCGCGCAGCGTCTCCCACTCGTCGACGAGCTGAGGCATCCGCTGAGACATGAAGCGGAAGAACTCGGCCATCTCCTCCGCCCGCAGGCGGGCCGCGTGATCCTCGGCGTGCGCCGCGCCGATCTCGTTGATGTACGCGGCCAGCCGGTCGTAGACGGGGGAGTTGTTCGACATCATCACGTACCAGGTGTCGTTGATGATCTCGTAGTGGGCCAGACGCTGGTCGGGTCGGGAGACCTTGCGGATCATGTGCAGGGTCTGCAGGTAGCGCACGGCGCCCGAGACCGCGGCGGCGCTGACGCCCAGCCGGTCGCTGAGCTCGGATGCCGTGTACCCCTCGGCTGGGGCGGCGATCAGTGCCATCATGACGCGCGCGGGCATCCGCGGGAAGCCGACCGCGGTGATCGCGGCGGCCGCGCTCTCGGCGGCATCCACTCCCGCGTGCGTCACGCCGTCCTCGCTCATGCGTTCATCCTTTCATCGAACAGCCTCGGTTCAGCTCGCTGGATGCAGTTCCCGTCGGCGCATGAGCCTGAGGGATGCCGCAGCCAGGACCGCGACGATCAGCACCAGCCACCACGTGCCGCGCAGCTCCGTCGTGCCGTTCGAGACGATGGGCGTCACGGCGAACGGCGAGAACCGAGTGGTCCACTCCGGCAGACCGAACAGCGGGCCGAACAGGCCGAACACCGTCGCCAGCATCACCGGTGACGGCCCGCTGCGCGAGCACCGGGAGCACGGACGGGATCGTGTCGCTGTCCACGGTGAACCGCGCGCGGCCCTCCTCGACCGTGCCGTCGTGCGCCTCGGGGATGCCGGTGAGGGCGTCGGTGGAAGAGGCTTCGAACGACACCTCGGTGCGGGTCAGGTGGCGCAGCTCGGCGAGCGTGCCCGACTCGACGATCCTCCCCTCGCGGATGATCGAGACCCGATCGCAGAGCAGTTCCACCTCGGAGAGGATGTGGCTGGAGAGCAGCACGGTCGCCCCGGTGCGGCGCAGCCGCTGCACCTCGTCGCGGAAGACGACCTCCATCAGCGGGTCCAGGCCGCTGGTCGGCTCGTCGAGGATGTACAGGTCGGCGGGCACCGCGAAGGCGGCGATCAGGGCGACCTTCTGCCTGTTGCCCTTCGAGTAGGCCCGTCCCTTCTTGCGCGGGTCGAACTGGAACGCGGTCATCAGGCGCTCGCGCTCGGCGCGGTACGCGGCATCCTTCGTCTTCGCTCCGCGCAGGCGGGCGAGGAAGTCGATGGCCTCGCCGCCGGACAGGTTCGGCCAGACGCTCACGTCGCCCGGCACGTACGCGACGCGGCGGTGGATCTGCACGGCGTCGCCCCAGGGCTCGAGTCCGAAGACGGATGCCTCGCCGCCGCTGCGGCGGGCCAGGCCCAGCAGGATGCGGATGGTGGTGGACTTTCCCGCGCCGTTCGGGCCGAGGAAGCCGTGCACCTGGCCGGCTTCCACCTCGAGGTCCAGTCCGTCGAGGGCATGCACGCGCCCATAGGTCTTGGTGAGGCCGCGCGTGCTGATGATGGTGTTCATGAGAGGCGACGGTACGCCTATTTCACGAATTCGTGAAGACAGTGAATCGCGATCCTCACGGAACCCTCACGGGTCACCCCACGCTGACGCTGATCGTGTGCCATCCGCTCGCGCCGTCCGGCGCGGGAGCCGCGATCGTGTCGGTCTGCACTGTGCCGTCACCGGCGACGGCACGGCAGCGGATGCTGTGCTCGCCGGTCTTCGCGCGCCACGGGAGCCGCCACTGCACCCAGGTGTCATCGGAGATCGCGGTCGCGAGCTCGGCCTGCTGCCAGTCGCCGTCGTCGACCTGCACCTCGACGCCCGACACGCCGGTGCCCGGCTGCCAGGCGACGCCGGCGATCACGGAGTCTCCCGCGGTGACGGTGCGCCCCGCGCGCGGCACGTCGATGCGGGACTCCAGCTTGATCGGGCCCTTCTCCGACCATCCGCGGTCGGTCCAGTAGGCCCTGTCCCTGTCGAACCGCGTCACCTCGAGGTCGGTCACCCACTTCGTCGCGGACACGTACCCGTACAGGCCGGGCACGACCATCCGCACCGGGAAGCCGTGCTCGAGCGGGAGCGGCTGCCCGTTCATCCCGATCGCGAGCAGCGCGGCGCGGTCGTCGGTGAGCGCCTCGAGGGGCGTCCCCGCGGTGAAGCCGTCGACCGACGTGGAGAGCACCATGTCGGCATCCGCGTCGGGAGCCGCGCGCTTCAGCAGCTCGCGGATCGGATAGCCCAGCCAGACCGCGTTGCCGATCAGATCCCCGCCGACCTCATTGGACACGCATGACAGGGTCGCCGCGCTCTCGACCAGGGGCAGCGCGAGCAGCTCGTCCCAGGTGAGGGTCACCTCCTGCGCGACCATCCCGTGGATGCGCAGCTTCCAGCTCGACGGGTCGACCGACGGCACCACGAGCGCCGTGTCGATGCGGTAGAAGTCCGCGTTCGGTGTGATCACCGGGGTGATCCCGGGCACATCGAGCGAGGCGGACGCCGGGATCGCGGGCGCCGGAGTCGCCGGCTTCGGCAGCTTGAGAGCTTCGCGCACGGTCGTGACCACCGTAGAGCCCGCCCGCCCCAGCCCGCCCACGACAGCCATGGCGACGCCGATGGCGGCCGTGCCGATCGTCCAGGTGAGGAACGCACGACGCGAGGGCTGATCCTCGGCTTCCGGCCCGGCGTCAGCCTCACGGCGCAGCAGCATCCGCAGCGCGAAGGCCGCCACCGCGCCGGCGAGCACGGACGGCAGCCAGGCCAGCATCCCGGCATCCGGCCGGGTGAGCCCGAGGAGGCCGGCGCCGATGCCGAGCGCCGCGAGCGCGACGACACCGGAGTGCCGCCACCGCGCCTCGGCGAGTCCCGCCACCGCCGCGACCACCAGCAGCACGACGGCGATGCCCACCAGCAGGGCTGCCTTGTCAGAGGTGCCGAACCAGGCGATCGCGGTGTCCTTCGCCCAGGCCGGCGCGAGGTCGATCAGGGCGCCGCCGACCACGGCGAACGGGCTGGATGCCGGTGCGGCGAACGTGGCGACCAGCTCGCCCGCCCCCGCGCCGAGAACCACCGCAGCGATCCCCGCCGCGGCCGGGCGCCATCCTCGAGAGTCGCTCATGCTCTCAGGCTACGAGCGCGGACAGCAGCCGCGGCCGATTCTCACGAATCCGTAAGATCCTGTGTCCGACCGCCAGGCTCCGGCCCGAGAAACCACTTCGTGCATGAGAAACCTGCGCAGGCATGATTTCTCATGCAAGAAGTGATTTCTCACCGGAAGGGGGCTCGCCGGGACGCGGCCGCCCCGCGAACAGCACGAGAGCCAGTGCCACTGCGAACGCGGCCAGCATGGTGGCACCGAGGGTCGTCGCGGTGACGCCGAGCAGCGAGAGCAGCGGCGGCACGAGCGCGCCCAGCAGCATCGAGATCGTGCCGAGCACGGCGGAGGCCGAACCCGCGCTGTGCCGGATGTGACCCAGCGCGATCGCCGTCAGTGACGGGTTGTTCAGGCCCTGCGTGCTGACGGCGACGAACAGCGGCACCAGCAGCCACGGCAGCGCCGAGTCCAGCAGCCCGCCGAGCGTCAGGGCGAGTGCGCCGGCGACGCCGATGGACAGCGACCAGCGCACGATCCGCACGCCGGGCACGCGCCGCGCCAGCCTGCGGTTCAGGTTCGCCGCCACCGTGATGCCGACCGCGTTCGCCGCGAACACCAGCGCGAAGCCTCCTGCGCTCAGCCCGTACTGGGTCTGCAGCACGAACGGCGACAGCTGCAGGTACGTGAACAGAGCGATCGATGCGACACCGAGCGTGAGCGCCGCGACCAGGAACGGCCCGTTCCGCAGCGCGGCGCCGATCCCGCGGAAGTCGTTCGTGAGGCCCCCGGTCGTGCGGTGCGCAGCATCCAGCGATTCCGGCACCGCGAACGCCGCCACCGCCAGCAGCAGGAGCCCGATCACCGCCAGCGCCACGAACACGCCCCGCCAGCTGGAGAACGACGCCACGACACCGCCGACCAGCGGGGCGAGCACCGGTGCCACGCCCATCACGGCGGCGAGAGTCGAGAACGCGGCCACCGCGTCGGCGCCGGAGAACAGGTCGTGCACCACCGCACGGGCGATGACCATCCCGGCCGCGCCGCACAGGCCCTGCACCACCCGGATGCCGATCAGCACCTCGATCGACGGTGCGAACGCGCACGCCACCGACGTCGCCGCGAAGCCCGCGATCGCCAGGATCAGCGGCATCCGCCGGCCGTACCTGTCGCTGATCGGCCCCCACAGCAGCTGCCCGAGCGCGAGCCCGATCATGCAGGCGCTCATGGTCAGCTGGCTGAGCGACTCGGATGCCGAGAACTCGGCGCCCAGCTGGGGGAGCGAGGGCAGATACACGTCGAGGGAGATCGGGCCGAACGCGGTCAGCGCGCCGAGCGCGAGCATGAGCGAGCGCGGATGCCGGGTCACGCTCACTCCGCGTTCTTGCGCGGCAGCTGGATCGGCGTGGTCGCGGCGGCCTTCTCGTCGTACATGTGCGGGTCCATCGCCTGCACGACCGACAGCGGACGCGTCTCATCCAGAGTCAGCAGGAACCGGGTGCGCTCGGCGCGGTGCAGGCGTCCCGACCAGAGCATCCACGACAGGCCGATCGCGCAGGCCAGAAGACCCGCGACGCCGCCGACGCTGATGGCCACCCGCGGCCCGAACGTGTCGGCCACCCAGCCGGCGATCGGCGCGCCGATCGGGGTGGAGCCCATCACGACCGCCATGTACAGCGCCAGCACGCGGCCGCGCAGCGCGGCATCCGTCGTCGTCTGCACGTACCCGTTGGCGGTGGTGAGCATCGTGACCGTCGAGAAGCCGACGAAGACCAGCACGGCCCCGTACATCCAGTACACGGGCATGGTCGCCGACACCAGCGAGGCCGCACCGAACCCCGCCGCCGAGAGCACGATCACCCGCACCCGGGCGCGGTCGCGGCGGGCCGCCAGCAGCGCTCCCGCGAGCGAGCCGATCGCGAGCACCGAGCTGAGCACGCCGTAGCCCGCTGCGCCCTCTCCGAACTCCAGGGCCATGGTCGACGCGAAGATCGGGAAGTTCATGCCGAAGGCTCCGAGCAGGAAGACCATCACGAACACGACCTTCAGGTCGGGCCGGCTGAGCACGTACCGCACCCCGGCCGCCAGACCGCCGCCCTTCCTGCCGCTCTTCACTCGGGGCACGAGCTCGCCCTTGCGGATCAGGAGCAGCGCGATCAGCATCGCCAGGAACGTCACGGCGTTGGCGATGAACACCCAGCCGGAGCCGAGCGCCACGATCGCGACTCCGCCCACCGCCGGGCCGATCAGACGGGCCATGTTGAACGACGCCGAGTTCAGAGCGACCGCGTTCGAGGTGTCCTCGACGCTGACCATGTCCGACACGAACGCCTGACGGGCCGGGGCGTCGAACGCGTTGGTCACACCGAAGGCCGCCGCGAAGCACAGCATCAGCGGCAGGGTGAGGATGCCGGTGAGCAGCAGCACGCCCACGCCGATCGCCAGCACCATCAGGGCCGTCTGGGTCGCCAGCAGGATCCTCCGCCGGTCGAACCGGTCGGCGACCCACCCGGTGAGCCCCACCAGCACCAGCGGAGGACCGAACTGCAGCGCCATCGTCGCGCCCATGGCCGCGGCGTCGTTGTGGGTCAGTTCGGTGAGCACCACCCAGTCCTGGGCGGTCGACTGCATCCAGCCGCCGATGTTCGAGACGATCGCACCGAGGAACCAGGTGCGGTAGTTGAACGACCGGAAGGAGCGGAACATCGAGCTCATGACTCGGCCACCTTCCGCAGCACGGGGGCGGCCGCGCGCAGCACGGCGAGCTCGTCCGCGTCGAGGTCGAGCTCGGCGATCATGTCGGCCAGCACTTCGTCACGGCGGCGGACGGTCGCGGCGACGACCTTCTCGCCCTCGTCGGTGATCTCGACGTAGACCCGGCGGCGGTCGTCCTCATCGGGAACGCGCCGGACCAGGCCGAGATCCTCCAGACCGTTGACCGTCGCGCTCATGGTGGGGGCGGTGACCCGCTCGTGCTCGGCGAGGCCGGAGAGCGTGCGTCGCCCGTGTGCGCGGAGGGCGCCGAGGGCGGCGAGCTGGGCGTCGCTCATCGCGTCGACGGCGCGGACGCAGCGCAGGCGCCTGGTCAGACGGAAGAGGGCGAATCGGAGCTCGGATGCGGTGGCGGCGAAGTCCTCGGTCATTACTTAGATAGTCTAACTAAGTTTGTCGCGGCGGGGAAGCGTGAAAATAATGTTCACGATCTTGGGAATCAGGCCTCCGGGTGCGAAAATGGTTCTCGTGCCACTCGCGTTCGAACTCGCCGTCCAGAACCCCGCCGGCGCGCGCATCGCCCGCGAGGCAGGCGCCGCACGCATCGAGCTCGCGCAGGCACTCGCGCTGGGCGGTCTGACGCCGTCCCGGGGGACCCTGCGCAGCGTGCTCGCCACCGTGGGCGACGACGGCCCCGAGGTGCACGTGCTCATCCGCCCGCGCGCAGGCGGGTTCCAGTACGGTTCGGACGCGATCGACGTGATCGTGCACGACGTGCGCGACGTGCTCGCCGCCGGCGCCCACGGGGTGGTGGTCGGATGCCAGGACGAGACCGGCGCGCTCGACCGTGAGGCGCTCGCGCGCATCGTGGACGCGGCAGGCGGAGCATCCGTCACGCTGCACCGCGTGATCGACGTGACCCCCGACCCGATCGCCGCCCTGCGGACGGCGCGCGAGCTCGGGATGCGCCGCGTGCTCAGCTCCGGCGGCGCTTCGCAGGCGATCGACGGGATCGACACGCTGCGGGCGCTGGTCGCCGAGGCGGCCGGCGGCATCGAGGTCATGGCGGGCAGCGGCATCGACGTGGACACCGTCGCTGCCATCGCCGCGACCGGGGTCGACGCCGTGCACTTCTCGGCCAAGCGCACGGTGTACGCCGACGGGGGTGTGCGGATGGGATCCGCCAGTGACGGCGTAGGCGGCTACGAGGTCACCGACCGAGAGACGGCGCTCGCCATCGTCGCCGCTCTGCGCGCTGCGGAGACGTCCGCGGCCTGACACCGCTGTCCGAAACGAGCGGATGCCGGCCGGCCGGCATCCGTAGACTCGGGGCATGTCTTCTGAGAGCAGCGTCGCGAAGAGAACAGCGGAGTTCACCGACGCCCACGGCATCGCGATCGTCTACGACGTGTACGAGGCGCAGGGCCAGGCGAGAGGAGTCGTGCAGCTGCTGCACGGGGTCGGCGAGCACGCGGGCCGGTACCAGGCGCTCATCGGGGAGCTCACGGCCGTCGGCTTCCACGTGTACGCCGACGATCACCGCGGGCACGGCCGCACCGGCATCCGACAGTGGAACGGCCCCGCGAAGCTCGGCCACCTCGGCAAGGGCGGCATGCGGGCGACCGTCGCCGCATGCTGGCAGCTCACGCAGATCATCCAGGGCGAGCGTCCCGGACTCCCGATCGTGCTGCTCGGGCACTCCTGGGGATCGTTCCTCTCGCAGATGCTGTTCAACCAGCATCCGGAGGCCTACTCGGCCGTGATCCTCTCCGGCTCCGCGTACCGCACTCCGGCCGACATGAACCCGCTGCCGCTGAACAAGCAGTGGGACGGGCCGGACGCCGACGGCCTGGAGTGGCTCTCGCGCGACTCCGCCGTGTGGCAGGCATTCCACGACGATCCCCTCACCGTCGAGACGCCGCTGCTGAAGCTCTTCGGCCCGGTCGAGGCCGCGCGCATGTACGGCCGGCCGAAGAAGGACCTCGGGAACGACGTGCCGGTGCTGCTGCTCGTCGGCCGCGACGACCCGGTCGGCGGGCCGCACAGCGTGCACAAGCTCGCCGATGCCTACCGGAACCGCTCGGGCCTGAGTGACGTCACCACGCTCGTCTACGCCGACGCCCGGCACGAGATCTTCAACGAGCTGCAGCAGGATCAGGTGCGCGCCGACGTGCTCGCCTGGCTCGACAAGCACGTCCCCGCCGCGAGCACGAGGTGACCGAGGTCCTGCGCTGGCTGCTGGACGCCTTCAACGCGCAGATCCCCGTCGGATCGTCGACGCTCCTGGTGCGCGAGGTGGTCGGGAACGTCTTCGGACTGGCATCCGCTCTCGGCGCGATGCGCCGCCGGCTGTGGGCCTGGCCGGTGGGGATCATCGGCAACGCCCTGCTGCTGACGGTGTTCCTGGGCAGCGTGTTCGGCACCGACCACACCGCGAACCTGTTCGGTCAGGCCGGCCGGCAGGTGATGTTCATCGCCGTCTCGATCTACGGCTGGATGCGCTGGAAGCAGGCTCGTGACGGCGAGGGCCACGCGGTCGTGCCGCGCTGGGCCTCGGGGCGCACCCGGTTGCTGCTGATCGGTGCGCTGCTCGTCGGCACGGCGGGCCTGACCCCGATCTTCCGGATGCTGGGCTCGTATGAGCCGGTGTGGAGTGACGCCTGGACCTTCGTCGGATCGCTGCTGGCGACCTGGGCGATGGCGAAGGGGTGGGTGGAGTTCTGGCTGATCTGGGTGGCGGTGGATGCGGTCGGCGTGCCGCTGCTGTTCTCGGCCGGCTACTACGCGACGGCGTTCATGTACCTGTTCTACGGCGGGTTCACCATCGTCGGCTTCTTCGTGTGGATGCGCGCCTCGCGCGGTGACAAGCCGCGCATCGACACCGGCCTGCCCGACCCGACCGTCCGCGCCTGAGACCGCGCCGTTAAGCTGGAGCGGTGCATGGTGAGTACAAGGTTCCCGGTGGCAAGCTCGTCGTCGTCGACCTCGAGGTCGAAGACGGTCTGATCCGCGACTTCCGCCTGGCGGGCGACTTCTTCCTCGAGCCGGACACGGCGCTGGAGGCGATCAACGCCGCCATCGAGGGGATGCCGGTCGAGGCCGACGTCTCGACGATCGCCGCGGCGGTGCGCGGTGCGCTGCCCGACGGCGCGCAGCTGCTGGGCTTCACCCCCGAAGCGGTCGGCACCGTCGTGCGCCGTGCCCTGGTGACCGCGCCCGGCTGGCGCGACTTCGACTGGGAGATCGTGCACGAGAAGGCCGTCTCCCCGCGGATGAACCTGGCGCTCGACGAGGTGCTGACCTCGCGCGTGGGCGAGGGGCGCCGTCGTCCCACGCTGCGCATCTGGGAGTGGGACGAGTCGGCCGTGGTGATCGGCTCGTTCCAGTCGTACCGCAACGAGGTCGACCCGGAGGGCGCCGCTCGCCATGGCTTCGATGTCGTCCGCCGCATCTCCGGCGGTGGCGCGATGATGATGGCCGCGGGCCAGATCATCACCTACTCGCTGTACGTGCCGGCATCCCTCGTGCAGGGCATGACCTTCGCCGACTCCTACGCGTTCCTCGACGACTGGGTGCTGCAGGCGCTGCGCTCGGTCGGCATCGACGCGACCTACCAGCCCCTCAACGACATCGCCTCGCCCACCGGCAAGATCGGCGGCGCCGCGCAGAAGCGCCTCGCCAACGGCGGCGTGCTGCACCACGCGACCATCTCGTACGACATCGACGGCCAGACCATGACCGAGGTGCTGCGCATCGGCCGCGAGAAGCTCAGCGACAAGGGCACCACCTCCGCTGCCAAGCGCGTCGACCCGCTGCGCACCCAGACCGGCATGGAGCGCAGCGAGATCATCGAGCGCTTCAAGGAGACCTTCCGGGCGCTGACCGGTGCCGAGGATGGGCACATCACCCCCGACGAGTACGCCGACGCCGAGGCGCTGGTCGAGTCGAAGTTCGCCACCGACGCGTGGCTGCACCGTGTTCCGTGAACGCAGCGCGCAGTGAGCGCTGACGCCGAGCGCCTCGCGCGGGAAAGTGCGCCTGCTGCGGATCAATCCGCGGATTCCGTCCGCGCGAAGCGCACATCTCCGCGCGAAGCGCCCGCCGCTCCCGGCGCCGTCGAGATCATCGAGGGCGACAACCTCGAGGCGGCCGGCACCCTGGCATCCGGATCCTTCTCCCTCGTCTACC
>NZ_MKRT01000002.1:31275-39508 GCF_001897945.1 Microbacterium sp. 69-10
GTTCAACACCGGCCGTGCGCAGGAGCGGCGGGTCGTGACCGCCCGCCGGGCAGGTGACGAGCCCGAGGGCGAGGTCAGGCACGGGTTCCACGGCCTGGCCTACGAGCGGGTGCGGGGCATGCTGCGCGCCTACGACGACCGCTTCGACGACTACGGCGAGTTCCTCATGCCCCGGCTCGAAGAGGCCTGGCGGCTGCTCGCCGACGACGGCACGCTGTACCTGCACCTGGACTACCGCGAGGCGCACTACGCCAAGGTCATGCTGGATGCGGTGTTCGGCCGCGACGCGTTCCTGAACGAGCTGATCTGGGCCTACGACTACGGTGCGAAGTCCCGGCGGCGCTGGCCCACCAAGCACGACACGATCCTGGTCTACGTCAAGACGCCCGGCGGGCACTTCTTCGACTCGGATGCCGTGGACCGCGAACCGTACATGGCTCCGGGCCTGGTCACGCCGGAGAAGGCCGCCCGCGGCAAGCTGCCCACCGACGTCTGGTGGCACACGATCGTGCCGACCACGGGACGCGAGAAGACCGGATACCCGACGCAGAAGCCCGAGGGTGTGCTGCGCCGCATCGTGCAGGCGTCCTCACGACCGGGCGACCGGGTGCTCGATCTGTTCGCCGGATCGGGGACGACCGGGGCCGTGGCATCCGCCCTGGGCCGCGACGCCGTGCTCGTCGACCACAATCCCGAGGCGGTGCGCGTCATGCGCGAGCGGATGCCGCACGCGACGGTCCGCTGAATCGCCCTGAGGTCGGCCTTTCTTCCACAATCAGGACACGATGTCGCATTGTCCACAGCTACCGAGAAGCCCACGCTGCGCTGTCGGTGATTCTGCCTATCGTCTGCGGTAGTCATCGGCGCTCGCCCGAGGCAGAATAGGAGCATGATCGTGTCGCCTGACGTGATCGGAATGATCATCGCGCTCTTCGCCTTCACGCTGACCGTGCTGGGAGGCGTCGCCACCATGCTCGCGAAGCAGACCAAGACGCTGGACGCGCGCTTCGATCGGATGGAAGTCCGCATGGATCGGATGGACGGGCGGATGGATCGCTTGGACGATCGAATGGATCGGATGGACAGTCGGTTCGATCGGATCGACGACCGGTTCGATCGGATCGACGACCGGTTCGATCGGGTCGAGGGCGAGCTGGTCGAGGTGAAGATCGCGATCGCCCGCATCGAGGGACCGCGGCGCCACCTGCAGCAGCTCTGAACTCGCGCCCGCCGGCTCAGGGCGCCACGCGGTTCAGTCCCATCCCTCCGTTATCGCGCGAAGGCGCTCCTCAATGCGTAGACGCTCCACGACGCTCGCAGCGTGTTCGCTGCATAGCCATCGACCTTCGTACCGCTCCGATGTCATCTTTGTGCAGAGCGTCTTGAGCGTGATCTCCTCACAGCGTTCGCGACGTTCTGGGATCAGGTGCTGCGGCGCATCGGCCGCGTGTGTTGAGCTGTCGCCGTTGTACGGGTGCTCGGTGCACCGCCATTCGTATCGACCGCCTCCACCGAGCTGATTGCTCTTCGGGTCCCAGTAGCTGCGTACAGTCCATCGGCGCACGACGGTGACATCCGCGATGGGGTGTCGAACGCCCCAGCCGTCTGCGCGTCGACAGTAGGTGCACTCGCTCGTCAGAGGATCCCTGTCATCGCCACGGTCTTCGATCACGGTGAGCGGATATGCGGTATCGATCATCATGTCCTTGAAGAGCACCATCAGTTCGTTCCAATCCGGTCGCGCAGGCGGGTCCACTGCTCTGCGCACTCAGCACTTACCCGATAGTGGACCTCGCGTCCTCGCGCCGGACGAAGATCCTGCCCGCTGGCCCGCGTAAAGGGGGCGGCCGAGCCTTCCGGCAGATGGGCGTTCTTGTACCGATTGAGGTGGGTGCGGAAGATTCCGATCGCAGAAGCTTCGCGGCCAGTCCATTCCGCAAGCCGAGGGACGGTAACCCATTGACCGACTGCATCGTTGGACAGAATCGCGTCCATGACATCGCAGTAGATACGCGACGTCGTTGTGCCCGATGTCCGGCACCCCGGTCGGAGTTCCAATTCGCCGTTGGAGCACGACCGGGGTGATTGAACCCGGGAAGCGGCTGCATCCGCGGACGGAGCCCGGCTCAGGGCGCCACGCGGTGGTGCGCGGTCAAGGCCTCGCGCAGCGCGGTGCGCACCACCGTGACGGACTCGTCGGCGCGCGAGGAGGCGCGCACGGCGGTGAACACCTCGCGCACGGGGGAACCGGGCAGATCGGCGACGGTGAGCGGGCTGGGCTCGTCGCCCCAGATCAGGTCGGGCAGCATGCCGACGGCGTGACCGGATGCCACCAGTCGCACGTGCGCGGTCAGGTCGGCCGCCTCGTAGCGGATGTCGGGCTCGAACCCGGCCGCCCGGCACTGCTGCACCGCCCACTGCCGGGCGGCCGTGCCCTCGGGCTCCATCACCCAGGCACGGTCGCGGAGTTCGTGCAGGGATGCCGGATGCTCGGCGGGGGGCAGCACGATCCGGATCGGGTCCTCGCCCAGAAGGTCGTGCACCACGCCATCGCGCAGCTCCCGGGTGTGCCCCGGGTACTGCTCGGCGATCACCAGGTCGAACCTCCGCGCCCACAGCTCGAACAGGCTCTCCTCCGGCGGCAGCTCGGCCAGCTCCACGCGCAGGCCCGGCGCGCGCTCCGCGAGCACGGTGAGCGCCGCGGGCACGATCGTCTCCGCCGCCGTCGGCATCGCCGACAGGCGCACCGTCTCCCAGCCGGCGTGCGCGGCCAGCGCCGCTCGCGCCGCCTCGTCGAGCTCCAGAGCGCGCGCGGCGTGCTCCGCCAGCATCCGTCCCTGCGGCGTCAGCCGCACCCGTCGGCCGTCCGGCTCCAGCAGGGCCACGCCGGCCTCGCGCTCCAGCAGCGACAGCTGCTGCGACACCGTCGAGGGGGAGTAGGAGAGCGAGGCGGCGACCTCGGCGATCGTGCCGCGCAGCGCCAGCTCGTGCAGCAGCCGCAGGCGTCTCAGCTCGAACATCCACGTCCCTTCGATTCATCGATGACACCGAACATTATCCTTCATCAATCATCGCTTTTCGTAGAGGTTTGAACGCGGCATCCTGGGAGCATGAGCACCCCTGTGTCCGCTTCCGAAGCATCCGTCAACGACCTCGCCGAACTGGCCGACGACGCCGTCGCCCTCGTCAAGAAGTGGCTGGTCGACAGCCGTGAGGTCCCGGTGGATGCCGCAGGCCAGCGCCTCGCCGGCGTGCTGCGCGACCCCAACGGCCTGGACTTCACCGTCGGCTTCGTCGACGGCGTCGTGCGCCCCGAGGACCTGAAGGTCGCCGCCGCGAAGCTCAAGGAGCTCGTGCCGCTGACCCCCGCCTTCCTCCCCGGCATCATGAAGGGGGCGATCGGCCTGGGCGGCGCCACCGCCACGATGCTCCCCGGCATCGTCGTCCCCTCGGCGCGCGCCGTGCTGCGCCAGATGGTGCGCCACCTGATCGTCGACGCCCGCGACGAGAAGCTCGGCGCCGCGATCAAGCACATCCGCGAGACCCAGGGCGTCAAGCTCAACGTCAACCTGCTCGGCGAGGCCATCCTCGGCAAGGACGAGGCCGTCCGTCGCCTGGAGGGCACCCGCCGCCTGCTGCTCCGCGACGACGTGGACTACGTCTCGATCAAGGTCTCCTCCACCGTCGCCCCGCACAGCCCGTGGGCGTTCGACGAGGCCGTCGCGCACGCCATCAAGGCGCTGCACCCGCTCTACGAGATCGCAGCCAAGCCCGCCCGCGGCCCCAAGAAGTTCATCAACCTCGACATGGAGGAGTACAAGGACCTCGACCTCACGATCGCGGTCTTCACCGGCATCCTCGACCGTCCGGAGTTCAAGGACCTCGAGGCCGGCATCGTGCTGCAGGCCTACCTGCCCGACGCCCTCTCCGCCATGATCCGCCTGCAGGAGTGGGCGGCGAAGCGCGTGGCCGACGGCGGCGCGCCCATCAAGGTGCGCGTCGTGAAGGGCGCCAACCTCCCGATGGAGACCGTCGACGCCGAGTCGCACGGCTGGGAGCTGGCCACCTGGTCGACCAAGCAGGAGTCCGACTCCTCGTACAAGGCCGTGCTCGACTACGCCCTGCGCCCCGAGCACATCGGCAACGTGCGCATCGGCGTCGCCGGCCACAACCTCTTCGACATCGCGATGGCCTGGCTGCTCGCCTCCAAGCGCGGCGTGCAGGAGGGCATCGAGTTCGAGATGCTTCTGGGCATGGCATCCGCTCAGGCCGCCGTCGTCAAGCGCACCGTCGGCTCGCTGCTGCTCTACACGCCGGTGGTGCACCCCGACGAGTTCGACGTCGCGATCGCCTACCTCATCCGCCGCCTGGAGGAAGGTGCGAGCCACGAGAACTTCATGTCGGCCGTGTTCGACCTCGACGCCGACCCGAAGCTGTTCGAGCGCGAGAAGGAGCGCTTCCTGGCATCCGTCGCCGCCATGCCGACCGAGGTGCCCGGCCCGAACCGCACGCAGAACCGTCAGCTGCCCGCCGCTCCGGCGCCGCGCGACGGCTTCGTGAACACCCCCGACACCGACCCGTCGCTGGCGGCCAACCGCGAGTGGGCGGACGCGATCCGCGCCCGCATGATCGCCTCGAAGCTCGGGAACGACACCGTCGCCGCGAACACCCTCACCACGGCCGAGCAGGTCTCCGAGCGCATCGCGACCGCCGTCGCCGCGGGCGAGGCCTGGCGCGCCCTCGGCGCCGCCGGTCGTGCCGAGATCCTGCACCGCGCGGGCGACGTGCTCGAGGCGCGCCGCGCCGAGCTGCTCGAGGTCATGGGCTCCGAGGCCGGCAAGGTCATCGAGCAGGGCGACCCCGAGGTCTCCGAGGCCATCGACTTCGCGCACTACTACGCCGAGAGCGCCAAGGCGCTCGCCGACGTCGACGGCGCCGAGATGCACCCGGTCGGCCTGACCGTGGTCACCCCGCCGTGGAACTTCCCGGTCGCGATCCCCGCCGGCTCCACCCTCTCGGCCCTGGCCACCGGTTCGCCGGTGATCATCAAGCCCGCCCGTCAGGCCCGCCGCTCCGGCGCCGTCATGATCGAGGCGCTGTGGGAGGCCGGCGTGCCGCGCGACGTGCTGCAGTACGTGCAGCTCGACGGCCGCGAGCTGGGCACCCAGCTGGTCAGCGACCCGGCCGTGGGCCGCGTGATCCTGACCGGCGGCTACGAGACGGCCGAGCTGTTCCGCGGCTTCCGCCAGGACCTGCCGCTTCTCGCCGAGACCAGCGGCAAGAACGCCATCATCGTCACCCCCTCGGCCGACCTGGACCTGGCCGCCAAGGACGTCGCCTACTCGGCGTTCGGTCACGCCGGCCAGAAGTGCTCGGCCGCCTCGCTCGTCGTGCTGGTCGGCTCCGCCGCCAAGTCCGAGCGCTTCCGCCGCCAGCTGGTCGACGCCGTTCGCGCCTACGAGGTGGGCACGCCCGAGGACGGCTCCAACCGCATCGGCCCGCTGATCGGTCCCGCCGAGGGCAAGCTGCTCGGCGCCCTCACCGAGCTGCACCCCGGCCAGTCCTGGATGCTCGAGCCGAAGAAGCTCGACGACGCGGGCCAGCTGTGGACCCCCGGCATCCGCGACGGCGTGCAGCGCGGCAGCGAGTTCCACCGCGTCGAGTACTTCGGCCCGGTGCTCGGCGTCATGACCGCCGAGACGCTGACCGAGGCCATCGACATCGTCAACGACATCGACTACGGCCTCACCAGCGGCATCCACTCGCTGGACGAGGACGAGATCCAGCAGTGGCTGGCGAACATCCAGGCCGGCAACGTGTACGTGAACCGCGGAACCACCGGCGCCATCGTGCAGCGCCAGCCGTTCGGCGGCTGGAAGAAGGCCGCCGTCGGCGCCGGCTCCAAGGCCGGTGGCCCGAACTACCTGGTCGGCCTGTCGGAGTGGACGGATGCCCCGGTGAAGACCACCCGCCCGCTGGACGAGCTGGGCCTCTCGGCCGCTGCGCTCGTGGAGGGCGACGACGCCGCGTGGCTGCGCGGTGCGCTCGCCACCGACATCGACGCGTGGGGTTCCGAGTTCGGCGTCGTGCGCGACGCGACCGGCCTGGTCACCGAGCAGAACGCGCTGCGCTACCAGGCGCTGCCGGTCACGGTCCGCTACGAGGGCACGCGTCTGGCCGAGCTGGTGCGCGTCGTCGCCGCAGGGCTCCGGGCCCGCTCGCGCGTCACCGTGAGCGCAGCATCCGCTCTGCCCGCTGCCGTCGTCACCTGGCTGGGTGCGCACGACGTGACCGTCGTGACCGAGGACGCGGATGCCTGGGGCGCGCATGCGCGTCGCCTGTCCGGCGCCGGCGGTCGCGTCCGCGTGATCGGGACCACCGCCGCAGCGACCGCCGCGGCCGTGAACGGCTCGCCGAGCCTGGCGATCTACGCGAACCCGGTCGTCGCCGCCGGCCGCGTGGAGCTGCTGACCTTCCTGCGCGAGCAGGCCGTGTCGGTCACCGCGCACCGCTTCGGCACGCCGCACCGCTACGAGATCCCGCTGCTCGAGCCGGTGCGCTGAGCTTCGTCGCGTCGCGGGTTCCTGAGCGAGGAGCGCAGCGACGAGACGAAGGGCGCCCTGTCGCAGGCCCCTGGTGCTCTGGGTCCTGCGGCAGGGCGTCGTCGTATCCGCGCGGCGGAGCAGCCGCCCTGTGGCGCCCCGGGCCTCGGGCGGAGCGGCTAGACCAGGGGCAGGGCGTCGTCGTAGGCGCTGCGCGAGAGTGCGGGCTGGTCGCCGAAGATCCGCGTGATGCCCGGCTCGCTGCGCCAGGCAGGCCAGCCGGGATCACCGGAGGTCACGAATGCGACGGCCGCCGAATGCATCTCGGATGCCAGCGACTGCGGCGGGTTCGCGCCCGTCATCTTCGCGACGTGCTCCTCGCGGAGGCAGTCGAACCAGAACGGCACGTCGAGGCAGTGATGCGACCAGCCGTTCACCGGGGAGCTCCAGGCGAAGCGGTAGACCCAGGTGCCGGCGTCCCGCCGTGTCTCCGCGACCCGCACGACCAGCGAGCGGAAGATGCGATCGGTGACGAAGCGCCCCAGTGCGGGCCCCGCGCCGCGACGCGCACGGTTGGACCGCCGCCACCGGCGGCGCAGCGCGCCGGCCTTCTCCACGACGCGCAGCGCGAGCGGGACGGGCACCCATCTGAGGGCCCGCGGCGCGTTGTCGAAGATCATGGTGAACTCGTCGTCCGTGGCCCCCAGCAGCAGCGGCTTGCCTGCCCCGCTCCCCGCGGCGAACGAGTCGACCGTCGGACGGGTGATGAGGTCGCCGTCGATCACCGGTCCCCAGGGAAGGCCGTCGGTGAGCGTGGCGGTGGTGGCAGCCAGCCCCTTCTTGCCGAGCAGGGATGCCTCGAACTGGCGCCGGGTGAGCGCGCGCTCCTTCACTCCGCGGAAGCCCTCCAGGGTCGGCTCGCATCCGACCATCGAGGCGAGCAGTTCGCTGCGGGCGCGGGCGCGCTCGCGGGGCAGGTCGCCGAGAGCTCCGCTGATCGAGATCCCGGCGTGGAACAGGTGCTGTGCGGCAGGTATCCCGAACAGCGTGAGCACGGCTCCGCCGCCGGCGGACTGGCCAGCGATCGTCACGCGGCCCGGGTCGCCGCCGAAGGAGGCGATGTTGCGCTGCACCCACTCGAGCGCCGCCATCCAGTCGCGCACACCGCGGTTGTCGGGGACGCCGTCGATCACGCCGAACCCGTCGAAGCCGAGCCGGTACGAGATGGTCACCAGCACGACGCCGTCCCGGGTGAACGACGCGCCGTCGTACCACGGGCTCGCGGAGGATCCCGCCGAGTAGCCGCCGCCGTGGATCCAGACCAGCACGGGTGCGCTGCCGTCGAGGGCGGGCGTGAACACGTTCAGGTTCAGCGTCGCCGTGCCCGGCACGCTCGGTTCGGGGATGATCGCGTTGTCCTCCGGGCGGCGCTGCGGCGTCGGCCCGTAGGCGGTCGCATCGAGCGGCTCGGTCCAGGGCGTCACCGGCTGCGGCGGCTGGAAGCGCCGCTTTCCCGTCGGCGGAGCGGCGTAGGGGATGCCCAGGAACGCGAGTGATCCGTCGCCTCGACCGACTCCTCGGACGGGCCCCTCAGCGGTGTGCGCGATCTCGTCCACGAGTTTCTCCTATGTCAAGGTTCAGGCCGCGAGCGGGAGGCTCGCGGGGGTTTCGATGGGTTGCTGGTCAGCGTG
>NZ_MKRT01000003.1:0-32941 GCF_001897945.1 Microbacterium sp. 69-10
ACCTGTCGGGGAAGTACATCTAGTGCCTCCGCACCGCCTCCCACTGAGCACGGCGCTCGGCCTGCGCGACCGGGTCGGGCACGGGCAGGGCGGCGAGCAGCTCGCGGGTATACGGGTCGCGCGGATCGCCGAGCACCTGGGCCGTGGTGCCCTGCTCCTGAATGCGGCCCTGCTGCAGCACGATGATCCGGTCGGACACGGCGTCGATCACGGCCAGGTCGTGGCTGATGAACAGCGACGCGAACCCGAGCTCGGCCTGCAGCTGCACGAACAGCTCCAGCACCGTCGCCTGCACCGACACGTCCAGTGCGCTGGTCGGCTCGTCTGCGATCAGCAGCTTGGGGTCGAGTGCCAGCGCACGCGCCAGCGACGCCCGCTGGCGCTGACCGCCGGAGAGCTCATGCGGGTAGCGGTCGCCGAAGCTCGTCGGCAGCCGCACCGCGTCGAGCAGCTCGTTCACGCGCGGACGCGCCGCCTGCAGGCCGGATGCCCGGCCGTGCACGATCAGCGGCTCGGCGATGCACTCGGCGATCGACAGCAGCGGGTTGAAGCTGGTGGCGGGGTCCTGGAACACGAAGCCGACCTGCGGACGCAGCGGGGTGAGGGTGCGCGGCTTCACGCCGCGCATCTCCTGCCCGAGCACCGTCAGCGAGCCGCCGAGAACGGTCGTGAGACCCACGACGGCGCGGCCGATGGTGGTCTTGCCCGAACCGGACTCGCCGACCAGGCCGACGACCTCGCCGGGACCGACGTGGAAGTCGACGCCCTTCACGGCCACCACCGCGTGACGGCCGAAGCGGCCCGGGTAGCCGATCTCGGCACCGGATGCCACGATCAGCGAGCCCTCCGGTGCTTCGTCTCGCTGCGCTCGCTCAGCAACCGGATCTCCCCCGCCTCCTGAGCGAGGAGCGGAGCGACGAGACGAAGGGCCGTCGGCCGACTTGCCCTGGCCCACGTGCGGAACCGCGGCCAGCAGCTTCTTCGTGTACTCCTCGCGGGGGTTCGCGAACAGCTCGCGGACCGGCGCCTCCTCCACGATGTCGCCCTGGTACATGACGATCACGCGGTCGGCGAGATCCGCGACCACGCCCATGTTGTGCGTGATCAGCACGATGGTCGCGCCGAACTCGTCGCGCGCCGTGCGGAGCAGGTCGAGGATCTCGGCCTGCACGGTCACGTCGAGCGCCGTGGTCGGCTCGTCGGCGATGATCAGCCCGGCATCCAGCACCAGCGCCATCGCGATGACGATGCGTTGCTTCTGCCCGCCCGAGAACTGGTGCGGATAGTCGTCCACTCGGGTGGCCGCGTCCGGGATGCCGACGCGCTGCATGATGTCGATCGCACGCGCCCTGGCCTCCTTCTTCGAGACGTTCGCGTGCGCGCGGATGCCCTCAGCGATCTGCCAGCCCACGGTGTACACCGGATTCAGCGCCGTGGACGGCTCCTGGAACACCATCGCCGCGTCGCGTCCGCGCATGCGGCGCATGCGGGCGTGGTCGGCGTGCACGATGTCGGTCTCGTCACCCGCGCGGCCCCGCACGATCACCGCGCCTGATGTGGTGGCGGTCTCGGGCAGCAGCCCCAGCAGGGTGTTGGCGGTGACGGTCTTGCCCGATCCGGACTCGCCGACGATCGCCAGCACCTCGCCGGCGTAGGCGCTCAGCGTGATGCCCTTGATGGCCTCGACCGGCTCGTCGTCGGTGGCGAACACGACCTTCAGATCGCGGATCTCCGCGACCGCGGGCGCCAGGTCGGCCGGCATCCGGTTCTTCTCGGCGGCACTCACTTCGACTCCCTCCGGTCGCTCAGCGCATCGCATGCCTTCGCTCCCTCAGTCGCAGCCGCGATCTTCTTCCTGCCGCCCGCCCGGCGGCGCAGCCGCAGTCGCGGGTCGGCCAGGTCGTTCAGGCTCTCGCCGACCAGGGTGACGCCCAGCACGACGAGCACGATCGCGACACCGGGGAACACGCTCGTCCACCAGATGCCGCTGGTCACATCGCCCACGGCGCGGTTCAGGTCGTAGCCCCACTCGGCCGCGGCGGTCGCCTCGATGCCGAAGCCCAGGAAGCCCAGGCCGGCGAGGGTCAGCAGCGCCTCGGAGGCGTTCAGCGTGATGATCACCGGCAGCGACCGGGTCGAGTTGCGCAGCACGTGACGCAGCAGGATGCGGGTGGTCGGAACGCCGATCACCTTCGCGGAGTCCACGAACGGTTCCGCCCGCACGCGCACGACCTCGGAGCGGATGACACGGAAGTACTGCGGCACGAACACCACGGTGATCGCGATCGCGGTGGCCATGATTCCGCCGCCGAGGGTGGACTGGCCGCGACTGATCACGATCGACATCACGATCGCCAGCAGCAGCGACGGGAACGCGTAGATCGCGTCGGCGACGACCACCAGCAGGCGGTCCAGCCATCCGCCGAAGTAGCCGGAGATCAGGCCGAGCGCGATGCCGATGAAGATCGAGCAGACGATGGCGGCGATGATCACCAGCAGCGCGGTCTGCGCTCCCCAGATCACCCGGGAGAACACGTCGAAGCCGGAGACCGTGGTGCCGAGCAGGTTCAGTGCGTTCGGAGCCTGCTGGGTGCCGAAGGAGTGTCCGTCGGCGGTCTGCTGCTGCGCCCAGGTGTACGGCGCGATCAGCGGGGCGAACACGGCGATCACGACGAACAGCAGGGTGATCACGAGGCCCGTGATCAGCATCCCGCGCTGCAGGCCGACGCTCTGTCGCAGCTCCTTGATGACCGGAACTCTCTCGGTCCAGCGCTTCCTGCGCACCGGAGTGGCGGCCAGCACCGAGGTCTGCGGGGTGGGCATCTCGTCGTACGAGTCGGGGATCGACATCTCAGTACCTCACCCTCGGGTCGATGAACGCCGCGATGATGTCGACGAGGAAGTTCGTGACCGCGACGACCACGGCGATCATCACGACGATGCCCTGCACAGCGACGAAGTCACGGGACTTGAGGTAGTCGGCCAGCATGAAGCCGATGCCCTTCCATTCGAAGGTGCTCTCCGTCAGCACCGCTCCCGCCAGCAGCATGGCGATCTGCATGCCCATGACCGTGATGATCGGGATGAGTGCGGGACGGTAGGCGTGCTTGGTGACCAGGCGGTACTCGCTCACACCGCGGGAGCGGCCCGAGGTGACGTACTGCTGGCCGAGCGTGCCGATCACGTTGGTGCGGATCAGGCGCAGGAACACGCCGGCGGTCAGCAGGCCGAGTGCGACCGCCGGAAGGATGGCGTGCTGCAGCACGTCGGCGATGGCGGCGCCGTTGCCGAGCCGGATGGCGTCGAGCAGATAGATGCCGGTGGGGGTGTCGATGCCCCCCATCAGCAGCTCGGTGCGGGTGCTCCCCCGTCCCGAGACCGGGAGCCAGTCCAGCCACACCGAGAAGATCAGCTTGAGCAGCAGACCGGCGAAGAAGATCGGGGTCGCGTAGGCGAGGATCGCCATGACGCGCAGCGAGGCATCCTGCCAGCGGTCACGACGGTAGGCGGCGATCAGGCCCAGCGGGATGCTGATGACGAGCGCCACGATGAGCGCGTAGATCGAGAGCTCGAGGGTGGCGGAGCCGTACTGCAGCAGGATCTCGGTGACCGGGCGGCGATCGGTGACCGTGGTGCCGAAGTCGCCGCGGAACACATTGCCGAGGTATTCGAGGTACTGCACGATCAGGGGCCGGTCGTATCCGGCCTCGTGGATGCGCTGCGCCAGCTGCTCCGGAGGGAGCCGGCCGCCGAGCGCGGCTGTGATCGGATCTCCGGTGATCCGCATCAGGAAGAAGACGGTGGTCACCAGGATGAACACGGTGGGGATGATCAGCAGGAGCCTGATCAGGATGTAGCGCCACAGCCCGCCGCCTTTTGAGCGGCTTCGGGGCTGGACAGGGGCGAGGACAGCGCCGTCGACGGCCATTGGGGGTACTACCTAACTGTTGCGTTCTTCGGGGCGAGCGCATTCGGGGGTGCTGCGCTGGGCAGCACCCCCGAATGCGGAACGCGTTACTTCTTCAGCGGCGCGTAGCGGAACTTGAACGACGCGTCGAGCGTGGTGCCCTGAACGTCCTTGCCCACGACGGCGACCTGCTTGCCCTGCAGGATCGGCAGGGTGGAGAGGTCCTTGGCGACCATCTCCTGGATCTGGCCGATCTGCTCCTCGCGCTTGGCGGAGTCGGTCTCGGTCTGCTGCTTGACGATGGCGTCGTTGACCGCCGGGTTGTCGTAGTGGTTCGCGAGGAAGTTGTCCTTCACGAAGAACGGCGACAGGTAGTTGTCCGGGTCGGAGTAGTCCGGGAACCAGCCGAGCTGGTACATCGGGTACACGTCGGCGGTGCGGTCCTTGGAGTACTGCACCCACTCGGTCTGCTGCAGGTTGACCTTGAACAGGCCGCCCTTCTCGAGCTGCGTCTTGTACGCGGCGTACTCGTCACCCGAGGAGGGGCCGTAGTGGTCGCCGTTGTACTGCAGGTTCAGGGTGACCGGCGTGGTGACACCGGCATCCTTCAGCGCCTTCTCGGCCTTGGCCTGGTCGGGGCCGCCCTTGCCGTCGCCGTACATGTCCTTCAGCACGGTGGTGGCGCCGGGCATGCCCTCGGCGACGAACGAGTACAGCGGGCTGTAGGTGTCCTTGTAGACGTCCTTCGCGACCGCCTCCCGGTCGATCAGGTCGGCCATCGCCTGACGCACGGCGAGCGCCTTGGCCGGGTCGGCCTCGGGGGTCTTCGCGCCGAACGGCATGGTGTCGAAATTGAAGACGATGTAGCGGATCTCGCCGCCGGGGCCATCGACGACCTTCACCTTCGAGTTGCCCTTCAGGCTCTCGACGTCGGTGGCCGACAGGCTGCGGAAGGCCACGTCGATGTCGCCGTTGCCGATCGCGAGCTTCAGGTTGGAGGCGTCGGCGTAGTACTTGGCCTGGATGCCGGAGTTCTCGGCCGCGCCGAGGTTGCCCTGGTAGTCCTTGTTCGGCTTGTACGAGATGAGCTCGTTGACCTTGTACGAGTCGATCGTGTACTGGCCGGCGAAGGGCTTGCCCTTGACGATGTCGGCGTCGGGGGTCACGGCGTCGGGCGAGAAGACCTCTTCGTCGACGATCGGAGCGGCTGGGCTGGAGAGGATCAGCGGCCAGATCTGGTCGTTGCCGTTCTTCAGCGTGAAGACGACGGTGGTGTCGTCGGGGGCCGCGACCGAGGCCAGGTTGCCGAGCAGCGAGGCCGGGCCGTTGGGGTCGTTGATCTTGACCATGCGGTCGAAGGAGAACTTCACGTCGCTCGAGGTGAGTTCGTGGCCGTTCGCGAAGGTCAGGCCCTTCTTGAGCTTGACGGTGTACTCGGTCGGCGAGGTGAACTCGGCCGACTCCGCGATGTCGGGCGAGACCTTGGCGTCGCCGTACTTGCTGTTCAGCAGGAACGGGTACACCTGGTTCATCACGGCGAAGGAGCCGTTGTCGTAGGAGCCGGCGGGGTCGAGCGAGGTGATCTTGTCGGTGGTTCCGACGATCAGATCACCGCCCTTCGCGCTGCCGGAGTCGCCGCCCTTGTCGGCAGTGCTCGTGGCGCAACCGGAGAGAACGACTGCCGCGACGCCGAGCGCGCCGATGGCAAGGCCGAGTCGGCCTCTGGAGATCTTCATTGATTTGACCTGCCCTGTGATGTCGGGTTTCCGCGCACGTCGTCGGCGCGGCTCATGGTGTTCAATCTAATCACCCGCATGTACATACCCAACCGAGCGGTCAGGATCGTGACGAGACCGACACACGGCGTTCACGGGGCCGTCCTCAGGCGCGGGCGGCCCACCACTCGCGCAGGCGCTGCTCGGCGGCATCCGCCCCGATAACGCCCTCGTCCAGCCGCACGTCGAGCAGGAAGCGGTACGCCTCGCCGACCTCGCGTCCCGGCGGGATACCGAGGATGCGCTGGATGTCGTTGCCGTCGAGCTCGGGGCGGATGCTGTCCAGCTCCTCCTGCTCGCGGAGCTCGGCGATGCGGCGCTCGATGTCGTCGTAGGCGGCGGCGAGGCGCGCCGCCTTGCGCCTGTTGCGGGTGGTGACGTCGGCGCGCACCAGGATGTGCAGACGCTCGATCAGGTCCCCGGCGTCGCGCACGTAGCGGCGCACCGCGCTGTCGGTCCAGGCGCCCTCGGCGTACCCGAAGAACCGCAGGTGCAGCTCGATGAGCTTCGCCACGGCATCCGTCGTCTCGCCGTCGAACCGCAGCGCCTGCAGCCGTTTGCGCGCCATGCGCGAGCCGACCACGTCGTGGTGGTGGAAGGTCACTCCCCCGCCGGGCTCCAGCTTGCGCGTGCGCGGCTTGCCGATGTCGTGCAGCAGCGCGGCCAGGCGCAGCGGCACGTCGGGGGCGGCGCCGGGATAGCGGACCCTCTCCAGCTCGATCGCCTGCCGGACCACCGTGAGCGAGTGCTCGTAGACGTCCTTGTGGTGATGGTGCTCGTCGACCTCGAGGCGCAGCGCGCTGACCTCGGGGAGGAACTGCTCGATCAGCCCGCTGTCCACCAGCACGCGCAGACCACGCACCGGGTCATCGGTCTGCATCAGGCGGATCAGCTCGCTCTGCACGCGCTCGGGGCTGACGATGCTGAGCGTCTCGCGGAGCTGCTCGATGGCGGCGAAGGTGGCGTCGTCGATCCCGAAGTCCAGCTGCGAGCTGAAGCGCGCCGCGCGCAGCATCCGCAGCGGGTCGTCGCCGAAGCTGACGGCCGGGTCGATGGGGGTGCGCAGGATGCCGGCGACCAGGTCCTCGACGCCCCCGGTCGGGTCGACGAGCTTCGTCCCCGGAACGCTGAGCGCCATGGCGTTGACCGTGAAGTCGCGGCGCAGCAGGTCGCCGTCGATGCTGTCGCCGAACTCCACGACGGGCTTGCGGGTGAGTCCGTCGTAGCTGTCAGCGCGGTAGGTGGTGATCTCCACCTGCTCGCCCTGCACGCGCGCGCCGATGGTTCCGAAGGCGCGGCCGATGTCCCAGTGAGCGGATGCCAGCGGTTTGACGATCGCGAGGATCTCGTCGGGCTGCGCGTTCGTCGTGAAGTCGAGGTCGTGCGTCTCGCGACCCAGCAGGGCGTCGCGCACCGGGCCGCCGACCACGGCGAGCTCGAAGCCCGCCGCCTGGAACGCCTCGCCGAGGGTGCGGACGACCGGATGCGCGGCGAGCGCGCCGAGTCGGGACAGGCCCTCGGCCATGTTGAGCATGGGTTCCAGATTACCGGGGTCGGGTCAGCGGCTCTCAGCCGCCCGACCCCTCACCCAGCGCGTTCTGCCGTCAACGGGCCCTGGGCGCGCCGGGACGCTGCAGCAGGCCGCGCAGCAGCAGGGCCGGAGCGGATGCCGCGTCGTGCGGATCCGCTGAGCTCAGCGCCCACTCGTCGAGGCCGCGCAGCATCCCGAAGACCGCCGCCGCAAGAGCATCCGCAGGGATGTCGTCGCGCACGGAGCCGGAGGCCACGCCGATTCGCAGCACGTCGCCCACCCAGGTGCGCACGGACTCGAGCAGAGCCGCGCGGGCATCCGATCCCGGGCTCGCGGGCAGGTAGAAGATCCGGCCCAGCAGACCGAGCGCCGGGTCTTCTGCGGTGAGCCCGCCCAGCTCGCCGAGCACCTGCTCCACTCGTGGCCAGAACGCCTCCCCGGCGAACTCGGCCGGCGCCGGGGACGTCCAGCGCGTGCGCACGTCGCTGATCAGGGTCTCGACGACCGCGTCGAGCAGCTCCGCCTTGGAACCGACGGCGTGATAGAAGGAGCTCTTGCTGATGCGTGCCGCGCGGATGATCCGGTTCAGCGACGCGCCCTCGTACCCGGCCGACGCGAACTCGGCGACGGTCGCCTCGATGAGGGCGTCGCGGTGCGCACCGGTGAGCTCGGTCATGCTCCGAGCATACTGGACCAGGTGGTCCAAACTGGCGTACAGTCGGAAGTGGACCAGGTGGTCCACTGGAGGATCATGCTCATCGAAACGCCCCTCACGGCCCAGCTCGAGGCTCAGCGCGACGACCGCCTGCGCGTGCTCATCGTCGGCGCGGGGATCGCCGGCATCACGCTCGCACAGCTGCTGCGTCGAGACGGACTGCATCCTGTGCTCATCGACCGGATGACCGGGCACGACCATCCCGGCTACATGCTGGCACTCATGCCGACCGTCGATCAGGCCTTCGTCGACCTGGGAGTGCAGGAGAAGTACCGTGCGGCGAGCACGCCCATGACGAGGTACTCGTTCCGCTCACACCGTGGGAAGGTCCTGCGCACCGACTCGATGAGCGAACTGCTCGGCGTCTACGGCGACTACAACGGCATCTCGCGCGGCGCCCTGATCGAGGTGCTGACCGACGGCGGATGCCCCGTGACCCTTGGCACTACCGTGGACGCCGTCGCCGGCGGAGTCGCGCGCTTGACAGACCGCAGCGGCCGGCCGGCAGGAGAGGCGGCGTTCGACCTGGTGGTGGGTGCCGACGGCATCCGCTCGCGCATGCGCGACGTGCTCGGCGCCGGCGCCCTCGACGTCGTCGACACCGGCTGGTCCGGCTGGGTGGCCTGGGCCGAGGAGATCGGCTCGCCGGATCTCGGCGAAGAGCTCTGGGGGGACGGCTTCTTCCTCGGCGTCTACCCGGTGAAGGATCGGCTCGGAGTGTTCCTCGGCGGGCCCGACGCCGAACTCGAGGCGGGACCGATCGCGTTCGCCGCATCCGTGCGGCGTCGGATCCAGGACATGGCGCCGCGCCTGGACGCAGCCCTGGCCGCCGTCGAGGCGGACCCCGCACCCTACCTGTGGCGACTCGAGGACGCCGGCGTCGCACGCTGGGTGCTGCCGCAGGACGCGGTGCAGAGCGTCCTGCTCGGCGACGCGGCGGCCGGGTTCCTGCCGACGGCGGGCATCGGCGCGGGGATGGCGATCGAATCGGCCTGGCTGCTGGGGCGGATGCTCGCGGGTGCCGAGCGAGACGCCCTGCTTGCCCGGCTGAGCGCCTGGGAGACTGTCGAACGGCAGCGGGTCGAGTCCGCTCAGGCGAACTCGCGCATGCTGGCGCGGCTGATGTTCCGTCGTGGCCGGCTCACCGCCTGGCTGCGCGAGACCACCATGCGGATGCTGAGCGTGCGCGCCGTGCTCGGACCGATCGTGAAGCTCGTCGCCGCCCGTCCCGATCCGGATGCCGCGCTCGCCTCTGCGCCCCGCAACGGGACTCCGGCCGACGGCGCCGCCGCTCGCCGATCCGAAGTGCCGTCCTCCTGCGCCGACTCGCCTCGGGCAGAGGAACCGCGCTCCGCCTGACCATCGCGCGTGTGCGGTCAGGCGGAGCGCAGCGTCCGTCAGGCGTCCCGGCGGCCGCGGTGGAGCAGGATGCCGCCGACGGTCACCGCCAGCAGGGCGCCGGCCGCGAGTCCGATCGGCCACAGTGCGGAGCCGCCGGTGGTCGCCAGGTCGCCCGGGCGGGTGGCATCGGGACGGCCGTTGCCCTGCCCGCCGCCGCCTCCGGCGTTGCCGCCCTGACCGGGTCCGGTGCCGCCGTTCCCGCCACCGGGGGTGTTCCCGCCCTCACCCGGATCGGTCGGGCCGGTCGAGGCTCCGGTCGCCGTGAAGGTGCGCACCTCGGTGTACTCCACGCCGCCGTACGGACCCGTCGTGCGCACGTACCAGCCGCGCTTCGCCGGCGCCGCGGCAGCCAGCCGCGCTCGAGCGGATGCCTGCGCAGGCGCTGCGCCCGAGGTCAGATCCTTCCAGGTGACCGACGTCTTCTCGCCGCTCACGACATCCTGCACGCAGCCGATCTCGTTCGCGGTGAGCACGTCGGCACGGAACGAGTCGGTCGACAGCGTCTTCTGCACCGGCTTGATACCCCCGGCCGCGTAGGGGATCTCGAACTCCTGCATCCCCGCGGGACTGTTCAGCGACGCCTCGTCGGAGTCGAAGTCGTCCAGCGACGGCGAGTAGGTGCGCACGATGATGCGGCCCTTCTCGTTGTCGAAGTGCAGCAGGCGCAGGTAGCCCTGGCCGCCCTCCGGGAGCGCCTGGTAGTCGAACAGCATCGAGGTCACGGTGCGATCGGCGACGCCGTCGCCGTCGTCGTCGAACTCGTCCAGGCGCGTGTAGGCGTCGTGATAGTGGCCGGATCCGACGGCGATGACATTGGAGTTGGGTGCCACGACCTCGTCGTAGATCCGCTGCGGGAACGGCCCGAGACCGCCGGTGGTGAGCATGAACTCATGCAGGTTGATCATCACCTTGCGCTCCGGGTACTGCCGGATCACCGAGTTCATCCAGGCGATGTCCTCGGAGTTCGACGCGGTGTCGTTGGGGTCGGGCCAGCCCATGTACAGCATGAGCAGGTCGACGCCGTCGGCGCTCACCAGGTCGAAGTGACCGCGGTTGTCCTTGTACGAGCCGCCGTACCAGGGGTTCTGCGCGAAGCGCTTCTCACCGAAGTACGAGCTGTACGGGCCGTAGTTCCCCTCGAAGTGACCGACGTCGTGGTTGCCGGCCAGCACGCCGTAGGGCAGGCCCGCCTCATCCAGCATCCGGTACGCGTCGTCGGCATTGCGCCACTGGTAGTCCTGATCCTGGTTGTCGACGATGTCGCCGGTGTGGGCCACGTACTGCAGGTTCAGCTCGTCGCGACGGTCGATCAGGAACCGGTTGATGTTCACCTGGTGCCGGTACCAGGCATCCGTCCCGCCGGTCCCGGCGCGCTTGCCCTCGTTGCTGTTGTAGTACTGCGTGTCGGACTCCCAGGCCAGCGTGAAGTCGTACTGGTCGCGCGGCGTGGCGCCGGGGCTGTACGGCGTGGTCTGCGAGTCGCGCCCGCTGCGGCCGGTCGCCGCCCAGCCCTCGGAGTGCTGCACGAGGAAGGTGACCTTCCCGTCCTCGGCATTGCCGGTGACGGGGACCTGCGCGTCGAGCGTGAACGACGTGGGGGCGCCGGCGGTGGTGACGTACCGGTCGACCTCGTTCCAGTCACCCTTCGCGGTCTGCACGTACAGCAGCACCTTGGCGTCGGCGTTCGCGGAGCCCTCCCAGGCCACGCGCACGTCGGAGCCGTCCTTCGCGTTCGCGGGGACGTCGACCGTGAACAGCTGGTACGGCAGTGCCGTCCCCGAGGTCTCGGCGACCTCGATGCCGTCCATCCGTGTGATCCGGGCCAGTTCGTCGGCGCTCAGCGCCCTGGCGTCGTCGCGCTCGGTGGAGCGGCTGTCGGTCGTGGTGCCGGAGGCGACGTGCACCTGGGCATCCGTCGGCACGAAGCGGTACCCCTCCGCGAAGCAGAGCTCCAGCCGATCGTCGACGTTCGAGCCGGGGCTCGCGACCAGGTCGACCTGGTCGGCGTCGATCTTCGCGCCGTCGTCCGGGCTGATCAGCGTGGTGTGCGGCTTCTCGTCGGCCGTCGAGAACGAGACGGTGCTGGTGGAGATGTTGCCGACCCTGTCGCTCGCCGTGATGACCGCGGTGTGGTCGCCCGGGGTCAGCGTGAGCGAGGACGTCTGCAGCGGGAGGGTGATGTCCTGCTCGTCCAGCGTCGCGCTGACGCTCTTGAAGCCCGACCCCTCATCGGTGACGGAGGCGTCGATCGTGAAGTCGCCGCGGTACTGGCTGCCGTCGGTGACGGTGCTCTCGATACGCGGAGCGGTGTTGTCGACGATCACGGTGCGTGTCGCGGTGCGATCGCCCTCGGACGCCGTGATCACGTGCTCGCCGTCGGCGACCGCGGTGGTGTCCCAGGTGGTGGACACCGAGTCGAACGCGTCGTCCGGGAGCGTGAAGGTGAAGAGGATGTAGACGAGGTTGGCGTCGCTGAGGGCGATCCGCTCCGCGGCATCCGCAGGGCAGGCCCGCTCGACGAGCTCCTTGCCCTCGCCCGCACCCGCGCACGTGGTCGGGCGCAGCACCCGGCCGTCCGGCAGTGCCAGGCGCGGGTTCATCATCGTGAAGTCGTCGTTGTTCTCGTCGAGGTTCGGCTCGGGCCACGCCTTGGTGCCGGCGTACACGCCGAGCGTGAGCTTCTCCCCGCGCACGACCTCCTCGACCGGGACATCGGCGTCGACCGTCACGATGCGGTCGTAGTAGCCCTCGTCGAAGATCTTCAGCACGTTGTCGCCGAGCTTGATCCCGTTGCGGAAGAAGGAGTCCGTGCTGGTCGCGTCGATCGCGAACTTCGGCGCCCTCTCCAGGGACGGGACCGTCTCGCCTACGGGCTCTCCGTCGATGCCGACCCGCAGCGCGCCGGGGTCGCCGTCGGTGGTGCCGACGAGCGGGGTCTGCGCGTTGACGAACTGACCGTCGGCGACGTTGAGCCGGACGGGGTCGACCGGCGAGTCATCCAGTGCGATGCGCACGGGGCCGAGGGTGGTGAGCTGGCTGCCGTCGCCCGCGGTGACCGTGTACTCGATCCAGCGCTTTCCGTAGACGTCGACCGCGGGGATCGCGTACTGGTACCGGTCGCCGGAGCCGAAGGTCAGGTCGCGCACATCGGTCGCGCCCAGGCTGTCCTTCAGGGTGAGAGTCACGCGAGCACGAGGACGTCGTCGGTGATGTCGAAGCCGAGCTCGACGTTCCCGGAGTCGGGCAGCTCGGATCCACCGGTCAGGTCGACGAGCTTCGGTGCGGAGCCGGGCGCCGGGTAGGCGACGGATGTCGGTGCGACCTGCGCCTCGGTGACCGTGCCGGGTGTGGGCGCGGCGAGGCCGAGCATGGTCTGCGTGACGCCGGACGGGTCGGCGGGCTTCCACGCGGCGGCGGGGTCGCCCGGGTTCCAGGCGTACTGGATGGCCGTGCTGGACGTGGTCTGGGCGTCATCGAAGTAGAAGGCGCGGGAGATCACGTGCCCCGACTTCGTCATCAGCTGCAGGCCGCGGGATCCGCCGTTGGCCATGCCTCCGGACTGGATCGTCAGGATGCTCTCGCCGAGCGTCAGGTCGCTGCCGAACGCGGTGTTGAAGTCGGCGACGGTGAGACCGGCCGACACGACGGCCGGGTTCTGGATCCACAGCACCAGCGTCGCGCCGGGCTCGATCGTCGGCTCACCGGGCCCGGCGGGCCACAGGCTGGACGAGAGCGCCTTCGGGTCGGTGAGGTCGTTGTCGGTGCTGAGATAGCTCAGCACGTAATCGCCGAAGTCGATCGGCGCATCGGAGGCGTTGTAGAGCTCGATGTACTCGTAGGCGTCGGACCCAGCCACGTTCGCGGTGTCCGGGGCGACCTCGGTGATCTGCAGCAGCGGCCCTACGGATGAGGGATCGGTCGGCTTGATCAGCCGGCTGGTCACCTGCTCGGTCGTGATGACGCCGGGGGTGGGCGCCGCGGTCGCCCCGGTCACGTCGTGCGCGAGGATGCGGGCATCGACGCTGTCGGTCCGGTCCGGCACGCCGAACTGGGCGTTCCACGGCGTGGAGCCGTCGCCGTCGTCGGCGGGCACCCAGGCCCGCATGAGCGTCGTGCCACCGGCATCCGTGATGCTGAAGCCGCGGTTGCCACTGTTGGCGAAGCCGCCCTGCGGGCCGAAGCGGATGATCGGCACGTCAGTGTCCTGCATTCCGTAGAAGGCGCGGAACTGGTCCTTGGTCAGGCTGCGGCGTGCGTCTCCCTCGGCGTAGTTCATCCACAGCACGGCCACGCCGCCGGCGGGGATGATGGCCGGCGCGTCGTCCTCGCCGTCGAGGTGGATGAGCGGCTGCACGGTGCCGGTGTTCCACTGCGACGTGTGGTACCGGAAGCGGATGCCGGCGGCGTCGAGGTCGATGGGCTGATCGGTGGTGTTGACCACCTCGAGGAACTCGTAGGTGTCGGCGCCGTCGTTGTCGCCGTTGATCTCGGTGATCGCGAGCGGCCAGTGCGCACCGGCGTTGCCTGAGGTGCCGGCGATCCGGGCGATCGCGGCATCGGGCTGCGGCGTCTCCTGCGGCGTCTGGTCGGGGGCCGGCGTCTCGGCCGGCGACGTCTCCCCGGGCGTGGGAGTGCCGGTGGGGGCGGGCTCCGGGTCCTGGGTGGGCTGCGGCGTCGGGGCATCCGGCGTCTCGGTGGGAGTCGGAGTGTCCGTGGGCGCCGGGGTCTCCGTCGCGCCCGGCGTCGGGGCCGGCGTCGAGACGGCGTCCTGGGCGAACGCGGGCGAGGCGGCGAGCGGCAGCGCGGACGTGCACAGCACTGCGGTGATCACCGCGGCGACCGCGCCCGCGCCGATCCTTCTCAGGGGCGTATGGGGCATGACGGGAGAACCTGTTTCCGTTGGGGGATGACGGCAGAGGAGCCGTCCCCTTTATAGGGATCTCAGGTGACTCACAGGTTGCGGGATGAGGACCAACGCGCGTCTCAGGTGAACGTCTGCGGAAGACGGGGAGACGCGCGGCGTGTCACCGGATCGAGTGCTCGAGGAGCGCGAGCCGGGTGCGCGGATCTCCGGCGAGCGCGGGGATGTGCGTCAGGAAGGCGATCTGTCCGCGCTCCGCGGGCGGCTCACCAGATCGAGCCGACCTCGGCGAGCGCGAAGCGCGTGAACAGGCGCGTCTGCCGCTTCTGGAACTCGGCGATGACTCGGGCCTCCCGGCCCGCGATCGAGGTGTCGTTGTCAGCATCCATGCCCAGAAGCATCCCATGGGCGGCCCCGGTGGCCGGGAGTCGCGTCCCGCCGCCTCTCTTCTGAAGGACCTTCGACGTTCTGAAGGATGCTGACGGCCGCAGCATCCTTCAGAAGCGGATTCGTCCTTCAGAGACGTGGGTCGCGGCGCGTTCTGGAGCGATGCTCAGGCGATCGGATCGCCCTGCACGGGTCCCTCGGTGTTGGGCTTCCAACCCAGGGCGGGCGCGACGTGCTCGGCGAAGGCCTGCAGCACGTGCAGGTTGTACTCCGGGCCGAGCTGGTTCGGGATGGTGAGCATCAGCGTGTCCGCGGCCATCACCGCCTCGTCGGCCTTGAGCTGCTCGATCAGCACGTCCGGGTCGGCCGCGTAGGTCTTGCCGAACGTGGAGCGCATGCCGTCGATGATGCCGATCTGGTCGTCCGACTCCTCCGACCGCAGCCCGAAGTAGGCGCGGTCCCTGTCGCTGACCAGGGGGAAGACGCTGCGGCTGACCGAGACGCGGGGGCTGCCGGTGTGCCCGGCCTCCTTGTACGCGGCGCGGAAGAGGTCGATCTGCTCGCGCTGCAGCTCGTGAAACGGCTGGCCGGTCGCCTCGGTGAGCAGCGTGGAGCTCATCATGTTCAGTCCCATGCGTCCGGTGGTCTCGGCCGTCGCGCGGGAACCGGCGCCCCACCAGATGTGGTCGCGCAGGGTGGGCGAATGAGGCTCGATCGCCAGGTAGTGGCCGGCACCGACCATGCGCGGGTCGCCGGGGGCGATCAGCTCGCCGTCGATCGCGCGCAGGAACAACTCGAACTTCTCGCGGGCCATCACACTGCCGCGCTCCGGGTCCTCCGGGTCGTGGAACCCGAACACCTCGTATCCGCGCATGGCGGTCTCGGGTGACCCGCGGCTCACGCCGAGTGCGATGCGGCCGTCGGCGATGTAGTCGAGCGCCGCAGCCTCCTCGGCGAACTGGAACGGGTTCTCGTACCGCATGTCGATCACGCCCGTGCCGACCTCGATGCGCTTGGTGCGCGCGGCCATGGCGGTGAGCAGCGGGATCGGGGATGCCGCCTGCCGGGCCCAGTGGTGCACGCGCACGTATGCGCCGTTCACGCCGATCTCGTCGGCGCCCTCGGCGATCTCGATGGTCTGCTTGAGCATGTCGCCCGCGGTGCGCGTGACGGAGCCGGGCACGTCTGCGTAGTGCCCGAAGGAGAGGAAGCCGAAAGCCTTCATGCTGCATGCAACCGCATGTATCCTGCGGCTATTCCGTGGAACGGGTCATCGTCGGTACATCGGGACGCTGTCGATGTACTGCGTGTCCTGCTGATGATTGGGCAGGATGATGAGCCGCTCCTTCTTCATGTCATGGGCGACCACCGTGTCGGCACGGCACGAGGTGAAGCCGCTCAGCCTGCCCTCCTCGGCGAACCTGGCGCAGTCCCACTCGAGACCCTCGGGGAAGTACCTCAGGAACATCGACGCCGCCATGGTGCAGGTGTCCGCGCTCAGGTCCGGGGAGAGGCAGATCGAGAAGTCCGTCGCCCCCTTCACCGTGTAGGACGGGTCCGCCGACTGCAGAAAGGCCTGCGGATGCTCCGCGAGCAGCTCGCTCGCGCTGAAGCACACGCTGCCGTCATCGGCGCACCACTTCCCCTGCAGTTCGTCGGGGAATCCGTCCACCACGGGCGCTGTCGAGGTCGGGGCGACGATCGGACGCATCTTCCCGCCGCGGCGAACGGAATTCAGCTTCATGACGCCCCCTGTCACGCGTGCGAGAAACTCGCGAGCATCCAGAATATCGGCCGTCAGTCGCCGATCACAGGGCGAACCGGACGTGGTGCCCGTGATTCCCGGGGGCACGGGTCAGGAGGCTTCGGGCGCGGGCAGCAGCAGTCCGTCCTCGACCAGGCGGCGGATGCGGGGTTCGAGGTCGGCCCAGAGATCTGCGAGGGGCACTTCGAAGATGTCGGCCAGCGCCTGCACGATCTGCATCACGGTGAGATCGCCGTCGCAGGCGCCGACGAAGCCCGCGAGCGCCGGGTCGACGCTGATCGTGCGGGCGAACCCGCCGCCCTGCCGCAGCTCGATCACACTCGGATCGTCGTTGCCCGGCATGTGGTGGCGAGCCTCGGTGACGTCGGACGCCACGACCAGGCGATCCGGGATGCCGTCGGCGAGCAGGTCATGCGCGGCGAGACCCGCGCCCAGAGCCCGGCCCAGGTTCGAGACCGGCTGTGTGACGGTCTCGAAGCGGCGGAGCGGTTCGGCATCCGCGCCCGCAGGACGCCGCACCAGGATGTAGCCGAATCCGATGGCGGTCACGCCGCGGGCCGCGAAGTCGTCGAGCCAGGCGGTGAGGAGCGGGGTGAACCCGGAATCGCGCGGCAGCGTCCCGCCGTCGCGGATCCACAGTTCGGCGTACGAGAGCGGGCTGAGCTGCTCGCGCTGGATCACCCAGGCATCCAGCTCCTCGCCGATCCAGGAGCGCACCCGGTCCAGGCCGTCCACGCCGTCGCGCGACTCCCAGTTGCCGAGCAGCTGCGCCACGCCACCCGGGGTGAGATGAGCGGGCGCGGTCTGCAGGAACTGCTGGACGAGCGCATCGCCGACCAGCCCGCCGTCGCGGTACTCGTACTCCGGGACCCCGGATACACGCGGGGTGATCACGAACGGCGGGTTGGAGACGATCAGGTCGAACGCCTCGCCCGTCACCGGCTCGAACATGCTGCCCAGGCGCAGCTCCACGTTGCGCACGCCGTTCAGCTGCGCGTTCAGCTCCGCATACGCCAGCGCTCGCGCCGAGATGTCGGTCGCGACCACGTGCTGCGCACGGCGCGACACCAGCAGCGCCTGGATTCCGCATCCGGTGCCCAGATCCAGGGCGCGCTCCACCGGCGCCGGAATGACGAGCTCGGCCAGCGTGCGGGATGCCCCGCCCACACCGAGCACATGGTCGGCGGGAAGCGAGGTGCCCAGGGCGATCTCGTCGAGGTCGCTCGCGATCCACCACTCGCCGACCCCGTCGGCATCCACGAACGACTGCGGGCGGATGATCGCGATCGGCCGCACATCGGCGCCCTCGGCCACCGCGAGCCCCAGCGCCTCGAGGCCGTCGACGCCCACGCGCGGCACGGCCCATTCGACGGCGGCGTGAGGCTGCGGCATCCCGAGCACCCAGAGCCTGCCCAGCGTCGCCAGCGGATCGTCGCGGTCGGCGATGGCGCGGAGGATAGGCTCGCGCAGTCCGCGCGCCAGCGCGTCATCCGCCTCCTCGCCCCACAGGCGCCGCAGGGGTTCGGAGCGGAAGTCGGCGGCGTCCAGATCGGCGGCGAGCGCCTGCGCGAGAACGAGGTCGGGGCGGGGGTGGGCACGATCCGGCACGGCCGTCACTCTACGCGCCTTCAGGGTTCACCGCGGCGCGCTGGCTAGAATCGGGGCGTCGCCTGCGCCGGTCTCCCGGCCCCGTCGACCCGACACCATGACCGCGAATTCCCCCCGCAACGGCTCCCGCCCGCGCGCGCGTAGGCTGCTGAGCCGACTCGCCGCGGTGCTCGTCGTCGCCGGGATCGCCTTGGGCGGCACTGCACCGGCATCCGCTGCGACCGGCGAGCCCAAGGCATCCGCCGATGACGTGGTGGAGCTGGGCATCTCCACCGGCTCCGGGGCCCGGATGGAACCGAACGGCCCCATGGTGAGCACGATCACGATCGCCAACAGCACCGACGACGCGCTGAGCGCGGGCTCGGTCGACCTCGAGATCAACCCGACTCCCCTCGGCGACGCCGCGGCTCTGGACTCCTGGCTCGACGACGGCAGCGCCGCGGGCGACTTCCGCGCCGTCGCCACTGAGCCGTCGCCGCCTGTCGCAGCCGGTGAGAGCATCGACGTCAGCAGCGTCGCGGATGCCGAGGATCTGGGCGCCCTGGCTCCCGGCGTCTACGCGGTGCGGGCGCGCCTCACCGGCGCGACCACCACCGACCCCGAGGCCACGGTGTGGAACCTGACCGCGACTTCCGTGCTCATCGTGGCCCCCGCGAGCACGCAGAGCGTCGGAGTCATCGTGCCGATCACAGCCACGCCCGGCGACGACGTGCTGCTGAGCGCCGATGAGCTGGCCAAGCTGACCGCCCCGAACGGGATGCTGACCGGCCAGCTCGACGCGGTCACCGACACCCCGGCGATCCTGGCCGTCGATCCCGCGATCCCGGCGGCGATCCGGATGCTGGGCACCAGCGCCCCGGCCTCCGCCATCGCCTGGCTGCAGCGGCTCGAGCGTCTCCCGAACGACAGGTTCGCTCTGCAGCTCGGCGACGCCGATCCCGCCACTCAGGCGCACGCCGGTCAGAAGTCGCTGCTCACGGCTCCGGACCTCACACCGCTCCTGCAGACCACGGACTTCCCGTCCAGCACCCCCGCGCCGACCGCGCCGAGCACGGCCACCCCGACCCCGGTGCTGCCCGACAACGATGCCCTGACGGCCGTCATGGGCTCGCAGTCCGGCATCCTGTGGCCACGAGGCGACCTCACCTCGACCGACCTCGCGACCTTCGACGGGTACCTGGGCGGCCCGGGGACCACGATCGTCCCGTCCTCCTCGTTCGAGGGGAATCCGGGCACGCATGCGGTGGTGGACGGCCACAGCGTGCTGGTGACGGATGCTGCGGCCTCCGCTCGCCTCTCCACCGCGGTGACGAGCACCGACCCCATCACGACGGACCGCGAGATCGCCGCCGCCGCCGGGCACCTCTTCTTCACGTCCCGCACCTCCCCGACCCTGCTCGTGGGCCTGGACCGCTCGCAGAAGCGCTCCCCCGTCGCACTGCGCGACGTGCTGAGCGCATTCGCGTCCCCCGGAGTGCGCCTCGCCGCGCTGCGCACCTCTCCCCCGGCATCCGCCACCCTCCGGACGTCGGCCGGAACCGTCCGCGCCGGCGCGCTCACCGCGATGCTGGCCGACGAGCAGCGGCTGCAGGCGTTCTCGTCGATCCTCGACGTGCCGGCGCTGATGCTGGTCCCCGAGCGGATCCGGATGCTCAGGACCATCGCGGTCGGTCTCTCCGACGCGGCATTCACGACCGCGACGACGGATCGCGTGAAGCACGTGCAGGACCTGCTGGGCGCGGTGAGCATCCAGCGCCCCAAGCCCGTGCAGCTGATCGCCGCGTCCGCACCACTGCCGGTGTGGGTGCGCAACGATCTGCCCTGGAACGTGAACGTCTCACTGCACAGCACGCCGTCCGATCCGCGCCTGGACATCCAGGAGACCACCGAGATCGTGGCCGGTCGTGCCAGCAGCACGCGAGTGGACGTGCCCATCTCGGCCCGCGTCGCCAGCGGCGAGGTGCAGGTCGATTTCCGGCTCACCAGCCCCACGGGCGTCGCGATCGGTCCGGCCGAGACCGCCGACGTCACTCTGCGGGCCGACTGGGAGGCCATCGGGCTCGGCATCCTCGGCGGCGTCATCGGCCTGCTGCTCGTGTTCGGCCTGATCCGCACCGTGCGCCGACGCCGGGCTCGGGCGAGCATCGACGGGATGGGCTCGGAAGAGCATCCGGCGGACGACACCCGTGGCGACGAGGCACCCACCTCGCCGACGAAGGAGAACGAATGAGCAGTCTCGGCCGGGCCAGCGCGATCCTGGGGGCCGGCACGCTGATCTCGCGCGTCACCGGACTTGTGCGCACGATCGTGCTGCTCGCCGCGATCGGCTCCGTCGGTCGCGCCAGCGACGCCTTCAGCACCGCGAACCAGCTGCCCAACAACGTCTTCACGATCATCCAGACCGGCATCCTGACCGCCGTCATCATCCCGCAGATCGTGAAGTCCGCCAGCCACAAGGACGGCGGACAGGCGTTCATCTCCAAGCTGTTCACGCTCGGTACCGTGGTGTTCCTCGCCGCGACCGGTGTGGCCATGGTGCTCGCGCCGTGGCTGGTGTTCATGTACTCGAGCCAGTTCACCCCCGACCAGCTGGCCCTCGGCACGGCGTTCGCGTACTGGTGCCTGCCGCAGATCTTCTTCTACGGTCTCTACGCGCTCATCGGCGAGACCCTCAACGCCAAGCGCGTGTTCGGCCCGTACACCTGGGCCCCGATCGCGAACAACGTCATCTCGATCATCGGCTTCATCGTCTTCATGATGCTGTTCGGCGACAACCGCAATCACGTCGAGATGTGGGACCCGACGATGATCGCAGTCATGGGCGGCACCGCCACTCTCGGCATCGCCGTGCAGGCGGCCCTGCTGCTGCTCGCCTGGCGCCGCACCGGGCTGCACCTGCGACCCGACTTCCGCTGGAAGGGCGTCGGACTCGGCGAGGTCGGCAAGCTCGCGAGCTGGACCTTCATGATGGTCATCGCCGGTCAGCTCGCCGGCCTGGCGCAGTCGAACATCGTCTCCCGGGCCTCGGGCGAGCACCCCGCGGGGACGATCATGATGGCCGCCTGGCTCGTGTTCATGCTCCCCTACTCGATCTTCGCGGTCTCGATCGGAACGCCCTACTTCACGCAGATCGCCGAGCACACGGCCGAGGACCGGCACGACCAGGTGCGCGGCGACGTCGCTCGCAGCATCCGCGCGATCAGCCTGTTCATCGTCATCTCGTCGGTGGCCCTGGCCGTGGCATCCGTGCCCGCGACGCGCATCTTCACCGAGAACGGCGCCCAGGCCGAGCAGGCGGCGCCCGTGCTGATCTGCTATCTCGTCGGACTGCTCCCGCTGTCGCTGCTGTTCATCGTGCAGCGCACCTTCTACGCCTACGGCGACACCCGCACGCCGTTCTGGTTCACGATCGTCCAGTGCTCGCTGATCGTCGTCTCGGCGCTGGTGGCTCCGCTGCTCGTCCCGCTCAGCCAGCTCGCCGCCGCGGTGGCGCTCGGCCAGTCCCTGGCAGGGCTCGTGCAGACGATCATCGCCGTGGTGCTGCTGCGCCGCCGTCTCGGCGGCCTGGAGCTCCCCCGCGTCGCGCTGTCGCTGGGCCGCTTCGTGCTGGCCGCCGTCCCTGCCGGCTTCGCCGGGTGGGGCGTCTACCTGCTGATCGGCGGTGCCGACGGATGGGCCGTGTCCGCGACCGGTATGACCGGCCGCCTGCTGGGGGCGGTCGGCACCGGAGTCGTCGGCGGCGTGGCGTTCGCGGTCTACCTCGTCGTTCTCTTCGTGCTGCGCGCCCCGGAGCTCAGCGTGGTCTCCGGGCTGCTCAAGCGCTTCCTGCCGGCGCGCGCCTCGCGCTGATCGCCGCGGCGCCTCCGCCGCTCCTGCCGCGCTCAGCGATGGGGAATGTCGCGCGGTTACCATGGGTTGAAGAGATCGTGGCGGTTTTCCCGCGTGTCACTGCGCGCCCGCCGACAGAGGAGAGCACATGCGTCAGGTCATCATCATCGGCTCGGGTCCGGCCGGGTTCAGCGCCGCCATTTACGCGGCGCGCGCCAACCTGGAGCCGCTGCTGATCGCCAGCTCCGTCGAGGTGGGCGGCGAACTGACCAAGACCACCGACGTCGAGAACTTCCCGGGCTTCCCGGAGGGCATCCAGGGCCCCGACCTCATGGTCAAGCTGCAGGAGCAGGCGGAGAAGTTCGGCACCGAGGTGCTCTACGACGACGTCGTCTCGCTCGAGCTCGACGGCCCGGTCAAGAAGGTCACCCTGGGTACGGGCGCCGTGCACGAGGCATCCGCCGTCATCTATGCGACCGGATCCGCCTACCGCAAGCTCGGCATCGAAGGCGAGGAGCGCCTCTCCGGTCACGGCGTGTCCTGGTGCGCCTCCTGCGACGGATTCTTCTTCCGCGAGAAGGCGATCGCCGTCGTCGGCGGCGGCGACTCCGCCATGGAAGAGGCCACCTTCCTGACGCGCTTCGCGTCGAAGGTGTACGTCATCCACCGCAAGGACACGCTGCGCGCCTCGAAGATCATGCAGGAGCGCGCGTTCGCGAACGACAAGATCGAGTTCATCTGGAACAGCGAGGTCGCCGAGATCCTCGGCGAGTTCGAGACGACCGGCGTGCGCCTGCGCTCCACCGTCGACGGGACGCTCAGCGAGCTGGACCTGCAGGGCGTGTTCGTCGCGATCGGCAACGACCCGCGCACGCACCTCGTCCACGACAAGCTCGACCTCACCCCGGAGGGCACCATCTGGGTCGACGGCCGCTCGTCGCGCACCTCGGTGCCCGGAGTGTTCGCGGCGGGTGACGTGATCGACCCCACCTACCGTCAGGCCGCGACCGCCGCCGGTTCGGGTGTCGTGGCCGCTCTGGACGTGGAGCACTTCCTGGCCGGCCTCGCGGATGCCGCTCCTGCGGCCGCGGCGGCCGCGCACTGAGCATCCGGAACACTTTTCCCGCATCCGGTGTTGCATCGGATACCCAACTAAGGAGAATCATGACTGCCAAGGCAACCACCGAGGCGACCTGGGAGCAGGACGTGCTCCAGGCCGATGGCCCGGTCCTCGTCGACTTCTGGGCCGCGTGGTGCGGTCCGTGTCGCATGGTCGCGCCGGTGCTCGACGAGATCCAGGCCGAGCACCCCGAGAAGATCACCATCCTCAAGCTCAACGTCGACGAGAACCCCAACCTCGCGATGCAGTACCAGATCACCTCGATCCCCGCGATGAAGGTGTTCCAGGGCGGCGAGGTCAAGACCACGATCATCGGCGCCAAGCCGAAGTTCGCCCTCGAGCAGGATCTCGCCGCGTTCATCGGCTGATGCGTCGACCGGCTCAGCAGCCCATCTGCTGAAGCGAGCCCGTCACCCTTCGGGGTGGCGGGCTTCTTCGTGTCCGGATGCCTGTGACTCCTTGTCGTGGACGTTCACGGCGGGCAGACCACGGGACGGACGGCGATATCGATGACGGGCTTCGCCATCATCCCCGGGACGGCGGTCGACCCGATGTGCTCGATCGTCCACGTCGGGTCGCCGGCAGCGCGCAGCTCTGCAGCCGCGTCATCGAACTGACGCGACCAATCCGGGTCGTAGTCCACCAGCATTCAGCCTCCCGACACAGCGTAACCAGGGTCGGCGGGCGCACGGTCCTCCTGGCGTCAGGAGGCGTCGGCGACCGTAGGGTCCCAGCGGCGGTGGCGCCGCTCCCCCAGCATCCCCCACACCGTCTTCGTCAGTTCCGGGTACTCGAGCGCGATCTGGCGGAGCACCCGGTAGTGACGCGCGGAGTTCGGCCGCACGCCGTCGTTCGCCTTGATGTTCTCGGCGCGCAGCAGGAAGACGACCAGCTCGTCGATGCTGGGCAGATCCTCCATGAACTCCCAGGGGTCCTCTCCCCCGCGCAGTCGCTCCTGGATGAGCACCGCGAGCTCATCCGATGCTTCGGCGCGCAGCACCTCGAGGCTCGCGCGGCGCGGGATGGACTCGGTCATGACTTCCAGCCTACGCACGAGAACGCGGCCGGAAGGCATCCGACCGTGTTCTCGTGGACGCCGCGTGTGTCAGCGCGCGCCGACCGTCTCCGCGCTCGTGATGCCGTGCAGCTGCTTGAACTCCAGCGCGTAGGCGAGCTTGCCGGGCTTGGCGTCCTCATAGGGCTTGGAGAGCTTGCCGAACTCACCGCCGGTGGGCTTCTTGCCGTCGTTCCACTCCGTCAGGGCACCCAGCTCGGATGCTGTCAGGCCGTTCGCGACCACGGCATCCGGCGCGAGGGCGGTCTGCGCGCGAGTCAGGCGCTCCACCGTGTTCAGGTAGCTGGCACGGTCATCGCGGTTCCAGCCCGCGAGGTCGACCGCGCCGGAGGTGCGCACCCAGTCCGCCCAGTAGAACTCCTGGAAGGGCACGGATCCGGCTGCGTAGCCGATGTCGCGACCGAAGTAGAGCAGGCTGCGCAGCTCGTCGTCCTTGAAGTTGTTGAGGCCGACCGAGCTCGGCAGCTGCTTGGGCGTGATCGCGACACCCTCGGCATCCTTCAGGTACGTCCAGCCGTTCTTCTGCATCGTGTCCCAGAACTGCTTCTGGCCCAGACCAGTGAGGTTGCCGAGCACGCGCAGACGCACATGCAGGTTCGGACCGCCGTCCGCCAGCTCCTAGAAGGACGTCAGCGTGTGGTGACCATCGGTGAGGTACAGCTTGCCGCCGGGCCCGATGACCACTGTCTTCATCGGTGCGATGCTCTCAGCGGTCTCCTGACCCACGGGGATCGTGCAGGTGAAGCTGGTGGGGTCGTCCAGGCGCGCGCTCGCGTCAGCGACCGCCGCCTCGCCCTGTCCGTTCGCCTCGCACCAGTCGTCGAACTTCTTGTTGATCTTGTCCTTGCCCAGCGTGTACCGGCCGAGCTTGTAGTAGACCTCGTCGTAGCCGAGGGAGGGCTGGGTGGGCAGGACGTCGCCGATGCGGACATCGAGCAGGTCACCACGCTGCGCGCACATGTTGATCGCGGGGGTTCCCTTGGCGGGAGTCGGGCACTTCGGAGCTGCCTGCGCCGCAGGCGCAGCGAGCAGCGTCGCCGCGGTGAGCGTGACGATGGCTGCGACTCCAGCGGCGCGGCGCGTGGTCTTTCGGGAGTTGTCGGTCATGCGTCCACAGTGGCGGATCCCGGTGAACCCGCTGTGAACAAGGGGTGATCGACCTGCAATGTTTCACGTGAAACGGCGGGGCGGACGTTTCGTCTCGCTCCGCTCGCTGGACTCCCGGTCATGGAGCGAGGAGCGCAGCGACGAGACGAAATGCCCACACGCCGAGGCGGACGTTTCGTCTCGCTCCGCTCGCTCAACAACCGGAGCAACAGGAAAGGGCCCGCATTGTTTCACGTGAAACATCGCGGGCCCTGGGGCGCGGATCAGCGTGAGCCGTACTCCTGCTCGCCGAGCTCCCCGAGAATGCGGTTCAGGTCCTGAATTGATGCGAATTCGATCTTGACCTGGCCCTTACGCGCTCCCAGCGCGATCTGGACACGGGTGTTCAACCGGTCTCCGAGCTTCGCGGAGACCTCGTCCAGGTAAGCGCGGCGCGCTCCCGCCTGCGGCTTCGACTTGCTGCCCGCCGCCGCGGGAAGGGCCTTCGCGGCCGCCTCCGTGGCGCGCACGGACAGGTCCTCGTTCACCACCTTGTCAGCTAGGCGCTGCATCCGCTCGGGGTCCTCCACCGAGAGGATCGCGCGCGCGTGACCAGCCGACAGCACACCGGCCGCGACGCGCTGCTGCACCGGAACGGGCAGGCGCAGCAGACGGATCGTGTTGCTGATCTGCGGGCGGGAGCGACCGATCCGGGTGGCCAGTTCCTCCTGCGTGATGCCGAAGTCCTCGAGCAGCTGCTGGTAGGCGGATGCCTCTTCCAGGGGGTTCAGCTCTGACCGGTGCAGATTCTCGAGCAGCGCGTCGCGCAGCAGGTCCTCATCGGCGGTCTCGCGAACGATCGCGGGGATCTCGGTCAGGCCGGCCTCGCGCGCCGCGCGCGTGCGCCGCTCCCCCATGATCAGTTCGTAGTCGCCGTCGGCGTTCTTGCGCACGACGACGGGCTGCAGCACGCCGAACTCGCGCACGCTGTGCACGAGCTCGGCGAGGTGATCCTCATCGAAGTGTGTGCGCGGCTGACGCGGGTTGGGCACGATGCTGTTGGGGTCCACCTGGATGAGGCGGATGCCGGGGATCTCCGGAAGGTCGGCCTCCGCCGCTGCGGGCGCGGGCTCAGCATCCGTCTTCGGCTTGGGAGCCCCGGGGAAGAACACGTCCACGGGGCGCTCGGCCTGATCCGCGGTGGGAATGAGGGCTCCGATCCCCCGACCGAGTCCGGTGCGCTTGGCGGCCATCAGTGCTCCTTGTTCTGCGAGGATCGTTCGCCTCGCTGTGCGATCTCGACTGCTGCTTCCCGGTAGGCGACGGCGCCGGCCGACGTCCCGTCATACGCGATCACGGTCTGACCGAAGCTCGGTGCCTCGGAGACGCGGACCGACCGTGGGATGACGGCGTCGAGTACCTGCTGCGGGAAGTGGTTGCGGACCTCGTCGGCGACCTGCTGCGACAGGCGCGTGCGCGCGTCGAACATCGTGAGCAGGATCGTGGAGAGGTGGAGTTCGGGGTTGAGGTGCTTCTGGATCATCTGGATGTTCCCGAGCAGCTGACTCAGGCCTTCCAGCGCGTAGTACTCGGCCTGAATCGGGATCAGAACCTCCGTCGCGGCCGTGAAGGCGTTGATCGTGAGCAGTCCCAGCGACGGCGGGCAGTCGATGATCACGACGTCCATGTGATTGTCGTCGAGATAGGTCTTGAGGGCGCGGCGCAGCCGGAACTCTCGTGCTACCTGCGAGACGAGTTCGATCTCGGCGCCGGCCAGGTGGATCGTACTGGGCGCGCAGAAGAGGTTCTCGGACTCCGGACTCGGCTGCACGATCTCCACGAACGGCAGATCGTTGATCAGCACGTCATAGATGCTCGAGGTGTCCGCCGTGTGCGGGATGCTGAGCGCCGTGGATGCGTTGCCCTGCGGATCGAGATCGATCACGAGGACCTTCGCTCCGAGTTCGGCGAGAGCGGATGCCAGGTTCACCGCCGACGTCGTCTTGCCGACGCCGCCCTTCTGGTTGGAGACCGTGAAGATGCGGGTCTCACCCGAGAAGGTGACATTGACCTCGCGCAGAGCCCTGCGCCGACTGGACAGATCAGCGAGTTCCCGAGCGAGCGGGGTATCCATCCCGAAATCGTGGCTCGGCGATGCGTTGTCGGATGGTTTCACGTGAAACATCGACTCCTTTCGGGACCGTCTACCACTCTAATCGACGCCACCGACTCCCCCTTTCGGTCATCGAATGTGCAACGCAACGAAGAGCGGAGGTGCGGCACAGTTCCGACTCCGGCGTTTCGACTCGCTTCGCTCGCTCAACGACCGACGTATCTCCCCTGGTCATTGAGCGAGGAGCGCAGCGACGAGTCGAAATGCCCGTACCCTGCACGCTCAACCCCTGGCCTTTCGCAGGGCACGCTCGCGCGTACTCCAGCCTTTGATCGCATCGAAGCCGCCCTCGATGAACGCCTGCCGCTTAGTGTGACTCCACCCTTGGATGCGCTTCTCCAACCCGAAAGCCTCATCGATTCGCTCGAACTCCGCGAACCAGACCAGTTCCACGGGAAGCCTGCAGGACGTGTAGTCACTCCCCATTCCCTGCGCATGGGTCTCGAGACGGGTATCCAGATCGACAGTGCTGCCCGCATAGAACGTCCCGTCGGAGCACTTGAGAATGTAGGTGTATCCCGTAGTGAACCGACGGTAAGCACCACCGGAGACCGCTGACGTCCAAGATCACGGCAGCTGTGGATGTTTCACGTGAAACATCCACATGTGGAAAGCAGTGCGTTTCGACTCGCTGCGCTCGCTCAACGACCGGGGTGGATCGGTGGCAAACCAGGCGTTTCGACTCGCTGCGCTCGCTCAACGACCGGTCATTGAGCGAGGAGCGCAGCGACGAGACGAAATGGACAGCCCGAACTCAGCGCACGCGCGCGCGGAAGACGCGAGTCGTCTCGCCGAGAACACCTTCGCCGAGCACCTCGACCGAGACGTCCGTCACCTTGTGCTTCTTCAGCACCTTCTGCGCAGCCGTGATCTCAGCATCGACGTTGTGTCCCTTGAGGAAGATCAGTTCACCGGCATCCTTCGCCAGCGGAGCTGTGATCGGGATCAGCGTCCGCAACGCGCTGACCGCGCGGGCCGTCACCACGTCGAACTCGACTCCGACGTCTTCAGCGCGGGCGCGCATGACCCGCACGTTCGACAGCTCGAGCGACTCCACCTGATCATTGAGCCAGGTGACCCGGCGCTCCATCGGTTCGATGAGGGTCCACTCCACATCAGGGCGCGCGATGGCGAGGACCAGGCCCGGCAGGCCGGCGCCGGAACCGACATCCGCAACCGAACCACGGAACAGTGGGGCAGCGATCGCCGAGTTCAGCACGTGCCTCGTCCAGAGTCGGGGCAGTTCCAGCGGGCCGATCAGTCCGCGCAGTTCCCCCTCGGCGGCGAGCGATGCCGTGAACCGACGCGCGAGATCGATGCGATCGCCGAAGATCTCCGCTGCGACTGCGGGCTCGGATTCGAGTTTCGACTCAGTCACACTGTTGCTCCTTCGAGGGGATCGTGCATTTTCGTCTCGATTCGCTCACTCAATGACCGGTGCCTGAGCCGTACGTTTCACGTGAAACGCGCATCGCGAACCGCTCGCTCGATGGCCGAATACCCAGTGATGTTTCACGTGAAACATCACTGGAGAGAAGGTCAGCCGCGGGAGATCACCGTGTGGCGGTCAGCGCCCTCGCCGTACGACTCCGAGACCAGTCCACGCTCGGACACGATGTCGTGCACGAGCTTGCGCTCGTAGGAGGACATCGCGGGAAGGGATGCCTGCGACGCACCGTCGTCGAGTTTGGCGACCGCGGCGTTCACCAGTCCTTCGAGCTGTCGGCGGCGGGTGTCTCGCGATCCGCCGATGTCGAGGATCATGCGTGAGAACGACCCGGTCTTGCTCTGCACGGCGAGTCGAGTGAGCTCCTGCAGGGCCTGCACGGTCTCGGGTGCCGACAGCAGGGACAGGGCGTCGCCCTCCGCCTCGACCGACACATAGGCGCGACCCTGACGCACATCGAGATTCAGGTCACCGTCGATGTCGGCGATGTCGAGCAGCTCCTCCAGGAAGTCGGCCGCGATGTCGCCTTCCTGCTCGAGCTCCTCGATCGTCGACTCGGCCGAGGACTTCAGCTCATCCGTCGTCATCAGTTGGACCCCTTCTTCTTCGCACGCTTCTTGCTCATGGGCTGCTCCCGCTTCGGAGCCTGCTCCTTGGCGCGCTCGGCCTCCTCGAGCAGACGCTGCTGCTCAGCCTCGTACACCGCGATCGGAACGATCTTGCCCTCTGCGTTGATCGCCTTGCCACGACGGGCCAGACGCTCCTCACGAGCACGGGCGGCGTCCGAGCCGGGCGTCGGCATCTCGCGGATGACCAGGAACTGCTGGCCCATGGTCCACAGGTTGGAGACGAACCAGTAGAGCACCACACCGAGCGGGAAGAAGACGCCCGAGAAGATGAAGCCCAGCGGCAGAACGTAGAGCATGATCTTCTGCATCTGGTACGCCTGGCCGGTCTTGGCCTCGGGCGACAGGTTCTTCGAGATGATCTGCAGCTGCGTGTAGAACTGCGAGACGATCATGAGGATCACGAGCACCACGAGGATCGTGACCGTGACCTCCCAGCCGGCCGGCTTGGTCTCGAGCGCCGTGCGGAGATCGATGTGCAGCGGGGCGACACCGAACAGCGTCGCGTCGTAGAACTGCTTGGTCAGGTCGGCGTGCAGCAGACCGACGCCGCCGATGCCGTGCTTCGCGTGGTCGCCGACGTCACGCAGCGTGTAGAACATGCCGAGCAGGAAGGGCATCTGCACGAGCATCGGAAGACACGACGACACCGGGGTCGTGCCGTGCTTCTTGTACAGCGCCATGGTCTCGCGGCTCATCGCCTCGCGCGAGAGCTGGTCGCGCTTGCCCTTGTACTTCTCCTGCACCTTCTTCAGCTGCGGAGCGATCTCCATCATCTTGCGCTGGCTCTTGATCTGCTTCACGAACAGCGGGAAGACCGCCGCACGGATCACGATCACGAGACCGACGATGGACAAGACCCAGGTCAGACCAGCATTCGGAGCCATCCCGAATGCGGTGAAGAGCCAGTGCCAGGCGACCAGGATCGCCTCGACGATCCACTTGAACGGCCACAGCAGGATGCTGAACAGATCGAAACCACCCCCGTTGCCGGCGGCCGGGCTGGGGGTGCTTGCGAGCAGAAGGTCAAGACCCACTGTTCAGTCCTTTCGAGCGGGTACGACGAATCCGTGCGGAGTCAGTTCGTAGTGGAAATGAGCGTGAGGGCGCACGTCGTCGACGCCGCCCTTGCTCCACGGATTGCAGCGCAGGATGCGCCAGGCCGACAGGATCGTCCCCCACACCGCGCCGTGCTGCTGCACCGCACCTACAGCGTAAGCGGAACAGGACGGGTAATACCTGCACACATCCCCGTACAGCGGTGAGATCACCGCGCGGTAGACGACGAGGAACGCGAGCACCGCATTCCTCGGCAGGACGAGGATCCCGCGGATCAGATCGGATGCCCGGAACCGCGCCGTTCCGAAAGCGTAGGACGGAAGCGCGCTCATGCCCGCACCGGCCCGGCCACGAGCCGATTGAGACAGCGCGCCACGTCGGTCCGCAGGTCGGCGAACTCGGCGGTCGCGGATGCGGGAAGGGCACGGATGACGACATCCGTGCCCTCGGGAACCGTGTCGAGGAACTCGGCGCACACCGCTTTCAGGCGGCGGCGAACGGTGTTCCGAACCACAGCGGTTCCTACCTGCTTGCTGATGATGAACCCGAACCGGGGTGCACGGTCGTCGGACGCCGGCAGAACCGAGGTCACCAGACGCGGCCCACCGCATCGCGTGCCGCGGCGGACCACCTGTCGGTAGTCGACGCCACGCGTCAGGCGATTCGGCCGGGCGAGCACGGCAGGTCCGGGTGAGCGGGCTTACGCCGAGAGCTCAGCACGGCCCTTCGAGCGACGTGCCGAAAGGATGGCGCGGCCGGCGCGGGTGCGCATGCGGGCACGGAAGCCGTGCTTCTTGGCGCGACGGCGGTTGTTGGGCTGGAAGGTGCGCTTGCTCATGGAATCACTCCGGGAATGGTGTCACCGGGCTTTTTCATCCGGAGACAGGGGGTACTGCCAAAAGGCATAAGTCAACCGATTAAGGGTACGACCTGCCGCCGCGCAGGGCAAATCCACCGCCGGATGCCTCGATGCCGCCCGTCAGTTGCGCACACCCATTATCCACAACTGTGGAGACCGGGCCGGATCGCGACACACCCGCGTGTTTCCGCGGGCGGCTTGATGTTCTGGCGGGTGATGACTACCGTGGCATCCGACGTTATCCACAGGGGGAGACCACGCTTTGTGCGACCTTTCCACAACCTCGCCCGGAGCACCATGACCACTGCAGCCCACCCCGACGTGCCGATCTGGTCGACTCTGCGCGATCGTCTCGCCGAGGATGAGCGGGTGTCGCCGCAGCTGCACGGCTTCCTCAGCCTGGTGGTTCCGGCCGGCGTCATGGGCGGGGTGCTGTACCTGGACGTCCCGAACGATCTGACCGCCGCGCAGATCAACAAGAGGCTGCGCATCCCGCTGATGGAGGCTCTGTCCCAGATCGGCGACGAGGTCACCTCGTATCGCACGGTGGTGAACCACGAGCTCGCCGACCAGCCGACGGCGCCCATCTCGGTCCCCGACTTCACGACTCCCGAGCCGGTTCGCAGCGAGCCCGCGGCGGAGACGCCCCAGGCTCTGCGCCACGAATCGCGCCTCAACCCGAAGTACACCTTCGACAACTTCGTGATCGGCCAGTCCAACCGCTTCGCGCATGCGGCGGCGGTCGCCGTGGCTGAGGCGCCGGCGAAGGCGTACAACCCGTTGTTCATCTACGGCGACTCCGGACTGGGCAAGACCCACCTCCTGCACGCCATCGGCGACTACGCGCAGTCGCTCTACGCCGGGGTGAAGGTTCGCTACGTCTCGAGCGAGGAGTTCACGAACGACTTCATCAACTCGATCGCGAACAACCGCGGCGCCGCCTTCCAGAGCCGGTACCGCGAGGTCGACATCCTGATGATCGACGACATCCAGTTCCTGCAGGGTCGCGCCGAGACGCAGGAGGCGTTCTTCCACACCTTCAACCAGCTGCACGACCACAACAAGCAGGTCGTGATCACCAGCGATGTGGCACCGAAGCTGCTCACCGGCTTCGAGGACCGGATGCGCAGCCGCTTCGAGTGGGGCCTGATCACGGATGTGCAGGCGCCCGACCTGGAGACCCGCATCGCGATCCTGCGCAAGAAGGCGCAGAGCGAGTCGCTCCACATCCCCGATGAAGTGCTCGAGTACATCGCGACGGTGGTCTCCTCGAACATCCGCGAGCTGGAGGGGGCGCTGATCCGGGTCTCCGCGTTCGCGAGCCTCAACCGCTCGGCGCTCGACATCTCGCTCGCTCAGACCGTGCTGCGCGACATCGTCGACACCACCGAGGACAACGTCATCTCGCCGACGGACATCATCACGTCGACGGCCGCGTACTTCAAACTCACGGTCGACGATCTGTACGGCTCGAGCCGTTCGCAGCAGATCGCGATCGCCCGGCAGATCGCCATGTACCTGTGCCGCGAGCGCACGAATCTGTCGCTGCCGAAGATCGGTCAGCTGTTCGGCAACCGCGATCACACCACCGTGATGTACGCCTGCAAGAAGATCAGCGAGCTCATGAAGGAGCGCCGTTCGGTCTACAACCAGGTCACCGAGATCACCACCCAGATCAGCCGTCGCTGACGCCCCGACACGCCTGAAGTCACGCGGAA
>NZ_MKRT01000003.1:33005-39853 GCF_001897945.1 Microbacterium sp. 69-10
CGGAACCCTCCGAAAGCCCCGGAATCCTCAGGGTCTCCACAACTGACAAGCGTGTAGTTTCCTACTCTCCGCTGCTATCCACCGACTTATCCACAGAATCCACAGTTGTTAACACCGTTAAGAGATCAATCTCAGTGAAGGGCTCCCCGATCACCAGACGGATGTGGACGGACAGGCCGCCACAGCCCCATTCGGGGTAGCGGCGGCTTCGCCCGGTGCGACTAGCATGGGATCGCCTGCAGTGGGCCCACTGCGAAAGGTGAAGTACAACGAGGGAGCGCCCGTGAGGTTCCAGGTCAACCGCGATGTGTTCAGCGAGGCTGTGTCCTTCGTCGTCAAGCTGCTGCCACAGCGCAATCCGCAGCCGATCCTTGCGGGTGTGCTCATCGAGGCATCCGCTGAGGGACTGACCCTCTCGGCCTTCGACTACGAGGCATCCGCCCGCACCACGATCGAGGCGACCGTCGACGAGCCGGGGACGATCCTCGTGCACGGCCGCCTGCTGTCGGACATCGCGAGCCGGCTTCCGAACGCGCCGATCGAGATCGCGGTGGAGGAGGACGGCGGGATCGCCGTCACCTGCGGTTCCGCACGGTTCACCCTCGCCGCCATGCCGGTCGAGGAATATCCCTCCATCCCCGAGGTGACCGGCTCGACGGGCGTCGTGCCGGCCGAGGAGTTCGGCACCGCGATCGCGCAGGTGGCCTTCGCCGCATCCCGCGACGATGTGACCCCGGTCCTCACCGGCGTGCAGCTCGAGGTCTCCGGCACCACCCTGAGCCTGGTCGCGACCGACCGCTACCGCGTCTCGCTCCGCGACGTGCCGTGGGACGGGGAGGGCGCAGAGCAGACCGCGCTGGTCCCGGCCCGAACGCTCACCGAGGTCGGGAAGACCTTCGCGCACGCCGGCAACATCGAGATCGCGTTCTCCGGAGCGGGTGACCGCGAGATCATCGCGTTCACCGCGGGCAACAAGACTGTGACTTCTCTCCTGATCAAGGGCAATTTCCCGCCCGTGCGCAGGCTGTTCCCCGAGCAGACCGACCACTACGCGGTCGTCAACACCGGCGACCTCATCGAGGCCGTGCGCCGTGTCGCCCTGGTGCTCGACCGCTCCGCTCCGCTGCGATTCACGTTCGGCGCCGACGGCGTGACGATGGATGCATCCGGCAGCGAGCAGGCCCGCGCCTCCGAGTCGGTCGACGCTCACCTGAACGGCGGCGACGAGGTGACCCTCGGCCTGAACCCGCAGTACCTGCTCGAGGCTCTCGGCGCGGTCAAGAGCGAGTTCACCCGCGTCACGTTCACGTCGAGCGACAACGCCAACAAGCTCAGCCCGGTGCTCGTGACCAGCCAGACCTCGGTGGACCAGGCCGGTCTGGACTCGTTCAAGTACCTGCTGCAGCCGAACCTGCTGCTTCGGTGACGCTCGAGCCCATCACACCGGAGCTCGCGCGGCGCATAGTCGTGCGGGATGAGCGGGACGGCGATCACTGGCATCCGGACTATCCGTTCGCGGACGAGCTGGTGCCGTTGCGGATGCTGGCGGACCAGGACGCCGCGGATGCTGTCTTCACGCTGTACATGGTCCGAGAAGAAAACCTGGCCGTGGGCGGTTTCGGCTTCTTCGGACCACCGGACGAGTCGGGCACCGTCGAGTTCGGCTACGGCCTGATCCCCTCTGCTCGCGGCCGCGGGCTGGCAACGGATGCCGTGGCCGAAGGGCTGCGGATCGCCGCGGATGCCGGCGCGAAGCGCGCGATCGCCGACACCGACCTCGACAACGCGCCCTCCATCCGGGTACTCGAGAAGTCCGGTCTCGTCGAGACGCACCGCTCCGCCGACAAGGTCTTCTTCGCGCGGGAACTCTGACCGGCACGGACCCGTCACCGGCGTTCAGCAGCGGACGGAGCGTCCGACCCCGAAGGTAGGCTGACATCGTGATTGTGGAGCACCTGAACCTGGGCGATTTCCGCAATTACGCGACCGCTGATCTCACGCTGCATCGCGGTCCGAACGTGCTCGTCGGCAGCAACGGGCAGGGGAAGACCAACCTCGCCGAAGCGATCGTCTTCCTCGCGACGCTGGGATCGCATCGGGTGTCGTCGGATGCTCCGATGGTGCGGGACGGCAAGGAGTTCGCCGTGGTGCGAGCGCGTCTCGCGCACGGTGAGCGCAAGGTGCTCGTCGAGGTGCAGCTCAACAGGCAGGGCTCGAACAAGGCGCGCATCAACGGGTCACCGTCGAAGACCAACGAGCTGCCGCGCTACGCGCATGTCGTGCTGTTCGCGCCCGAAGACCTGCAGATCGTCCGCGGCGATCCTTCGTCGCGCAGAAGATTCGCAGATCAGCTGCTGATTCAGCGCACTCCGCGGATGGCAGGGGTGATCGCCGACTACGAGCGCGTGCTGAGGCAGCGGACCGCTCTTCTGAAGTCCGCCCGTGCGCGCGGAGTGCGCGGCGAGGGCCTCTCGACGCTCGATGTGTGGGATGACAAGCTCATCTCACTCGGCTCCGAGATCATCCATGCGCGCCTGCGGCTGGCATCCGATCTGCAGGGTCCCCTCGCCGAGGCCTACACGGCGATCGCGGGGGCCGACCACCGTCCGCAGCTGGAATGGGCGCTGTCCGTGCGCGGTGGAGATCCGGAGGAGGGCGACCCTTCGACGGACTCAGGGACCGAAGATGGGCCGGTCCGCGGCGAGATCGAGGAGCAGTTCCGTGCCGCGCTGCAGGCGAAGCGCTCGAAGGAGATCGAGCGCGGGCTGACGCTGGTGGGACCTCACCGCGACGACCTGATCCTGCGCGTCCGCGATCTTCCGGTGAAGGGGTACGCCTCGCATGGCGAGTCCTGGTCCGTCGCGCTCGCGCTGCGCCTGGCATCCGCGGAACTGCTGCGCGCCGAGTCCCCGGCCGGTGATCCGGTGCTGATCCTGGACGACGTCTTCGCCGAGCTGGACGCCGACCGGCGCGAGCGCCTGGCGGCCATCACCTCCGGGTACGAGCAGGTGATCGTCACGGCCGCCGTCGAGGGGGACATCCCCGAGCCGCTGCACCGTCATGTCGTGCGCATCCACGCAGGAACCATCAGCGATGAGCGTCCTTCGTCTCGCTCCGCTCGCTCAGGAACCGAGGACGATCTAGGCTCTGCAGGACCCGGAGAGGAGACCGCCGATGATGGACCCGCAGCCTCCTGAGACGGTGGCGACCTACCTGCGGCTGCGCGGGCTGAAGCCCAGCTCGAAGAACTGGAAGCGTCGCAAGCGCATCGAGGTCGACGACGACAACGCGCCGTTCTCCAAGGGGCGCGATCCCGGCACGCTCGGTGACATCCTCGCCAAGCTCACCAGGGATTCCGGCTGGGAGAAGACGCTCGCGGCCGAGGACCTGGTGCGGCAGTGGGCCGAGCTCGCCGGCGCCGACACCGCGAAGCACTCCGAGCCGGTCTCGCTGGAGCGCGGCGTTCTCACCGTGAAGTGCGACTCCACGGCGTGGGCGAAGAACCTGCAGTTCATGCGCGCCGTGATCATGACCGAGATCGGCAACCGCTATCCGGATGCCGGTGTCGAGAACATCCGGTTCATCGGACCGGACGTCCCGTCATGGAAGTGGGGACCGCGCGTCGTGCCCGGACGGGGTCCACGGGACACCTACGGGTAGGGCATCACGACCGGGGGCTCAAGCCCTCAGAAGCGCACACACGGCGTTTGAGGCGTATGTCGACCGTCGAAACCCGCTAGAATGGGCGGGTACTTTCGATGTGGAGAACCATTTCTGATGACGCCTGAAACACCTTCCGACGACGAGAACGCCCCCTCGACAGGGACGGAGCCGAACACACAGGAGTCGAAGAAGGTCCCCGGCGACTACGGCGCCGACCAGATCCAGATCCTCGAGGGCCTCGAGGCGGTCCGCAAGCGGCCCGGCATGTACATCGGCTCGACGGGTCCGCGCGGTCTGCACCACCTGGTGTACGAGATCGTCGACAACTCGGTCGATGAGGCTCTCGCCGGCTACGCCGACAACATCGACGTGACGATCCTCGCCGACGGCGCTGTCCGCGTCGTCGACAACGGCCGCGGCATCCCGGTCGATCCGCACTCCTCCGACCCGACCAAGTCGACCGTCGAGGTCGTGCTGACGATCCTGCACGCCGGCGGCAAGTTCGGCGGCGGGGCGTACGCCGTCTCGGGCGGTCTGCACGGCGTCGGCTCCTCCGTCGTGAACGCGCTCTCGACCCGATTCGAGGTCGCGGTCAAGCAGAAGGGCTACGTCTGGCGGCACGTCTTCGCCGACGGCGGCACCCCGCAGCAGCAGCTGGAGAGGGGCGAGGAGACCTCCGAGACCGGGACCAGCATCACGTTCTGGCCGGATGCGGAGATCTTCACGGAGACGATCGACTTCGACTACGAGACCCTGCGCACCCGCTTCCAGCAGATGGCGTTCCTGAACAAGGGGCTGCGCATCGCGCTGCACGATGAGCGCGAGGCATCCGCCTACGAGGTCGACGGACCCGACGGCACGAGCATCACGAAGCAGCCCTCTGACGTGTTCCTCTACGAGCGGGGTCTGGTCGACTACGTCGAGTACCTCAACAAGGTGCGCAAGGCCGAGGTCGTGAACGAGGAGATCATCGACTTCGACGCGGAGGACTCCGAGCGCAAGATCTCGCTCGAGGTCGCGATGCAGTGGACCACCTCGTACACCGAGAACGTGTTCACCTACGCCAACACGATCAACACGCACGAGGGCGGCACGCACGAGGAGGGCTTCCGCGCGGCGCTGACCAGCCTGGTCAACCGCTACGCGCGGGCGAACAACCTGCTCAAGGAGAAGGACGACAACCTCTCCGGCGACGACGTGCGCGAGGGCCTGACGGCGGTCATCTCGATCAAGCTCGGCGAGCCGCAGTTCGAGGGTCAGACCAAGACCAAGCTCGGCAACACCGAGGCGAAGGCGTTCGTGCAGAAGATCGTGAACGATCAGCTGGGTGACTGGTTCGATCGCAACCCGGCGCAGACGAAGAACATCATCCGCAAGGCGATCGATGCGGCCACGGCCCGCATCGCCGCGCGCAAGGCTCGCGAGACCGCACGCCGCAAGAGCGTGTTCGAGTCGGCGGCGATGCCGGACAAGCTCAAGGACTGCACCAGCAAGGACCCGTCGATCAGCGAGATCTTCCTGGTGGAGGGCGACTCGGCCGGCGGCTCGGCGGTGCAGGGCCGGGACCCGCACACTCAGGCGATCCTGGCGTTGCGCGGCAAGATCCTCAACGTCGAGCGCGCTCGTCTGGACAAGGCCCTGGGCAACAAGGAGGTCCAGGCGATGATCCAGGCCTTCGGCACGGGCATCGGCGAGGACTTCGACATCGACAAGGCTCGGTACCACAAGATCGTGCTGATGGCGGATGCCGATGTCGACGGCCAGCACATCACGACACTGCTGCTGACGCTGCTGTTCCGCTACATGCGCGGGCTGATCGAGGCCGGTTTCGTCTACCTCGCGATGCCGCCGCTGTACCGCCTGAAGTGGACCAACGCGCCGCACGAGTACGTGTACACCGACGTCGAGCGGGATGCCCTGCTCAAGCACGGCAGCGAGAACGGCAAGCGCCTGCCCAAGGACGCCGGCATCCAGCGCTACAAGGGTCTCGGTGAGATGAACCCGAAGGAGCTGTGGGAGACCACGATGGATCACACCACGCGCACCCTTCGTCAGATCACCATCGACGACGCTGCGGCCGCGGACGAGATCTTCAGCGTGCTGATGGGTGAGGACGTCGAGTCCCGGCGCACCTTCATCCAGCGCAACGCCAAGGACGTCCGCTTCCTCGATATCTAAACCACCACCGCTGATCTCGGACAACAGCACACGCACGTAGGACGGAGGAATGTTCTCGGAGTGAGCATCGGGGTGGCGCGCCAGCGCCGGGGCCCCCGTTCTGCGAACGAAGAGAACATTCCGGAGTCCGGCACCACCGGCAGCATCCGGAGAAGAAGAAAAAGACATGACTGACGAAGAACGCCCCGAGCCGGCTCACGAGCACGGCCGCATCGACCAGGTCGACCTGCAGTCCGAGATGCAGCGCAGCTACCTCGACTACGCCATGGCCGTCATCGTCGGCCGCGCGCTGCCCGACGTGCGCGACGGCCTCAAGCCCGTGCACCGCCGTGTGATCTACGGCATGTACGACGGCGGGTTCCGCCCCGACAAGTCGTTCTCCAAGTGCGCTCGCGTGGTCGGCGAGGTCATGGGTCAGTACCACCCGCACGGTGACTCGGCCATCTACGACACCCTCGTGCGCCTGGTGCAGCCGTGGTCGCTGCGGTATCCGCTGGCCCTCGGCCAGGGCAACTTCGGCTCCCCCGGCAACATGGGCGCCGCAGCGCCGCGGTACACCGAGACCAAGATGGCTCCGCTCGCGCTCGAGATGGTGCGCGACATCGAAGAGGAGACCGTCGACTTCTCGCCGAACTACGACGGTCAGACCCAGGAGCCCGACGTCCTTCCGTCGCGTTTCCCGAACCTGCTGGTCAACGGCTCGATCGGCATCGCGGTCGGCATGGCCACCAACATCCCGCCGCACAACCTGCGCGAGGTCTCGGCGGCGGCGCTGTGGGCTCTGGAGAACCCGGGTCTTCCCCGCGAGGAGCTGCTCGAGGGCCTGATCCAGCGCATCCCCGGTCCGGACTTCCCGACCGGCGCCCAGATCCTGGGCACCAAGGGCATCCAGGAGGCGTACCGCACCGGTCGTGGTTCGATCACGATGCGCGCGGTGGTCGAGGTCGAGGAGATCCAGGGCCGCACCTGCCTGGTCATCACCGAGCTGCCGTACCAGGTCAACCCCG
>NZ_MKRT01000003.1:39932-51550 GCF_001897945.1 Microbacterium sp. 69-10
ACCGCACCGGTCAGCGCCTGGTCGTCGTGCTCAAGCGCGACGCGGTCGCGAAGGTCGTGCTGAACAACCTGTACAAGCACACCCAGCTGCAGGACAACTTCGGCGCGAACATGCTCGCGATCGTCGACGGCGTGCCGCGCACGCTCGCACTAGACGGCTTCATCACGAACTGGCTCGACCACCAGCTCGACGTGATCGTGCGCCGCACGGGCTTCCGTCTGCGCAAGGCGCAGGCGCGCATGCACATCCTGCAGGGATACCTGAAGGCACTGGATGCCCTGGACGAGGTCATCGCGCTGATCCGCCGCTCCCCCACCGTCGACGAGGCGCGCGAGGGACTGAAGGCGCTGCTCGACATCGACGACGATCAGGCGCAGGCCATCCTCGACATGCAGCTGCGTCGACTGGCCGCCCTGGAGCGCCAGAAGATCATCGACGAGGCCACCGAGCTCGAGGCGAAGATCGCCGACTACAAGGACATCATCGCCACCGAGGCCCGTCAGCGCGACATCGTCCGCACCGAGCTCACCGAGATCGTCGACCGCTTCGGCGACGAGCGCCGCACGCACATCCTGCACGGCTTCGACGGCGACATGTCCATGGAGGACCTGATCCCGGTCGAGGAGATGGTCGTCACCATCACCCGTGAGGGCTACATCAAGCGCACGCGCAGTGACAACTACCGCGCCCAGCACCGCGGCGGCAAGGGCGTGAAGGGCGCGCAGCTGCGCGCCGACGACCTGGTCGAGCACTTCTTCGTGACCACGACGCACCACTGGCTGCTGTTCTTCACGGACAAGGGGCGCGTGTACCGCACCAAGACGTACGAGGTGCCGGAGGCCGGCCGGGACGCCAAGGGCCAGCACGTCGCGAACCTGCTGGCGCTGCAGCCCGAGGAGAAGATCGCCCAGGTGCTCGCCATCAGCGACTACCAGGCGAAGGACTACCTCGTGCTCGCGACGCGCGGCGGCCTCGTGAAGAAGACCCGCCTCGGCGACTACGACACCAACCGCCAGGGCGGTGTCATCGCCATCCGGATGCGTGAGGGCGACGAGCTGGTCAGCGCTGAGCTCGTGAACGCCGACGAGGACATCCTGCTCATCAGCGCCAAGGGCATGTCGGTGCGCTTCCACGCCACTGACGACGCGCTGCGTCCGATGGGCCGGGCGACCGAGGGCGTGCGCGGCATGAAGTTCAAGGACGACGAGGACAGCCTGCTGTCGGCATCTATCGTCGCCGAGGACTCGTACGTGTTCACCGTGACAGACGGCGGCTACGCCAAGCGCACCACGGTGGACGAGTACAAGGTGCAGAAGCGCGGTGGAACGGGCATCAAGGTGGCCAAGCTGAGCGACGAGCGCGGCGTTCTGGCGGGCGGTCTGATCGTGTCCGAGGACGACGAGGTCTTGGTGGTTCTGTCCAGCGGCAAGGTGGTACGCTCTGCCGTGGCCGAGGTGCCCGCCAAGGGCCGCGACACCATGGGAGTCGTGTTCGCCCGAATGACGGGCGATGACCGTATCCTCGCCGTGGCACGCAACAGTGAGCGTGGCATGGACGACGAGGACGAGGCGGATGCAGAGACCTCCGAGCCCCAGACCCCCGAAGCCCAGAACCTCGAACCCCAGTCCACTGAGGACGAGTCCCCCGAAGCCTGATCCGAAGAGAGCTGACCGATGAGCACAGTCGCAGACAAGCTGGCGAAGAAGTCCACCCGACGCACCGGTGGCAAGCAGGTGCGTCTGCGCCTGGTCTACGTCGACTTCTGGTCCGCGGTGAAGCTGTCGTTCCTGGGTGCCGTGGCACTGGCGATCGTCACGATGGTGTCGTTCTTCCTGGTGTTCATGGTGCTGCAGGCGACCGGCGTGCTCACCCAGACCAGCGACTTCCTCGACAAGATCACCGACGGCTCCATCGACCTGACGAGCCTGGTCGGACTGCCGCAGGTGATGGCGTTCGGCGCGGTCGTCGCGATCCTGAACCTGATCGTGTTCACGGTGCTCGGCGCGGTGATCGCGGGCATCTACAACCTGGCGGTGAAGGTGACGGGCGGCCTGCTCGTCGGGTTCATGTCGAACTGAGTTTCCGTTTCGAGAACGCCCCTTTCCTTTCGGGAAGGGGCGTTCTTCGTCGGTGGGTGCGGGGCCGTGGAGGTTCCCTGCGCTCGCAGAACGGGGGACCCCTCCCGCTTCGCGGGCCCCTCCCCGATGCTCGCTCCGGGAACCTCCACGGCCCCATGCGCGAGATCGTGCAGCGCGCCGTCGCCCGGGGAGAGGTGCGGGCGGACGCCGTCACCGACCTGCGCCTCGACGTCGGACAGGCGCTGCTGCGCGACCGGTTCCTGTTCCGTGACAGTGCGATCGACGCCGGTACCGCCGTGCGGATCGTCGACGAGGTGCTGATCCCCCTGTTCACGGACGTCCGCTGAACGGCATCCGCTCCGGGGAGTCATCGGAGGACGGAGCGGATGCGGAGGGTCAGACGACCCCGGTCGTGCCCAGCAGCGTGCCGATCAGCCAGGTGGCGAGCAGCGCGAGCGCGCCGCCGATGACGAGGCGCAGCGAGGCCCGGACCGGGCTCGCACCGCCGACCTTCGCCGAGACGTAGCCCGTGAGGGCCAGGGCGACCAGCACGGCCAGGAAGGTGATCGGCACCCGCACGGCCGGGGGCGGGAGCAGGATGGCCAGCAGCGGCAGCAGCGCGCCGATCGTGAAGGAGATGGCCGACGAGATCGCGGCATGCCACGGGTTGACCAGGTCGTCCTGATCGATGCCGAGCTCCACCTCGAGGTGCGCCGCGAGGGCGTCGTGCTCGGTGAGCTCGACCGCCACCTGCCGTGCGGTCTCCTCGTTCAGCCCGCGGTCGCGGTAGAGCCGGGTGAGCTCGTCGAGCTCCTCCTCCGGCATGGTGCGCAGCTCCTCGCGCTCCTTGTGGATCAGTGCCTGCTCGCTGTCGCGCTGGCTGCTCACCGACACGTACTCGCCGAGCGCCATCGAGATCGCGCCGCCGACCAGGCCGGCGAGACCCGCGATCAGCAGCGCTGCGTTGTCGGTCGTCGCGCCGGCCACGCCCACGACCAGCGAAGCCACCGACACGATCCCGTCATTGGCGCCGAGCACGCCCGCGCGCAGCCAGTTCAGGCGCTGGCTGAGGCCGGATCCGTGCGGTTCGTCGGGGTGGGCATCCGTCATGGTGCCAGTATAGGGAAAACCCGAATCGGGGTCTCCGGTCAGCCCCGTGTCAATGAATTCCTCATGACCGTAGCGTGGATGCCATGACCACGAATCCGACTTCCCCGGCACCGGGCCAGGGCACTGCGCCCACCGCCCCGGCAGCGCCGGTGCCGCCCGCGGCGCAGGTCCCGCCGACCGCGCCCGTACCGCCGACGGCTCCCGTCGCGCCGGTCGCGCCTGCGGCCGCTCCTGCGAAGGATGCCGACCGCCCGCCGCTGCGCATCCTCCTCACCGTGCTCGAACTCGCCGCCCTCGGCGCCGTGGGCACGGCCGTCTTCGCGGTGCTCACCGCGACCCTCGGCATCGGCCTCGGGATGCTGTTCGTGTTCGGTCTCGGCATCTTCGTGCTGCTCGCACTGGTCTACGGTCTCTACGGCCTCGCCTGGTTCGAGGTGCGCCGCGTGGACGGCCTGTACGGCGGGAACCTCCCCGACCTGCAGTGGCGGCCGCGCACCCACCCGGGCTTCGGCGGATGGATCCGCAACGTCCTGCGGCAGTCCGTCGACGGCCGCATGTGGCGCGCACTGCTCAACTTCGTGCTCGGATGCATCGCCGGCACGCTCGTGCTGCGCCTGTTCTGGGGCGTGATCTGGTCGGCCTTCACCGCGTTCGCTCCGCTGTCAGGACGCACCACGGTCGAGGGGCCGTTCGGCTCGATGGTCGCCGCGGCCTGGGCGCCGCTGGTGGGCATCCTCGGCGTGCTCGCCGCCGCTGCCGGCATCCTCGGTCTGGCCCTGCTGCACCGCCTGCTCAGCCGCGCCCTGGTCATGCCGAACCGGGAGGCCGAGCTGACCGCGCAGGTGCGCACCACGTCGGCGCAGCGCGAGGGCGCCGTCCGGGCTGCCGAGCTCGAGCGCACCCGCATCGAGCGGGACCTGCACGACGGCGTCCAGCCGCGACTGGTCTCCGTGGGCATGACCCTGGGCCTGGCACAGCAGAAGATCGACACCGACCCCGCCGCCGCGAAGGCCCTGATCGACGAGGCGCACACCTCCACCAAGGCCGCCATCACCGAATTGCGCCAGCTCGCGCGCGGCATCCACACGTCCGTGCTGGACGACCGCGGCCTGGACGCAGCGCTCTCCGCCCTGGCGAGCCGCTCGCACATCCCCGTGCAGCTCGACGTGCGGATCGACGCCGGGACGACCGGTTCCGGTGCCGGATGCCGGGACGCCGAGGCCGCGATCTACTTCGCCATCGCCGAGTCGCTGACCAACGCCGCCAAGCACTCCAGGGCCAGCGAGTGCCGCGTGGTCGTGCGCAGCCGAGACGGCGGCCTGTGGGCGCGCGTCGAGGACAACGGCATGGGCGGCGCGCAGGTGCAGCCCGGAGGCGGACTCGACGGCATCACCAACCGCATCCTCGCCGCCGGCGGGACCTTCCGCCTGGACAGCCCCGCGGGCGGCCCCACCAGCCTGGAGGTGACGGTGCCATGCGCATCCTGATCTGCCCGCTTCTGAACCAGCACCGGTGGCCCGAGAACGAGGAGGTGGCGTGATGCGGATCCTCATCTGCGAGGACTCGGTCCTCCTCCGCGAAGGGCTCGTCCGCCTGCTCGAGGACGCCGGCCACGAGGTGGTCGCCGCCCTCCCCGACACCGACGGCCTCATGGACGCGGTGGTCGACACGGACCCCGAACTCTGCATCCTCGACGTCAGGCTCCCGCCGACGTTCACGGACGAGGGCATCCGGGCGGCCCTGGCGATCCGCGCCGGGCATCCGTCCCTCCCCCTCCTCGTGCTGTCCCAGTACGTGGAGGAGCGCTACGCGAGCGACCTCATCGCCGCGCAGAGCGGATCGACTCAGGGCGGGGCGCTGGGATATCTGCTCAAGGACCGGGTCGCCGACGTGGCCGAGTTCATCGAGTCGGTGCAGCGCATCGCATCCGGTGCCACCGTGCTCGACCCCGAGGTGGTCGCGCAGCTGCTGACCCGCCGCAATCGCGACGAGCGGATGCTGCGCCTGACCGATCGCGAGCGCACGGTGCTCGCGCTGATCGCCGAGGGCAAGTCCAACGGTGCCATCGCCGGCCTGCTGTTCCTGAGCGAGGCCAGCATCGAGAAGCACATCACCGCCATCTTCCAGAAGCTCGGGCTCGAACCGGAGGACGGCAACCGGCGGGTGCTGGCAGCACTCGCGCACATCGAGAACACCGGCGTCGCGGACGCCGGGAACGACTACCAGGGAGGCGTCCGATGAACGGCGCGACGAAGAAGACCGCAGGAGCACTCACCGTGGTGCTGGCGGTGTGCGGCGGCGTGGTGCTGCTGGGCACCGGGGCCGGGGCGGCGTTCGCCGGCGTGCAGCAGGTGTCGTCGCAGGAGGGCGGCACGACGCGGCTCGACGTGCAGGGCGTGACCTCGCTCGATCTCGAGGTCGGCGCCGCCGACATGACCGTCGAGTTCCGGGAGGGGGTCACCGAGGCACGGCTGGAGATCGAGCAGGGCTCGGAGCAGGACTGGTCGCTGCAGCGCGATGACGACGAGCTCAAGGTGCGCGGGCCGGGGAGCGGCTTCGACTGGTTCCGGCCGGACTGGCTGCGCGGCGAGCAGCAGGCCACGCTCGTGCTGCCCGAGTCGCTGCTCGGCATCGATGCGGACCTCACCCTTCAGGCCGGTTCGCTGAGCGTGGACGGCGAGTTCGGCGAGCTGGATCTGGACATCAACGCCGGGGCCCTGACCGTGCAGGGCGCGGCGAGGGAACTGGATGCCGAGGTGAACGCCGGACGCGCGGACATCGACCTGCGCGACGTGCGCACGGCGGAGTACACGGTGAACGCGGGGCGCGTGACCGCCCAGCTGCAGTCCGTTCCGGACGAGGTCTCGATCGACCTCACCGCGGGCCGCCTCGACCTCACCGTGCCGGACGGCTCGTACGCCCTGCGTCACCAGGCCACGGCCGGAACTCTGGAGAGCGACCTGGTCCAGGACCCCTCCAGCTCGCACCGGATCCAGGCCGACGTGTCGGCCGGAACGGTCACCCTGAGCCCCGGAGGCGCCGCGGAGTGAATCGGAAACGCCCGGCCTGCATGCAGGCCGGGCTCGATTCGCTTTTCACCCTCGGCATCGGGTAAAGTCTTGGAGGTTGACGGGGCTATAGCTCAGGCGGTTAGAGCGCTTCACTGATAATGAAGAGGTCCCAGGTTCAAGTCCTGGTAGCCCCACACATTCCCTCGAGGAATCCCCTTCGGGGCCTTAGCTCAGTTGGTAGAGCGCCTGCTTTGCAAGCAGGATGTCAGGAGTTCGAATCTCCTAGGCTCCACAGATCAAGACCCTGGCTGCTGCCGGGGTATTTCTGGTTCCGAGGCTCTCACTCCGTCGGCGCAGCGATGGGCGTCGTCGAAGAACGGGATGCCGCGCGGGCCGACACCACCGCGCTGCTCAGGATGATCAGGGCGATTCCGATCCATTCGTTGGGCTGCAGCTCCTGGCTCAGCAGCAGCCAGCCCGCCAGCGCGGCCCACACCAGGTTCAGGCTGGTGAACGTGCCGAACATCTCGGCGGGGATCCACCGCAGCGCGATCATGTCGGAGGCATAGGGGATGAGCGAGGACCCCAGTCCGCACGCTGCGGCGAGGATGAGGCTGGTGATCGTCGGGGTGTGCAGCAGCAGCCACACCAGCGCGACGGGAGTCCAGACCGCGCAGGTCAGCAGGCTCGCGATCGCCGTCCCCTGGATGCCGGGGAGGCGGCGTCCGAGCGTGCGGTTCAGCAGGATGTAGCTCGCCCACGCCGTCGTCCTGGCTCGGCGGATGTATCGGAGAACCGGACGGATTTCCGGTGATGTGAGCTCGGCCGCTGCTGCATCGCTGGCGCACCGCCGCTCTCGAGCTCGACCTCACATTCGGACACCTGCGCCGACGATGAGAGCCGGGTGGCTCATGGGGCGTCTGCCTCAGCTGGGTCGGCCATGGGCTGCGGAGCGTCGTCGTGGGTTGGACCTCCTCGTGGTGTGAGGACGAGCGCGGCCAGGACAGCGCCAAGGAGCGCGATCGCGGCGCCGATGAGCGACGAGGTGTGGAATCCGACGGTGAATGCTTGGTCGGAGGCCGTTGAGATCGCCGATGCATCGGGCAGCTGCAGGCCGAGGCTCTCGAGAACGGCTTGGGTGGCCTGGATGGACGAGGCTGCGAGATCACGCACCGCAGCGGGCAATGCGTCGAGGTGATCGGTGATCTGCGCCCGGTAGACGCCGGTGAGCACGGCGCCGAGTACGGCGGTGCCGAGAGCTCCGCCGACCTGCCGGAATGCATTGCTGGTCGCGGATGCCGATCCGGCGCGTTCCTTCGGCACCGATGCCATGATCGCCGCGGAGGCGGAGGGCATGATGAACGCGATTCCTGTCCCGATGAGGAACAGGGCGAATCCAGGGACCCACAGCGGAGTTCCGGTGTCGAGCGAGGCGAACAGCAGCAGGGCGCTCGTCAGGAGGAGCATCCCGAACGTGCCGGTGACACGTGCGCCGAACCGTCTCGCCAGAGCCGGCGTCCACGCGGAGAGCGTGAGCTGCGCCAGAGCCAGCGGGAGCAGGAGCAGCCCGGTGCTCAGGACGCTGAGGCGGCGGAGGCTGAGCAGATAGAACGCGGTGGTGAAGGTGACGCCGAGCATCGCGAAGAACGCCAGCGTCATGACCGTGATCGAACCGGAGAACGTACGGGACCGGAACCAGTCCAGTGGCAGCAGCGGTGCGGTTGCGCGGCGCTCCCACACCACGAACACAGCGAGGACGAGCACCCCTGCCGATCCGACCGCCCACACCTGCGGGCTGGTCCATTCCCCGGTGTCACCGCCTGCGATGATCCCTTTCACGAGAAGCGCCATCCCGAGCAGCGACAGCAGCACACCGGGAACGTCGAAGCGGCCGGGTCGGGGGTTGCGGGACTCGGGCACGATCACCGCCATCGCGATGATGGCGACGGCGACCACGGGCACGTTGACGAGGAAGATCGAGTCCCACCACAGATGGTCCAGCAGCAGCCCGCCGACGAGCGGCCCGACCGCGACGGCGATGCCGACACCGCCGGACCAGATGCCGATGGCACGTGGACGCTCCTGCTTGCTGAAGACCTGGGTGATGATCGCGAGGGTCGTCGGGGTGACCAATGCCGCCGCAAGGCCCAGCACCGCGCGTCCGGCGATCAGCATCGGTCCGGTGACCGAGAAGGCACACCATAGCGAGGCGACGGCGAACAGGACCAGCCCGCCCAGCAGCACCCGCTTGCGACCGAGTCGATCCGCCAGTGCTCCTGTGGTGAGCAGCATCCCGGCCATCACCAGCGTGTAGGCGTTGATCGCCCACAGCAGCTCACCCTGCGTGAGCCCGAGGCCGTCGGGCCGCGGCTGCGACAACCGCTGCACGGCCACGCCGAGGACCGTGGTGTCCAACTGCACCACGAGCAGACTCAGCACCAGCACCCCCAGCACCCACCAGCGCCGCGACGAGTTCTCGATTTCGTCCTTGTCCTGCACCACTATGCACTCCTAACGCATCATAAGACGCGTTAAGACTAGAGCTCCTTGCCGCCTTGATGCAACAGTTGACGTGTTAGTGTGTCCGGTATGTACCCAGATGCCGTGACGGAGCGCACAGGTGGCCGAAGTGCCCGTGTGCGGGCGGCAGTGCTCGGCGCACTCTCCGAGCTGCTCGAAGAGCGGTCGGCCGAGTCGATCACCACATCGGAGGTCGCACGCCGCTCCGGGGTGAACCGCTCGACCCTGCATCGTCGCTGGGGCGGGATGCCCGGGCTGCTGGCCGACCTCGCCATCGACGAGCTCAACGCCGCCAGCCCGATCCCCGCTGAGGCCGATGACCTGCGCACGGAGCTCTGCTGCTGGGCAGAGCAGGTCATCGACGTGCTCAACGCGCACCGGCCCGGCCACTCGCCATTCGTGGCAGCACTGCTGCGTGCCGTCCAGGACGGTCGCGCACCGGGCGACCTTCTACAGGGGCGTCTTGCCGCTCTCGACGAGATGCTGCTGCGCGCCGCTGGACGGGGCGAGCGCGTAGTGCTGTCGGCACTCGATCTCGTGGAGATCGTCCTGCTGCCCATCTATGCGACCAGGCTGCTGTCCTCCGCCCCGCTGGAACGCGGACTGGCGCACCGACTCGTCGATCGCTTCCTGAGGTTGAACGCGCCGGCATCGGAATGATGGGTCACGACCGGGCCGGTCACAGGGTCTCGCCCGCGAGGAAGTGCCAGCCCAGCCACCACCACACCACGATCACGGCGATCCGCACCGACCGATCCTCGAGCAGGCGGTCGAACAGCTCCGTGATCGTCGCCTCGGCATCCCGCAGCCGGATGCGCCAGGATGCCAGGATCAGCCCTGCCGCGCAGAGCAGGAAGAACGCGGTGCTGAAGATCATCCGCTGCGCCGTCCTCGAAGCGCCAGGAAGGCGCCGCAGCTGAGCCAGGCGCCGGCGAAGACCGCCTTGCCGAGCTCCGTGTCCAGCAGCGGATCGACGAGGTCGCTCAGCGCGAAGCTCGGCTGCGTCGGCGCCACCCGCCCGGCGATGAACTGCGCCAGTTCCCACAGGCATCCGGCCACCAGGATCACCGCCCATGCCACGGCGAGACGCCGCAGCCCGGGAGTCCAGGTCCGACGAGCGGATGCCGCGCCCGGCCAGCCCGCCACGAGCGCGACGACCCCGGTGACCAGCACGGCGACGATCATTCCGGTGCTGTGCCGCGGCAGCAGCGCGACCGCGGCGGCGAGCGCCGTCGCCGCGAACACGACGAGGTCCGGTCGCGGCCGATGCGCGCCGTGCGGCGGGAGCAGGATGCTGCAGCAGACGAGCGCGATCGCGACCAGGAACACCGCGGCGTCGAACCACTCCCCGCGCACCAGCTGGGCGACTCCGATCAGCGCCAGGATCGCGAGCCAGCACACCACGGGCCAGCGCACGGGCGCGCTCCGCCCCGCGGCATCCGATCCCTGCTCCATGTCAGCTCCACCCGCATGCTAGCCACCTCGGCAACGCGGCACGAGTCCCGGCTTCCTCCGGCCGAGACTTCCGTCAGGTGGAAGGGCCTTTCCGGGACCTGCGAGCGGTGCGAACCTGGACGCATGAGCCTCCCCCACGACGACATCGATCCCGACGGCCTGCTGGAGTACTCGGTGGTCTTCACCGATCGCTCCCTCAACCACATGTCGGCCCGCTTCGTCGACGTCATGCAGCAGACGCTCGCCATCCTGCGCGAGACGTACGGCGCCGACAGCGCGGTGGTCATCAACGGCGGAGGCAGCTACGCCATGGAGTCCGTCGCCCGTCACCTCGCCACCGGGAGGAAGGCGCTCGTCGTGCGCAACGGCCTGTTCTCCTACCGCTGGTCGCAGATCCTCGACGCCGGATCCATCGCATCCGCCGTCACCGTCTGCCAGGCGCGACCTGACAGCGACGACCCGCAGGCGGCCTGGAGCCCCGCCCCGATCGACGAGGTCGTCGCGGCGATCCGCGCCGGGCGCCCCGACGTCGTCTTCGCCCCGCACGTCGAGACGGCCGCGGGCATCCTGCTTCCCGACGACTACGTGAGCGCGCTCGCCGAGGCCGCGCACGAGGTGGGCGGCGTGCTGGTGCTGGACTGCATCGCCTCCGGTGCGATGTGGGTGGACATGCGCGCGCTCGGCGTCGACGTGCTGCTGAGCGCCCCGCAGAAGGGCTGGAGCGGCTCGCCCGGCGTCGGCTTCGTCATGCTCAGCGAGAACGGCCGGGATGCTGTGGCATCCGGCACTCCGACCAGCTTCGCCCTCGACCTGAACCGGTGGCTGGCGATCTCGGACGGCTACCGCGACGGCAGGGCCGGCTACCACGCGACCATGCCCACCGACACCATCGCCCGCAACCTCGCGCAGATGATCGAGACCCGCGACCGCGGCCCGGAGAACCTCCGCGCGGCGCAGATCGAGCTCGGCACGCGCGTGCGCGCCCTGCTGGCCGAGCGCGGGCTCCCGTCCGTCGCGGCATCCGCCTTCGCCGCACCCAGCGTGGTGGTCGTGCACACGACCGACGAGGGCCTGCGCACCGGCGCCAGGTTCAAGGACCAGGGGCTGCAGATCGCCGCCGGCGTGCCGCTGCACTGCGACGAGCCGGAGTCGTTCTCCACCTTCCGCATGGGCCTGTTCGGGCTCGACAAGCTCGGCGACGTCGACGGCACCGTCGCACGTCTGAAGGCGGCACTCGACGCGATGCGGATCTGACGCGTTTTCCACGGCCCCGGCCCGCGCGAAATCGCCCGGGGGTCAATAGAGTGGAGGCTCCGTCACTGATGGGAGCCGAAGATGTCAGAGAAGATCGTCGTCGGTGTGACCGACGCGCAGGCGAGCCGCCGAGCCGTCGACTGGGCGGTGTCGCGCGCCACCGCACGCGGGCAGTCCATCGAACTGCTGG
>NZ_MKRT01000004.1:0-7089 GCF_001897945.1 Microbacterium sp. 69-10
CGTTCACAACCTCACGGGGAAGTACAGCTAGCGACCGTCTCCCGCTGGGGACTGAGGTCTCCAGGTACGCGGCACCCCTCAGGAAGGGGCAGACTGGATGCATGCCGGAAGTTCGTGAAGACATCCCATCCGAATCCGCCCCTGCAGGCTTCACCCTCTGGGCCGTCTGGCGCCGAAACCCCGACGCCCCGGTCGTGGAGACCGAGGCCACCGAGCTGGAGACGATCGTCGCCGACATCGAGGAAACCGGTGTCTCGGTGCGCGGCTTCTACGACGTCAGCGGCCTGAAGGCGGACGCCGACCTGATGGTCTGGCTGCACGGCGACACCGCCGAGGAGCTGCAGCGCGCCCTTCGCCGTCTGCGCCGCACCGACCTGATCCGCCCGCTGCTGCCGGTGTGGAACGTGATGGGCGTGCACCGCGACGCGGAGTTCAACCGCGCGCACGTGCCGGGCTTCCTCCGCGGCGTCGAGGCGAAGGGCTGGCTCTGCCTCTACCCGTTCGTGCGCACCCCGGAGTGGTACCTCGCCTCCGAGGACGACCGCAGGCAGATGCTCGCGGACCACGGACGCAAGGGCGCCGCGCACCGCGGTGTGATCGCCAACACCGTCGCCGCCTTCGCGCTCGGCGACTACGAGTGGCTGCTGCCGCTCGAGGCCGACGACCCGACCGAGCTGGTCGACCTGATGCGCGACCTGCGCTACACCGAGGCCCGCCGCTTCGTGAAGGAGGAGGTGCCCTTCTACACCGGGCGCCGCCTGCGCCTCGACGAGATCGCCGACGTGCTGCAGTGAGAACCCCCATCCGTCCCGGCGCGCCGATCCGTCTCGGAACAAGGCGCAGCGCGCTCGCGCAGGCGCAGTCCGGGCACGTCGCGGACGCCCTGGCGAAGATCATCGGGCGCCCTGTCGAGCTGGTGCCGATCGTGTCGGAGGGCGACACCAACCGGGCATCCCTCTCCGAGATCGGCGGCACCGGCGTGTTCGCCAACCGGCTGCGCGAGGCGCTCGTGGCGGGGGAGTGCGACATCCTGGTGCACTCCCTGAAGGATCTGCCGACGGCTCAGCCCGACGGCCTCGTCATCGCCGCGACACCGGTCCGCGAGGACGCCCGCGATGTCGCGATCACGCGAGACGGCACCCCTCTGCACGAGCTGCCCGCCGGCGCGCGGATCGGCACCGGCGCGCCGCGTCGCATCGCCCAGGTGCGCCGCCGCGCTCCGCGTGCCGAGACCGTCGACATCCGCGGGAACGTCGACTCGCGACTGGAGCGGGTCGCATCGGGGGAGCTGGATGCCGTGATCCTCGCCGCCGCGGGGCTGAGCCGGCTCGGTGCGGACTCCGTCCTGCACCGCGAGCACCTCGGCCTGGCCGAGTGGCCCACCGCTCCCGGCCAGGGGTCGCTGGCCGTCGAGACCCTGACGGATGCCCCGGCCGATCTGCTCGCCGCGCTCGCCGAGCTCGACGACGAGGACACCCGCATCGCGGTGACGGTCGAGCGGGCGATCCTCGCCGGGCTCGAGGCCGGATGCCAGGCGCCGATGGCGGCCCACGCGCAGGTCACAGGCGACAGCATCCGCATCCGCAGCGTCGTGTACGAGCCGGCCGGAACCGGGCGGATCGGCATAGACGTCACGGAGTCCCTGAACGGGGGGTATATTCGTCGGAACGGCAGTGGCAACGGAGCAAGTGCTGCCGATGGTGCAGACCCGATGCGCGCGATCCGTGACATCGGCATGTCTGCAGCCCATCGGCTGCTCGAACAGGGAGCGGCCGACCTTCTCCCGCGAGAGTGATCCTGATGACTGCTTCCGAAACGAAAACGGCCAAGCCGCTGGACGGTTGGCGCGTCCTGGTGCCGCGTGGCGGCCCGTGGGGCGACAGTGTCGCCGCGAGCCTGCGAGTGCAGGGAGCAGTGCCCGTCGTGGCCCCGCTGATCAACTTCGCCCCCACCACGGATCAGGATGCTCTGGATGCCGCACTCGAGCGGCTGCAGGAGGGTCACTACGACTGGCTGACCGTCACGAGCGCCACCACGGTGGACGTGCTGTTCGCGCACCGGGTCACGGTGCCCAAGCGCACGAAGATCGCCGCTGTCGGCGAGACCACCGCGGCTGCTCTGCTCGCGGTGGGGTATGAGGTCGCGCTCGTCCCGGAGCTCGACAACTCGGCAGCGGGGATGGCCGAGCAGATGATCGCCCTCGAGCCGGAGCCCCGTCGCGTCCTCTCGCTGCGCAGCGAGATCGCCAAGCCGGTGCTCTCGGTCATGCTCAATGACGCGGGCCACGACGTCGACAGTGTTGTCGCGTATCGCACCGTGGGAGTGCCGGTCACCGACCGCATCCGCCGCGATGTGGAGAACGGTCGCATCAACGCGATCCTGATCACCAGCGGCTCGGTCGCGAGCCAGGTGCGCGAGCAGTTCCCCGAGATCCCCGATTCCACCCTGCTGGCCGCCATCGGCCCCCGCACCGCGAAGGACGCGCAGAAAGCGGGTCTGCCGATCTCGGTGGTCGCCGACCGGCAGACGGTCGATGCGCTGATCGAGACGGTGTCGCACTTCACCCTCCCGCACGCGGCCGACGAGTTCGCGGCGGACGAGTCCACCTCATGAGCCGTTTCCCCGAGACCCGGCTGCGCCGGCTGCGCCAGTCCGCTCCGGTGCGCGACCTGGTGCGCGAGACCTCCCTCTCGGCCCAGCAGCTGGTGCTGCCGATGTTCGTCCGAGAGGACCTGTCGGAGTCCGCTGCGATCGGCTCGATGCCCGGCGTCGTGCAGCACTCGCTCGATTCGCTGCGCCGGGCGGCGGCGGACGCCGCCGAGACCGGCATCGGCGGGGTCATGCTGTTCGGCATCCCCGAGGTTCGCGACGCCGAGGGCTCGGGTGCGGACGACCCCGAAGGCATCCTGAACGTCGCGACCGCTGCGGTCGCCGCCGAGGTGGGTGACGCCCTGGTCGTGCAGACCGACCTGTGCCTGGACGAGTTCACCGACCACGGGCACTGCGGGGTCCTCGGCCCTTCGGGCGCCGTCGACAACGACGCGACGCTGGACCGCTACCGCTCGATGGCTCTCGCGCAGGCGCGGGCCGGCTCGCAGCTGCTCGGCCTGAGCGGCATGATGGACGGCCAGGTCGCCGCGATCCGCGAGGCGCTCGACACCGAGGGCTTCCAGGACACCCTGCTGCTGGCATACTCCGCCAAGTACGCCAGCGCCTTCTACGGTCCCTTCCGCGAGGCCGTGGATTCGCAGCTGAAGGGTGACCGCCGCACCTACCAGATGGACGCCGGCAACCGCCGCGAGGGCGTGCGCGAGGCGCTGTTCGACGTGGACGAGGGCGCCGACATCGTGATGGTGAAGCCGGCGATGGCGTTCCTGGACATGGTGCGCGAGGTGCGCGACGCCGTGGACGTGCCGGTGTGGGCGTACCAGGTCTCGGGCGAGTACGCGATGATCGAGGCCGCCGCCGCGAAGGGCTGGATCGATCGCCGCGCGGCCATCCTGGAGTCGCTGCTCTCCATCCGCCGTGCCGGTGCCGACGCCGTGCTGACGTACTGGGCGGTCGAAGCGGCCGAGTGGCTGCGCTGATCAGCCGCAACGCCGCTCATAGGTCGTTTTCGTAGGCTTGTATCCATGACCGACCGCAATGACACCCTGTTCGATGCCGCCCGCGCGGTGATCCCGGGAGGCGTGAACTCGCCCGTGCGGGCGTACGGTTCGGTGGGCGGGACGCCCCGGTTCCTGGCATCCGCGAACGGTGCCAGGGTGACGGATGCCGCGGGCACGGAGTACATCGACCTCGTCGCGTCCTGGGGACCGGCGCTGCTCGGCCACACGCACCCCGAGGTCGTGCGCGCGGTGCAGGAGGCCGCGACCCGCGGCCTGTCCTTCGGCGCCCCCACGGAGGGGGAGGTCGAGCTCGCGCAGCTGATCGCCGATCGCGTGCAGGTGGGCGACGCGCGCCCGGTCGAGCACGTGCGCATGGTGTCCACCGGTACCGAGGCGACCATGACCGCCATCCGCCTGGCGCGCGGCGCCACCGGACGCGACCTGCTGGTGAAGTTCGCCGGTCACTACCACGGGCACTCCGACGGGCTGCTGGCCGCTGCCGGCTCCGGCGTCGCGACGCTCGCGCTGCCCGGTTCGGCGGGTGTTCCCGCTCCGATCGCCGCGCAGACGCTCGTCATCGACTACAACGATCCGGATGCCCTCGCGGAGGTCTTCGCCGAGCACGGCGACCGCATCGCCGCGGTGATCGTTGAGGCCGCCTCCGCGAACATGGGCGTGGTCGCACCCCTGCCCGGCTTCAACCGCCTGATCGCGGAGACCGCGCATGCGCACGGCGCGCTGATGATCCTGGACGAGGTGCTGACCGGGTTCCGCGTGCACCCCGCCGGTTACTGGGGCCTGCAGCAGGAGGCCGGCGAGCAGTACCTGCCCGACATCATCACCTTCGGCAAGGTCGTCGGCGGCGGGATGCCGCTCGCGGCGCTCGGCGGCGCTGCCTCCGTCATGGACCTGCTGGCGCCGGTCGGCCCCGTTTACCAGGCCGGCACGCTGTCCGGCAACCCGCTCTCCGTCGCGGCGGGCCTGGCGACGCTGCGCCTGGCGACGCCCGAGGTGTACGCGAAGATCGACGCCTCGGCATCCCGTCTGGCCGATGCCCTCCATCGTGCGCTGACCAACGCGGGCGTCGTGCACGCCGTGCCGCGCGCCGGCAACCTGTTCGGCGTGGCCTTCTCGGCCGAGGCGCCCACGACCTACGCCGAGGCGCAGGCTCAGGAGTCGTTCCGGTACGCGCCGTTCTTCCACGCCATGCGCGAGCAGGGGATCGCCCTGCCCCCGAGCGTGTTCGAGGCGTGGTTCCTCACCGCCGCGCACGACGAGGCGGAGCTCGCCGCGATCGAAGCCGCCCTGCCCGCGGCGGCGGCCGCAGCATCCGCCACCACCTGACTTCGGCTGTCGGGTCCCTCTCCCGTTGTCGATCCGCACAGCGGATCGTTGCCGCCTTGTGAGCAAGTCGCAGGCATCTTGCAGGGCGGCGCTGGCAGACTGGGATCATGGTGACGCTCCTGCTGGATCAGACGCGACTCGAGGTGGTCCTGTCTCCGATCGAGCGCGCGTCGACCTTCCACCGCGAGAACGTGCGCGTCGAGCGCGAGCACATCACCCGCGTGCAGCTCACCGATGATGCCTGGACCTGGCTGCGCGGCGTCCCCGGACCCGGGACCTACATCCCCGGCATCCTCGCCGCGGGCACTTGGAAGGGCGCCGGCACGACGGATTTCGTGCTGATCCGCAAGCGTCGTCCGAGCGTGGTCATCGACCTCGAGGGCGACGAGCAGTACCAGCGGCTGATCCTCACCACCCGCCACGGTCTCGCGCTCATGCAGTCGCTGCGCCTCGAGGTGAGCGCCGAGCCCGCCGACGTCGTCGAGATCGCCACCGGATCGGTGCCCGTGACGAAGCCGCGTCAGCGACCGGTCATCCGGCCCCGGCCGGCCTGACGCCGACCTTCAGGGCGTCCTGCGGCGATCAGCCGTGGTGCTGGTCGCCCTCGTGGTTCTCGTGACCCTGGTCGCCGTCGTGGTCGTCCGCCCCATCGGCATCCGCTGACGCCTCGTCCTGCTCGTCGTCCGCCGTGTCCGGCTTCGGGACATCGCCGTAGGGGTAGTCCGGCGCGGGGCCGTCGAAGAAGCGGCTGGCCGCGCTGGAGAGCGAGCTGCGCATAGCAGCCAGGCGCGGGTCGTCCTCGGGGATGTCGTCCACGACGCCCTCGTCGTCGTCCTCGTCGTGCGACAGAGGCGGCGTGAACACCGGGATCGCCTCGGTGGCCGGTGCGGGCGTCTCGGCGTCGCCGAAAGACGCGGATGCAGGGATGCCGGTGATCAGCTCCGTGAACGTCGTCCGGTCGGTCAGCGGGGAGATCGAGATGGCGCCGGTGGCGTTCGGCAGGATGCCGGGACGCTCATCGGGATCGGTGAAGAAGTCGGCCGGGTCTGCCGGCGCGGCGGGCTGTTCGGGGGCGTCGGCGTCGGCGTCGGCGTCGTCGGCGTCGTCGGCGTCCTCGTCCTTGTCCTCGTCTGCGGTGTCGGCGGTGTCCGCGAGGCGCGGCGCCCAGAGACCCGCCACCGCGTCGCGCAGCGAGGTGGAGGCGTCCTCCTCGGCCGGTGTCTCGTCCGTCGCGCTGTCCTCGGAGGCTGGGGCCTCGCCGTCGGCATCGGATGCCTGGTCTTCGGCGTGCTCGGATGCCTGGCCGCCGCCGTCCTGCGCGGCGAAGTCGTCCTCGGCGCTGGAGTCATCGTGGGTGCTGGAGCCGTCCTGGCTCTCGTCGCCGGTCTCGGCCTGGACGTCGGGCTCGCCGCCGGAGCGGTCGCTGTCCGTGTCCTCGGAGCTCGCGGATACGTCGGTGTCGGCGTCGTCGGACTCGTCGGAGTCGGAGTCACCGGAGTCGGCGACCGGCGAATCGTGGACATCGCCCGACAGGTCCTCGTCGCCCTCAGCGGCGTCCTCGGCGTCCGTGTCAGAGTGCGCGGGGGCGTCGGCCGTGTCGTCGGCGTTCGCCTCGTCGGCGTCGGTCTCGAGGCCGGCCTCGTCCGCCTCATCGCCGTCCGTCGCGGCGTCCGTGCCGATGTCCTCTGCCGGGCCGTCGGCGTGACCATCGTCGTTCGGCTCGTCGTCGCTCTCCACGGCGGTGTCTTCGGCATCCGGCGTAGACGCACCGTCGGCAACGCCCTCATCGGTGGAGCTCTCGTCCGCGTCGGCGCTGGTCACCCCGGCAGGCGTGGCGGACTCCGGCGTGCTCCAGGGCAGCGCACCCGCGAGGGCGCCGGCATTGGCGCCCTCGGCCTCCGAAGCCGAAGCGTCCTCAGCCTCCGAAACCGCGGCGCCCTCGGCCGACGCACCCGCAGCACCGTCGGCATCCGCTGCGTCGCTCGCAGCAGCATCCGTCTCGGAAGTGCCATCCGCGGCGGCCTCGTCAGCATCCGCCGTCGCACCGGAGACGATGTCCACCGGGGCTGTGCCGTAGCCGACGCCCGCGGCGGCGACCAGACCGCCGTCGGCGACCACCGCGGCGGCACCGGCGGTC
>NZ_MKRT01000004.1:7106-21823 GCF_001897945.1 Microbacterium sp. 69-10
TGGCCACCTGATCCAGGCGCGGGCTGTCCGAGCGGCGACCGTAGACGAGGTCGAGGAAGACGTCCTCCAGGCTGGGGCCGCGCTGCTGCAGCAGCGTGAGGGGCACGCCGGCGGCGGCGGTGATGGCGCCCACGGTCGCGGCATCCGAGTCCCGCACGGTCACGCCCGAGCGCAGCACGTCGAAGTTCAGCTTGGCCGCCGAGAGCGCGGTAATCAGCTGCGCGCGGTGCTCGGCGTCCACGATCACGGCGCCGCCGGACGGATCGGCGAGCTTGTCGATCGAGCCGGCGAACACCGCGCGACCCTTCGACAGCACCACCACATCGTCTGCGACCTGCTCGATCTCGCTGAGCACGTGCGAGGACACCAGCACGGTGCGGCCCTCGTCGGCGAGGCGACGCATCAGCAGGCGCATCCACCGGATGCCCTCGGGGTCGAGCCCGTTCGCGGGCTCGTCGAGCACGAGCACGCCCGGGTCGCCGAGCAGAGCGGATGCCACGGCCAGGCGCTGGCGCATGCCGAGCGAGTAGCTGCCCAGACGCGTGTCGGCGTCGTCCTGCAGACCGACCAGGCGCAGCACCTCGTCGACGCGGGATGCCGGGATGCCGTTCGCCTTCGCGGCGATCGACAGCTGACGCGCGGCGGTGCGGCGCGGACGGTACGAGGCCTCTTCGAGGACGGCCCCGATCGAGCGCAGCGGCTGGCGCAGCTCCGAGTAGGCGGAGCCGCCGATCGTCGCGGTGCCCGAGGTCGGGCGGATCTGGCCGAGCAGCATCCGCAGCGACGTCGTCTTGCCGGCCCCGTTCGGGCCGAGGAAAGCCGTGACGACGCCGGGTTCGACGCGCACGGACAGGTCGGCGACCGCGGTCACGTCGCCGAAGCGCTTCGTGACCCGGTTGAACTCGAGCACCTGTCCCTGAGGCATGACAGTCTCCCCCTGTTGCAGTCAGTTCCCCCTATCTTCTCGGAAAACCCTGTGAATCCCGGTCTCACCTTGCCGGAAACCGCGATCCTGGCCCCCGAATAGGGACGAAACGCCAAGCGGAGTAGCCTGACGGCGTGACCGATGCCGAAGCCGCCACTGTCCTCATCCGCACCGAGAACTCCCTCGGACGCATCACCCTGAACCGTCCGCGGGCCATCAATGCGCTCGACCAGGACATGATCGGACGCATCACCGAGGCGCTGAAGGCGTGGGCGCACGACCCGGACATCGAGACCGTGCTGATCGACGGCGAGGGTGAGCGCGGTCTGTGCGCGGGCGGCGACGTGCGCGCCCTCTACGAGCAGCTGGTGGGCGGGCATCCGGGCGACATCGCCGAGTTCTTCCGGGCGGAGTACGCGATGAACGCGCTCATCGCGGAGTACCCGAAGCCCGTCGTCGCCTTCGCCGACGGCATCACGATGGGCGGCGGCATCGGCCTGGCCGGCCACGCGGCGGTGCGGATCGTCACCGAGCGCTCCAAGCTCGCGATGCCCGAGACGCGCATCGGCTTCACCCCCGACGTCGGCGGCACCTGGCTTCTGGGGCGTGCGCCGGGCAGGCTGGGGGAGTACTTCGGCCTGACCGGGCAGAGCATGACCGGAGCGGATGCCGTGCAGCTCGGCTTCGCCGACCACTTCGTCCCGTCCGAGCGCCTCGACGCGCTGCGCGAGGCGCTGGCATGGCGGGCCGGCCCCGGCACTCCGAACGAGCTGGTGCTGCTGTTCGACGAGACGCCCGAGCCGTCGCCGGCGCTCGCCGCACGCGCCTGGATCGATGAGGCGTTCTCGGCGGACACGGTCGGCGAGATCGTCTCGCGCCTGCGGGCATCCGAGGAGCCGGATGCCGCCGCGGCGCTGGCCGTGCTGGAGGAGCTCGCCCCGACCGGGCTGGCCGTGACGCTGGACGCCGTGCGGGAGGCGCGGCGGATGCACAGCGTGCGCGAGGCGCTGGAGGGCGAGTACCGCCGCATCATGTGGTTCGGCACGCAGCCCGACATGGTCGAGGGCATCCGCGCCCAGTTGATCGACAAGGATCGCGACCCGAAGTGGAACCCGGCCACGATCGCCGATCTGCCGGCCGATCCCGGCGCACGAGCGCGCGAGTTCGTCCCGGACGTGCCGCTGTTCGACTGAGCGGTCTGCGGTCGGCCCGCGAGGCTTTCCCCACTCGCTTCGGGGGGGCCCGAATGGTGGACTCGGCGCGCGGGAGGCAGCCTTATGGGACCCGCGAGCTCCGGGTTTCGGCAGGTCGGGTGCGCCCATCTTGCTTCGCGGGGCCCGAATGGTGCTCTCCGCGCCGGGGAGGCAGCGTTATGGGACCCGCGAAGGGCGGTTGGACCCGACCCGCGAACTCCGGGCTTCAGGGAGTCGGGTGGCTCTCAGGTCTCCACGGACGCGATGAGCTCCTTCAGCCTGGCCACGTGCGCCGCGGCGACCCGGTCGCCCGCGTAGGCGAGGGCGCCGGCGCGCGGGGCGTCCAGCAGTGAGCGATCGGCCTCGAGGTGCAGGATCAGCTCGGCCAGTCCTGCGGCATCCGGGGTCGACGTTCCCAGTGCGGCGTCGCCGAACTCCGTCGCCAGCACCGGGTCGCTCACGATCACGGGGCGCCCGTGCGCGAAGGCCTCCAGCGCCACCATCGGTTGGTTGTCGAAGCCGAGCGAGGTGATGAGCGCGGCATCCGCGGCATCCATCAGCGCCGCGACGCGCTCGCCGGGAACCGGGCCGTGGAACGTCACGCCGGCTACCGGCCGGTGCGTGCCGCCCGCGACGTCGAGGTGCACACGATCCGAACCCACCCGCGCGACGACGGCGCGCATGGCGTCGAGCGCGACCTCGACGCGCTTCTCCGGCGCGAAGCGGGCCACCCACAGCAGGCGCAGCGGACCGCCCTTCGCGGGATCGGTCGCCTGCAGCGGCTGCGCCACGTTCGAGAACGCCTCCACGCGCCCGGCGCCCGCCTGCCGCAGCGCCTCGGCCTGGTGACGCGAGGGGGAGAGCACGATGTCGGCGCGCTGAGCGATGCGCAGCGTCATGGTGCGCAGGGCGTTGTTCAGCGGATGGCTGCCGGAGTAGCGGTCGCCGTCGCGGATGCCGGTCAGCGCGCTGTGCACGCGTGAGACCAGCGGTGCGAACGGCGCGAGCGCGGCCGGCGCGCGCCAGAAGAAGGTGTGCACCGTGTGCAGCACGGGGATGCCGAGCCGCTTCCCGACGGCGAGGGCGGCGGATGCCAGGGCGAACTCCGAGTGCACGACGATCGCGCTCACGTCGTGCCGGCGCACGGTCGCGGCCACCAGCGGCTCCAGGTCGCCGGCGCGACCGAGCAGCGGCAGATCCAGCACGGGGATCGTCCCGCGGCGGGGCGGCGCGACTGTCACGACGCCGTCGGCGGTCAGCGCGTCGGCGTCCGGGGCCAGCACCACGACGGGCACTCCCTCGCTCGCCAGGGCCTCGGCCTGCCGCACGAACGCGGTCTGCGCGCCGCCCAGGTACTTCAGCGAATAATCGCAGACCAGCAGGACAGCAGAACCGGTTCGCATGCCTGCGAGTCTATTCGCGGCACCCTGACCGATTTCTCGATCGGATCCAGGAAAACGGGCCCTGTGGGAGCGGTCCCGCGGCCCGTTTCGCCCTCAGCGAAGGTCATCCCTGAGGGGGATACGAATGTCCGCGGTTCGTGGCACTCTGTCATGTGGCCCTCTCCGGGCCCCGATCCCAAAAGGAAGTCCGCCTGTGCTGGGAAAACTCCTCGTTCGCTACCTCTCCAGATACTGGTGGCTGCTGCTCCTCGTCGTGGTGCTGCAGTTCGCCAGCGTGATGGCATCCCTCAACCTGCCGCAGATCAACGCCGACATCATCAACAAGGGCGTGGCCAAGGCCGACATCGGCTACATCTGGGCCCGCGGCGGCTTCATGCTGCTGGTCTCGCTCGGCCAGATCGTCGCCTCGGTCCTCGCGACCTTCTTCGCCGCCCGCATGGCGATGGCGGCCGGCCGTGACATCCGCGCCGACGTGTTCGCGCGGGTGAGCGGCTTCTCCGAGCGCGAGGTCTCGCAGTTCGGCGCCGGTTCGCTGATCACGCGCAACACCAACGACGTGCAGCAGGTGCAGATGCTGGCGATGATGGGCGCGACGATGTTCGTCACCGCCCCGCTGCTCGCCATCGGCGGCATCATCTACGCCATCCAGACCGACATCGGCCTCAGCTGGCTGATCGCCGTCTCGGTGCCGCTGCTGCTCGTCATCGCCGTGCTGATCATCGGCCGCATGGTGCCGCTGTTCCGCGCCAACCAGCGCAAGATCGACAACGTCAACAGCATCATGCGCGAGCAGCTGACCGGCGTCCGCGTCGTGCGCGCGTTCGTGCGCGAGCGCATCGAGGAGCGGCGCTTCCGCGAGGTCAACACCGACCTGATGGTGCTCGGACGCAACATCGGCTCGCTGTTCGTGCTGATGTTCCCGCTGTTCATGCTGGTGCTCAACGTGACGATCGTCGCGGTGATCTGGTTCGGCGGCGTGGAGATCAACGCCGGCCACGCCGAGGTCGGCACGATCTTCGCCTTCATGCAGTACATCGGCCAGATCATGATGGGCATCATCATGTCCAGCTTCATGGCCATGATGATCCCGCGCGCTGCGGTCTCCGCCGAGCGCGTCGGCGAGGTGCTCGACGCCGAGGCGTCGATGAGCCGCCCGGCCGACGGCGTGAAGGAGTTCCCCGCTCCCGGAGCGGTCGCCTTCGACGACGTCGAGTTCACCTACCCCGGCGCGGAGTCGCCGGTGCTCAGCGGCATCAGCTTCCGCGCGGAGCCGGGTGAGACCGTCGCGATCATCGGCTCCACCGGATCCGGCAAGACCACGCTCGTCTCCCTCATCCCCCGCCTGTTCGACGTGACCGGCGGCGCCGTGAGCGTGGGCGGCGTCGATGTGCGCGAGGCCGATCTCGACTCGCTGTGGAAGAGCATCGGCCTGGTGCCGCAGCGCCCGTTCCTGTTCACCGGCACGGTCGCGTCCAACCTCCGCTACGGCCGCGAGGACGCCACCGACGAGGAGCTCTGGAAGGCGCTCGAGATCGCGCAGGGGCGTGACTTCGTCGAGGAGATGCCCGACGGGCTGGACTCGCACATCTCCCAGGGCGGTACGAACGTGTCGGGCGGTCAGCGTCAGAGACTCGCGATCGCCCGTGCCATCGTGCACCAGCCCCGGATCCTCGTCTTCGACGACTCGTTCTCGGCGCTCGACCTGACCACGGATGCCCGCCTGCGGCAGGCGCTGTGGCGCGAGCTGCCGGACGTGACCAAGATCGTCGTCGCGCAGCGCGTGTCGACGATCACGGATGCCGACCGCATCGTCGTGCTCGAGGACGGCAAGGTCGTCGGAGTGGGCACGCACGACGAGCTGCTCGCCGACAACGAGACCTACAAGGAGATCGTCGTCTCTCAGCTGGGGGTGGACGCATGAGCGGGGAGGACAGGAAGATGAGCCGCCGCGAGCGCATGGTCGCCGCACGTGCGGCATCCGCGCCCGTCATCGAGATGACCGAGGCCGAGCGCGAAGAGGCCGAGCAGGCCGAGAAGGCCCGTCAGCACGGCGGCAGCATGTTCGACGGACCCGCGCCGGGCAAGGCCGATCACTTCGGTCCGAGCTTCAAGCGCATGATCGGGCTGCTCAAGCCCTCGGCCTGGTGGTTCGCGCTGGTGTCGCTGTTCGGCGCCATCGGCGTGGTGCTCTCCGTCGCCGCGCCCAAGATCCTCGGTGAGGCGACGAACATCGTCTACGAGGGCTTCATCTCCATGACGCTCGGCGAGGGCAAGACGGCCTTCCCGAAGGGCACCACCCAGGACCAGGTCGTCGAGGTGCTGCGCCAGGCGAAGCAGGACACCTTCGCCGACATGATCGCGGCGATGGCTCCGTTCAAGGTCGGCGACGGCGTGAACTTCGAGTCGCTGCGCTGGATCATCATCGCGGTCATGGCGATCTACATCGTCTCGGCGCTGCTGAGCTGGCTGCAGGGCTACGTGATCAACGTGATCATGGTGCGCACCATGTGGAGGCTCCGCGAGGACGTCGAGGCGAAGATCAACCGCCTGCCCCTGTCGTACTTCGACAAGGTGCAGCGCGGTGAGCTGATCTCGCGGGTCACCAACGACATCGACAACATCACGCAGACGATGCAGCAGTCGCTGTCCGGGGCGCTGACCTCGTTGCTCACGGTGGTGGGCGTGCTGGTCATGATGTTCTCGATCTCGTGGCAGCTCGCGCTGGTCGCGCTGGTGTCGCTGCCTCTGATGGCTGTCATCTTCGGCGTCATCGGCCCGCGGTCGCAGAAGGCCTTCGGCATCCAGTGGCGCAAGGTCGGCCGCCTGAACGCCCGCGTCGAGGAGGCCTTCTCGGGTCACGCCCTCGTCAAGGTGTTCGGTCGCGAGCAGGACGCCCTCGACAGCTTCCAGGTCGAGAACGAGGAGCTGTTCCAGGCGAGCTTCAAAGCGCAGTTCCTGTCGGGCGTGATCATGCCCGCCATGACGTTCGTCGGAAACCTGCAGTACGTCGGCATCGCGGTGCTCGGTGGTCTGATGGTCGCCAACGGCGGTCTGCGACTCGGCGACGTGCAGGCGTTCATCCAGTACTCGCAGCAGTTCAGCCAGCCGCTCAGCGAGCTGGGCGGCATGGCGGCCGTGGTGCAGTCCGGTACGGCGTCGGCCGAGCGCGTCTTCGACTTCCTGGATGCCGAGGAGCAGGAGCCCGACGACGAGGACGCCCCGACCGTCGAGGGCGGCCGCGGCGTGATCGAGTTCGACCACGTGGCCTTCTCGTACAGCGAGGACCGTCCGCTGATCACCGACCTGTCGTTCCGGGTGGAGCCGGGTCAGACGGTCGCGATCGTCGGCCCGACCGGTGCAGGCAAGACGACGCTGGTCAACCTGATCATGCGGTTCTACGAGCTGAACTCCGGTCGCATCCTGCTCGACGGGCAGAACATCGCCGAGATGGCCCGCGACGACCTGCGTCGTCGCACGGGCATGGTGCTGCAGGACCCGTGGCTGTTCGGCGGCACGATCCGCGAGAACATCCGGTACGGCAACGAGTCCGCGACCGACGACGAGATCATCGCCTCTGCCGCGGCGACCTACGTCGACCGGTTCGTGCACTCGCTGCCGGACGGCTACGACACCGTGCTCGACGAGGACGCGTCGAACGTCTCGGCGGGTGAGCGCCAGCTGATCACGATCGCCCGCGCGTTCGTCGCCCAGCCGTCGATCCTGATCCTCGACGAGGCCACCAGTGCGGTCGACACCCGTACCGAGCTGCTGCTGCAGCACGCGATGGCGGCGCTGCGTCAGGGGCGCACCTCGTTCGTGATCGCGCACCGTCTCTCGACGATCCGCGACGCCGACCTCATCCTCGTGATGGAGCACGGCGACATCGTCGAGCAGGGCACCCACGACGAGCTGATCGCCACGCAGGGCGCCTACTGGCGCCTGTACCAGTCGCAGTTCGAGCAGGCGGCATCCGACATCGACGCCGAGGAAGCCCTCACCGGCAGCACTCCGGTGGTCATGACGGGCGACGCCGAGGATGCTGCACAGGAGGCGATCGCCGAGGCGGCGGACGCCCCGCAGCTGGCTGAAGCAGTGCGCGAGGCCGAGTCCACGGCATCCGACTCCGACCGGACCTGACCGACCGGCCTGACGGCAGACGCGAACGCCCGCCCCTCACCCGAGGGGCGGGCGTTCGCGTTGCGGGGCGGCAGACGATCTCCTCGTTCAGGTATCAGCTTCTGCGGTCTGAACCGACCCGGAAACGACCGAACCTGATACCTGGATGCGGGATGCCGACGCCCTACTGCTTGTCGATGCCGAACAGCTCGAGCGGGTGCGTCAGCCTCCACCAGATGCTCGGGGCGGTGACCTCCTTGGCGAGCGACACCGTGGTCTCCGCCGTGTTCACCGGGCCCTTTGCGCTCAGCGTGCCGGCCTTCGCCCCGGCCGTGGTCTTCGATCCGAGTGCGAGATCCGAGGTCGCGGTGGCGGTCGCACCGTTCCACAGCACCACGCGCACGTCGGAGTCCGTGACGAGGTTCACCTCGCCGCCCCATTCGGTCGTGACCTTCCCGACGACGGTGCCCTTCGGCACCGACACCGGCTGATCGGCGAGCGACTTCTCCATGCCGGCCAGCAGTTCCCGGGTCACGGCGAGCCGATCCTTGCTGCTGTCCTGCCCGAGCACCGAGGTGAACAGGCGCACGGTCGTGTCGCCGACCTTCACCTCCTTGGCCGTCAGCAGGTTCCAGTGATCGAGCGTTCCGGTCTTGATGCCGATCACGCCCGGATCGTCGAGCATCTTGTTGGTGTTGGTCACGGTGCCCACGCCCGGGATCTCGGCGGTGCGGGTGGCGACGATCTCCGCGAAGACCGGGTTGCGCATCGCCAGCTCGCTGAGGCGCAGCATCGCCTCGGGCGTCGCGACGTTCGACTTGCTGAACCCGGAGGGATTCTCCAGCGTGATGCCTTCGATGCCGTTGTCGCGCAGCCACTTCGCCGAGGCGTCGGCGAAGGCGGCCTCCGAGCCCCAGATCTCCCTGGCGAGCCGGTCGATGTAATTGTTCGCCGACCCCAGCAGCACGCCCTGGAGAATCTGGTACTCGGTCAGGCTGCCGCCGACGGGCACATCGAGCGAGGACTGGTTCGAACGGCGGTAGTCCAGGAAGTCGCGCTGGTCCGCCTTGGTGAACGCGTAGCTGGGTCCCTGCTCGCCCACCTTCAGGGGCAGCTTGTCGAGCACCATCATCACCGAGGCGACCTTGCTGAGGCTCGCGATCTGGTCCCGGTCGGTGGTGGACGCCACCGGGTTCATTCCCAGCACCGCCACCGCGGCGCTCCCCGTGGCCGGCCAGGTCACGGTCGCGGCCGGTGCCGCGGCGATCTCGACCGGCGCGTTCTGCACCGCCGGTGCGACGTTGTCCAGCGGGGCGAGGAGCGTGCCGCCGACGTAGCTCGCGCACAGGGCGCCGATGATCCCGAGGGGGAGGACCAGCCGCAGCCGTCGCCCCGTGGGCGCGAGACGAGCCCCGGCGAACAGCGCCGGAGCGGTCTCCGGCTGGGCGGACGGCGTCGCGCCGACCTTCAGCGGATCGACCCAGGTCAGCGCCGTGATCGGATGCCGGTCATCGGCCCACGCCGTCACCTGGGCGGGCTGCGCCTCGACCTCGGGCTCGGAGACCTCTGTGGTCTCGGCTTCCGCGGCCAGCGCGTTCTCGATGTCGCTCAGGAAGAGGGGGGAGGGCTCCTCAGCGGTCACGGGAGCAGGCTCATCGAACAGCGCCGGGGCATCCGGCTGCACGGGCACGCCGAACAGGTCGCCGATCGCGGGGGAGGCGGAGTCGTCGACGGGCGGAACCGCGACGGCGTCCTCGGCGCCCAGCAGCCGGGGGTCGGCGAGTGCTTCCGCAGGCGGGAGGCCATCGCCGGACGGGGATGCGGCTGCTCGCGCCGCACCGGCATCGGGGATCACGCGCACGGGAGCGGTCGGGTCATCGAGCAGGTCGGAGGGCTCGTCCGCGAGCGCGGTCGGCTCGGCGACAGCGTCGGGTGCGGCATCCGCCAGTCCCGGAGCGCCCTGCTCCGGCGTGGGCGTCCCATCGATGGCATCCACAGCGCCAGTATCGCCGCTGAACGGGGTGGTCGTGATGATCGCGGTCCCGGCGGGCGTCGTGTCGGCGGACGCGGCGGTCGGCTCGGAGGCGGGCCCGGTGTGCGCGCGCGACTTCTCGCGCAGCGAACGGCGCGTGGCAGGGCGCGTGGACTCGGGGGAGACAGTCACCCAATACACGCTACCAACCATCCCCGTGAACGAACCGACTAGAATCGAGGGCACAACCACGGGAGTCCGGCGTGCCGGGCTGAGAGGAAGCGACCCGCGCTTCGACCGTCGAACCTGATCCGGATCATGCCGGCGCAGGGAGGAGTTCAGATGAGTGCATCCATGTCCGCATCCGCCGCACAGGGCGTCACCGCTGTCGCGCAGCCGCGCTGGCGCGTCGTCGACATCGTCGTGGCCGCCGTTCTCGGCGTCGCGACCGGCCTGATCTTCTGGGGCTGGAACATCGTCGGAGGCGCCTGGTTCGGCGCCGCCGACGCCGTCACCCCTGGCCTCGGCGGCATCGCCGTCGGCATCTGGCTGATCGGCGGCGTGATCGGCGGTCTCGTGATCCGCAAGCCCGGCGCCGCGCTGGTCGTCGAGGTGGTCGCCGCGATCATCTCGATGCTGATCGGCAACGTGTGGGGCGTCTCCACCGTGCTCTCCGGCATCGTGCAGGGCCTGGGCGCGGAGCTGATCTTCGCCCTGTTCCTCTACCGCCGGTTCACGCTGCCCGTGGCGATGCTCGCCGGGGTCGGCGCGGGCGCGGCGGCCTGGATCTTCGAGATGTTCTACGGCTCCTCGCCGAACTTCCTGAAGTCCTTCGAGTTCAACGCGATCTACCTCGGCACCCTGGCGGTCTCGGGCGCGCTGCTGGCCGGCCTGGTCGGCTGGCTGCTCGTCCGCGCGCTCGCCGCGACCGGCGCGCTGAGCCGATTCGCCGCCGGCCGGGAAGCGCGCCAGGAGGTCTGAGCGTGACGGCTCCGGCTCGCGTCACCGCGAACGGATGGGGCTGGCGCTACGCGGGCCGGCGCCTTCCCGCGGTCAGCGACGCGACCTTCACGATCGAGCCCGGCGAGCGCGTGCTGCTGCTCGGTGCCTCCGGCGCCGGCAAGTCGACGCTGCTCGCCGGTCTCGCCGGCGTGCTCGGCGATGCCGAGGAGGGTGAGCGCACCGGTTCGCTGCTCGTCGACGGGGCGGCGCCCGAGGCCCGCCGGGGCGCGATCGGACTCGTGCTGCAGGACCCGGATGCCGGTGTCGTGCTCTCCAAGGTCGGCGACGACGTCGCCTTCGGATGCGAGAACCTCGCCGTCCCCGCCGAGCAGATCCCCGGGCGGGTGGCGGAGGCGCTCGAGGCGGTCGGTCTCGATGTTCCGCTGGATCGGCCGACCAAGATGCTCTCCGGCGGGCAGAAGCAGCGGCTCGCGCTGGCCGGCGTCCTGGCCATGCGCCCCGGTCTGCTGCTGCTGGACGAGCCGACCGCCAACCTCGACCCCGAGGGCGTGCGGGAGGTGCGCGAGAGCGTCGGCAGGGTCCTGGATGCCACTGGGGCCACGCTCGTCGTCGTCGAGCACCGCACCGAGATCTGGGCGGATCTGCTGACCCGCGTGATCGTGCTGGCCGCCGACGGCGGTCTGCTCGCGGACGGGACGCCGGCGGAGGTCTTCGGACGCTACGGCGAGACGCTGGCGGATGCCGGCGTGTGGGTGCCCGATCGCGGCATCCCCCTGCCGGTTCTGGAACCCGTCGGCAGCGGAGCGGATGCCGTGCTCGAGACCGTCTCGCTCGCAGTGGCGCGCGACGGGCGCACGGCCGTGCAGGCCGGAGTCGACCTGCGCGTGCCGCGCGGCGCGGCCACGGTCATCACCGGGCCGAACGGGGCGGGCAAGTCCACCCTGGCGCTCACGCTCGCGGGCCTGCTGCCCGAGCTCGAGGGCGCGGTGACCGCGGCATCCGATCTGGCCGGGCGCTCCGGCCGGCGCCCGTCGCGCTGGACCTCGCGCGAGCTGCTCGCCCGGATCGGCACGGTGTTCCAGGAACCCGAGCACCAGTTCCTCGCCCGCACGCTGCGCGACGAGCTCGCGGTCGGACCGCGAGCGCTGAAGAAGTCGGATGCCGAGGCCACCGCCATCGCCGACGACCTGCTGGAGCGGCTCCAGCTGGCGCCGCTGGCGCTCGCCAACCCGTTCACGCTCAGCGGCGGGCAGAAACGGCGGCTGTCGGTGGCCACCGTGCTCGCCTCCGCCCCGCAGGTGATCGTGCTCGACGAACCGACCTTCGGGCAGGATCGACGCGGGTGGATCGGCATCGTCGAGCTGCTGCAGGAGGAGATCGCCGCGGGCCGCACGGTGGTCGCGGTGAGTCACGACGACTCAGTCGTGCGCCATCTCGGCGGGCATCGGGTGGAGCTCGCCGTCGGCGCCGCGGCATCCGGAGGGGCGAGGTGACCGTCGTGAGGGCGCAGACCCGGGCATCCGCTCTCGCCGGCACGACGCGCGCCGCCTGGCTCGACGGCGTCAACCCGGTGACCAAGCTCGTGCTGGCGCTGCTGCTCTCGGTCCCGCTGTTCGCATCGATCGATCCGGTCAGCGCCCTGGTCGCGATCGCGCTGCAGCTGCTGTGTCTTCCCCTCACCGGCCTTGCAGTGCGCACGGTGCTGCGCCGGCTGCTGCCCATCGCGCTGTTCTCGCCGATCGCGGGGCTGAGCATGCTGCTGTACGCCGAACCGGAGGGGCACGTGTTCTGGCGGTTAGGGGTCGCCGCGATCAGCGAGGGATCGATCGAACTGGCCGTCGCCGTCACGCTGCGCGTGATCGCGCTGGGCCTGCCGACCATCCTTCTCTTCGGACGCACCGACCCCACCGAGCTCGGTGACGCGCTCGCCCAAGTCGCTCACCTGCCGAGCCGCTTCGTGCTGGGCGTGCTCGCCGGCACGCGGATGCTGGGGCTGTTCCTCGACGACTGGCGCACGATGGCGCTGGCACGCCGGGCGCGCGGTGTCGGCGATCACGGTGCGCTGCGCCGCTTCTTCTCGATGGCGTTCGTGCTGCTCGTCTTCGCCGTGCGTCGCGGCACCAAGCTGGCGATGGCCATGGAGGCGCGCGGGTTCGGCTCCGGTGTTCCGCGCACCTGGTCGCGGCCCTCGCGGCTGCATCCGCGCGACGCCGTCGCGGTGCTGGGCGGGTCGGCCATCATGGTGATCGCGATCGCCGCAGCAGTGGCATCCGGCGTCTTCCGGTTCGTCTGGAGCTGACAGGGCTCCGTCGGCGGTCGACTTACTGGCATGTTGCGACATTCGTACCTGCGATATTCGTCGATCGCCGTGCTCGGAATCGGGGGGCCTGCAGCGGACGCTGATGACGTCCTTGGTACAGGGGACGCTGGTCGAGTCCGATAGGTTCAATGGGGCTTCTTTCAGAAACTCATTACGTCGACCACCGGAGGGTCACCCCAATGAAGTATCCACACCGCTGTCCGCGCTCGCTGCTGGCGCACTCGCAATGGTCGTTGCCGTCGGCACGCCAGCCGCAGCTGTAGCCGCCATGCCGCCGACTCCAGACGTCACTGCTGTTTCGCAGATTAGGGACACTCTCCCCACGGCCGAGCGGGTGAAATTCGACAAGCTCTCCCCCGCAGACCAGGCCGACTTCGTGCGGCTGCTGTCCGACCCCGACGCCTATGAGGTTCGCGTCACGGAGGAGCCTGTGGTCGTCACCACGCCGGCCGCATTGAGGACGGCTGCCGCTGCAACCACCCGCACCTACTCCAAGGTGAACAAGTTGGACTTCTACATGTTCGGTATCGCCATCGGGAACTACCGGCAGGAGATTCGCTACAACTACCAGCTTTCCGCGTTCTTCAAAGACAACGCTATCCAGCTTCACAAGCGTCAGCAGCAGGTGGGGACGAACAAGGGCGTAGTCTCACACTCGGTCGGGAACCTGTGATGAGCGCGTCCACCCAGGCGCTCAGCGCCGAACGTCCTGCGACGCGGACTGTCGTCGCCCTCCTCGCCATCGGCGTGAGCGCCGCCACCGCTCTCATCACCGCCTGGGGGATTCTCGCACTACTCGTCGCCACGGTGTTCGGCGCCTTGTCGCTGCGTAAGGCGACAAGGTTCAAGCCGTTGCTGGTCATGGCGCTAGCGGTGGCGGGAGTGGTGCTGGTGGGCGTGGCTTTTGCGGGCTTCGCGGCAGCCTCCGCCATGATCTGATTGATGAGGGGAGCACGGGGCGGCGTTCGCCCCGTGCTCCCCTCAGTATTCGAACGGCACTCCCTCCCTCGCGGGGCCGCGCATCTCACGCCGGAGACCGCTGACCTTCTCGCCGCTACCTGCCGCCGCACGGTGCCCTGACCCGGCGGGAGTGGCGGCACGACCGCACGCTCCGCGAGACCGCGCGAGGCACGATGGACTGGGTGCTGCGGCGTCCACCGCACCCGGCATCCTGACCCCGCCGGGGTCAGGTCGCGTTCCACAGCTCCCGGTAGTACGCCAGCCTCTCGCGGTCGGGTGCGATGCCGTACGCCTCGATGAGCACGTCCTCCCAGTCCGGCCCGTAGTTCCACTCGGTGCTCATCGACGCCACCGCGATGTCGCCCCAGCGGTCGCCCACGCCGAGCAGGCCGAGGTCGACGTGCGCAAGCCAGCGGCCGTCGTCGCCGATCAGGGTGTTCGGACAGCAGGCATCCGCGTGGCAGACCACGAGGCGGTCGATCGGCGGGGCGTCATGGAAGCGCTCGGCGACGCGGATGCCTCGGCGCTCGGCGTTCGCGATGCGGCTCTCGACCGCCCAGTCCCACGGGCAGTCGTCGACGGGCAGCGCATCGTGCAGTGCCCGCAGGCCCTCGCCGACCGCGCGCACCGCGATCTCGGGGCGCGCCACCCAGCGCGCGTGCACGGCGCTGTCGCCATCGATCGCTCTGGTGACCAGCCACTCGTGGGTGGCATCCTGACCCTGGTCGATGACCTCTGGCACCCGGATCCAGCGCGCGGCCCAGCGCATCCTCTCGGCCTCGTCGCGCAGGTTCCACTCGTCGTTGCGCGGGCCCCACTTGATGTAGAACGGATGCCCCGCGGCAGGGCTCGCGCGGAAGGTCAG
>NZ_MKRT01000004.1:21831-24068 GCF_001897945.1 Microbacterium sp. 69-10
CACACCGGTTCGAGCCCGGCGCCACCGGCCAGATCGCGCACGCGGTCGGGGACGTCGACGGGCGCTGCGGGAATGGACATGCATCCATCCTCACCCGTCAGCGCCCCGGGCGCTCAGCTGCCCAGCCAGCCGGCGATGCCCTCGGAGTCCTCGCTGATGACCGAGATCAGCCAGACGACGAGTCCGACGAGCCCGAAGACGAACGCGAACCAGGGGAAGCGATTGCGCAGCCGGCGCCCCTGACGGGCGACGCCGAGCGGGCGTGCGCCGGGGAACGATCCGACCGCATTCTCCGGCATGAGCCTGTCATCGCGCCACTGCGCCCACTGGCGCGCCATGTCGCGGATCGAGTCGACCGTGTCGAGCAGCCTCCGCCAGCTGTCGCCGTCGGTCGTGATGATGCCCTGCGGGGCGTAGAGCCGCACGGTCGACCCCATCAGCTCCACGTCCAGCGCACGGGCATGCGTCAGCAGCGACTGCATGATGTCGGGAGGCAGCAGGTACAGGGCATCCGCCTCGTAGCCGGTCGGGCAGTACATCCGGAACGAGCGGTCGAAGTCGCCCTCGAGCTTGAGGCGCTGATCGCGCACCGGATCCAGCACCAGGTTGCTGCGCCCGAACGGACCGTCGTTGGCGCGGCTGTCGAGCACGATGTGCGGCAGCTCGGCCGGGACCGAGAAGGTCACGTACTCCGTGGTCTTGACCGTTCGGCTGCGCCCGGTGCCCGTCACCGACTTGTAGCGGCCGAACTCGGCGCCCTGATCGGCGGTGCGCAGCACGTCGAAGAGGTTCTCGTCGCCGCCGGCCTCGAACGCCGCTCCCACCGCGCCGCCGGACGGCGCCCAGAGGCGGTAGGTCCAGCCGTTCGCCGCCGCGAAGCCGCGCAGGCGCACCCGCCGCCGGTCCTCGGCCAGCCAGCGTGCGGCGATCCACACCGGCACGGCGAGCATGCCGAGCGGGATCAGGATTCCGATCACCGCGAACGCGATGTCGGCGGCATCAGGCCGGCCGGACAGCATCCGCACCGACATCGGGGCGAAGAGCGTCAGCGTCAGCCCGAACATCGCCACGATCAGCAGCAGGATGGCCGCGCGAGGCCGGCGCGCGCTCGCCGGACCGGCGGCGTCCGCCTCGCGCGCGATCGCCCGCGCCTCGGCGAGGGGCACGGATGCTGTCAGCGCAGCGGTATCGAGCTCTGTGGCGGCACGCAGGGGCACGTCGCCAGCGTAGCGGTCAGTTCAGCAGCGGCCTCAGGACGCCCTCGAGCACGACGGCGTGGTTGTGCTCGGTGTTCGCCACCGCGTACACGAGCGTGACGACGGGCCGGCCGCGGAGTTCGCCGACCAGGGCCTGCAGCGCCGGCGCGCTCTCGCCTGCCAGCTGTGCACGGTAGCGCTCGGCGTTGACCTCGAAATCGGCGTCCGGAGCGGCATGCCAGTCGTGCCGCAGCGCGGTGCTGGGGGCGACATCCTTGGCCCACAGATCTATCGCGGCGCGCTCCTTCGAGACGCCCCGCGGCCACAGCCGGTCGACGAGCACCCGGAACCCGTCCTCGGCGGAGGCGCTGTCGTAGGCTCGTTTCCGACGGAGTTCCATGTGCTCAGCATCCCCCTCCGGCGGTGATCCCGCCAGTGGGGAGACTCGGAACCACGTATGCTGAGACTCAGTCGCATCCGCCGTTCGAAGGAGAACTCATGCAGATCACGGGACAGGGCGCGCTCATCACGGGCGGAGCCAGCGGACTCGGGCTCGCGACCGCACGACGGCTCGCCGCAGCCGGTGCGCAGGTCACGATCATCGACCTGCCGAACTCGGCCGGTGCCGAGATCGCGGCGGAGCTCGGCGGCACGTTCGCCCCTGCCGACGTCACCAGCGCCGAGCAGGTGGCCGCGGCCGTGGCATCCGCTCAGGCGACCGCACCGCTCCGCGTCGTCGTCAACTGCGCGGGCATCGCCCCGCCCGCCAAGGTGCTCGACCGCGACGGCAACCCGGCTGATCTGGACGCCTTCGAGCGCATCATCCGCATCAACCTCGTCGGCACGTTCAACGTCATCTCCCAGGCATCCGCCGTCATCGCCCAGAACGAGCCGACCGACGACGGCGACCGCGGCGTGATCGTCAGCACCGCCAGCGTCGCGGCCTTCGACGGGCAGATCGGCCAGCCCGCCTACTCCGCGTCCAAGGGCGGCGTGCACGCCATGACCCTGCCGATCGCGCGCGAGCTCGCCCGCTACGGC
>NZ_MKRT01000004.1:24129-42921 GCF_001897945.1 Microbacterium sp. 69-10
CCCGCCTCGGCAGGCCCGACGAGTACGCCGCGCTGGTGGAGCACATCGTCGCCAACGGCTACCTGAACGGCGAGACCATCCGCCTGGACGGCGCCATCCGCATGGCCCCGAAGTGACCCCTCGCCGACCTGAACGCACGCTCGAAGGAGAACCCATGTCCCTCGCAGGAAAGACCATCCTGATGTCGGGCGGCAGCCGCGGCATCGGCCTCGCCATCGCGCTGCGCGCCGCAGCCGACGGCGCGAACATCGCGATGCTCGCCAAGACCGACACCCCGCACCCCAAGCTCGAGGGCACCGTGCACACCGCCGCCGAGGCCATCCGTGCGGCGGGCGGGAAGGCCCTGCCGATCGTTGGCGATGTGCGCAGCGACGACGACATCACCGAGGCCGTGCTGAAGACGCAGGGCGAGTTCGGCGGCATCGACATCGTGATCAACAACGCGAGTGTGATCGACCTCTCTCGCTCCGCCGACCTCGCAGCCAAGAAGTACGACCTGATGCAGGACGTCAACGTGCGCGGCACGTTCATGCTCTCGCGCGCGGCGGTGCCGGTGATGAAGGATGCGCCGAACCCGCACATCCTCTCGCTGTCGCCGCCGCTGAACATCTCGGCGAAGTGGCTCGGGGCCCACACCGGTTACACGCTGGCGAAGTACGGCATGACGATGGCGCCGCTCGGTCTTGCTGCCGAGTTCGCGGATGCCGGCATCGCCGCCAACACGCTCTGGCCGCGCACCACGATCGCCACCGCCGCCGTGCAGAACCTGCTCGGCGGGGACCGCGTGATGGCGGCCAGCCGCACCGCGGACATCTATGCGGATGCCGCCTACGTCGTGCTGACGACGCCGTCGCGTGAGCGCACGGGTCAGACGCTCATCGTCGAGGACGTGCTGTCGGAGGCGGGAGTGACCGACTTCTCGAAGTACGCGGCCGTGCCCGGCACCCCCGACGACCGGCTGTTCCCGGACATCTTCCTGGACTGAGGTCTTCCCGTTTCGGACGTGCCCGGGGCGGATGCTGCGTCCGACATCGCGGTATGAATATTCTTGCAGTTGATGAATCTGCTTGCTAAGTTGTGCAGGTCACTCCCGTGCGACCTCGGTCGCCGTACCTGGAGCGCGATCGCGCACGACCGAAGGCAGCACCATGCACCTGCACCATCACCCCCATCACGACGGCTCCGAGCTCTACTCCACGGCGGGATCTGAGCCGAGCGTCAGGAATGTGCGCGTCCGCGTGCCCCGCGCCTTCGGACCCCTCGCCAGCGTCTGGGTGCGAGTCGTCGTCGATGCCGAACCGCGCTACCTTCCGATGCATCCGATCCCGTCCCCGCTCGCCGGAGACCTCGCCGACTGGTGGGAGGGCGCGATCGAGCTGCTCAACCCCGTCGTCGGGTACCGGTTCCTGCTCAACCGTCTCGATGCGGGCGCGCTCTGGCTGAACCCCGAGGGCGTCGACGAGGTCGAGCCGCTCGACGCTGCCGACTTCCGCGTCACCGGCGCGGTGCCGCCGCCGGAGTGGGCATCCGGTCAGATCATGTACCAGGTCTTCCCAGACCGGTTCGCCCGGTCCGTCGGAGCGGCGGCGCGTGCACTCCCCTCCTGGGCGATCCCCGCCGCGTGGGACGACGAGGTCATCCACACCGGCTCGGACACCCCGCTGCAGGTGTTCGGAGGAGACCTCGACGGGGTGCGGGAACGCCTGGGGCATCTCGTCGACCTGGGCGTCACCCTGATCTACCTGACGCCGTTCTTCCCCGCCGGGTCCAACCACCGCTACGACGCGACGACCTTCGACCGGGTGGATCCGCTGCTCGGCGGCGATGAGGCGCTCATCCGTCTCGTCCAGGCGGCCCACCAGCGGGGCATCCGCGTGATCGGAGACCTGACCACGAACCACACCGGCGACCGGCACGAATGGTTCCGTGCGGCCCTCGGCGACCCGTCCGCGCCCGAAGGCGCCTTCTACTACTGGAACGACGACGCGCACACCGACTACGTCGCCTGGTACGGGGTCCCCACCCTGCCCAAGCTCGACTGGAACTCGCCCGAACTGCGATCCCGCTTCATCGAGGGCCGCGAGAGCGTCGTCGCGAAGTGGCTGCTCCCGCCCTTCGAACTGGACGGATGGCGCATCGACGTGGCGAACATGACCGGGCGGCATGGCGACGACGACCTCAACCGCTTGGTGCAGCGCAGCGTGCGCCGCACCATGCAGGAGGTTGCGCCGGACACCGTGCTGTTCGCGGAGTCGACCAATGACGCGACGCGCGACTTCGACGGTCTCGGCTGGCAGGCGCCGATGAGCTACTCGGCGTTCACCCGCCCGCTGTGGCACTGGCTGCAGCGCCCGGCTGCGCAGCCCGAGCACCACTTCGGCATCCCCTATGCGCAGACCCCCCAGGCGACGGCGGGGGAGTTCGTCCGTGCGCATCGCCGCTTCACCGGCTCCTTCCCCTGGCCCGTCAATCAGCTCGTCATGAACGCGCTCGACACGCACGACACCCCGCGGTTCCGGGAACGCGCAGACGAACAGCTGCAGCGGGTCGCGGCCGGGCTGTCCTTCGCCCTCCCCGGCACGCCGGTGCTGTTCGCCGGAGACGAGTTCGGCCTTCGCGGCGCCCTCGGCGAGGAGGCGCGCACCCCCCTGCCCTGGGGCACGGTTCCCGAGCTGTCGGGCTTCTACGCCGAGCTCTCCCGCCTCCGCCGCGGCATGCCCGCTCTGCGCACCGGCGGTCTGCGCTGGCTGCACGCCGGCGACGACTCGCTCGCCTTCGTCCGGGAGACCACCGATCAGTCAGTGCTCGTCGTCGCCTCCCGTGGTGACGATCGCATCGTCATCCCCGACGACGCGATCGGAACGCCGGCTGCCGCACTGCTGGCATCCGGCTCCCTCCGGGCCCTCGAGCGCCTCGGCGTCGTCGAGATAGAGGTGTCGGGACCGGCCTTCGGTGTCTGGATGCTGGGCGCGGAGCGGATGCCGGGCGACACCCCGGCGCTCGCCATCCAGGCGGCATCCCGCTGACCCGGACGGGGCCGGTCAGGCAGAGTCCGGCACCGGCCCCGTCGACTCGCGCAGCACCAGCTCCGGCTGGAAGAGATACTCGGTGCGTGATGCGGGAACCCCGTTCATCTCCCCGACGAACGCATCCGCCACGGCGACGCCCATCAGTGCGACGGGCTGGCGGATGGTCGTGAGGGGCGGCCAGCTGCTGCGCGCCAGGATCGAGTCGTCCAGCCCGACGACGGAGAGGTCCTCGGGCACGCGAAGGCCGCTCCTGCGGGCCTCCGCGAGCACGCCGATCGCGATGAGATCGCTGGCGCAGACGATGGCCGTGCACCCCTCGCCGATGAGCGACCGCGCGGCGCTGACGCCGCCGTCGTCGGAGATCAGCGAGTGCACGACGAGCGGAGCAGCATCCGGTCCGAGCGATTCCCGGATGGCGAGCTCGAAGCCCTTCGTGGCCCGGCGGGACGGCACCAGCGTCTCCGGACCCGCGGCGAAGCCGATGCGGCGGTGCCCCATGGCCGTGAGATGCCTCACCGCGAGGGACATCGCGGTGAGATCGTCGAACGAGAAGAACGGGGCGTCGACGTCGTCGCGGTGGCCGTTCACGAAGCCGAGCGGAAGACCGCGATCACGGAGGCGGCGATAGTGCTCGGTCGACGCCGCGGTGTCGGCATGGCGCCCGGCGACGAACAGGATGCCCGCGACGCCGGCCTCGACGAACATGTCGATGATCTCGTCCTCGTGCAGCCCGCCCTCGCTCTGCGTGCCGATGACCGGCGTGAAGCCGCGGCGGGCGAAGTTGGGGGCGAGCGCCTGCGCGAACGCGGGGAAGATCGGGTTGCCCAGTTCGGGCAGCAGCAGGCCCACCGGACGGGCCGTGCGTGCGCGGAGCCGGGACGGTCGTTCGTAGCCGAGGAGGTCGAGGGAGGTGAGCACCGCCCGGCGCTTGTCCGGTGCCACTCCCGGCTTCTCGTTGAGAACCCGGCTGACGGTGGCCTGGCTCACCCCGGCGTGCGCCGCGATCTCTGCCAGCGTCGCACTCATGACGGAAAGGCTAGCACCCGCACTGCGCCGCCCTCACTTCACCGCCCCGGCCGTCAGCCCGCCCACGATGTACTTCTGCAGCGCGAAGAACAGCACCACGACCGGGAGCGCGGCCAGCACCGCACCCGCCGCGAACACGGGCCAGTTCGCCGAGGTCTCCTGGGAGACGAACTGGAACAGCCCCACGGCGAGCGTCTGCTTGGCGGGGTCGGCGAGCAGCACGCTGGCGACGACGAACTCGCTGACCGTGCCGATGAAGGACAACAGCCCGACCACTGCGAGGATCGGGGCGGACAGGCGCAGGATGATCGTGAAGAAGATCCGCGCGTGGCCGGCTCCGTCGAGCTTCGCGGCCTCATCGATCGACGAGGGCACGGTGTTGAAGAAGCCGTACATGAGGTAGGTGTTCACGCCGAGCGCGCCGCCCAGGTAGACCAGGATCAGTCCGAGCAGCGTGTCGAGGCCGAGCGCCGGGAAGATGTCGCCGATCGCGATCATGATCAGGAAGATCGCGACGACGCCCAGCAGCTGCGGGAACATCTGCACCAGCAGGATGGCGGTCAGCCCGAAGCGCCGCCCCGTGAAGCGCATCCGCGAGAAGGCGTAGGCGGCCAGACCGCCCAGGAGCACGGTTCCTGCGGAGGCGGCGAGCCCGACGATCAGGGTGTTCACGAACCACGCGGCATAGGGCTGGGCCGGCGAGGTGAACAGCGTGATGTAGTTGCCGAGGTCGAAGGACGTGAACATGGCGTTCGCGCCGACGAGGCTTCCGTTCGGATTGAGCGATGCGGAGACGATGTACAGGATCGGGAACACCGCGATCACGCAGGCCGCGATGATCACGATGTAGGAGGCGATGAGGGCGAGCCTCGCCCTGCGGCGCTGCGAGGGCGCCGACGCGGGACGATGCTCGGGGTTGACTGCGGGGTGGACGGAAGTGGCGGTCATCAGTGGAGGTCCTCCAGGGCCTTGGTGCGGCGGAATCCGGCGATCGACATCGCGGCGACCAGCAGGAAGATGATGATCGAGAAGGCGCTGGCGAGCCCGTAGTCACGGCCGCTGGTCTCGCCGAACGCGACCTTGTACACGAGAGTGATGAGGATGTCGGTGGCGCCGACGTTCATGTCGGTGGAGATGTCCTGCGGGCCGCCCTCGGTGAGCATGTAGATGACGTTGAAGTTGTTGAAGTTGAACGCGAACGCCGCCACCATGAGCGGGGCCATCGTCACCATGAGCAGCGGGAGTTTGACCCGCCGGAACACCGTCCAGGCCCCTGCCCCGTCGACCCGAGCCGCCTCGACGTACTCGCCGGGGATCGACTGCAGGGCACCCGTGGCGACGAGGAACATGTACGGGTAGCCGAGCCACAGGTTCACGATCAGGATGCTCACCTTCGCGAGCAGGGGGTCGGTCAGCCACGGCACCTGCGCGCCGCCGAGGAGGACCTGGTTGACGAACCCGAACTGGGAGTTGAGAAGGCCGCTCCAGATCAGCGCCGAGAGGAAGGCGGGGAAGGCGTAGGGGAGGATCACGAGCACACGGAACGTGCGACGGAAGCGCAGCCGGGGGTTGTCGAGCAGGATCGCGAGGAGGACTCCGACCGCGAAGGTGGCGAGCACCGTGAAACCTGCGAACACGAAGGTCCACACGATCACCTGCAGCAGCGGGCCGCGGATCGACTCCTCGCCGAACGCGCGGACGAAGTTGTCGAATCCGACGTCGATCTTCCAGCCGGGCAGGAGCGCCTTGCCCGCATCCGAGGTGAACGCCCCGGTGCCGTTGTCGCGGTAGACCGTGCCCGTCGACGAATCCGTGAAGGCGTCCTCGGCCTCGTCGTAGTGCATGGATGCCGTGTAGACGTACGCCGTGGTGCCGTCCTTGGTGCGCAGCACGCCCTCGTCGAGATCGTCGGCGAGCGGGACGCTGAGATGGGCGATCTCCTGCTGCCTGTCGAGCTTCTGTGAGAGGTCGAGCGTCGTGTAGCCGGGGATGCCGACGGCTGCTCCGCCATCGAACTCGGCATCCGGGACCTCGGTGAGCGGACGGTCCTCGCCGCCGAGCATCGCCCGCCCCTCGGCATCCGTGACGAGGAAGGAGAGCTGCCCCGCCTGATCGACGACGACCATGTCCAGGCCGGGCGTGTCGGGCGTGCGGGCGAACGACTTCTGGATGAGCGCGGCGATCGCGTCATCCTTGTCGCCGACGTGACCGTCGCCGTAGTTGGTGAAGGCGATGTAGCCGCTGTACACCACGACGACCAGCTGGAACATGATGAGGAAGACGGTGCCCGGCACGAGGTACTTGGCGGGCAGCATCCCCGGACGCAGGTAGACGACGGTGATCGCGAGCGCGACGATCACCACGGCCAGGGCGACGGGCCAGGACCCGTCGAGGAGCAGCACGAACGCGGCGTAGACCGCCAGGGCGTCGATGACGCCGAGCGCGACGATCTTGAGAAGGATGCCCACGACGCCGGTCGTGCGGTGGATCTTCGGGGTCGCGCCGGTCTTCGGGGTCGTGCCGGCCTGCGGTCTCCGCCCGGTCCGCCGGGACGTCGGTGTCGGGCTGTGCGCGGTGTCGGGCGCGTCGGTCGTCTTGGTCATCGGTTCCTCGATTGCGGCTGTCGGTGTCGGAACGGGGTGCGGGCCCGGCCTGCTGCCGGGCCCGCACCCTCTCTCAGCCGATGTCTGCGGCGATGCGCTGGGCCATGGTCGCCCACGCCTTGGCGGGGTCTCCCGCCGTGTTGTTCACCAGGGCGGCCTGCGTGGAGCCCCAGTAGTTCCACACGGCGCCCATCTCCGGGATGGCCGGCATCGGCACGCCATCGCGCCCGATCTCGCCGTACGCGCCGACGTCGGGGTTGCTCTTCGTGGCGATCTCGAAGGCCGAGGTGAGTGCCGGAGGGCGTCCGCCGGCCTCGTACAGGGCGAGCTGCACCTTCTCGGTGCCGAGGTAGTTCACGACGAACTCGTTGGCGGCGAGGGGGTTCTCGCTCTTGGCGCTGACGAAGAAGCCCTGCACGCCGACGAACGGCGTCGGCTTCTCCGGCCCGGCCTGCGGGATCGGGTCGATGGCGTAGTCGATCCCACCCTCCTTGAACGCCGGGAGGTTCCACGGGCCGGACAGCATGAACGGGGACTTGCCCGCCGCGAACTCGTCGCGGGCGATGTCACCGGTGATGTTGGTGTTGAGCACGCCCTCGGCGCCCCACTCGACCAGCTTGGCGGCGAACTTCTCGCCGCCGGGATTCCCGATCAGCAGGTCCTTCGGGTTGAAGCTGCCGTCGTCGTTCGTGCCGAACAGCGGGGCGCCGTACGAGGCCTGCAGCGGGTACAGGTGGTACGGGTCCGATTCCGGCCCGGACGGGATGATCACCGGGTACTGCGCCGCACCGGAGGCGACGATCTTCTGCCCCTCGGCGATCAGGTCGTCCCAGTTCGCGGGCGTGGACGGCGCCAGTGCCTTGTTGCGGACGAGCGCGATGTTCTCGATCGAGGCGGGCAGCCCGTACAGGGTGCCTTCGTAGCTCATGGCCTGGATGGCCACGTCGGCGTAGTCGGAGGCGGCATCGCCGAGCTCAAGCGGCGCGATCACGCCGTTCTGCACGAACAGGCCGAGCCAGTCGTGCCCGCCGATGATGACATCGGGGCCCTTGCCGGTCGGTACCTGCTTGACGAAGTCCTCCTTCATCACGTCGCCGTACTCCTTCTGCACGAGCTTGACCGTGATGCCCTTGTCCTTCTGGAACTGCGCGGCGATGTCCTTGAGCTCGTCGACTCGGTTCGCGTCCACCCACACCGTGAGCGTCTTCTTCGAACCGCCGTCGGAGCCGGAGGCGCCGCTTCCGGCCGCTGTGCATCCGGACAGGGCCAGGGCGGCCATGCTCGCGATCAACGCCACCGCAGTGATGCGTCTCACCTTCATTGGTGCTGCCTTTCATGTGATCAACGGGTGCATCGCTGCAAACGCTTCCAGTGTGCTGTGAAGCGAGGCGTCGATGCCATCCGTTGAATCATGGCAGACGTTTTCGAAAGCTGCAAGAAATTTCAGCTCTGTGCTTTCCGAAGGAGGTCGACCGCATGATCGACGAGCGGTGCGAGCGGTACCGCTCGGCACTCGGCCGAGCCTATCCTCGTGACCGGGACCGCCGCGAGAGTCTCGAACTCGGCTCCGATCCGCGGGAACAGGGAGTCGTCGACGACGGGCTCGTCCCAGGTGCGCCAGCGCCGGATGCCGTCGCCGCCGATCTCCGCGACGCCGTTGCGCACGAGGGGGACGTCGGTCCGCGCGCGGCCCTCCGCCAGATGCAGGGCGGTGCATGAGTCGTAGCCGACACCGAGCAGCAGGATCTTCGCGCCCAGGTCGTAGAGGCGCGCGAGCGGCGAGGACTCGCCGAACGGGTCTTCGACGGCGTGGTCGGCCAGCACCTGGGCGGCCGCCGGGCCGCGGCCCGCGAACGAGCGGTGCGGATGCCTGCTGCGCAACGCACCCGGCTGGCAGCGGAACAGCTCGGCGACCCGGCCCATCGTCCTCGTCGGAGTGAGGACGGGGTCGAAGGCTGGAAGGGCGGCCCGGACGGCGACTCTGGTCGCGGCGGGGAGTGCGGGATCGTCGAGGAAGTCCGGGTCGCAGAGCTGCCAGCTCTGGGCGGGCATGAACAGCGTGCCCGCGGTGCCGACGGCGCTCTGCAGGGCGGCGAGCACGGTCTGCTCTCCGCCTGCGACCAGGCCGAAGGCGGAGAGCGAGCAGTGCACGAGCACGTCGTCGCCGTCCGCTATGCCGAGGCGCCGGATCCCCTCGATGATGTCGTCGGTGCCGATCACGGCGATTTCGGGGTCTGCAAGATCTTTCATGCCTTGAGTATCGCGCATATCCTGCGGATCCTGTTTCCCGGGCTGCACTCTTCCCGGACTGCACTCGTCCCGGGCCGAGTCCGCTCAGACCAGCAGGTACAGCGCCCCGGCGATCGTGAGCACGGTCACCAGGCGATCGAACAGCTGCTGCGGCATCCGCTTCGCCAGGCGGATGCCGATCAGCGCGCCGATCACGACCAGGGGCGCGAGCAGCAGGTCCAGCAGCAGCACGGACGGCGTGATCAGACCGATGCCCGCCAGGAACGGCACCTTGGTCAGGTTCACGATCGCGAAGAACCATGCCGAGGTGCCCAGGAACACCTTCACGGGCGTGCGGGTGGCGAGGAAGTACATCGACATCACCGGGCCGCCCGAGTTGGCCACCATGGTCGTGAAGCCCGCGAGCGTGCCGTAGCCGGCGGCGGCGATGCGCCCGGACTTCTCGGTGCGCGAGCGCCATCGCCGCCACAGGGTGATCGCGATCATCGCGAGCAGGATGACGGCGATCGTGCGGCGGACGATCCCGTCCTGGGCCAGCGCGAGGAAGACGGCGCCGACCAGCAGGCCGACGATCACCGCGGGCGCGAGCCGGAGCAGGGTGCGCCAGTCGGCGTGCCGCCGGTACGTCGTGAGCGCGAACACGTCACCGACGATGAAGAGCAGCAGCACCGTCGCCGTCGAGGTGCGCGCGGGGAGGATCGATGCCGCCACCACCACGGTCACGGTCGAGCTGCCCGGGATCGCGGTCTTGCCCAGCCCCGCGACGAGGGCGCCGAGGCCGAGGAGCGCCCAAGCCCACGGTGCGAGATCGAGCATCCAGGTCTCCTGTTCGGGTCGGGGCTCAGTCTTTCACGGTGAGGTTCGGGTGCGCCCGCCGTCCCTCATTCGGGAGTCAATCGAGCATCCGGCAGAAGACGCACATGCACCACCCGCGCCCCTCAGCCGCGCACGGCCGCCAGGGCTGCGGCGAAGCTGCTGGCGCGGGCCTCGAGGTCGGCCCAGTCGCCGGCCGTGATGGATGCCGAGTTCGCCAGGTCGCCGCCGGCGCCGACGGCGACGGCGCCGGCCGCGAACCAGTCCGCCACGTTCTCGGGCTTGACGCCGCCCGTGGGCATCAGAGGCGCGTCGGGGAAGGGGCCGCGCAGCGCGCCGAGGTAGGCCGGTCCGCCGAGGGATGCCGGGAAGATCTTGACGACGTCGACGCCCAGTTCGAGCGCCGTCATGACCTCGGTCGGCGTCAGCGCGCCGGTCATGACGACCTTGCCCGTGTCGAGCATGGCGCGGGTGAGGGCGGGGAGCGTGCCCGGACTCACCAGGAACTCGGCGCCCGCCTCGGCCGCAGCAGCCGCCTGCTCGGGCGTGGTGACCGTGCCGGCGCCGATGTACGCCGCGTCGCCATGGCGGGCGATCAGCTCGCGGATCACCGTGGGCGCATCCGGTGTGGAGTAGGTGACCTCGATGCCGGGGATGCCGCCGCGGATGATCGCGTCGGCGGCTTCCAGGGCGGATTCGGGGGAGGGTGCGCGCAGCACGGCGAGGACGCCGGCGGCGCGGGCGCGGGAGAGGCGGTCGGTCATGAGGGCTCCGTTCGTCGCTCCATTGTGCGCCGGAATGACTTGTAATTACAAGTCGGGATCACCAGTTCTCGATCGCGTCCTTCGCCTGCTTCAGGCCCACGCCGGTCTCCTCGCGGTAGCGCTTGATCGCGCTGATCTTCTGATCGTCGGCGATGAGCGCGGCGATCTCGGCGCGGGCGGCGGGGCTCAATGCATCCGTCGGGCGGGGAGCGGATGCCGCGGCATCCGCGGTCCACGCCGTTCCCGGAACCCAGGCGTCGATCGCGTCCTTCGCCTCCTGCAGACTCAGGGACTGCAGCTCGCGCAGCCGCTTGATCGCGGCGATCTTCCGGTCGCCGGCGACCAGGGCGTCGATCTCAGCCGACTCCGCAGGTGTGAGGCTGCGAGGCGCGACGGACACCGACGGCTGCGGCGCCTTCGGTCGCATCCCCTTCGTGGCCCACGGCACGAGCACCAGCAGGACGACGACGGCCACGATCCACATCCACGGTTCCATGCCGACCAGCCTGCCAGCACGGAGGCTCGGATGCCGGGCATCCAGCCCTCTCGCGGGTCGTTCCCCGTACCCTTGATGCATGCCTGCATCCGACAAGACCCCGCCTGCCCGCAGCACGCCCGTGCGCACCACCGGGCCCGCTCGCACGCAGGTGCGCCCTGCGACGGAGGGGTGGACGCAGAAGAAGGATGCCGAGGGGCGGCCGCTGCTGCAGTTCGCGAGCCCCAAGCGCGGCAAGCCGCCCGTGCACCTGGCCGACATGACGCCCGAGGAGCGCATCGCGAAGGTGAAGGAGCTGGGCCTGCCCGGCTTCCGCGCCAAGCAGCTGTCCACGCACTACTTCACGCACTACACCTCCGACCCGGCGCACATGACCGACCTCCCCGCGGAGCAGCGCGAGGAGCTCGTCGGCGGGATGCTGCCGCCGCTCATGACCGAGGTGCGCCGGCTGACCACCGATCGCGGCGACACGATCAAGTTCCTCTGGCGGCTGCACGACGGCGCCCTGGTCGAGTCGGTGCTGATGCGCTACCCCGGCCGCATCACGCTGTGCGTGTCGTCGCAGGCGGGCTGCGGCATGAACTGCCCCTTCTGCGCCACCGGCCAGGCGGGTCTGACCCGCAACATGTCGACGGCCGAGATCGTGGAGCAGATCGTGCGCGCCAACCGCGCCATCGCGAACGGCGAGCTGGGCGGCAAGAAGCGCGACGACCACTCGATGGAGCGGGTCTCGAACATCGTGTTCATGGGCATGGGTGAGCCGCTGGCCAACTACAAGCGCGTGATGGACGCCGTGCGCGTCATGGTCGCGCCGCAGCCGAACGGCCTGGGCATGAGCGCTCGCGGCATCACGGTGTCGACCGTCGGCCTGGTGCCGGCGATCCGCAAGCTCGCCGACGAGAACATCCCCGTCACGTTCGCGCTTTCGCTGCATGCGTCCGACGACCAGCTGCGCGACGAGCTGATCCCGGTCAACTCCCGCTGGAAGGTCGACGAGGCGCTGGATGCCGCGAGGGAGTACTTCGAGAAGACCGGCCGCCGTGTCTCGATCGAGTACGCGCTGATCAAGGACATGAACGACCACGCCTGGCGCGCCGACCTGCTCGCGGAGAAGCTCAATGCGCGCGGCCGCGGCTGGGTGCACGTGAACCCGATCCCGCTGAACCCGACGCCCGGCTCGATCTGGACCTCGTCCGACATCGACGTGCAGAACGAGTTCGTGCGCCGCCTGAACGACGCCGGCATCCCGACCACCCTGCGCGACACCCGCGGCAAGGAGATCGACGGCGCCTGCGGTCAGCTGGTCGCGACCACCGAGGACGAGGCCGCCGCGGCGGCGATGGCCTGAGCGCCCTCAGGCGTCCCCAGGCGTCCGGAGGCGCAGCATCCGGCCCGACCCCTCGATGAGCTCGGGCCAGGAGCCGACGTCGACGGCGCACTCCGCGACGGCGCAGGTCGGGAACTCCACGAAGGCGCCCGTCAGCTCGGCGACGGCGTCCGTCATGCCGGGGTTGTGGCCGACCAGCATCGCGACGTCGACCTCGTCGGGCAGGGCTGACGCGACCTCGAGGATCGTGCGGGCGGATGCCGCGTACAGTGCGTCCTCCTCGATCACGGGGATGCTGAAGGCCGCGGCGTACTCGTCAGCGGTGCTGCGTGCGCGGACGGCCGTGCTCGACACGATGCGCTGGATCGCGACCCCGTCGTCGAGCAGACGGGCGGCCATCGCCGGGGCGTCACGACGACCTCGGCCGTTCAGCGGACGGTCGTGATCGGCGAGGCCGTGCAGGCCCCAGTCCGACTTCGCGTGGCGGGCCAGCAGCAGCGTCTTCATGCGTCCAGCCTGACAGGGCGTCGACGACACCGCATCCCTTTCCTGGGAGCCGTTCGCAGGGTTCGTCCGGGAGCCGCACAGCCGGGGTTTCCTAGCCTGGAGGGATGTCATACTCCGCGCATCGCCCTGGACGGATGGGCTCGCAGGACCGCATCGAGGTCGACGGCGACGGCTCGAACGACGCGACGCCGGCCGCCGAGGTGCCCGAGTACTTCACCCGCGAGTACCGGCCGTCCGGCCCCGACGCGGATGCCGGCATCGCCGCGAGCACCCTCGACGACGCGGCAGACCGCTCCACTCGGCCCAACCCGATCGTGCAGGACGCGCAGGAGACCGAGTCGTTCGACGTCGAGGACTTCCCGTTCTTCGACGAGCCCTCCCGGCCGAGCCGGGTGATCGTCGACGAGGCCGAGACCGCGGCATCCGAGCCGGCGACAGCCGAGCCGATCGCGGTTGACGAGCCGACGCCTCCGCGCTCGCCACGACCCAAGCGCGAGCGCCGCCCGCGCGTTCCTGGTTCCCGCCTGCGCACGCTGGCGATCCTCGGCGGTGCCGACGGCCCGATCCTCGACCGCGTTCCGGGCGAGACGCCCCGCTTCGTGCAGATGTTCTTCGTGCTCGCCGGCACCGCGCTGGTCTCCGCGATCTCGATGCTGTTCGCGCTCACGACCGGCGTGCAGGTGGCGATCTGGCTGGCCGTGCCGCTGGCGATCGTGTGGGCGGCGATCATCTTCAACCTCGACCGCTTCCTCACGGCGACCATGTCCTCGTCGCGCAGCATCGGCAAGCTGATCGCGCTGGCCGTCCCGCGTGTGGCGATGGCGGCGCTGATCGGCTTCCTCGTCGCGGAGCCGCTCGTGCTGCAGGTGTTCCACAACGACATCGCCCGCGAGGTGGCGTCCACCAATATCACCCAGTCGCAGTCCGATCAGAAGGCGCTCGAGAAGGGGCCGGAGAAGAAGGCTCTGGACGCCGCCACCAAGCGGGTCGCCGCGCTCGAGAACCAGGCTGCCACGGGCATCGTCGCCGGCACCGACAAGGGCTCCGCATCGACTGCCGCCGCCAAGGCCACCGTCGACGACCTCACCGGCAAGATGGCCGAGCAGCAGAAGGTGATCGACTCCGCCCGTGCGCTGTACCAGTGCGAGCTGACCGGCGAGGGCGCGGGCACGGTTCCCGGCTGCACCGGCGTGCACGGCCAGGGCTCCAGCTCGGATGCGGCGAAGGCCCAGCTCGCGCAGGCCCAGCAGACCTACGACGCCCTGGCCGCGCAGCTGCGCGCCGCCAACGGCGACCTGTCCAGCGCCGAGACGGCCGAGAAGGCCAACACCACGGCATCCGAGTCGACCAACCGCCAGCAGGCGAAGGACCAGCTGCCTGCGGCGAAGAAGACCTACGAGAACGCGCTCGCCGCATACAACGCGCGGGCGGATTCAGTCGCGCAGGGGAACGCCGGGGCGATCGGGCTGCTCAGCCAGATCACCGGCCTGAACCGCCTGGCCGACAAGGAGCCCGCGATCTTCTGGGCGCACTGGCTGATCGCTGCGCTGTTCTTCATGATCGAGCTGCTGCCGGTCCTGGTGAAGGTGCTCACCAGCTACGGAGACCCGTCGCTGTACGAGAAGACCGCCGCGATCCGCAAGCAGGTCGAGCTCGACCGCGTGACCGCCGACGGCTTCCGCGACCGCGCAGCGATCGTGGCGGAGGAGGCCCCGGAGCCGACGGCATCCGCACCGCCGCGGTTGCCGGACGATCTGGACGGCACCCCGACCGTGCCGCTGACCCGCGCCGACATCCGGGAGTCCGTCTCCGTCTGACCGGTTGCGCCCCCGGTGGGTCACGCTCGCAAGGATGCTCCAGGTATCAAGATCGGCGGGAATCGGGCGCGCTGAAACGGCGAATGCTGATACCTGGAGCGTCAGGATCAGGCGGGCGCAATCAGGCGGGCTGCACCTCGACGGTCACGCCCTCGACCCACCGGCGGATGCTGCCGGCGGTGTCGACGAGCAGGCCCGAGGTGCCGGCGGCGCGGGGCAGCCAGCCCAGGTCGGCGCCGGCGGCGACGATCGCTGTCGCCCAGACATCCGCACGGGTGAGGCTCTCCGCGATGACCGTCGCCGAGCGGATGCCCGTGGCGGCTGCGCCCGTGCGGGGGTCGACGATGTGCGCACCGCGCTCCGCCGTGCCCGAGGTCGCCACGGCGCCGTTGCGCACCGGGACGGTCGCGATCACCTGAGTGCGATCGGCGGGGTCGACGATGCCGATGTTCCAGGTCCAGTCCGACTCCTCGGCGGTGAAGACCTGCAGGTCGCCGCCGACGTCGAGGCCGACGGCCTGCAGGCCCGGGACCTTCAGCAGCGGCAGGAGGTGCTCACGAGCCGCGCGCTCGGTCGCCCAGCCCTTCACGTACCCGGTCGGGTCGAAGACCCCGCCCAGGTACGCGCTGAACAGGCCGCGCGTCTCGAACTCCGCTCCGTCGCAGGCCGCCTCGACCTCGGCCACCCACGGGTCGGCATCCGCCATCCGCAGCTCGCCACGGGCGATGCGCTGCACATCGGATGCGGAGTCGTACATCGAGAACACCCGATCTGCGCGGCGCAGCATGCCGAAGCAGCCCTCGATCGCGGCCTCGAGCTCGACACCGGCGGCACCGCCGATCACGTGCGCACTGGCGACAGTGCCCATCACGGGGCACACCTGCGCGTGCCGGGCGGTCATGATGTCGCCTGGTCGAGGGCGCTCTGCAGGGACTGCTGATACCCCCGGCTTGTGTAGGTGGCACCCGAGATCATGTCGATCTGCGCCGACTGCGCAGAGGTGGTCTCGCTGATCAGCATCGGCACGGCCTGCTGATTGATCTGCCGGTCGCGAGGGTTCTCATTCGGATAGTCGACGACGTCCACGGAGGCGATCCTCCCGCCGCTGACCTGCACCTGCACCTGCACCGGGCCGTAGCGGGTGCTCGCCGCGTCGCCGGTGAAGGTGCCGTCCTTCAGACCGGATGACGCCGTCGTCGTGCTGGATCCGGTCGTGCCGCCTGTCGCGTCGGAGCCGGATGCCGATCCCGAGGCGGACGCCGAATCGGACGAGTCCGTGTCCGAACCGGTGCCGGATTCCGATCCTGAGTTCGACCCGGTCCCCGAAGCCGAGCCCGAGGCGCCGGTCGACGCTGCCGGAGCCGCGGCGTTCGCGGTCGGGATCTCCGCCCCGGTGGAGGTGCGGTAGCTGAACAGCAGCACCAGCCCGCTGACGGTGGCGAGCGCGGCGTACGCGATGCGCTTCATCGGTCGTTCCATGATCTTCTCCTCGTCGTGGGGTTCCGGGTGTCAGGATGCTCAGATCGCGAACGCCTCGCGGTGGATGCGCTCGGGCGGGAAGCCGGCCGCGCGCAGGTCGTGCAGCACGGCATCCGCCCAGTCCGGCGGACCGCACACGTACACCTCGTGCTCGAGCACGTCGGGAGCGAGGTGACGCAGCGCGTCGACGCCGTTCCAGCGGGCGTGCGACTCCGGCAGCCACGAGGCACCGGACCGCGCGCGGCGGCCGGGCAGCGCGATGTGCTGCACGCCCCGGTCGCGCACCAGGGCGGCCAGCGCCTCCGTGCGCAGCGCCGCCTCGGGAGTCGTGTCGCGGGTGAGGATCACCGCTTCGCCGGGCGCATACGGCTCTCCCTCGAGCAGGGACACCAGGGGCGCGACGCCGGCGCCCGCGCCGATCATCAGCATCCGCCGACCGCGCCTGCGCTCGCCGGTGAATCCGCCGTAGGGCCCCTCGACGTGCACCCGGGTGCCCGGGCGCAGTGCGGCGAGCCGAGACGTTCCGTCGCCGACGAGCCGAGCCGAGATGGTCAGCTCGTCGCCGGTCGGCGCGGCGGAGAGCGAGAAGGGGTGCCCGCGCGTCCAGCCCGGCCCGTCCATGAAGCGCCAGACGAAGAACTGCCCCGGCTGCGCGCCGAGCCGAGCGATGCCCTCGCCGCGCATCCGCACGGTCACGCCGTCGGCGCCGTCGCGGGTGACGCTCGCGACGCGCAGCAGGTGCCGGCGGGAGCGCACCAGCGGCACGATCACGCGGTAGGCGATCACCGCGACGGCCGTGAGGATCCACAGGCCCCACCAGTACCAGGTGGCCGCGACGGATGCCGTGAAGTCGGATCCGGTCCACAGCTGATGCGGCAGTGCGAGCCCGGCGCCCAGATAGCCGTACAGGTGCAGCAGGTGCCACGACTCGTAGCGCAGCCGGCGCCGTGCCCGCTTCATCGAGGTGAGCGCGACGAGGATCACGAGCGCCGTGCCCGCGGTCGCCAGCAGCATCCCCGGGTAGTCCACGACGAACTGCCACAGCTGCACGAGCGGGTTCAGCCCGGCGGATGCCGCATAGCCGAGGGTCTGCAGCACGATGTGCGTGAGCAGCAGTGCGAATGACCAGAAGCCGACGAGCCGGTGCATCCGCGTCATTCCGTCGCGGCCGAACCCGCGCTCGAACAGCGGGACGCGCGCCATCAGCAGCACCTGCAGGAGCAGCAGGTTCGAGGCGACCAGCCCAGTGAGGCGGCCGGCCGAGTTCAGCAGATCGGCGCTGCCGGTGAACAGCGCCTGCACGCCCCCGCCGGCGACCCACAGGGCCACGACGTACAGGCAGGTGGTCCAGACGGCGACGGTGGCGCCGAGGTTCCACAGCTCGGCGCGGCGTCGCCGGACCGCGGCGCTGGGGCGGATCGCGGCGCTGTGCGCCCGCGGCGTGCCGATCGGCAGGGTGATCGTGGCCATGTCGTGCCTCCTCGCAGGTGTCGTGGTGCGGTCGGTGGTCCGGGTCGCGACGGATGCCGCTTCGGAGGGGGTTCCTGCGGCATCCGCCGCGACCCGGGGCTCAGGATCCCGGCGTGCTTTCGGGGGTCGGGGTGTCGTCGGAGTCGCTGCCGCCGGTGCTGCCGTCATCGGAACCGTTCGGTCCGCCGGGGCGCTGGCCGTCGCCGAAGCCCTGGCCGCCGCGCGGTGCGCGCTGGCCGCCGAAGCCGTCGTGCGGCATGCCCCGGTCGCCGCCCGGTCCGCCCCACGCCTGCTCGTGCATCCCGAACGGGCGCACCACGCTGTGGGCCACCCAGCCGCCGCCGAAGCCGAGCATCAGGATGACCACGCCGCCGACGACGCCGGCGCCGATGCGAGTTCCGGTGCGGCTCCAGAACGGCTTCGCGGGTGCCGCGCCTGCGGGCGCTCCAGGCTGCGCCGGTGCGGCATACGGCGCCGCCTGGTCCACGGGCGTCGTCGGAAGGATCGGGGTGGTCGACGCGCCGGATGCGACAGGAGCTCCCTGCGCAGGAGGAGCCGGCGGCGCCTCTGCCGCGGCGGGCGCCGCGGGTGCAGCATCCGGGGTCGGGGCCGATGCCGCCTCGGCGGTCGGCGTCGTGTCGGGAGCGCCGCCGTCGGCGGCCTCACCGGGGACAGAAGTGTTCTCGTTGTTCTCGCTCATGGGATGACTGTCGCGCTCGACCGCCAAGAAAGCCCCAAGAATCCGGCATCCTGCGGGTTCTCATAGAAAGGGGATGGACGATTCCCAGGTGGCGGCCGGCGCGGCGCGCGGTCAGGCGCGCGGAAGCGTCAGCAGAAAGGTCGTGCCCGTAGGGGAGGTGCGCTCGACCTCGACCGAGCCGCCGAACCGGTTCGCGATGTCGCGCACCAGGGCGAGGCCCAGTCCGAACCCCCGTCGCTCGGTGGACGCCGTCGACCTGGCGAACCTCTCGAAGACGCGCTCCGGGTCCATGTCGCCCAGTCCCGGGCCGTGGTCGGCCACTCGTATCTCCGCACGACGCCCCGTGGGCGTCGCGGTCAGCTGCACGCTCGCGCCGTCGGGGCTGTACCGCACCGCGTTGTCGAGCAGGGCGATCACGGCGCGCATGAGCGCCGTCTGCTCCGCCGCGACGCGCAGATCGGCGGGCGCCTGCACGTCGACGCGCACGCCGCGTTCGACGGCCCGCGGAGCG
>NZ_MKRT01000004.1:43018-43447 GCF_001897945.1 Microbacterium sp. 69-10
CGCCAGCACCCGCCCGACGTCCTCGCCCTGTCGCAGCCGGTGCTCCGCCAGCTGGATACGGCTGTTCAACGTGGTGAGCGGTGTGCGCAGCTCATGACTCGCGTCCGCGACGAAGGCGCGCTGCACCCCGAGGGCCTCGGCGAGCGGTTCGGACGCCCGCCGCGACGCGTACCAGGCGATGACACCGAGCAGCAGCACCCCGATCACGCCCATCGCGATCACGACCGGCAGCACGTCGTCGAGATCGAGGATGCGATCGCCGAGCGGCTCGCCTGGTCGGCCGTGTGGGCGGGGGCCCGGCCGGCTCGCGGTGAGCAGGGCGGTGATGATCGTCGCGGTGACCGCTGTCACCACCGCGGCGGACGCGATGCCGACCCAGAGGCCGGTGCGCAGCGCGGAGCGCTGCACGCGCGCGCGATCGGCGGCTAC
>NZ_MKRT01000004.1:43475-57182 GCF_001897945.1 Microbacterium sp. 69-10
CATCCCGCTGCGATAGCCGCGTGCGCGGACGGTGTCGATGATCTCGGGAGTGGACTTGCGGCGGATGTAGTGCACGTAGGCGTCGACGGTGCCCGCCGAGCCGCCCGGGAGCAGGCTCGCGACGATCTCCTCGCGCGAGAAGACGTGCTCGGGGCTGGAGGTGAGCAGTTCGAGCAGGTCGGCCTCGGCCTGGGTGAGCGGCACGCGTCCGCCGTCCGGGCCGTAGAGCGCCAGCGAGGTGGTGGAGAACAGCCAGTCGCCGATCTCCCGGCGCGAGCCCGGTCCGCGTCCCCGCCGGAGCGCGCGCAGCCGGGCGCGCAGCTCGTCGAAGTCGAAGGGCTTGAGCAGGTAGTCGTCGGCCCCGGCATCCAGGCCGCTCACCCGGTCGGCCACCGTGCCGAGTGCCGTGAGCATGATCGCCGGAGTCGTGATGTGCGCGGTGCGCACGGCCTGCAGCAGCTCGGCACCCGTCATACCGGGGAGGCGCCGGTCCACGACCATCACGTCGTACCGCTGTCCGAGGGCGAGCTCCAGCCCGCGCTCGCCCGTGCGCGCATGGTCGACGAGGTACTCGTCCGAGAGCACCTCGACGACGATCGCGGCGGTCTCGGCCTCGTCCTCGACGTACAGCAGCCGCGGCTGGGTGGGCATGGGAACAGTGTGACAGAGCCCGCCCTCGTGGTGCTGGGAGGGGGATAGCGTTGGACCATGGTCAACTATCGCTATCTCGGCAACAGCGGTCTCAAGGTCTCGGAGATCACCTACGGCAACTGGGTCACGCACGCCTCGCAGGTCGGCGACGACGCTGCGGTCGCCACCGTGCACGCCGCGCTGGATGCCGGCATCACCACGTTCGACACCGCGGACACCTACGCCAACACGGCCGCCGAGGTCGTGCTCGGCAAGGCGCTCGCGGGTCAGCGCCGCGCAGGACTGGAGATCTTCACCAAGGTCTACTTCCCGACCGGCCCGAAGGGCCCCAACGACACCGGCCTGAGCCGCAAGCACATCCGCGACTCGATCGACGGCTCACTGCAGCGCCTCGGCGTGGAGTACGTCGACCTGTACCAGGCGCACCGCTACGACCACGAGACCCCGCTCGAGGAGACCATGCAGGCCTTCGCCGACGTGGTCCGCCAGGGCAAGGCGCTGTACATCGGCGTCTCGGAGTGGACCGCCGAGCAGCTGCGCGAGGGCCACGCACTGGCTCGCGAACTGGGCGTGCAGCTCATCTCGAACCAGCCGCAGTACTCCATGCTGCACCGCGTGATCGAGGGCAAGGTCGTGCCGGCCTCGGAGGAGCTGGGGATCTCGCAGATCGTCTGGTCGCCGATGGCGCAGGGCGTGCTCAGCGGCAAGTACCTGCCCGGTCAGCCGGTGCCGGACGGCTCCCGCGCCACCGACCCGCACTCGGGTGCGCACTTCATCCAGCGCTTCCTGCAGGACGACATCCTCGCGGCCGTGCAGAACCTCAAGCCGATCGCGGCCGAGGCGGGCCTGACGATGCCGCAGCTCGCGATCGCCTGGGTGCTGCAGAACCCGAACGTGGCCGCAGCCCTGGTCGGCGCGTCGCGCCCCGAGCAGCTCGCCGACAACGTCAAGGCCTCCGGCGTGAAGCTGGATGCCGAGGTGATGACCGCGATCGACACCGCGCTCGCCGGAGTCGTGTTCGACGACCCCGAGGACACCTACACGGTCTCCCCGAAGAAGCGCCTGGTCTGAGGCATCCGCCTCCCTGGGGTGCTTCGTCTGAAGCACCCCAGGGAACGTCCAGGTATCAGCTTCGGAGGTAGTCGGGCCGCTTTGGGCAGCAGAAGCTGATACCTGGAGCGTCCTTGTGGGGCGATCGCCGAGGGCGTCAGAGCAGACCGAAGATCGCGCCCGGGTTGAGGATGTTCTGCGGGTCGAGCGCCTTCTTGATGCGCAGGTTCAGCTCCAGCACGTCGTCGCCGAGATAGTCGGCCAGCCAGGGCTGCTTGAGCCGCCCGACGCCGTGCTCGCCGGTGATCGTGCCGCCCAGCTCGATCGCGAGCGCCATCACCTCCCCGAAGGCGAGGTCGGCGTTCGCGCGCTGCTCGGCATCCGTCGGGTCCAGCACGATCAGCGGATGCGTGTTGCCGTCGCCGGCGTGTGCGACCACGGCGATCTCGACTCCGCGCGCCTCGGCGATCGCGCGCATGCCGTCGATCAGGTCGCCCAGGCGCGGCAGCGGCACGCCGACGTCCTCCAGCAGCAGCGCGCCGCGCTTCTCGACCGCCGGGATCGCCTGCCGGCGGGCCTCGATCAGCGCCTCGCTCTCGTCCGGATCGCTGGTCGCGTACACCTCGGATGCTCCGTGCAGGCCGCAGGTCTGCTCGATGGCTTCGATCTGCGCGGCCGCGACCTCGACGGACTCGTCCGACTGCACGATGAGCATCGCCGCCGAATCGCGGTCGAGGTCCATCCGCATCATGTCCTCGACCGCGTTGATCGTGACGCGGTCCATGAACTCCAGCATCGACGGGCGCATGGCGGCCTTGATGTCGACCACCGCCCTGATCGCGCCCTCCACGGTCGGGAACATCGCGACGAGCGTCGTAGGCGTGCGCTGGGCCGGGACGAGCCGCAGGATCGCCTCCGTGACGATCCCGAGTGTGCCCTCGCTGCCCACGAACAGCTTGGTGAGCGAGAGGCCCGCCACATCCTTCAGTCGCGGCCCGCCGAGCGTGATCGCCCGGCCGTCCGCGAGCACGACCGTCAGGCCCAGCACGTAGTCGGTGGTGACGCCGTACTTCACGCAGCACAGCCCGCCGGCGTTGGTGGCGATGTTGCCGCCGATCGAGCAGAACTCCTGCGACGACGGGTCCGGCGGGTACCAGAGGCCGTGCTCGGATGCCGCGGCCTTCACCTCGACGTTGAACGCGCCCGGCTGCACGACGGCCATCTGCAGCGCCGGGTCGACGACGATGTCCCGCATGCGCTCCAGTGAGATCACGATGGCGCCGTCCACCGCCGACGACCCGCCGGACAGTCCGGACCCGGCTCCGCGCGGCACGATCCCCACGCCCTCGCGCGCGGCGATGCGCACGGCCGCCTGCACGTCCTCGGTGCTCGTCGCCCGCACGACGGCCAGCGGGGTGCCGGCATCCGGGTCCTCGGCGCGATCGCGCCGGTAGGCCTGCAGCGAGTCGGGATTCGAGACGACGGAGCCGTCCGGCAGTGCGGCGATGAGGGCGGAGATCACGCGCGCGTCGCGGTCATCGGACATGGGCATCCTCGGCATTCCCGCTGCGTCTGGCGGCAGCGCACTCCCCACTGTGGCACAGCGACGATCGCGGGGACGGTCGTTTCCGCCTGCCGGACACGGCGATCGGCGCCGCTGTCACAGGATGCTGATGTCGACCTGCAGGTCGTGCGTGAGCTTCTCGATGTCGGCGCGCAGCGCGTCCAGATCGGCGGATGCCGGGGCCGACGCCGTCACGGCCGATTCGAACAGCCGCCCGCCGGCCATCGCGGCGTCGCGGGTCTCGGTGGTCATGCTGCGGATGCTGAGCGCATGCGCGCTGAGCACGCCGGCGACCTCGCGGACGATCCCGGGGCGGTCATCGCCCAGCACCGTGACGGACACGTGCCGCTCCTCGGGCGCCGGGCTCGTGTCGGATCCGGTGCTCACGATCACCGCCAGCATCCCGTCGAGGCCGCGCAGGGCGTCGCGCAGTTCGTCGACCCGATCGTCGTCGACGGTCAGCTGGATGACGCCGGCGAAGGTGCCGGCGAGCTCGGCGAGGCTGCTGTTCTCCCAGTTGCACCCGTAGGCGCCCGTGAGGTCGGCGACGGCGGAGACGAGTCCGGGGCGATCCGCTCCCGCGACCGTGAGGATGAGCGTGGTCATGCGCTCAGCGTAGCCTTGTGCTCATCGCGCCCGCGCCACAACTCCGGAGAAATCTGCCGCTCGGAGCGCGATCGGGCCTCGGTGGCCGGAATCCAGCCAGGATCTCCGGAGTTATGGCCGCGCGCCGGCTCAGACCCAGCTCGCGCCGGCCAGGAACGCCTCCATGCGCGAGCGGTGCGGCGCGAGATCCCAGCCCTGCGCGGCCACCCAGTCGTCGGAGTAGTACGTCTCGGCGTAGCGGGCGCCGCCGTCGCAGATCAGGGTGACGACGCTGCCGGTCTCGCCCGCGTCCCGCATCCGTCCGATCAGCTCGAAGGCGCCGTACAGGTTGGTGCCGGTCGAGCCGCCGGCCCAGTGCAGGGTGCGCTCGCGCAGCAGCCGGATGGCGGCGACCGACGCGGCATCCGGCACCTGGATCATCTCGTCGATCACGCTCGGCACGAACGACGCCTCCACGCGCGGGCGGCCGATGCCCTCGATCCGGGACGGGCTGCCCGAAGCATCCGCATCGCCCTTCCACCCTGCGTAGAACGCGGAGCCCTCCGGGTCGACCACCGCCACCTGCGTGGCATGGCGGCGGTAGCGCACGTAGCGGCCGAACGTGGCACTGGTGCCGCCGGTGCCCGCGCCGACCACGATCCACCGGGGGACCGGATGCCGCTCCTGCGCCAGTTGGCTGAACACGCTCTCGGCGATGTTGTTGTTGCCGCGCCAATCGGTGGCGCGCTCGGCGTAGGTGAACTGGTCGAGGTAGTGACCGCCGCACTCGGAGGCCAGCCGGCGCGCCTCGGAGGAGATCTCGGAGGCGTGCTCGACCAGGTGGCAGCTGCCCCCGTAGAACTCGATCAGGTCGATCTTCTCGGGGCTGGTGGAGCGTGGCACGACGGTGACGAAGTCGAGGCCCAGCATCCGGGCGAAGTACGCCTCGCTCACGGCCGTCGATCCGCTGGAGGACTCGACCAGGGTGGTTCCCTCGTCGATCAGGCCGTTGACCAGGCCGTAGAGGATCAGTGAGCGGGCCAGGCGGTGCTTGAGCGAGCCGGTCGGATGCACCGACTCGTCCTTCAGGTACAGGTCGATGCCCCAGTCGGCGGGCAGCGGGAACAGGTGCAGATGCGTGTCGGCGGAGCGGTTGCCATCCGCTTCCAGGACCCGGATGGCGGAACTGACCCAGTCGCTCATGCTTCGAGCGTAGCGGGGCGCTCCGTTCGGGTCAGTTGTCGGTGTAGCCCCCTTCGCCGGTCGAGCCGTCGTAGTCGAACGTGCGCGTCTCGAGCGTGATGTGGATGTCCTCGCCGAGCGGCTGCTGTGCGAGCAGCTTCGCCTCGACATCGGCGACCTTCGCCGTGTACTCCCGCGCCTGCTCGTCGGTGACGCCCCAGATCGTCGCGGCCTTCAGGTTGGTGACGATGTACAGGAACGCGGTGACGGCGGTGCGGTTGAACTCGTTGTCGGGGATCTTCTGCCAGAGAGACCCGTCGTCGCGCGCTGTGCGGTACTCGTCGATCTTCGCCTGCAGCTCGTCGCCGATCGTGGCGGCAGCGCCCGAGGAGGAGTCCTCACCGGATGCCGTGTCGTCGGAGCCCGCCGGGGGCGAGTCGGAGTCGGACGTCGACGCGGGGGCCGGGGCCGAGGTGAAGTCGAAGACACCGGCGGGGCCGACCAGCAGCAGCCGGATCAGCACGAAGAGGATCGCGACACCCACCACGATGCCGCCGATGATGACCGCCGTGAGCCAGCGCTGCGAGCTCTGCTCGGGCTGATGGCCCGGCCCGAAGGATGCGGGCGTCGCAGCGGACGGCTGCCCGCCCCAGACCGGGGTCGGCGGCAGGCCGTACGACTGCGCGGTGGGAGTTGCGGGCTGTGCGCCGCCGCGCGCCGGCGCGGGCTGCGCTGCGTACGGCGGTCCGGACGGCAGACCGTAGGGCTGAGCGGGTTGTGCGCCGTAGGGCTGAGCCGGCTGGGTGCCATAGGGCGGTGCGGGCTGCGCCCCGTACGGCTGTGCCCCGTAAGGCGGCGCGGCCTGCGCACCGTAAGGCGGTGCGGGCTGCGTGGCGTATGGCGGTGCGGGCACGGCGGGCAGGCCGTGCGGCTGCGTTCCATACGGCTGCGCGGGCGCGCCACCCCACGCGGGCGGCGCGGCGGGCGGTGCCGCGGGCGGCGCGGGGACAGGAGCACCGTTGACCGGTGCGCCGTAGGGCGGCACGGTCGGCATCGCCGGGGACGCCGTGCGTGCGGCATCCGTCGTCTCCGGCGGCGCAGGCGGGATCACCGGATACTCGGCCCCCGGCGCAGGTGCGTCTTCCTCGCGCATGATCGTCGTCTCCCCCTCGATCGTGTGTCGACTCAGAGAATATCCGCTGCGCGGCTCAGGGGATGCGGACCAGCGATCCGCGCGAGGCCTCCGGGCCGAGCTGGAACTCGAAGCGCGAGCGGTCGCCGCGGTGGTGCGCGATGAAGAACTCGATCGGGGTGCCCGACGCGTCGCGGCTCACGCTGCGCAGGCGCAGCAGCGCCGAGCCGGCACTCACGCCGAGCAGCTGCGCCTGCTCGTGGGTGGCGACCGTCGCCTCGGCGGAGCGCACGCCGCTGGTCGCGACGATCCCGTGCTCCTCGAGCAGCCGGTACAGCGAGGTCTCGTGCAGATCCGCGCCCAGGGTGACCGCGCCCACGGCCTCCGGCATCCAGGTCGTCGACAGCGACCAGGCGTCGCCGTCGACGTGCCGCAGACGTGTCAGCACCACGATCGGCGATCCCTCCTCCACTTCGAGGGCGGCCGCCACCTCGGCATCCGCCTCGATGGCCTCGTGCCGCAGGATGTCGCTGTGCACGTGGCCGCCGCGGCTCGCGACCTCGTCGTACAGACCCACGAGGGTGTGCACCAGCGACTCGCTGGTGCGCGGGCGGGCGACGAAGGTGCCCTTGCCCTTGACCCGCTCGACCAGGCCCTCGTGCTCCAGCTGCGCGAGCGCCTGGCGCACGACCGTGCGCGAGATCCCGTACTGCTCGCACAGCCGGTGCTCGCCGGGCAGCGGATCGCCCGGATGCAGGCCGTCCTGCTCGATGTGGTCGATGATCAGCTGCCGCAGCTGGTCGTACATGGGCGTGGCCGAGAGCCGGTCGATTCCCCCCGTGGTCATCATGCTCCTCAGTATGCGACGCCGGCGTGCAGGATGACGTTGGCGTACGGCGTGAACTCGCCGGAGCGCACGAAGGCGCGCGCGGCATGCGTGCGCTGCTTGAACTCCACGTGCGGCACCAGCTCGATCTCGATCCCGGGCAGGCGCTCGCGCAGCGCGTCGAGCACGTGCGGGCTGACCTCCGCGACCTCGGCGGAGACCGTCGCACCCTCGACGACCATCTCGGCGAGCACGGTGTCGAGCACGTCGAAGAACGCGGGGGCGCCGGGGCGGTACGCCAGATCGATCCGCTCGGACCCGGGCGGGATCGGCAGCCCGGCATCCGTCACGACGATCAGATCCGTGTGGCCGGTCTCGCTGATCACCCGGGACAGGGCCGGGTTGATCGTGGTGGACGTCTTGCGCATGGCTCCTCCTACTTCTGCTGCGCGGCCAGCAGCGCGTCGACCTCGGAGCGCACGGGAAGGCTCGGCGACGCGCCCTGGCGGGTCACGGCGATGGCTCCGGCGGCGCTGGCCAGGCGGGTGGCGTCGGCGAGCGTCCAGCCCTCGGCGAGGGCGGCGCCCAGGTATCCGGCGTAGGCGTCGCCGGCGGCCGTCGTGTCGATCGGTTCGACGGGGATGGGTTCGATGAACGAGGTGCCCTCGGCGGTCACCACGCAGGAGCCCTTCTCCGCCATGGTGATCACTGCTGAGCCCACGCCCTGCGCCAGGAACCAGCGACCGGCCTCTTCCGCCGAGGCCGCGTCGGTGACCTCGATCCCGCTGATCAGCGTGGCCTCGGTCTCGTTCGGGGTGACGATGTCGATGCTGCGCCACACCTCCGCGTCCAGCGTCGCTGCCGGTGCGGGGTCGAGCACCACGGTCATGCCCAGCTGGCGTGCGCGCTGGGTGATGTGCAGGGTGAGGGATGCCGGTGTCTCCAGCTGCGTGAGCAGCACGGAGGTGGTCGGCGCGAGCGCCTCGAGCGCGACGTCGATCTGCTCGGCGCTGAGCTGCGCGTTCGCCAGCGGCACCATCACGATGTCGTTCTGCGCCGAGGCGTCGACGCGGATGTGCGCGATGCCGGTGGGGCCCGGGATGGTGCGCAGGTGGGTGAGGTCGACGCCGGCGCCGCTGAGCCCGTCGACGATGAGGTCGTGGAACAGGTCGTCCCCCACGCAGCCGACGAAGCTCGTGCGGGCGCCGGCGAGGCCCGCGGCGACGGCCTGGTTCGCGCCCTTGCCTCCGAGCAGCAGCGTGAACTGATCTCCGAGGATGGTCTCGCCCCGCGCGGGCAGGCGCTGGGAGAAGGTGGTCACGTCAGCGGTCACGCTTCCGACGATCACGACGCCGGTGCGGGCGGGCTGGTCGCTGGTCATGTTCTCCCGATCGTCTTTGACTTCAGATGGACGCTGTCATTACATTATCGGCAGAGTGGCCTGTAGTGACAGGTTGCGCGCACTCGCCGTCGGGCGGGAGAGGAGATCGGATGACCGCGCCGCGGCTGTACGTCGACAGTGCCGACATCGAGCGGGTCGGCGCAGCGCTCGCCGCGGGCGTGGTGCACGGCGTCACGACGAACCCGACGATCCTCGAGCGCGGCGGCCGCACGGCATCCGAGATCCCGTCGCTGTACGCACGATGGGTCGCCGAGGGCGCGCAGGAGGTGTTCTTCCAGACCTGGGGCGGAGACCGCGACTCGTTCCTGCGCAACGCCGCCGGCATCCTCGACCTGGGGGAGCGGGTCGCCGTGAAGGTGCCCGCCACCGCGGAGGGCTTCGCGGCGGCATCCGCCCTGGTCCGCGACGGCGCCTCGGTGCTGGTGACCGCCGTCTACTCCGTGGCGCAGGCGCTCGCGTGCGCGAGCATCGGGGTGCGGTACATCGCTCCCTACCTCGGGCGGATGCGGGACGCCGGCCTCGACGGCGCCGACCTCATCACCCGGATGCAGGCCGTATGCGAGGGCACCGACACCAACGTGCTGGCCGCCAGCCTGCGCTCCCCGGAGGACATCGTCGAGCTGCGGCTCGCCGGCGTGCCGTACTTCACGGCCGCACCCGACGTGCTCGACGCGCTGCTGCACGATCCCGTGAGCGACTCCTCCGCCGCCGAGTTCGACGCCGCGATGGGACGCCTGGGAGCCTGACGGCGCCTCGTTCCCCGTGTCAGGCGTTCGCGGCCTGACGCAGCCAGCGCTCCACGCCGGCGACGTGGGCGGTGGCCAGCGAGGTCGCCAGCGCCGAGTCGTGCTGGGCGATCGCCTCGGCGATGGCCAGATGCTCGGACAGTGTGCGCTCCACCGCGCCCTGCTCCGTCAGCCCGCGCCACACGCGGGCGCGGATCGTCTGGCTGCTGAGCCCGTCGATCAGGCTCGCGAGGTAGTCGTTGCCGGCGAGTCGCACGATGGAGCCGTGGAAGCGGATGTCGTGGGCGACGAGATCGTCGATGCTGACGGCATCCGCGTCGACGGAGCCGATCTCGTCCAGCAGGCCCTGCGCCTGCTCCTCACTGGCGTTGCCGGCGGCGAGGCCGGTGGCCTGCGATTCCAGCATCCGCCGCACGGCGAACAGCTCGAGCAGCGAGCTGTCGTCGTGCATGTCGACGACGAAGCTGATCGCCTCCAGCAGCAGGTGCGGCTCGAGGCTGGTGACGTAGGTGCCGTCACCGCGGCGCACGTCGAGCACTCGGATGACCTCGAGCGCCTTGACGGCCTCGCGCATCGAGTTGCGCGACAGGCCGAGCCGCTCGGCGAGCTCCTTCTCCGGCGGAAGCCGGTCGCCGGGGCCGAGCTCGCCGGTGACGATCATCGCCTTGATCTTCTCGATCGCCTCATCCGTGACTGCCATGGCCACATCTTCGCACAGCCATCCGATGTTTCCGGCAGGATGGTGCCATGCGCGTCATCGATTCCCACCTGCACCTGTGGGACCCGGAGGTCCTCACCTACGAATGGCTCGAGGGTCCGCTGGCCTGGCGGTTCGCCGAGGAAGAGATCTACGAGGAGCAGCTCGAGGGGGTCTCGGAGGAGGCCGCGATCTTCGTGCAGGCCGACCCGATCGAGTCGCAGTCCCTCGACGAGGTGCGCTGGGTGGACTCGATCGCGCTCGCCGCGGGAGTGGTGGCGATCGTCGCCGGAGCGCGGCTGGACCGCGGTGCGGCGACGGATGCGCAGCTGGAGGCGCTGAGCGAGTTCGATCGGGTCGTCGGCGTGCGGCACCTGCTGCAGGGAGAGCCGGACGGCTTCGCGCTGAGTTCGGCGTTCCAGCGCGGCGCCCGGGAGGTCGCACGCCGCGGCTGGACCTTCGACGCCTGTGTGCGGGCGCACCAGCTTGCGGATGTGGCCGCGCTGGCGGCATCCGTCCCGGATCTGCCTATCGTGCTCGACCACGCCGGCAAGCCTGCGGTCGGATCGGCGTCCGTGCCGGCGGCGCCTTCCTCGGACTGGCAGCGCGATCTTGGCGCGCTGGCGCAGCATCCGCAGGTGTTCTGCAAGATGTCGGGCCTGCCCGCCGAGTCCGGCGGAGTGTGGACGGATGCTCAGCTGCAGCCGTTCCTGGATGCTGCGCTCGACGCGTTCGGGCCGGAGCGGCTGATGTGGGGGAGCGACTGGCCGGTGTCGTCGATCGACGCCGGTCGTCTGGCCGGCGGGGCGTACGTGGTGGGCTCCCGTCAGCGCTGGTTCCGCACGGTCGCCGACTGGGCGGATCTGCGCGGCCTGGACGCCGAGGCGCTGTTCTGGTCGAACGCGCTGACGTTCTACGGCATCCGCTGACGCGGGAGCGCCGGGCCGGCTGGCCTGGCACCGCCGCCGGCGGGCGACGTTGCCAGGCGGCGACGGACGGTCCAGGTATCAAGATCTGCGGTTTCTGGATGCGGGATTCCGGCGGAAGTTGATACCTGGAGTGCCATCGATGACACCCCTGGAAGCGGCGCCGGCGTCACCGGCCCCGCAGCGCGATGCGCACCCGTGCGACGAGTTCCTCCGGGCGGGCGAACAGCGCCGACGTCACCTCGATGATGGTCCAGCCGGCGGCACGCAGCGCAGCCATGCGCTCGACATCGGCCGCGTACTGGGCATGGTGCAGCTCGCCGTGGTACTCGACCGCGACCTTCTGATCGGGATATGCCATGTCGACGCACCCCAAGAAGAGCCCGAAGTCGTCGAAGACGTCGACGTTCAGTGCAGGTTCGGGCAGCCCGGCCGTCACGAGGTGGAAGCGGACCGCCGATTCGCGGGGCGACCATGAGTCCTCCCGGACGAGCTCGATCGCCTCTCGGAGGCGTCGGATGCCGCGCCATCGCACGCCGTTCATGGTCGAGCGCAGTCGGTCGATCGTCGTCAACGGAGGCGTTCCGGCATCCCGTCGGCCGTAGCCCTCGCGCCACATCCGGCAGAAGAAGTCGCCGAGCGTGACGAGGTCGATGACGCTCAGGGATCCACCGAGCTGCGCCCACGCGGTCTCGGGGCGCGCGATCTGCGCACCGTCCCGTGCCACGAAGAAGCGACAGGCGACGTTGGCGCGATGCCCGTGGATGCCGTTCGCGCGCGGGATGGGACCCTCCCCGAACGAGCTGACATGGACGTCGAGGTCGCGCCCGTCCGCCGCCACGCCTGGTGCGAGCCATCGCAGGGGAAGAGGTCCGCCGAGCAGCGCCGCTGCCGTCTCGTGGCTGTAGAACTGTCCGTCGCCGAGTCGGGGGATGAAGGCGCGCGCCTTCATCCGGCGCTCCGCGGCCTGGCGTGCGAACGGGTCCAACTCGGAGAGGTCAGGATCGACTGGGATCGATCGGATTCCCCAGAACGGCGCATCCAGGCCGGCGCGGCGCAGATGGGTCAGTGTGGCGCCCGCATCCACGGCGTCGCGCACCCGGAATCGGGCCCCGAGCCCATCGGGCAGAGGAATGGGTCTTCGCATGTGCAGAATCTGCCCGAAGCCGCGGGGTGGCTGCGAAAGTTATCCACAGGCAGGTCGACAGGGGGCGTTCGCGGCGTCGGCATCCGTCCAGGTATCAGCATCCGCTGTTTGGCAGGCCCGGATTCCACCAGAAGTTGATACCTGGACGGTCCTGGGGCGGATTCCACCAGAAGTTGATACCTGGACGGTCCTGGGGCGGCGAGGGGGCCGCGACGGACTACTCGGCGCGCAGGCGCAGGGCGGCCATGCCGCCGTCGACCTCGATGAACGTGCCGGTCGTCGACCCGGATGCCGGGCTGACGAGGTACAGCACGGCGCCGGCGACCTCGTCGGGGGAGACCAGGCGGCCGTGCGGCTGGCGGGCGTTCAGTGCCGCGCGCTCGGCGGCGGGGTCGGCGGCGGAGTCCAGCAGGCGCCCGACCCAGGGGGTGTCGGCGGTGCCCGGGTTCACGGCGTTGACACGGATGCCCTCGCGCAGGTGGTCGGCGGCCATCGCGCGGGTCAGCGCGGAGACCGCGCCCTTCGACGCGGAGTACAGCGCGCGCTGCGGCAGGCCGGTCGTGGAGGCGATGGATGCCGTGTTGCAGACCGCCGCCGAGGGCGACTTGCGCAGCCAGGGCAGGGCCGCCGAGGTCACGCGCGCGATGCCGGTGACGTTGATGGAGAGCACGCGGGCCCACTCGTCGTCGTCGTTCGCGGTGACATCGCCCTGTGCGCCGATGCCGGCGTTGTTGATCACGATGTCGATGCGGCCGAACCGCTCCGCGACCGCCGCGACGGCGGCGTCGACGGAAGCGCGGTCGGAGACGTCGGCCGTGAACGCCGCGAATGCGGCATCCGCTCCGGACGTGTCGCGGTCGAGGACGGCGATCTGCGCGCCCTCCTCATGCAGGCGACGGGCGACCGCCGCCCCGATTCCGGATGCTCCGCCGGTGACGATCGCCACCAGGCCTTCGAGACTCAGCGCGCCCATGCCACGAACTCCTGCTTCTGACGGCCCAGGCCGTCGATCTCGACCTCGACGACATCGCCGGGGCTCAGGTAGGGGAAGCGCCCCGAGAGGGCGACGCCCTGCGGGGTGCCGGTGAGGATCAGGTCGCCGGGCTCGAGCGTGACGTACTGCGACAGGTGGTGCACGATCGTGCGCACGTCGAAGATCAGGTCGCTGGTGTTCGAGTCCTGACGCGGCTCGCCGTTGACCCAGCTGCGCAGGCGCAGGTTCGTCGAGTCGACCTCGGATGCCGGCACCAGCCAGGGTCCGGTGGGGTTGAAGCCCGCGGCGATCTTGCCCTTGGACCACTGCCCGCCGGACACGGCCATCTGGAAGTCGCGCTCCGACACGTCGTTCGCGAGCACGTAGCCGGCGATGTGGGCATCCGCCTCCTCCGGCGAGTCCAGGTAAGCGGTGCGGGTGCCGATCACGACGCCCAGCTCGACCTCCCAGTCGGTCTTCTCACTTCCGCGTGGGATGGTGACGGCGTCGTTCGGGCCGACCACGGTGTTCGGCGTCTTCAGGAACAGGATCGGGATGGTCGGCGGCTCGGAACCCGACTCCGCGGCGTGCGCGGCGTAGTTCATTCCGATGCAGATCACCGCGCTCGGCCGCGCGATGGGGGCGCCGATGCGCAGGGCATCCGCGTCCGCCAGCTCGGGAAGGGAGCCCGCGTCCAGCGCGGCTCGCGTCCGTCCGACAGGATCGGATGCCAGGAATTCGCCGTTCACATCGGATGTCACCGGACGCAGATCGAAGGTGCGACCCTCGTCGATGACGACGGGGATCTCGCTTCCTGTCTCGCCGA
>NZ_MKRT01000004.1:57217-65110 GCF_001897945.1 Microbacterium sp. 69-10
CGACAGCGGGTGCTGACGTGACCCCGCCGTTGACAGTATAGACATCGGATGTTTACACTCCAAGAGTCCGCGTCATATTCGTCCGACGCGCCGAAGGAGCCCCGTGAGCCGTATCGTCGCGCTGGAGACCAGCGACATCCGCTTCCCCACCTCGCTGAGCCTGGACGGCTCGGATGCGATGAACCCCGACCCCGACTACTCGGCCGCGTACGTGATCGTGCGCACCGACGCCGAGGACGACATCGCCGGCCACGCGTTCGTGTTCACGATCGGCCGCGGCAACGACGTGCAGGTCGCCGCGATCGACGCGCTCGCCGGTCACCTCGTCGGCCGCGAGATCGAGCCGCTGCTGGATGACATGGGCGGCACGTTCCGCGACATCATCGGCGACTCCCAGCTGCGCTGGCTCGGCCCCGAGAAGGGCGTCATGCACATGGCCATCGGCGCTGTGATCAACGCGCTGTGGGACATCAAGGCCAAGCGTGCGGGCCTGCCGCTGTGGCAGCTGCTCGGCCGCATGAGCCCTGAGGAGCTCGTCGACCTGGTCGACTTCCGCTACCTGACCAACGCGCTCACCCGCGACGAGGCCCTCGAGATCCTGCGCGCGGCGGTGCCGGGGCGTGAGGAGCGCGAGGCCCAGCTGCTGGCATCCGGCTACCCGGGCTACACGACCAGCCCCGGTTGGCTGGGCTACTCCGACGAGAAGCTCGAACGCCTCGCCCGCGAGGCCATGGCCGACGGCTTCACGCAGATCAAGCTCAAGGTGGGCGCCGACCTGCAGGACGACATCCGCCGCTTCCGCAAGGCGCGCGAGGTGTGCGGCCCCGACTTCCCGATCGCGATCGACGCCAACCAGCGCTGGGAGGTGTCCGAGGCCATCGAGTGGGTCAATGCGCTCGCCGAGTTCCACCCCGCCTGGATCGAGGAGCCCACCAGCCCCGACGACATCCTCGGCCACGCCGAGATCGCCCGCGGCGTCGCCCCGATCCGCGTGGCCACCGGCGAGCACGCCCAGAACCGGATGATCTTCAAGCAGCTGCTGCAGGCCGACGCGATCAAGATCATGCAGATCGACGCCGTGCGCGTCGCGGGCGTGAACGAGAACATCGCGAACCTGCTGCTCGCCGCCAGGTTCGGCGTGCCGGTGTGCCCGCACGCGGGAGGCGTCGGCCTGTGCGAGGCCGTGCAGCACCTGTCGATGTTCGACTTCGTGGCCGTCAGCGGCTCTCGCGAGGGCCGGCTGATCGAGTACGTCGATCACCTGCACGAGCACTTCGTGGTGCCGACCGACATCCAGGACGGCTCGTACATGGCGCCGACCGCGCCGGGCACGAGCATGGAGATGAAGGCCGACAGCATCGCGAAGTACACCTGGACGGGGCAGCATGTCGCTTGAGCTTCCCGCGCTCGGCTACGGCGCTGCGAACGTCGGCAACCTCTTCCGCGCGCTCAGCGATGACGAGGCCTGGGCGGTTCTCGAGGCGGCGTGGGACGCCGGCATCCGCTACTTCGACACCGCCCCGCACTACGGACTCGGGCTGAGCGAGCGGCGCCTGGGCGCGTTCCTGCAGACCAAGCCGCGCGACGAGTTCGTGATCTCGACCAAGGCGGGGCGCCTGCTGCGACCGAACCCCGCGCATCAGCCGGGCGGGCTGGACACCGACAACGACTTCCACGTTCCGGACGACCTGCGCCGCGAATGGGACTTCAGTGAGGCGGGCATCCGTGCCAGCATCGCCGAGTCGCAGGAGCGGCTGGGGCTCGACCGGATCGACCTGCTGTATCTGCACGATCCCGAGCGCCACGACCTCGACCTCGCGCTGGCCGAGGCCTTCCCCGCGCTGGAGAAGGCGCGGTCCGAGGGTCTGGTCGGAGCGATCGGCATCGGATCGATGGTGTCGGACGCCCTGTCGCGCGCCGTCCGCGAGGCCGACCTCGACCTGATCATGGTCGCGGGACGTTACACGCTGCTGGAGCAGCCTGCCGCGGCCGACGTGCTGCCGGCGTGCGCGGAGACCGGGACGGGGATCGTCGCGGCATCCGTGTTCAACTCCGGACTGCTCGCGCAGAGCGAGCCGAAGCGCGACGGCCGATACGAGTACGGCCAGCTTCCCGAGGAGCTGTGGGACCGGCTGGTGCGGATCGCGTCGATCTGCCGGGCGCACGACGTGCCGCTTCCTGCGGCCGCCATCCAGTTCCCGCTGCAGTCGCAGCTCGTGCGCTCGGTCGTGGTCGGCGGCAGCCGTCCCGCGCAGCTGCGGCAGAATGCCGAGTACGCCGCGCTGGAGATCCCCGCTGATCTGTGGGCGGAGCTGGCCGAGGACGGACTGATCCCGGCGTGACGCGGTTCGGATCGTCGGCGAGAGGGAGAAAAGGACTGACGGATGCTTGAGGGGATCAACCCGCTGCTGACCGGTGAGCTGCTGCTGCACCTGGATCGGATGGGGCACTCGGACTCGGTCGTCGTGGCCGACGCGCACTTCCCGGCGTGGGCGCTGGGCGAGCGCGTGATCGACCTGCCCGGCACGACGACGCCCGAGGTGGTCGCCGCGATCCGGTCGGTGCTGCCGCTGGACGATGCGCCAGGCATGGATCTGATGGAGTCGGCGGATGCCGAGGTGCTGGACGTGCAGCATGAGCTGATGGCCGCCGCCGGGACGGCGCTGGACACGACCCGCTTCGTGGAGCGCTTCGCGTACTACGACGTCGCCAAGGGCGCGTACCTGATGGTGCGCACGGGAGAGACCCGCAAGTACGGCAACGCCCTGCTGCGCAAGGGCGTCGTCGGACACCCCTCGGCCTGAACACTCGGGCGTCCCGCGGTCAGCCGACCGTCGAGGCCCGGACGACGAGCTCGGCGGCGAAGGGCGTGACCGGCGCGGCGGGTGCGCTCGGAGACTCGAGCAGTCGGAGCAGCGCCGATGCCGCGGCACGGCCGATCTCGTAGCCCGGCTGCCGGATGGTGGTGAGGGGGACCAGCGCCTGGCGGGCCTGGTCGACGTCGTCGAAGCCGACGATCGAGACCTCGCCGGGAACCATGATGCCCGCGCGCAGCAGAGCGGTCTGGGCTCCGATCGCGAGCATGTCGTTGGCCGCGAACAGGGCGTCCGGGCGCTCCGCTGCGGGGGCGGCGATGATCCGCTCCGCCGCCAGCAGTCCGGCCTCGATGGTGAGCCCGTCCGTCGCGATGACCTCGATCCGGGCATCGGGCGCCCCGTCGCGGAGGCCCGCGAGGCGATCCGCGGACTGGCTGACCGTGCGGGGATCGCCGAGGAAGGCGATGCGGCGACGGCCGATCCCGATCAGGTGCTCCCCGGCGAGCCGGCCGCCGCCGCGGTCGTCGAACGCCACGGAGCCGACGGAGGACGACGGCTGCTCGGGGCCGATGACGACCGAGCGGATGCCCTTGTCCGCCAGGCCCTCGAGCCGGCCGAGCACGTCGCCGAGCGGGTAGATGAGGATGCCCTGCGCGCGATGCGCCTCGAACATGTCGATGTTGCGCTGCTCCTGTGCGGCATCGCGGTTGCTGTTGCTGAAGAACAGCGACCAGCCGGCTTCCCGGGTGACGTCCTCGACGCCCCGGGAGAGCTCGCTGAAGTACGGGAGCCAGGCATCGAGCAGGATCAGCGCGATCGTCCTGCCCGCGCCGGCCCGCAGCTGGCGGGCGGACTCGTTCGGCACGAACCCGAGTTCGGCGATGGCGTCCCGCACGCGCTCCCTCGTCCTCTCGCTGAGCACGTGCGGATGGTTGAGGTAGTTCGACACAGTGGAGGCCGAGACCCCCGCATGGGCGGCGACGTCCTTGACGCTGGCTGGCATCCGGCATCCTCTCCGCTCGAATCAGGTGGTGACAGTCACGATACCCGGGCATTGACACGTTGCAACCACCGCGGGTACCGTCGCTTCAACGCGAAATTGCAACGTGCCAGTTCAGCAGCGAGGGAGCTCACATGAACATCGGATGCCATGGCCTGGTCTGGACCGGGGAGTTCGACGCGGCGGGCATCCGCCTGGCCGTCGAGAAGACTGCACGGGCAGGATTCGACCTCATCGAGTTCCCGCTGATGGACCCGTTCGCCTTCGATGTCGAGGCCGCGAAAGAGGCGCTCGCCGAGCACGGCCTGGCGGTGAGCGCCTCGCTGGGGCTCTCGGACGCGACCGACATCACCAGCCCGGACGCCGACGTCGTGGCGGCCGGCGAGGCGCTGCTGATCCGCGCTGTCGATGTGCTCGCGGAGCTCGGCGGCACGCACTTCTGCGGCGTGATCTACTCGGCGATGCGCAAGTACATGATGCCGGTCACGCCGGAGGGCCTGGCGAGCAGCAGGGCCGTCATCGGCCGCGTGGCTGACCACGCCGCCTCCCGGGGTGTGCAGGTGAGCCTGGAGGTGGTGAACCGCTACGAGACCAACGTGCTGAACACCGCGCGGCAGGCGATCGGCTACCTCGCGGAGGTGGATCGGCCCAACCTGGGCATCCATCTCGATACGTACCACATGAACATCGAGGAGTCGGACATGGCGGCTCCCGTGCTCGACGCCGCACCCGGGCTCCGGTATGTGCACATCGGCGAGAGCCACCGCGGCTACCTCGGCACCGGCACGGTCGACTTCGACACCTTCTTCAAGGCGCTCGGACGGATCGGCTACGACGGCCCGATCGTCTTCGAGTCGTTCTCGTCGGCGGTGGTCGCGGAGGATCTGAGTCGGATGCTGGGGATCTGGCGCAACCTGTGGACCGACAACGAGGAGCTCGGTGCGCACGCGAACCGCTTCATCCGAGACAAGCTCGTCGCCGTCGACTCCATCCGGCTGCACTGAGTCATCCGGTCGTTCTGGGCAGCGACACCACCGTGACCAACTTGTTATTACAGGTCTGGCGCTGTGCGCCGACGTTAGATACATTTAGATACAACTTGCGCATCGCACCCGGGACGCGCAGAATTGATCCGATGTTTGAAATGGATTCCACGGGAATCCTCGACCTCCGAGGGAGTAGGCGGGCATGAGCGATCCCATCCTCAAGGTGGAGGGAATCAGCAAGGGGTTCCCCGGCGTGCAGGCGCTGAAGGACGTGCACCTGGAGGTGCGCTCGGGTGAGGTCCTGGTCCTCGTCGGGGAGAACGGCGCAGGCAAGTCGACGCTGATGAAGATCCTCTCCGGCATCTACACGCGTGACGAGGGGACCATCACCTTCGAGGGCGAGCCGGTCGAGTTCACGAGTCCGCTGCAGGCGCAGCAGCTCGGTGTCACGATCATCCACCAGGAGCTGAACATGATGCCCGACCTCACGGTCGCGCAGAACATCTACATCGGCCGCGAGCCGAAGGTCGGACCCTTCGTCTCGGAGCGGCGCCTGAACCAGCAGACGGCTGAGCTGCTGCAGCGCCTCGACATCCACCTCGACCCCCGTCAGAAAGTGGGCGAGCTCACCGTCGCCGAGCAGCAGATGGTCGAGATCGCCAAGGCGCTCTCGTTCAACGCGAAGGTGCTGATCATGGACGAGCCGACCTCCGCCCTCACCGACGCCGAGGTCGAGGTGCTGTTCACCCTCATCGAGCAGCTCAAGGCCAAGGGCACCGGCATCGTCTACATCTCCCACCGCATGGACGAGCTGCGGCGCCTCGCCGATCGGGTCAGCGTGCTGCGCGACGGCGCATACATCGGTTCTCTCGAGAAGGACGAGATCAGCATCCCCAAGATCATCGAGATGATGGTGGGACGCGCGATCGACGAGGGAGCCCGCCCCGCGCCGCGCGACTACACCACCGAGCCGGTGGTCCTCGAGGTGCAGGGCCTGTCCACCAAGTCGCTGCTGCGCGACGTGTCCTTCCGCCTGCACCAGGGCGAGATCCTCGGCTTCGCCGGGCTGATGGGCGCCGGACGCACCGAGACCGCTCGCGCCGTCATCGGAGCCGATCCGCGCGACGGCGGGAGCATCGTGATCGGCGGCCGGGAGCGGCGCATCCGTCAGCCCGAGGACGCCGTCAAGCAGGGCATCGGATACCTCTCCGAGGACCGCAAGCTGCTGGGTCTCATGCTGGAGCAGGACGTCACCTTCAACACGGTGCTCGCCTCGCTCAACTCCTACGCCGGCGCGCTCGGCTGGATGGGCGACCGCACGGCCAAGCAGAAGACCAAGGACTACGTGCAGCAGCTGCGCGTGAAGACGCCCTCGGTCAACCAGATCGTCAAGCTGCTCTCGGGCGGCAATCAGCAGAAGGTCGTCATCGCCCGCTGGCTGATGCGCGACTGCGACATCCTCATCTTCGATGAGCCCACCCGCGGCATCGACATCGGAGCCAAGGAGGAGATCTACCGCCTGATGCAGCAGCTCGCCGACTCGGGCAAGTCCATCATCGTCATCTCGTCCGAGCTCCCCGAACTGCTCCGCGTCGCGAACCGCATCGCCGTGTTCGCGAACGGGGAGGTCACCGGTGAGCTCCGCAACGAGGAAGCCACCCAGGAGAAGATCATGCATCTCGCAGCCCACGGAGAGGACAGCTGATGAGCAACTCGACCACGACGGTCGTGCAGACCGCGGTGTCCGAGAACACCCAGAAGGGCCGCCTCGGCGCGGCTCTGCGCAACTCGGTTCAGCAGGGGCTCGCCCTCGGGACGCTGATCGTGCTGTTCGTGTTCTTCGCGATCTTCGGATCGAACTTCACGTCGTCCTCCAACATCGAGAACATCCTCATGTCGACGGTTCTCGTCGGGGTGCTCGCACTGGGCACGACCTTCGTGATCGTGACCGCGGGCATCGACCTCTCGCTGGGCTTCGGCATGACGCTGTGCTCGGTGATGATGGGAACCTTCATCACCGGATGGGGCCTGCCCGTGTGGGTGGGTGTGCTCGGCGCCCTGGCCACCGGTGCGCTGATCGGCCTGATCAACGGGCTCAACGTCACCTTCCTGCGTCTGCCCCCCTTCATCGCCACGCTGGCGATGATGATGATCGCGCAGGGTCTGGCGCTGGTCATCTCGGAGGTGAAGCCGATCACCTTCGCCCCCGAGACGCGCAAGCAGGTCACGAGCATCGTCCAGTTCGACCCGGTGCTCACGGCGTCCGACGGCTACTTCGCGAGCCTCCCCTCCGGTGTGCTCATCTTCATCGTGCTGGCCGTCATCGCGTACCTGACGCTGAACAAGACCCTGCTGGGCCGCTACACGTTCGCGATCGGCTCGAACGAGGAGGCCACCCGCCTCTCCGGTGTGAACACCCGCCGCTGGACCATCTGGGTCTATGTCTTCGCCGGCCTGTTCATCGGCATCGCCGGTGTGCTGCTGACCGCCCGCCTGGGCTCGGCTCAGCCGACCGCCGGCGCCGGCTACGAGCTCCAGGCCATCGCGGCCGTGGTCATCGGCGGCACCTCCCTGATGGGCGGCCGCGGATCGATCGTCGGCACCGTGATCGGCGCCTTCATCATGAGCGTGCTGATCAACGGTCTGCGCAGCATGTCGATCCAGACCGAGTGGCAGTACATCCTCACCGGCATCGTCATCCTCATCGCCGTGTTCTTCGACGCGCTGCGCAACCGCGGCAAGAGCTGAACGACCTCCCTTCCCAACTGAACACCGCACGTCCACCCGAGAACGTCCACAATCACAGAACGATGGAGTTTCACATGAAGTACGGAAAGAAGATCGCCGTCGCGACCGTCGCAGCGCTGACGGTGCTGAGCCTGGCCGGCTGCGCCACCGGCAAGGGCGACACCCCGGCCGGCGGCGGCGACAAGCCCGCTGCCAAGGACATGACCATCGACCTGGTCTCGAAGGGCTTCCAGCACCAGTTCTGGCAGGCCGTGAAGAAGGGTGCAGAGGAGAAGGGCAAGGAGCTCGGCGTCAAGATCAACTTCGAGGGCCCCGGCTCCGAGACCGAGATCGAGAAGCAGCT
>NZ_MKRT01000004.1:65120-82672 GCF_001897945.1 Microbacterium sp. 69-10
TACGCGGCTCTCGACCCCGAGGCCTGCATCCCCGCCCTGGACGCCGCGGCCTCCGCGAACATCCCGGTCGCCTACTTCGACGCTCCGTGCAACAGCGAGGTCGGCAAGACCCTCGCCGCGACCGACAGCAAGGTCGCCGGCGCGCTCGCGGCCGAGCACATGGCCGAACTCATCGGCGGCAAGGGCGACGTCGCGATCGTCGCGCACTCGCAGATCAACTCGACCGGTGTCGAGCGCCGCGACGGCTTCGTCGAGAAGATCAAGGCGGACTATCCGGACATCAAGATCGTCGACATCCAGTACGGTGACGGCGACCACCTGAAGTCGGCCGACATCACCAAGTCGATGCTGAACGCTCACCCCGACCTCAAGGGCATCTACGCCACCAACGAGGGCTCCGCGGTCGGCGTCGCGAACGCCTTGAGCGAGCTGGGCAAGACCAGCAAGGACATCACCGCGATCGGCTTCGACTCGGGTGCGGCCCAGATCGACGCGATCAAGGGCGGCGTCCTCGCCGGCGCGATCACGCAGGACCCGATCGGCATCGGCAAGACCGTCGTGCAGGCCGCCTACGACCTCGCGAACGGCAAGTCCGTCGAGAAGTTCTACGACACCGGCTCGTACTGGTACGACGCCACCAACCTGGACGACCCGAAGATCTCCGCGGTCCTCTACCAGTGACCCGCTGACGGCGTCACGATTCGGGCCCCTCGCCTTCGGGCGAGGGGCCCTTTCGCGTCCGAGCGGACGGACGAGGCCGGTGACGACGCGTCGGATCGCAGTTCGTACCGTTCTCGGCGATCGGATGCGGTCCAGGTCGCAGTTCGTCCTGCTCTGGCACGCGGATGCCGGTGCCAAGTGCGACCTGGAGTGTCGGGGGCGCCGGATACCGGGACCAACTGCGACCTGGAGGCGGGGCGCCGTACGCGCCGACGCCCGCGGTGGCGCGCCGCGACCGCCTCAGAGGCGCCGCAGGAAGGTCAGCACGGAGGACGGCTCGACGATGAGCTCCTGCAGCGCAGCGTTGAACGGGCCGCCGGCGGGATTCGCGAGGTGCGCCCGGAAGGCATCCTCGTCGACGTACTCCTCGTAGACGAAGAAGCTGTCCGGGGCGTCGAGCACGCGGGTGGCGTCGAAGACGACGTTGCCGGGCTCGGTGCGGACCGCCTCCGCGAAGTCGCGCAGCAGCGCGGCGACGCGATCGCCCTCGCCGGGGCGGGCCGTGAAGGTCGCGTGCAGGATCGTGGGCTCGGACATGGTGCTCCTTCAGGAGGACGGTGCGGACAGCGTCAGCAGCCGGGCGGGGTTGTCGACCAGTATCCGGTCGACCGCCTCGTCGCCGACCAGGGCGCGCAGGCGCGGCACATACCGCTCGCCGAGGTAGGCGAGGCCGGGCATGCCGCCGTAGGCGATGTAGCGGGTCGCGCGGGCGACGTCGCCGCCCAGCACGATGCGGTCGGCGCCGCCGCCCGCGACGACGGATGCGGTGAGCTGCAGCAGCTCGGCGTCCGAGCGCGTGCGCGGGCGGGCGAAGCCGTCGTAGCCGAGGAAGGCGCCGCGCTCGGTCAGGGACAGGTGCAGGCCGGCATCCGGATCGCGGTCGGCGTGAGCCAGCACGACGCGGTCGGATGCCACGCCCTCGGCCGCGAGCAGGTCGAGCACTTCGTGGGCGGCCGTGCAGAACTCGAGGTGCACCATGACGGGCGCGCCGGTGCTGCGGTGCGCGTCGGCGAGAGCGAGCAGCGTCGTGTGCTCAAAAGAGCTGATCCGCCAGTAGTCGACGCCGCCCTTCAGCATGCCGGCGCGCACCGGCTCCCCGTCGGGGGTGACAGCGCGGCGCCCGTCGAGTGCGTCGTCGGATGCCGGCATTCCGGCCTGCACGTCGGACGCGAACAGGTCCGCCAATCGCGAGGCGTCCCACGACCGCGTCGGGTGATCGGCCGGATAATGCGCCTCCCGATGCCGACCGCTCGTCGCCACGACGGCGAGGCCGGTGGCGGCGCTGATCCGCGCGACGGCGCCGGGGTCGCGACCGAGCCCGAAGGGCGTGGCATCCACCATCGTCTCGAAGCCGCTGGCCTTCAGCGACGCCGCTTCGAGACCTGAGGCCTGTTCGTCGGCGAGCTCGTCGCCGGGCAGCAGCGGCGAGACCTGGAACAGGTGCTCGTGGTAGTTCACCCGCCCCAGCGTCGCCGGATCGACGTCGCCGAGCACCGTGCGGACGACGCTCATGCCAGCACCCGGCTGCGCATCAGCGCACCGACTCCGCGGCGGACGCGAGCTCCTCGACGATCTCGGGCGTGAGGGTCAGGCCGAACACGTCGGCCACGACCTGCGACCAGCCGTGGATGAAGTAGCGCCAGCCGTCGATGACCTGCAGCGAGCGGGCATCCCGCTGCGCGAGCGCCTGGTGCATGAACTCCAGCGAGCCGCGGTAGTTGAACTCCCAGGCCCACGAGGACTCGGGGAAGACCACCGCATCCGTCAGCGGCGATCCGGGTCGGTCCTTGCCGAGCCCGGTCGCGTTGGCGATCACGGAGCCGGCGGGCGCCGCGGCGACGATCGCGTCGGCATCCGCAGGCGTCGGTGTGACGACGTAGCGGATCAGATCCTCGCGTGTGCCGTGCTGGCGGTGCACCTCGCGCAGGTGGTCGAGCTTGTCCTGCGAGCGCGCGGTCACCGTCACGAGCGAAGGGGCGTCGGCGCGCTCGGCCAGCGCCCAGCTCAGCGCCGTGCCCGAGCCGCCGGCGCCCAGGATGACGACCTCGGCTCCGGTTCGTGCGAAGTGGTCGGCGGGGAGGAAGTCGTTCAGTGCGAGGTCGACCGTGATGGGATCCTTGGCCTGGCCGATCAGCCGGTCGCCGCGCTTGGAGATGCTGGAGATCTCGGAGCAGGAGACGGCGAACGGGTCCAGCTCGTCGAACAGATCGGATGCCGCCGCGAACACGTTCATCTTGTGCGTGGTCACCAGCGCCCCGCGGTGGTGCTCGTCGTCGCGGATCTGCTCGACCATCGCCCGGTACACGGACGGGTCGGCGTCCATCGGCAGGTCGTGGCCGACCAGGGTGCGCGTGGGGAGGCCGAGGATGTCGGCCCAGAGCGGGAACACCTTCATGATCGACGACGAGCCGGTGGTGACACCGACGAAGCCCATGTAATCAGCGGGGGCGGTGGTCATGCTGTTCTCCTCACGGGGTGGGCGGGCTCGTCGCCGCGCAGCACGGCGATCACGTCGTCGAGCGACACGCTGCCCATGTTGTCGACGGCCTGCGTGGTCTGCGCGGCCAGGTGCGGGGTGACGATCACGCGGTCGGCGAGCTCGGCGGCCAGCAGCGGGCTGTCGCCCGCCGCGGTGTCGCCGTCGAGGGTGTCGGCGGCGTACGCGGCGAGGGTGCCGTCGCGCAGCGCGGATGCCAGTGCGGCCTCGTCGACGAGATCGGGACGCGCGGTGTTGACCAGCACGGTGCCCGGCCGGACGCCGTCGAGCCGGTCGGCGTCGACGAGCCGCTGTCCCCCCGGCGCATGCAGGGTGATGACGTCGGCGGTGCGGAACAGCTCGTCCAGGTCGACGGTCTCGGCCCCGGCCGCCCGGATCACGTCGGCGGGCAGGAAGGGGTCGGATGCCAGGATGCGGGGGCCGAAGCCGCTCAGGCGCTTCGCGACACCCTGGCCGATGCGGCCGAACCCGACGATGCCGACGGTGGCGGCGCCGAGCTCGCGGCCGCGGCGCACGCTCCAGTCACCGGCGCGCACCCGGCGGTCGCCGTCGGGGATGGTGCGCAGCGCGGCGAGGATCAGCGCCAGGGCGTGGTCGGCGACGGCGTTCGCGTTGGCGCCGGGGGTGTTGGTGACCGGGATGCCGCGTGAGGCGGCGGCGTCGAGGTCCACCGCCTCGTAGCCGACGCCGTAGCGGGCGATGATCTTCAGCTTCGGCGCCGCCGCGAGGTGCTCCTCGGTGACGGGACCCGTGCCGGCGATCCAGGCGTCCGCGCCGTGCAGCAGGGGACGCATCTCGGCGAGGTCGTGATGGGACGGTCCGCGCATGATGCGGTGTCCCGCGTGCGCGGCACGGGCGACCAGGTCGAGGTCGCCGTCCGAGAACGAGCGGCTGGTGACGAGGATCACGGCCATCAGAGACCTGCCTTCGGGTCAGAGCCAGGTACGGATGCACGATCGGGGAACGGATGCACGACGGATCGGGCGTTCTGGTCGCGCAACTGTTCCCCGATCGTGCAGGTGTACTCGATCACGGCCATGTCAGTGGGTCCTTCCGGCGGACCAGGGCTTCAATGCCTCGTAGGCGTCGGTGAAGCGGGCATGTCTCTCGGCGTACACGGCATGGCGCGCGGCATCCGGAGTGAACTCCGCCGTCACCTCGCTGAGTGCGCGGGCGGCGGAGAAGTCCGCCAGGCCGAGGCCGACCGCCGCCGTCACGGCGGCGCCCAGGCTGTTCGCCTCCTCCACCACGGTGCGGCGGCGCACCGGGACGCCCCAGACGTCGGCGAGCACCGACAGGTACGCGTCGCTCTGCGCGCCGCCGCCCACCGCGTCGATGCGGTCGATCACCGCACCGGACTCGCGGAACGACTGGATGCAGGTGAGCAGGTTGAACGCGGTGCCCTCGAGCACGGCGCGCACCAGATGCGCACGGGTGTGGTGCCGGCCGATGCCCACGAAGGCGCCGCGCGCATCCGGGTCCCACAGCGGGGAGCGCTCGCCGAGCAGGTAGGGGAGGAAGTACAGGTCGTCGGTGTCGATGCCGTCCGCGGCCTCGGCCGTGAGGCGGCCGGTCTCGGGCCGGGCGGGGTCGGGGGAGAGGGCCTCGGCGATCCACTGCACGGAGGCGCCGCCGGCCTGCATCGTGGCGGTCGGCACGAAGGAGCCCGGCACGACGTTGTCGAACGTGAAGGTGCGCATCGCCGGATCGTGCAGCGGGGCATCCGCTGCGAACGAGATCCACGAGCTGGTGCCCAGACAGACGTAGGCGCCGTCCTCCGGGGCGACGACGCCGGAGCCGACGGCGGCCATCGGGCCGTCGCCGCCGCCCATCACGACCTTCACGCTCGTCGGCAGGCCCAGCGCCTCGGCGGCGGACGCGGTGAGCGAGCCGGCGATCGCGGTGGAGTCGAGGATCTCGGGGAACAGTGCGGGATCGAGGCGGGCCGCCGTGAGCACCTCATCCGACCACGTGCCGCGTAGCTGGTCGTAGGCGTTGGTGCCTGAGGCATCCGATCGGTCAGTGGCCAGCCGCCCGGTGAGGCGCAGCACGATGAAGTCCTTCGCCACGCAGGTGCGGCGCACGCGCGACCAGACCTCGGGCTCGTTGTCGCGCACCCACATGATCTTCGAGACCGAGTAGGTGGGGTTCAGGCGGTGGCCGAGCAGCTCGTAGGCGTGCTCGGCGCCCAGCACCGCCTCGAGCTCGCGCTGCTGCGCGCCCGCGCGGGTGTCGGCCCAGATGATCGCGGGGCGCACCGGCTCGCCGTCGGCGTCGAGCAGCACGGCGCCCATCATCTGCCCGCTCACGACCAGGCCGGCGACCTCGGCAGGGGATGTCCCCGTCCGCGCGATCAGTTCGCGGGTGGCGCCGACCACGGCGTCCCACCAGTCCTGCGGGTCCTGCTCGGCGACGCCGCCGGCGGCGAAGTGCGCCGGGTACGGCACGGTGACGGATGCCACGAGCCGGCCGTCGTCGTGGTGCAGCGAGGCCTTGTCGCCGGTGGTGCCGAGGTCGTGCGCGATGATCACAGTCCGTGCCTGTCTTTGTGCGGTCTCAGGTGTTTGGAGTATACCTGTAATTACAAGTTACCAGGAGGCCCATCGTGAGCACCACGCCCGCCATCGACATCCCCGTCACGCTGACCATCTCGCCCGACGGCGGGATCGAAGGACGCTCGCGTCGCTACGAGAAGCACCTCGGCGACATGTCGGGCGTGTACCGCGACGAGGCCGCCTGGCAGGCGTCCGTCGCCGAACGCGGCGCCGACGAGCTGGTCTACTGGGTCGACGACCACCGCTACCAGGAGGGGCCGGGCGCTCTCATCACCGGCACGAGCACCCTGCTGCCCGGGCGCGTCGGCGAGGAGTTCGCGGTGACCCGTGGGCACCTGCATGCGGTCGCCGATCGCGCCGAGCTGTACTACTGCCTGAGCGGGCGCGGCGTGATGCTGCTGGAGACCGTCGACGGCCGGTCCGAGGCGATCGAGCTGACCCCGGGCAAGGCCGTGAACGTGCCCGGGCACTGGATCCACCGCAGCGTGAACGTGGGCGACGAGCCCTTCGTCACCCTGTTCTGCTATGCCGCGGACGCCGGTCAGGACTACGCGCTGATCGCGGATGCCGGTGGCATGAAGAACCGCGTCACCGTCGACGGCGACGGCTGGGCGCTGACCCCCAACCCGGACCACATCGGGTACCGCCGCACCTGATCGGACGACCCACTTGTCCTGCGCCTCGGGGTGGCGCAGACTGTCCCCGGCATGCTGACGAGGACCGACGAGAGGATCGGATCATGGCGCACGGAGACATCACCCACATCGACATCCCGGTGGCCGACCTGGCGGCCGCGAGCGCGTTCTACAGCAAGCTCTTCGGCTGGAACATCGCCGAGATGCCGGGCTTCGAGGGCTACCCGATGTGGCAGGCCCCGAACGGGATCTCGGGAGGAGGGCTCGCGCCCCGCGACGACGGCTTCACCCAGCCGCGGTCGTATGTCGAGGTCGACTCCATCGACGACACGATCGCCGCGGCGAAGGAGGCGGGAGCGACCATCGCCGCCGAGAAGCAGCCCATCACCGAGACCAGCGCATGGGCCGTGATCGTCGACCCCGACGGCAACCACATCGGGCTCTTCGAGGGCGTCGTCGGCTGAGGTCTCAGCGCCGCACGGCCGCGGCCAGCGCCCGGTCCAGATGCGCGAGGCCACCGGCCACGGCATCCGAGGTGATCGATTCGAGACCCGGGTATTCGGCGTGCCCGGCGGGGAGGACGTGCAGCTCGAGCAGTGCGTCCGGCACGGCGTTGGCGACGGCGAACTGGCCCTGCGGCGGCACGTTCTGATCCCAGAGCGCGGCCTCGACGCGCACCGGGATGCGGAAGGACAGGGCCGCGGTCGACGCGTCGAACGGCCGCAGCTGCTCACGCGCCTCCGGATGCCGCAGCACCCACTGCCGCTGGAACTCGCCGCTGCCCAGGCACGGCACCGCGAGTCGCTCGTCGTACTGCCCGAAGGTCGGCACGACCAGCGTCGCACCGAAGAAGCGGTCGTCCCACGGCGCGGCGAGGGCGCCTAGGCCGCCGCCGAAGCTCTCGCCCACGTAGTAGAGCGGCACCTCGCCGGTCAGCGCCACCAGTGCGTCCGCGGCGAGCCACAGGTCGCGGGCGCACAGCCCGATCACGTAGTCGTCAGGAGAGGCGAGACCGGTCAGCACATGCGCCTCCCGGTCCTCCGGGGCGCCGATGTCCGCATTGAGGTCGCCCAGGCCTCTGGCGACGGGGAAGATCGCGGCGGCATCGGCCGGAACGCGACGCAGGTCCACGGCATCCCGCCCGCCGTAGCCGTGCCCGTGCACGACGCCCACCCGGGGTGAGGTCCCGTCGAGAGGCGCGACGCTCCAGGCGCGCAACCGCACGCCGTCGACGCCGGACAGCTCGATCAGTGACACCGCGCGCCCCTCCACCGTCGACGTCGACAGCACGGTCGGCGCCGCGTCCACGGAGCGGGCCCGCTCCCGCCATCCCCGCCAGAGCGCCTCGAAGCCGTCCTCCGGCGCGATCGGGGCCACCGCGCGCAGGGTGTCGAGGGTGAACCCGTAACTGCCGTCGAAGGCGGCATCCGGGAACCAGACGTCGAAGGGGGCGGGGTACGTCATGCGCGGAGAAGGGTCCTGTCGGTGTCGGGAAGAGCGGTGTCGAATGATCCGGTGTCGAACGAGCCGGTGTCGAACGTGGCGGCGCGGGCGTGCATGGCAGACTGGTCACGACCCGAGAAGGAGAGCGGATGCTGGTCACCGAGCGACGCGAGCGCATCCTCGCCCTGGTGCGCGATCGCGGGTCGGTCGCCCTGCCTGAGCTCGCCGCCACGCTGGGCGTGAGCGAGATGACCGTGCGCCGCGACATCGAGCTGCTCGCCGAGGACGGCGAGGTGCAGAAGGTGCGCGGCGGCGTGCGCGCGATGGCCGCCACAGGCATCCGGCCGGCCGCTGTGCAGGCGAGGACGGCCGAGCGCCGCGCGATCGCGGCGGCCGCCGCCGAGCTGGTCGAGCCGGGCATAGCCATCGGCATCTCTGGTGGTCCTGCAGGGCTGGCCCTCGCGCACGAACTGGTGCGGGTGCCCGATCTCACGATCGTCACGAACTCGCTTCCCGTGTCGGACCTGTTCTCGCCGCCCGAGCGGGCGGACGCGCCCTACACCCAGACCGTCGTGCTCACCGGCGGCGTGCGCACGCCCTCGCAGTCGCTGGTCGGCCCGGTGGCGGTGCGAGCCCTGGAGCGGCTGCACTGCGACCTGGTGCTGCTCGACGCGCACGGGCTCGACGAGCAGGCCGGCCTCACCACCATGAACCTGCTCGAGGCCGAGACCTATCGCGCCTTCATGGCGGCCGCGCGCGAGGTCATCGTGCTGGCCGATCACACGCGCTGGCAGGTCGTCGGGCTCACGACGATCGCCGACCTCAGCGACATCGACCGGCTGATCACCGACGACGGACTCGGCATGGACGCCCGCGAGCGGCTCGCCGAGCACATCGCCCGCGTCGACATCGCCGAGCGCGCTGTCGCAGACTGAACCGCCTGCCCCGCACAGCGCCAACAACAGCACCGTCATCAGCGCGCCGTGCTCGCCCGCTTCACGAGGCGGGCGGGGATCGTGATGTGCCGCACGGGCAGGTTCGCGCCGATCGGTGCGGACAGCTGCCGCTCCAGCTCCGTGAAGGTGGCGTCGACCAGCTGATCGTGGTCGGGGGCGACCGAGCTCAGGGCCGGGACCGAGAAGCGCGCGGCGCGGATGTCGTCGATGCCGATCACCGCGATGTCCTGCGGCACGCGGCGCCCGCGCGCGGCGAGGGCGGCCAGGGCGCCGAGCGCGACCGAGTCGTTCGAGCACACGATGCCGTCCAGGTCGGCGACGGCCGCCGCCATGTCGGCGGCCACGCGCTCGCCCTCCTCAGCGGTGAACGCGTCGACCTGGGCGGTGAGCGCCGGATCGGCCGGGATGCCCGCGGCCTCCAGTGCCTCCAGGTAGCCGGCGTGCCGGCGATCCGCAGCATCCGAGGGGCGCGCGTCGCGACGTCCGATGAAGGCGATGCGACGGCACCCGGCCTCGATCAGGTGCGCGGTCGCGGTCTTCGCCGCGCCGCAGTTGTCGATCGTGATGTGCGTGAACGGGCTCACCTGGATGTGCTCGCCCAGCAGCACCAGGGGGCCGGGGGAGGTGCGACGCGTCAGATCCGCGACGGTCAGTGAGCGCGGGATGTGGATCAGGCCGTCGATGTCGGGCAGGCCGTGGCCGTTGGCGACGTCGATCTCGCGGCTGTGCTCGCCCTCGGTCTGCACGATGAGCACGGCGAGTCCGCGCGCCTCGGCCCCGCGCACCAGGCGCGAGCTGAGCTCGGCGAAGTACGGCTCCTCCAGGTGGGGCACGGCCAGCGCGATCAGCCCGGTGCGGGTCGCCCTGGCGCCCGGAGTCGAGCGGGCGGTCGGGCGCTCCCGCTCGTCGAAGGACGTGCTCACCCTCGGTCTCCTCTTGGCGCGACGGTCACCCGCGGGAACGCGGGTGGACTTCACGTTAGCGTCATCCGTCACGACTGCACCCGGAATGCGATCACGCGCGCCTCGGCCGCGCCGTTGGTCGCCTCGATCACGAGCCGCGCCGCGGTGAACGCGCCCAGGTCCGCGCGGAGAGGATGCACACGGTGGCGGAGCCGGTTGCCCTGCTCCGCGACGGCCGTGACCCAGGTCCCGTCGACCAGCACCTCGACGCGGTAGTCGCGCACCAGCTGCGGCATGATCTCGTCGGGCGTGCGGTGGTGGTGCAGCGTGATCAGCGAGACGTCGACGTCGTCGTCGAACACCAGACGCACCTCGCGGGCCGTCACGGGGGCATCCCAGTCCAGCCGCAGCCAGGCGGGCCCGTCCGACAGCGGACCGGAGGCCCACATGTTCGGACCGCCGAAGGGACGGTTGTACCCCGACACCGCGCGCTCGGGCGCGAGCGCCTCGCTCTCGGGCAGGGCGCGGAAGATCGGCGCGCGGCCGCGCAGCGGCTTGGTCGGCCACTTCACGAGCAGGCCGTCATCGCTGATCTCGACGTTCTCGTCGTCGTTGTCCACCCGGTGCACGAGGGTGAGCACGCCCGCGGGCAGTGGTGAGGTCAGGTGCACGCTCAGGCTCGGATTCGCCCGAAGCACGACGATCGCGTTCTGCGGCATGTCGGGCGCGAACGGCGTCGGCGCGCTCACCCAGGAGGCGTCGCCGGCCGGCACGTCGATCGTCGTGCTGTGCTCGAGGTGCGCGGGCACGACGTTCTGCCGCTTGCCGGTGGACCAGACCTCCACGGTCAGGGTGGTGGGCTCGCTCGCGCTGAGCAGCAGCTCGGTCGTCTCCAGGAGCGGATGCACGGGGATGACGATCCCGAGGTCCTCTGCGAGCACGTGCGGTGCGACTGCGGCATCCGCGGCATCCGCTCCGGCCGCGATCGTGCGCTGCCAGCCCGACCCGGTCACGGTCGCCGTCCGGGCGAGGTCGTGCGGATCCTCGTTGGCGACGCCGATCAGCGAGGAGTCCGAGCGCAGCAGCGCCTGGCGCAGCTCGCGGCGGTGGTTCTCGTACAGCTCGCGCGGCGTCTCGTCATGCTCCAGGCAGAGGGATGCCGCGGTGCCGGCCGCCTCGCCCATCGCTGCGCAGGTGGCCATGACGCGGGCGGCGCCGAACGCGATGTGCGTGGCGGAGATGTTGCGGCCGGCCATCAGCAGGTTCGACACGTTCGCCGAGTACAGCGAGCGGAAGGGGATCTCGAACAGGCCGTCCGAGAAGCGCTGCACGGCGCCGGCGCCGGTGGCGTACATGCCCTCGGCGGGATGCAGGTCGATCGACCAGCCGCCGAACGCGACGCCGTCGTCGAACTCGACCTGGTCGAGCACGTCCTGCTGTCGCAGCGTGTGGTCGCCGACGAAGCGACGGTACTCGCGCTTGCCCGGCAGATTTCCGATCCACTCGAGCGTGAGGTTGTCGGCGTCGAACTCGCCGGAGTTCTTGATGTGGTCCCAGATGCCCAGGATCACCGAGCGCAGCTCATCGCGGATCCGCTCGTTGTCGTCGACGATGTCGAGCTGACCGCCCCACTCGATCCACCAGTAGTGTGCCCCGCTGTCGCCGCTGCGGATGATGCGGGTGGCGGGGATCGGCGTGGTGCTGATGTCCTTCGCCGACTCGGGGGCGACGAACTTGACCGGGTGGCCGAGGTCCTTCGTGTAGAACAGCAGGGTCGAGCCGAGGAACTCGCGGATGGGCTGCTCGGGCGCCCATTCCTCGTCGAACTCCGCGCGGCTCTCCTTGCCGAGGCGGTGGCGTGCGCCGACCAGGCGGCCGATCAGCCCGTCGCCGGTGCAGTCCAGGAAGACCGGGGCGCGGAAGATCGTGCGGATCTCGGAGCCCATGGTCCAGCCCGTCACCGAGGTGATGCGGCGGTCGTCGTCGGGGCCGGTCGCCTCGGCCTCGGACACGTCGGTGTTCAGGAACAGCGTCAGGTTCGGCTCGCGCCGCACGGTGTCGAGCACGACGTCGTCCCAGTAGACCGGGTTCCCCTCGGGGTTGCGGTACTGGTTCTCCAGGAACATCTCGCCCATGATCCCGGTCTCGCGCGCCCAGCGCTGGTTGCCATGAGCGGTCGCGCCGCACACCCACACCCGCACCTCGGAGGACGAGTTCCCGCCCAGCACAGGGCGGTTGTTGATGAGGACGGTGCGCCGCCCGAGCCTGGCGGCTGCGACGGCGGCGCTCACACCGGCCAGGCCTCCTCCGACGACGATGATGTCGGCTTCGACGGTCTGCGTGCGCATGGCGGGGAACTCCTGGGATTTCAGATGAGGGTCGGAAGGGATGGAAGGGACGGGGTGGGGCGGATGCCGTGCGGCATCCGCCCCTGGCGCTCAGCCGGCGGCGATCGCCTCGACCTCGTACACGCGCGCCACGTCCGTGGCGGAGGCGGACGGATCGGTGATCAGGAGCCGCACCGCATCGGCGGTGAGGCCCTTCGCGTCGACGACGACCTCGCCGCTGACGTTGCCCGCGACACTCGCGATGGGCATCCAGCCCTCCGCGGTGCGCAGCTGCACGGTGAAGTCGCGCAGCACGGAGTCCGAGGGGACCCCGGCGGAGTAGCCGCTGCGCACGCGCACGACATCCAGCGGGGCGGCCTGCGGCCACTCGACCATGAACCACGGCTGCGTGTCCGTCGACGAGGAGACCCAGCGGCTGGCATCCGCGCAGCTGCCGTCGATCGCCCGCTCAGGGCCGGTGTCGGTCCGCAGCTGCGATGAGGCGCTGGCCGTGCCGGTGCGCGCGAGGTTCGCGCCGCCGGCGTCGCCGCGCAGAGCCGTGAGGATGCCCGCGAGCGAGCCGCCTGCGCGCTTCTGGCCCGAGCGCGGCACCTCGGCGTAGCGCAGCGTGCCGCCGCCCGGGGTGGCCGGGGCGCTGAGGTACAGCACGTCGGTGCCGTCGTCGCGGGTCGCGGCGCGCAGTCGCTGCTGGCCGACCATCGGGTCTCCGACGGCCTCGATCGCCCAGTCGGAGCGGCCGTCGGCGCGCTCGAACATGACGACCTGGCTGCGCGTGACGTTGCAGGTCTGCAGCGTCACGACACCGTACACGCGGGTCTTCGAACCGTACGAGGTCGCATCCATCGTGGCGACGGTGTCGACTCCCGAGCCGAGGGACGGTGGATCGATCAGCGTCTCGCGGTTCCAGTCCGTGCCGTTCCAGGTCGCCCACTCCAGGTCGAACAGGGGCGAGTCACCCGAGGCGTAGCGGTACGTCACGCCCTGCAGCACGCCGTCCAGGATCGCCATCTTGGCGGTCTGCACGGCGGGGGTGGTGTCCGTCATGGTCTCGCCGTCGGTGAACGGCTGGAAGACCACGGGCCCGGGGGTGGTGGGCCGGATCGGCGTGGTGAGCGCCCCGCCGGCGACGTCGCTGAACGCCTTGGTGACGGGGTTCCACACGGCGTACGAGCCCAGGTGGCGGTAGGGGCCGGCGGCCCAGGCGTGCCATTCCCAGAGCAGGTGCACCTGCCCGTTCGCGTCGACCGTCACGTCGTCGGGGTACACCGAGTAGTTCGTCGCCGAGGCCACCACGGTCTCGCGCGCCCAGGTGCGCGTGTCCAGGTCGTACCGGTAGAGCACGCCGTCGCGGCGCGCCTGGGCGTCGGGGCCGGTGCGCACCATCAGCCAGACGTCGCCGTCCGGGCCGACCGCGGTGATCGGATAGGAGATCGTGGAGCCCTGGTCGGGCATCTCCTCGCTCACCTCGACCAGCGAGGTGACGTCGCCGGGCACGGTGGAGCGGAAGTAGTTCCAGTCCTCGTGGTGCATGGAGGCGAACACGTGGATCTCGCCCGCGCCGTCCACCGCGACCGAGGGCTGATTGTGCCCGTTGTCGTTGAGGTAGTTCGCGCACGCGCCGGTGGCAAGCCGCAGGCATCCGGAGGTCCACTCTCCTGACGCGGTGCGCGAGGCGAGGTGCACCTCGTGCCGGTTCGTGCCGGCGGGCACGTTGTAGGCGAAGTACGTGACCCCGTCGACGACGGCCAGCGGGTTCCACCAGCCGGACTGGTTCGACCCGTCGACCGTCACCGGCACGGTCTCGACCGTGCTCGGGTGCACGCCCGCGCTCGCCGCGGGCGCCAGCGCGGTGGCCAGGGCGACGGCGATGCCCGCCGTCACCCCTGCCACTGCGCGGCGCGTGACCGGGACGCCCATCAGCCGATCAGCTTCTGCGCGGCCTCGCCCGCCTGCGCCATGGCGTCCTTCGGGCTCTGCTGACCGACCAGCACCGCCTGCACGCGCTCGGCGACCACGGTCTCGACCTGCGCGTACTGCGGGAACTGCCAGAACGGGTTCACGGTCGCGGTGGCGGTGATCTTCTCCGCGAAGCGGGAGCCGAAGGCGTCCGAGGCGACCTCGGCGGAGGCCTGCGCCTTCTCGGTCACGGGAGGCAGGGCGCGCACCTTGTAGTCGGCGAGCACGGCGTCCAGGTCGCTGGTGGCCCACTGGCCGAACTCGGCGGCGGTGCCGGTGGCGTCGTCGCTCGCGCCGCCGACCACCACGATCGCGCCGCCCCAGACCAGGGCGCGCGGGGTGTCGCCCTTCTTCAGCACCGGACGTGACTCCGACACGATCTTGTCGGCGAGCTGGGGGTCCGGCGAGTCCTTGATGACCGAGTTGCGGCCGACCGGGGCGTCGTCGTAGATCGCCGTGCGCCCCTGCGAGAACAGCGAGCGGGCGTCGAAGCGGTCGACGTCGGCGGCGATCAGACCCTGGTCGTACAGCGACTTGTACCAGGTGACGGCCTCGATGCTGGCGTCGTCGCCGATGGTGACCTTGCCGTCCTTCACCAGGTCGCTGCCGAAGGTCTGCATCCAGATCAGGATGTCCTTCAGCTGCGCCGCCTTGGTCGACGCGGCGTAGGGGATCAGCCCGTTGCCGAGGCCCTTGAGCTTCTTCAGCGCACCCTCGTACTCGTCGACCGTGACCGGGAACTCGTCGATGCCCGCCTTCTGGATCAGCTCGGAGTTGGTGAGCAGGCCGATCGCGCCGATCGTCCAGGGGAAGCCGTACTGCTTCCCGTCGAACTGCGCGGCCTTCAGCGCGGAGTCGGTGTACCCGCGGTCCTTGGTGAAGGCCGAGACGTCCTGCAGCTTGCCCAGCGCCGCCAGCGAGGCGAGCCAGGCGACGTCGACGTGGGCTGCGCCGGAGAACTGGCCGCCGCGCACCTGCAGCATGAGCTGCTTGAAGTACTCGTTGTAGGGGAACGAGACCTCGGTGATGTCGACCTTGCTCTTCTTCTTGTAGCCCTCCAGGAGCGCCTTGATCGCCGGGGCCGCGGCCTCCTCGGTCAGCGACCAGCTGGAGAACTTGAAGTCGGCGGCCTTGAACTTGCCCGGGGCGAAAGCATCGCCCGCGGCGGGTGCGCCGCCGCCGGTGGTGCCGCCGCTGGGCATGCAGCCGGCCAGCATCAGGCCCGCAGCTCCCAGGCCTGCGAACTGCAGGAGCTGGCGGCGCGAGACGGAGGGGGTGTTCTGAGACATGGTGTTCTCTCTCTTCTTCGAGGGGGTTCTGCGTGGGTGTGTCGGGAAAGGAGCGGGCGGGATCAGCCCTTGACCGCGCCGGCGGTCATGCCGCCGACGAGGAAGCGCTGCAGCGCGATGAACGCGATGGCCACGGGCAGGGAGACCACGAGCGAGGCGGCCATCAGCTCGGGCCATGCGGTGGAGGCCTCGCCGATGAACGTGTTCACCAGGCCGGGGGGCAGGGTCTGCTTGTCGGGACCGGCCAGCGTCAGCGCGAAGATGAAGTCGTTCCAGCCGCGCACGAAGGCGAACAGGCCGGCGGCGACCAGGCCGGGCGCGGCGAGGGGCAGCACCACGGAGTGGATGATGCGCATGCGCGAGGCGCCGTCGACGAGGGCGGCCTCGATCAGGTCGTCGGGGATCGTGTCGAAGAAGCCCTTCAGCATCCACACGCACAGCGGGAGCGTGAACGTCGTGAACGACAGCACCAGCGCGGCATAGGTGTTCAGCAGGCCGTAGGCCGAGAACACCGTGTACAGGGTGATCAGCAGCAGGGCCTGAGGGAACATCTGCGAGGCCAGCACGAAGTACATCAGGCTGCGGCGCCCGCGATAGCGGAACTTCGAGAACGCGTAGCCCATGTACGCCGAGACGATCACCGAGAGCACGGCCGTGATCACGGACACGATGATGCTGTTGCGCAGGTACCCGAACAGGGCCGGGTTGTCGAGCAGCGCCAGGTACGCGTCGAAGGTGATCTGCTTCGGGAACAGGCGCGGAGGGTACGAGAACACCTCGGTGCGCGGGGTGAGCGAGGTCGCCAGCAGCCAGTACACGGGCAGCAGCGCGAAGCCGCCGAAGACGATGACGGCCACCCAGGCGCTGATCGTGACGGCGCGGCGGTCGGCGCGCATCTTCGGCTTGCGCAGCTGCTGCGGCGCGGGACGGTCGGATGCCACAGCGGGCGTCTCGGTGAGCAGCGCGGTCATCGCTTCTCCCCCTTCTCCGAGAATCGGACGTAGACGACGACGAGACCCATCAGGAGCACCATCCAGAGCAGCCCGAGGGCGCCCGCGTGGCCCAGGTCGAACCCGGTGAACGCGGTCTCGTACACGGCGGTGGCGAAGGTCTGGGTGGAGCCGGCGGGTCCTCCGCCGGTGAGGACGTAGATGATGTCGAAGTGCTGGAAGTTCCAGATGAACTCGAGCAGCAGCACCAGGCCGATGATGCCGCTCAGCTGCGGCACGGTGATCGAGAAGAACCGGCGCACGGTGCCGGCGCCGTCGATCTCCGCGGCCTCGTGCAGCTCGGGCGGGACGGTCTGCAGACCCGCCAGCAGCATGACCATCATCCAGGGGAACGACTGCCAGGTCTTGGCGACGATCACGGCGACCATGGCGGTGGCGGGGTGCGCCAGCCAGGCCTGCGGGTCGTCGATCAGGCCGATGGACTGCAGCAGGGCGTTCATCACGCCGTAGTTGGCGTTGAAGATCCACATCCACAGGAACGACACGACGACGCCGGGGATGAGCCAGGGGATGAGCATGATGCCGCGCAGAACCTTCGCGCCCCGGATGCGGGAGTTCAGCGCGAGCGCCAGACCGAACCCGATCACGAACGGCGCGATGGTGGTGCCGAGGGTGAAGACGATGGTCTGGCCGAGCAGGCGGGGGAAGTCGCCGGTGAGCACGTCGATGATGTTCTGCAGCCCGACGAACTCGCGCCCGGGCACCACCAGGCTCTGCTTGAAGAACGCGGTGACGAGCGCAGTGATCAGCGGGTAGACGACCACCGCGGCCAGCAGCGCCAGACCGGGTGCCGTCAGGAGCAGGGCGAACATGCCGTTCGACATCCGCCGGGGACGTCGTCCTGCAACTGGCTGTGAACTGTTGAGAAGTTCTGTCATGACTGGGGCATCCTTGACCTTCGGGCTCTCCGCGACATCCGGGTGTTGCGGCGCGGAGTTTCCAATGTTTCCGGTGATCGACCGTTTCGTCAACCTCGAGTCGTCACGATCGAGTAACGAGAGAATCTGTGAGAAATCGGTAGAAAGTGTGGCAAATGATCAAGCGCGTGACGCCAAACCAGATCGATGCTTGATTAGCGATTATCGATTAGCTAGGCTCTCGATCGATCGCCCCAGCGATCGGGCGGGCCCCCAGCCGGCCTCGAGGCGCAGTCCCCTCGGCGCAAGCCTCATGAAGAGCAACCCTCACCACGAGCAACGGAGACGCGATGAAGCGTGCACTGGCAGCATTCGCCATAGCGG
>NZ_MKRT01000004.1:82683-88449 GCF_001897945.1 Microbacterium sp. 69-10
GGGACGGCGCTCGTCGCCACCCCGGCATCCGCCGCCGACGGACCCGCCCTCTACGTGGCGCCAGGGGGTGATGACGCCGCCGCGGGAACCATCGACGCCCCGCTCGCCACGCTCGAGGGCGCGCGCGACCGCATCCGCCAGCTCAAGGCGGGTGCGGGCCTGCCCGAGGGCATGACCGTGTTCCTGCGTGAGGGGCAGTACGACCGCAGCGCCTCGTTCGCGCTGGGCAAGGAGGACTCCGGCACAGCCGAGCATCCGATCGTCTACCGCTCCTACCCGGGCGAGAAGGCGACCCTGACGGGCGGCCGCGAGCTGCCCCGTGAGGACTTCGCGAAGGTGACCGACAGCGCGGTCACCAGCCGCATCGTCGACGTCGCCGCACGCGACAAGGTTCTCGAGGTCGATCTGAAGGCCCTCGGCCTGAACGACTACGGCCAGCTCAGCCGGCACGGCTACTGGAAGGCCAACGACGTCAGCACCACACCGCCGATGGAGCTCTACATCGCCGGACAGGGCATGACGCTGGCGCGCTGGCCCAACGCCGACGCGGCGAGCCCCACCGTGCAGATGGGCGACATCATCGATCCCGGTCCCACCCGCAAGGACGCCGACCTGCAGGACCGCGGCGGCACGTTCACCTACGGCTACGACCGCCCGAAGTACTGGACCCAGGCGAAGGACGTCTGGCTGGACGGCATCTTCGGCTACAGCTGGGAGTGGTCGTACAACAAGATCGACAAGATCGACACGACCGCCAAGACCATCACGCTGCGCTACGGCGAGATGTCCGGGATCATGAAGAGCTGGTTCCCCGACTTCCACTTCGCGCAGAACCTGCTCGAGGAGCTGGACGCCCCGGGCGAGTACTACATCGACCGGGATGCCGGAAAGCTGTACCTCATGCCCAACGCGGCGTTCACCTCGGGTGAGGGCGCGGTCACGGTGACCACGCTCAGCGAGCCGATGCTGCGCACCGACGACACGTCGTACGTCACCTTCGACGACATCGTGATGGAGTACGGGCGCGCCACGGCCGCCGTCATCCTCGGCGGTTCGCACGTCACGGTGTCGCACTCCGACATCCGCTACTTCACCGACGGCGGCGTGCTGATCAACTCGCCCGGCCGCTACACCTACGACGGCATCCCGGTGAACCGCGGCGGCCGCGACCACGCCGTGACCGACTCCCGGATCACCCACGTCGGCGGCATCGGCGTGGTGCTGCAGGGCGGCGACAAGACGACCCTCGAGCCGGGTCGCAACCGGGTCGAGAACTCCGAGATCGCCGACTTCGCGTACTACCACAAGGCCTACAACCCGGGTGTGATGTTCGACGGGGTCGGCAACATCGCCAGGAACAACAAGATCCACGACGCCCCGCATCCGGGGATCATCGTCTACGGCAACGACCACCTGTTCGAGCGCAACGAGGTGTACGACGTCTGCAAGATGTTCAACGACCTCGGCGCGATCTACATGAACTCCGGCAAGACCCCGCAGCAGCGCGGACACGTCTTCCGCGAGAACTACTTCCACGACATCGGCGTGGGCATCGCGGGCGTCGAGGGCATCTACGCCGACAACTTCACGTGGGACCTCACCATCGAGAAGAATGTGTTCGCGAACATGGGCAACTCCGCGATCAAGAGCGGATCGGCCGACTACATCAACGCCAGCAACAACGTCTTCATCGACTCCTACGTTCCGTACGACAACTACGAGCAGTGGATGGGGAACCAGGAGGGCAACGTCGTGGACCGCGACTACATGCCGGCCTGGAAGCAGGTGTTCGCCGACAACAACGACTTCATCGGCACCCCGTACCTGGAGAAGTACCCCGAGCTGAGTCACTTCTTCGAGGACGACCACTACTACCCGAACCACAGCACCTTCGCGAAGAACGTGGTGTGGAACCCCAACCGCAAGCCGATCGCCGGGCTGAACGACCAAGGTGCCAAGGACGGCAAGAACCTGCTGAACTACGGCACCAACCTGGTCGCCACCGCCGATCCCGGCTTCGTGGACGCCGCCAAGGGCGACTACGCGCTCAAGGCCGACTCCGAGGTCTTCTCGAAGATCCCCGGGTTCGAGGCGATCGCGTTCGACAAGATCGGCGTGTCCGGGCACATCGGGCAGTCGCAGTCCCCGGACACCGTGGCGCTGAAGGGCATCGCCTTCGACAGCGACCAGCTGCGCATCGACGCCGGCGACCAGGCGCGAGTGCGCGCCGTACCGCTGCCGTGGAACGCGGCCGACTCCGCCGTGACCTACGCCTCGGCCGACAGCGCCGTGGCCACGGTCGATGCCAAGGGCCTGGTGCTCGGCATGGGCCCGGGCACGACGACCATCACCGCGACCGCGAAGTCCGACCCCGCGAAGCAGGCGACCATCGAGGTCGTCGTCTCGGAGGGCGACGGCGTGCTGCACTTCACCGACTTCCAGTCGGGGGCGAACGGATGGCCGACCGACCCGAACCGCAGCATCCAGGTCGATGCGGCAGGCAACAAGGTGTACCGGATCGTGAAGGGGGCGAACTCCCTGCTCCCGCGCGACTTCACCGAGTTCGTGCTGGACTTCGACGTCACCCCGCCCGCCGGTGACATCGCCACTTCGGGCCTGGTCATCTACAACCGCAATCAGAACGGGGGCGGGTACATCCGCTACCGCAACGCAGCGGCCGGACCGACCTGGGACATCTTCGACAGCAACTGGAAGACGGTCGCCGAGAAGGTGCTGCCGGCCGATCAGGCGCTCCCGAACGGGAAGACCTCGCACGTGCGCATCGCGGTGCAGGACGGCTCGATCAGGATCGTCGTGAACGGTGCGATCGTGCTCGAGGGCAAGGATCCGGCGCCGGGCGCTGCGGGTCGCGTGGGCTTCTACGTCGAGGGCTACCCCTCGCTCGACTTCGACAACATCGGGTTCTCGCTCTCGGGGGTGCCGGTCACCGGCATCAGCCTGGATGCCGAGAAGCTGGCGCTGAACGTCGGGGAACGGCACACGGTGAAGGCCACGGCAGCACCGGAGGACGCCAGCGACACCCGCGTGACCTGGTCCAGTGCTGACCCCGCGGTCGCGACGGTCGCGGATGACGGCCGCATCGCGGCGGTCGGCGCCGGTGCGACCACCGTGACGGCGACCTCCGTCTCGGACCCGTCGCTCACGGCATCTGTGCAGGTCACGGTGGCCGACGCCGAGTATCCGACGGTGCGGCTCGACCGGCAGCTGACGGATGCCGCGAACTGGAGCGAAGCCTCCGGGATCACCGTCGACGAGGACGGCGTGAAGCTCGCCGCGCAGGGCGTCTACGGCTACAAAGCCGAGCGCTTCGGGTCGACGCTGCTGAAGCTCCAGGCGGACTTCGGCAAGTTCGACGGCGGCTGGTACGGGTTCCAGGTGCGCTCGGACCAGCCCGGCATCCCGGCCTGGCAGAACTCCAACACCGGCTACCTGTTCCTCGTGAAGGAGGACACGTTCGAGTTCCAGAGCTGGTCCCCGGGCCAGACCATGCTCGACGTCATCCCCAACACGGTGATCGCACCCGGCAGCAGCCACGAGATCGAGGTCGGCGCCGTGGCAGAGGAGGGCGGCACCCGTGTGGTGCTGCGGGTCGACGGCAAGACGGTGTGGAACGTGCGGGATGCCAGAGCGAACCTGCGCATCGGCGCCGACGGCTTCTTCAACCTGTACCACTACGGCAAGGAGAACGTGTTCTCGGTGCATCCCGCCTCAGAGGATGAGCCAGGCACCGGTGGGCCAGGCACCGGTGGGCCAGGCGCCGGTGGGCCAGGCGCCGGTGGGCCAGGCGCCGGTGGGCCAGGCGCCGGCGAGAATGGGCCGTCCGGGGGTGTGTCAGGCGGAGGGACCCTCCCGCTGACCGGCGCTGATCCGCTGCTGCCCGCGATGCTCGGAGCGGGGATGCTGCTGATCGGCCTCGCGCTCTGGTCGGTGCGCCGCCGCAGGCGCGCGGGCGCAGCGGCTCAGGACCCGGTTGAATAGCGTGCATGCAGGGACCGCTGCAGAGGAGGAGCCGATGGTCCTGACAGACCGTAAGAGGCTGGTGTTCATCGGCGACTCCATCACGGATGCCGGACGCGACAGGACCGACCCCGGATCGTTCGGGGACGGATACGTGTCGCTGCTGGCTCCTGAGCTGCAGGCCGGCGGTGCCGAGGTGCGCAACCTCGGCATCGCCGGTGACCGGGCCGTGGACCTTGCGGCGCGGTGGGCATCGGATCTGATGCCCACCGCGCCGCAGGTGCTCACCGTCTACGTCGGCATCAACGACGTGTGGCGCCGGTTCGACAGCGACGACCCGACGCCCACGGGGCGGTTCGAGCAGACCCTGCGTGCGCTCCTGGCGTCCGCCGTGGATGCTTTCGATCCGGTGCTGATCCTGATGGAGCCGTATCTGCTTCCGGTGCGGAACGAGCAGCGGGGCTGGCTGGAGGAGCTCGACGAGAAGCGCGCCGCCGTCCGGCGGCTCGCGGTCGAGTTCGGTGCGCAGCTGGTGCCGCTGCACGAGGTGCTCACCGCTGCGGCCGAGGGCCGGGATGCCGCGGAGCTGGCCCCCGACGGCGTGCATCCGTTCCCCGAGGCGTCCCGCCTGATCGCCGATGCCTGGCGCACCGCGTGGGCCATTAGCGATAGTCGATAATGAAAGTACAATGGAAGCCATGACGGACGTGATGGGCGCAGCAGGCCTGCAGCGGGGACTGCTCTCGGATCAGATCTACGCCATGATCAAGGCGATGATCAAGGACTCGACGCTGGCCCCGGGCGAGCAGCTGGTCGAGTCGCAGCTGGCCCGCCAGCTGCAGGTCAGCCAGGCGCCGGTGCGCGATGCGCTCAAGCGGCTCGCGCACGAGGGCCTGGTCTCGCACGTGCGGCACCAGGGAAACTTCGTCGCCAGCTACTCGGCCGAGGAGGCCGCACAGGCCAAGGTCGCTCGCGTGGAGCTGGAGGCGCTCGCCGGCCGCCTCGCGTGCGGGGCACTGGATGCCGAGCGCCGCGGCCTGCTCGACGATCTCATCGCGAGCATGCACGAGGCCGCCGAGGTCGGCGACCTCGCGCGCTTCCGGGAACTGGACTTCGCGTTCCACCGCGGCGTGATCGAATCCAGCGGAAACGTCTACCTGCCCAAGATGTGGGATCTGCTGGAGCCCAGCCTGCGCTCGCTGCACGTGCTCGGCGACCCGAAGTTCACCGGCGACTGGCACGAGGTGGCCGACTGGCACCGCGGTCTGCTCGACGTTCTCGAGGCAGGCGATCCGCAGGCCGCGTCCGACCTGTTCCGCGCCCACGCCGCCGGCACCCTGCTCGACCCCGCCTGATCGCGGCCCTTTTGGCGCCCTTCGTCGGTTCCTGAGCGAGCGAAGCGAGACGAAGGGCGTCGCTTCGCTCCTCGCTCAGGAACCGCGCCAGATCAAGCCGGCTCCTGAGCGAGCGCAGCGAGACGAAGGGCGTCACTCCGCGTCCTCGTCGCGCTTCGCCGCCCGCTGACGCCTGCTCCATCCTGGTAGATCCTCAGACCGGCCATCGATGAGAAGCTGCTTCTTCGCGCGCGACCAACCGTGTATCCGGCGTTCCCAGTCGTACGCCTCCGCGACTCGTTCGAACTCTGCGCACCAGACGAGCTGAACGGGCCGTCGTCGTCTCGTGTAATCGCAACCTTCTCCGGTCTCATGCTGAAGTAGTGCCCCGTAGTGTGGTGTAGCCGCTCGGTGGCCAGCCCCGTCTTGGACGTGGGCGCGGTCACCGTGTGAT
>NZ_MKRT01000005.1:0-795 GCF_001897945.1 Microbacterium sp. 69-10
GAGCAGCCAGACGATCCCGGTCAGGATCAGGACGATGTACCCAACGGGGCGCAGGATGCCGAGCAGCAGGACGCCCCCGATACCACCGACGAGCAGCACGATGATCGGGACCACCGACAGCCAGATGTTCCAGAGCATCGGCCGGTACAGCCGCGTGCGGTACACCAGCGCCCGGAACACGATGAGCCCGGAGGGGCGTGAGGAACGAACTGGTGACAACTGATCGTTAGTGCCGGGAGGCGCTGGCGGGGAGGATGTCATCATGCCAGGTCCCTATCCCAGAGAGTTCTGCGAAGACGTTGTCGCGGTCGCTCGTCGCCGCGAGAGCGGCGTCACCATCAAACAGATCGCCACCGACTTCGGCATCAGTGAAGCACCCCTGCAGAACTGGCTCCGCCAGGCCGACGTCGAGGACGGCAACCGTCCCGTTCAGACCGCCGCCGATGCCGCCGAGGCCCGGGAGTTGAAGAAGCGGATCCGCCTCCTCGAACAAGAAAACGAGGTCCTTCGCCGTGCAGCGGCGTATCTGTCGCAGGCGAACCTGCGCCTCGGTGGCTCCCCAAAATGACGTACCCGCTCGTTTCCGAGCTCGCCGAATCGGGAATCCCTGTGACGGTGTCGTGCCGGGTCCTCGAGCTTGCAAGACAGCCCTACTACCGGTGGCGAGACGCCCCGGTCCGGGACGGACGCCGATGTGCTCCGCGCGTATCGGATCAACGCGCTGCATGACGCACACCGTGATGACCCGACGTTCGGCTACCGATACCTCGCCGACGAGGCCCGGCGGGCGGGGTG
>NZ_MKRT01000005.1:819-14479 GCF_001897945.1 Microbacterium sp. 69-10
GTGCTCGCAGGCCGGGATCCTCTCGTCCGCGCAGCGCCGGCGACGTGGGAAGGGCAAGAAGGCCGGCCCGCCGGTGTTCGACGATCACGTGCAGCGGGTGTTCCGCGCCGATGCCCCGAACCGGCTGTGGCTCACGGACATCACGGAGCATTGGACGAGCGAAGGCAAGCTCTACTGCTGCGCGATCAAAGACGTGTTCTCCAACCGGATCGTCGGATACTCGATCAGCGACCGGATGACCGCGAAGCTCGCCGTCGATGCCGTCCGCAACGCAGTCGCCCGCCGAGGTGAGGTCGCCGGCTGCATCCTGCACGCCGACAGGGGCAGCCAATTTCGGAGTAGGGCGATAGCCCGCGAGCTGCGCCGTCATGACATGGTCGGATCGATGGGTCGCGTCGGCGCCGCGGGAGACAACGCGGCCATGGAGAGCTTCTGGTCGCTTCTCCAAACGAACGTGCTCAACCAGCAGCGCTGGGCCACTCAGCAGGAGCTGCGGCTGGCCATCGTGGTCTGGATCGAACGGAAGTACCACCGCCAGCGAGCTCAGGACACCCTCGGTGGCTTGACGCCCATCGAGTTCGAAGCCAAGCTAGCCGAGCCGCTCACACTCGCGGCCTAAACCGAACCTGTCACCAGTTCGTTCCTCACGCCCATCTTCGCATCCTCATTCGCCATCGCCGACCGTGGGATGGACCCCACTGCTGCCTTCACCGCGAGTCTGTGCGCAAGCTGTCGCGATCGTCGCGCTCATCGGCTGGGGTGCGCTCTCGGATCGGATCGGACGCAGGCCGCTGGCGATTGCCTTCGGTGTTTCGGCCATCCTGTTCTTCTATCCGCTGTCGCAACTCATCAGCGATCAGCCCTGGACCCTCTTCGTCGCTCAAGCGGCCGGCATGAGCATCTGGGCGATGGGTGCCGGAATGTATCCCGCCTTGATCTCCGAGCTCTTCCCCACTCGCATCCGCGCGACCAGCGTTGCGATCGGCACGTCGATCTCGGTTGCAGTCTTCGGCGGAACCGCACCGTACCTGTTGACCTGGACGGGGCAGATCGGGGCGTCGTGGGTCTTCTGGGTGTGGACATCGGTCCTCGCGGCGCTCGCCATCGTGGGGGCGCTCGTGATGAAGGAGACCCGAGGAACGGACATGGATTCCGTGGGTTGGCCGTTCCGCAGAGGCGGCGCGACGAGTGCGTCCGATCAGACGCCCGGGGCGCCGATCGTGCTCTCGCGCACCACGAGCTGAGCGTCGTACATCCGCTCGGTGGGCCCGGTGCCGGACACGATCAGTTCGAGCGCGTCGTCTGCCATCTCCCGTAGCGGCTGATGCACGGCAGTGAGCGGAGGCCACGTGAACTGTGCGTCGGGAGAGTCGTCGAAGGATGCCACGGCGATCTCGTTCGGAACGTGGATGCCCGCTCTGTGCAACCCCAGCAGTGCACCGATCGCGATCTGGTCAGAACTGGCGAAGATCGCGGTCGGTCGCTCGGGGAGTTCGAGCAGCTGATCGATCGCTTCGCGGCCGGAGGCGCGGCTGAAGTCCGCGGGGATGTGGGGGCCGAGGGTGAGATCGCGCGATGTCATCGCGTCTGCCCATCCCGAATATCGGCGGGGGTCGCCGTCTGCTGGTCCGAGATACGCGATCCGGGCATGACCGCGATCGATGAGATGGGTCACCGCCGCGCGGACACCACCGTACAGATCGATCGAGAATGTCGGCATGCCAGGCACCGAACTCGGTTGATTGAGCAGCACGGCCTTCAGCCCCGACCGCTCCACGGCGGCGACATCCGCCGAGTGCAGGCCGGTGGCGACGAGCACGGCATCGACCTGGTGCGACGCGAGCCGCTCGAGCGCAACTCCGACCTGACCGGCCCGGGCGCTCACCGTGATCACCGTGGCCTTCCTCGCTGCCGCGGCCCGCTCGACTTCCAACGCGAACGAGGCGAAGAGCGGGTTCGCGATGCTCGGAACGATGAACCCGAGCAGATCGCTGCGTCCTCTGCGCAGCGCCCGTGCGGCCGCGTTGGGCTTGTATCCGAGACGATCGACCGCGTCGAGCACGCGGTCTCTGGTGGCAGGCGAGACGTTCTTGGGGCCGTCGTTGAGAACGTAACTGACGACGGGAACGCTGACCTGCGCCAGTCGCGCGACGTCTTCACGCGTCACGCGGCGCCGCGCACCCTCAGTCTTTTGCTCCACCATGTGGTTGTCTCGTCTCCTTCGACCGCCGGCCGTGAATGCGCCACGCCCCGCGACGCCATTGTGGCACGCGGGGCGCGGACGATGCGGGTTCAGGCGGTCGGAGCGTCTCCGAAGTCCTCGATCACGAGGCGTGCGCCACCCTGGCGAGCCGATTCGTTCGCGACGATGCCCGGCAGCGTGAAGCGAGCCGCGACCCAGGCGTTGACCGAGGGCAGTCTGCGCGCGTTGACGGCGCTGACGAACTCGTCGGCGAGGAAGTGGTGGCTTCCCTCGTGGCCGTTCGGCAGCCCCTCGTATTCGGCGGGGAGGTTCGATCGGTCGTGCACCGGCGCGTGACCGGAGACGAATGCGTCGCGCAGATCGGGGTCGACGTGTTCGAGGGCGCGGTCGGTCGTCGAGAGCGTCCGCTGCGTCTGCAGCAGCTCCGTCACGTCTTCGAAGTCGCGCTTGTTCTGCCACACCGACTGCCGGGCGAGCTGCTCGAAGCTGGCGTCGGTGCCGAAGAAGCGGAACCGGGACTCGCGGATCTTCGACGGGTACCCGACTCGGCGCATCTCGTTCGTGCGCATGGCGCCGCCGTCCGCGAGCTCGAACAGGGCGCTCTGGTTCGAGAAGTCGTTGTCGAACGCGCTGATGGAGCGGTCGAATACGCCGTCGCCGAGCGTGTCACGGATTCCGACGCAGCTGACGCTGACCGCGTGGGTCTGCCACGCGCCGAGCACACCGCCGATCGCGTGCGTGGGGTAAAGCATCGGAGGGTAGCTGGCCGTGGACTGCCAGTTCTCGCCGCCCGAGTGCTGGTACGCCTTGTAGAAGCCCAGGTCCATGTCGTGCATGTAGTCGCCCTCGGCGTACACGAGTCGGCCGAACGCGCCCTCGGCGATCTTGCCGCGCGCGAAGACGGTCGCGGGGTTGTAGTAGCTGGTCTCGCCCATCATGTACGTCAGGCCGGTCTCTTCAACGGCCTTGATGATCTCGGCGATCTCGTCACGGCTGATGGCCATCGGCACCGCCGAGTAGACGTGCTTTCCGGCGCGAAGCGCCTGCACGACGAGCGGGCCGTGGGTCCAGCGCTGGGTGAAGATGCCGACCGCATCGACGTCGCTTTCGAGCAGCGCTTCGAAGGAGGGATACGTGCCGTCGAGGTCGAACTGATCCGTGAGCGCCTGTGCTCGATCCGGCAGTAGATCGGTGACGTACACCCGGGATACGCCCGGGTGGAGCTTGAACAAACTGGCAAAGCTGCCGGAGAACTGTCCGGCACCGACGATGCCCATAGAGAAACTCATGCGCTGGTCCTTAGAGGTGATCAATCAGCAGGGGACGTCCCTGTCCACGGATAGCGTAACGGTAAAAGTTTCCTCGAAGCAACTCTGTGCTGCTCGCCGTTTATATGCGGAAAAACAATAGTAGAAATCAGTTCTTGACTCATCGAATGCCACGTGTAAACTTCGAGGGGCCCCGGTGCATGACCGCCACCCGGCAGTCACCCGCCCTCACCAGACCAGCACCTTGTCAAAGGAGACACCATGCACTCACGATTGATGGCGCTCACAGCATCCGCCGTTGTCGTCGCGCTCAGCCTCGCCGGCTGTGCGAGCGATACAGGCGCCAAGCCGCAGAAGGATGATTCGAAGCTCACCATCTGGACCATCGAAGACAAGCCGGACCGCCTTCAGGCCCAGGAGAAGATGCTCGATGCATTCTCCGCCTCCAACGATGTCGACTACGAGCTTGTCCCGATCGCCGAAGACCAGCTCTCCAGCGCACTGACGGCCGCAGCCGCCGCGAATGAGCTGCCCGACCTTGTCGCCGCGCTCCCGCTCTCGAACGTTCACCAGTTCGCGAACGACGATCTGCTCGACACCGAAGCGGCGGCGGAAGTGGTCAAGAAGCTCGACGCTGGCACGTTCAACAAGGCAGCACTCGACCTGACCCGCTCCGGCGACACGCAGCTCGCCGTTCCGAGCGATGCGTTCCCGCTGATGCTCTTCTACCGCACCGACCTGTTCAAGGCCGCGGGTCTTGATGCTCCGACGGATTACCCCTCGGTGCTAGAGGCAGCCAAGAAGCTCAACGGCAACGGCGTCGCCGGTATCTCCGCTGCCACGTCGGCCGCGGAGCAGTTCACCTCGCAGACGATCGAGAGCTTCGGATTGTCCAATGACTGCCAACTGGTCAACGGCAAGGGCGACCTCGCACTTGACAGCGACAACTGCAAGACCGCATTCGGCCTGTACACCGATCTGATGAGCAAGTACTCGGTCGCTGGCGAGCAGGACACCGCGACGACGCGTGCCAGCTACTTCGCCGGCCAGGCCGCCATGGTCGTGTGGTCGTCGTTCCTCCTCGATGAACTGGCCGGCCTGCGCAACGACGCACTCCCGACATGCGATCAGTGCGTTGCGGACCCGCGTTGGCTCGCGAACAACACCGGTGTCGTCGGCGGCCTCCAGGGCCCCGACGCCTCCAGCCCAGCCACCTACGGCGAGGTCGTCTCGTTCGCCATCATGCGGGACGCTGCTCCCATCACGAAAGACCTCGTGAGCTGGCTGATGAGCGACTCGTACATCGACTGGATCTCGGTCGCTCCGGAGGGCAAGATCCCCGTGCGTACCGGGGCCGAGCCGGGCTCGACCGAGTACGTCGATGGCTGGGCTGACCTCGAGACGGGCGTGGATACGCGCGAGAAGCTGAGCGCGCTGTACTCGCCCGAGGTGCTGGACACGGTCGTCGGTGCAACGAACGACATCGTGCGCTGGGGAATGACGGAAGGTCAGGGTGGCCTGGCCGGAGCCATGACGACCCAGCGGGTTCTGCCGACGCTCTTCTCCGATCTCATCGCATCGGGTGGATCGCTCGATGATGCCCTGGTGAGTGCAACCGACAAGGCCGAGCAGATCAAGTCCGGCCTCGGCGGCTGATCATCAGCGGGTCGGCGCGGAGCCTGAATGCTTCGTGCCGACCCGTGACCGCACGCACCCCAGACGACGACACAAGAAGGAGCTGAGATGAGCGCAACGACCACGACCGCGCTGCCCGGCCAGAAGCCCCCAGGAGCCCGAGCCACCCGCGCGCGCTCGAAGCGCGACGGTCTCACCCGCCGAGATGCCCGTGACGGACTCATCCTCGTGGCGCCGACCCTCCTCGTCGTCGTCGTGATGGTGTTCCTGCCGCTCGCATGGTCGTTCGTCATCGCGTTCCAGAAACTGCGCCTGGTAAACATCGGCTCGCAGGGACTGTTCGAGGCGTTTACGTTCGAGAACTTCGCTCTGGTGCTCGGGTCGAAAGAGCTCTGGTCGAGCCTGTGGATCACCGTGCTCTTCACCGCCGGCTCGGTGATCGGCTCTGTCGTCGTCGGGCTCATCGCCGCGCTCGCACTGCGCAAGCCGTTCCGGGGGCGCACATTCATCCGAGCGAGCATGCTGCTGCCCTACATCGCCCCGGTCGTCGCCGTCACCTTCGTGTGGCGCATCATGCTCAACCCATCGTTCGGCATCGTCAACTCGGTCGGCCGTGACCTGCTGGGGTGGACCGACCCGATCCCGTTCCTCACTCAGAAAGAGGGGATGCTCGGCATCCTCGGCGCCCAGATTCCCGTGCCGACCGCGCTGCTGACGGTGATCGCCTTCCAGATCTGGCGCTTCTTCCCGTTCGCGTTCCTGTTCATCATGGCCCGCATGGAGTCCCTCCCGGCCGAGATCGAAGAAGCCGCATTGGTGGACGGCACGACCCCCTGGCAGAAGTTCATCCACGTCGTTCTGCCTCAGCTCCTGCCGGTGATGAGCGTGCTAGTGATCTTGCGCACCATCTGGACGTTCAACGAGTTCGACAGTGTCTTCCTGCTCACCGGTGGAGCCGCCGGCACGGGTGTCGCCAGCATCCGGGTGTACGAACTGCTCACAGTGCAGCAGAACGTCGGTGCGGCGTCCGCGCAGTCGCTGGTCCTCGCGGCACTGCTCGTCGTCGCCCTCGGTGTCTACGCCGCGATCCTCAAGAAGTCCGGGAGCCGATTCGAATGACCACCCCCGTGCGCACCCGTCTGACGAGTGATTCCATCCAGCGCGCCGTGCTGAAGATCGCCCGGCCCATGACGATCGTCGTCCTGCTCATCGTCTGCCTCTTGCCGTTCTGGTACATGTTCGTGCTGTCGATGCGTCCTATCGAGCAGCTCCTCCGCGACCCGTCACGTCTGTGGCTCACGTTCGACGAGCTGTCGCTGACCAGTTATCTCAAGGTGCTGCTCCCGACGTCCGAGGGCGGGCAGGGCTTCGGCACGTTCATCGCGAACAGCGGCTTCGTCGCCGCAGGCTCCGTGCTGCTCGCGCTGGCACTCGCGATCCCGGGTGCCTATGCCATCGCGCGCCTGCCGTTCTTCGGGCGGCGGCAGATCAGCGTGTTGTTCCTCGCGGCGTACCTGTTCCCCTCGATCATCATCGCGATTCCGTTGTTCGCTGTGTTCACCCGTATCGGTCTGCGCGGTTCGCTGGTCGGCCTAATCCTCGTGTACGCCGCGCAGACGATCCCCGTCGCGATATACATGCTGCGCAATTACCTCGAGAGCGTGCCCGTCTCCGTTGAGGAGGCCGGCCTGATGGACGGCCTGACTCGATTCGGGGTGATGCGACGCATCAGCCTGCGTCTGTCGCTGCCCTCGATCATCGCGACCGGCCTGTTCGTCTTCATGATCGCGTGGAACGAGTTCCTGTTCGCCTTGCTCTTCCTCGTCGATCGCCCAGCACAGTGGACGGTCTCGCTCGGGCTGTCCCGTCTGTCGGGTGCGGTCGAGGTGCCGGCGACCGTCCTCATGGCAGGTTCGGTGGTTCTCACGTTGCCCATCGTCATCCTCTTCTTCGCGACAGAGCGCCTTCTCACCGGTGGACTCACCGCCGGGGCCGAGAAGGGCTGAGCGCCCATGTCCACCGCATCCGCACCGGAAGGCCCTTTTTCAGTGAGCACCACTATCAATATCGCCGTCATCGCCGGCGATGGCATCGGCCGCGAGGTCACAGTCCAGGCGCAGAAGGCTCTGGATGCTGCGATCGCTTTCGAGGACGCGTCGATCGCGTACCGTGACTTCACGCTCGGCGCCGACCACTACCTCGAAACGGGGGAGCTGCTGCACGACGCGACGCTCGAGGCGATCGCCGAGAGTGATGCGATCCTGTTCGGCGCCGTCGGGGGAGTGCCGGGCGACCCGCGGCTGGAGAGCGTGAGCATCGAGCGGAGCCTGCTGCTGCGGCTGCGCTTCGCGTTCGACCAGTACGTCAACCTGCGCCCCGCCCGCATCCACCCCGGCATCGGCAGCGTGCTCGGCCCCGATGCCAGAGCGGACTTCGTCATCGTGCGCGAGGGGACCGAGGGTGCCTATTCCGGCTCCGGTGGGCTCGTGCGCGGCGGCACAGCTCAGGCGATCGCGACGGAGGTGTCGGTCAACACCGCGTTCGGAGTCGAACGCGTGCTGCGTTACGCCTTCGATCTGGCTAGGACCAGAGACAAGCGCCTGACGGTCGTGCACAAGAACAATGTGCTCGTCCACTCCGGCGCGTTGTGGGCACAGGTGCAGGCCGATGTCTCGGCCGAGTACCCCGATGTCACGGTCGACTACCTGCACGTGGATGCTGCGACCATTCACCTCGTGCAGCATCCGGAGCGTTTCGACGTCATCGTCACGGACAACCTCTTCGGTGACATCCTCACCGATCTCGCGGGTGCGATCACGGGCGGCATCGGGCTCGCGGCCTCCGGCAACATCAACCCCGATGATCGGTTCCCCTCGATGTTCGAGCCCGTCCACGGATCGGCGCCCGACATCGCCGGCAAGCAGCTCGCGGACCCGACCGCCGCGATCCTGTCGGCCGCGATGCTTCTCGACCATGTCGGTCTGCCGGTTGCGGGACAGCGCATCCGTGGCGCCGTCGGCCTCGACATCGAGCATCGGCAAGACGTCGGCATCCGCTCGACCGACCAGATCGGCGACAGCATCGCTGCACGGATCGCGTCCGCCAGCTGAGCAATCCGCAGGGCCGAAAGGTCATCTAGTTTGTATTTCCCCGACAGGTTGTGAACGCGTGACATAGCGAAGACCTCCGGCCAGGATGTGGGTTACCACACTCACATTTCTAAACCGGAGGTCTTCATAACTCACGCTAATGCTCCGTTGACTGCTGAGGGGCGACGACGTCTTGCCCTGTTGAGTTGGAGTTGCGGATCCCGAAGCTGCGGCAGGGATCCTTCTTCCCGTCACTGTTGGAGCGGCGCCGCCGAGTCGATCAGGCCCTGTTCGCGGTCGTGATGGAGGCATACGTCCACGGCGTGAGCACGAGGAAGGTCGACGACCTCGTGAAAGCGCTGGGCGCGGACACCGGCATCTCGAAATCCGAGGTGTCGCGGATCTGCCAGAACCTGGACGAGGACGTCGCCGCGTTCCGGGACCGGCCCCTCGCGGACACGACATATCCGTATGTGTTCCTCGACGCGACCTACTGCAAAGCGAGGGTCGGCCGGCGTGGTCTCGCAGGCGGTCGTCGTCGCGATCGGCGTCGCCGCCGACGGGCGCCGCGAAGTCCTCGGCTTCGAGGTGGGAGAGACCGAATCACAGCCGTTCTGGACGAGCTTCCTGCGCTCGCTGAAGGCCCGCGATCTGGGCGGGGTGCGCCTCGTCATCAGCGACGCGCACACCGGGCTGATCTCCGCGATCGAGACCGTGTTCACCGGCGCTGCCTGGCAGCGCTGCCGGGTGCATTTCATGCGCAACGTGCTCTCGCATGTCCCGAAAGCATCGGGGCCGATGGTCGCGTCGATCATCCGCACGATCTTCGCGCAACCCGACACCGAGCACGTGTTCGGCCAGTTCCACGAGGTCGTCCGCATGCTGACCCGCTCGCACCCGAAGACCGCGGACATGCTCGAGGACGCGAAAGACGACATCCTCGCGTTCTGCGGATTCCCGCAGCAGCACTGGCGGCAGATCTGGTCCACGAACCCGCTGGAACGGGTCAACAAGGAGATCAAACGCCGCACCGACGTCGTCGGCACGTTCCCGAACCCCGCCGCGCTCCTGCGCCTCGCCGGGCACGTCCTCATCGAGCAGCACGACGAATGGGACGGCGCCGACCGTCGCTACTTCAGCGAACACTCCATGAAGCTCCTCACCGCGAACGACGAGGAGGTGGCGATCCCGGAACTCAACGCGGCATAATCACAGAAGCTGATCCCGCACGGTGTCGAGAAACTCCACCACACAGCGGGACGTCACCAGTGAACCTGAGACCAACTGGCACAAAGCCGGCACGCACCGGGAGAGCCCAAGGGGTAGCTCCACGACGTCCCTTCGACAGGCTCACGGACCCACATGAACGGATCGGCACAGCCCAGGGGAACGCCTCAGAAACCGCCCCTCACCTGGGCAAAGCAAAACCCTCGCGATGTAGAAGCTACGCGAGGGTTTCTGGGCTGATTGTAATGATCAGCCTTGTGGCTCCGACCGGCATCGATCCGGTGACCTTTCGATTTTCAGTCGAACGCTCTACCAACTGAGCTACAGAGCCGAGCGGCACATCATGATCTGCCGCTTCTTAGACGAAGAGCCTCCTCGAAAGAAGGCTCAACGCTAGGAGCGACCCTGACGGGACTTGAACCCGCGACCTCCGCCGTGACAGGGCGGCACGCTAACCAACTGCGCTACAGGGCCATAACTTTTCAATTGTATCGGAAGAGTGACCCCAACGGGATTCGAACCCGTGCTACCGCCGTGAAAGGGCGGCGTCCTAGGCCGCTAAACGATGGGGCCGCAGGTGAACCCTGGGGGTTTCCCTTGCCGACGCTCAAGCATAAGCGAAGCGTCGGTCAAAAACGAAATCGAGGGCGCGTCTTCTTCCATCCCGGGCGTTTCGGGAGGACGATGGGAGTGTCTCCTGTGCCCGCAGGAGTCCGGATCACCGGTCCCGAAGCCGCATCCATCGCACTCGTCTTCTGTTGCGGATGTGACGAATGTTGTTAGTGTGGCACTTGTGAAACCGGCGGAAGGGGCCGAGTGAACGAGCAGGTCAAGGCGGATGCTGCAGCATCCGAGGAATGCGGGTGTGCTCCCACGCCCGCCGAGCGGCGAGCATTCTGGCCGTCCGCGAAGGTGACCCGTCGTGGCGCCATCACCGTCGGCGCACTGAGCGCCATCACCCTCACCGCTTTCGGCATCACCGCCGGTTCGAACGCGGCACTCGCCGAGCCCGGCTATCCCAGCTGGGATGACGTGCAGCGCGCCAAGGCGAACGAGGCCGCCAAGGGCGCCGAGATCACCCGCATCGAGGGCCTGATCCAGACTCTCACCCAGCAGGCCGCCGCCGCAGAGCAGGCCGCCCGGGTCGCCGGTGACGAGTACTACGCGGCGCAGCAGGCCTACTTCGAGGCGGCTGACCGCGCCGACACGCTGCAGACGCAGGCCGACGAGCAGGCGAAGATCGCCGACGAGAGCTCGCGCAAGGCCGGTCAGGTGGCGACGCAGCTCTACCGCACCGGCGGCGACCAGGCCGCGCTCGAGCTCTTCCTGTCCAAGTCCTCCGACGGTGCCGACGACCTGCTCTCGCGTCTGGGCAGCATGGACAAGCTGTTGGAGTACAACCGCACTGTGGCCGACACGGCCGCCGCTGCCCGTGACTCCGCCCAGCACCTGAGCGACCAGGCCAAGAGCGCGCGCGACGAGCGCGACCGCCTTCAGAAGATCGCCGAAGACAAGATGGTCAAGGCGCAGGCCGCGTCCGACGCGGCCCAGGCCGCTCTCGACGAGAAGCAGAACAACCTGCAGACCCTGCAGACCCAGCTCGCCGCGCTCAAGGACACCACCACCGCGACGGTTGCCGGCTACCAGCAGGGCGAGGCCGTCCGCAAGGCCCGCGAGGCAGCGGAGGCCGAGGCGCGCCGCAAGGCTGCCGAGGAGGCCGCCAAGAACAACCCCGGTGGCGGCGGTGGAGGCGGTGGCGGGACCGGCGGCTCCGGTTCGGGAGCCTGGCGTCGCCCGTCCGGCGGCCGCATCACCTCCTACTACGGCCGCCGCCACGTCCAGTGCACGACCGGGTACTGCTCGTCCCGCGAGCACGGCGGCATCGACATCGCCAACGGCTGCGGTGCGCCGATCTACGCCGCGCACTCCGGCACCGTCGACTTCGCGGGCTACAACGGCGGCTACGGCAACTACACCCGCATCAATCACGGCGGCGGCATCGGCACCGGCTACGGACACCAGTCGCAGTTCGCCGTCCGTCGCGGCCAGTACGTCAACGCCGGCCAGGTCATCGGCTACGCGGGCAACACGGGCAACTCGTTCGGATGCCACGTGCACTTCGAGGTGTACGTCAACGGCTCGCGGGTCGATCCGTATCCGTTCATGACCGCACGCGGCGCTCTCTGAGCATCCGCTCGCCCCACGCAGACGACGAGACCCCCGGCGCGAACCGGGGGTCTCGTCGTATCAGGCCTGAGGTCAGTGGCCCTCGGCGCCGAAGCGCGCGATCGCCTCGTCGAGGATGCGCTGCGCCTCAGCGGCGTTGCCCCACTCATCGACCTTGACCCACTTGTTGGGCTCGAGGTCCTTGTAGTGCTCGAAGAAGTGCGCGATCTCCTTCTTGGTGTACTCCGCCAGGTCGTCGACGTCCTGGATGTGCGACCAGCGCGGGTCCTTCGACAGCACGGCCACGAGCTTGTCGTCGCCACCGGCCTCATCGCTCATCTTCAGCACGGCGACGGGGCGCACGTTCACCACGACGCCCGGGTAGATGGCGTGGTCGAGCAGCACCAGCACGTCCAGCGGGTCGCCGTCCTCGCCGAGGGTGTTGTCGAAGTAGCCGTAGTCGGCCGGGTATCCGAACGTCGTGTACAGCACGCGGTCGAGGTGCACGCGACCCGTCTCGTGGTCGACCTCGTACTTCACGCGGCTGCCGCGCGGGATCTCGATGACGGCGTCGTGTGCGCCCATGTGCTTCTCCTTGGTTCGGATGCCGGGATCGAGCGGATGCCGGCGGCGGAAGTTCGCGGGGAGCCCAGCGGCCGCCCCGCACAAGGATACTCGCGAGCATGTCGCCGTCCCGAGACATGGCGCGCAGCCAATGAGCGCTTCGCGCGGAGAAGTGCGCTTGCCGCGGACGGAATCCACGAATTCATCCGCGGCAAGCGCACTTTCCCGCGTCAGGTGCACAACGAGAAATGCGCTCCGGATGCCCGCACCGTAGCGTGAAGGGATGCCATCGCTCGATCCCACCGTCGCCGAAGTCCGCCGCGCCGTGCGCGCGACCCTCGCCGCTCTGCAGGCCGGCCCCGTCGTCGTCGCGCTCTCCGGTGGCGCGGACTCGCTCGCGCTCACGGCGGCCACCGTCTTCGAGGCGCGGGCGCTCGGCATCTCGGTCACGGCCGCGATCGTCGATCACGGTCTGCAGCCCGGATCGGATGCTGTCGCCCAGCGCGCGGCCGGGCAGGCGCGGGAGCTCGGAGCGGATGCCCGGGTGCTGACCGTGACCGTGGATCAGCAGCATCCGGACGGCCCCGAGGCCGCCGCACGTGCGGCCCGCTACGACGCGCTGCGGCAGTGCGCTGCGGAGCTCGAGGCGTCGGCCGTGCTGCTCGGACACACCCTCGACGACCAGGCGGAGACCGTGCTGCTGGGCCTTGCCCGCGGCTCCGGGGCCGGCAGTCTGCAGGGCATGGCCCCATTGCGGGAGGACGCCGACGCGACGCGATGGGCGCGGCCCCTGCTCGGGGTGCGCCGAGCGACCACACGCACGTTCTGCACGGCATCCACGCTCGAGCCGTGGGACGACCCGCAGAACGGCGAACCGCGCTTCGCACGGGTTCGGGTGCGCGAACGAGTGCTGCCCGTGCTCGAGACCGAGCTCGGCCCCGGCATCGCCGAAGCGCTCGCCCGCACCGCGGAGCAGCTGCGCGAGGACGCCGAGGCGTTCGACGAGATGATCCACGAGACCATCGAGGACATCGTGGAGCACGCCGAGGCGGGCATCTCGGTGAGCGTCGCCGCTCTCGCGGCCAACCCCGCGGCGCTGCGCAACCGCATCATCCGGCTCGTCGTCGACAGCGAGTTCGGCGTCGGGCTGACCCGGGTGCAGACGCTCGAGGTCGCCCGGCTCGTGACCGACTGGTCGGGCCAGGGACCGATCGATCTGCCCGGATGCACGGCGAAGCGCGCCGGAGGACGGATCGTCTTCGCGGCGCGCTGAGGAGTGTCCGGCCCCTGAGCGAGGAGCGAAGGGACGAGACGAAGGGCGCTGCACTGAGGCCCTTCGTCTCGCTTCCCTCGCGGGCCCTTCGTCTCGCTTCCCTCGCTCAGGAGCCGGGTCTGACGGGCCCTACTTCTTGCCGAACAGGCCGCCGAGGATGTCGCCGATCACGTTGCCGCCGCCCTGCGCACCGCTCGAGGAGCCGCCGCCGAGCAGGCCGCCGAGGCCACCCAGG
>NZ_MKRT01000005.1:14559-32954 GCF_001897945.1 Microbacterium sp. 69-10
GTTGCCGCCGGACGCGCCGGAGCCGCCCTTCGCGTTCGCGATCAGGCCCATGATGATCGGAGCGAGGATCGGCAGGAGCTTGCCGAAGTCGATGCCGCCCGCGGTCTTCTCCGACTTCGTCAGGCTCTCGGTGACCTCCTGCTGCTTGTCGCCGAACACGTGACCGAGGATCTTGCCGCCGTCGGCCTGATCCACGTCGTCGACCTTCGATGCGCCCGAGAAGCCGCCGTGGCGGTTCAGCGCGTCCTCGATGGCGGAGGAGCCCGCCGGCGTCGCGGCGTTCTGCGCCAGTCCGCCGACGATGGCGGCACTGCCCTCCTGAACGGCCTGACGGGCGACATCCGTGCTCACGCCGAACTTCTCGGCGATGTCGTCGATCGGCACCTGCTTGAGGATCTCGTCGAGGTCCATGTCTTCCTTCCCCGCGGGCGCCTGCCCGCTCCACCGCTCACAGTAGTGCGGTTGCCTCGTCCACAGGAGGCACGACCTAAAATCGATCCATGCGCGCAGCGGACATCTCTGAAGACCTCGCCCAGATCCTCGTCACCGAGGAGCAGATCCACGCGAAGCTCGACGAGCTCGCCGCCCGTGTGGCCGTCGACTACGAGGGCAAGGACATCCTGCTCGTGGGCGTGCTCAAGGGCGCCGTGATGGTGATGGCCGACTTCATCCGCGCGCTGCCGTTCCACGCCCCGATGGACTGGATGGCCGTGTCGAGCTACGGCGCGAGCACCAAGTCCAGCGGTGTCGTGCAGATCCGCAAGGACCTCGACACCGACCTGCACGGCAAGCACGTGCTGATCGTGGAGGACATCATCGACTCCGGCCTGACCCTGAGCTGGCTGCTGGAGAACTTCGCGTCGCGCGGCGCGGAATCGATCGAGGTGCTCGCGCTGCTGCGCAAGCCCGAGGCCGCCAAGGTCGAGATCGACTGCAAGTACGTCGGCTTCGACATCCCCACCGAGTTCGTCGTGGGCTACGGACTCGATTACGCGGAGCGCTACCGCAACCTGCGCGACGTCGCCGTGCTGGCGCCACACGTCTACAGCTGAGGCGCCCGCTGGGTCCCTGAGTGCGTCGAAGGGCCGCACCCCGGATCCTCCAGACGTCGCATGGCCGATTCACGGTACGCCGATGGTGAACGCACAGCAGTGCGCTAAGCCCCGGGCGGTACGCTGAACGGATCATGGATGTCAAGAAGGTCTCCCGCAACCCGCTGATCTACATCGTGCTGATCGGTGCGCTGCTCTTCGCCGGTTTCCTGCTGATCTCGAACCTGTCGGCCCCGACGCAGATCACGGTCACGCAGGGCCTCGATCTGCTCGGCGGCAAGACGGTCACGAAGGCCGTCAACACCGACGGCGACCAGCGGGTCGACCTCACGCTCTCCAAGCCCTTCCAGGGCTCCGAGAACGTGCAGTTCTACTACGTGGAGGCCCGGGCCGATCAGGTCGTCGAGGCCATCGACGGCGCCGACATCAAGGCCGCCGACGTGGTCGACGTCGTCCCACGAGCCACCTGGTTCGACGGCTTCCTCTCGCTTCTGCTTCCCCTCGTGCTGCTGGGCCTGCTGTTCTGGTGGCTGCTCTCGTCGATGCAGGGCGGCGGCAGCAAGGTCATGCAGTTCGGCAAGTCCAAGGCCAAGCTCGTCAGCAAGGAGACCCCGACGGTCACCTTCGCCGACGTCGCCGGCGCCGACGAGGCCATCGAGGAGCTGCACGAGATCAAGGAGTTCCTGCAGGACCCCGCCAAGTTCCAGGCGATCGGCGCCCGCATCCCGAAGGGCGTGCTGCTGTACGGCCCTCCCGGAACCGGAAAGACCCTTCTCGCCCGCGCCGTCGCCGGTGAGGCGGGTGCGCCGTTCTACTCGATCTCGGGTTCCGACTTCGTCGAGATGTTCGTCGGTGTGGGTGCGTCCCGCGTGCGCGACCTGTTCAACCAGGCCAAGGAGAACGCTCCGGCGATCATCTTCATCGATGAGATCGACGCCGTCGGGCGCCACCGCGGTGCAGGCCTGGGCGGCGGCAACGACGAGCGCGAGCAGACGCTGAACCAGATGCTCGTCGAGATGGACGGCTTCGACCCGAACGCGAACGTGATCGTGATCGCGGCCACCAACCGCCCCGACATCCTCGACCCCGCACTTCTGCGCCCGGGTCGCTTCGACCGGCAGATCGGCGTGGACGCCCCCGACCTGAAGGGCCGCCAGAAGATCCTCGAGGTGCACGCCAAGGGCAAGCCGCTGTCGAAGTCGGTGGAGCTCGAGGTCGTGGCGCGCAAGACGCCGGGCTTCACGGGTGCCGATCTCGCGAACGTGCTCAACGAGGCCGCGCTTCTGACCGCGCGCTCGAACGCGCAGCTGATCGACAACCGCGCCCTCGACGAGGCCATCGACCGCGTGATCGCCGGCCCGCAGCGCCGCACCCGGGTGATGAAGGACCGCGAGAAGCTCATCACCGCGTACCACGAGGGCGGTCACGCCCTGGCGGCGGCGGCCATGAACCACACGGACCCTGTCACCAAGATCACGATCCTGCCCCGCGGCAAGGCCCTCGGCTACACGATGGTGCTCCCGCTCGACGACAAGTACTCCGTCACCCGCAATGAGCTGCAGGACCAGCTCACCTACGCGATGGGCGGACGCGTCGCCGAGGAGCTCGTGTTCCACGATCCGACCACCGGCGCCAGCAACGACATCGAGAAGGCCACCGGCATCGCCCGCAAGATGGTCACCGAGTACGGCATGACCACCGAGGTCGGCCCGGTGAAGCTCGGCTCCGAGGGCGGCGAGATGTTCGTGGCGCGCGACATGAACCGCGGCCACGACTACTCCGACAAGATCGCCGAGACCGTCGACGAGCAGGTGCGCGCGCTCATCGAGCAGGCCCACAACGAGGCCTACCAGGTGCTCAGCGACAACCGTGACATCCTGGACCGCCTCGCCCTGGCGCTGCTCGAGGAGGAGACCCTCGACCACCACCGGATCGCCGAGATCTTCACCGACGTGCGCAAGCTGCCCGAGCGCCCGCAGTGGCTCTCCAGCGCCGAGCGCCCGGTGTCGACGCTCCCTCCGATCGCCGTGCCCGTTCGCGAGCAGATCGCGGCCGACGCCCCGGCGCCGACGGCCACGACGCGCACGGCGGGCCCGAAGCCCGCCGGCGGACAGGCGCGACCGGCGACGGCCTGACGTGGCTGTCGACAGGGAGCGGATCGAACGGCTCACCCGTGAGCTGCTCGAGGCGATCGGCGAGGACCCGGATCGCCCGGGGCTGAAGCAGACCCCGAGCAGGATGGCCGAGCTGTACGCGGAGCTGTTCGCGGGGGTGGACGAGGATCCTGCCGCGCACCTCGCGCGCACGATCAGCGTGACCCGGGGTCCCGCCCCGGACACGCTGCCCTCCGGTGCGGTGCTGCTGCGCGACATCCGCTTCCGCTCGGTCTGCGAGCACCATCTGCTGCCGTTCGCGGGCGTCGCGCACCTCGCTTACCTGCCGGGTGAGCAGGTCGTCGGTCTGGGCGCGCTGGTCAAGGTCGTCGAGACCCTCGCCTCCCGCCCGCAGGTGCAGGAGCGGCTGGGGGAGCAGATCGCGGATGCCATCGCCGAGCACCTCGACACCCGCGGCGTGCTCGTGGTGCTCGACGCCACGCACGGCTGCGTCACGATGCGCGGGGGACGGCAGCCGTTCGCTTCGACCGTCACGGTCGCCGCGCGCGGCGAGTTCACCGATCCCGTCGCCCGCACGGAGCTGATCACCCTCATCGGCGCCTCCGGCGCGGGGTCGCACGAGGCGCGGGCATGACCGGCATCTGGGGCATCCTCAACACCACGCCGGATTCCTTCAGCGACGGCGGGCGCTATGTCGACCCGACCGCGGCGATCGAGCGCGCACGGCTCATGCACGCCCAGGGCGCGGCGATCATCGACGTCGGCGGCGAGTCGACCCGTCCCGGCGCAGTGCGCGTCGACCCCCAGATCGAGCGTGCGCGCGTGCTGCCGGTGATCGAGGCGCTCACGGATGCCGGCATCCCGACCTCCATCGACACGCTCAACGCCGACACGGCCGTCGCGGCCGTGCGGGCGGGCGCCCGCATCGTGAACGACGTGTCCGGCGGTCTCGCCGACGAGCGGATGCTGGCCGCCGTGGCCGATCTGGGCGCCGACATCGCCATCGGCCATTGGCGCGGCCCGAGCGAGGACATGTACGCGCACGCCCAGTACGTGCGCGTTGCCCGCGAGGTCGCCGGCGAGTTGCGCGAGCGTACCGAGGCGGCGATGGCCGCGGGCATCGCACCGGCGCGCATCATCGTCGATCCGGGCATCGGGTTCGCGAAGACCGCCGAGCAGAACTGGGAGGTGCTGCGCGGACTCGACGAGATCACGGCGCTCGGCCACCGGGTGCTCGTCGGAACCTCGCGCAAGCGCCTGTTGGCCGACGCACTGCACCGCGTGTCGGGGCCCGATCCGCTCAGCGAACGACGCCGCGACCTGGCGACCGCCGTCACCAGCGCGCTCGCCGCGCGGGCCGGTGCCTGGGCGGTGCGGGTGCACGACGTCGCCGCCACACGGGACGCGCTGGCCATCACCGGCGCCTGGGATGGAGCATGAGATGGACTTCCTCGACGAGATCCTGCTGACCGGTCTGACGGTCTTCGGCCACCACGGTGTGTTCGACTTCGAGCGTCGTGACGGCCAGGAGTTCACGATCGACCTGAAGCTCGGCCTGCCGCTGAAGGATGCCGCGGCATCCGACGACGTCGCCGACACCGTGCACTACGGCGAGCTCGCCGACAAGGTCGCCGCCATCGTCGCCGGCGAGCCCGTGAACCTGATCGAGGCCCTCGCGCAGCGGATCGCGGATGCCGTGCTCGAGGACGGGCGCGTCCAGACCGTCACCGTCACCGTGCACAAGCCGCACGCGCCCATCGAGCAGACCTTCGCGGACGTGGCGGTCTCGATCCACCGGATGCAGGGGGCGTGACCGGCATGGACGTGCGCCTGACCCACCTTCCCGAGCCGCCGGACCCGCGCCCGGGTCGCCAGCCGCAGGTCGCCGTCGTCGCCCTCGGGTCGAACGAGGGGGACCGGGGTGAGACACTGCGCGCCGCGGCCGAGCGGCTGCGTCGTCTGCCGCTGGTCGACGACGTCGTGATGTCCGAGCCGATCGAGAGCATCGCCGTCAAGCCCGACGGGCCCGACCCGGATGCCCCGCGCTATCTCAACGCGGTGGCGCTCGTGACCACGCGACTGGCGCCGCAGGTGCTGCTGGGCATGATGCACGCCGTCGAGGAGGAGCAGGGACGGGTGCGCCTGGAGCGCTGGGGCGACCGCACCCTCGACCTCGACCTGATCGCATACGGCGACTTCCGCAGCTCCGAGGAGCATCTGCAGGTTCCCCACCCCCGGGCGGCGGAGCGCCTGTTCGTGCTGGAGCCGTGGCTGAGCCTCGACCCGGATGCCGTACTCCCGGGCGCAGGACGCGTGGACGAGCTGGTGCGCCGGTTGAAGGACGAGCGGTGAGACGCACATCCCCCGGCGTCCTGATCGTGCTCGGGCTGCTGTCGGCCGCCGCGGGCTACGGCTTCGATCACGTGCTGACCATCACGGGCAATGCGACCTTCACGCCGACGATCTTCCTGCCGGTCCTGCTCGTGCTCCTCGGAGCGACCTGCCTGCTCCTGGCCTGGCCTGTCCGCCGCAGTGTGCGCAGCGGCATCCGCATCGATCCCTTCCGCGCGGTGCGGGCGTCCATGCTCGCGCAGGCGTCGAGTCTGCTGGGTGCGATCCTCGCCGGCTTCGGCGCGGGCCTCCTCGCCTACCTCTCCACACGGCCGGTGCCCGCGCCGGTAGGGTCGACTGTGGCGATGGTCGCCCTGGTCGTCGGCGCGCTGGTGCTGATCGGGGCGGCGCTGCTCGCCGAACAGTTCTGCACTCTGCCGAAGGATTCTGATGACCGAGAGCCCGACGACCCCGCCCCGTGATCCGCACGGATTCGAGCAGCCGACCCGGGCACCCGAATTCTCGACGCCGGTTCCTGAGCCCGTCGAAGGGCGCACGGCGCCGGTGCCGCCCGCTGCTCCGGTCGCGGATCCCTCGGCTGCCGAGCCCGTCGGCGGGGCCCCTGCCGCGCCGCCGGTGCTGGACCAGGGCACCTATCAGCAGCTGCGCACGCCGCGCAGCCCTGCCGCGCTCGCCCTCGACGGCACCTGGCATCAGATCTCTCCGCGCTACGTCGTCTCGGAGTACGTGCAGAACGCCATCCTCATCGCGCTGATCGTGGTCGCGGCGCTCGTCATCCACCTGGCGTTCGAGCAGGTCTGGGTGTGGATCCCCGCCGGACTCATGCTCGTCGTCACGCTGATCACGCTGATCATCCTGCCGCGCCAGGCCCGGGCGATGGGGTACATGCTGCGCGAGGACGACGTGGTGTTCCGCCGCGGCATCCTGTGGCAGCGGATGGTCGCCGTGCCCTACGGACGCATGCAGCTCGTCGACATCACGCAGGGTCCGCTGGACCGGGCGTTCGGCATCTCGCAGCTGAAGATGGTCACGGCCGCCGCGACCACAGGCGTGCAGATCCCCGGCCTGACGCAGGACGGCGCCGAGGCGCTGCGCGACACGCTCATCCAGGTGGCCGAGCCCCGCAGGACCGGCCTGTGAGCACGCCCGCCCCCTGGGGACCCGACCCCGCCGGCTCGCCGGTGGAGACACCGGCGGTGGTGCTGCCCGAGGGCGGCTCCTCGTCGCTCGCCGACGGCGAGTGGCACCGCATGCATCCGCTCACCCCGCTCTTCAAGGGCGGGCTGGTGCTGATCATCGTGGCCGGCATCGTGATCTCGAACATGCGCGAACGCCTGATCGGCTGGTTCGTGAGCCTGTTCGCCCCGGACGAGGCGAAGTACATGGACTACGGGGGCGACCCCGTCGACTGGGTGCTGGACAACAACCTCATCCTGATCGTGCTGCTGGGCGTGCTGGCGCTGGCGGTCGTGCTTGTCCTGGTGTTCTGGATGTTCTGGCGGTTCCACCAGTTCCGCATCACCGGAGACCACGTCGAGGTGCGCAAGGGCATCGTGTTCCGCTCGCACCGTCGCGCCCCGCTCGACCGGGTGCAGGGTGTGAATCTCACCCGCCCGTTCCCCGCGCGCGTGATCGGGCTGGCGAAGCTCGAGGTGGTCGGCGCGGGCAACGACGCCAACGTCGAGCTCGAGTATCTCGCCACCGCTCGGGCGGAGTCGATCCGTGCGGACATCCTGCGACTGGCATCCGGTGCCCGCGCGGCACGCGAGCACGCGCGCACGGGCGCTCCGGCACCCGCCGGCGTGACCGCGCAGCTGGTCGGCTCGATGAACGCGGGCGTGAACGGGCTCATCCAGGGCGTCGATCTCGCCGACGTCGCCCCGGAGAGCGTGGTCAAGATCCCCACCGGCCGGCTGGTCGGCGCGCACCTGGTGCACTCCCTGCTGTGGCTGGTGTTCTTCGGCGCGATCATCGCGGTGTCGATGATCGGGATCCTGATCGGCGCCGTGCGCGACGGCGAGGCCGAGATCGGACTCATCGGACTGGGCGCCGGCTTCGCGATCGGCATCCCCATGGTGCTCGCGTTCGTCGCGGTCACCTGGTCGCAGATCTCCAAGTCGCTGCGGTACTCGATCGCGCCCACCCCCGACGGCGTGCGCATCACCTACGGTCTGCTGACGACGGTCACCGAGACGCTCCCTCCCGGCCGCATCTTCGCCGTCGAGGTCACGCAGTCGCTGCTGTGGCGCCCGTTCGGCTGGTGGGCGATCAAGATCAACCGCATGAGCGGCAAGAGTGCGGCTCAGCAGCAGAACGGCAACGCGCAGCAGTTCAACATCGTGCTGCCGGTCGGCAAGCGCGCCGACGTCGAGCGCGTGCTGGCGCTGATCCTTCCGGATGCCCCGCAGTCCGACATCCCGCTGGTGTGGGAGCACGGCATCCTGGGCCCGGTCGAGGGCGATCCGTACAAGACGATCCCGGCCCGCGCGTGGTGGCACCGGCCGCTGTCGTGGAAGCGGCACGGCTACACGGTGACCGAGTTCGGCGTGCTGCTGCGGCGCGGTGTGCTCTGGCGCAAACTGGCGGTCTTCCCGCTGGCACGCCTGCAGGGTGTGTCGGTCTCGCAGGGACCGCTCGACCGGCTTCAGGGCGTCTCGGGCGGGCAGGTGCACTCCGTCACCGGCCCCATCTCGGGCACGCTCTCGGGACTGGAGCGCGACGACGCGATCGCGCTGCTCGACGGCGTGAGCCGAGCGGCCGCGGCCGCCGCCGCCCGCGATCACTCGCACCGCTGGGGTTCGCACGGGAGCGCGTCGGGCACCGCGGATGCCGGTGGTGCGGCGTCTTCGGGACCTGCGGAGCCCGCACCGTACAGCGCTCCGGCCGGCGGCTACACGCCGATGCCGCCGAGCGCGCCGCCGGCGTCCTACGCCCCGCCCGCGTCCTACGCGCCGCCCGCCGACGCGCAGTTCCCCGTCGCGCCTCGGGTGCCGCCGGCACCGCGTCCGGAGTGAGCATGAACCGCGACGGACGGCTCGGCATCGGCATCATCGGCGCCGGCAGGGTGGGTCCCGTGGTGGGCGCGGCCCTCGCCGGCGCCGGGCACGCGATCACCGGCATCACCTCCGGCTCGGACGACGACCGGGCGGCGGCCGTGCTGCCCGGGGCACCCGTGCTCGACGCCCTGGAGGTGGTGCGTCGCAGCGAGCTGGTCGTGATCGCGGTGCCGCACGATGAGCTTCCCGGGCTGGTGGCGGGCATCGCCGAGCTGGGCGGGTGGCAGATGGGGCAGCTCGTGCTGCACACGGATCCGTCCTACGGGATCGAGGTGCTGCGCCCGGCCGCCGAGCGCGGCGCCATCCCGCTCGCGGTGCATCCGGCGATCGCGTTCACCGGCACGACGATGGACCTGCGCCAGCTGCAGGCGGCGTTCGCCGCCGTGACCGCACCCGCCCCGGTGCTGCCGATCGCGCAGGCTCTCGCCGTCGAGATGGGCTGCGAGCCGGTCGTCATCGCCGAGCAGGATCGCGCCTCCTACGGGGAGGCCATCGCCACGGCATCCGAGTTCTCCCGCTCCATCGTCGGGCAGGCGACCTCGCTGCTGCGTGGCGTCGGCGTCGAGAACCCCGGGGGATACCTGTCGGCGCTGGTGTCGTCCACGGTCGAGCAGGCGCTGCGCGAGGCATCCGGTCCGCTGGAACCGCCGCTTCTCTGACCCACCCCGACATCCGCCAGGACGCTCCAGGTATCAACTTCCGCCGTTTGAAGCGCCGTCCAGACAGCAGAAGCTGATACCTGGGCGGGAAGGAGCGTCACGCCGTGCCCCGCCGCGCGCCAGGGCGCGGAGGGGTGGGTGAGGCGGCGTGGGGTGTGCGGATTCCGGAGATTCGGGGCGTCGGACCTCAGCGACCGCCTGAGAAGCCGCCGCCGCCTCCGCCGCCGGAGAAGCCGCCGCCCGTCGATCCGCCGGACGAGCTGGACGCGGTGTAGGTCGCGGCGGAGCTCATCGACGTCGAGTAGTGCGCCAGGTGCGAGTGCAGCGAGACGCCGGCGGCGACGTCGACCCACCCGGGGCCGGTCCCGGACGCGGAGTAGCTGGTCTCCAGCACCTTCGTCCAGCTCTTCTCCTCGCCGAGCAGCATGGCGTAGGGGAGCAGCTTCTCGTACAGGTGCACCACGTCCACCGTGCCGTCGGAACGGCGCTCGGCGCCCCGGTAGGACTGCAGCATGCGGAGCCGGTCGGCCTCGGCCACGCGGATGAACTCCTTCACGCCCATCAGGTGCTCGTGGCGCAGCGCACCCTCGTGCGTCATCACGGTGTGCCGGCTGAAGGCGACCAGGGAGCTGATCGCCACCACGACGCCCGCGGCGATGAGCGCGACGATGGACAGGCCGAGCAGCTCCCGGTCCTTCACCGCCGACCAGGTCAGGAACGCGGCGGTCGCGATCAGCAGGGCGATGGACGCCCAGCCGAACGCCATCGCGGCGCGACTGCGCTCCTCGGCGAGCCAGCCGTTCTGCTTCGCCGCAGCACGGCCCTTCTGCACCAGCTTCTCCATGCGCCCCGCGAACTTCGTGCTGGACTTCGGGATCCGTCGTACGGTCTCCTCGCCCGGGAACAGGGAGTCGACGGCCGCCCGATCGAGCGGATGCGACGGGCGCGAACGATCGATCAGCCGCAACGACGGACGCCGCTTGGCATCCTGCTCCTCCTCCAGGCGCAGCACGCCCTGCACGGCCAGATGCACCATCTGCGCGGGGATCGGGTTCGGCGCCCCGGGGATCAGCGGCGCGGCGGCCAGCGGCGGCAGTTCCGCGGGCACGTCGAACTGGGCGACGATGATGCCGGTGGCCGTCTGCCGTCGCCGCTTGAGCGCCGCGGCTGAGAACCAGGCGCCGCTCGCCGTGGCGATCGCGGCGAGTCCGACGACGGCGGGCCCGAAGTCGGCGACCGGATCGGGCATCCGCGCCTCGGGCTGGGTGACCGTGCCCGCCTCGAAGCCGATCGCGATCGTCACCCCGTCGCCGGCGGCGCGCTCGCCGGACTCCACCGTGAAGCTCGCGCCCTCGGCGGAGGATGCGGGGCCGTCGAGCGTGCACGGGTTCTTCTCGCCGATCTTCCCGCTGTAGCAGGCGGTGTCGCCCGTGAGCTTCTTCGCCAGTGCCGGCGCGAAGGTGACCGTGGTGCGGAACCGGCCGATGGCCTGTGTGCTGTTCAACGGCAGCAGGTTCCAGTGGAACTCGTCGTTGCCGGACTTGGTGCCGTGGATCATGAAGTCGCGCATGGTCGACTCGATGACGTACGTGGTCGAGCCGTGCACGTAGTCGTCGTCCCCGGTCAGCACGAGGAGCATGCCGTCCTCGCTCTCGGTCTCGAACGGCACGTCGCGTCCGTCGGCATCCTTGACCGACAGGATGCGCAGGCTGAGCCCGGCACCCTCGTACCGCTCGGGATAGCCGCGGATGATGCCCTTGTTCTGGTCCGTCTGGGGGAACTCGGCCACCACGGTCTCGGTCACGTGGGCGACCGCGTGGCCGTCGGCGTCGAGGGACACCCGGTAGTCGGAGGTCCACGAGGAGTACGAGAAGTCGTCGACGTCGGCCGAGGCGGCGGATGCCGGGAGAAGCACGGCGGCGATCATCCCGGCGGCCAGGGCGAGCATCGCGAGGATGCGCCGGGCAGCGTGCGGCCGTGGACGGAGCAGGTGGGGTCGCATGCTCACGAGGCTATCCCGGCGGCCGCCGGAGTCTCAGGGAGGGCATCGGCTCGCCGGTAGACTTGTGGGGACTTTCTGCAAGGAGCCCCCACCCATGACTGACGCGTCTGCGCCGATCCCCTCGCCCGAGCTCGAAGAGGACGTCTTCGAGCAGAAGGCCGTGCGTCTCGCCAAGCGCGACAAGCTGATCGCGAACCGGGCGGATGCCGGTGGCGGCGCGTTCCCGGTCGGGGTGCCGGTGACGCACCTCATCCCCGCGCTGCGTGCGCAGTACGGCGACCTGGAGCCCGGCGCCGAGACCGGCGAGATCGTCGGCGTGGCCGGACGCGTGGTGTTCAGCCGCAACACCGGAAAGCTCTGCTTCGCGACCCTGCAGGCCGGTGACGGCTCGCGCATCCAGGCGATGGTGTCCCTCGCGAACGTCGGCGAGGAGTCGCTGGCGGAGTGGAAGGAGCTCGTCGACCTGGGCGACCACGTGTTCGTGCACGGCGAGGTGATCTCGAGCCGCCGCGGCGAGCTGTCGATCATGGCCGACGACTGGGCGATCGCGTCGAAGGCGATCCTGCCGCTGCCGAACGTGTATGCGGAGCTGAACGAGGAGACGCGCGTGCGCAGCCGCTTCCTCGACCTGATCGTGCGCGACCAGGCCCGCACCACCGTGCGCGCCCGCGCCGCCGTGAACGCCAGCCTGCGCGCCACGTTCACCAGCCACGACTACCTCGAGGTGGAGACGCCGATGCTGCAGGTGCAGCACGGCGGGGCATCCGCTCGTCCCTTTGTCACGCACTCCAACGCGTTCGACACCGAGCTGTACCTGCGCATCGCGCCGGAGCTGTATCTCAAGCGCGCCGTCGTCGGCGGCATCGAGCGGGTCTACGAGATCAACCGCAATTTCCGCAACGAGGGCGCCGACTCGACGCACTCGCCCGAGTTCGCGATGCTCGAGGCGTACCAGGCCTACGGCGACTACAACCAGATGGCCGAGCTGACTCAGGAGCTCGTGCAGAACGCGGCCATCGCGGTCGCCGGGTCCACCACGGTCACCTGGGCCGACGGCACCGAGTACGACCTGGGCGGCGAGTGGGACCGCATCTCGATGTACGACTCGCTGTCCGAGGTCTCCGGCCGCACGGTCACCCCGAAGGACTCCGTCGAGGACCTGATCGCCTTCGCGAACGAGAACGGCGTCGACATCCCGCCGCACGCCACGCACGGCAAGCTCGTCGAGGAGCTGTGGGAGCACTTCGTGAAGGGCGACCTGGTTCGCCCGACCTTCGTCATGGACTTCCCCGTCGACACCTCGCCGCTGGTGCGGGAGCACCGCTCGATCGCGGGCGTCGTGGAGAAGTGGGACCTGTACATCCGCGGGTTCGAGCTGGCCACCGGGTACTCCGAGCTGGTCGACCCGGTGATCCAGCGCGAGCGGTTCACCGAGCAGGCCAAGCTCGCCGCCCGCGGCGACGTCGAGGCCATGCCGATCGACGAGGAGTTCCTGCGCGCGCTCGAGCACGGCATGCCGCCGTCCGGTGGCATGGGCATGGGCATCGACCGCCTGCTGATGGCCGTCACGGGTCTCGGCATCCGCGAGACCATCCTCTTCCCGCTGGTGAAGTGATCCGCAGGAGGCCGTGATGTTCGGGATCGTCGATCTTGCCATCACGGTGCTGCTGCTCGCCGCCGTGGTGGCGGGGTTCGGTGCCGGGCTGTTCTCGATACTCGGCGCGCTGTGCGGGCTGGTCGCGGGCGCGCTCGCCGTGCCGTTCGTCCTGCCGCTGATCGCGCGAGCGCTGCCGGAGAGCGAGTGGCAGGGGTTCATCATCGTCGCCGCGGCCGTGCTGCTGCTGGCTGCCGGCATGGGCATCGGGTCTGCGATCGGGGCGCTGCTGCGCCGCGGGGCTGACAGGCTGCGGCTGAAGTTCCTCGAGCGGATGCTGGGCGGCGTCGCCGCTCTGGTCGCCGGGGCGCTCGCGATCACGATGGCGGGTTCGGCGATCGCCTCGGCCGGCATCCCCGGGCTGTCGCCCGTCGTCGCCTCCTCGACCGTGCTGCGGACGATCGAGCAGTACACCCCGGCGCCGCTCGCGGAGGGTGCGGCCCGCCTGCGGGCGCTCGTCTTCGGCAGCATGCCGCTGCCGACCGTCCACGGTTCGGCCAGTCCCGCGGCTCCGCCACCGGATCCGGGCGGCATCGACCTGTCGACGCCGGGGCTGAAGGCCGCGCAGGCCTCGGTCGCGAAGATCTCGGGTGTCGCCAGCCAGTGCAGCGTCATCTCCACCGGATCCGGTTTCGTGATCGCGCCCGACCGGATCATGACGAACGCGCATGTGGTCGCTGGCGTGACGTCGCCGGTCGTGGAGCTGCCGGGACAGCCGGCGCGCGACGGTCGCGTCGTCTACTTCGACCCGGTCGACGACATCGCGGTGGTCGCGGCGGATGTCACGGCGAAACCGCTCGGGCTCTCCGACGCCCTGGCTCCGGGTGCCGGAGGCGCGGTGATGGGCTACCCGTTCGGAGGCCCCTTCCGGGTCGTCGCCGCGGGCGTGCTCTCGTCGTCGACCGCATCGATCCCGAGCATCGACGGCACCAGCAGCGATGAGCGCAGCATCTACGCGCTGCAGGCGCAGGTCGAGCCCGGCAACTCGGGCGGCCCGCTGCTCACCGAGGGAGGGCAGGTCGCGGGCATGGTGTTCGCCAAGGACGAGGTCAAGCAGGGCGTCGGCTATGCGATGACGAACGCGGAGCTGCTGCCGGTCATCGCGCAGGCCGAGAGCTCGACGAAGGGCGTGGCGACGGGCTCCTGCCGGCGCTGATCGCGACCGGTCACCGGCGTCGTAGTACCCACTCGGGCAGCACGGCTGCGGACAGCATCGTCGAGATGAGCGACGCCATGCTGTGCCCTGGGTCGATCCGGAGCGCCTCATCGACGTAGACGCCGGCATGCGACGAGCGGCCGAGCGCCCAGGCGAGCCAGGCGGCGGCCGTCAGGGCGCCCGGCTTGGCCTGCCGGGGCGCCCGTGCGGCGACGAGGCGCACCAGCTCCAGTGCGCAGCCGAGCCGATCAGGGTCCGGCGGTGCGCCCCGGCCCAGGAACACCTCGCCGATCGCGCGGGGGATGTCTCCGCGCTGTCGGGAGAACTCCATCTGGGCCTCCAGCGCGCGGCATCCGAACTCCCGATCCGTCGCCCACTGCACCAGGACCGCGTCCCGCAGCGCGGGCCGGGCCAGACACCACAGCAGCGCCGCGCAGCCGTAAGGGTCGTCGTCGGCCGGGCGTTCGATGAGCTCCTCCACGAACCCGGGCAGATCGTCGAGGACCTCCATGGCGGTGATGAGCGCGATCGGGTTCGTGTCACGCGCCGGCGACATCGACGGTCGCCGATCCAGGAGCTCCTCCAGCTCGGCCAGGGCGCGACCGACCCGCTCTCGGTCGGCGAGGTCGCTGCCCGGCAGCTCGGCGCCCGCGAGCTGGTCGCCGCTGACGTCGCCGACGCCGGGTATCCCGTCACCCACCGGGATGCTCTCGAGCGGCCGGATCGTGGGGTCATCCTCCCGGTAGTCGCCCCAGCCGTCCGGGGTCACGCACAGCGCGTCGACCAGGTGCAGGCCGGCCTCCAGGATCACGTCACCCACGGCCTCGGCGAGGACGAGGTGCGGCAGGAGCACGCCGTCGGGGACCGGAAGCGGGCGGTCGTCGGTGTACACCACCAGCGCGGCGGCATCGACGCCGCTGACCTGCAGGAGTGCATGCACGGCGGCATCCGCGAACGCGTCGGGGTCGGCATCCGGTGCGGGCAGGTCGACCCGGAGCGCGCCGTGCGTGCGCGTACCGCGGAACGGCAGCAGCACGACGCTGCACCGCGGTGTGAAGCCGGCCAGCGCCGGGACGATGCCGAGCAGCTCGGCGGGTTCGGTGGCATGGATGATCGTGGTCATGCCGTGAGTGTGCCCGCCACGCACCCACGTTCGTCCTGACCGGATCCGCGTGATCCTCGGCATCCGTGCAGAACTGATCCAGGATCACGGGCTGTGCAGGGAGAACGGGGTGACCGGGGAGATCGATAGGAACTCCGCGTACGATGGAGGGGTGGACGACATGTGGATGGCAGTGGGGTGGGCCATTCTGCCGACCCTCGCGGTGAGCGCGGTGTTCGTGGTCGTGCTCCGCGGCATCCTGCGATTCGATCGCACCGAGCGCAAGGTGCACGCCCGGATCGAGGCCGAGGAGCGCGCCGCGCGCGGACTCCCGCCCAAGGCGTCCTGACCGCCTCGCCCCGCTGAACGCGGCATCCGCGGCTTCTGTCCCCGTCTGCGGCTACTCTGATCCAGAGTGATCAGTGCCGTGACGGAGGGGGGCTCGGTGTTCGACGTCAACAACTGGCCCTGGTGGGCCGTGCTCGGCTATCTCGTCATCGACATCACCGTGCGCGTCGTGTCGATCATCGTCGTGCCCCGAAACCGGCGTCCGACCTCGGCCATGGCCTGGCTGCTGGCGATCTTCCTCATCCCGGTCGTCGGGGTGCTTCTCTTCCTGCTCATCGGCAACCCCAAGCTGCCGCGCGCGCGACGCCGCAAGCAGGAGCAGGTCAACGAGTACATCGCCGAAGCCGCCAGCCACCTGAACTTCGGCTCGCTGCGCCCGAACGCACCGGAATGGTTCCCGCCGCTTGTCGCGATGAACCAGCATCTGGGCGCCCTGCCGCTGTCCGGCGGCAACGAGGCGCACCTGATCAGCGACTATCAGCAGTCCCTCGACGACATGGCCGACGCGATGCGGGCGGCCGAGCACTACGTGCACGTGGAGTTCTACATCCTGCAGAGCGACGCCTCGACGGACAACTTCTTCCGAGCCATGGAGGAGGTCGCGGCCCGCGGCGTCCCGGTGCGCGTGCTGCTGGACTACTGGGCCAACCGCTGGAAGCCGAAGTACCGCGAGACGCTGAAGCGTCTCGACGCGATGGGCGCGGACTGGCACCTGATGCTCCCGATCCAGCCGCTGCGAGGGCGCTTCCAGCGCCCCGATCTGCGCAATCACCGCAAGCTCCTCGTGGTGGACGGATCCGTGGGCTTCCTGGGCTCGCAGAACGTCACCGACTCCTCGTACAACCTGCCCAAGAACATCAAGCGCGGGCTGCACTGGGTCGACCTGATGGTGCGGGTGAAGGGCCCGGTGGTGGCCAGTCTGAACGCCGTGTTCCTGTCCGACTACTACGCCGAGACCGACCGGGTGCCGGATGCCGGCGAGCTCACCCGCGTGGAGCACGGCGCCGGCGAGCTGGGCTGCCAGATCGTGCCGTCCGGGCCCGGATTCGAGGTGGAGAACAACCTGCGGCTGTTCCTTGCGCTGCTGTATGCGGCGAAGGAGCGGATCATGATCGTGAGTCCGTACTTCGTCCCCGACGAGGCGCTGCTGCTGGCCGTGACGGCAGCCGTCGACCGCGGCGTGCAGGTGGAGCTGTTCGTCTCGGAGGAGGGCGACCAGGCCGTCGTCTACCACGCGCAGCGCAGCTACTACGAGGCGCTGCTGCGCGCCGGCATCCGCATCTGGATGTACCCGAAGCCGTACATCCTGCACACCAAGAGCCTCACGATCGACGACCAGGTCGCCGTGATCGGCTCGAGCAACATGGACATGCGCTCCTTCGGTCTGAACATGGAGGTGTCCATGCTGGTGCGCGGCGAGGAGTTCGTCGACGAGGTGCGTGTCGTCGAGGACGAGTACCGGTCGCTCAGCCGCGAGCTGACGCTGGAGGAGTGGGACAGGCAGCCGCTGCGGTCCACCGTGCTCGACAACCTCGCGCGTCTCACGTCCGCGCTGCAGTAGTGCGGTTGTGAGACGGACGCCCGTCTGGCGACACTGAGAGATATGAGCCTCCCCCGACTCCGCCTGATCCCGTCCATGCTCGCCCTCGCCGCCGTGGCGCTTCTCGCCGCCGGCTGCTCGACGACCCCGGCATCGCCTGCGCCCACCAGCACGGACCGGACGGATGCAACCGCTCCGTCGCAGCCGAAGGAGCCCAGCGGCGACGACATCGAGGCGGCATGGCTCGCCGGGGGCGCGTCGATCGGCATCGTCACCTGGGGCTCATCCTCGAAGGACTGCCAGCCGGCGCAGGCCGATGTGAAGGCGGACGGACAGTCCCTCGAGGTCACGCTGAAGGATCGTGCCGACGGCCAGAAGCCCTGCACCGCCGACTTCGGGCCTCGCGCGATCGCGTTCCCCGTCCCCAGCGGCGTCGACGTCACGCAGGATGTCGAGGTGAACGTCACCTACGGGAAGCTGAAGGCGGAGGCCGACCTGGACGGGCTCCCGGCCGCGCCGGCCGATCCTGGGATGGGGCAGCCCTCGGCCGGCTGGTTCGACGATCAGGGCATCCTGCTGATGACGTACGGCTCGTCGTCCTGCCCGCCGGTGGTGCAGGACGTGACAATGGCGGATGCAGGTGCCACCGTGACCTTCGCGACCGTCGACCGCGTCTGCACCATGGACCTGGCACCTCGCGTCACCGTGATCCAGCTCCCGCAGGAGCCGAAGGACGGCCGCGCCTTCACCCTGACACTGACCGGCGACAACCTCGACGGAGAGGTCCCCGTCATCGGCTGAGCCGCCGGCTCAGAAGTTCGAGACGTCGTGCCCCTTGGGCAGCACGATGCTGAGGCCGCCCTGCTCGATGCGGCACGACATCCGCACGGCGGTGCCCAGCTCGTCGCCGTCCAGCTCGATCGAGGTGGGCGAGACCATGGCGGTGTCGGCCGTCCGTCCGCGCAGGTAGCGGATAGACGAGTTCCGCCCGCGGCGCTCCAGCACCCGGCGCCCGGCACGCGAGCGGCGCAGCACCGAGTTGTCCCACCAGACCTTCCGCCAGATGCCCAGCCATCCGAGTGGTCCGGTCGGCTGGATGACCGCGATGTCCATCGTGCCGTCGTCGAGCGAGGCATCCGGCATCAGCGCGATGCCCGCGGGCAGCGCGCCGCAGTTGGCGAACAGCATGCTGTGCACCTTCGTGGAGTGCAGGCGGCCGTCGTCGAGCTGATACACGACGCGGAAGGGCTTCGCGCCCGGGAGGGAGCGCGCCGCACCGTCGAGGTAGGCGATCCAGCCGACGGTCTTCTTCAGATCCGGGCGGGTGTTGGCGATCATGTCGGCGTCCAGGCCCATGCCC
>NZ_MKRT01000005.1:33003-39048 GCF_001897945.1 Microbacterium sp. 69-10
TGCGTGAAGCCGGTGAACACGGCATCCATGACCTTCTCGGGGTCGAGCAGCGGCAGCCCGAGATTGCGCGCGAAGAGGTTGCCCGTGCCGCCCGGGACGATCGCGAACGGCACGCCGGTGCCCGCCATCGCCTCGGACACCGAGCGCACCGTGCCGTCGCCTCCGGCGGCGAGCACTGCGGCCGCGCCCTCGTCGAGCGCGGTGCGGGTGATGATCCGGCCGGGGTCGTCGATGCTGGTCTCGTAGAACCGCGGCGGGGCCCAGCCATGCTTCTTCGACAGTGCCGTCAGTGTCGAGCGCAGTCGCCTGGCGTCGACCTTGACGGGGTTGAGGACGAGTGCCGCGTGCGTGCGCGCGTTCCCGGATGCCGACATGTCGCAACTCTACGGCTCAACAGGATCACGGGCGCACAGGGCCGCATCCGCGGTCGCTCCGTCCGCTCAGGGGCGGCTGAGCCGCTCGGTAGACTTGCACAATGATCGATCTCACCCTCCTCCGCGACGAGCCCGAGCTCGTCCGTCGTTCACAGCTCGCGCGCGGGAACGCGCCCGAGACCGTCGACGCCGCGATCGAGGCGGACCGATCGCGTCGTGACGCGCTGAACGCGTTCGAGTCGCTCCGCGCCGAGCAGAACGCCTTCGGCAAGACGGTCGCCAAGGCGCCCAAGGAGGAGAAGGCCGCACTGGTCGCGCAGGCCAAGGACCTGGCCGACCGGGTCAAGGCCGCGCAGCAGGCGTCGAACGAGGCGGCGGATGCCGCGGCATCCGCTCTCGCGAAGATCGAGAACGTCATCATCGACGGCGTCCCCGCGGGCGGCGAGGAGGATTTCGTCGAGCTGCGCCGCGTGGGCGACGTCCCGGCCTTCGACTTCGAACCCCGCGACCACCTGGAGATCGGCGAGCTGCTGGGCGCCATCGACATGGAGCGCGGCGTGAAGGTCTCCGGATCCCGCTTCTACTTCCTGAAGGGGATCGGCGCGCGCCTGGAGATCGCGCTGATGAACCTCGCGCTCGACAAGGCGCTGCAGAACGGCTTCACGCCCATGATCGTCCCGACGCTGGTGCGGCCGGAGATCATGCAGGGCACCGGGTTCCTCGGCGAGCACGCCGACGAGGTGTACCACCTCGACAAGGAGGACCTGTACCTGGTCGGCACCAGTGAGGTGCCGCTGGCGGGCTTCCACAAGGACGAGATCCTCGACATGTCCGCGGGAGCCCACCGCTACGCTGGATGGTCCACCTGCTACCGCAGCGAGGCCGGGTCGTACGGCAAGGACACCCGCGGCATCATCCGCGTGCACCAGTTCAACAAGCTGGAGATGTTCGTCTACACGACGCCCGAGGACGCCGAGGCCGAGCACGACAGGCTCGTCGCGCTGCAGGAGGAGATGCTCACCGCGCTCGGCCTGGCCTACCGCGTGATCGACGTCGCCGCCGGCGACCTGGGCTCCAGCGCCGCGCGCAAGTTCGACATCGAGGCGTGGGTGCCCACTCAGGGCGCGTTCCGCGAGCTGACCTCCACGTCGAACTGCACGACGTATCAGGCGCGCCGTCTCGACGTGCGGTACCGGCCGGAGTCGGAGGACGCGAGCCAGGCCAAGACGCGCAACGTCGCCACCCTCAACGGCACGCTGGCCACCACGCGCTGGATCGTCGCGATCCTGGAGACGCACCAGCAGGCCGACGGGTCGGTGACGGTGCCCGAGGTGCTGCGTCCGTACCTGGGCGGCATCGAGGTGCTGCGCCCGCTCGGCTGGGTCGACCCCGAATCGGAATCCGCCGAGGCGCAGGCGGCGGAGTGACCTCGCGCGGCCTGGTCGGGCTGGACATCGACGGCACGATCCTGCTGCAGGACGAGACGCTCAGCCCAGGCGTGCCCGAGGCCGTCGCGGAGGTCCGGGATGCCGGCTACGACGTCATGCTCGCCACCGGGCGCAGCTGGAGCGGCACCCGGCGATACGTCGAGGTGCTCGACCTGACCGCGGAGTTCACGGTGTGCTCGAACGGTGCGGTGATCATGCGCCGGGTCGGCGACGAGTGGGTGCGCTGGCACGTGGAGGTCTTCGATCCCGCGCCCGTGCTCGCGCTGCTGCGCGACCGGCTGCCGGAGGCGCGCTACATGGTGGAGCTGGAGTCCGGGCAGCGGCTGTACACGGCTGTGCTGGACGACTGGACCCTGGACGGCGGACGGCAGGTCGACTTCGACGAGCTCGTCTCGCAGCCGGTGTCCCGCGTGGTGGTCGTCTCACCCGAGCACGACGAGGACGATTTCCACCAGCTGGTCGCCGAGGTGGGGCTCAACGAGGTCTCCTACGCGATCGGCTGGACGGCGTGGCTCGACATCGCACCGCAGGGCGTCGACAAGAGCACGGCGCTGGAGCGGGTGCGCGCCGAGCTCGGCATCCCGCGCGACCGGGTGCTGGTCGCCGGAGACGGACGCAACGACCTGGGGATGTTCGCCTGGGCGCTCGCCGGAGAGGGCCGTGCCGTGGCGATGGGACAGGCCCCGGACGAGGTGAGGGACGCGGCCGGCGAGGAGACCACCGTGGTCGACGACGGCGGCCTCGCGATCGCGCTTCGCACGCTGCTCTGAGGCATCCGCCCAGTAGTTCCCCAGGTGGGCGCGGGAGAATCGAAGGCATCGACCGTCGGCTCTTCCCCCGGAACCGATAGACTCGACGCCTGATCGTCCGGCGCGAGCCGGGATCGGGAGGGTTGTCCGAGTGGCCGATGGAGCTGGTCTTGAAAACCAGTGGGCAGCGATGTCCCGTGGGTTCGAATCCCACACCCTCCGCATCTGTTCGAAAGGCACTGAGTGAGCGAGTCCCGCAGTCGGCGTACCCCCGTTGCTCGTCATGGTCAGCTGCGCACCCCCGGCGCCACCGGGCAGCTGCTGAAGCTGCTCGGCATCGCCCTGGCCGTCGTCCTGGTCAGCGGGCTCGGCGTGGGGACGTTCGTCGTGGGCGGGCTGCTGAACACCGTCAGCGCCAACGCCGTCGAGCTGGAGAACCAGAAGGAGCTCCCGCCGGACATCTCGGCCTACGAGGGTGGATTCGACATGCTGCTCACCGGTGTGGACACCTGTGAGCCCAAGTACGCCTACCTCTTCGGCAAGCGCTGCACCGGTAAGGACGCCCAGGGCACGCTGAACGACGTGAACCTGCTCGTGCACGTCTCCGCCGAGCCGCGTCGCGTGACCGTGGTGAGCTTCCCGCGCGACCTGATGATCCCGATCCCCGCCTGCACGGATGCCAACGGCAGGACCTCCTCGGCGATGAGCAAGCAGCAGCTCAACGTCGCCTATGAGCACGGTGGAGACAAGGGCGGTCTGAACTGCGTCGCCAAGACCATCTCGAGCCTGGTCGGGGGCGAGGACATCGAGTTCGCCGCGAAGGTCACCTTCGGTGGAGTGATCGAGATCACGGATGCCATCGGCGGCGTCGACGTCTGCCTGGCCAACCCGATCAAGGACCGCTTCACCGGTCTGGACATGGCCGCGGGCGACCACACGATCCAGGGCCTGCAGGCCCTGCAGTTCCTCCGCACGCGACACGGCGTGGGCGACGGGAGCGACCTGGGACGCATCGGCAATCAGCAGCAGTACATGTCGAGCCTGGTGCGCAAGCTCATCAGCGGCCAGGTGCTCGGCAACGTCGGCACCATGCTGAAACTCGCCGACGTGGGCCTGAACAACCTCGAGGCGTCCACGTCGCTCGCGAACCCGATGACCATCGCGCAGATCGCGCTGGCCGTCAAGGATGTGCCGTTCCAGGACATCGTCTTCGTGCAGTATCCGACGATGTACGACCCGGCCGATCCGAACCGCGTCATCCCGGACAAGCGCAACGCGAAGATCCTGTGGGACGCGATCACGGCCAACAAGCAGCTGCAGATCACGCACGAGAACACCAAGAACGACGGTGTGGTCGTGAAGGAGCCGGACACCGGCACCACTCCGCCGCCGGCCACGCCCACCCCGACCGAGACACCCGCGGACGTCGTGGAGCTGCCCTCGTCGATCACAGGCACCTCGGCAGCCCAGGTGACCTGCTCCAACGGCAACGTGCGCGGTCGCTGACCGCCACGCCCGATGCAGTGGGCGGGTTCGCCGCACTCCGTCCGACCCGTTATGATTGCATGACGTGCTCGATTCGGTTCGAGCACATGGAGACGTCGCATAGTCAGGCCTAGTGCACCACCCTGCTAAGGTGGAGTCCTCGCAAGGGGACCGAGGGTTCAAATCCCTCCGTCTCCGCTCTCAGATCCTGGCTCGAAACCCGCGGAATTCCGCGGGTTTTCTGCTTCCCGGGGGAGGAGTGGAGGGCGTTTCTGCCACGTTTCTGCCACGAACCGGGGCGGATCGGGGTGCGATCGGCTCTGTGATGTCTCAGGACATGGGTGACAGTTCTGTAGCAGGACATCGGTGACAACCGCCAGTCAGGGTCGTCCGCCCAACTGACCTCGGGGGGTCCTCTCCCTCGCACGATGGAGGCCGACAGCGGTCGGTCAAGCCCCTGGTAGTGGTGTAGTTCGGGTTCCTTCGATCTGTTGAGGGTTCAGGCTGTGAGTTCGAGGGCTGTGTTGGTGTTCACCTCGCTTCCGGTGTCGGCGACGAGGGTGAGGCGGGACTTGGCGAGGATGTCGAGGCCGAGGTAGCGGCGTCCTTCGGCCCATTCGTCGGTCTGCTCGGCGAGGACGGCGCCGACGAGGCGGATGATCGCGTCGCTTCTATGCCTCGTGTCAAGTCATGCGGGTGCGTAGTTCGCGGTAGAGCGCTCGGCAGACGTAGCGTTTCAGGCAGCGTCGGATCTCACGGTTGGAGAGTCCTTCGGCTCGGCGGCGGGAGGCGTACTCACGGGTGGCGGGGTCGTAGCGCAGGCGTGTGCGGACGACGACGTCGACAGCGCGGTTGAGTTGGCGATCGCCGGACCGGGAGAGGCGGTGTCGGGTGGTGTTGCCCGATGATGCGGGCAGCGGGGCGATGCCGCCGAGGGCGGCAAACGCAGCTTCCGATCGAACGCGGCCGTGGTGGGAGTAGGCCGCGACCAGGATCGCGCCGGTCACGGCTCCGACCCCGGGGACGGACTGCAGCCCCGGCGCCAGCGCTTCCGTGAGCTGCCCGAGCTGGCGGTGGTTCTCTCGGAGCACCTCGGTCTGCTCGAGAACGGCTCTGGCGAGTCGCCGCGCTTCTTCACGGAACACCCGAGTGACCGCGTCATCGCGACTCGTGCGCCAGGCTGCGATCGTCGCGATCTGGGCGTCTGTGAGCGGCTTGCGGGCGTCGACCGAGAGGTCGATGCTGCGAACCAGGGCGGTGAGGGCGTTGCGGTTCGCGGTGCGCTGCTGATCGACGAGCGCGCGGGCAGCCAGGAGTACCCGCAACGCCGTCCGGTCCCCGCTTCGGCGTGGCTGGGCGAGCTTATCGAGGTCTTCTCTGATCACGCTTCTGGCCGCGGCCTCCGCATCGATCGGGTCGGACTTCCCGGTGCGGGCGCATGACGGTCTGGCGATCGGCCGGATCTCCGTGACCTCGAACCCGCTCGCAGCCAACGCCGCCGCGATGCCCGCGCCGTAGGAGGACGTCCCCTCGATCGCCGCGAGTGTCGTCGTTCCCTGGGCGCGCCGTGCAATCCAGGAAATTGCGCGGTTGGTGCCGGCAGTGGTGGTGGGGAAGGTGGCCGTGTCGATGATGCCGCCGGTGCGGGTCTCGACGAGGCAGTAGGTGTGTGTTCGGGCGTGGGTGTCGATGCCGACGACGTGTTCGAACTGATCGGCGACTGTGGTCATGCGAGCTCCTCTGGGATGTCAGCACTTCGGCGGGCTGGCTCGGGTGGGGGTCGCTCAGAGACACATCTGTAATGAGTCACGCCATCGCGGGCGGACAGGCTTCTGATCAAGGCATCTGCGCGGGCAGGCCGAGCCGCAGCATGGTCGCGGACACGTCCTTTTCAAGACACCGCCGCGAGCGGCGGGTCGGTTCTACCCGGAGTCACACGACCGAGCCGAGGCCCAGCCTGTCAGCCGGCCGCAGGCCCGCCAGAAGCCA
>NZ_MKRT01000005.1:39111-49805 GCF_001897945.1 Microbacterium sp. 69-10
CCGTACTACCGGTGGCTGGAAGATCCCGTGTCTCAGCGAGATTGGGACGATGCTCATCTGGTCAACGCGGCGATCGACGTGCATGCCGACGACCCAGCGTTCGGTTACCGGTTCATCGCGGGCGAGCTCGCCGAGGCGGGGTTCACCGCCTCGGAGCGGCGGGTATGGCGGGTGTGTTCGGAGAACGAGATCTTCAGCGCGTTCGTCCGCAAACGCCGCGGCAAGGGGCGCCTGGTCGGCTCGCCGGTGCGGGATGACCTCGTCCGGCGCGAGTTCACCGCGCCCGGCCCTGACCGGCTCTGGCTCACCGACATCTCGGAGCACTCGACCGGTGAGGGGAAGATCTACCTCTGCGCCGTGAAGGACATCTGGTCAAACCGGATCGTCGGGTACTCGATCAACGAACGCATGACCTCAGAGCTGGCCGTCTCGGCCCTGCGGATGGCGATCCAGCGCCGCAACCCCGCCGCCACCACCGTTCACAGCGATCGAGGAAGCCAGGGCGGATTCAACTGGTTGTCGCAACACCTCGATCGAGAGGTGTTCAACGATGGTGACGGCGGATTGGAGCAAGAAGACCAGCGAAGTGCCCGTGAGTGCGCGTCGGCAGTGGCGTGCGGATCGAGCGTTGCGGCCGCCGATGCGTTCGCCTGGGCGGCCTGAGCCGTCGCGGGCGGTGCAGCGGCAGTTCTGGTGTCTGATTGCGACGGGCATCACCTCGGCCGAGGCGGCGCTGAAGGTGGGCGTGTCCGTGCCGGTCGGGACCCGTTGGTTTCGCCACGCTGGCGGCATGCCACCGATCTCATTGGCCGAGCCCATCGGTCGCTACCTGTCCTTCGAAGAGCGCGAGGAGATCGCGTTGCTGCGCGCCAAAGAGGTCGGCGTTCGTGAGATCGCGCGCAGGATCGGCCGCGATCCGGGAACGATCTCCCGCGAGCTGCGCCGCAATGCCGCCACGCGCAGCAGAAAACTGGAGCATCGGGCATTGGTGGCGCAATGGAAGGCTCAGCAGGCGGCGAAGCGACCAAAGACGGCCAGGCTGGTGACCAACGACAGGTTGCGTGAGTACGTCCAGGAGCGCCTCGCTGGCAACGTCCGCCGACCGGACGGCACCATCGTTGTCGGGCCGGAGCCGCCCGCGTGGAAGGGGTTGAACAAACCGCACCGGCAGGACCGGCGGTGGGTGATTGCGTGGAGTCCGGAACAGATCTCGCACCGGCTGAAGGCCGACTTCCCGGATGATGAGTCCATGCGCATCAGCCACGAGGCGATCTACCAGTCGCTGTTCATCCAGGGCCGTGGCGCGCTCACACGCGAACTGGTCACCTGCCTGCGAACCGGCCGCGCACTCCGTCAGCCACGAGCTCGAGCGCAGAACCGACCGCAAGGGCATGTCACCGCCGATGTCGTGTTCTCGAAGCGTCCCGCGGAGGCCGCGGACCGCGCCGTTCCTGGGCTCTGGGAGGGGGATCTGATCATCGGAACGGGCCGATCGGCGATCGGCACTGTCGTCGAGCGCAAGAGCCGCTCGACTCTGCTGGTGCACCTGCCCCGCCTGGAGGGCTGGGGCGAGAACCCATATGTGAAGAACGGTCCTGCACTGGGAGGCTACGGCGCCGTCGCGATGAACGCCACGCTCATCGCGACCATGACCAAGCTCCCCGAACAGCTCCGGAAGACGCTCACGTGGGACCGCGGCAAGGAGCTCTCCGCCCACGTCCAGTTCGCGCTCGAGACGGGCACGAAGGTGTTCTTCGCTGATCCCCACTCGCCCTGGCAACGGCCGACGAACGAGAACACAAACGGGTTGCTGCGACAGTACTTCCCGAAGGGCACCGACCTCTCACGCTGGTCCGCGGAAGACCTCGAAGCCGTCGCTCTCGCGCTCAACAACCGGCCACGGAAAAGCCTGAACTGGCGCACTCCCGCGGAAGTCTTCGAGGAGCAGTTACGCTCGCTTCAACAACACGGTGTTGCAACGACCGATTGAGCCCAAGCAGTTTCGTTCCCGACGCTTCCAAGCAGAACTCGACCGGAACGGGCTCGTCGGCTCCATGGGCAGGGTCGGCGCCGCCGGCGACAACGCGGCCATGGAATCGTTCTTCGCGCTCCTGCAGAAGAACGTGCTCAACAGCCGCCGATGGGCCACCCGCGACGATCTCCGCCTCGCCATCGTGACCTGGATCGAGCGGACCTACCATCGGCGACGTCGGCAACGGGTCCTCGGCAAGTTGACGCCAGTCGAGTTCGAAGCAATCATGACCACACAGGCCGCGTCCGCGGCCTAACAAGAAGAGTCACCAAGACCCTCAGCAGTCCCTTGTGCATCAGGACATCGGTGACGGTTCGTCTGTCAGGACATCGGTGACGCTTCCTTCTTCTTCGGTCCGCGCGGTTGGCCGTTCCCGAAGTACTTGACGCCGGGCGGTGGCCAGAGGTGCTCGACGATGAGGGTGCCGTGCTCGTCGAAGACCATGATCCCGGCGGCTTCGTAGACGACGAACACGTCCTTCCTGCGCATCGGGTAGCTGACGCTGAAGATCACGCCGCGGGCCTTGATCGATCCGTTCGGGTGGATGGTCGCGACGCGGATCCCGTCGAGCACTCGACCGTTCGGCGACGGTGCCGGCGGCAGCGGCTCGTTCGGCTTTCGCTTGATCGGTCTGGGTCGGGGCGGGGTGGCCTTCGGTGTCGCTTCCCGCGCCTGCGACGGAGTGATCCTCCCCGGCAACGCTTGATGTCCGCGTTCGGTGTTGTAGATGTGATCGAACCGGTCGATCTGCGCCTGCAGCTCCCGCAGGTTCGCCGCGATCGGCTGCTTGTCGAGGTAGCGGAACAGGGATTGGTGGAACCGCTCGTTCTTCCCCTGCATGGTCGGCTTGTAGGGCTTTCCGGTGATGGGCTCGACACCAAGCCTGCTTGACGTACTCGACAAGCTGGCCGACGATCCCACGCCGTGACGGGTTCAGTGCGATGCCGTTGTCCGAGAGCAGTCGCTGCGGGACGCCGTGGCGCTTGATCGCTTTGCGAACCACGCGGATCGCGTCACGGGAGGTCTCGCCGATGGCGGCGTGGGAGGCGATGGCGTACGGGAGCTGGAAGATGACGCACTTGCGGCCGCTGGCGAGGACGTATTCGGTCGCGTCCAGCTGCCAGCAGGCGTTCGGTGCCGGGTAGACGAATCGGCGATAGGCGGCGCGGGGCTTCTTGCGGGTCATCTTGTCGTGCACGCTGATCGGCCCGTGGTCAAGGCCGGAAGCTTCGAGCGCCGCGCGCACAGCGACGGCCTGCTTCTTCACGTCGTCACCGATGGTGGTCGGGCTGGTCTTCGGGCGTCGGGAGCGCGGCTCGAGCGCCGCCGCTTGCCCCTCCACAAGTGCGCGTCTACGGATCGCATAGAACGTCTTCCGCGAGATCGAATGCTCGACACAGAACGTGGTCACCGCGCCCCGCGGCGCATCGGGTGGCCACTGAGGGATAGCGAGACGGACACGGGGATCGACGGGCTGAACCGGGCTCATCCCTCACAGATATGCCCGAGAAGTGTCACCACCTAACGCCCCGGAAGCGTCACCGATGTCTTGATGCCGTTCCGTCACCGAAGTCCTGAGACATGACAGTGGGGAGCACGCGTGCCGACGACTCGCGGACGCGCACCCACTCAACGACCCGCGGGCATGTACTCGCTCAATGACTTGCCGGCGTGCATCCGCACGAGGCGCGCACGATGATGTCCATCTCGAACAACGCGGCGGTCGGCGTTCCCCTTCGCTCCGCGAGTACGGCGACGGCGGCGTCCGCCACGTCACGGTAGCGGTGGCGCACGGTCGTCAGCGGTGGCCAGGAGTACTCCGACTCGGCCGTGCCGTCGAAGGAGATCACGGCTACATCCGCGGGAACGTCCCTGTCCAACTCGTGTAGCGCCTGGAGGGCGCCGATCGCCATCAGGTCCGAACCCGCGAAGATCGCCGTGGGGGGTTTGGAAAGGCCCATGAAGTGCCGCGCGGCCTCCGCGCCGCCGCGCCGATCCCAACTCGTGGTGGCCAGGTGCTCGGGCGTGAGGCCCGCGTGCGCGAGCGCGCGCTCCCACCCGACTCGGCGCTCGTCGCCGACGAGCGGATCGAGGGGGCCCTCCATATAGGCGATCGAGCGATGTCCGTGCTCGAGCAGGTGGCTCACCGCGAGCGTTGCACCCGCCCGGGCATCGGAGCCCACCGTCGAGAACCCGGGAGTGGGAATGGAACGGTCGATGATCACCTGCGGCACATCACCCCCGGATGCGCGCGGCGCGTCCTTCCGGTCGGGGTACAGGGAGAGGAAGACCAGGCCCTCCACGCCGCGGTCGACGAGATCGGCGCGCATCTGAGCCTGACGGGTCTCATCGTTGTGGGTGCTGGCCAGCAGCATCGAATACCCCCGTGCGGTGGCCGCCGCATCCAGAGCATCGATGCACTCGGAGTGGAACGGGTTCACGATCTCGGACAGCATCAGTCCGATGGTGCGCGTTCCCCCGAGCTTGAGCGCTCTCGCGGAGGCATTGGGCCGATAGCCGAGCTGGTCCACCGCGGCGAGTACCCGGTCCCGAGTCGCGGCGGCGACCGGGCGGGGTCCGTCGTTGATGACGTAACTGACGACGGCGGTGCTCACCCCCGCCAGACGGGCGACGTCGGCGCGGGTCGCCGGGCGCTGCGGTCTGGTGGCGTTCACGGGGCTCCGGAGGTGCTGCTCGTACGGTCAGGCGCGGATGCGCCGTTGCATTACGAACGTACCCGAAAAGGCTCGAATTTACTCGTGTCTCGGCGCGAGATCGATCACTATCCGCTGAATCCGCGGGAAAGGACGCACTTGCGCCGTAGGCATCTACTCCAGTAGAGTCACTCACACACCACCTCGCACCACCTGACAGTGGCCACCCGCCGCCCTCATCAACAACGACGTTCATCGACACCACGGAGTACTTGTGCTCGTCCATTCCGACACGCGACTCGCGCACCTGAGAGCCGGTGGTGTCTCGCTCGTCCTCGACTGGAGCGACGGCCGCGTTCCCGTCGTCGCGCACTGGGGAGCAGAGCTCACCGGGGGCGACGAGGCATCCATCGTCGCTCTCGCCCGGGTCGCGCAGCCCGCGGTCGACCTGGCCCACAGCCCCGTGGACGCCGTCCGATCGCGTCTGCTGTTGCTCGAATCCGATGGATGGAAGGGACGACCCGGCCTCGTGGGGCATCGCCCCGCGACCGGGTCGGCGTGGGCCCCCGTGCTTGAGATCGTCTCCGTCGACATCGACGCCTCTGTCGCCGAGCAGACCGGGTCGGTGCTGAGCGCCGGATCTGGGCGGCTGGTCTTCGGCCTGCGTGACAGTGCAGCCCAGATCGAGGTCGAGCTGGCTCTCGAGCTTCTGCCCTCCGGGCTGCTGCGCGCACGAGCGCGCCTGGCGAACACGGGCGAGGACGACTACCTGCTGGGCGAGCTCGCCGTTGCGATGCCGCTGCCCGCAACCGCGGACGAGGTGCTCGATTTCACCGGCAGGTGGAGCCGCGAGCGCATCCCCGAGCGAATGCCGCTCGGGGTCAACGTCCACATGCACGAGAGTCGCCACGGTCGCACGGGATTCGACAGCCCCCCGATGCTGATGTGCGGCACCGCCGGCTTCGGCTTCGCGCGGGGCGAGGTCCACGGCGTCCACGTCGGCTTCTCGGGAAATCACCGCACCTGGGTGGAGCGCGTGCCCAGCGGCATGCGGGTCATCTGCGGCGGTGAGCTACTGCTCCCCGGTGAGGGTGCTCTTGCGCCGAGAGCCGAGTACGAGAGCCCGTGGATCTACTTCGGACGGGGCGACGGACTGGATGAGGCAGCAGCCCAGGTGCACGCGTGGCTGCGCTCGCGGCCCGAGCACCCCGGCATCCTGCGGCCGGTCACGCTCAACGTCTGGGAGGCCGTGTACTTCGACCACGACCTCGATCGCCTGATCCGGTTGGCCGAGCATGCGGCCGCGGTGGGGGTGGAGCGGTTCGTGCTCGATGACGGGTGGTTCACCGGACGTCGCAACGACCACGCCGGGCTCGGCGACTGGGCCGTCGACGCGGATATCTGGCCGAACGGTCTGCATCCGCTGGTGCGTCGCGTGCGGGAGCTCGGCATGGAGTTCGGCCTGTGGGTGGAACCGGAGATGATCAACGTCGACTCCGATGTCGCCCGGGCCCATCCGGAGTGGGTCGCCGCCTCCGGCGCGGACCTGCCGTTGGAGTGGCGCCACCAGCAGGTGCTCGATCTCACGAACCCGGATGCCTACGCGCACGTTCTCGGCGAGCTCGGCGGCATCCTGGCCGAATACGACATCGGCTATCTGAAGTGGGATCACAATCGCGATCTCATCGCCGCGGGGTCGCCCGTCGCAGGCGGAGCGCCGATCGCCCACGCGCAAACGCTCGCCTGCTACCGGTTGATGGATGAGCTGGTCGCGCGCACTCCCGGACTCGAGATCGAGAGCTGTGCCTCGGGTGGGGGGCGGATCGATCTGGGGATGGTCGAGCACGTCCAGCGATTCTGGCCGTCGGACTGCATCGACCCCGTCGAGCGGCAGGACATCATGCGCTGGACCGCCCAGCTCATGCCGTACGAGCTGCTCGGCGCCCACGTCGCCTCTCCGCGTTCGCGCACCACCGGGCGGGTCAGCGATCTGAGCTTCCGGGCCGCCACCGCACTGTTCGGGCACTTCGGAATCGAGTGGGATCTGACCTCGGCATCCGACGAAGAGCTCGCCGCTCTGGGGGAGTGGGTGCAGTATCACAAGAGGCACCGCGCGCTGATCTTCAGCGGGCGCCTGCATCGCTCCGACTTCGATGAGGGCGCGCTGCGCCTGGACGGTGTGGTCGCCGCCGACCGCTCACGCGCGCCTTTCTCGCTCGTCTCGCTGCGGCGGGGATCGGTCGCGACGATCGGCAAGGTGCCGGTGCCCGGGCTCGATCCCCGGGCCAGCTACCGGGTGAGCGTGCACGCTCCGGGACCGGTCACCGGCCTGATCGCGACCCCGTGGCTGCAGCAGCACGGCATCGTCGTCACCGGCTCCGTGCTCACCCTCAGCGGGCTCCAGGTGCCCGAGATGCACGCGGAGCAGGCGCTCATCCTCGAGTTCCAGGAGGTGCCCGCAACCCTCTAGTGCCGTGCGCGGCACCCTGCGCACGCTTACCGCCAATGACGTCAGAGTAAGGAAAGAACCCCGCTATGAAAATCACCCGCACCATCATCGCCGCGACGGCCGCCCTCGCCGGGGCTTCGCTCGCCCTTACCGGATGCAGCGCCGGAGGATCCGACGACGGATCCTCGAAGATCACCTTCTCGCTGTACATGACGGCCGACAGCCCTGCGAAAGCCGTCTACGAGGAGCTCATCGACGAGTTCACCGCGCGCACGGGCATCGAGGTCGAGATGTCGTACGACACGACCAACTACGAGAACAACATCAAGGTGCAGATGGCCGCCAACAACCTCCCCGACGTCTTCGCGACGCACGGCTGGTCGGTGCTGCGCTACTCGGACTTCCTCGCGCCGCTCAACGACCGCTCCTGGGTCGCCGATGTCAACCCTGCTCTGGACAAGTCGATGCGCGACAGCGAGGGCAACATCTACGCTCTGCCGCTGGAGTACACGGTCGCCGGCATCGATGTGAACCTCGACGTGCTCGAAGCGGCCGGAGTCGACGCCGACGCCATCACCACCTGGGGTGACTTCGACGACGCGCTCACCAAGGTGAAGGCCGCCGGTGTGACACCGATCACCGCGTCCGGAAAGTCGAGCTCTGCCGGTAACATGGCCGACTACATCGCCTCCAACGCCTTCAGCGACAGCGAGAAGCAGAAGTTCACCGACGGCGACTTCGACGTCGACGCCTGGTCCAGCGCCGTGCTCTCGCACGTGGCCGGGTGGCAGAAGGACGGGTACTTCAACCCCGACTACGTCTCCGCGTCGCTGGACGACATGGCATCCCAGCTCGCGCAGGGTCAGGCCGCGTTCGCCCTCGTGCCGGCATCGTCGATCCTCGGCACCGCGCTGAAGATCAACCCGGACGCGAACATCGGCTTCGTCCCGGTGCCGAGCGACGACGGAGAGCAGTACACGGTCGGCGGCGAGGGCATCAACTCCTTCGGCGTCGCGAAGGCGAGCAAGAACAAGGATGCCGCGCTGGAGTTCGTCGACTTCCTAGCCGAGCCCGCCAACGCGGCCAAGGTGGCAGGTTCCCTCGGCTCGTACTCCGGGCTGACCGATGTCACGGCCGACCTCGGCGTGCTTCAGGCCAGCTACGACAAGTGGGTCGCTCCGGGCACCATCCCGACGATGCCGTTCTTCGACCGCGTCTACCTCCCCGGCGGAATCTGGAACGCGATGATCGCGACGACCGACTCGGTGATCACCGGTCAGTCCACCGCCGATGACGCAGCCGAGCAGCTGAAGGTCCAGTTCGACACCCTCTACGGTCAGTAAAGTTGCCGACCGGTTGACCCGGGTGCTCGGACGCCGACACGGCGCCCCGAGCACCCACCTCCCATGAGAACCCGAGGAGCACGATGAGCGCACCTTCTTCCGCCGCCGCAGCGCTTCGCACGCGACGCATCTGGCGCGAGTCCGCCGTCAACCTGATGTATCTGCCCGCTGTGGCGCTGTTCGTGGTGTTCATCGTCATCCCCGTCGTCCAGGGGGTCGCCATCGCCCTCACCAATTGGGACGGCTACTCGGCCCAGCGTAGCTTCGTCGGCCTAGACAACTTCGCCCGCATCTTCACGGACGAGAACTTCGCCACGGCGTTGCGTAACACCTTCATCTTCGGCGTCGGTTCGACGCTGATCCAGCAGGTGCTGGGGCTGCTGTTCGCGGTGCTGCTGGACCGCAAGTTCCGTGGGCGGGGGTTCGCCCGTGCGGTCATCTATCTGCCGGTGCTCGTCTCACCGGTCGTGATGGGAACCATGTACTACCTGGTGTTCCGCTATCACCAGGGCGCCCTCAACGACATCCTCGGGGTGCTCGGAATCGCCCAGGTCTCCTGGTTGTCCGATGTGAACGTCGCCGTCGCGGTCATCGTGCTCATCAACTCCGTGCAGTTCATGGGTGTGTCGATGCTGATCTACCTGTCTGGACTGCAGGGGATTCCCGCGGAGATCAAGGAGGCGGCGTCGCTGGACGGGGCGACCGGATGGCGGCAGTTCTTCGCCATCACCGTTCCGCAGCTCACGCCGGCGTTCGCCGCGAGCGTCGTGCTCAACCTCATCGGCGGCCTGAAGCTCTACGACATCATCCAGGTGCTCACCGGCGGCGGGCCCGGATATGCGACCAACTCGCTCTCCACACTCATCGGACGCACCTACTTCGGCAACCAGGCCGCAGGCTACGCAGCGGCCCAGGGAATCGTGCTGTTCCTGATCATCGTGGTCTGCACGATCGCTCTGAACTGGTGGTTCGACCGCACCCGAAACCGACTGGAAAACTGACATGCGCGCTCCCACCAAGGCCCTCGTCGCCGTCATCCTCGTCGTCGGCGCTGCGATCCAGCTGATCCCGTTCTATCTCGCGATCACCACCGCCTTCAAAGCGGGATCCGACCTGAGCTCCGTGTGGTTCTTCCCCTTCGCCGAGGCGACGTGGTCGAACTTCGCCGAGGCGATCACCAGCGGCGGAATTCTGCGCGCGACGCTCAACAGCGCGATCGTCACCGTGGTGAGCACGGCGCTGGTGTGCATTCTCGCCGCGCTCGCCTCGTATCCTCTGGCCCGGCGACGGACCACCACGAACCGTGCGGTCGAGTTCGTCATCCTCGCGGTGATGATGGTGCCGCCGCTGGCGATCCTCGTGCCGCTGTACTCGCTGCTGAATGGGATGGGGCTGCTCAACACTTACCTCGGGCTGATCCTCCCGCTGACCTGTCTGGAGCTGCCGCGCGCGATCTTCCTCTACACGCAGTTCCTGCGCTCTGTCCCCCTCTCGTTGGAAGAGGCGGCCCGCATGGACGGGGCGAGCCGGGTGCAGACGCTGTGGATGATCGTCTTCCCGCTGCTCAAGCCCGTCACGGCGACGGTGATCATCCTCACCGCGGTATACGTGTGGAACGAGTTCGCGCTCAGCTCGTACATCATGTACAGCACAGACATGCGGACCATCGCGCCGTCGATCGCCGCCTTCTTCGGGGCGAACGGATCGAACGTGAACGCCGCCGTCGCCGCGTCTCTCATCGGGGTCATCCCGATGCTCATCGCTTACCTGTTTCTGCAGCGGTACTTCATGAAGGGGATGCTGGCCGGCGCCGAGAAGTGACCTCGCCGCAGAAAGGACTGCCGCAGGGCGTGAGGAACGAGTCGGTGACAGGTCAAGTCATCACCGATTCGTTCCTCACGCCCCGTCGACTCGGCACGATGCTGTTCGTTTTTTTCGTTTGAGCCGGTAGCGTGGCGGTATGAGCACTCCCATCGACGTGCCCCGCGGGTCCCGCAAGCCTCAGACATATCTCCCCGAAGCGGGAGCTCGCGAAGAGTTGCTGGATTTTGCGGAGTTGGTGCGCGAGCTCGAGGCGTACTTGGCACAGAGTTCCAGCAAGGCCGCCCTCGTCGATCCGCAGGGCGCGGCTCGGCCGATCCCGGATGAGATCTGGTCAAGCCCCTGGTAGTGGTGTAGTTCGGGTTCCTTCGATCTGTTGAGGGTTCAGGCTGTGA
>NZ_MKRT01000006.1:0-562 GCF_001897945.1 Microbacterium sp. 69-10
CAGGACGGCGACGGCTACTACGTCGACACGCTCGGAGACTTCGGTCACCTGTCACGGACTCCCGAGATCGGCACCCGGGAGGTGTCGAACAACGACGCCCGTCCGGCGATCACGCACCGCGCCGTCTGCTATCTCGGTTTCATCGGGGAGTGCCGCTGAGGCCGCTCCGGCCGCCGGAACGCGGTGCGCATGTGGTCGCCGGTCAGGATGTCCGCGACGCCGATCATGATCAGGCTGAACACGATCTGCTCGGTCACCATCCAGGCCGGGTAGAGATTCGGGATCGCCGCCATCACGAGCGTGATGATCGGGAAGATCTGCGCGAAGAGCCGCAGACGCTGATACGCCCAGTACCAGCCGAGCGATGCCCGCCAGGAGAAGTAGAACAGCGTCACGGTCATACCGAGCACGATCACGCTGCGCATCCACACCGCGAACGGCACCGGTCCGCCGTTCACGACGATGACGACCGCTACGACCACGGCCGCGAGGCCGAGGAGCACCTCCACGGCCAGCAGCCAGGCGATCCAGGTGAACGCGCGACGCGTCCTCGGATGCTCCC
>NZ_MKRT01000006.1:581-13072 GCF_001897945.1 Microbacterium sp. 69-10
GAGATCGGCGTGGCGTCCACCGGCGATCCGGTCCAGACGACGGAGAAGGGCTTCGAAGCGCACCGGACGATGCTACTGCCGCAGGTGATGAGCCAGATGCACGCCGGTGAGCGAGGCAGGATCCGCCGCGATGCGGTCCGGCGCTCCGACGGCGACGATCCGCCCGCCCTCCGCGCCGCCACCCGGTCCCATGTCGATCACGTGATCGGCGTTCGCGATCACGTCCAGATCGTGCTCGATCACGATCACGGTCGCGCCGCGCGAGACGAGCCGATCGAAGACGGACAGCAGCGTGCGCACGTCCAGAGGATGCAGTCCGACGCTGGGCTCGTCCAGCACGAACACGGCGTCCGACTGGTCGCGGTGCATCCGGCCCACGAGCTTGAGGCGCTGCGCCTCCCCGCCGGAGAGCGCGGGCGTCGCCTCGCCGAGAGTGAGGTATCCGAGGCCGAGCTCGGAGAACGCCTGCAGCCGTCTGTGCGCGCGCGGCAGGTCGGCGGTGCGCGCGAGGGCTTCGGTGACGGTGCAGCGCAGCAGAGCGGGCAGCGCGATCCCGTCACGGATGATGTCCCAGGCGGCCGGGGCGAACCTGCTGCCCTCGCACTCCGGGCAGACGATGTCGACGTCGGGGAGGAACTGCACGTCGAGGGAGATCTCACCGGTGCCCTCGCACCGCGGACATGACAGCGAACCCGTGTTGTACGAGAAGTCGGATGCCGTGAGCCCCGCGTCCCTCGCCCCATCCGTCGCCGCGTACGCCTTGCGCAGCTCATCCATCACGCCGGAGTAGGTCGCGACGGTGGAGCGCACGTTCAACCCGATCGGCGTCGCGTCGACGACGTGCACCTGCAGGGGCGCCGGCGCGTCGAGGGAGCGCACGTGCTCGACGCATCCGCCCGTCCGCGGACGCGTCGAGCGCCGGCACCAGCGGGCTGCACGTTGAAGCCGAACATCTGCCACGGCGCCACCGCGCCGCCGTCGAGCGTCTTCGACGGATCGGGCACCAGGGTCGCGTCGTCGACGGTGCGCACCACCCCTGTGCCCTGGCACGTCGGGCAAGCACCCTCGGAGTTGAACGCCAGCGCCTCGGCGCCCGGAGCATGCACGTGCTCACCGCAGACAGGGCAGGCGAATGGCGTCTCGGCGGCGACGTCGATCGTGGGCGGCACGCGGTGCCCGTTCGGGCAGACGTGCGATGCCAGGCGTGAGAACATCAGCCGCAGCACGTTCAGCAGTTCCGTGGAGGTGCCGAACGTGGAGCGCACACCGGGCACGCCGGGGCGCTGCCGCAGGGCCAACGCCGCAGGCACGTGCTCGACGGAGTCGACGGCGGCGTGCGGCGCCTGCGACATCCGCCGTCGCGTGTACGTCGACAGCGCCTCGAGATAGCGTCGCGAGCCCTCGGCGTACAGCACGCCGAGGGCGAGCGAGGACTTCCCCGAGCCGGAGACCCCGGCGATGCCTACCAGTGAGCGGAGCGGGATGTCGACGTCCACGCCCTGCAGGTTGTGCACGCGCGCACCGCGCACCGCGATGCGATCCGGCTGCGGGCTGCCGCTCATCCGCTCAGGCCCCGTCCTGCGGGCCGACGCGGATCAGGCGCTCGCCTCGGCGTCTCGGCGCGGCAGGACCCAGCCCGCGCGCGGGAAGTGGCAGGTGTAGCCGTCGGGGTAGCGGATCAGGTAGTCCTGGTGCTCCGGCTCCGCCTCCCAGAACGGTCCGGGCTGCTCGATGGTCGTGACGGCGGCACCGGGCCACAGCCCCGAGGCGTCCACGTCGGCGATCGTGTCCCTGGCCACGCGCTCCTGCTCCGCATCCAGCGGGAAGATCGCGGAGCGGTAGCTGGTGCCGATGTCGTTGCCCTGCCGGTTCAGCGTGGACGGGTCGTGGATCTGGAAGAAGAACGCGAGGATGTCGCGGTAGGTCGTCTGAGCCGGGTCGAAGACGATCTCGACGGCCTCGGCGTGGCCCGGGTGGTTCCGGTAGGTGGCGTGGTCGTTCTCGCCGCCGGTGTAACCGACTCGCGTGCCGAGCACGCCGGGCTGCCGGCGGATCAGATCCTCCATGCCCCAGAAACAGCCTCCTGCGAGGACGGCGGTCTCGGCTCCCGCCTGGCGGGTGATCGTTCCGGTGTCGCTGCTGCCGCTGGTCATCACGGTGCTCCTCTGGTCTTCGTTCGGGCGTTCCCGTCCCATTCTCTCCCCTGGGTGGGGAATGAGGGCCGGGCCGTCTAGGTTGGTGCTGAGAACGGGCCCCGGCCCGCGTCCCGAGCATCCGAGGAGAGTCATGCGTCCGTACCTGGACAAGTCCGCACCCGACGTCTGGAAGGCGATCAGCGCCTTCTCCACGACCGTCAAGCAGCACGCCGCGGCCGGCGGCCTCTCGGTGCAGGAGTCCGAGTACATCAAGCTGCGCGCATCGCAGCTGAACGCCTGCGCCTTCTGCCTCGATGTGCACTCCCGCGAGTCCCGTGAGGCGGGAATCGTGCAGCAGAAGATCGACCTGCTCCCGGCATGGCGCGAGAGCGCCCTCTACACCGAGCGCGAGAAGGCGGTGCTGGCCGTCGCGGAGGCGGCGACGCGGATGCCGCTGAGCGAGGAGTCCAAGGCCGATCTGGCCGGCGCCGCCGCCGTGCTGGGCGAGCAGGCGTTCGCTGCCGCCGAGTGGGTCGCGATCACGATCAACGCGTTCAACCGCGTCTCGATCCTCAGTGAGCACCCCGTGCGCCCGCGCGGGGCTGACGGAAAGGTGCTGTCATGACCGAGGAGCGCTTCACCGTGCGCGACGTCCCCGCCGAATCGCGCTATGTGCTGATCGACCGCGGCGAGGACGGCACGGACGCCAAGGAGGTCGGCGAGGAGTCGTACGTCGACGTCGGGGACGAGCGCGTGCTGTTCCACACCGGGGTGTCCGAGGACTACGCGGGTCAGGGCCTGGCCTCGAAGCTCGTGCGCGCGGTCGTGGACGACGTGGTGGCGGCCGGGAAGTCGATCGTGCCGGTGTGCCCGTACGTGGCGGCGTGGATGCCGAAGCATCCGGAGTACGACGAGCACGTCGTGACCCGCCGCGCGGATCACATAGCGGCGATCAGGGCGCTGGAGGAGGCCCGCGCGGTCTGAGCCGGCCGGTGCGTCTGCTCCCCGCCTACTCGCGTGCCCGCAGCCGGATGGTGGGCATCGGAGGCGCGGGCAGCGGCGCGAGCTGTCCCTCGGCGTACGGCCCGAACAGCTCCGGCTTCCCGGCATCCTGGGGGTCGGCAGGCTCGAAGCCCAGCTCGGCCTGGTAGCGACGTCGGAACTCGACGATCTCGTCGTGGCTGCGGCCGATGAAGTTCCACCACATCACGATCTGCTCCCCCAGCGGCACGCCGCCGAGCAGGATCACCCGCGCGCCCTCAGGACCAGCCGCGATACGCATGGTGTCGGCGCCGGTGGGCGCGTAGCCGAGCTCACGGTGCTGCACAGGCGTCTCATTGACCACGATCGACCCGCTCTCCGCGAGAGCGGCATGCTCGAAGTCGCGGCGCACGTCGAGCACGACCTCGGCTCCCGGTTGCAGCACGAGCTCGGCCCCCAGCAGATCAGGGGTGCGGGTGTCGACCGGCGAGGTCGACCCCGCCAGAGAGCCGATGAACACACGGATGCTGGCACCACCCAGCTCCACCGGTTCGGGCGCGTAGTGCGCGAATGCGTGCTCCGAGAACCTCGTGGACTCGGGCAGCGCGTACCAGAGCTGCACGCCGTGCAGCACGGTCGTGTCAGGTGTGCTGATCTCCTGGTGGGTGATGCCCTGCCCCGCGATCATCAGATTGAGCTCGCCGGGGAGCACGGGAGCAGCGATGCCGTTGGAGTCGAGGTGGTCGATGCGGCCGGTGAACAGCCACGAGACCGTCGCCAGTCCGGTGTGCGGATGCCGCGGGACCTCCATGCCGCCGGTGTCGGCCACGTCGTCCGGTCCGTAATGGTCCAGGAAGCACCACGCGCCGACCAGCGAGCGCTGCTTCTGCGGCAGGGTGCGGTACACGGTCATCGCACGGATGCCGCCCAGGGGCACCTCTCGAGGGGTGAGCACCTCGACGTCGGCGCACAACGCGCCCGGCTCCAGGACGCTCTCGACCGGGTTCGACTCCTGGTTGCTCATGCGGGCTCTCCTCGGCATCCGTGACCTGACCCTGCCAGCGTAGCCAGTCCGACAGGCCCGGCATCCGTGCGCGCTATGCGTTGCGGATCGCGGAGAGCACCATGCCGACGGGGATGCTGACCGCCAGCAGCACGAGCAGCACGCGGTAGCCGAGGAGCAGTGTCCGGTCGGTCTCGACGCGAGTCCCGAGCGACGCGAGGAAGGCGAGTACGAGAGCGATGACGAGAAGGCCGGATCCGACGAACACGGTCGCGGTCGAGCCGGCGACAGTGCCGCCGATCACGCCGAGGTGACCGAGGTTCCAGAGCGCGAACCAGCACCAGCGTGCCGTGGTGGAGCCTGCGGGCCGCCATCGTGTGAGGGCTGCGCCCATGACGTACTGGGCGGCGCCGGCGACCAGCACCAGGTACGCCGCGGCCCAGCTCCCCTTGCCCAGTTGGAGAGGTCCGGTGACGGCGGCGAGTATCCCGCCCAGGACGATGGCGACCGCGCCGACGATGCGGAACGCGCGAGCGGGGGTGAGGGATGCAGACGAAGTCACGCCTCGAATCTACGCGCGCTGCCGGTGGGGCTCCGGTTCGTCGTCCGATCCGACCGTGGCGACCAACCAGCCGGCACTGCGGAGTTCATCCGGAACGGTGTGGCTGATCTCGTCCGCCGTTTTCGTGGTGGTCTGCCTGGTGCCGCTGATCGGCATCATCGCCGTGCGCAGCGCGGCGGTTCCCGTCGCGCTCATCGCGATCGTGCTGCTCGTCGGGCTGCTTGCGGCGCAGTTCGTCGTGCGCGTCAGGATCTCTGCGCCACGTCACCGACTGCGCTGGCTCGCTGCCTGCATGCTGGCCATGGCTGTCGTCGCGCTGATCTCGATGATGGTCTGCGTCTCGATCGTGTGGTCGTCGGTGCCGCGCTGAGCGCGCCGGGCGCACGCGGGGCTCAGCTGCGCGGATGCGGTCGAGCGGCGATCCGGGCGACGACGAACCTGCCGCGGAAGTCCGCGGAGGCAGAGGTCTCGAGCTTCACGGCGTCGAGTCGCGCCAGTGGCCTTCCGTCCACCAGCGCGGAGTCGCGGAGCGCCACGAGGACGAGGATCCCATCGCCCGCGTCGACGACACCCGGATCGTCGACGCTCCGCATGTCGCACTCCCAGGAGTCACGATGGGTCATGACGTTGAGGTCGAGGAAGCCCGCTTCCCGCGGGCTGGCGCTCACCGCGGCCTCGCCGTCGAACACGACGATCCCCTCCGGATCGAGGAGGACCTCGCGCCCGTCGATGCGCAGGTCCACGGCGCCCGGGCCGAGTGCGACCTGACCTCGACGCACGCCCGGGTACGGACTGTAGGGCTGCGTGCCCGTGATCTCGGCGATGCTCACGCGCCAGGTCCATGTGCCGGCATCCGTCGCGTCGTCGAACAGATTCCGCGTGATGCCGCGCCCGTTCCTCCACGGCGTCGGCGGGATCGCGCTGTACTCCACGACTTCCATCACGCCGCTCACCTCTCGCCGAGCTGCGTGATGATCGCGCGGGTCACACGGTCGAGGTCGGCGCGGTCAGCATCGCTGAGGCCACCGGCGATCTCGCGCAGCGTGGCATTGTGCATGGACACGGCCTCGTCCGCCAGGCGGAGTCCTTCTTCGGTGAGCTCGATGTCCAGGCTCCGTCGATCCTGCGGATTGGGCACCCTTCTGATCACGCCGAGCTTCTCGAGCCGATCGAGCCTGCCCGTCATCGTCCCGGTCGTCATCAGCAGCGCACGGGCGATCGCGGTGGGCGAGAGCCGGTGAGGCGCTCCCGAACGACGCAGGGCGAAGACCACGTCTCCGTCGCCCTTGTTCACGCCATATCTCCTGGCGAGTCCCTCTGTGCGCGCATTCACCAGCTCGGCGGCGCGATTGAGCCGGGCGAGCAGGGCCATCGCATCGCGATCGACGTCCGGTCGCTGCTCCGCCCATTGCCCCACCAGGGCATCGATGCGGTCGTTGTCGTCCATACCGAAACTATAGCTTGCGTGCGAGCTACTTGAGTGTTAGCTTCCTTTCAAGTAACTCGTATGCAAGTCAAATTCGGAGGAATCATGGAAGACACCCTCACCCTCACCCTCAACGGGTCGGAGAGGATCATCGTCATCGAAAGCACCCCGGACCGGTTCGTGGTCGAGGCGACGTACCAGCAGCATGGCGAGCGTCCGCCGATGCACGTCCACCCTCACCACACGGAGTCGTTCACCGTGCTCTCCGGTGCTCTGCGCGTCGGATACGCGGACCGCGAGCAGGACTACCCCGTGGGCGCAACCTTCGATATCGGCAGCGGCGTCGCGCACCGGATGTGGAACGCGGGCGAGACCCCCACGACCGTCCGCTGGACGAGCACCCCTGCGGGACGGGTCGAGTCGTTCTTCCGCGGGATGGACGCCCTCCACCGCGCGGGGACCACCGGGCTCGTCTCCAAGGCGGGCGTGCTGCGGGCGCACGCCGACGTCATGCGCCCGTCCTCCCCCGTGACCCGGATGCTCGTGCAGGTGCTGGGCGCACTGCGACCGGCGCCCGCCGCTGCCGGGGAGTCGATCCGATGAGGTTCCGTCGGCATCTCGCGACCTGGCTCACCGTCGTGCTCGCTCTGATGATCGGCTATGTCGGGGTCAGCTACTTGCTCGATCCGGCGGGCACCGCGCCCGGCTTCGGCATGGCGAGCTGGCCCGAAGGGGATGCGGCGGCATTCCTCGCCACGAAGGGCGCGCGCGACCTGGTCACCGGAATCCTGCCGCTGGTGCTGCTGCTGACCCGCCAGCGCCGGGCTCTCGGGTGGGCGATGTCGGTCATCGCGATCGTGCCGCTGCTGGATGCTCTGCTGATCCTGTCCACGGGCGGCTCGACCGCGATGGCTCTCGGAGTGCACGCTCTCACCGCCGTGCTCACGCTCGGCACCGGGGTGCTCCTGCTCACCGAGAGGCCCCGGACTCCAGCATCCGTCTCACGGGCCTCCCGGCTGCCGTCCGTATCCTGAGAGCATGAGACACCGGGCCGGAACACGGCTGATCGTGATCGCCGCGAGCAGCATCGGGGTGCTCGGGATCCTCGCGGTCCTGATCTTCAACGGCGTGCTGTGGCCCGCGCGACTGTTCGCAGCGTCGTACCCTGTGCGCGGGATCGACATCTCGAGCTACCAGGGCGACGTCGACTGGGACGTGCTCGCATCGCAGGACATCGACTTCGCGTACATCAAGGCGACGGAGGGTTCGAAGTCGACCGACTCGCGCTTCTCTGCGAACTGGGCGGGTGCCTCTCGCACCGACCTGCTGATCGGCGCCTATCATTTCGTGAGTTTCGAGAGCACTGGCGAGGCCCAGGCCGCGCACATCATCGAGACGGTCCCGAAGGGAGCCACCCTCCCGGTCGCACTGGACCTCGAGTACTACGGAGACTTCTTCGCCCACCCGCCGACGCGCGCGCAGGTCGACGCGATCCTGGGACCGCTGCTGCGGCTGCTCGAGGAGCACTACGGCGCACCGCCCGTCATCTACGCGACGTCCTCGGCCTACGACCGCTATCTGTCCGGCGGATACCCGGACAATCCGATCTGGATCCGGTCGATCGTCCTGCCCGCGACCCTCGAAGACGGACGCGACTGGGCCATCTGGCAGTACTCCGATCACGACCGGCTCAAGGGCTACGTCGGCGTCGAGCAGTACATCGACATGAACGTGTTCGACGGCACACGCGAGGAGCTGGCGGCGCTCGCGAGGTGAGCGACCGGCCGCTCCCGCTTTCTAAGCTGGGAGGGTGAACATCTGCGTCTTCCTCTCCGCATCCGATCTCGACGACCGCTACGCAAGCGCCGCTCGGGAGCTGGGACGATTGATCGCCGAGCAGGGGCACACCCTGGTGTGGGGCGCGAGCGACGTGGGGCTGATGAAGGTTCTTGCGGATGCTGTCGATGACGCCGGCGGGCGGCTGATCGGAGTCTCCGTGGACTTCCTCGCGGCCAAGGCCCGCCCGCTGCAGGAGCCGGACGAGCTGATCGTCGGCGCCGACCTCGCCGAACGCAAGGCGACGCTGCTGGCCCGCAGCGATGCCGTCGTGATCATGGTCGGCGGCAGCGGCACGCTCGACGAGGCGACCGACGTGCTCGAACTGCGCAAGCACGGCATCTACCCCGGCCCGGTCGTCGTGCTGAACACGGACGGCTTCTACGACGGTCTGCAGCAGCAGTTCGCCCGCATGGATGCGGAAGGCTTCCTGCCCGTCCCGCTCGCTCAGCTGTGCACCTTCGTGGATGAGCCGGAGGAGGCGCTCGCGGTCATCCAGCAGCACGCCCCCACAGCGTAGGAAGATGGCTCCGGGAACAAGAAAACCCCCGCCTGAGCGGGGGTTTCATTCTTGCTGGGGTACCTGGACTCGAACCAAGAACAACTGAGAGCCGCCTGGCCCGTCCGAGCGAAGCCCCGAATCGATGGAGTTCCCCGTAATTTCAGGGATCTCATGGGGTCAAGTCTACCGCGGGCTACCGACAGCTACGCAGTGATTCGTGCTGATTAGCGCCTCTCGGGGACGGTTTCTGGTCACCAATCTGGTCACCGTGTTGGTTCCCCGTCAGCCTCGCTGAACAGTGCGTCGTGAACCAGAAGGCTGACTGAACGACCATCACACATCCCGTCACAACACTACCGTTTTCGGTATAATTGTGACATGGCGGCTGAAGCGAAGTACCGGGAAGTGGTGCGCGAGATCGCGCTCGACCACTATGGCTACGTCACCACGCGGGAAGCAGCGGAGGCTGGGGTCCCGCCGATCGAGCTTCCCAAGCTCGCGGCGCGGGGCGGGATCGAGAACGTCGCCTACGGCCTGTACCGCGTGGCCGACATCCCTCCAACACCCTACGACCAGTACGCAGAAGCGCTGCTCCGGGTCGGAGAGGACGCGCATCTGCACGGCGAGTCCGTCCTAGCACTGTTCGGTCTTGCCGACGTGAATCCACGGCAGGTGAAGGTCGCCGTCCCGCGCCGCGCCAGGCCGCGACTTCCTGCCTACATCGAGTTGACTCAGGTCACCCCTGGCGCACGCACCACACTCTATGAGGGTCTTCGGGCACGGCCGGTCGCCGACGCACTCATCGAGTGCCGCGGTCGTATCCAGGACGAACGGCTCCTGTCGGCAGCCAAGCAAGCGAGAGCAGAGGGTCTCCTGACGACGGCCGAGTGGCAGCACGTGCGAAAGGAACTTCAGCGATGAGTTATGATGCGCCACCGCCGAACCTCCGCTCTCTGGAGCAGCGGATTCGCAATCTCGAAGGAGACGAAGGGCTCGCTTCTCGTCGGCGTGTGGGGATGGCCCTGGTCGTCGTCGGGCAGATGCTGCCCGGCGGTGCCGTCAAAGGCGGAAGCGCGATGGCACTGCGTTTCGGTCGAGGCACTCGGTTCACGAGGGATCTCGATGCGGCCAGGCGTGGGCCCCTGAGTCAGTTCCGCAGCGATTTTGAAGAGTCCCTCGCCGCAGGATGGGCGGGATTCACCGGGCGGCTCATCGAGAAGCAAGCACCACGCCCGACGGGGGTGCCGACCACGTACGTCATGCAGCCCTTCGAGGTGAAGCTCGACTATCGGGGTCGCCCATGGTGCACGGTCGCCTTCGAGTTGGGCCACAACGAGATCGGTGACGCAGAAGAGCCCGAGTACCGGCTTGCGCACGACCTCGCGGAGCTGTTTACCGAGGTCGGCCTCGAAGCACCCCGACCGATTCCTGTGCTGCGCGCAGATCACCAGATCGCGCAGAAGCTTCACGCACTCTCCGCAGCAGGAAGTGAGCGGGCACACGACCTGGTCGATCTTCAGATTCTCGAGGCTGGCGAACCGGTGGATCTGTTGTTGACCAAGGCGACGTGTACGAGGCTCTTCGAATACCGACGTCAGCAGACATGGCCGCCACGCATGGCCGCTGGGGATCGTTGGGACACACTCTACGAGGAAGCAGCCAACGGCCTCGACGTCCTGGCAACTGTCGATGACGCGATTATCTGGGTCAACGAACTCATCGCACGCATCGCGCAGAGCTGATCCCTTAACCTCTCAACAGTTGATCGAACTCCACCGGCGTTTTGCCATAGCCGGGCTCGATGCCCGTCAAACGCGCTGCTTGCGGGCGACGAGGAAGCGCTCGACCCGTTCAGAGCGAGTGACACCGACCGGCACCGACCTGTTCTCCAGCGCCGCCGACGCCCGGGTGGAACGCAGGGCGGCACGATGAAGCGCCTCACGAGTGACGTTCTTGCGCTTCATGGGCTCACCTCCGGCGATCGGGATAGGCACCATTCTGTCGCGCCGCCTCTCGCCTGTCGGGGTGCGCGCCCCGGTGGACGCTTCCCACCCAGCAGTTGGGGGGCAGCATCCGCTGAGCCAGAATTGTTCGTGATGCTGCGTTGTCAATCGAGGCGCACGGAACCGGGAGAGCACGTATGGCGGCTGAGAGCTTCGAGGCGGCGGACATTCAGAAGTTCATTGACCACATCCGCGCGAGCGCGATGTCGGTTCAGCCTAGCGAATCGTTCGACTCGGGAGGCCTGGACGATCTCTGGCGGCGCCCCGAGCCGCAGCTCCTCGCCGTCCCCGCAACGGTGCGGGGTTTCCGCATCCGTATCGATCTGCAGCGCACGAAGCCGCCGGTGTGGCGACGTGTCGAGGTGCCCGGCGACATCCTCCTCCCGCGGCTGCACGAGGTGATCCAGGCGGCGATGGGATGGACCGACAGCCACCTGCACCGCTTCCGCACGAGCAATGACCGCAACGCTCCCGAGTTCCTCACCCAGTTCGACCTCGATGAGGGCGACGAGGGGATGCTCGAAGACGATGTTCGTCTCGATCAGGTCATCGCCGGCGAGGGTGATCGGCTCTGGTACGACTACGACTTCGGGGATGACTGGAAGCACCTCCTGCGCGTCGAGAAGGTGCTCGACGCCCCTCCTTCGGCTCCGGTGTGCGTCGGCGGGAAGCTCGCCTGCCCGCCGGAGGACTGCGGCGGCGTCTGGGGTTACGCCGAGCTCGCCGACTGGGTGCGCAGCGACTACGACGACGCCCTCCGCCCCGAGATGTTCGACAGCACGGCGGAAGGACGCGCGTGGCTGCCCGACGGCTGGCATCCCGACGTGTTCGACATCGATGAGACGAACGAGCTCATCGCCTCCGTCACCGCGGAGCCGATCCCGGTCGTCGAGGAACTCGGGTCGCTGCTCAAGCTGGCACGCAACCGCGGCGCACGCGGCCTGCGCGACGCGCTCGCGCATCCGTCCGCTTCCGGTGCGACCGATGTCAGCGCAGACGATGCGGCCGATCTCACCGAGCCGTTCCGAGCGCTCCTCGACATCGTCGGGGACGGCGCGGCGCTCACCGGCGCCGGGTATCTGAAGCCCGCTGCCGTCGAGCAGATCGCACATCGCACCGGCATCACCGAATGGTGGATCGGCAAGGCCAACCGCGAAGACCTCACCTGGCCCGTCTGGGAACTCCGCGCCACCGCGCGAGCGCTCGGGCTGGTGTCGGTGCGCAAAGGGCGCATCGCTCCGACTCGGGCAATCGCGGCACGGCGGGGCGATCCGCAGGCGATCCTGCGCCACATCACCGGCCGGCTCCCACTCGGAACGACCCCCGCCGAGCGACACGCCGGATGGATGGCGCTCGTCGTCGCCGCGAATGAGACACCCGCTGAACTCTGGGAGTCACGCATCAGTGAACTCTTGTTCGAACTCGGCTGGCGCGACCGCGAAGACCCCTACCGCGCCCCATCCCCCGACAGCCCCACGCTCGACGCACTCAACCTGCTCACCGGGGCGATGCGCGTGAACCGGCGACCCAAGAGCCTGAACACGGCCGTCGCAGCCATCGCCCGGACCGTCATACGGGCTTGACCGTCTGGTCACCAGATCAAGTGCCGCGAGGTCCGGCAGAAACCGTCACAGTTCCGCTCTACCTGTAGCCGATTCGGTCGGCTCAGACGGTGCGCCGGATGCCGTGTTCCAGTTCCGTTCGACGGGGCTCCGCAATGCCTTGGCGTCGAGCCCGTCCAGCGCCGGATCGACGAAGTCGGCAGCCGCAGCGACGGTGTCAGAGAACATCTCCGGCAGACTTGCGCCCGCCTCGCCGAGCCCCTTCCGGTAAGCGACATAGGTTGAGTCTCGGAGCACTGCGAGCCCCTCGGCGGCCTGCGCTAACGGAATCAAAGTGGTCCCGCGGAAAGTTGCGGTCGCCGTGAGCGCGTCGCGCAGTTCCCCGCACTGGAGAGCGTGTGTGCCGGTCAGAAGATGGATGTCAGCGAAGTCACGCACGCGCGTATTCGCTCGTCCCAGTTCGATCGCGGTGACGAGTTTT
>NZ_MKRT01000006.1:13126-14092 GCF_001897945.1 Microbacterium sp. 69-10
CCGCAGCGACGGCAGCTCGACGGTTGTGGGGCCGGAGTGACGGGGTCGCCGAAGTTGATGTCGAGCCGCAGCTTGACCTGCGCTGTTGCGAGCCGTGCCGTCATCGTCACCCGCACGCCGAAATACAGCGCGTCATCACGCATCACCGCAGTGGTGACGGTGTCGGGTAGGAAATCGACGCCGTCGTCTGGGTCTTTGATCGCGGCGATCTCGGCCACACGGCGGGCCACGGTCTCATGATCAGAGGCCATGTTGCCTGCGAGGGCGTCGGCGAGGTCTCCGTCGTGAACGTCGACGGGAGCGACTCGTCCAGCTTCTTCATGGATACAATCCATGCACAGGAAGCTCAACTATGTGTGGTTTTTATCCACACTTGTCAGGCGACCCCGCTGTCGCGTGTCCTCCAACGGGCACCAGACTGTTGCCGTCGGAATGCCCTAGCGTGGGCGAGACACTCCCAGCCCGCTGGAAGGCGGCATCAACAGCCAGATCCGGGACCTGCTGCGCCGCCACCGCGGGATGAGCGAAGCGCACCGCCGCCGCGCCGTCGAATGGTTCCTCACCCTCCGGCAGATGGGACTCGACGAAGCCCTCACCCTCGCCCTCGCACCCGGCCCCGAACCAGAACCCGACAACGACCAGCACGACGAACCAGAAGACATCGGCGGCCCAGCCCTCTACGACACCGGCCTCGACGCGGGCGAAGGCCTCTGGCACCGCTCAGGATGGGCAGGACGCGGCTAACACGCCCGACCCCATCCACTCTTTTTGGCCTATAACCGGGATCGGCGCGATCCCGGCACCACCATGGACCAAGAAAACCCCCGCCTGAGCGGGGGTTTCATTCTTGCTGGGGTACCTGGACTCGAACCAAGAACAACTGAACCAGAATCAGCCGTGTTGCCAATTACACCATACCCCAAGGGCGAAACCGGAGCCTCGCACCGAGAGTCAAGCTTACCTGAG
>NZ_MKRT01000006.1:14157-15602 GCF_001897945.1 Microbacterium sp. 69-10
GGACGGATCCACGGGTCGAGATCGAAGCCCTGGTCGCGCGCGGTGTCGAGGAACGACCGCTCCACGGCATCCTCGACCTGCGGTTCGCGGGACAGCAGCCACAGATGCTTCCGATCGGGGGTCCCGACCAGGGCATGCCGGTACTCGTCGTCGACCCGGAGCACCCAGTAGTCGGCCTTGGTGAACGGGATCCACCGCAGCGCCTCGGGCAGGAACGTCACCTGCAGGCGGCCTGGATGCTCCGCATCCGGCAACGCCTGCCCCAGAGCCTGGGTGGGCTTGCCGTCCTCGTCGAGGCAGCGGTTGTCCACACTCACCGTCCCGTCTTCGGCCATCGTGTACTCCGCGGTCACATCGGTGGCGCGGTCGTCCTCGAAGCGCAGCGGCAGCCGGCCGACCTCGAACCACAGGCCCAGATACCGCCGCAGCTCCAGTGCGGGCACGGAACGCACGTCATCGGTCATGATGCTCCTCCTCTGCTCCCCCGTCACACTACGGATCGGATGCGCTTGGCAGAACGGGGTTGCGCCCCTCGCGGCCGCGGACTACAGGGGGCTCAGAGCTCGCCCATGCGCGCGGGCTTCGCCCAGCGCAGGAACACCGTGGACCGCGTGATCCGCGCGAGATCCGCGAGCAGCGCGCCGACCTTGGTGCCGATGCACAGGCTCAGGAACATCATCGGCGCGGACACCAGCGCCTGCGCGTCGAAGCTGGCCAGCGAGACCAGGCCGACGGTGCCGGGCACGAGAAGCAGGAACGCCGGCTGGAAGGACACCGTGGCGGGGATCGCGATCGTCAGACGCTCCAGCACGCGTGCTGCCACGAACAGCACCGCCGCCGCGACGCCGGTCGCGACGACGCTTCCGACCAGAGGACTGAACAGGGCCAGCACCGCATAGGTGCCGGCCATCACCACCACGCACACGACGGTGAGACGGAATCCCGATCCGAAGGCGAGTCCGATGCCGATCGCGAGCACGATCACCGCCAGCCACGCCGACCACAGCGGCGGGAGCGCCTCCCATCCCCCTCGTTCGGTGGTCAGTTGCACGGCCTCCCCCACCAGAGCGGCGGATGCCGAGTCCACCCGCAGTCCGGTGAGCGAGGCGCCCGAATAGACTCCCGCAGCCATGAACGCCAGCATGATCAGCCCGTACATCAGGCGGGATGCACCCGTGACGATGTCTGTGGAGGTCAGTTCGAGCAGGGCGTTCGTGATCAGTGCGCCGGGCACGAGGATGGCCACCGGCGCGCACACCGCGAACAGCGGCACCGGCCCGAGATCCAGCCAGCCGGCGACGGTGCCCACCAGGATCGTCGAGACGAACGCCGACACGAAGGGAGCGACGGCCGCCGCGGCCCGGACGCGCATCATCAGCATCGTGAGGCCGCCGACCAGCAGCCCCACGAGCAGTGCCAGTACGATCGCCCACCAGGGACACCGG
>NZ_MKRT01000006.1:15666-16064 GCF_001897945.1 Microbacterium sp. 69-10
CCGGGGCCTCGGCCAGCGGCACCGCACCCGCCTCGAGCCCGTGCACCAGCCTGCTGGCCTTCGCCGACTGACGGAACGTCAGCGCCTCACCCTTGCCGATCACAGTGGTCGTCGCCGACGATGCGCCGGGACGGCTCACCATCACCATCTCCGGCAGGATCGCGAATTCGAGGGATGCCTGCGGCGTCGACGCCGCGCGCCGCCCGACCTGCTCGAGCGAGCCGCGCACGTCCGTCACGGATACGCCGCATTCCAGCAGCAGAACGCCGAGGTCGCCGAGGATGACATCCGTCTCGGCTGCCGGAAGCGCGGCATCCGTCACCGGAATCAGCCCAGGGTGTCGGCCAGTGCCTGCAGGCGACGCAGCGTCTCGTCCTTGCCGAGCAGCTCCATCGACT
>NZ_MKRT01000006.1:16093-29339 GCF_001897945.1 Microbacterium sp. 69-10
CGACGCGCGGCTTCAGGCCGAGTTCGTCGACCAGCTTCGCCGAGAGCGCCGTCTGCACGGCATCCGGGGTGAACTCCTCCACGGGCTCGAGCGCGGCGACGCACGCGGCGAGGACCTCGGCGGCGTTCGCGGGCAGACCCTTCAGGGCTTCCGCCTCGTAGGTCACCTCGTCGGTGAACAGGAAGCCCAGCATGCCGGGCGCCTCACCCAGCAGCTGCATGCGCTCCTGCACGAGCGGCGCGGCGCGGAACGCCAGGACGATCTGCTCGTGCGTGGGCTCGGCCGCGCCGAACACGCCGGCATCCGCCAGGTACGGCAGCATCCGCTCGGCGAAGTCCTTGCCGTCCAGCTGACGGATGTGGTCGCCGTTGATCGACTCGGCCTTCTTCTGGTCGAAACGGGCCGGGTTCGGGTTGACGTCGACGATGTCGAACGCCTGGATGAACTCCTCCAGCGAGAACACGTCGCGGTCGGGGCCGATCGACCAGCCCAGCAGCGCCAGGTAGTTCAGCAGACCCTCGTGGATGAAGCCGCACTCGCGGTGCAGGAACAGGTCGGCCTGCGGGTCGCGCTTGGACAGCTTCTTGTTGCCCGTCTCGCCGAGCACCAGCGGCATGTGCGCGAAGCGCGGCACGAAGTCGGTGACACCCGCCTTGGTCAGCGCGTCGTACAGCACCAGCTGGCGGGCCGTGGAGGGCATGAGATCCTCGCCGCGCAGCACGTGGGTGATGCCCATCAGCGCGTCGTCCACCGGGTTCACGAACGTGTACAGCGGCACACCGTTCGGACGCACGATCACGTAGTCCGGGAACGAACCCGCGGGGAAGGTGACCTCGCCGCGGATCAGGTCGACGTAGGTGAGGTCCTCATCCGGGACGCGCAGGCGCAGTGCGGGCTGACGCCCCTCGGCACGGAAGGCCGCCTTCTGCTCCTCGGTGAGATCGCGGTCGAAGTTGTCGTAGCCGAGCTGCTTGGCCCGGCCGGCCGCCTCATTGCGCGCGTCGATCTCCTCGGCGGTGGAGAAGCTCTCGTACACGGCACCGGTGGCCTTCAGCTTCTCGATCACCTCGGCATAGATGTCGTGACGCTGCGACTGCCGGTACGGCGCGTGCGGGCCGCCCACCTCGACGCCCTCATCCCAGTCGATCTTCATCCAGGTGAGCGCGTCGACCAGCTGCCGGAAGCTCTCCTCGCTGTCACGGGCGGCATCGGTGTCCTCGATGCGGAAGATGAGCTTGCCGCCGTTGTGCCGCGCGTACGCCCAGTTGAACAGGGCGGTGCGCACCATGCCGACGTGCGGCAGGCCGGTGGGCGAAGGGCAGAAGCGCACGCGGATGTCGGATCCGGTGGCGGTGGTGGTGAGGGGGTGCACAGTAGCCATATCCCCTCGATTCTATCGGGGGCGGATGCTGCGGCCGAGACGGCTCAGGCGGCCGCGGCCAGGTCGGTCTTGGCCGCCGTCTCGCGGATCCGTCCCAGCGGCGAGAGCGCCGTGATCGCGATCACGAACACCAGCGCCACGATCCCGAGCCCGGCGTAGTCGAAGGTCGTGAGGACCCAGCCTGCGGCGGCTGCGCTCGCTGCCGCGGTGAGGCTCATCAGCGAGTCGCTGATGCCCTGACGGCGGGGCCTCATCGTGACCGTCGACGACTCCGTGAGCAGCGCGGCCCCGGCGACGGTCGCGGCGCTCCAGCCGAGTCCGAGCAGAATGAGGGCGATCATGACACCGGCGGGGGTGCGGCCGGCGAAGATCGCCGTCAGCAGCGACGCGGCCAGGACGGCCTGCCCGAGCAGGACGACGCGCACGCGTCCCCAGCGGTCCGAGAGGATGCCGAACACGGGCGAGAGCCCGTACATGCCGGCCACGTGCAGTGCGATCGTGATGCCCACGAGAAGTGTCACATCCGTGCTCGACGGCATGCTGCCGTGCGCTCCGTGCGCCATGTGCGACAGGTGGATGGGAGTCATGGCCATCACGGAGGCCATCACGGCGTGCGATCCGGCCACGGCGAACATCGCGTACCGGGCCACGACCGGGCGGTCGACGCCGGTTCCGAGCGGCGACGCGGTCGTGGTCGTCCTCGCCAGATGCAGCGCGGTCAGCAGCGGGTCCGGTCGCATGGCGACGAGGTACAGGATCAGGGCGGCGATCTGCGCGACCAGCGAGAACAGGTACGAGCCGGTCAGGGGCGGCATCCCGATCGCGTGGCCGAGAGCCTCGCCCGGTGTGAGCAGCAGCGGACCGGTGACGCCGCCGACGGTCGTCGACCACACCACCACCGAGAGGTCCCTCGCGCGGTGGGCGGGAGCAGCCAGATCTGTCGCGGCGAACCGGGACTGCAGGTTTCCCGCATTGCCCATGCCGATCATGATGATGCCGATCAGCAGCAGCGGGAACACCCGCGTCGCTGCCGCGGTGATCACCGTGGCCACCCCGATCAGCGCCAGCAGGTTGCCTGCGGTCAGCGAGAGCCGGCGGCCACGGCGGGCCGCGAAGCGGGCCAGCGGGATGGCGAAGGCCGCGGCCCCGAGGGTGACGGATGCCGTCGCCAGTCCCGACAGCGCGTCGCTGCCGGAGAGGTCCGCGGCCAGCAGGGCGCCGAGGGACACCGTGGCCCCGAAGGCGATGCCGCCCAGCACCTGGCCGAGCGAGAGGATGCGGACGGTGCGGCGCTGGATCGCCGCGAGCTCGTCGAGGGTGAGCGCGGCGCTCACGAGACGGGGACCGCGTCGCGCACCGGGTTGCGCAGGGTGCCGATGCCGGAGACCTCGACCTCGATCGTGTCGCCCGCGACGACCGGTCCGACCCCCGCGGGGGTGCCGGTCATGATCACGTCGCCCGGGAGCAGCGTGAACGCCGCCGAGGCGTAGGCGATGATGTCGGCCACGGAGTGGATCATGTCGGTGAGGGGCGCCTGCTGGCGCACCTCGCCGTTGACGCGCGTCTCGATGCGGGCGGATGCCGCGTCGAACTCGGTCTCGATCACCGGCCCCAGCGGGCAGAAGGTGTCGAAGCCCTTGCCGCGCGTCCACTGCCCGTCCTTGCGCTGGATGTCGCGGGCGGTGAAGTCGTTGCCCACGGTGTACCCGAACACGTAGTCGAGCGCATCCTCGGCCTTGACGTTCTTGGCGATGCGCCCGATCACCACGACCAGCTCGCCCTCGAACTCCGTGCGCTCCGAGATCGCCGGGCGGAGGATGGCGTCGCCCGGACCGATCACCGAGGTGTTCGGCTTCAGGAACAGCAGCGGCTCCTCGGGCGCCACGTTGCCGAACTCGGCGGCGTGCTCGCGGTAGTTGCGCCCCACGCACACGACCTTGGAGCGCGGGATCACGGGCGCCAGCAGCGCGGCATCCGCGAGCGGCACCCGCTCCCCCGTCGTGTCGAATCCGGCGAACATGGGGTCGCCTGCGAGCACGACCAGGTCGCCCTCGTCGACGATGCCGAACCGGATGCCGTCACTGTGACTGAAACGTGCGATCTTCACCCGGACAGCCTATCCGCCGCCGGGCCTCAGGCGTCGAGGCGGAGCAGCCAGCCGTGCTTGTCCTCGCGGCGGCCGTACTGGATGTCGGTGAGCTCCTCGCGCAGCGACAGCGCCAGGTCGCCCAGCGGCTGCGCATCCTCGAAGCCGTCGGCGACCAGCGCGCCGATCGGGGTGACCACGGCGGCCGTGCCGCAGGCGAACACCTCGACGATGTCGCCGGATGCCACGCCCTGACGCCACTCGTCCAGCGAGACCGGACGGCGCTCGACGGTCAGACCGCGGTCCTCGGCGAGCTGCAGCAGCGAGTCACGGGTGATGCCTTCGAGAATCGAGTCGGATTCCGGCGTGACGACGCGGCCGTCCTTGTACACGAAGACCACGTTCATGCCGCCGAGCTCCTCGACGTTGTCGTCCTGGTCGAGGAAGACGACCTGGTCGCAGCCCTTCTCGTACGCCTCGGCCTGCGGGAGCAGGCTGGAGGCGTAGTTGCCGCCGGTCTTGGCCGCTCCCGTGCCGCCCTTGCCCGCGCGGGCGTAGTTCTCGCTCAGCCAGATGCGCACCGGCTTCACGCCGCCGGAGAAGTAGGCGCCGGCGGGCGAGGCGATCAGGTAGTAGGCCACCTTCTTCGCCGGGCGCACGCCGAGGAACGCCTCCTTGGCGAACATGAACGGCCGCAGGTACAGGCTCTGGTCGGCGCCGGAGGGCACCCAGGCACCGTCGACCGCGACCAGCTCGCGGATCGACTGGATGAAGTGCTCGGTCGGCAGCTCCGGCAGCGCCAGGCGGCGCGCGCTGCGCTGCAGGCGGGCGGCGTTGCGGTCGGGACGGAACGTGTGCACCGAGCCGTCGGCGTGGCGGTAGGCCTTGATGCCCTCGAAGATCTCCTGGCCGTAGTGCAGCACGGCGGCCGCGGGGTCGAGCGAGATCGGGCCGTAGGGCTGCACGCGCGGACGGTGCCAGCCGCCGTTCTCGGACCAGCAGATGTCGACCATGTGGTCGGTGAAGTGCAGGCCGAATCCGGGGTTCTGCAGGATCTCCTCGCGCTGAGCCGGGCTCTTGGCGGCGAGGTTCTTCGTGACGGCGAAGGTCAGAGGTGCGGTGGTGGTGTCGGTCATGTCTGTCCTCGATCGAATGCGGCGGCGATGCGCACGTACTGTCAGATTACGCCTGCAGCAGGGCGATCACGGCGTCGCCGGTCTCGCTGGTGCTGCGGCTGCCCGAACGGGTTGCGATGTCCTGCTCGACGGCGCGCTGCACGCGCGCGGCCTCGTCGCGCAGCCCGAGGTGATCGAGCAGCAGCGCGACGGACAGGATGGCGGCCGTGGGGTTGGCCTTCTGCTGTCCCGCGATGTCGGGCGCCGAACCGTGCACGGGCTCGAACATCGAGGGGAAGGCGCCGTCCGGGTTGATGTTGCCGGAGGCCGCCAGGCCGATGCCGCCGGTGACGGCGCCGGCGAGGTCGGTGAGGATGTCGCCGAAGAGGTTGTCTGTGACGATCACGTCGAAGCGCGCGGGATCGGTCACCAGGAAGATCGTGGCGGCGTCGACGTGCAGGTAGTCGACGGTCACGTCGGGGTGCTCGGATGCCACCTGGTCGACGATCCGCTTCCAGATCGCCCCGGCGTGCACGAGCACGTTGGTCTTGTGCACGAGCGTGAGCTTCCTGCGGCGGCGCTCGGCGAGGTCGAAGGCGTAGCGGACGACGCGCTCCACGCCGAACGCGGTGTTCACGCTGGTCTCGTTGGCCACCTCGTGCGGGGTGCCCTTGCGGATGCTGCCGCCGTTGCCGACGTACGGACCCTCCGTGCCCTCGCGGACGACCACGAAGTCGATCTCGCCGGGAGCCGCGAGCGGTCCGGGTGCGCCGGCGAACAGCTTCGAGGGGCGCAGGTTGACGTAGTGGTCGAGCTCGAAGCGCAGCTTCAGCAGCAGTCCGCGCTCGATGTTGGCATCCTTCAGCCGCGGATCGCCCGGCACTCCGCCGACGGCACCCAGCAGGATCGCGTCGTGCGAGCGGATCGCGTCGAGGTCCGCATCCGTCAGCGTGTCTCCGGTCGCGAGGAAGCGGTCGGCGCCGAGCGAGAACGGCGTCTTCTCGAAGGTGACGTCGCTGCCCGCCGTGACTGCGTCGAGCACGCGCTCGGCCTGGGCGATGACCTCACGGCCGATCCCGTCTCCGGGGATGACGGCCAGCTTCACGACGCGCGACATGGGACTCCTCTGCACCACGGCCCGCCGCGCTGGTCGCCGCGGACACTGCCTTCCAGCGTAGCGGCGCACGCGCGCCGCTCCCGACCGTGAGTCACCGTCGGGAGTGGGCGGATGCGGGTCAGCCGGCCGAACCGTTCCGGGACGGCTTCAGCGTGGTGAGCGCCACGACGATCGCGCCGATCACCAGGAGCGCTCCGATGATGGAGGTCGTGACGACGCCCGAGCCGAAGGCTGCCGTCGCGGCATCCCACAGCGCCTCGCCCAGCCGGCCGGGCAGCTCCTGGGCGGCGGTGTAGGCGCCGGCCAGCGTCTCGCGAGCATGTGCGGCCAGCTCGGAGGGGACGCCGCCGGGGATCACGAGCGCACCGCGGTAGAACGCGGTGATGATGCCGCCGAGCACAGCCGTGCCGAGCACCGCACCCAGCTCGTAGGCGGTCTCGGAGACGGCGCTCGCGGCCCCCGCCTTCTCGGCCGGCGCATGAGCCAGGATCAGCTCGTTCGAGATGGTCTCGGCCGCCCCGATGCCGATGCCCAGCACCACGAAGGCGACCAGCAGCCATCCGACGCTGTTCAGGCCCGCCGTGGCGGCGACGATCAGGTAACCGAGCGCCGACAGAGACAGTCCGACAGGCACCACGATGTGCGGTGCGACCCGCCGCGAGACGGGCACGACGCCCAGACCCGCGATGATCATCGCCGCCATCCCGGGCACCAGAGCCAGGCCGGCGACCATGGGCGAGAGACCGATCACCAGCTGCAGCTGCTGCGAGACGAAGTACAGGAAGCCGACCAGCGCGATCACGCTCAGCAGGTTCACGAGGATCGCACCGCTGAAGCCTCCGCGGCGGAACAGCGACATGTCGAGCATCGGGTTCTCTGCGCGCCGCATCCGCCGCACGAAGAGGAAGCCGGCGAACACGCCGACGAGCAGGAAGACCGCCGCCGCCAGGTTGGGGCCGTCCACGGCGAAGGACTTGATCGCGAAGACCACCGGGATCATCGCCGCCATCGACAGCACGATGCCGATCGGGTCGATCCGTCCCGGGTTCGGGTCGCTGCTCTCGGGCAGCAGCCACAGGCCGCCGATCAGCAGCGGGACGAGCACGGGCACGGCGATGAGGAACACCGAGCCCCAGCCGAAGTGCTCGAGCAGGAAGCCGCCGACGACCGGCCCGAGTGCGGAGCCCGCCGAGAACGCCGACGCCCACACCGCGATGGCGAGACGCCGCTGATCGCGGTTGCGGAAGATGGAGCGCAGCAGCGACAGCGTCGAGGGCATGAGCATCGCGCCGAACACGCCGAGCGCTGCCCGCGCGGCGATGAGCAGCCCGGCCGAGGGGGCGAAGGCCGCGAGAGCGGAGACGGCCGCGAAGCCGGTGGCGCCGATCAGCAGCATCCGCCGCCGTCCGAACCGGTCACCGAGCACGCCCATCGTGACGAGCAGCCCGGCGAGCACGAGCGAGTAGACGTCGATGATCCAGAGCTGCTCGGCGCCGCTGGGCTGCAGCGACACCGAGATCTCGGGCAGCGCGAACGCCAGCACCGTGTTGTCGACCGACACCAGCAGTACCGGAAGCATGAGCACCGCGAGCGCGGCCCAGCCGCGCAGACCGACGCGGGGTCCGTCGACTCCGGTGAGGTCGATGGGTGCAGTGGCGGGCATGATGTCCTCCGATAACTTAACCGTCCAGCTGGTACAGTAACAGATGCCGGTCTGATCGGATGCTGTGCAGCCGGCGCCCGCGACGAGCAAGGAGTCCCCGATGTCCCGCCCTCCCCTGGCGCGCGAACGCGTGCTCGACGCCTATGAGTCCATCCTCATCGCGGACGGCGAGCGCGCCGCGACTCTCGACGCCGTCGCGAAGGCCGCCGGCGTCTCCAAGGGCGGCCTGCTCTATCACTTCGCGTCGAAGGACGATCTGGCCACAGGGCTCGCCGAGCGTCTCGCGGTGCTCACGAACCAGGACCTGGAGCGCATGCGGGAGGCGCCGGACGGCCCCGTCGCCTACTACATCCGCACCTCGGTGATGGAGGACGACGCCCTGGATCGGGCGCTCATCGCGACCACGCGACTGGCTCAGGGCGGCTCCGCCGCCGCATCCGCCGCACTGCGGGAGGTGCGCCGCCGATGGGCGGATGCGATCCGTCCGCACGTGCGCGACGAGACCGCTCTGGACCTGGTGATGCTGCTGAGCGACGGCCTGTACTTCAACAACTCGCTCTCCGAGCCCGCGGACGGGCGCGTCTCGGCAGACGACGGATTCGTGCCGACCGGTGCAGCGCTGGCGCGGCTGGTCGAGCTCGTCCGCAGCTCGACCGCCTGAGCACCCTAGGCGCCCACGGCGAGCAGCCGACGCTCCAGATGCCGGCGCACCGCCGGGTCCTCGGTGAGCCCGATCGCCTCACGCAGGTCGCGTCGTGCTCCTGCCGTGTCGCCGCAGCGGATGCCGAGCTCGCCGCGCACGGCGAAGGCCTGCGCCGCCAGTGGCCCCTGGAACAGCACCTCGTCCGCGTCCAGCTCCAGACGGACCCCCTCGGCCCCGATCCCCTCCGCATACCCGCGGGCGACGATCCTCGCCAGCCGCGCCGACGGCGATGGCCACTGCTCGACCAGTCCGTCGTAGAGCCGCGCGATCGACGACCAGTCCGTCGCCTCCCACGTCGGCGCGATCGCGTGCAGCCCGGCGATACCCGCCTGCAGCGCGAAGCGCCCCGTCCCGTGCTGCAGCGCACCCGTGGCGAGGCGCTCCCCCTCCGCGATCAGCCGTCGGTCCCACAGCGCCCGGTCCGCCTCGGCGAGGGCGACCAGTTCGCCCGAGGGGTCGACCCTCGAGGGACGCCGCGCCTCGGTGAGCAGCACCAGGGCGAGCAGTCCCTGCGCCTCGGCGTCGTCGCCCGCGATGCGCAGCGCGTCCCTGGCGAGGTCGACGGCGTCGCCGCAGAGCACGCGCCCCTCAGCGCTCGTCGGCGCCGCATAGCCCGTCGTGTAGAGCAGGGCGATCACGGACAGGGCGTCGGGCATGCGCGTGCGCACCTGCTCGTCGTCCCTCACTGCGAAGCGGATCTCGGAGTCGTGCAGGCGCTTCTTGGCGCGGGTCAGCCTCGCCGCCATCGTCGTCTCCGACACCAGCAGCATGGCCGCGACCTCGCGGGTCGGGACGCCGCACGCGAAGCGCAGCGCGAGTGCGAGCCTCGGCTCCTCCGGGAGGTCGGGATGGCAGACCGTCAGGATGAGCTCGAGCCTCTCGTCCCCGGTGAAGGAGAACGCGTCCAGATCGGCGTCGTCGACGATCCGGGCATCCGCCGCCAAGGTGGGCAGGGCACGGGCGGCGGTGCGCTCGCGCCGGATCGCGTCGACGGCGATACGGCGCGCCGCGGTGGTGATCCAGGCCGACGGCGCGCGCAGCTCCGCACCGGCCCTCTCCTGCGCGATGGCCCGGAGGAAGGCGTCCTGCACGGCGTCCTCGGCCAGCTGCAGGTCGCCGGTGTACGCGGTGACCGCCCCGAGGATGCGTCCCGCGTCGGCGCGGAACGCATCCTCGATGCGGCTCGTCATCGTCACCGCCTCGGTCAGCCCCGCATGGCCGTCATGTCGAGCACAGGGTGGACATCGAGCCAGCCTCCGGTGGGGACGAGAGCGGCGAGCTCCTTCGCCTGCTCGACCGAGTCGGCGGTGAAGGTGTAGAACCCGGTGACGACCTCGCGCGTCTCACCGAACGGGCCGTCCGTGTAGACGGGTCCGTCGGCGGAGGGCCGGATGCGGAACGCCTCGGACTGCGCACGCAGCGGCACTCCGGCCGTGAGGCGCTGCCCGGCCGCGGCGACCGCCGCCTGGAACGCCTTGTGACCCTCGAGGTCCGCGTCCAGCTGCGCCGGGGTGCGCGTGGAGTAGTCCCATTCGGGTTCGTGGATGATGATCATGTACTCGTCGGACATCGTGTCTCCTTCGTCGTGCGGGCGCGTGACCCGCTGAGGTGTCGAACACCGACATGACGTGCGGGCGCGCGGGAAATCGACAGCCCGGCTGGATTCTTTCAGAAGTTCTTCCCGGCCGGAACGGCGAACGACCCGCCCTCGGCTGAGGACGGGTCGTTCGGGGCGTCATGCGGCGCGGATCAGACCTCGGTGATCTCGATCTGGCGGAACAGGTCGGCGTCGATCGCGGCGCTCACGTCGGCGAGCAGCTCGTCGGTGACGGGCGAGTCGAGCGTCAGCACGCTGAGGGCCTGGGCGCCTGCGGCCTCACGGGCGATCTGCATGCCGGCGATGTTGATCCCCGCCTCGCCGAACTTCTGGCCGTACACGGCCACGATGCCCGGGCGGTCCGTGTACGTCATCACGACGTGGTGCTTCTCGATCGGGAGCTCGATCGCGTGCCCGTTGATGGACACCAGCTTCTCGATCTGCTTCGGGCCGGTCAGCGTGCCCGAGACGGCCAGCTGGCTGCCGTCGGAGAGGGCGCCGCGCAGCGTGATCACGTTGCGGTACTCCTCGCTGATGTCGTCCTGAAGCAGGCGCACGGCCACGCCGCGCTGCTCGGCCAGGAGAGGTGCGTTCACGTACGAGACGTTGTCGCTGACGATGTTGGTGAACACGCCCTTGAGTGCGGCGAGCTTGAGCACGCTCACGTCGTAGTCGTTCAGCTCGCCGTGCACCTCGACGTCGAGGCTGGTGAGCGGGGACTGCGACAGCGCGGAGAAGATCTGACCGAGCTTCTCGACCAGGGCGATGCCCGGACGCACGTACGGGTCGATCACGCCACCGGCGACGTTCACGGCATCCGGCACCAGGTCTCCGCCGAGCGCAAGACGCACGGAGCGGGCGACGGACACGCCGGCCTTCTCCTGGGCCTCCTCCGTGCTGGCCCCCAGGTGCGGGGTGACGACCACGTTCGGCAGGCTGAGCAGCGCCTGCGCGGTGCTGCCCTCGACCGGCGGCTCGGAGGTGAACACGTCGAGGCCGGCGCCGGCGATCTCGCCGGAGACGAGGGCCTCGTGCAGATCAGCCTCATCGATCAGCCCGCCGCGGGCGACGTTGACCACGTAGGCCGTCGGCTTCATGGCGGCGAACTGCTCCGCGGCGATCATGCCCGTGGTCTCGGGGGTCTTCGGCATGTGGATGGTGAGGAAGTCGGCCTCGGCGACCAGCTCGTCGAGCGACACGAGCTGCACGCCCAGCTGCTGCGCACGCGCGCTCGTGACGTAGGGGTCGTACGCGATCACGCGCATGTCGAAGGCGTTGAGGCGAGCGGCGACGAGGGCGCCGATCCGGCCGAGCCCCACGATCCCGACGGTCTTCTCGAAGAGCTCCGCACCCGTGAACGAGCTGCGCTTCCAGGCGCCGCCGGAGAGCGAGGCGTGCGCGGCGGGGATGCGGCGCGCGAGGCTGAGGATGTGACCGATCGTCAGCTCTGCGGCCGAGACGATGTTCGACGTCGGCGCGTTCACCACCATGACACCGGCGGTCGTGGCCGCCTTGATGTCGACGTTGTCGAGCCCGACGCCCGCGCGTGCGATGACCTTCAGCTTGGGCGCGTGCGACAGCGCCTCTGCGTCCACCTTGGTCGCGGAGCGGACCAGCACGGCATCCGCGTCGGCGAGGGCGGCGAACAGCGCCTCGCGGTCGGTGCCGTCGACGTTGCGCACCTCGAAGTCCGGCCCGAGCGCCTCGATCGTGGCGGGCGAGAGGACTTCGGCGATGAGAACGACGGGCTTGGATGCGGACTGGTTCGACACAGGTATCCTTCGGGGCAGCACACGGTGGAGGGGCAGTCGATGCGCCGCACGCCGGTGGGGGCGCGATCGGGACACACTTTACCCGAGCGGCATCCACGCTCCCGACCGTGTGACGCCGGGCGTCCCTCCGTCAGGAGCCGGTGAGCGCCGCCAGGTTGCGGATCACGTAGCTGAACGTGTTCAGCAGGAAGACCGCGCTGAGCCCCAGGCCCGCGAGCAGCACCAGGACGAGCGCCCCGATCGAGCGTCGACGGGTGGTGACCAGGACGACGGCGAAGACGACGGCCGTGACCACCGCGGGCAGCAGCAGAACCACCCATCCGTAACCCGACATCCCTCCGACGGAGAGCTGGATCGCGTAGAACACGGCCGTCCAGATGACGAAGGCGTACGCGAGACCGCCGAGACCGGTGAGGAACCCGCGGAGCGCGCTGCGCACGCGGCCGCTCCCCTGCATGCCGTCAGCTGCCACGTTCCCGCTCACAGGGCACCGCCTCCCCCGGACACGACGAACGGCCAGGGCACGAGCAGGGCCGCGCCCGCGATCAGCCAGACGATCCGCACCCAGTCCTTCGCCCCTCGGGTGACCACCAGGACGGCGACGAACCACAGTGCCGGTGCCAGCACCGCAAGCCACAGTGCCGCCTGGTACAGGAACGCGGGAAGCGTGAACATCACGGGCGCCTGCATCCCGACTCCGCCGATGACCCACCCGACGGTGTACAGGAGGTAGACGCCGCCGAGGATGCCGAGCGCGACCAGGGCCACGGTGCTGAGACCCTGCGGCTCGTCATCGTCTCCGGCATCCGTCGCCTGCACAGCCGACGGATCGGATGCCGCAGCCGGCGCGTCCGGCTGCTTCGGCGCGGAATCGGATCGCGGCGAATCCTGCGGCCGCCTCCTCCGGGGTCGCATCTCCGGACGGCGCGCTTCCAGCGCGTCGTCCCCGTCCCAGCTGAGGGCGTCGTCGTCGCCGTCGGATCTCATCCTTTCAGCGTACCGACGCCCGGCCCCGCTCCCCACTATGCTCAGGGCGACACCACTTCCGGGGAGGAAACCGTGGCAGAGAGCAAGAACAAGGACGTCCGGCCCGATGCCGAGGCGCCCGCGGAGCGCACCTGGGTGCCCACGGCCGAGGCGAAGAAGAAGGCGACCACGTTCCGGTGGATCGCGGCGGCGCTGTGGCTGGTCGCGATCGTCGGCGAGGCGGTCGGCATCTTCTGGCTGCTGAAGCAGCGCGTGGTCACGGGCGCCGACGGCACCCTCGTCCGCAATCCGGAGAGCGGACTCGTCGAGGCACAGGGAGCGACCACGACCTTCCCGCAGTGGGCGTTCATCAGCCTGCTCGTGCTGCTGGTCGTCATCGCGGCCCTGTCGACCACCGGCTCGATCCTGTGGAAGAAGGCCAACCACCTCGATCCTGCGAAGAAGTCCGACACCGTGCGCTTCTTCGTGCAGAACCAGCTCGGTGCGATCATCGCGATCATCGCCTTCGTCCCGCTGATCATCATGGTCTTCCTGAACAAGGACATGAGCAAGGGGCAGAAGACCACGGCGGGCATCGTCGGCATCGTGCTCGCGCTGCTCGCCACGTACATCGGCGTGGACTTCAAGCCCGCGTCCGTCGAGCAGTACACCGCCGACCAGTCCACCGTCATCCAGCTGCTGGGCAAGGACCAGGTCACCTGGGTCGCGGGCGGCTCGGTGTACCACGTGTGCGACCAGGTCTCCGACATCCAGACCGGCAGCGAGATCCAGACCGGCACCACCGCCGAGGCGGTCGCAGCCCACAAGGAGCGCCTCACGCTGAAG
>NZ_MKRT01000006.1:29418-39345 GCF_001897945.1 Microbacterium sp. 69-10
CGTGACGCCGCCGGCAGACATCAAGGACGCCGCGCCCGCGGCGAACTGACCCGATCGACCGCAGAAGAGGCCGTGCCCGGAACCCGGGAACGGCCTCTTGCGCGTCTCCTGCTATGCAGCGGAGCGCACCGCCCGGTCGACGGCGGCACGGGCCGCCGCGACGATCCTCGGTTCCGTCGCATCGAAACCGGTGACCCCGCCACCGGGTCCACTCGGCGCCGCATCCCCCGAGTCCACCCGGGCGGAGAGATGCACGGCATCCACGCCCAGCGCGACCAGTCGCGCGATGTCCTCGACGTGCACGCCGCCGCCGGGCATGACTTCGACGCGGCCGGCCGAGCGGGCGACCAGCTCGCCGATCACCCCGATGCCGTGCACGCTGCGCGTGGCACCACCGCTGGTGAGCACGCGATGCACGCCGAGCTCGGTGAGCTCGTCCATGATCGCCACGGGATCGGGGGCGACATCGATCGCACGGTGGAAGGACACCTCCGCACCGTCCGCGGCATCGATCCAACGGCGCATGGCGTCGCGATCCACCCGGCCCTCCCGGGTCATCGCCCCGACGACCACACCACCCGCGCCGCGCCGGACGATCTCCCGGACATCGGCCGCGACCAGAGCGACCTCGTCCGGGTCGTAGACGAATCCTCCCGGTCGTGGGCGCACCAGCGGCGCCACCCTGATGCCCGCGCCGGCGACGGCGAGGACGGCATCGACGGTGCCGGCCGACGGCGTCAGTCCGCCCGTCGCCGAGAGAGCCTGGCAGCTCGGAGCCGTTCCTCGCCGCGGTGCGCAGCCGCGTCTACGAGGAGTGCCACCCGCTCGTCACACAGACGCTCCGCATCGAGGCCGCCCGCACGGGAGCCGACGCGATCCTGCTGGGCGCCGCGAGGCTGGCGATGGATCGCTTGGAGATGCCGGTGGCCTGACGGCCTTCGGGCTCTCTCAGTCCGCGAGCGTCAGCTCGATCACCGGCATCAGCACGTCCGGCCGCTGCACCGGGAGGTGCACCGTCAACGTCCCCTCGTCCTGCAGGGTCGGCGTCATGTGGGTGTCGTGCTGATCGGGGTCCGGCACGGACGTCTTCAGCCAGGAGCCGTCGTTCAGCAGCCGGGCGAAGGACACCCGTCCTGCCAGGTCCGGCAGGTGCACGAACCCGAGCGGCCAGCTGAACAGATGCAGGTACAGTCGGTCGCCACGGCGGGTGTAGACGCCCTCCCGGGGCGGCGTGAACTCCGCGTGCCCGGCGCCGACGATCGCGTCGCGGTGCAGCAGCATCCATCGTCCGATCTCATCCAGCGTGCGCGCGTCGCGCGGGGCGATCGCACCGCGCCCGTCAGGGCCGATGTTCAGCAGCATGTTGCCGTCCATCGACACCGAGTCGGCGAGCATCTGGACCAGCAGCGTCGGCGACTTCTGATCTGTGTTGTCACGGTGATAGCCCCACGACCCGTTCAGCGTCTGGCAAGCCTCCCACACCCGCGGCGCTCCCTGCTCGTCGACGAGCGGTGCGGTGGGCTGGTACTGCTCCGGTGTGACGAAGTCGGCGGGGATGCCGAGACGATCGTTCACGAGCATGTCGGGCTGCAGTTCGCGGCACATGCCCAGCAGGGCCTCCGCATCCCACGCATCCGGACCCTTGCCCGCCCAGCCGTCACGGCTCTCGGGGTAGGTGAAGTCGAAGAACAGATAGTCGATCCGGCCGTACTGCGTCAGCAGCTCCTGCACCTGTCCGTGCAGGTACTCGCGATACCGCGCCATGTCCCGGCCCTCATTGAGGGCGGCCGCGTTCTCGTCGTCGCGACGCGGGTGGTTCCAGTCCACGGTGAAGTCCGGGTGATGCCAGTCGATGACCGAGTGGTACAGACCCACCTTCAGCCCCTCCGCGCGCACGGCGTCGACGAATTCGCGCACGAGATCGCGACCCGACGTCTGCTGCGAGCTGAAGTCGGTCAGAGCCGAGTCGAACAGGCAGAAGCCGTCGTGGTGCTTCGTCGTGAGCACCACGTACCCCATCCCCGCCTCCCTGGCCTGGCGGGCGATGGCGCGCGCATCGAAGCGATCGGGGTCGAAGTGCTCGAAGTACTGGCGGTAGTCGTCATCCGTGAGGCGCTCGTAGCTCTGCACCCACTCGTGCCTCGCGGCAACGCTGTAGATGCCGAAGTGCACGAACATCCCGAACCTGGCCTCGTCGAACCATTCCTGTCGCATGGGTCCATCCTGACACAGACATCGGATGTCTGGCGGCAATGCGTCCGGAACGAGCTCCCGCGTTGCAGCATTAGGGTTGCCTTACCTATATTTATAGGTGCGCATTCGCGCCGCTCCCCTCATCGAAGGACCACTGTGAACCGTCGTCTTCGCCTGCTCTCGGCCACCGCTGCCGCCGCCGTCGCCGCTCTGACTCTCGCCGCGTGCAGCGGACCCGCCACCACCGACGGCGGATCGTCCACCACCAAGCCCTCGGACGAGACGATCACCGTCTACAACGCGCAGCACGAGTCGCTGACCAAGGAGTGGATCGACGCCTTCACGAAGGAGACCGGCATCGAGGTGCAGGTCCGCAACGGCGACGACACCGAGATGTCCAACCAGATCATCCAGGAGGGCGACCGGTCCCCCGCCGATGTCTTCCTGACCGAGAACTCCCCGTCGATGACCGCTGTCGAGAAGGCGGGCCTGTTCACCTCTCCCGGGGACGAGGCGCTGAAGAACGTCCCCGAGGAGTACCGCCCGTCGTCCGAGAAGTGGGTCGGCATCGCCGCACGGTCCACGGTGTTCGCCTACAACACCACCAAGCTCAGCGAGGCGCAGCTGCCCGGGTCGATGATGGATCTCGCCGATCCGGCGTGGAAGGGCCGCTGGGCGGCATCGCCCTCCGGCGCCGACTTCCAGGCCATCGTCTCCGCGCTCGTCCAGCTCAAGGGCGAGAAGGCGGCCGAGAGCTGGCTGCAGGCGATGAAGACCAACTCGGTCGCCTACAAGGGCAACTCCACCGCGATGAAGGCCGTCAACGCCGGCGAGATCGACGGCGCGATCATCTACCACTACTACTGGTTCGGCGACCAGGCGCAGACCGGTGAGAACTCCGAGAACGTCGCGCTGCACTACTTCAAGAACCAGGATCCGGGCGCGTTCGTCTCGATCTCCGGCGGCGGCGTGCTCAAGTCCACCAAGCATGAGGCCGCAGCACAGAAGTTCCTCGCCTTCATCACCGGCAAGAAGGGCCAGGAGATCCTGCAGAACGGAACGTCCTTCGAGTACCCGGTCGGCTCCGACGTGCCCGCGAACTCCGAGCTCGTGCCGCTGACCGAGCTGGACGCACCGAAGATCGATCCCGCGACGCTGAACTCCAAGAAGGTCACCGACCTGATGACGCAGGCCGGCCTGCTCTAAAGTCGGGAACATCACGACGAACACCGCTCCCGTCAGGGCGGGCGGAGCCCGAGCGCTCCGCCCGCCCTTCGGCGTCGTCCTCGCCGGCGTCCTCGTCGCCGCGCTCTCGCTGCTTCCCCTGATCTTCGTTATCACCACGGCGGTGCAGATCGGCTGGGATCAGTCCATCGCCCTGATCCTCCGACCCCGGGTCGGCGAGCTTCTCGGCAACACGGTGCTGCTCGTCGCCCTGGCCGTTCCGCTGTCCGCTGTGCTCGGCGTGGGCGGTGCATGGCTGGTGGAGCGCACCGCGCTGGCCGGTGCGGGGTTCTGGGGCGCCGTGCTCGCGATGCCGCTCGCGATCCCCGCCTTCGTCAACTCCTACGCATGGGTGTCCGCCATCCCCTCGCTCGCCGGTCTCGGCTCGGGGGTCCTGCTGTCGACCCTGTCGTATTTCCCCCTGGTGTATCTGCCGGTGCGAGCCACGCTGGCGGGCCTGGACCCCGCGCTCGAGCAGAGCGCGGCGAGTCTCGGCCGCGGGCCGGTGCGGGTGTTCTTCGGCACGGTGCTCCCCCAGCTGCGCCTCGCGCTGCTCGGCGGATCGCTGCTCGTGGGACTGCACCTGCTGAGCGAGTACGGCGCGTTCGCGCTGATCCGCTTCGACACGTTCACGACGGCGATCATGGACCAGTACCGGTCGACGTTCAACGGCTCCGCCGGAAGCATGCTCGCCGGAGTCCTCACGCTGCTGTGCCTGCTGATGCTCATGCTGGAGAGTCGTGCGCGGGGTCGTGCGCGGTATGCGCGGATCGGTTCCGGGACCGCCGCGCCGCCGAGCCGCGTGCATCTGCACGGCTGGCAGCTGCCGGCCCAGCTCGGGCTCGCGGCACTCGCCGTTCTCGCCCTCGGAGTCCCCGCGGTCGTCATCGGCGGCTGGCTGGTGTTCGGCGGCGCAGGCGTGTGGCAGGCCCCCGAGCTGGTCCCGTCACTCCTGCAGACGCTGGGGCTCGCACTCGGCGGCGGCGTGCTCACTGTCGTGGCCGCGTTCCCGCTGTCGTGGCTGGCCGTCCGTCATCCGGGCCGCCTCAGCCGGCTGCTGGAGCGCACCAACTACTTCACGAGCTCGATGCCGGGGATCGTACTGGCCCTGGCCCTCGTCTCCGTGTCGCTGACGTTCGTGCCGGCGATCTACCAGACCACCCTGCTGCTGCTCATCGCGTACGCGCTGCTGTTCCTGCCTCGGGCCCTGGTGCCGCTGCAAGCCGGCATCGCGCAGGCCCCGCCGCTGCTGGAGGAGGCAGCCCAGGCGCTGGGTCGCCCGCCGCTGCGCGCGTTCCTGGGCGTGACGCTTCGCCTGGTGGCGCCGGCGACCGCCGCGGGGATGGCTCTGGTGTTCCTCGCGATCGCCGGCGAGCTGACCGCGACCCTGCTGCTCTCCCCGATCGGGGTGCAGACCCTGGCGACCCGCTTCTGGAGCCTGTCCAGCGAGATCGACTTCGCGGGCGCGGCCCCCTACGCGCTGCTGCTGATCCTGCTCTCCGCTCCCATGACCTATCTGCTGTTCCGGCAGTCGACCACTGCCCGGAGCACCAGGCGCACCACCACGAAGGCGGCAACCGAATGACCGCATCCAACCTCGGCTCCACAGGCGCCGTCCCCACCATCGGCACCGGTCCCGTGCCGGACGCCCACCTGCTGCTGTCCGGGGTGACCGCCTCGTACAGCGGGCACGAGGTCCTGCACGGCATCGACCTCGCGGTGCGGCGCGGCGGGATCACCGCGATCGTCGGGGCATCCGGATCGGGCAAGACCACGCTGCTGCGCGTGATCGCGGGCTTCGCCCGCCCCGACGGCGGCGAGATCAGCCTGGGCGACGTCCAGGTCGCCGGACCCGGCACCTGGGTCCCCGCTCATCGCCGCGGCATCGGATACGTCACGCAGGATGGCGGACTGTTCCCGCATCTGACCGTGGCCCGCAACATCGCCTTCGGCCTCGAGCACCTGCCGCGTGGCGAACGACGCGACCGCGTCGCTGCGCTGCTCGACCTCGTGGCGCTGCCACGCGAGTTCGCCGACCGTCGCCCCGACCAGCTCTCCGGCGGACAGCAGCAGCGCGTGGCGATCGCCCGCGCCCTGGCCCGCGAGCCGCAGCTGATGCTCCTGGACGAGCCGTTCTCCGCGCTCGACACGGGACTGCGCTCGGCCACCAGGGAGGCGGTCTCGGCCATCCTCGCCGAGGCCGGGACGACGGCGATCCTGGTGACGCACGACCAGTCCGAGGCCCTGAGCTTCGCGGACCAGGTCGCTGTCATGCGCGACGGCGATCTGGTGCAGACCGGGCACCCGTTCGTGGTCTACACCCGCCCGGTCGACCGCGGCGTCGCAGAGTTCCTCGGCGAGGCGATCGTGCTGGACGCGTGGCTGGACGGCTCGCTCGCGTCCTGCGCGCTCGGCTACATCCCGGTGCGGAACCCGCCGGTGCAGGGGCACGTCACGCTCATGCTGCGCCCCGAGCAGGTGCAGATCGTCGCCGACGCCCCCGTCCGGGGCACCGTCGAGGACGGCGTGTACTTCGGCGCGGAGAGCTCCGTGCGCATCCGGCTGGAGTCGCAGGCGGACGCCGACCCGCGCCTGTCCGCGGAGCCGCCGACCATCACCATCCGGCACTGGAACGCTGCTCTCGCGAAGCCCGGACGGCGCATCGCGCTGCGCGTCGTCGGCGAGGGCGTCGTCCTGCAGTGATCTGAACGCAGAAGAGGCACCCCGCAAGGGGTGCCTCTTCTTTGATCAGTCGCGGTCAGCGCGCAGCGCTGCCCTCGACATAGTCCTCGTCTGACTGCTTCCAGGCGAAGAGAGCGCGCAGCTCCTTGCCCGTGGTCTCGATCGGGTGACCCTGCTCCTTCTCGCGAAGGGCCAGGAACTCGGCAGCGCCGTTGTCCTGGTCGTCGATGAAGCGCTTGGCGAAGGCGCCGGACTGGATGTCGCCCAGCACCTCCTTCATGCGCTCCTTGACGCCGGCGTCGATGATGCGCGGGCCGGAGACGTAGTCGCCGAACTCGGCGGTGTCGGAGATCGACCAGCGCTGCTTGGCGATGCCGCCCTCCCACATCAGGTCGACGATCAGCTTGAGCTCGTGGAGCACCTCGAAGTAGGCGATCTGCGGCTGGTAGCCCGCCTCGGTGAGGGTCTCGAAGCCCGCCTGCACGAGGTGGCTGACGCCACCGCAGAGCACGGCCTGCTCGCCGAACAGGTCGGTCTCGGTCTCCTCGGTGAAGGTCGTCTTGATGACGCCGGCACGGGTGCCGCCGATGGCCTTCGCGTACGACAGGGCGAGCGCCCAGGCGCCGCCGGTCGCGTCGCGCTCGACACCGATGATGTCGGGGATGCCGCGGCCTGCGACGAACTCGCGACGCACGGTGTGGCCCGGTGCCTTCGGAGCGATGAGGATGACGTCCACGCCCTCGGGTGCGTCGATGTAGCCGAAGCGGATGTTGAAGCCGTGCGCGAAGGCGAGGGCCTTGCCCGCGGTCAGGTTGTCCTTGATCGACTCGGTGTAGATGCCGCGCTGGTGCTGGTCCGGCGCGAGGATCATGATGACGTCGGCCCAGGCGGTGGCGTCTGCGACCGTCTTGACGGGGAAGCCCGCCTCCTCGGCCTTGGCGATCGACTTGGAGCCCTCCTTGAGGGCGATGGCGACCTCGACGCCCGAGTCGCGCAGGTTCATCGCGTGGGCGTGGCCCTGCGAACCGTAGCCGACGATGGCGACCTTCTTGCCCTGGATGATCGAGAGGTCAGCGTCGTCGTCGTAGAAGATCTCGGTGCTCACGGTGTTGTTTCTCCTTGGTTGTGTACTTCGTCTCGCTTCGCTCGCTCAGCAACCGGCCGAGCGAACATGGTCATGTGGTCAGCCGCGCAGGACGCGCTCGGTGATGCTCTTGCCGCCGCGGCCGATGGCGAGCAGGCCCGACTGGGCGAGCTCCTTGATGCCGAAGGGCTCGAGAGCCCGCAGCAGCGCCTGCACCTTGCCCTGATCGCCGGTGACCTCGACCACCAGCGCGTCGGGCGCGTAGTCCACGACCGAGGCGCGGAACAGGTTGACGACCTCGAGCACGTTCGAGCGGGTGTTGTTGTCGGTGCGCACCTTGATGAGCATGTGCTCGCGCTGCACGGACGACGACTGCTCGAGCTCGACGATCTTGATCACGTTGATCAGCTTGTTCAGCTGCTTGGTGACCTGCTCGAGCGGCAGGTCCTCCACGTCGACGACGACCGTGATCCGGGAGATCCCGGCGACCTCGGTCACGCCCACGGCGAGGGACTCGATGTTGAAGCCGCGGCGGGCGAAGAGCCCGGCCACGCGGGTCAGGATGCCGGGGGTGTCCTCCACCAGCAGGCTCAGCACGTGCGATGCCATGGTCAGTCCTCCTGCTCGAAGGCCGGCGCGTGGTCGCGCGCGTACTGGACGTAGCTGTTGCTGACGCCCTGGGGGACCATCGGCCACACCATGGCATCCGCACTCACGACGAAGTCGATCAGCACCGGACGGTCGTTGGTCTCCAGCGCCAGCTGGATCGCGGCGTCCACCTCGTCCTCCTTCTCGACCCGGATCGCGAGGCAGCCGTACGCCTCACCGAGCTTGACGAAGTCCGGGATGCGGACCGTGCCGGCCCCCGTGTTCAGGTCGGTGTTGGAGTGCCGGCCGTCGTAGAACAGCGTCTGCCACTGCCGCACCATGCCGAGCGACGAGTTGTTGATGATGGCGACCTTGATCGGGATGTTGTTGATGACGCAGGTCGCGAGCTCCTGGTTGGTCATCTGGAAGCATCCGTCGCCGTCGATCGACCACACCACGCGGTCGGGCTCGGCGACCTTCGCGCCCATCGCGGCCGGGACCGAGTAGCCCATCGTGCCGGCGCCACCGGAGTTCAGCCAGGAGTTGGGACGCTCGTACTTGATGAACTGCGCGGCCCACATCTGGTGCTGCCCCACGCCCGCCACGTACACGCCCTCGGGCCCGGTCAGCTCGCCGATGCGCTGGATCACGTGCTGCGGCGACAGCAGTCCGTCGCTGGTCGGCGCGAAGCCGAGCGGGAACTCGGACTTCAGGCCGTCCAGGTAGGACCACCACTCGTCGGTGTCCGGTCCGTCGCTGCTCACCGTGCTGCGGAAGGCGGTGTCGAGGTCGACCAGCACATCGCGCACATCGCCCACGATCGGCACGTCGGCCGTGCGGATCTTGGAGATCTCGGCGGGGTCGATGTCGACGTGCACGATCTTCGCGTTCGGGGCGAACAGCGCGACCTTGCCGGTGACACGATCGTCGAAGCGCGCGCCGAGCGAGACGATCAGGTCGGCCTCCTGCAGCGCGAGCACGGCGGGGACCGTGCCGTGCATGCCGGGCATGCCGAGGTGCTGCGGGTGAGAGTCCGGGAAGGCACCGCGGGCCATCAGTGTGGTCACGACGGGCGCGCCGGTGGACTCGGCGAGGATGCGGAGCTCGTCGGATGCCTTGCCGCGGATCACGCCGCCGCCGACGTACAGCACGGGCTTCCTGGCCTCGGCCAGCAGCGTCGCCGCCGCCTGGATCTGCTTGCCGTGCGCCTTGGTCACCGGGCGGTAGCCGGGAAGCTCCACCTTGGGCGGCCAGATGAACGGCACGACGTCCTGCTGCGCGTCCTTGGTGATGTCCACGAGCACGGGGCCGGGACGTCCCGTCGAGGCGATCTCGAACGCCGCCGCGATCGCGCCAGGGATGTCGGCTGCGTCCTTCACGAGGAAGGAGTGCTTGGTCACCGGCATCGTGATGCCCACGATGTCGGCCTCCTGGAACGCGTCCGTGCCCATCAGCGTGGAGAACACCTGACCGGTGATCGCGACCAGCGGCACGGAGTCCATGTACGCGTCGGCGATGGCGGTGACGAGGTTGGTCGCGCCGGGACCGGAGGTGGCGATGCAGACGCCGACCCGGCCCGAGGCGGAGGCGTAGCCCTCCGCCGCGTGCCCGGCGCCCTGCTCGTGGCGGACCAGGATGTGCCGGAGATCGGATGCGTCCATCAGCGGGTCGTACACCGGGAGGATCGCACCGCCCGGGATGCCGAAGACGTCGGTGACGCCCAGCTTCTCGAGTGAGCGGACGACCGCCTCGGCACCCGAGATCTCGGGAGCGGATGCGGTGCGCGCCGGTGGCCGCGGCACGGCCGGTGCGGAATCGGGAGGTGTCATTTCATTCCTCTGATGATCGTGATGAGCAGGTACCCGGACGGGAGCGGAGGGCGTGCCTGTCTCAGGCTCAGCCGGTCACCGCGCCCTGTGCGGCGGAGCGCACGAGACGGGAGTACTTGGCGAGGACGCCACGGGTATAGCGCGGGGGTAGGGGCTCCCAGCCCTCACGGCGGGAGCTCAGCTCAGCCTCCTCGACGAGTAGCTCGAGGGAGCGAGCCGCGATATCGACCCGTATCAGATCACCATCGCGCACGAAGGCGATAGGACCTGCGTCCACCGCTTCGGGTGCTATGTGGCCGATGCACAGGCCGGTTGTGCCGCCTGAGA
>NZ_MKRT01000006.1:39385-50730 GCF_001897945.1 Microbacterium sp. 69-10
AATCGTCCGTCCGTCAAGAGTAGTACATCTTTTCCGAGCCCCGCGCCCTTGATGGCTCCGGTGATCGCGAGCATCTCGCGCATGCCGGGTCCGCCCTTCGGGCCCTCGTAGCGGATGACCACCACGTCGCCGGCGTTGATCTCGCCCGCGGCGAGGGCGTCCATCGCGGCGCGCTCGCGCTCGAACACGCGGGCCGGGCCCTCGAAGACATCGGCGTCGAAGCCGGCCGACTTCACGACGGCGCCCTCGGGAGCCATCGAGCCGTGCAGGATCGTGATGCCGCCGGAGGTGTGGATCGGATTGTCGAAGGTGCGGATGACCTCGCCGTCGATCGGGTCCGGGTTCAGCTCGCGCAGGTTCTCCGCGACGGTCTTGCCGGTGACGGTCAGCGCGTCGCCGTGCAGCAGACCCTCGTCCAGCATGGCCTTCATGATCACGGGGATGCCGCCGTGACGGTCGACGTCGTTCATGACGTACTTCCCGAACGGCTTGAGGTCGCCCACGTGCGGGGTGCGGTCGCCGATGCGGTTGAAGTCGTGCAGGCTCAGCTCGACGCCCGCCTCGTTGGCGATGGCCAGCAGGTGCAGCACGACGTTGGTCGAACCGCCCAGGGCCATGGCGAGGGCGACGGCGTTCTCGAAGGACTCCTTCGTCAGGATGTCCTTGGTCGTGATGCCCTGGCGCAGCAGGTTGACCACGGCCTCGCCGGAGCGGTGCGCGAAGTAGTCGCGGCGGCGGTCGGCGGAGGGCGGCGCGGCGGAGCCGGGGAGGCTCAGGCCGAGGGCCTCGGCGACGGATGCCATTGTGTTGGCCGTGTACATGCCGCCGCACGCGCCCTCGCCCGGGGCGAACGCGCACTCGATGCGCTTGAGGTCCTCCTCGGTCATCCGGCCGGCGCGACACGCGCCGACGCCCTCGAACGAGTCGATGATGGTGATGTCCTTCTCGGTGCCGTCCGAGAGCTTCACCCAGCCCGGTGCGATGGAACCGGCATACAGGAACACGCTCGACAGGCCCAGACGGGCGCTCGCCATCAGCATGCCGGGGATGGACTTGTCGCAGCCGGCCAGCAGCACGGTGCCGTCCAGGCGCTCGGCCATGATGACCGTCTCGACGGAGTCGGCGATGACCTCGCGGCTCACCAGCGAGAAGTGCATGCCCTCGTGGCCCATCGAGATGCCGTCGGAGACGGAGATGGTGCCGAACTGCAGCGGGTATCCCCCGCCGGAGTGCACGCCCTCCTTGGCTCCCTGGGCGAGCCGGTCCAGGCTCAGGTTGCAGGGGGTGATCTCGTTCCAGCTGGACGCGATGCCGATCTGGGGCTTGTCCCAGTCCGCGTCGCCCATGCCCACGGCACGGAGCATGCCTCGGGACGTGGTCGCCTCGATGCCGTCGGTGACGACCCGGCTGCGGGGCTTGATGTCGATTTCAGCGGGCGCGCCGGAGGGAGCTTCTTGCGAGGACATGACGGAAGTCTATTCCCGACCGGCCGCGCGCTCTGTCGCGATGACGCCGAGGAGTTCGCCGATCTGCTGTGGGGATCCCACACGCAGAGTCGCCGAGGTCTCCCCCGGGCCGACCCGCACGCCCAGGTCGTCCTTCGTGAGCACGCGCAGCGCGTCCTCGTCGGTGACGTCGTCTCCGGCGAACAGGATCCCGGTGGCCCCGGTGCGGGCGCGCAGCGCGGTGATCGCCGCATCCTTGCCCTCGTGCCTGGAGGAGAACTCCAGGATGCGGTCGCCCGTGCGGCGGCGCCAGCGCGCCGCCCGGCGCGCCATCACCTCGTCGACCGCGGCGAACGCGGCGCGCTCCACGGCCGGATCCGCGGGACGGCCGTGGATGCCGACGCCGAAGGTCTTCCGCTCCAGCTCCACGCCCGGGTACTCCGTGAGCAGCGGCTCGAGCTCGTCGAACAGCGATTCGCGCAGGTCGCGCTCCTGCTCGCTCTCGGCGGCATCCGCCTCGCCCTCTCCCGGGAACCAGTACTGCGCACCGTGGGAGCCGGCGAGGATCACCGGCGAATCGTCGGAGTGCTCCGCGATCTCCCGCAGGTGCACGAGGCTCCGCCCGGATACGTAGGCCACCTCGGTGTCGGGCAGCACCGCCAGTCGCGCCACGGCATCCGCGATCTCCGGCAGGGCGCGCGCGCTCATCGGGTCGGCGACCAGGGGGGACGCCGTCCCGTCGAAGTCGAGGGCGACCAGCAGCACGGGCGTGCGGGCGATCGCGGTGACGGCCTCGTCGGGGCTGCCTGGTGTCCAGGTGCGGGTCATGCGGGCTCCTCCGGGTGGTGACGGTGCTGGGAGGCGTGCTCGAGCGCCTTCAGGAACGCCTGAGACCACGCCGTGACGTCGTGCTCGAGCACGCGCTTGCGCAGCGATCGCATCCGGCGGCTCTGCTCGGTGCGCGGCATCTCGATGGCCGCGACGATGGCATCCTTCACGCCCTCGATGTCGTGCGGGTTCACCCGCACCGCCTGTCGCAGCTCGTCGGCCGCGCCGGTGAACTCGCTGAGCACGAGCACGCCGCGGTTGTCGGCGCGGGTGGCGACGTACTCCTTCGCGACGAGGTTCATGCCGTCGCGCAGCGCCGTCACCAGCATCACGTCGGCGGCCAGGTACATCGCCACCATCTCCTCGCGGGGAAATCCCTGGTGCAGGTACCGGATCGCCGTGTGCCCGAGCGTGTCATGGTCCCCGTTGATCCGGCCGATGGCGAGCTCGACCTCGTCGCGCAGGTGCACGTAGGCGTCGACCCGCTCGCGGCTGGGGCTCGCCACCTGGATGAAGGCGACGTCCTCCACGGAGATCCTGCCCTGGTCGAGCAGTTCGCCGTAGGCCTTGATGCGGTGCCGGATGCCCTTCGTGTAGTCCAGCCGGTCCACACCCAGCAGGATGTGCTTCGGATTGCCGAGCCCCTCGCGGATCTCCACCGCGCGGGCTCGGATGTCGGCGCGCTGAGCGAGCTCGCGGTACGGCGTCGTGTCGATCGAGATCGGGTACGCCCTCGCATGGCTGCGGCGGCCGTCGGGCAGAGTGATGGCACTGGCCTTCGTCTCGAACCCCAGGCGGCGCTTGACCGCGGCGAGGAAGTTCGCTGCGTCCTGCGAACGCTGGAAGCCGATCACGTCGGCGCCGAGCAGGCCGCGCAGCACCTGATCCCGCCACGGCAGCTGCGCGTAGAGCCCGTGGGCGGGGAACGGGATGTGGTGGAAGTAGCCGATGGTCACGTCCGGACGCAGGTTGCGCACCATCTCGGGCACCAGCTGCAACTGGTAGTCGTGCACCCAGACGGTGCCGCCCTTCGCCACCGCGGCGGACGCGGCCTCGGCGAAGCGCAGATTCACCGAGACGTACGCCTCCCACCACTCGCGGTGGTACTGCGGCGGGGCGATCACGTCGTGGTACAGCGGCCAGATCGTGTCGTTGCTGAAGCCCTCGTAGTACTCCTGGATGTCGGCCTCGCTGAGCGCGACGGGGATCAGGCGGATGCCGTCGGCGTCGAACGGGGCGAGTTCGACATCCGGCATCCCCGCCCAGCCCACCCAGGCGCCATCCACGCTGCGCATCATGGGCTCGAGCGCCGCCACGAGCCCGCCGGGCGAGGTGCGCCAGATCTCCTCGCCGTCGGCTGTCTCGACCCGGTCGACCGGTAGCCGGTTGGCGACGACGACGAACTCTGCGGCTGCCATGTGGACTCCTCTGCTCGGTTCCTCCAGGCTACCGATCGCGGCGCGGCTCAGCGCCGGGCTGGCGTCATGAGCCGATTTGCGATACCGGTCGCGACGACGATGGCCGCGGCGATCAGGGGCATGACGAGTGCCGCTGCGGTGCCTGAGCCCTCGGCCAGTTCTCCGGTGATCGCCGCGGCGGCCGCCTGACCGACGACGACACCTGCGCCCAGCATGGTCATCACGGTGGCCGAGCGTCCGAGCGGGCTGCGCGCGGCCCCCAGGCTGTACAGCGTGACGAGCGTCGGCCCGACGCCGATGCCGAGGACCGCGAGGGCGACGGTCATCGTCGTGACATCGGATGCCGTGAGCACCAGCAGCGATCCCGCCAGCAGGATGCCGCCGAACACCAGCCAGCGCATGTGCAGCGTGAAGCGCGGCGGCAGCCAGGCCACGCCGAGCGCGAGGATCGCCGAGCCGATCCCCATCACGCCGTACAGCAGTCCGGCCTGCTCAGCGACGCCGCGATCGGCCATGAACGAGGTGAGGGCGGTGAGCATCGCCCCGAAGAACAGGCCGACGCCGAGGATCCCGAGCACCACCACCAGCAGCGTGGGGCGGAAGAGCTCCGACACGGCGGACGGCGCGGTGCCGTCCGCCGCTCGCGAGGCGGAGACGTGCCGCGCGGTGGGGTGCAGGGCGAACGCTCCGACGAACAGCAGAGTGAGGGCGGATGCCATCACCATCGGCGCCCAGGGGGCGATCAGCGAGGCGAGCGCGCCGACCAGGAACGGACCGAACACGAACACGGTCTCGTCGGCCGCGGACTCGTACGACATGGTCGCCGAGGTCGTGCGGGCGCGCCGCGGCTGCGGCATCCGCTCGTCGATGATGGTGACCAGCCGCGATCGCGACATGGGCGAGACCTGCGGTGCGGTGGCGCCGATCGCGAAAGCGGCGAGCAGCACGAAGCCCTGGTCGAGCGGGCTGTAAACGACGGCGGCGAAGGCTGCGAGCATGGCCGCGTTGAGCACGGCCGCGGCGACCAGCACCGGGCGCTGACCGTAGCGGTCGGCGGCAGCCCCGAGGAACGGGCCGATCAGCGCCGTGCCGATCCCGACGGCGGCGGAGGTGAGGCCGCCCAGGGACAGCGAGTCGCGGGCGCTGACCACGATGGTCAGGACGCCGACGACCATCATGGCGAACGGCAGTCGCGCGATGAACGCGATGAGGAAGTACGGAAGGCCGGCGAGGCGCAGCAGGCTCGGCGAGGTTTCGATCTGTGTCATGGCTCTCGGGCGCCGCATCGCGACGCCGGGTCGGGTGCCGCCGCTGTCCGCCGGGGAGCCGGCGGCCGGTAGATACACAGCTGTAACTGCTGTCAAGCCTAGCCGAGGAGGGATGTGCGTCGGCTAACGTGAAGCCATGCGGTATCTCTTCAGCACTGGACTCATCGGCGCCATCACGGCCGGAATGTCACTGCTGCGCGGCACCCGCGAGGCGCCGATCACATGGCGCGCCGTGCTCGCCTGGATCAGCTGGGGCATCACGCTCGCCCTCGCGATCGGCGCCGCGGTCGACATGCGCCGCGACGAGCGCGGGCTCTCGGTCGCCTACGACTCGCCGCTGGCGCCCAAGCAGACCAAGCGGGCGAAGAAGCAGCTCAAGGCGATCGAGAAGGCCGCCAAGGGCACCAAGCACTGAGCGCTGACACCCCGTCTTCTCGTCGACGCCCCGGGCTGTGGACGTCCATGACCCGGGGTGTCGATGATTTCACGGGGTGTCAGCGGAGATGCATCCGCTGAGCGTCAGCGCGTGAGGACCAGCGCCTCGCCCTGACCGCCGCCGCCGCAGAGGGCGGCCACAGCCGTGCCGGACCCGCGCTTGGCGAGCTCGTGCACGAGGTGCACGACCAGTCGCGTTCCGCTGGCGCCGATCGGATGCCCGATGGCGATGCCGCCGCCGTGCACGTTCACGATGTCACTGGACAGTCCGAGCTCCTGCTGGGATCGCGCGACCACGGCGCCGAACGCCTCGTTGATCTCGACCAGGTCGAGGTCGTCGGTCGTGATGCCCTGCTTGCCCAGGGCCTTCTCGATCGCGCGGGCCGGCTGCGCCTGCAGCGAGTTGTCCGGGCCCGCGGTCTGGCCGCTGGCGCCCACGACGGCGAGCACGGGCCAGCCCTTGGCCTCCGCGTTCTCGCGCGTGGTGACCACGACGGCCGCCGCTCCGTCCGAGATCTGCGATGAGTTGCCGGCTGTGATGGTGCCGCCCTCGGCGAACGCCGGGCGGAGCCCCGCGAGCGTCTCGACCGTGGTCTCGGGGCGAATGCCCTCGTCCCGGGTGAGCACGAGCGGGTCGCCCTTGCGCTGCGGGACCGTGACCGGCACGATCTCGGCGTCGAACGCGCCGTCGGCCTGACCTGCGGCGGCACGCTGGTGGGACAGCGCGGCGACCGCGTCCTGCAGCTCGCGGGTCATCTCGTAGCGCGGGTTCTGACGCTCGGTGGACGCTCCCATGCTCTCCTTGTCGTACGCGTCGGTGAGGCCGTCGTACGCCATGTGGTCGAGCACCTCGACCGTGCCGTAGGTCCAGCCGTCGCGGGAGCCCATCAGCAGATGCGGCGCGCGGGTCATGGATTCCATGCCTCCGGCGACCACCGTGGTGGCGTCGCCGGTGCGGATCATGCGGGCGGCGTCGATGATCGCGGTGAGCCCGGAGAGGCAGACCTTGTTGACCGAGCTGGCCGGGACGTCCCAGCCGATGCCGGCGCCGATCGCGGCCTGGCGTGCCGCGTTCTGCCCGGAGCCCGCCGCGAGGACCTGGCCCATGACCACGGCGTCGATGTCCGTCGGCGAGATGGCGGCCTGCTCGATGGCGCCGCGGATCGCGAACGAGCCGAGCTGCGGCGCGGTGAACGGCGCGAGCTGTCCCTTCAGTCGTCCCTGCGGGGTGCGCGCTGCGGCGACGATGACGATGTCGCTCATGAGTTCTCCTTCAGGTTCTCCGAGACCGTCAGCGGCGGTTCGGTGGCGTCGATGACCTCCTGCGCGCTCACGCCGGGTGCCGTCTCCACGAGCACGAGCCCGTCGGGCGTGACGTCGATGACCGCGAGGTCGGTGATGATGCGATGCACGACTCCCCTGCCGGTCAGCGGGAGCGTGCAGTCGTTCACGATCTTGGCGGAGCCGTCCTTGGCGACGTGCTCCATCAGGATGATCACGCGGCCGGCGCCGTGGACCAGGTCCATCGCGCCGCCGGGTCCCTTGACCATCTTGCCCGGGATCATCCAGTTGGCCAGGTCTCCGGTGGCGGAGACCTGCATCGCACCGAGGATGGCCGCGTCGATCTTGCCGCCGCGGATCATGCCGAAACTGGTCGCCGAGTCGAAGAACGCCGCTCCCGGCAGCAGCGTGACGGTCTCCTTGCCCGCGTTGATCAGGTCGGGGTCGACGTTCTCCTCGGTCGGGTACGGCCCGACGCCGAGGATGCCGTTCTCGGACTGCAGCACGACCGTCACGCCCTCGGGCACGTGGTTGGGGACCAGTGTGGGCAGGCCGATGCCGAGGTTGACGTACGAGCCGTCGGTGAGCTCCCGTGCGGCGCGGGCCGCCATCTCGTTCCGTGTGAGCGCCATGTCAGTCGCCTCCCTGTCCGGCGGCGACGGTGCGCCGTTCGATGCGCTTCTCGATGTCGGTCCCCACCTCGACGATCCGGTGCACGAAGACTCCGGGCAGGTGGATGCCGTCGGGGTCGAGCTCGCCGGGCTCGACGAGCTGCTCGACCTGAGCGATGCAGATGCGCCCGGCCATGGCGGCGAGCGGGTTGAAGTTGCGGGCGGCCTTGTTGAAGACGAGGTTGCCGTGCCGGTCGCCCTTCAGCGCGTGCACGAGGGCGAAGTCGGTGGTGATCGACTCCTCCAGCACGAACTCGCGCTCCGCGCCGTGGAAGTCGAACGAGCGGGTCTCTTTGACGGGAGAAGCGACCGCGATCGTCCCGTCGGCGTTGTAGCGACGCGGCAGCCCGCCCTCGGCGACCTGCGTGCCGACGCCGGTCTGCGTGAAGAACGCGGCGATGCCGGAGCCGCCGGCCCGCAGCTTCTCGGCCAGCGTGCCCTGCGGGGTGAGCTCCAGCTCCAGGTCGCCTTCGAGGAACTGCCGCTCGAACTCCTTGTTCTCGCCGACGTAGGACGAGGTCATCTTGCGGATGCGCCGTGCGCCGAGCAGCACGCCCAGGCCCCAGTCGTCCACACCGCAGTTGTTGCTGACCACGCTGAGGTCCTTCGTGCCCTGCGCGAGCAGCGCCTCGATGAGCAGCATCGGGTTGCCCGAGAGACCGAATCCTCCGACCGCGAGCGACGCTCCGTCGGGGATGTCGGCGACCGCCTCGGCCGCCGATGCGAACTGTTTGTCGATCACTGACCACTCCTTCGTGAATGTCCTCATCCAGCATCCGCCCGGCGCGACGGCGCCGGCAAGCCGATGCTTGCGATGTGGTCACGGATCCGGGTAGCGTCCACATTGTGGAATTGACGGCATCGGGGAGGCGCTCCGTCCCCGGCGCCCAGGCCATCGCCCGGGCCTCCGCCCTGCTGCGACTGGTGTCGGCGTCGGCGGACGGCGCGTCGCTGCAGCAGCTGGCGACGGATGCTTCGCTCAGCCGCTCGACCGCGCACAGGCTGCTCACCGCGCTGAAGGTCGAAGGGCTGGTCGATCAGGATCCGGTCACCTCGCGCTGGACGGCCGGTCCTGAGCTGTATCTGATGGGCACGGCCGCGGCGTCGCGCTACGACATCACGGAGATCTCCCGCGACATCGTGCGCTCCCTGGCAGTGAAGACCGAGGAGAGCGCGTTCCTGTCCACGCGACGGGCCGACGAGACGGTGTGCCTGATCCGCGAGGAGGGGTCGTTCCCGATCCGCTCCTTCGTGCTCAGCGAGGGCATCCGCTTTCCGCTCGGCGTCGCCAGCGCCGGCATCGCGATCCTGTCCTTCCTACCTGACCACGATGTGGATGCGTATCTCGAGCGCCATCCGGAGCTGGAGGGACGCTGGGGCGCGGCCCACGGCCCCGAGCCGCTGCGCAAGCGGCTCGCGGAGACGAAGGCCCGGGGGTACGCCGTGAATCCCGGTCTGATCGTGGAGGGCTCATGGGGCATCGGCGCCGCGGTCTTCGATCGCAAGGGTCGCCCCGAATGGGCGCTGAGTCTCACCGGCGCCGAGTTCCGCTTCGGCCCCGACCGGCTCCCCCACCTCGGCCGGACGCTGCTGGCGCACGCGCACCAGCTCTCCTCGCGGATCGCGGGCGCCCGGCGGTAGTCAGGCCCCCAGTTCGGCGACGATCAGCGGAGCCAGCGCGTCCGCCCCGCGCTCGGACATCACGACCGTGTAGTGGTTGAGGTCGTCCAGATGCACGTGACGCACCTGCGGGAACTCCGCCAGCACCTTCTGCAGGTGCGCGGGCGGGTAGAGCCCCGGCGTCTCGTTCTGCAGGCCGCGCGGCACGGTGATGAACAGGACCGGCTTCGACAGCGCTGCCAGTGCCTGCGGGAGCAGCGTGCCGACGTTCATGTCGCGGGTGTCGTCGGCCATCGAGCGATAGGTGGTCGCGGCGCGGAACGCGTCACCGTCCGGGACGAGGTCGTAGGCGATGTACCGCTCCAGCTCGTCGCTCCAGTCCTCGGCCAGCGCGGGATGATTCCGCCAGAACCGCTCGGTGTACTCCTGCACGCCCGACCAGCGCATCGAGAGGCGCTCGGCGACCGGTCCCAGCACGACCTGCACCGCCTGCTCCGGCTCGACGCCCGCAGGCAGATCCAGCGGGAAGCCGCCGTCGACGAGCACCAGGCGACGCACACGATCCGGATGCCTGTGCGCGAACGCGACCGCGACGAACGCGCCCATCGAATGCCCCACGACGGTCGTGGACCCGACGCTCACGGCATCCAGCACCGCCGCCATGTCGTCGGCGTGCGCCGCCATGCCCGCGGGCCCCTCGAGAGTGCTGCTCATCCCCCGCCCGCGCAGGTCCGGTGCGATGATCCGGACGCCGGGCATCCGCTCGACGACGAACGGCCAGGCCATGTGCGAGGACGTCACCCCGTGGATCAGCAGCGCCGTCGCGACCGTGTCCCCCTCCGGCTCCCAGATCGCGACGCGCAGGGCGCCGCCGGCGACGGGGACGTCGATGGTGCGGTAGGTGTGGGACATCAGCGAGCGCTCCATCCGCCGTCCATGGTGTACGACGCACCGGTCACCATGCCCGCGGCATCCGATGCCAGCCAGCCCGCGAGCGAGGCGACCTCGGTCGCCTCCACCAGCCGCTTGATCGCACTCTCGGTGAGCATGATCCTCTCCACCACCTCGCTCTCGGGGATGCCGTGCAGCCGCGCCTGGTCGGCGATCTGCTTCTCGACGAGCGGCGTGCGCACGTAGCCGGGGTTGATGCAGTTGCTGGTCACGCCGTGCGAGCCCCCCTCGAGCGCGGTCACCTTCGACAGGCCTTCCAGCCCGTGCTTGGCGGCGACGTACGCCGACTTGAACGCGCTGGCGCGCAGCCCGTGCACGCTGGAGATGTTGATGATCCGACCCCAGCCGCGCTCGTACATGCCCGGCAGCACGGCGCGGATCAGCAGGAACGGCGCTTCGAGCATGATCCGCTGGATCAGCCGGAAGGCGTCTGGATCGAACTCGGCGATCGGGCTCACCCGCTGGATGCCGGCGTTGTTCACGAGGATGTCGGCCTGCAGCTCGAGGGCATCGAGCGCTGAGGTGTCGGAGAGGTCGACGGCCCACGCCTCCCCGCCGATCTCGTCGGCGGCAGCAGCCGCAGCCTCGGCGTTCAGATCAGCGATGATCACGTGCGCTCCGCGGCCGGCGAACTCCTTGGCGCACGCCAGGCCGATGCCGCTCGCTCCCCCGGTGACGACGGCCCGCCTGTCGGCGAGGTCATGTTCGGTCATCCTGCTGCCCCCTCTTTCGTGGTCGGTGAGGTCGTGGTCGGCGAGGTCGTGGTGTCCGGGCGCAGCGCCCGGGTGATGAATGCGGTCATGCCGTCCAGCACGGCCGGGTCGATCTCGGCGGGCGGGCGCCCCTCGGCATCCGTCTCCCAGAGCAGATAGCGCATGCCGATCAGTTCGCCGGCGCCCATCAGCGCCCACGCGACCACCTCGGTGTCCAGCTCGGACGCCACCTCGCCGTCGCGCTGCGCGGCGGCGAGCCCGGCTCGGTAGCCGTCCACGATGCGCTCGTAATGCAGCTTGAGCATGGCGGGCGAGACGAACTCCGCTTCGCGGACGACCCGATACAGCGCGGGATGCTGCGCGGTGAAGCGGAAGAAGCCCTCGAACCCCCTCCGCTCGGCCTCGATGCGGTCCGCGGCACCTGCCATCGCCTCTGACATGGAGTGCCGGACGCGGCTGTTCAGGTCGACGACCAGGGCCTCGAAGATCGACTGCTTGCTGTCGAAGTACAGATAGAAGGTGCCCAGCGCGACCCCGGCATGCTCGGTGATCTTCACGATCGACGCCTCGTGATAGCCGAGATCGGCGAACACCTGCTCGGCCGCCTCCAGCAGGCGGCGGCGCGTCAGCTGACCGCGCTTGGTCAGCGGCCGTCCCGTCGCCGGGGAGACCGGCGGATCCTCAGTGGGCGTGATCATGTTCCTCCTTCAGAGGC
>NZ_MKRT01000006.1:50764-56023 GCF_001897945.1 Microbacterium sp. 69-10
GCAGCTCGTCGAGCAGCACGATGTGCGCGGGCAGCTTGAACGCGGCGAGCCGCTCCGCGGCGAAAGCGCGCAGCTCGTCCGCCGACACCGGGCCGTCGGTCACCACGAACGCGCAGCCGCGCTCGCCCCACACCGGATCGGGCACGCCGACGACGGCGGAGGCTGCGACCAGCGGATGCCGGTTCAGTACGCCCTCGATCTCGGCCGGGGCGATGTTCTCCCCGCCTGAGACGTAGATCTCCTTCAGCCGGTCCACCACCCGGTGGATGCCGTCGGCATCGCGGTGCAGCAGGTCGCCGGTGCGGAGCCACTCCCCGCTCCTGGCCCGCGCGGTCGCATCGGGGTCGTCGAGGTATCCGGGGAAGACGCTCGCCCCGCGCACCCACAGCTCCCCGGTCGCCACGCCCCGCAGCTCGAGGCCTGTCGCCGGGTCGACCAGCCGCGCGTCCACGCCCGGGTAGGGTCTGCCGACCGCACCGGGGTGATCGGCGACGAGCTCGGGAGCCAGGTACAGCACGTTGGGTCCTGCCTCGGTGAGCCCGTAGCCCTGGGTGAAGGTCAGGCCGCGCGCGGCCCAGCTCGCCACGAGGTCGTCGGGGATGGTCGCCCCGCCGACCACCACGCGACGCAGCGACGCGAGGTCGGCGGATGCCCAGAGCGGATGCTGCAGCAGCATCCGGTACTGGGTCGGCACGCCCATCATGGTGGTGACGCCGCGCTCGGGGACCAGTTGCAGCACGCGGCCCGGATCGAAGGAGCGCTCCAGCACGACGGTCGCGCCGCGCCACCACGCCTGCAGCGGCTGCACGTTCCAGGCCGCCACGTGATACTGCGGCAGCATGGCGAGCACGACGTCATCGGCGCCGAGGGGCATGGCGCGGTCGAGCGCCAGGTTGTTCCAGAAGCAGTTCTCGTGCGTGAGGACGACGCCCTTGGGAGCCGCCTCGCTGCCGGAGGTGTAGATCACCAGCAGCGGATCGTCGTCGCGGGCCGGTCGCGCCGGCGCCGCCTCCGCAGCGGGCGGCGCGTCGCGCTCCACTCCGGCCGCACCGAGCGCGGCCCGCGAGACGGGAGCCTCGACGAGCTCGAGCGCCGCCGTCGCGAGGGCGGCGTGCTCGTCGTCGATCAGCAGCAGTGCCGGCGCCGTGCGGGCGAAGAGATCCGCGAGCTCCCCCGGGGTCAGCCGCCACGACAGCGGCACGAACGCGATGCCCAGTTCGGCGCAGGCGAAGAACGCGACGATGTGGTCGGTCGAGTTGCCCGAGACCGTGGCGATCCGCTGGCCGGCGCCGTACCCGGCATCCGTCAGCCGTGCTGCCAGCGCGTCGACGCGTGCGGCGAGCGCGCGGTAGTCGGTGCGCACGCCGCGATCGTCGACGGCGATGCGCGCGGGCGCTGCGACGGCGCTGTCGCGCAGCCACCGCCCGATCGTGTGCGCGCCCGCCATGACATCCATCATCGCGCCACGACACCCGCCGTGTCGCTCTGCTCGAGCGCGGCGATGCCCGTGTCGGGCACCGCCCTGCCCCGGCGACGGCGCACCCAGCCGTCGACCGTCCCGGCGATGCCGCCGGGGAGGAACATGACCACGAGGATGAACAGCACGCCCAGGATGAACAGCGGCTCCGACAGCGGCACACGCAGGATGTCGGGGAGCTGGTGGATGGCGTCGGCCCTGGCCAGCACCGTGAGGCGCTGATCGAGGATCGTGTAGACCACGCCGCCCACGATCGCGCCCCAGCGGAATCCGACTCCGCCGAGCACCACCATGACCAGCACGGTGATCGTGAGGTCCGCTCCGACGGCGCTGGGCTGCGTGCCCGACTGCAGCAGCAGGTACGCGATGCCCGCAAGGGAGGCGCACAGGCCGGCGATCACGAACACGATCAGCTTCGCCCGATTCGGCTGCAGACCCAGCACCCGCACGCGCAGGTCGTTCTCGCGTGCGGCGGCGGCCAGGTGTCCCAGGCGCGAGCGGTCCACCCACAGCACGATCAGGTAGACGACCACGACGACCGCCAGCGACACCCAGTACAGGTTGCGGGTGTTGATGACGCCCACCAGCCAGTCCGGAACCCCTGCGGTGTTCAGGCTGAGCCCCTCCTCACCGCCGGTGACCGCCTGGTTGCGACGGACGAGCACGGAGCCCGCCTGCGCGAAGGCGAGTGTCACCATCGCGAACGGGATGCCGCTCACCCGCATGGCGACGGCTCCCGTGACCACGGCGATCACGATGCCGCCGAGCAGCGCCGCGAACACCGCAGGCACGAGCGGGAGCTGGGCGGCCTGGAGCACGATGCCCAGCCCGTAGGCGCCCGCGCCGAAGTACAGGGCGTGCCCGAAGGACAGCAATCCGGCCGTGCCGAGCATCAGGTTGTACGACAGCGCGAGGGCTGCGAACACCATGCACAGCGACATCAGGGCGAGCGAGCCCGGCGTGTAGGTCGCCCCCGGCAGGATGCCGGGGATCGAGAGGTTCAGCAGCGGGAGCACCGCGAGCACGACGACGACAGCGGCGCCGACGATCAGCGGGAGGAGGTCTCGGATGCTGCGCATGGTCATGCCCTCTTCCCCATCAGTCCGGCCGGTCGCACCAGCAGCACGACCGCCAGCAGGATCACGACGATGAAGTCGCCCGTGCCGCCGAGGTAGGTGTTGGCGACCTGCTGCAGCACGGCCACGAGCACCGAGGCGACGGCGGCGCCCGTCAGGGAGCCGAGGCCGCCCACCACGGTCACGATGAACGCGAAGATCAGCAGCGTGGAGCCGAGATGCGCCGAGACGTAGGTCATGGCGTGCATGGCGAGCACTCCGCCGATGCCGGCGGCCGCGCCGCCGATCGCGAACACCAGGGTGAACGAGCGACGCACGTCGATGCCGAGGGCGGTGACCATGGCGCGGTTCTCGACGCCGGCGCGGATGATCATGCCGTAGCGGGTCTTCTTCAGGAACAGCACGAGCCCGGCGAGCACGATTCCCGCGGCGATGATGAGCACCCAGTACTTGTTCGGGATGCTGGCGCCGAGCACCGAGGTGGTCTGCCCGAGCCACGCCGGTCCTGTGACGGTGACGGGATCCGTGCCCCAGATGCCCTCGAACAGCGCGATCGCGGCGAACGAGAGCCCGACCGTGACCAGCACCTGCTCGATGTGCCGTTCGTACAGCGGCCGGATCAGGATCAGCTCCGTCAGGGCCGCGAACACCGCGCCCACCAGAGCGCCGGCGAGGACCGAGAGCAGGAAGCCGCCCCAGCTGGAGACGCCGATGGCCTGGGCGACCGCCCAGCCGACGAAGGCGCTGAGGGTGAGGAAGGCGCCGTGCGCGAAGTTCAGCACGTGCATCAGGCCGTAGATCAGGCTCAGGCCGCTCGCGACCAGGAAGTACAGTGCCCCGAGACCCAGGCCGATGATCAGGGTGAGGACAAGCGTGCTCATGCGTGCTCCTCCGCACTGACGCCCAGCAGGCGTCGGGTCAGGTCGGCGTCATCGAGGATCGCTGATGCCGTTCCGGTGTGCACCACGCGGCCGTCCGCGATCACGATGGCCTGGTCCGCCAGGCGGCGCACGACCTCGAGGTTCTGCTCCACGAGCAGCATGGGAACGGTCGTGGCGGCCTCCGCCAGGGCATCCGCCACCTCGGTGACGATCTTGGGCGCCAGTCCCTTGGTGGGCTCGTCGACCAGCAGCAGCCTGTTGTCGTTCAGCAGGGCGCGGGCGACTGACACCATCTGCTGCTGTCCTCCCGAGAGCGTCCCGGCGCGCTGCTCGCGGCGCGCGATCAGATCGGGGAACAGCTGCGCGACGAACTCGCGGCGCGGCTCGCGCTGGCGCTCGGCGAGCGCGAGGTTCTCGGCGACCGTGAGCCCGGCGAACACCTCGCGGTCCTCGGGGACATAGCCGACGCCGCGCTGCACGATGCGGTGCGTGCTGAGCGCGTCGATGCGCTCTCCGTCGAGCAGCACCTCCCCCCTGCGGGAGATCAGTCCGAGGATGCCTCGCAGCGTCGAGGTCTTGCCCGCACCGTTGCGTCCGAGCACGGCGGTGATGCCGGTGGCCGGCACGTCGAAGGACACGTCCTCGACGACCTGCTGGCCGGCGATCGACGCGCGCAGGTTCCGCACCTGCAGGATGGGGGCGCTCATGAGCCTGTCCCCAGATAGGCGCTCTGCACGGTCGCGTTCTCCATGATCCGCTGTGGGGTGTCCACCGCGATGATGCTGCCGAAGTACATCACTGCGACCAGGTCGACCAGGCCCATCAGCACCTCGATATGATGCTCGACCATGAGCACGGTGCATCCTGTCTCGGCCTGGAGCCCGCGGATGCTGTCGACGAGGCCCGCGACGTCTCCCGAGGCGACACCGGCCATCGGCTCGTCCAGCAGCACCAGACGGGAGCGGGTCGCCAGGAGCACGGCGATCTCGAGCTTGCGCTTGTCGCCGTGGCTGATGTCCCCCGCACGCGCGTCCAGCGCAACCCCACCGAGACCAGCAGCTCCTCGGCCCGGGTGCTGGCGGCGTCCGAGCGCCGCGGGAAGTGGAACAGCGAGTAGCTGCCGCCCTCGGTGGCCTGCACCGCGATGCGCACGTTCTCGCGCACGCTCAGCTGCGGGAAGAGGCTCGAGGTCTGGAACGTCCTCCCCAGTCCCGCCCGGGCGCGCTGCGGCACGCTCGTGCGGGTGATGTCGGCGCCGTCCAGCAGGACGCGGCCGGCCGTGGGCCTGATCACTCCCGAGATGGTGTTGAACAGCGTCGTCTTGCCGGCGCCGTTCGGCCCGATCACTCCGACGAGGGCACCGGGCTCGACAGCGAGGTCGACGTCCTTGAGGATCGTCGCTCCTCCGATCTCGAGTCCGAGGCCTTCGACGCGGAGCGATGCGCCGGATGCGGGCGGGGCTGGGGTGGTCACTTCCTACTTCTCCGCGGGCGCGACCTGGGCGGCCGGAACCGTGTCGACGAGCTCGGGAGTGAACGATCCTCCCGAGGCCACGAGCTTCGCCTGGTACATGTCCTGGATCAGCGCGTGGTCCTTGGCGCGAACCGTGTTCTCGCCCTTCGGCCCCTGGAAGGTGAAGCCCTCGAGCGCCTTGATCATGGCGTTGACGTCGCCCTTGCCCTCCTTGACGGCGTGCACGAGCATGATGGCGGCGTTGAACCCGTCGGGGCTGAAGAGGTCGGGCTCGGCGCCCTTCTTCTTCAGCGCGTCCACCATCGCGGTGTCGATCTTGTTGTCGGCCGCGCCCCCGAAGTAGTGGTTCAGG
>NZ_MKRT01000006.1:56093-66669 GCF_001897945.1 Microbacterium sp. 69-10
CGACCGGGATGGCGTCCAGGACGCCCTGCTGGCTCATCGCCTGCCACATGGCGCCGGAGGTGGCGCCGGCCCACGCGACGAACACGAGGTCGGGCTCGGATGCGAGCACCTGCTGCGCGAATGGGGTGAACTCGGTCACGTCCTCCGCCACCAGCACCGGCTCCACCGTGGCGCCCTTGGCACCGAGGATGGCCTGGACCGCCGCGACGTTGCCCTGCCCGAACGCGTTGTTCTGCGCGAACACGGAGATCTTCTTGCCCTTGATGTCCTCGAGGAACGTTCCTGCGGTCGCGACGTCCTGCGCGGACTGACGTCCGGAGCGGAAGGTGTACTCATTGACGCCGGTGATGGCATCCGCGGCAGCAGGGCCCGAGATGAAGAGCACCTTGTTCTGCGCGGCCTGCTCGGCCATCGCGAGCGCGACGCCGGAGGACGCACTCCCCATCAGGATGTTCACGCCATCGCCGATCAGCTCCTTGGCCGCGGTCACCGCCGTGTCAGGATCGCCCGCGTCGTCGCGGTTCTCGATGACGATCTTGGTTCCACCCACGGCGCCCTTGCCGTCGGTGATGTAGTCCAGGCCCGCGGCGAAGGCGTCGAGATACTGCTTGCCGTAGCCGGCCAGCGGACCGGTCTCGCTGGTGATGACACCCACGCGCACTTCCGCGGGACCCTTGTCGCCGGCGCCGGGCGCCGCGCCCGGCTGCGGCGCGCACGCTGTGAACAGGAGGGCCGCGGTGGCGAGCACCGAGCCGAGGAGCAACTTCTTCGTAACCCGCATCTGGATGCCTTTCAACGGTGGAAGGTCGGGAACATGAAACCCGATTCAGGTATTGGAAGCGTATGCCCTATGGCATCCGTCGTCAAACGCCCCAGATACATACCATGTGATATATACTCATTGGTATGGAAAAAGCGGACGTGATCCCGTCGATCGTCCTCTCCGCCCACGCCCTCGCACGGTTCGCGGCGCAGGACGCCGGGAACGAGGCGCCCTCGGCGCAGTGGCGCGCGCTCAGCATCCTCGAGCAGAAGGGCGGGATGCGCATCGGCGAGCTCGCGATCGCCGCCCGCACCACGCAGCCCGGAATGACACGGCTGATCGGGACGCTCGAACAGGCCGGGCTCGGCACCCGCACCACCGACCCCGCCGACACGCGGGCGACGCTGGTGCACGCGACGGATGCCGGGCTCATCCACCTCGCCGAGTGGCGGGCGGAGCTGCGCGACACGCTCGCGCCCCGCTTCGCGGGGCTCGCCGACGAGGAGTGGATCGTGCTGCAGCGCGCAGCAGAGATCCTCGCCGCACACGCACAGGAAACCACCACGACAGGAGAAGCCTAATGAGCGGAACACCACAGGGATCGGTCTGGCGCCAGCCCGCGCAGGTATGGGCGGTCGCCTTCGCCTGCGTGGTCGCCTTCATGGGCATCGGCCTGGTCGACCCGATCCTCCCCGCCATCGCCGACTCGTTGAAGGCCTCCCCCGTCGAGACCGAGCTGCTGTTCACCAGCTACCTGCTGGTGACGGGTCTCGCGATGCTCATCACCAGCTGGGTCTCCAGTCGCATCGGCGCCAAGGCGACCCTGCTGACCGGTCTCGCCCTCATCGTCGTGTTCGCACTGCTGTGCGCCATGAGCGGCGGCGTCGACTGGGTGATCGGCTTCCGCGCCGGCTGGGGTCTGGGCAACGCCCTGTTCATCTCCACGGCGCTCGCGACCATCGTCGGTGCGGCCTCGGGCGGCAGCGGTGCGGCGATCGTGCTCTACGAGGCCGCCCTCGGCCTCGGCATCGCCATCGGCCCGCTGCTGGGCGGCCTGCTGGGCGAGGTCAGCTGGCGCGGCCCGTTCTTCGGCGTCGTCGTGCTGATGGCGATCGGATTCATCGCCGTCCTGGCGCTGGTGCGCGACGGCGGCGAGAAGCGCGAGCCCATGCCGCTGTCCGCGCCCTTCCGCGCACTCGGGCGCCCGGCCCTGGCGATCCTCGCCGTGGCGGCACTGTTCTACAACATCGGCTTCTTCGTGCTGCTGGCCTTCTCGCCGTTCCCCCTCGGCTTCGGCGCCATGGGCATCGGCTTCACGTTCTTCGGCTGGGGCGTGGCCCTCGCCATCACGAGCGTGTGGGTGGCCCCCGCCCTGATGCGTCGCATCTCTCGCACGACCGTCATCCTCATCACGCTTCCCCTGCTCGCGATCGACCTGATCGTGGCCGGACTGCTGGTGGCGAACTCGACGGCGCTCGTGATCTGCATCATCGTCGGCGGCCTGATGCTCGGCATCATGAACACCGTCCTGACCGAGGCCGTCATGGAGGCGACCGACCTGCCGCGTTCGGTCGCATCGTCGGCATACTCAGCGGTGCGGTTCCTCGGCGGAGCGATGGCACCGCCGGTCGCCGCAGCGCTGGCGCACGCCTACGGCGACACGGTGCCGTACCTGTTCGCCGCCGCGTCCGTGCTGATCGCCGCGCTCACCATCCTGCTCGGGCGTCGCGCGCTCTCCCACATCGACGACGCAGGCGAGGGCGCGGGCGAGGACGCCGAGGCTATCCTCATGGGTGACGCCGCCTGAGCGGCATCCGACCGAAGGAGCCGTCCGTGAACGCACCCGACGATCTGCCCGCACGCAGCCGGCTGGTGCACGAGCACCTCGCGGCCGCCGGGGTCGACAGCGCGATCGTCGTGCTGCCCGACTCCGCGCGGACCGCCGCGCTGGCGGCGGCCGCGATCGGCTGCGAGGTCGGGGCGATCGGCAACAGCCTGGTGCTGGTCGCCGACGGCGAGCCGGTCCTCGTGATGACCAGTGGCGCGCACCGGGTCGATTTCGGCGTTCTCGCGCGGAGCATCGGAGCGGATGCCGTCGCCATGGCTCCGGCGGATGTCGTGCGCGAAGCGACGGGTCAGGTGATCGGTGGCGTCGCACCGGTCGGGCATCCGACTCGGCTGCGGACCTACCTCGACGAGGACCTGCGCGGTTTCGCGCAGGTGTGGACCGCCGGCGGCACTCCGCACACCGTCATGCCGCTGACGTTCGCCCAGCTCGAGTCGCTCACCGGCGGCGAGATGATCCGCGTCGCCTGATCACTCGACCATCAGGTCGTCGATCTCGAGGTCCTCGTCCAGCAGGCAGTAGATGATCAGGTCGGGGTACTCCTCCGGCGCGACGTACAGCAGGGTGATGCCGCCGTCTCCGAACACGACGACGCCATCGAGCGCGATGTCGTCCTTGAGGGACTGCAGCGCCTGCGCGAGGTCTGCGCCCTCATCCTCGTCCTCGTAAGCGGCCTCCGTGAGCTCCTCGGCGACCTCCCGCTCCCGCTCGTCCAGGATCTCCTGGGTGAGCCGGGCCAGGGCGTGCTGCACGGTCTGCTGCATGGTGTCCATGTCGGGGAGGTCCTCGGGCTCCACATCGACGACATCGTCATCGTCTTCGTCCTCGGAGTCCTCGTCCTCGTCGTCCCGGTCGAAGTCCTCGTCGAACTCGTACTCCACGGTGACGCGGCGCCCACCGGGCAGTTCCACGGTGGCGGTCAGCGCGCCGTCTTCGTCGGTGTCGATGTCATCGAGTTCGATCATGTCAGCCTCCTGCTCGCCATGATGTCACCGCGTCGCGGCGGACGGAAGAGCCCCGTCGCCTAATCTCGTGGACATGAGGAGATCGCGCGGCGGGGTCATCAACGTCGACTCGCTGGAGGACTTCGATCATCGCATCGCATCCGGGGCGCGCTCGATGTCCGGGTGGCGGCTGCGCTCGCTGGACCTGACCGATCGCGGCCGCGACCTGCGCTCGGTCGACGTCGCAGGTGCCCTGTTCCTCGGGTGCATGCTGCGTTCGGACGATGAGGAGTCGGTGCGGGCACGCGGCGCCGTGGTGTTCCCCACCGTCCCGGATTCGCCGGTGGACACCTACCGGACCGCGCTGTACACGGCGCAGGAGCTGTACGACTCCCCCGACTACGCGCAGAGCCTGGACGCGCGCGTGTACGCATGGTCGCAGCGCACCGGCTCCCGCGACAGCGCGCTGGCCCAGTCCCTGCACGACCACAGCATCGGGCTGGCATTGGAGCAGTGGATCCAGGGGCGCCGTCTGGTGGGCGTGATGGGCGGACACGACGTGGCGCGCGGGGACGCCGGCTACGCCGACGGCGCACGTCTCGGGCGGATGCTGGCGCAGAACCGCACCGTGGCCTCGGGCGGTGGTCCGGGCGCGATGGAGGCCGTCAACCTGGGCGGCTATCTCGCGGGTCACGACTCGGATGCCCTCTCCGAGGCGCTGTCCATCCTCAGCGGAGCGCCCGGCTTCGTTCCGAGCATCGACGCGTGGGCGAAGGCGGCCTTCGCGGTGCGTGCGCTGTTCCCCGATGGCGGAGACTCGCTCGGCATCCCGACGTGGCACTACGGTCACGAGCCGCCCAACCCCTTCGCGAGCGCGATCGCGAAGTACTTCCGGAACGCGCAGCGCGAGGCGATCCTGCTGGAGATCTGCCAGGACGGGATCGTGTTCCTGCCGGGTGCGGGCGGAACGGTGCAGGAGATCTTCCAGGACGCCTGCGAGAACTACTACGCCGACGAGTCGTCGACCGCCCCGATGGTGCTCATCGGCCGCGACTACTGGACACGCCGCTACCCCGCCTGGCCGCTGCTGAAGGCGCTGGCGAAGGGACGCGCCATGGAGCCGCACGTGCACCTGGTCGACACGATCGAGGACGCCGTGGAGCTCATGCAGCCCGGCGTTCCGCGATAGGAGGCACGCGATGACCGAGACCTTGGAGAGCGTCGCCGCTGACCTCTGCACCACGCCGCTGAAGGCCTTCGTGAGCGAGCGCGCAGCGCGCGCCGAGGCGGTCGGCGATCCGGACCTGTCGAGGCGGATCCGTGCCCTGCGGAAGCCCTCGGTCGCGGCCTGGGTCGTGAACCTCTTCGCCCGCGAGCGGCGTGACAGGCTGGGACAGGCGCTGCAGCTCGCCGAAGAGCTCCGCGAGGCCCAGGCCGACCTCGACGCAGGTACGCTCGCCGAACTCGGACGGCAGCGGCGCGCTCTGACGGACCAGCTGGCGAGAGAGGCCGCGGGGCTCGCTGAGGATCGTGGCGAGCGGGTGACGGCTTCGACTCTGGAGGCCGTGCGGCAGACTCTGTCCGCCGCGTTCTTCGACCCGGATGCCGCGGCCGCGGTCGCATCCGGTCGACTCGTGCGAGACCTGGAGCCATCCGAGCCGGTCGACCTCGCCGCGGTCGTCGCAGGCAGTCCCCCTGAGCAGGTCGCCGTGGCACCGCAGGCGACGGATGAGGTGGAGGCGCGCCGAGAGCGTCGCGATGCGGAGCGCGTCGTGCGCGATGCGGAGCAAGAGCTGGCTCGAGCGCGAGCCGAGCACGCGAAGGCGGATCGGAACCTGCGCGACGCAACCGCGAAAGCCGACCGGCTCAGGGCGCGCGTGGCGGAGCTGGAGTCGGAACTTACCCGGCTGCGCCACGACGCCGAGATCGCGACGGAAACCGTCGACGGGGCGGCCGACGGCGCGGCCCGCGCCGCAGAGCGCATGACGAATGCCGAGCGGGGGCTCGCCGACGCCCGAGCAGCGCTGGACAGACTCTAGGTCATGCCTGTCCTCGAGGACCTATGGCATCTGGTCGAGAACCAGGTCGCCGCGCGCGTTCAGGAGCTCCATCATGTGCTCGATCCTCTTCGGGTCGATCACGGGCATGGCCGTGGAGTCGAAGGAGAAGACGAGCGGAATCGCGGGGTGCATCCACGTCGTGAGCCGCCCGGACTGCACGGTCTGGTCCGGGAGCCACGTCATCATGAAGCTCTCCTGCCTGCGCAGCTTGGTGCCGATCACCACCTTCAGGTGCGCGAGCGTGACGTCGTCCACCTGGATCGGCGGGCGAGAACTGTTGTACTCGAGGTTCCCCATGCCAGCAACCGTACGCCCAGAACAGCCGGTTCGACGCGCACACGACTCGTCGAATGTCGTCGGCCCCGTCGGAGTTGAGCGATCGAGGGCTCGGATGCAAGCCCCTCAGCGGAGACCGATCACGTCGCTATCGTCGCGGCCATGACTCAGCAACCGCGCGCACTCATTTCGATCGACGGCAACGACGGCATCCCGATCGCTCCGGGAGAGGACATCGGCGACCTGAAGCGACGCATCGAAGTCGCCGCCGTCGAGACGAGGTTCGTCGACTTCAGCACAGCAGACGGAACTCAGCTGAGCGTGCTGGTCTCGCCCTACCGGAGGGTGAGCATCGCCGTCATCTTGCCTCGGGAGCCCCCCGAGCCCCCGCTGCTCGTCGACTTCGGTCATCTGCCTCCGGATGCGATGGACTTCTGAGCACGCCGCGAGGCGGAGCAGGCGTCGCACGACGCCTGTCGCAGGAGGCGTCGCGGAGTCAGCCGAAAGAAGAAGGCCCGGTCAGGATCTGAATCCTGACCGGGCCTTCTTCTCACTTGCTGGTGCGCCCCCAGGGACTTGAACCCTGAACCCATTGATTCAGAGTTCTGGGCGATCGTCGACCGGCTCGGGCTCGAGGAGGTCGGGCGATGAAGGCGCTCTACGCCACCGAGGCCGTGAACGTCGTGCAGGACGGCGACGCCGTGCGGATGGTGTGCGAGTTCTGCGGGCTGATGTCCGGTCGACGTAGCGAGGCCGGACTGGTCGAGCTGCCTCGCGGTTGGGCGATGACGCCCTTCCCGGATCACGTCGTGCACCCGGACGGGAGCCACGGCGCCCGCTACCGCTGCAACGCCTGCGCAAAGCGGCGCGACTTCCCGCTCACGCCACGCGAATACTTGCGACCTGAACCAATGGGTACAGGGTCCAAGTCGCTCGAGGTGCACAAGAGTACAGACCGCCCGGTTGGGAGTCCGGATGCCTGAGTCGCTCGCCCTGGGCGGGTACGAGTTCCGCGTCCAGGGCGATGATCTGATCTGGTTCGACTGGCGGGATGCGTTCGCCCGTCGGCGCGAGCTCGACGGCGTCGACGTGCCGGCGAGGGATGAGCGGACGATCTACACGCGGCCCATCGGCACGACGCCGTGGGGCTGGCACTCTGGCCCGCACGCGATGGATGCGGCCGCTGAGGCCTCCTGGGCCGGCATCCGCTCGTGACGCGGCCGACGCTGCGCGCGTTACCGTCGGGTGTGAAGACCGAGATACCAGTTTCCCCCGGCTGGATCGATCCTCTCAGCGCGTACCTCGACTGGATGCGCTCTGCGAGGAAGTCTGACGGGACCATCTATCAGCACTCCTACCAGCTGCGCAGATTCGCCCGCGCGACGGGCGCTGAGCCGTCCACGACGACGTTGGAACAGCTCGCCGGCTACATGGCCTCACTCGACGCACTGGGAGCGTCCGCGAGGCGCACAGCACGGCAGGCGCTCCGCGGGTTCTACGCGTGGGGCGAGCTCGTGCGCGGCTGGGACAACCCTGCCCGGCATCTGCCCGCGATCAAAGCGCCTCGAGGCGTCGCACGCCCGGCGCCCGAACACTCGGTGCGCGTCGGGCTGAGCACGTCCGAACATCGCGTGCGGCTGATGATCCGCCTCGCTGTGAACGCCGGCCTGCGCTGCCGCGAGATCTGCCAGGTGCACACGGACGACGTCGTCCGCGACCTCGTCGGCTGGTCGCTGATCGTGCACGGCAAGGGCGACAAGCAGCGCCAGGTGCCGCTGCCGGACGCGCTCGCGCATGATCTCCTCGAGCACGCCGCCGGCTACATCTTCCCGGGTCAGATCGACGGGCACCTCTCCCCCAGCCGTGTCAGCGAGCTCATCAGCGAGGCGCTGCCGCCCGGGGTCACCGCGCACCAGCTGCGTCACCGATACGGCACGCGGGCGTACAACCTCGGCGGGAAGGATCTGCGGGCCGTGCAGGAGCTCCTGGGGCACGCCTACATCTCGACCACGCAGATCTACGTGGGCGTCGAGGACGACGCGATCCGGCGCGCGGCATCCGCCGCCGCCGGCTTCTGACGAGGCCGATATGCTCGGCGCATGAGCATCGACTTCGCACCCATCATCATCGCGATCGCCGTGAGCACGATCGTCGGGCTGATCCTGCTCTACTTCGTGATCAAGAGCGCCGTGAAGAATGCGCTGATCGAGGATCGGCGGTTTCAGGCGCGCGTAGCGGAGGAAGTGCGCCGCGCGGAAGCCGGCCGCGCGGCGCAGTCCTCGTGACTCAGTAGCCGGGCTTCCCGTCCTCTCTGAGCTGCGCGCGGGTGACGGTCGGCGTGCTGGCCGTGTCGACCGTCACGAGGGCCTGAGGGGCGTGCTCGGCGAGGGCCGCGCGTAGGTTGGCGATCTCGGCATCCTTGGCGGAGAGCGTGCCATTGGTGTTGTGCTTGATGGTCTTGATCTCTTCGCCCTGGCGGGACTGGATCGCGGCGAGGCCGCCGAAACCACCGAGCATGATCAGCAGCTGCAGCAGCAGGTTGGTGAGCGTGTCGACGGCCTCGGGGCGGAGGATGAGCAGCACGACGACGCCGGCGAGGCCGACGACGGCGAGTGCTGCGATCAGGACGAATGCGAGGGTCTTGTTCATGCGGGGGTCTCCGTTCAGGACTGCAGGCGGTTGGCGAGTTCGTCGGCGACGGCATCGGGACCGGGGATCGCGTCGACGATGCGTTGCACGTCTTCGGGGGTGAGGGTGAGTACGGCGTCGGTGCGTTCTCCTGCGGTGCCGTCTCCGTGGGGGTTGACGGTGGCGAGGATGCGGCGCATGGTGTCGAGCTCGTTCTGATCGATGGGGCGTGCCACGATGTCGGGGCCGGCGATCTCCCATGCGATGAGCAGCTGCGCGTAGGCATCGGATGGGACGATCCAGAACCCGCCACCGGCGCCGACGGCGACGAGCCCGGTACCCATCTTGTAAAGCTTGATCGGGCGGGCTGCGGTGAGCACTTGGGCGTGCTTGTGGTCGTCGTACATGTCGTCCTCCTGGGTGGTGGTTCCTGCCGGGGCGGGCTCGCCTCGGTGCTGGTCTCGTGCGGGGTGGTAGACGCGGTGCCAGGGCTCCACGTCGGGGAACTCGGCGACCCACCCGTATTCGTCGAGCAGGGCGCCGCGCTCGTCGGTGTCCCACGCGTTGCCGCCGTCTGTGTCGGACCGGTAGACGTGATCGGACACGCGCGGGTTGGCGACCGGGTAGGGGTACTTCCCGGCCTGCCGGAGCTTGTACAGCTCGTCCTGCTCGGCATATGACACCACGGTGCGGTTCACGTCCGCCTGCCGGCCGATGCGGGCCTCGTAACGCCGGAAGGATGCTGCGGCGTCCGGGCGGAACTGCACGCCCGGACGGATCACGACAAGGCTCACGCTGCACGCTCCTCAAGCTGCTGGACCCGCTGCGCGAGCAGGTCGACCGCCTGATGCAGTTGTGCGGTCTGGGCGAGCAGCAGGGCGATGAAGTCGATCGAGTCGGGGACGGTCTGCCCGTCGAGGTTGGTGTAGACGACGAATGGCTGCTGGTCAGGGTTGGCGGCGAGGCGTTCGGCGATGTGGCCGACGTGACGGGCACCATCGCCGCCGATCATCTCGAACGACACAAGGTCGGGGAAGATGTCGCCGAGCTCGCCCGGGTCGATGTCGACGATGCCCTGCTTGTACCGTTCGGAGCTCGCGCCCTTGGACACGCGCCCATCCGAGTTGAGGTAGGCGACGGTGTACCCGCTGGTCGCTGGGGTCGCGTTCGGCAGGCGCAGGTCACCGGTCATCGTGTCGCCGGACTTGGAGACGTACGCGCCGTCCGTGGCAAGCGGGATGTCGACGGTGGACCCGTCGAGGGTCTTGCGGATCACGAACCGTTGTGCGGCGTCGTTGTAGTAGAGGCCGAGCTGGTGGTCGGACAGCTGCGCGACCGCGTAGGTGAAGCCGAGCCCATTGCGGGCCGCGCCGCCGAGCGCGGCCAGAGCGGCCGGGGCGGTGGTCTGCCCGGTGCCGCCCTTCTCGATCGGGGTCACAGCCGCGGTGCGCTGCGCGATGTAGTCGCGGGACTTGTTGATCTCGGTGTCGATGGTGTTCGCGGGCTCGTTGCCGTCGAGGATGTCCATCCCCGCGGCGAGAGCGTCGTCTCCAGTTGCCATGTCTGTCTCCTACAGGTTGTTGATGGTGCCGGGCAGAGCGTTGATCGTTCCTGGCAGGAGGTCGATCGCGTCAGCGGGGGTATCGGTGGTCCGGCTGGTCACGGTCACGGTGTCGTCATCCAGGTTGAACCGGACCGAGGATGTGATGCCGGTCTGGATCGGGGTGCCGTCCAGCAGCACCTGCAGCGCCTGGTCGGTCTGCTCCGTCCACGACGGGATACCCGTGACGGCGACCGTGCGGCCCTTTCCCGGCGATCGCTGCACGATGTTCTGTGCGCGCCCGGCGCCTGGGTATGGGGTGTTCAGCTCGACACGGATCACCTTCGACGGGCTCGGGGTGAGCGCGTACGCGTCGGTGCGGGTCTGCGCCGCGCCGGTCTCATCCGTCCACCTGTACACGTACACGGCGCCGTCGAACCACGACTCATCATCCCGTGACAGCTTCTCGTCAGCGGCGGTGATGTTCACTCCGTACCGCCATGCCTGCGCGCCGGGCCC
>NZ_MKRT01000006.1:66792-76425 GCF_001897945.1 Microbacterium sp. 69-10
GCAGCGGTGTGCGGATGCTCGCCGAGGCCGCCACAGCGGCGGCGTACGAGTACTCGTACTCGGCGGTGGCAGCGCTCGAACCGCTGAATGGTGGGACAACCTCACTCCCACTGATCAGCAGCGGCGCATCACACCGCACTGACTGCGCGGCGGCAGGAGCGTTGAATCCGAGGTACAGTTGCGCGCGCACGGCACCCGCTGGCGCGGTCATCGTGTGCGTCACCTCTTTCCACGCAGCCGACAGCATCACAGGCGCCCCGGTCACGTCGCTGATGACGCCGCCAACGTTGTTGAAGAACCGCACCATCACGAACCCATTGCCCGCCGCGTCGCCGACACTCATGAACGCCCGCGCCGTGACCGGTTCGCCCGACGTGACAGACAGTTGCCCATCCAAGTTCAGATAGCTCAACCCCGCCGTAACGGACCGCCAGAACACGTAGGCGGAACCGAGGATTGGGGGCATGCTGCTCGCGGTCGCGACCGAGTTCGCATTGGTGCCGGCATTGAACCCGGATGTCGTATCCGCCAGAGCATTATGGATCGCGTTCGTGACCGCCCATCGTGCGGTCACATCAGCGTCCAGGGTGCCCGGTTCCAGGTGCGCACCGATCGTGCCGAGCACGTAATCGCACACGCCACGCAGTGACGCCTCGTGCGCACGCGCGCCCGCATCATCAGCCAACGGTGCGACATCACCCAGGACAGCCTCATCCGACGCGAGTCGCACGCTCACGGTCCCGGCCGCACGATCCGGCGTCACCTCACGCACACCCAGATCAAACAACCTGAACCGCGCAGTCAAGTCCTCATCCTGACGCACCGCATACAAGCTCACACGCGCACCATCACGCGGGTCCAACTCATCCAGCAGACCCACGTCCGCAACGGCAAACGTCAACTCCCCCGCCACATGCGGGATCGCGGACGCATCCAACGTCACCGACCCACCAACCACACTCACAGGAGTCCACGCAGGCGTCACAACCGCCCCGTACGAATGCGTCGAGACGGTCACGGCGCGACCTCCTGGAACGGCACCTCGAGCACCCAGCGCCGGCCTTCCTGCTGCGCGGTCCGGATGCCGCCGGCGGGCACGTAGGCGGCTGGCACCCAAGCCAGGGTGCTGACCGTCGTGAACACCGCGGCGGCGCGGTGGAACTTGCGCGCTACCTCGGCGGATGCCGCGTCGGGGAACAGCAGCCTGAGCGTGCCGCTGCGCGGCGCTGCGGGGCGTAGCGTGACGTCGGGCGTCTCGCGGCCGAGGATCTCGTGGACGATGGTCCGCGGCTCGTCGGTGCTGTCCCATCCGTTGAGCACGAGCTCGGGGATGATCGATGCCGCGTCGGTGCTCCGGGTGATCGTGGTGCTCATCGGTCCCATCCCCCGCCGTCCGGGGTCGTCACGACGCGACCCTTGATCTTGATCGTCGTGTTGCGCATCTCCCTCAGGAACGCGTCGTAGGCAGCGCGATCGATGTCGGTGCGGGCGGTGATATTCACGTTCTTGTCGCGGATGCCGTAGATCTTGTCCTCGAGCGCCTGGGTGTCCTTGGTGGCCTGCCCGGTCTCGGCGTCGATGTAGATGGTGGTGCCGTCGGGCAGCGTGGTCACGGTGTCGCCGAACTCGTCGACGACGGTCGTGGCTCCTTCGGTGTTCTTCGCTGTGAGGTACAGCGACCTCGACAGCGCGTCGGCCTGCGCGGCGCCGGCTGCCATCTCTCCGGTCAGCTGGTCGAATGCGCGCTGGCCGTCGGCGGTGCGGGTGGCGAGGTCCGTCATCGACTCCTCGGTCCAGTCGTACTGCAGTCCGACCTCGCTCATCTCGTCGGCAACCTTCTGGGACGATGCGACGAGGTTGTCGTTGACGGTGTTCAGCGCCCAGGCCTGGCCGGCCATCGCGGCGATCGCCGTTGAGACGTCCACTCCCCAGTTCTTGGCGTTGTCCGATGCTTCCTTGAATCGCTCGGGGTCGGTGGCGATGTCGTTCTGCCGTGCGACGCTGATGGCCGCGGTGAGCACGCGGCTGCCGGCCTCGACGTAGGCGTCCGCCCATTCTGCGGCGCGCTCGCGCGAGGCCTGCTCGGCATCGCTCATCTGCTCGAACCCGCCGACGGCGAGTCCGATGCCGGCTGCTGCGGCGAGGCCGGCTACTGCGCCGGCGGGGCCGAATCCGGCGAACGCGTTCGCCGCGATCTCCTGGAACGCGTCGACGATGCTCTCGGCACTGCCGTCGAACGATGCGGCGGCCTCGCGTGCGGTGCTGTTCGCCTCGTCCCTGAACTCCTCGACGCCCTCGCTGGCGTCGTCCATGCCGCGCTTGACGTCGCGGCCGGCGTCCTTTCCAGAGTCGCCGAGGTCTTTGGCGCGGCGGGCGGCGTCGCGGAAGTTGTCCTCGAGCTTCTCGACGGATCGCTCGGCGTCGCGGCCGCCCTTCTTGGCGGCATCCGCCATGTCGTCGAGGCTGTCGGCGACGTCGTCGAGCGCGTCGTCGACGTCGTCGGTGCCCTTCAAGAATCCGCGGACGTTGGCGAGGAAGTCGATCTTGATGGGCATCAGGCCACAACCTCGACTGCGGGAATCTGCGTGAGCTCGTCGACGACGGTGTGCACCCACAGTGCGACGATCTTGGTGCCGACCTCGCTGGCGGCGTCGAATGCGACCATGCCGTCCTGCTGCCTTCCGTGGAACTGTCGGTTGATGGTGAGTGGCCGCTTGTAGCTGCGGCCGGCGCGTGAGCGCTGCGTGACCTCGATGCGCTTGGTCCGTGCTCCGAACTCAGCGCCGGCCCACTCGAACGCGGGCACGAGCCCGCCGGAGAGCGGCCGACGCCTGGTCGCGGCGTGGACGGTGACGCCTCGGTCGGATGCCGTGGCGCGGGCGCCCGCGACGATGATGCGCCTGGTCATCTCGTCGCGGGCTCGCGCGTTCAGGGCCTGCTGCCAGAGCGGCCGGATGCGTGAGCGGGCTTCCTTGTTGATGCCAGTGCGGATCTGCCGCTGCGCGCCGCGCAGAGCGAGGATCGTGGCTTGCAGCTCACGCGAGTTCCGGACGTCCAGCATGGTCGGCCTACGGCACGTTGGTCGCGGTGACGGCCTCGCTGCACGGCAGCTGAACGGTGACCTCGGGGATACCGCCGGCTCGGTTGGTGATGACGGGCGGCTTGATCGTCGAGAGCGTCGTCTTCAGCGCGAACGTGCCGTCGTAGTGCGGCGCCCAGGTGAGCTCCATCGGCGTGCCGGCGGGCGCGTCGTGGAACAGCCGCCACAGCGAGGTGGGGTCTTCGGTGTCCATCGCCATGACGATGGTGAGCTGCGGGTCGCCGGGGGTGACGTCGGCGATGGTGTTGTCGTCGCCGCCCTTCCACACGGTGCCCGTGTAGCCGGGGTTGTACTCGATCGAGCTCGTCTCGCCCTGGTACTGGTCAGTGCCGATCGTCGCCTTCCAGCGCTTGGTGGCCTTCGCGGTCATGGTGTCTCCTCAGGTGTGAGCGCGCCGGCGGCGCGGATGGTGAAGTCGTAGGCCGGCTTCTGCGGGTCGTACTGGTTGCGGTTCGCGGTGCCGTCCCACCACTGGTCGGGCAGCTGCTCGAGGATGCGGATCATCCGCTCGGCTGCCGCCTCGAGGTCGTCCTCGACCTGCTCGCGATCGCTGCCGAGGGTGGCGTCGACGATCACCCAGACGTTGAGGGTGACGGTGACGGGGATGCCGTGCTCGTCGTCGGGGCTCGTGTCGCCCGATGCGATGGTGTCCTGTTCGATGACGATCGCGACGGGCTTGGCGGGGTTGTCGAGCGGGCTTAGCTGCGTGGGGTAGGCGATGATGTCCCACGTGTCGGGGGCGGATGCGGCGATCAGGTCCCGCAGGTCGTGTCGGGCGCCCATGGTCAGCCGATCAGGGTGCCGATGTGGCCGAGGTCGCGGGCGGGGTCGTCGGGGTCGGGAGCAGGGATGATGAGCATCGACAGGATCTTGTAGTCGAGCGGGGTGACGTTGACGCGGTTGGTGTCGCTGCCGAGCTCACCCGCCGCGGATGCCTGGGAGGCCTGCTTGTTCGCAAGGGCCTGGTAGACGACGCCCTGCGCGAAGCTCTCGCTCGGCGAGGCCGCGGTGTCGAGGGCGAGTCCCTTGATGCGCAGGCACTGCTCCTGAGCGGCGGCGAGCTGCTTGTCGCTGACGCTGATGCCGAGGTCGCTCTTCGCGGTGGTGGCGCTGTACCAGGCGGTCATGATGTCCTTCTCGGTCGGTGGTGGTGCGCGGGCCGGGCCGGGGCCGGCCAGCCCGGCCCGCGCTGCTGATCAGTCCTCGTCGCCGGTCTGGGGGTCCGGGTCGGTCTCGTCGACCAGCTGGTCGCTGTAGGCCTTGCGCTTCGCGTCGAGGGCCTTCAGCTGGGCGCGGAGCGCCTTCTTCTGCTCGTCGATCTGGTCGAGCTTGACCTTGATGTAGGCGTTGTTGCTCATGTCTGCTGCGCTCCTTACGGGACGGGGGTGATGGTGGCCTTGACGATCGCGCGGGCGTCGTAGATGAACGTGCCGCCGTAGGCGAAGAACCCGATGTCGGCGCCGCCGTGCGCGACGTCCTGCGCCTCGACCTGGATCGTCGGGGACTCGAACACGTCGGCCGCGTTGCGGTCGAGGGCGAGGAATCCCTGCGCCGCGAGCTGGAAGTCGACGTCGACGTCGAACACGTTCGACAGCGAGGTCTTGCCGTCGAGCTCGACGAACCCGGTTGCGTTCGCGATCCACGCGGGCAGGTCGGCGACCTTGAGCGCGGCGAACTGGGTGAACGCGGTCTCGCCCATCCAGAACTGGGTGGGGCTCGCGCCGATCTTCTTGAGCTGCAGGAACGCGAGCGTGAGGGCGTCGATCAGCGTCGCCGGGGTCGGGTTGCTGAGGGCGGTTGCGCCTGCGACGAGGTCGGTGGCGACCGCGGCGTCGGACTTGCGGCCGTAGCCTTCCTTCAGCAGGCGGAACAGCGAGGCGATCAGGTCGGCGCTGCCGAGGTCGGTGTAGATGCGGTCGACCTTGTTGCCGAACGCCCAGCGGCTCGGGGTCTCCTCGACCTTCGCCGTCGCCCAGGCTCCGGTGGGGACCTCGACGAGGCCGCCTGCGTATGCGGCGGGCTCGGGCGTCGGGAGCGTCCACTTCCAGCCCTCGATCTTCGGGGCGGTCAGCGGCTTGGGTCCACCCAGCGCGTCGACGTGCGGACGCCCTTCGGGGGTCGCCTGCCAGACCTCGCCGATGCGGCTGGTCTGCAGGAAGCCTTCGCCTGCGTCATCGGCGGCGACGACGTTGGTCAGCGCGTTGTTCACGCTGCGGATCATCTCGTTGAGCGACCCGCCGTGCTGCAGTACGTCGGCCGCGTCGCGGGCGATGTTCATCAGCGAGCGGGGGCGGTCGGTGACCTGCGCGCCGGCCTGCGGGACGGTGGTGGGGCCGGCTGCGTACTCGGCGCTGACGGGCTCGCCGGGGATGCCGGCGGACGGTGCGACCGGCTGCGCCGCGGCGGCCGGCGCTGCGGGGGCTGCGGGCGCGGCCATGGCGTCGAGGATGCGGATGCCGTCGTCGTGCTGGGCCTGGGTGATGGTGCCGGCGGCCAGTGCGGCTGCGAGCTGCTCACGGTTCATGCGGGGTTCCTTTCGGGTGGCAGCCATGGCGGCTACGGGGATGGGTGCCGGGGCCGCGGCGCGGCCGGCGTGGGCGTAGATGGGCTGGTCGAAGCGGGCGGCGATGTCGAGCTCGTCGTCCTCGGTCTCGGGGGTGGCGGCGTCGGTGCGGTCCGCGAGTCCGGCTGCGACGGCCTCGGATGCCGAGTACCAGGTCTCGGCCTTCATGACGGCGCGCCACTCGGCGGCGGTGCCGCCGGCCTTCTCGGCGTACATGCCGGCGATGTTGTCGCTGATGCGGTCGAGGTCGTCGGCGACGGTGCGGAGCTCGTCGGCGTTGCCGAGGGCGATGGTCCACGCGTCGTGGATCATGAGCTCGCTGTTCTCGCCCATGATGACCTCGTCGCCGGCGGCTGCGATGAAGCTGGCGGCAGATGCTGCGAGCCCGTCGACGTGGACGACGACGGTGGCGGAGTGCTGGCGGAGGGCGTTGCGGATCGCGATGCCGTCGTACACATCGCCGCCGGGGCTGTTGATGTAGACGTGGAGCTCGGCGACGTCGAGGTCGCGGATCTCGCGGACGACGTCGGCGGCGACGATGTCGCCCCAGAACCCGCCGACCACGCCGTACAGGTGCAGGGATGCGGTGGCGTCGCCCTGCTCGAGGTTCCATCGTGCGGGGTGCTGGGCGTTCGCCTCGATCAGGCGCAGGCGGGAGCGGAGTTCCTCGAACGCGTTCATGCGGGGGTCTCCTCGAGCTGCTTCATCTTCTGGCCTTCCTGGGCTTCGATCCATGCCTGGTCGATGAACCCGCCGTCGATGCCGACCTTGTATGTCTCGAACCGGGTTTTGAGGTCGGGGCGGGTGAGTACTTCGGTGTCGAACTCGGTCGACCAGCCGATCGGCGTGCAGTCGTTCATCGACAGGCGGGATGCGATCGCGGTGGTGTAGGTCGCGAGGTACAGGTCGATGAGCTCCCAGGCGCGCGAGGCGCGGTTCTGGTAGTTCAGCGTCGAGCCCTCGAGCGCGACGTCGGCCGCCCATGCGGGGATGCCGATCTGTCGGGCGAGCTTGATGTCCATTCGGTTCTGCGCGTCCAGCAGCAGCTGCTCTTTGTCGAGACCGAGGGTCTTGGCGTTGATGGTCTTGTCGGTGTACGCGGCGCCGTACTTGGCGCGGGCGGCCTGCCACGACTGCAGCAGCTGCTGGATCTGGGTCGCCTCGAGCGGCTTGTTGCCGTCGTAGTGCAGTTCGACGGACGGGACCGGGTTCTCCTCGGCGAGGCTGGCGGCGCGATCGAGGATCACGGCGCGGCGCAGAAGCTTGAGGCCGTCGTGCAGGAGGCCGCCGTCGGGTGCGTCGAACTGGATCACGTCGCGGGCCTCGACCGGCTTGCCCCAGGCCTTGATGACCTTGCCGTCGTCGTCGAACTCGGCATCCTTGCGATCGAGCAGCTTGACGCCGCCGCGCGCCGGCCATCCGTACGCGTCGCGGCGCTGCACGATCCACCAGGTGCGCGGGTAGAAGTACAGGGCGTCGGCGGTCCAGATCAGCGTCTGCGCGAGCGGGCGGTCTTCCTCGGGCTGCTGCAGGTACGACATCTGCATCGGGGCGAGCGCGCCGGACTTGCGGTTCACGAGCGTCATGCGGCCGAGGTTGGTGGCGAGCACCCGCCGGCCCTTCGCGACGACGTCGAGGCCGAGCGCGGTGCGCCGGCTGATCTGGATGCCGGATGCGTCGGACCAGCCGAACAGCGTCTGCAGGTCGACCGGGATCAGGTGGCTGCTATCGGCCCAGTCTTCGGGGCTCTTGATCGCGAGCGACATGGCCGGCGCGATCGCGCTGAGCGCGCGGCTCAGGATGCTGGGCTTCGACTGGTTCACGCTTGATACCGTCAGCCGGAGTCCTGACACCCGAAAGCGTCGACACGGCGTGTCGTGCGCGAGAGGCGCGCTTATCGCGGGTGTTGCGGGCCTGGTCGAGCTCGGGATGCAGGTTCTGCTCGTGGCGTGCGCCGACGCGCCAGCCCTCGTCGCGGGTGTCGGCGAATCCGCGGTACCACGGGCACTGGCTGCACAGGACGACGGTGCTGATCTGGGTTGAGTCGAGAGAGATCATCGGGGTTTCCTCAGTAGCTCGTGGTTGGGGTCCAGGACGGGGCGTCGCGGTGGTCGTAGAGCCAGAGCGCGACGGCGGATGCGACGGGGGCGGCGACGGGGCCGGCGGCGTCGGCGCGGCTGAATCGGGTGACTTCGCCGGTGCGTTTCATGACCAGGTGTGCGACGCCGTTCGCGAGCGTGCGGGAGCCGTCCTGGCGCATGTTCTGCTCGTCGCGGGCTGCGGTCAGCCAGGTCTCGCACGCGACGCCGAAGTCCTTCATGCCGAGGGTGGTGATGGCGTCGTCGCCGAGGCGCAGGCGGAGCCTGTCGTTCAGCCGGCGCGTGGGGCCTCCGTCATCCGCGCCGAACGCGGCTGGCTGCCGCTCGTAGATGTTGACGAGCAGGTCTTCCATCCAGCGCGTGCCGGGTGCCGCGTGCACGACGCGGGTGCAGGGCGTATCGTCGTCGTCGCGCCAAGTCGCGAGGATCGCGCCCATCTCGTTGTCGTGCGCGACTTCCCATGAGATCGCGACATCTGCCCAGCGTGCCGTGAGCTCGGGGTCGGCGAGGTCGTCCCAGTCCGGGATGAGCACCTCGCGGGACTCGGTCCAGCGGTTGCAGTACGCGCGGAGCCAGGTCGAGTGGTCGACCTGCTCCTCGGGCGGCGCGCTGCCGTCGACGAGCGCGAACAGGTCGTCGACGTCCTGGGTGTAACCGATCGCGGGGTGGAAGGCGGCGAACGCCTCACGGTCGTAGGGGTCGGCGTCGTCGGGCAGGCTGGCCTCGAAGTACGCGAACTTGGGGTCGCTGCCGGGCTGCTCGACGCTGCGCCGGCCACGCTCGACCTGCCGTTTCATGAACGTGGACTCGGCGGTGCCGGCCGTCGACAGATACCAGATCTGGCGCTTGCCGTAGAGCGTGCGCTGCGCCGGCTCGATGCCGTCCGTGATGAGTCCCTTGGACTGGACGTCGTCGAGGGTCCAGATCTCGTCGATGCCGACGAGGACCGGGGTCTTGCCGTGGATCTTCTCGGGCTTCGGCGGGAATGCCCAGATCTCGGACCCGCGGGGCGTGACCATACCGGTCTGCGCGGCGCTGCGCTTGCCGTCGAAGAACCGGCTGAGCGGGCTCGCCTCGACGCGCGAGATCAGGGTCTTGAGCAGCGTGCGCGCGTCGTCGCCGGTCTGCGCGGTGAAGTACACCTTGCAGCCGGGAAACTCGACGGCGCGCTGCAGCTCGACCGGGCCGAACAGCGTGGTCTTCCCGGACTGGCGCGGCACGGTCACGAATACTTTCTCGTAGACGTAGTTGCCGCGCTCGTCGAGCTCGGTGGCAACGTCCCAGACGTGCTGCTGCCACGGCATCGGCTCCCAGCCGAGGGCGCGCGCGAGGTCGGCGATCTTCGCGCCGCGCGACGGGCGCGACGGGTCGCGAGGCGTCGCGTAGGTGAAGCCGGACCATGTCACTGCTGCGCCGCCAGCCATGCCTCGAACGTGGCGTAGTCGGCGTCGCCCTGACGCTTGGCCGCCTCGAGCAGCGTGCGCATCTGCTCGTGGGCTTCCTGCAGCGCGCCGTTGCGAGCGTAGGCCTTGGTCATCGGGTTGTCGGCGATCTGAGCGAGGGCCATGATGCTGGCGCAGATGCCGGCGTGCTCGTCGCCGATGACGCCGTCGGAGCGCAGTCGCATGATCGACTTCTCGTACGCTGCCGAGACGACCGATTCGACCGTCGGCGGCTCCATGCCTGGGAGGTAGTCGGCGAGGCCGGCGTCGTTCTCGGTCATCTCGGCTCCTTTCGTGCGGTTCGGGTTTTTCTGGGGCTGATCGGGAAAGAAAAGACGGGGCTGCGCGTGGGTGTCCAGCGTCTGCGGCTCTTAAAGAACCGGGCGTCCTTCGGCGGCTCGTCGTGCCGCGTCGAACTGAACGGCGACG
>NZ_MKRT01000006.1:76532-76919 GCF_001897945.1 Microbacterium sp. 69-10
CGGCGAGGGCTGCGTCGATCCATGCGTCGATGCGGTCGACGTTCTCGATGCCCTCGGCGATGTCGAGCGTTGATGCGCCGGTGTCGGCCAGGTAGTCGGAGGGGTCGGGCTGGGTGGTCATGGTGGTTCCTCTCATGTGAAGTACTTCAGGCCGGACTCGACGGGGATGCCGACGGGTCGGAGTGGTTTGTCCTGCCGGCTGTAGTTGCAGCGTCGGTGGCTGGGGCCGAGGTTGTCGATGTCGTAGACGGCGCCGCCCTTGGCGCGCGGGATGACGTGGTCGGCGCTGTTCGATCCGGGCAGGCCGCAGTTGATGCACACGTCGCCGTAGGTGGCGAGGGTGAGGGCGACGTACTGCTGCGCCTTGCGGCCGCCCCAGGTCTCGGC
>NZ_MKRT01000006.1:77056-79428 GCF_001897945.1 Microbacterium sp. 69-10
CCCACTCCTCGGCATTCAGCTTCCGGTAGCCGCGCTTGCCGCCGCCCGGCGTCGTCGAGGCGATCTGTCCGGCAGCGCCGCGCACGGGGCGCGGCTGGGTCGCGCGCATGAGCCCGGCGACGATGAGCTCGCGCATCTGGATGCCCTTGCGGTGCGCCGCCGCCTCGAGCGCGAGGAACGTCTCAGCGGGCAGGTGGATCATCACGGGGATGGTGCGGTCGCTCATCGCTCGCCACGCTCTCCGACGACGCACGCGAGCCGGTACGCGATCCACGCGCCCATCGCGAGGAACATCCACACGGCGGCGGTCACGAGATGCTCCGCACGATGGGTCGTGCGCCGCAGTGGATGCAGGCGTGCGACTTCGCGCCGAGCTCGTGCACTCGCGGCGATCGCCACGAGGCCGGGCACTCGTCATCCGCCCAGCGCACCGCGCCGAAGTTCTCCACAGGCGCGCCCTGTGGCCTCTGTGGTTGGGCTGGGTCTTTATATGTTCTTGAGTAAGTGTTCTTCTTGGTGGACGGGTCACCGTCGACGGCAACCCGTCTGCCGGTGGGGTTATCCACAGCACCAGATGACGGCTTCCCGTCGCCGGTCACGGGCGAGTTATCCACAGCCGCGAGGGCGGCGATCGGGAGCTGCGGAGCGCCCACGACGGGCAGCTGGAACGGGTCACGGAGGTGGAACACGTAGCCAGCCAGACGGCCGCCCTTGCCGCGCTTCTGCTGCCGGTGCAGGTAGCCGGCCTTCTCGAGCTCGGCGATCGCGCTGCGGACGGCCTCGCGGCCCTCCTTCCAGCTCGCCTGCTCGATCGCGCCCATGCTCACCTGGTAGCCGTCATCCTGGGTCATCAGCCACAGCAGGATGCCGCGAGCGACCCAGCTGAGAGTCTTGTCGCGGGCGTACAGGTTCGGGATCTGGGTGAAGTCCCGCTCCCACGCCATCCGCTCGCGGACGAGCACGCCGCCGCTCTCAACCACGGCGACCGCCCCACGCCAGCATCCCGACGAGATCGGCGATGATCAGGCCGGCCTGCTCGCTCGGCACCGCACGGATGCGGGCCGTCAGCGCGATCAGCGCATCCTGGTACACCTGCGAATTGCCGTGCTCGTGGTACTCCGCGACTGCGCGCTTCCCGTGCTCGACCAGCGCCTCACTCTCGCTGCGCGCCTCATCCAGCAGCATCCGCTGCCAATCACCAGCCATGCCGGCTCCCTTGCTGAATCCTCGTGAAGCGGTTTCGCTACACGGTATGAAGATTCAGCAATACGCACGACTGGACGCCCATTGACTGCGGCGTGTCGCGTTATCTATGCACGGATGCCGTTATAGTTCAAACATGACAATGATGAGTGTTCAGACGGCGACCCTCGGAGAGCGCATGAGTGCAGCTCGACGACTGGCAGGCTTCGACCAGCTCGAGATGGGCGACTACGTCGGGGCTTCGCGTCCGACGGTCTCGAAGTGGGAGCGCAACGTCACGGAACCGACGGTGACTCAGCTGCTGCTCTGGGCCCGGAAAACGAATCAGCCCGTCGAGGCGATCCTCGACGGGCTGAATCCGTGCGCCCCCAGGGACTTGAACCCTGAACCCATTGATTAAGAGTCAATTGCTCTGCCGATTGAGCTAGAGGCGCATGGCCCGGTTTCCCCGGCCGAGGAATTACATTACCAGCGGGGACGGGTCGCACCAAATCACCATCGGATCCCGGGCGCGTTGCCCGCGATCCGTACCGGGTGGCTTGGCTGCGGCGGATCGTTTCACGACCGATACCCGGCACCCCGGTCTGGCTTACCGGCCCGGACTATCCTGTTGAAGTGACCGTCCCCCTCGCAGCCACAGACTTCCGTACCGACCTCGACCTCGCCCTTCGCCTGGCGGATGCCGCCGATGAGCAATCCCTCCCCCGGTTCGATGCGGCCGACCTCGAGGTCTCACTGAAGGCCGATCGCTCGCACGTCACGGATGCCGATCTCGCCACGGAACGGGCGATCCGCGATATCCTGCACGCCGAACGCCCCGACGACGGCATCCTCGGTGAGGAGTTCGGCGCAGAGGGAGTCACGAGCCGGCAGTGGATCATCGACCCGATCGACGGGACGGCGAACTTCCTGCGCGGCGTGCCGCTGTGGGGCACCATGATCGCCCTGGCGGTCGACGGCGTCCCGCAGGTCGGCGTGGTCAGCATGCCCGCCCTCGGGCGCCGCTGGTGGGCATCCGCCGGCGACGGCTCCTGGACCGCCACGAGCGACGGAGCCCGCAGACTGTCCGTGTCGACGGTCGATTCACTCGACGAGGCGAGCGTGAGCTTCCAGAGCATCTCGCAGTGGGCGCAGGCTGGGAAGACCCCCGAGCTGCTGGTCCTCGCTGA
>NZ_MKRT01000006.1:79434-94906 GCF_001897945.1 Microbacterium sp. 69-10
ACATCTTCAGCTACATGCTGCTGGCCGAGGGACGCATCGACATGGTCGCCGAGTTCGATGTCAAGGAGTACGACATCGCCGCGGCGGTTCCGATCGTTCGCGAGGCCGGTGGGCGGATGACGGCGTTCGACGGCACAGAGACCCTCTCCGCACTGTCCGCTCTGGCGACCAACGGCATCCTGCACGACTCGTTCCTCTCCCTGTTCCGCGACGCGCCGCGCGCCTGAGCGCGACATGCACCCCTCCCCCACGGATCACATGAAAACCCGATTCCCCCTCGCTGCCGGCGCCCTGCTGGCAACGCTGTCCCTCGCCGCGTGCAGCGGCCCCAGCACGCCGGTCGACAAGACCCCCACCTCGACCGCTTCGAAGCCTCCGGCCACGCCGAAGGCCGAGGTGGAGACCGCTCCCGCCGACAAGCCCGCCACGACCGCGCCCGCCGACCGGCCGACCTGCGAGACCATGATCACCAAGGGCACCGTCGAGGCGCTGAAGTCCCAGGGCTGGACCTTCGAGGAGCGCGAGTTCCGCATCGGTGACGTCCTCGTCGAAGGCGGACTCGAGTGCCTCTGGGCCGACTACTCGACGGCATCCGACCACGGCCAGATGTACGCGTGGGGCCCCATCAGCGCCGAGAACTCCCGCACGGCCCAGGCGAGCCTGATCTCGGAGGGCTGGCTGCGCTCGACCTCGAACGGCAAGACGTACATCACCGAGGATCCCGCCTACGCGATCGCCAAGGACGACGACGGGTTCGGCATGACCTACGAGTTCGGCGACGGGTGGGTGAGGTTCGCCGACACGAAGCAGGGACTGCTGCTCGTCGACTGGGGCGAGAAGTGACCACTGGACACAGAGAGAGGGCGCCGCTGCATCAGCGGCGCCCTCTCGGCGTCTGCGGATCGACGGCGCTGCAGCCGTCGACGGCGCTGCAGCCGTCGACGGCGATCACTTGTCGCCGCGCTGGTTCCAGTTGTCGGCGCGACGGGTCGCGGAGCCGCGCTGCCGCATGACGTATGCGAGGGCGAGGCTGACGAGGAGGATTCCCGCGGAGAAGACCACGCCCTGCGCGGTCGGCAGCTCCCACGCGAGCCCGAACAGGTAGAACCCGCCGAGGAACAGGACCATGAACACGATGAAGTCGACCACGTCGAACCCTCCCGATCTTCGGATAACCACTCCAGCTTAGTCCGGTTGCGACCCGTTCCCGTGCCGGTCCGATGCGCGCGACGGCGATAGATTGGGAATCATGCCGAGGATGACACCGTGACGACCAGCACGAGGACTGCCCGGCGCGGACGGCCGGGTCATGATCGCGCCGACATCATCCGCGCCGGAGTCGAGCTCTTCAACGAGCAGGGGTACGACGCCACATCGGTCTCCGACCTGACGGGTCGCCTCGGCCTGACCAAGTCGGCGCTGTACCACCACGTCGAATCGAAGGAGCAGATCCTCCAGATCGCACTGGAGGACGCGCTGGGCGGCCTCGAGAAGGCGCTTGAGGATGCACTTCGGCAGCCCACGGCCGGCTCCCGGTTGACGGCCATCATCGAGGGCGCCGTGCGGGTGCTCACGGAGCGTCAGCCTCAGGTCACGCTGCTGCTGCGACTGCGAGGCAACAGCGAGATCGAGACGGCCGCTCTGGCCCGGCGGCGCCGGTTCGATCACACTGTGACAGGCCTGGTCCGCGAGGCGCAGTCCGAGGGCATCGTGCGCGGCGACCTGGATGCCGGCGTCGCGACGCGCCTGATCTTCGGCATGATCAACTCGGTCGTGGAGTGGTACCGGCCCGACGGTCCTGTCGACCCGGAGCTTCTGGCGGGCGAGATCCTCGCGGTGGCACTGGGCGGGCTCCAGCCGCGAGACTGATCACGGCGCGCTGTCGTCCCACACGCGAGTGACGCCTCGTGCGGCCTCACGAAGCGGTCCGATGGCGCCGAGCCGGTGTCGCTGAAGAACTACGCGAAGAACACCAACGCGAACGAACGCCTCGAGTTCGCGGTGCCGCAGGGCGCGCAGCAGGCGCAGTTCCGCTTCCGCTACACGGGAACCAACAGCGCGTTCTGGACCGTGGACCGCGTCGCCTTCCAGCAGGCGAAGCCGACTGCCCCTGCAGCTCCGCAGGACCTTCAGGTGACCTCAGGCGACGCCACGGCCGCAGCATCCTGGCAGGCTCCGGCCTCCGACGGCCACTCACGGATCACGGCCTACACCGTCACGGCGACGCCGATCGTCGACAAGAGCAAGTCCAAGCAGGCGACTCCCGTGTCCGTGCAGACCATCGCGCTCACCGCGACGCTGAACGGCCTGCGCAACGGTGTGTCCTACACGGTGACCGTGACGGCCACGAACGCGTACGGGACTTCCGTGACCTCGGATGCCGTCCTCACGACCCCCACGGTGTCTCGCGCGACACCGGCGACTCCCCCGTCGAAGCCGAAGAAGGGCTGAGGACGTCGCACCGACAATGAAGAACCCCCGTCCTCCAGACGAGAATCAGGAGGGCGGGGGTTCTTCACGTGACAACGGCTTGGTGGAGCTGGGGGGAATCGAACCCCCGTCCGACGCTGATCATCCACGTCTTCTCCGGGCGCAGTCTGTGAAAGCGTTCTGCTCGGCTCCGACCTTTGTCACAGACACCTAAGTCGACGAGCCCAGTCTGGGAAGAGTCCCACGTGACGTCCAGACGCCGTCACGCAGCAAGATCCCTAGATGACGCCAGGGTCCGTATCGGGATCACATACGGTCTGACGGACTATCGGGCTCGCTTAGGCAGCGAGGGCGAAGTCGTTGCGCTTTGCATTGGCAACTATTTTTTCGCAGGGGGCGTTCACGAGATAACCCTGCATCCTCGGCCCGCTTCCCGTCGATACCCAGACGCCGTCGAAACCGATCAGCCCCGTGGGCCTTCTTGCGAAGGAGCCGCTGTCACTCTGTGGAATTACCAGTCGGATGCTGTCGCACCCGAGCACCAAAGACTACAACGTATCCGCCCCTCGTGCCATTCCGCGCCGCCGAAGCCGATCGCGTGACGTACAGTCGCACTCATGAGCGACGTCATCATCACCGTCCGCGGCGAGCACGAGCTGCGCATCGCGCCCGAGCGCGCCACCGTCCATCTGAACATCCGCGCCGAGGGGCCGCAGCGCGTCGCCGCGGTCGACGAGGTCACCCGGCTGGCCGAACCCGTGCGGCAGAGCATCGTCGACCGCAAGGACGCGGAGACGGTCGTGGAGTGGTCGAGCACCCGGATGACCGTGCACGCCGAGCGTCCGTGGAACGCGGACGGCCGCCAGCTCGCGCCGGTCTACCATGCCACGATCGCGTTCACCGCCACCTTCCCGGATCCCTCCGAGCTCTCGCTGTGGGTCTCCGACGTGTCCCTGCGCGACGGCGTCGAAGTCGGCATCGTGGACTGGCAGCTCACCCCGGAGACGCGGACGCGGCTGGAACGGGATGTCGCCGCTGGCGCCGTGTCGGTGGCCGTCGCCCGTGCCGAGGCGTACGCCGCCGCCCTCGGACTGGGCTCCGTCGTGCCTCTCGAAGTCGCCGACCTGGGTCTGATCTCCCGCCAGGAGTCCGCCCCTCAGCCCAAGATGCTCATGCGCAGCGCCGCCTTCGCGATGGACTCGGCCGGCTCCTCCGGCATGGTCTACGAAGCGGAGGACATCATCGTCTCGGCAACCGTCGAGGCGCGCTTCCAGGCCGCCTGACGGTTCCCCGGGCGTCCGGCTCAGCTCACCGCGTAGGGCGCGAGCTCGGCCGCAAGCCGCTCCGACACGTGCGCGTGCACCATGGTGCCCGCCTCCTCGTGCTCAGCCGAGATCAGCACTCCGGTCTCGTGCACCGCCGAGACGAGGTCGCCGCGGTCGTACGGCACGAGCGCGCGCACCTCGACGGCCGGCATCGGCAGCATCCGCTCGATCGCCTCGCGCAGCTCGTCGATGCCCTCGCCCGTGCGCGAGGAGACGAAGTGCGCGTCGGGTGCCAACCCGCGCAGCACGAGACGCTCGTCCTCGTCGACCAGGTCGGCCTTGTTGAACACGACGATCTCGGGGATGCTGCGGGCGCCGACGTCGCCCATCACGTCGCGCACCGTCTGCAGCTGGGCGGAGGGATCCGGATGCGAACCGTCCACGACGTGCACGATCAGGTCGGCCTGTCCGACCTCTTCGAGCGTGGAGCGGAACGCCTCGACGAGCTGATGCGGCAGGTTGCGCACGAAGCCGACCGTGTCGGTGAGCGTGTAGATGCGTCCGTCGTGGGTCTCGGCGCGACGCACGGTGGCGTCCAGGGTCGCGAACAGCGCGTTCTCGACCAGTACGCCGGCGCTGGTGAGAGCGTTCAGCAGACTCGACTTGCCGGCGTTCGTGTACCCGGCGATGGCGACCGACGGGATCGTGTTGCGCTTGCGCTCGGCGCGCTTGGCGTCGCGCGCCGGCGCGAACTCGCGGATCTGCTTGCGCAGCTGCGCCATGCGAGTGCGGATGCGGCGGCGATCCAGCTCGATCTTGGTCTCACCGGGACCTCGCGAGCCCATGCCCGCTCCCCCGGCGCCGACCTGGCCACCGGCCTGGCGGCTCATCGACTCGCCCCAGCCGCGCAGACGAGGAAGCAGGTACTCGAGCTGTGCGAGCTCGACCTGCGCCTTGCCCTCACGGCTCTTGGCGTGCTGGCTGAAGATGTCCAGGATGACCGTGGTGCGGTCGATGACCTTGACCTTCACGACATCCTCCAGCGCGCGGCGCTGGCTGGCGGCGAGCTCGGTGTCGGCGATCACGGTGTCGGCGCCGACGGCCGCCACGATGTCCTTCAGCTCCTGCGCCTTGCCTCGTCCGAGGTAGGTGGCGGGATCCGGATGCGGGCGGCGCTGCAGCAGCCCGTCGAGCACGGCGGCTCCGGCCGTCTCCGCAAGGGCGGCGAGCTCGCGCAGAGAGTTCTCCGCGTCGTCCTGCGCGCCCTGCGGGTACACGCCGACGAGCACCACGTTCTCCAGGCGCAGCTGGCGGTACTCGACCTCCGTGACGTCCTCGAGCTCGGTGGAGAGGCCGGCCACGCGACGCAGCGCGTGCCGATCCTCGAGGTCCCACTGCTCGCCGTCGGCGGCGCCGTGCGCGGCCGTGGCCTCGTTCTGCAGTGCTTGAGCGGCGCCGAACACTCTCGCCTCGGTCCGCGGCTCCGCGTGCGACAGCACGCGATCCAGCGCATCCGTCTGAGTGCTCTCGTCGTTGCTCTTCGTCATCCGATCCTTTTCTTCTTCTCCTGCGTGCGCATGGTGCTGGGGCTCACAGGGCCACAACCACTCAGAGCGCCTTAACCTTAGCCCCCGCCATCCGGTACGCTCACTCCATGCCGTCCGACCATTACTTCAGCGCGGCCCCGGCAAGTGCAGAGAACCTGCGCACCATCCATGTCACCCTCGCGGGACGGGAACTCGACCTCACCACTGCGGGTGGCGTCTTCAGCCCCGATCGCCTGGATGCGGGGACGGCCGTGCTGTTCGCCAACATGCCTCCCCTGCCGCCCGGGGGCGACTTCCTCGACCTCGGCTGCGGGTGGGGGCCGATCACGCTCACGATGGCCCTGGCCGCCCCTCACGCGACCGTGTGGGCCGTGGACGTCAACGAGCGGGCGCTCGACCTGACCCGGCGCAACGCCGAGTCCCTGGGCCTCACCAATGTCAACGCCGTGACGCCCGATGGTGTTCCCGATGACGTCCAGTTCCGCACGATCCGCTCGAACCCGCCGATCCGCGTCGGCAAGGGCGTCCTGCACGAGATGCTGGAGCACTGGATCCCGCGTCTGGACGAGCACAGCGACGCATGGATGGTCGTGCAGCGCAACCTCGGTTCGGATTCCCTGCAGCGCTGGATGACAGCGACGTTCACCCCGGGATACAGCGTGCACCGCGCCGCGACCGGGAAGGGCTACCGGGTGCTCAAGGTGCGACGGCACGGCACACCGCCGACGGCTCCGATCGACGTCGCGGAGTGACCGGCGCCCTCGCTCAGACGAGGTCGATCTCGCCGCGGTAGACCAGCTGCGCCGGGCCGGAGAGTGCGACGTGCTCGCCGTCCTCGGCGGGGAACATCCGCACGCCCAGCGTGCCGCCGGGCACCTCGACCCGCCACTGGTGCGGCGCGCGCTCGCCCGCCCAGTGCCGCACCGCCAGCGCGGTGGCCGCGACTCCCGTACCGCAGCTGAGCGTCTCGCCGACGCCGCGCTCGTGCACCCGCATCCGCACCTGGCCGACTCCATCCCGCACGAGGGGCTCCCCGGGCACGACGAACTCGACGTTCGCGCCCGCGGGCGGGGCGGGCTCCAGCACCGGCGTGGGGTTGAGGTCGAGTCCCTCGAGCTCCTCGTCGGATGCCAGCGCGACCACCACATGCGGATTGCCGACATCGATGCCGAGACCGGGCCGCGCGACGGACAGTCCCGCAGCGCGCGCCAGGGGCTCGCCGCCGGCCAGCCGCCAGCGGCCGAGGTCGACCTGATAGCCGTTCTCGGAGCGCATCACGTCGCGCACACCGGCGCGCGTGCCGATCGGCAGCGTCGAGCCCGGCTCGAGCTCGGCCAGACCGGAACGGAGCAGATAGTGAGCGAAGACGCGGATGCCGTTGCCGCACATCTCGGCGATCGAGCCGTCGGCGTTGCGGTAGTCCATGAACCACTCTGCCGCAGGTTCCTCGGCCAGCGCGGCAGCGCCGTCGGAGATCGCCGACGACCGCACCACACGGAGCACGCCGTCCGCGCCGACGCCGAAGTTCCGGTCGCAGAGCGCCTGCACCTGGCTCGGTGTCAGCTCCAGGGCGCCGTCGACGTCCTCGATGATGACGAAGTCGTTGCCGGTGCCGTGTCCCTTGGTGAATGCGACCATGCCAACAGTCTAGAGAGCGGCGCACATGCCGGCGCTCAGACGGAGGCCCCGGTCGGGCTGTCCACGATCAGCCGCTTGCCCGTCATGCCGACATCGAAACGCTCGTAGCCGACCTGATCGTAGAACGCGAAGACGATCTCGTTCCCCGGCCGCCCCATGCGCTGCACCTTCGGGCAGCCGAGCGCGAGCAGCCGGCGCTCGGCCGCTCCCACCAGCATGCGTCCGATGCCCTCACCGCGCCGGTCGGCGGCGCTGGCCAGGTAGTAGATCCATCCCCGGTGCCCGTCGTATCCGGCCATCACAGTGCCTACGATCCGGTCGCCGTCGACGGCGACGATGAGCAGGTCGGGCCAGACCGCCCGCATCCGCTCGATGTCGGCGCGAGGGTCGTTCCACGGGCGCGTGAGGCCCGCCTCATCCCACAGCGCGACGACGTCGTCGGTCTCGGCCGGGTCGAAGGTCCTGATCTCCACGGTCATGCCTGTGCTCCATCCTGCGCGTCGTCGAGGGTACCCGTCACACGGTACCGACCGCACAGGAAGTTCCGGTTGCGCGCCACGTCGATCAGCTCGAGGTCGAGGGCGCGCGGGAGCACAGGAGCCCCTGCGCCGAGCGTGACCGGCGCGTACTGGATCCACAGCTCGTCGATCAGTCCGGCATCCGCGAACCGGCCGACCAGCTCTCCCCCGCCGACGATCCAGATGTCCTTGTCGCCGGCGGCCGCCACCATCTCGCCGTGCACCGTGCGGACGTCCTCCTGGGTGAGCCGGATGTCGGCACCGTCCGGCACGTCGAGGGAACGGTGGGTGAACACCCAGGTCGGCAGCGTGTAGGTCCAGCCGCCCTCGTCGTGCCGCATGATCCATTCGTAGGTGTGCGCACCCATCGCCATCGCGCCGAGACCTTCGCGGAATCCCGAGTACGCCATCGGGCCGTCCTCGTCGATGTCCTGTCGCAGGAGCCAGTCCAGTGAATGGTCGGCGGTGGCGATGAATCCGTCCAGGCTGGAGGCGGTGTAGTAGTGGGTGGTCATCCCTCCATCGTGACGGGGGTCACCGACACTCACAATGCCGTCAGGCGTCGATGAGCCCCGCCGGATCCGCTGTGCCGGCGTCGAGCCACTCGATCCGCGGATAGCGCTTGAACCACGACACCTGGCGTCGGGCGTATCGACGCGTGAGCGCCTGGGTCTCCGCGATGGCCTGCTGCTCCGTGATGTCGCCGCGCAGCTGGGCGAGAGCCTGCGCGTAGCCGATGGCGCGGGAGGCGGTGACGCCCCGCTCCAGGCCGGCTCGCCGGAGCGCCGCGACCTCGTCGAGCATTCCGTCGGCCCACATCCGCTCGACGCGTCGGTCGAGTCGCTCGACGAGGGTCTCGCGTTCCGTGTGCATGCCCAGGATGCGCGTCTCCGGATGCCACAGCTCCGGCTTCTCGGGGAGAGCGGCGCCGTGCGTCGCCCCGCCCTGCTCGAGCACCTCGAGTGCCCGCACGATGCGACGGCCGTTCTTCGGGTCGATCCGCTCCGCCGTCACGGGGTCCTGCTGCTGCAGCCGCGCGAACAGCGCGCCCGCGCCGCTCTCGTCGAGCTCGGCCTCGAGTCGCGCACGCACTGCTTCGTCCCTCGGCGGGAAGCGGAAATCGAAGACGACGCTCGATACGTACAGTCCGGAGCCGCCGACGAGGATCGCGTCGCCATCGCGCTCGTGGATCGCCTGGATCGCCGCGCGTGCGAGCGGCTGATACCAGGCGACCGCGGCCTCCTCTGTCACCTCGCGGACATCGAACAGGTGATGCGGGATGCCGCGGCGCTCGGGAGGCGAGAGCTTGGCCGTGCCGATGTCCATGCCGCGATACAGCTGCATGGCATCCGCGTTGACGATCTCCGCCGGGTTGCCGCGCGCGCGCAGGGCCTCGGCGAGCTGGAGGGCGAGTTCGCTCTTCCCCGTCCCCGTGGCGCCCACGACCGCCCAGATCCGCGCGGTCATTCTGATCCTCCCTCAGGACGCCGCGCGACTCCGCAGTTCTGCACGACTCCGCAGTCGACGGGCTCGAGGCCTGCGGACGTGTGCGGATCTGCGAGCGAACGCGACGAGAGGATGCCGGTCACACCCCGACGCGCAGGGTCGGAAGTCCGAGGGAGACGGCGCGCGGTGCTCCCGCCGCCTGCCCAGCGGGTGCGGGCACGCCGCAGCTCGCGGCCTGCGCACGGTCCCAGGCGTCGCCGCCACGGGTGCGTCGGATGCGCAGCGGAGCTCCGGTCGGATCGTCAGCGAGCAGGTGGAACGGTGCGCCGTGGGTGATCGTGACCGTCACCACGTCACCCGGACGGGGCAGGTCCGAGCCGGGCGTGACCTCGAAGTGCACCAGACGGTTGTCCTCGGCGCGCCCCGTCAGGCGGTGGGTCTCGGCGTCCTTCTTGCCCTCGCCGACAGACACCAGCACCTCGACCTCGCGGCCGACCTGCTTCTGGTTCTCCTCCAGCGAGATGCGCTCCTGAAGGGCGATCAGACGGTCGTAGCGCTCCTGCACGACCTCCTTGGGCACCTGGTCGGCCATGGTCGCAGCGGGCGTGCCCTCGCGGATCGAGTACTGGAAGGTGAAGGCACCGGAGAAGCGCGACTGCTCGACGACGCGCATGGTCTCCTGGAAGTCCTCCTCGGTCTCGCCGGGGAAGCCGACGATGATGTCGGTGGTGATCGCCGCGTTCGGGATGCGCTCGCGCACGCGGTCGAGGATGCCCAGGTACTTCGAGCTGCGGTACGAGCGCCGCATGGCCTTGAGGATCCGGTCGCTGCCGGACTGCAGCGGCATGTGCAGCTGGGGCATGACGTTGGGCGTCTCGGCCATGGCGGCGATGACGTCGTCGGTGAAGGCGGCCGGGTGGGGGCTCGTGAAGCGGATGCGCTCCAGTCCCTCGATCTCGCCCGCGGCACGGAGCAGCTTGCTGAACGCCTGACGGTCGCCGAACTCGACGCCGTAGGAGTTCACGTTCTGGCCGAGCAGCGTGACCTCGATCGCGCCGTCCTCGACGAGGAGGCGGATCTCGCTGAGGATGTCGCCGGGGCGGCGATCCTTCTCCTTGCCGCGCAGGCTCGGCACGATGCAGAAGGTGCAGGTGTTGTTGCAGCCGACCGAGATGGACACCCACCCGCTGTGCGCGGAGTCGCGCTTGGTCGGGAGCGTCGAGGGGAACACCTCGAGCGATTCGAGGATCTCCAGCTCCGCGTCGCCGTTGTGGCGGGCGCGCTCGAGCAGCCCGGGGAGGGAGCCCATGTTGTGCGTGCCGAAGACCACATCGACCCAGGGAGCCTTGTCGAGCACGGCCTGCTGGTCCATCTGCGCCAGGCATCCGCCGACGGCGATCTGCATGCCCTCGTGCTTGTCCTTGCGGGACTTGAGGTGCCCGAGCATGCCGTAGAGCTTGCCCGCGGCGTTGTCGCGCACGGCGCAGGTGTTGATGATGACGATGTCGGCGTCCTCGCCCTCGGCGACCGGCACGTACCCTGCGCTCTCCAGCGAGCCCGAGAGGCGCTCGGAATCGTGCACGTTCATCTGGCAGCCGAAGGTGCGGACCTCATAGGAGCGGTGGCGACCGTCGGCGTCGATCGCGGCCGAGGAGGGCGCGATGATCGTCGGTTCGGAGGAGAGAAGAGACATGATCCAGCCATTCTACGATCCGCCGCGAGGTGCGGCGTCGCCGCCGACAGCCGGGTCCGAGCACCGTCGGCGCACCAGTCAGTCGGAGTCGACGAACCGCACGCCGCTGCGGCTGCTCCCTGCCTCGCGCAGCGCCGTGCGCGCGGCGTTCATCGCGACGGAGCCGCCGTAGCCGCGCCTGGCGAGCTGACCGAGCAGGCGGCGCAGCGCCGTGTCGGGCTCGAGTCGTGACATCCCCGATGCCTTGCTGCGCGCGAACTCGAGGGCGCGCTCTGCATCGTCATCGGGAAGCTCCTCGAGCGCCTCCTCGACCACATCCCGCGGGATACCGCGCTGCGACAGCGCTCGGGACAGCGCGATCCTGCCCTGGCCCTTGCGCTCGACGCCGGAGGTCACCAGCAGCTGTGCGAGGGTGCGATCGTCGAGATAGCCGCGGTGCTGGAACTCGTCGAGGATGTCCTCGATCGTGTCCCGATCGACATCGTTCTCGCGGAGCACGGCGCGCGCCTCCGACACCGAAAGCTGCTTGCCGCGGAGCCGGCGCACCAGCACCTCCTCGGCACGGCGGCGCAGCTCCTCGGGGTCGACGGGCGCCTCCGCGGCGTCGGGATCCGCCTCCGCTTCGGCATCCGAGTGCCCCGCAGGGAAGTCGGACCTGCGTCGCGGGCCGTCGATCAGCGCGGAGCGCCAGAGACCCTCTTCGCCCGTGCGCCGCGGCACGCTGTCGGACCCGGACTCGGGATCTCGGCGCGGCGGCACGCCCGCCTTCGATCGCGCGCCCCCGAAGAGCGGGATGACGGGGGCGAGATGCTCCTCGCCCCCGTTCGTGTGCCCCATGATCAGGCCGGACGACGCTCGGCGAGCTCGTCAGCCGGAGCCTCGGTCGTGGCCTTCACGCCGATGCCCAGCTTCTGCTTGATCTGCGTCTCGATCGCTACGGCGATGTCCTCGTTCTTGATCAGGAAGTTGCGGGCGTTCTCCTTGCCCTGGCCGAGCTGGTCGCCGTCGTAGGTGTACCAGGAACCGGACTTCTTGACGATGCCGTGCTCGACGCCGAAGTCGATCAGGCTGCCCTCGCGGGAGATGCCGATGCCGTACAGGATGTCGAACTCGGCCTGCTTGAAGGGCGGAGCCATCTTGTTCTTGACGACCTTGACGCGGGTGCGGTTGCCGACCGCCTCGGCGCCGTCCTTGAGGGTCTCGATGCGACGGATGTCCAGACGCACGGACGCGTAGAACTTCAGCGCCTTACCACCCGCGGTGGTCTCGGGCGAGCCGAAGAAGACGCCGATCTTCTCACGCAGCTGGTTGATGAAGATGGCCGTGGTCTTGGTCTGGTTCAGTCCACCGGTCAGCTTTCGGAGGGCCTGCGACATCAGTCGAGCCTGGAGGCCGACGTGCGAGTCGCCCATCTCACCCTTGATCTCGGCCTCGGGGACGAGGGCGGCGACGGAGTCGATCACGACCAGGTCGATCGCACCGGAGCGGATCAGCATGTCGGCGATCTCCAGTGCCTGCTCACCCGTGTCGGGCTGGGAGACCAGCAGCTGGTCGATGTCGACGCCGAGCTTGCGGGCGTACTCGGGGTCGAGTGCGTGCTCCGCGTCGATGAACGCGGCGATGCCGCCGGCGCGCTGGGCGTTGGCGATGGCGTGCAGCGTGAGCGTGGTCTTACCGGAGGACTCGGGGCCGTAGATCTCGATGATGCGGCCGCGCGGAAGCCCGCCGATGCCGAGTGCGGAGTCCAGGGCGATCGAGCCGGTGGAGATGACCTCGACGGGGGCGCGCTCGTCGCTGCCCAGTCGCATGATCGATCCCTTGCCGAACTGACGCTCGATGTGCGCGAGTGCGGAATCCAGTGCCTTCTCGCGGTCGTCGGTGGATGGCATGACGTGCTCCTCAGTGTCTCGAATGCTGCCGCCTGTAGGCTGTCGCGGCCTCTCCGGGATGGATCGACTCTGCGACAAGGCGTATGGCTGGTGCCACATCCATCACGCTAGAGGGGGCCTCCGACATCGAGTCGGGAGAGCCGCCTTCTGTGGATGAAGATCACACCAGGACCACTTGTGCAGAACGATACGCGCATCTCGAACACATCTTCGACGACACGCCGCACGGTCGCACCCGACTTTCGATCGCCGCTCGCGCTCAGTCCTCACGACTCAGCGCCGTCGCGGCTCCAGCCGGCCCACGCCGTAGCGACGCTCGGCGGGCACGTCGGCCTCCTCGCACAGCGCGAGCCAGATGTCCCGCGGCGGGACGCCCGCGTCCAGCGCCTCCAGCGCCGTCCTGCCGAGCCCGCTGAGGATCAGGTCGTGCGTGAGAGCCGTCGCGCGCCCGCCGAACTCGTCGTCGACAGCGCGCAGGAATTCACTGCGTCGCATCCGTGCCTCTCGCCGATCAGTGCAGCGAGAGCTCGGGCTCGACCGAGGCGACCAGGTCGTCCGGCACGACGTCCGGGAAGCTGCTCAGGCCCTCGAGGACCGAGATGCGGTCACCGACCTCGCGCATGATCGTCGAGATGGGAACGTCGAGTGCGTCGGCGACCGAGGCGAGGATCTCGCTGGAGGCCTCCTTCTGACCGCGCTCGACCTCGCTCAGGTAACCGAGCGCGACCGATGCCTTGCTCGCCACCTGTCGGAGGGTGCGCCCCTTCTGCAGGCGGAAGTCCCGCAGCACATCGCCGATCTCCTGTCTGACAAGGATCATCGGAACCTCCTCTCCACGATCCCCCTCGGAGTCCCCGAGTGGATGGCCAGTCTAACCCGACTGGATGACGCTGAATCTACTGTTTCTCGCTGTGGTTCTGTTGTGAGGGATGATGCGGGTCTGACGGTGTGTCGATTGCTGAGCACATCAGGGACAACCCGCGTTCGGCATCCGCTATTCCCGCAGGGCGCGCAACGCCAGCGCGATCGCGGCGTCCCGCGCCTGCAGGCGGATCTCCGCGCGCGATCCTGCGAAGAGGTGGGACCCGGAACGCGTTCCGTCCGGCGTGGCCACGCCGACGTGCACGGTCCCGACAGGCTGCCCGTCGGGCGAGTCCGGGCCTGCGATGCCCGTGGTCGAGATGCCGACGTCCGCAGGCCTGCCGTCGACCGCCACCGCGTGGCGCACGCCCTCGGCCATCTGCGCGGCGACATCGGGGTGGACCGGGCCGTGCGCGGCGAGCAGGCAGGCATCCACACCGAGCAGCGTGTGCTTGACGGGTGTCGCGTAGGCGACCACCGCTCCCCAGAGCGCAGCGGATGCCCCGGGAACCGACACGATCTCGGCGGCGACCGCTCCCCCGGTCAGCGACTCCGCGACGCCCAGCGTCCAGCCGCGCTCGCGAAGGGCTGCGACGAGAAGCGCGGCGTCGCTCATGCCCGGTCCTGGCGCCCGCGCACCTGCGCGACGACGTAGTCGATGCCGCTCGCGACCGTGAGCACGAGCGCCGCGATCATGAGCACGAGGGTCGTGATCGTCCAGACCGGCATCCCGATCCAGACGTGCAGCGGCAGCAGAGCCCAGCTGAGCGCGACAGCCTGGACGACGGTCTTGATCTTGCCCATCCAGGCCGCGGCGACGACGTGCTCGTGCACGATCGTGAAGCGGTGGACGGTGATCCCCCACTCCCGGATCAGGATGAGGATCACGATCCACCACTGCACCTCGCCGAGGATCGCCAGACCCAGGAACCCCGCGCCGGTGAGGAGCTTGTCGGCGATCGGATCCCACAGCTTGCCGAAGTCGCTGACGATGTCGAATCTGCGGGCGAGGTAGCCGTCCACCCAGTCCGTCGAGATGGCAAGCACGAACAGCGCGCCGGCGACCCAGCGCATCGTGAGGCTGTCCCCACCGAACGTGCCCGCCAGGAGCAGGAGCACGAAGAACACGACCGCCAGCGGGATGCGGGCGATCGTGATCGCGTTGGGCAGCTGCCGGGGGATCGCCATCAGTCGCGGCCCGTCAGGCCCCAGGCGTCCTCGTCGCCGTCGTCCTCGCTCTCGACGACAGGGAGGTCCCGGAACTGCTGCTCGACCGGGTCCTGCGCGTACATGTCGTGCTCGGCCGGCGCGGCCGCGGGAGCAGGAGCGGGTGCTGCCGGCGCGGGTGCGGACGGCGTGTCGCCGCGGAGCTTGGCCAGCACCGCGGGCAGCTGCTCGTTGGTGACGAGCACGTCACGGGCCTTGGAGCCCTCGGACGGGCCGACGATCTCGCGGGACTCCAGCAGGTCCATCAGGCGGCCGGCCTTGGCGAAGCCGACGCGCAGCTTGCGCTGCAGCATCGAGGTCGAGCCGAACTGCGAGGACACGATCAGCTCCGCTGCGGCCAGCAGCAGTTCGAGGTCGTCGCCGATGTCCTCGTCGACCTCCTTCTTCGTGGCCGCAGCCTCCTGCACGTCCGCGCGGTACTCGGGGCGGGCCTGCTGCGTGACGTGCTTGACGACCGTCGCGATCTCGGCCTCGTCCACCCAGGCGCCCTGCAGCCGGAACGGCTTGGAGGAGCCCATCGGCGAGAACAGGGCGTCGCCCTGTCCGATGAGCTTGTCGGCACCCGGGGCGTCCAGGATGACGCGACTGTCGGTGACGCTGGTGACGGCGAAGGCCAGACGCGAGGGCACGTTGGCCTTGATGAGGCCGGTGACGACGTCGACGCTGGGTCGCTGCGTGGCGAGCACGAGGTGGATTCCGGAGGCGCGCGCCAGCTGGGTGATGCGCACGATCGAATCCTCGACGTCGCGCGGGGCGACCATCATCAGGTCGGCGAGCTCGTCGACGACCACCAGCAGATACGGGTACGGCTTGAGCACGCGCTCACTGCCGACGGGGACCTCGACCTCGCCGGCGCGGACCGCGCGGTTGAAGTCGTCGATGTGGCGGAACCCGAACGACGCGAGGTCGTCGTACCGCATGTCCATCTCCTTCACGACCCACTGCAGCGCCTCGGCGG
>NZ_MKRT01000006.1:95086-119133 GCF_001897945.1 Microbacterium sp. 69-10
TGGCGAGGTTGGCGACGACGAACTTGCCGCCGACGTCCTTGCCGACGCCGATGGTCAGCGGGTGCGTGCTCTTCTGCGCGGCGGCCGAGCGCAGCACGTCACCCAGTGCGACGGTCTCCTTGTCGACGTTCGGGATCTCAATGCCGATGGCGCTCTTGCCCGGGATCGGCGAGAGGATGCGCACGTCGTTGGAGGCGACCGCGTAGGCGAAGTTGTTGCTCAGCTGCAGGATCTTCTCGACCTTGACGCCCAGGCCCACCTCGACCTCGTACTGCGTGACCGTCGGGCCGCGCGAGAAGCCGGTGACCTTGGCGTCGACCTTGAACTGCTCGAGCACGCTGGTGATCTGCGCGATCGTCTGGTCGGTGGCATCCGATCGGGTGACCGGCGGCGGCCCGGCCTTGAGGATGCCCGGGTTGGGAAGCACGTACGGTGCCGCCGGCGGCTGCGGGCCGCCCGCCCCGGGGCCGGCCGTGCCGAAGCCGTCCAGCCCGGGAAGCTCGCCGGTGGAGCCGGTGTCGTCCAGCAGCGCCGTGGTGTTCTGCTCGTCGAGCAGCCCGGTCAGCGCACTGATGTCGCTGAGGACCTCGGTCGCGGCATCCTGCGGAGTCGGGTCGACCACGACGGCCTGCTCGTACGCGCCGTCACCGGCGGGTTCGTCGAAGAGGGCGGTGATCGCCTTCGAGTCGACCCCGTCGTCGGGATCCTCCTCGCGGCCCGTCTTGTTGCGCCGCCACCAGGGCAGCTCGTCCTTGGCGCTGTCGTCCTCGTCCTTGGGGGCCTCGTCGACGGCGGCGGCACGCAGCGGGCGCTCCGCCCCGAACATCCAGGAGTACAGGTCGCCGAGCCTCTCGCCGATGCGGTTCGGCGGGGTCTTGGTGAGGATCAGGATGCTGAGCACCGCGAGGATGCCGAGCACGATGTACGCCACGACGGCGGTGAGGTGGGCCAGCGGCTCGCCCAGCATCCAGCCGAACAGACCGCCGGCTGCGCTGAGCGCCGGCATGCCGTCCTTCGGCTGCGGTCGGACGACGTCGCCCAGGCTGTTCGCAGCGCCGGCCGCGACATGGCAGAAGCCGGCCATGGCGAGCACGAAGAAGCCGAAGCCGATCCCGATCCGGCCGTTGTCGTGCACGGACGACGGATGACGGAACAGCCACCCGGCGAGGAACAGCAGCAGCACGGGCAGCACGAATGCCACCCGCCCGACGAGCAGCCCCCAGGTGTAGGCGCTGATGGACTGCGCGATCTCGTTGCCGATGAAGAACCACTCGACGACCGCGCCGGCGCACGCAAGCAGCACCAGCAGGAACGGGAAGCCGTCGCGCCGGTCGTCCTTCTCCAGGGACTCCGGACCGAACGCGCGGAACAGTGCACCGACACCATGCGCGATGCCGAGCCACATCCGCACGCCGACGGGCGGCCTGTCGGCCTCGCCCACGTACTTCTTCGGTGCCGGCGCGGCCTTCGCACCGGAGCGCGATGTCGTCTGCCGCTTCGGACGCGACGCGGGCGTCGCCGACGCGCGCTCAGACTTCGTGGTGCTCCTGGCCATGCCTCAACGGTACGGCCAGGAGCCGACATCCGGCCGTAATGACGCGGGTTTCCGCGGGATCAGGCCTCGATGACGAGCGGCACGATCATCGGGCGCCGACGCAGCTTCTGGTTCACCCAGCGGCCGATCGTGCGACGCACGATCTGCGAGAGCGCGTGGTTGTCGCGCACGCCGTTTCCGGCGGCCTCCTTGAGGGCCGCGACGATCTTCGGCGCCACGTCGTCGAAGACGCTGTCGTCCTCGGCGACGCCGCGGGCGTGGATCTCGGGGCCGGAGATGATGCGTCCGGTGGCGGAGTCCACCACCACGATCACCGACACGAAGCCCTCCTCGCCGAGGATGCGGCGGTCCTTCAGATCTGCATCCGTGATCTCGCCGACGGTGGAGCCGTCGACGTACACGAACCCGATGTCGTGCTGCCCCGCGACGGTCGCCTTGCCGTCCTTCAGGTCCACGACCGTGCCGTTGGAGCCGATGATGGTGTTCTCCTCGGCGATGCCGGTGTCCTGAGCGAGCCGGGCGTTCGCCATCAGGTGGCGGTACTCGCCGTGCACGGGCAGCACGTTCTTCGGCTTGAGGATGTTGTAGCAGTACAGCAGCTCGCCGGCGGCGGCATGGCCGGAGACGTGGACCCGGGCGTTGGCCTTGTGCACGACGTTCGCGCCGAGCTTGGTCAGCCCGTCGATCACGCGGTACACGGCGTTCTCGTTGCCGGGGATCAGGCTGGAGGCGAGGATGACCGTGTCACCGGGTCCCGGCTCGATGGCGTGGTCGAGGTTGGCCATCCGGCTGAGCACGGCCATCGGCTCGCCCTGCGAGCCGGTCGACATGTAGACGATCCGATCGTCGGGCAGGTCGCGGGCCTTCTTGTAGTCGATGAGCACGTTCTCGGGGACGTGCAGGTAGCCCAGCTGCTCGGCGATGGTCATGTTGCGCACCATGCTGCGGCCGAGGAACGCGACACGGCGGCCGTGCGCGTGCGCGGCGTCGATGACCTGCTGCACGCGGTGCACGTGGCTCGAGAAGCTCGCCACGATCACTCGGCGCGGCGCCTTGCCGATCACCTGGTCGAGCACCGGGCCGATCGAGCGCTCGGTGGGCGTGAATCCGGGGACGTCCGCGTTCGTGGAGTCGACCAGGAACAGGTCCACGCCCTCCTCGCCCAGGCGGGCGAAGGCGCGCAGGTCGGTGATGCGGCCGTCCAGCGGCAGCTGGTCCATCTTGAAGTCACCGGTCGCGAGCGCCAGGCCCGCCGGCGTGCGGATCGCGACGGCGAGCGCATCCGGGATGGAGTGGTTCACCGCGATGAACTCGAGGTCGAACGGACCGACGCTCTCCTGCTGCCCCTCCGTCACCGTCAGCGTGTACGGCTTGATGCGGTGCTCCTTGAGCTTCGCCTCCACCAGCGCGAGGGTCAGCCCGGAGCCGATCAGCGGGATGTCCTGCTTCAGGCGCAGCAGGTAGGGAACCGCGCCGATGTGGTCCTCGTGCCCGTGCGTGAGCACGACGCCGACGATGTCGTCGAGGCGGTGCTTGATGGGCTCGAAGTCGGGGAGGATCAGGTCGACGCCGGGCTGGTGCTCCTCGGGGAACAGCACCCCGCAGTCGACGATGAGGATCTTGCCGCCGAACTCGAAGGTGGTCATGTTGCGGCCGACCTCGCCGAGACCGCCGAGGGGGGTCACGCGAAGCGTGCCCTGTGCGAGCGGTTCGGGAGCGGCGATGGGGATGGACATGGGTGTCTCCTCAGTCGGACACCGAGTGCCCGTTCGTGGTCGGGCGCTCCACGCGCCCGGGATGTCAGCGCGTGGTGCCGTGCACCTTCGGCAGTGCGCCGCCGGCGGCGGCGTTGCGGTCGGGACGGAAGTTGGAGAAGTCGGCTCCGGGCACGTCGTGGACCAGAGCCAGCTCGTCCTCGATGATCGCGGCTTCCCACTCCTCCGGTCCCACCAGCGGCAGGCGGACGCGAGGGCTGCCGATGCGGCCGAGTCCGTGCAGGATGTACTTGGCCGAGACGGTGCCCGGCACGTGGGTCATGACCGCGCGCACCAGCGGCTCGAGGCGCTTGTGCTCGGCGGTCGCCGTCTTCAGATCGCCGCGGTTCACGGCGTCGACGATCGTCCGGTACGGCGCCGACGTGATGTTCGCCGTGACGCCGATCATCCCGGTCGCACCGATCGCCAGGTGCGGGAGCACGTTCGCGTCGTCACCGGAGAAGTACATGAGGTCGGTCTGGTTGAGCACGCGGCTGACCTCGGAGAAGTCGCCCTTGGCATCCTTCACGGCGAGGATGTTCGGGTGCTTGGCCAGGCGCAGGATCGTCTCGTACTTGATCGGCACGCCCGTGCGCCCGGGGATGTCGTACAGGATGACCGGCAGGTCGGTCGCGTCCGCCACCAGGCGGAAGTGCGTCAGGATGCCGGCCTGAGTCGGCTTGTTGTAGTACGGCGTGACGATCATGATGCCGTCTGCGCCGGCCTTCTCGCTGGCCTTGTAGAGCTCGATCGCGTGCGCGGTCTCGTTGGATCCGCCGCCGGTGATGATCTTCGCACGGCCGGCGGAGACGTCCTTGCCGACCTCGACCAGCTTGATCTTCTCGGCGTCGGTCAGGGTGGAGGTCTCACCCGTCGTGCCGGTGACGACGATGCCGTCGGCGCCGTCGCTGATGACGCGGTCCAGGTGCTTCTCGACAGCGGGCCAGTCCACTTCGCCGTCGGCGGTCATCGGGGTGACCAGCGCGACGAGGACCTGTCCGAACGGATTGTCGATGTGCGTCATGGATTCAGGTTATCGCGTCGGATGCGGTGGCATGCGCCCGATACCGCGCGGATGACGGCCCGCGCCCGGGCGTGGGAACCGCGACGACCGGTTCAGACGCGTCCCCGGCGGGCCACGCCGGCCGTCAGCGAGCTCGGCAGGACGCGCGACAGGGCGACGACGACCTTGTACCGCAGAGACGGGATCGACACGGACCTGCCGCGTGCGGCGTCCCGCAGTCCCTCGCGCACGACGTCCGCGGCGTCCAGCCACATCAGCTTCGGCACGCCCTCGTGCCCCGGCGCGAGCCCCATCCGCGCGTGGAAGCTGGTGTGCGTGAAGCCGGGGCACACGGCGGTGACGCTCACACCGTCACGCGAGTACTCGGCATTCGCCCAGCGGCTGAACCCGATCAGCCACGACTTGCACGCCGAGTAGGTGGAGCGGGAGATGAAGCCCGCGACCGACGCGACGTTGATGATGCGACCGCCGCGGCCCCGCATGGCGCGGATCCCGGCGTGCATGAGCCGCATCGACGCCTCGACGTGCACGCGCAGATGGCGCACCTCGTCCTCGATGTCGTTGTCGGCGAACTGCAGCGGAAGTCCGAAGCCTGCGTTGTTGATGAGCAGGTCGATCGGATGCCCAGCATCCGCGATCCGCTCGGCGACCCGGGTCACGTCGGACTCCTGCGCCAGGTCCGCCGCGAGCACCTCGACCGCGACACCGTGCTGCGTCCGCAGTTCGCCCGCCAGGGCGTTCAGGGCATCCGTCCCGCGAGCCACGAGCACGAGATCCGCGCCCTTCGCGGCGAGCTGACGCGCGAACTCCGCCCCCAGGCCTGCGCTGGCGCCTGTGATCAGCGCGGTGGGCATCAGCGCTCGTATCCCAGGAAGCGGTAGCGGACGCCCGTGCGGGAGGTCTCCCACTCCCCCTCGTCGACCAGTCGCCAGCCCTCCCGCGAGGGGGCGAACGCGTCGCCGTCGACCTTCAGCTCGAGCTCGGTGACCTCCAGCCGGTCGGCGTGACCGATCACCTGCCGGAAGATGTCGGAGCCGCCGATGAACCACATCCGGTCGAGACCGCGGACCGCCTCGTCGATGTCGGCGGCACGCCGGACGCCCTCCGCCGCCCAGTCCTGCTGCCGGGTGATGACGATGTTCTCCCGGCCGGGCAGCGGACGGAACCGCTCCGGGAGCGACTCCCAGGTGCGCCGGCCCATGATCACCGGGTCGCCGAGGGTGATCTCCTTGAAGTGAGCGAGGTCCTCGGGCACGTGCCAGGGCATTCCGCCTGCGGCGCCGATGACGCCGCCCTCGGCTTCGGCCCAGATCAGGCCGGCCCAGCTCATACGGCCACCGCCGCGCGGATCGCGGGGTGATGCTCGTAGCCGACCACCTCGAAGTCCTCGTAGCGGTAGTCCAGGATCGAGTCCGGGGTGCGGGTGATGCGCAGCGTCGGGTACGGGTACGGCTCGCGGGTCAGCTGCTCCCGCACCTGCTCGACGTGGTTGTCGTAGATGTGGCAGTCGCCACCGGTCCACACGAAGTCTCCGGGCTCCAGCCCGGTCTGCTGCGCGACCATCAGGGTCAGCAGCGCGTACGAGGCGATGTTGAAGGGCACGCCCAGGAACAGGTCGGCGCTGCGCTGGTAGAGCTGGCAGGACAGCTTCCCGTCGGCCACGTAGAACTGGAACATGGCGTGGCAGGGCGCCAGCGCCATGTCGGGGATGTCGGCCGGGTTCCAGGCCGAGACGATCAGCCGGCGCGAGTCCGGCGTCGCCTTGATCTGCTCGATCACCTGGGAGAGCTGGTCGATGCTGTCGCCGTCCGGCGTGGGCCACGAACGCCACTGCACGCCGTACACCGGGCCGAGGTCGCCGTCCGCATCCGCCCATTCGTCCCAGATCGAGACGCCGTGCTCCTGCAGCCAGCGCACGTTCGAATCGCCGCGCAGGAACCACAGCAGCTCGTATGCGATCGATTTGAAGTGCACGCGCTTGGTCGTGATCAGCGGGAAGCCCTGGGACAGGTCGAAGCGGATCTGCCTGCCGAACACGCTGGTCGTCCCGGTGCCGGTGCGATCGTCCTTGTGCGTGCCGTGCTCGAGCACGTCGCGGAGCAGGTCTTCATAGGGCGTGGGGACGGCGGCGCTCATGCCTGCCACGATACCCGCCGAGGCGGGGTCGGCGGCGTTCCGTCATGATCCGTCACATCGGGTCCCGCACCCAGCGGACGGACTTATCCTCGGCTCATGTCCCCGATCCCCGCGCTGCTGGTCCTGGCGGCGCTCGTCGTGATCGCCGCCGCGGCCGGCGTCGTCTGGCGCGCCCGCGACGGCCGTCGTCGCGGCGGATCGGATGTCGTGGACCTCACCGACCTGGGGGTCACGGCCGGACGCGTCACGCTGGTGCAGTTCGGCACCGAGACGTGCGCCCGCTGCCCGCAGGTGCGGCGGATGCTGCAGGGCATCGCATCCGCTCTGCCTGCCGTCGACCACGTCGACGTCGACCTGACGCACCGCCCCGATCTGGCTCGGGCGCACCGCGTGCTCAGCACGCCGACGACGTTTCTCATCGGAGCGGACGCCGTTCTGGTCGCCCGATTCAACGGCGTGCCGCGCCGAGCGGACGTCGAGGCCGCACTCAGCGAACTGCCCGTCCTCCAGGAGGCATCATGACCGACTCCGCTCCCGCCGCCCCGCGTGGCATCGATCCGCGCGCACCGCGCTTCGCCGCCTGGATCACCTCCGCGCTGCTGCTGGTGGCGACGTTCCTGGGCCTGATCGGCGCGTCCACGCAGACCGGGGCCGCCTCCTTCGGCTGGTTCGCCTACCAGCCGCTCGCAAACGCACCATTGAGCGCCTGGGTGCTTCCAACGACGCCCCTCGGCGTTCGAGCGCTCGACCCGGCGTTCCTGCTGACGGTCGTGATCGCACTGCTGTTCCTGTGGGGCGTCCTGTCGCCGACGACCTCACCGTGGAGCGTGCTGTTCCGCCGCGTCGTACGACCACGGCTGGCGCCTCCTGCCGAGCTGGAGGATCCCCGTCCGCCACGCTTCGCCCAGGGCGTCGGGCTGCTCGTGGTCGCGGTGGGGCTGCTGCTGCACCTGCTGGGCGTCCCGCTCGCGCTGCCGATCGCGACCGCGATGGCCTTCATCGCCGCGTTCCTGAACGCCGCGTTCGGGTTCTGCCTCGGCTGCCAGCTCTACCTGCTGCTGCAGCGCGCCGGCGTTGTCGGACGGGGTCCCCGCGCGGCCTGACCGGTACCGCCGGAGCCGCCTCCTGGATAGGCTTGCGAGACGACGCGAACCCGCGTCCACCGCATGATCGCGACCCCTGGAGGAAACATGCCCGTCACCAGTGAAGCCGCCGCCAGCTGGACCGGTTCCCTGACCGAGGGATCCGGCACCGTCGCGTTCTCGAGCTCGAACCTCGGCACCTTCCCGATCGACTGGAAGGCCCGCAGCGAGGGCTCCGACACGACCACCACCCCCGAGGAGATGATCGCCGCCGCGCACGCCTCGTGCTTCAGCATGGCGCTCTCGCACGCGCTGACCGAGAACGGCACCCCGCCCGAGCGCGTGAACACCTCGGCATCCGTCACTTTCAAGCCCGGCACCGGCATCACCGGCAGCCACCTGAACGTGAACGCCACCGTCCCCGGCCTCACCCCGGAGAAGTTCCAGGAGATCGCCGAGGGCGCCAAGACCGGCTGCCCGGTGTCGCAGGCCCTCGCCGGCATCGAGATCACCCTCGAGGCCAGCCTGGCCTGATCGCCTCGGCGATCCTGCGGGACGTCAGGGACGGACGCGGGCGAGGCGGATCGCCTCGCGGATGCTGGCCCTGGCGTCCTTTCTGCGTCCGGACGCCTCCTGCACGACACCGAGCCGGTACCGCGCGCGCCAGTCGTCGGCATCCGCGTCGGCCGCCGTCGTGTACTGCGCGATCATCGGCTCCACGTCCTCACGGAGCAGGCGCCCGCTCGGGCTCAGGGCCTCCGGCGCCTCGGGCATCCCGCCCTCCCCGTCGAGCTGACGCCCGAGCCGGTCGGCGGAGAACCCGAACATCAGCTCGCGGACGAGCGCCCACCCGCCGATCACGGCGATGACGATCAGGCCCACGCCGAACGCGATCGACAGCGGGGTCGCGGCGGAGAACATGAGCACGGCGAACCAGGCGGCGACGACGACGTACAGGAAGAGCGCCGCGCCCATGACTGCGACGCCGATGCGAGAGCTCATGCCTCAATCCTAGGAGCCCGCGGAGACGGTTCCCTCCCGCTGACAGCGGCTGACAGGCGCCGACAGCGGAACGACAGTACGACGACAGCGGCCGGGCGGATGCTCGTCGCATGACGAACTCCACCTCAGAATGGGCCATCGCGGCCGACGGACTCGTGAAGGTGTTCGGTGCGAACCGCGCAGTCGACGGCGTCGACCTGCGCGTGCCCACCGGCACCGTCTACGGGGTCCTCGGCCCGAACGGCGCCGGCAAGACCACCACCATCAACATGCTCGCGACGCTGATGCGTCCCGACGGCGGCGACGCCCGCATCTTCGGCCACGATGTCGTCCGCGAGGCGCACATCGTCCGCCAGCTCATCGGCGTGACCGGCCAGTTCGCCTCGGTCGACGAGACCCTGTCGGCGAACGAGAACCTCATGATCTTCGCGAGGCTGCTCGGGCTGACCCGCGCCGAGGCGCGCGCCAAGTCCGCGGATCTGCTGGAGCGGTTCGGGCTCACCGAGGCGGCGCGCCGGCCTCTCGCGCAGTTCTCCGGAGGCATGCGCCGCCGCCTCGACCTCGCCGCCTCGCTCATCGCCCAGCCGCCGCTGATCTTCCTCGACGAGCCGACCACCGGCCTGGACCCGCGGACCCGCGGGCAGATGTGGGACACGATCCGCGAGCTGGTCCGCACCGGGTCCACCGTGATGCTGACAACGCAGTACCTCGACGAGGCCGATCAGCTGGCCGACCGCATCGCCGTGATCGACCGCGGCCGCGTCGTCGCCGAGGGCTCGCCGGACGATCTCAAGGCATCCGTCGGAGCATCGTCGCTGCAGCTGCGGCTCACGACGCCCGCGGATGCCGAGGACGCGCTGCGCGCGATCGAGCGCGTGCTCGGCGTGCAGGGCGTGCTCTCGCCCGAGGCCGCCCGCATCACCGCCCCCATGACGGACGCCGATCGCGTCGCGGACCTGCTCATCGTGCTCCGCGAGGCCGGCATCGGCCTGAACGAGATGAGCGTGCAGAAGCCCACTCTCGACGAGGTCTTCCTCACCATCACCGGTCACTCCGCAGACGCGGACGCCGACGACACCGCGGCCCCGGCCGCCTCACAGAAGGAGGAGGTGCGCGCATGAGCGCTCTCGCCCCCACCGCCACCCGCATCATCCCGGCGTCCGAACGCCGGCTCAGGAACCACGCCGGCCTCGGTCTCGCGCTGCGCAACACCGTCACGATGGCCGGGCGCGGCCTGATCAAGATCCGCCGCACGCCTGAGCAGCTGATCGACGTCACGCTGCAGCCGATCCTGTTCACCCTGATGTTCACCTACATCTTCGGCGGAGCGATCTCCGGGGACGTGCAGTCCTACCTGCCGGTGATCATCCCCGGCATCCTGGTGCAGACCGTGATCACCACCTCGGTCGTCACGGGCGTGCAGCTCCGCGAGGACATGGACAAGGGCGTGTTCGACAGGTTCCGATCCCTGCCGATCGCGCGCATCGCCCCGCTGTCCGGCGCGCTGCTGGCCGACACGGTCCGCTACGCGATCGCCACCGTGCTCACGTTCACCATGGGCGCGCTGATGGGCTTCCGTCCCGGGGGCGGGATCGCGTCGGTGATCGCCGCGGGGCTGCTCGTGATCGTGTGCTCCTGGGCGCTCAGCTGGATCTTCGCGTTCTTCGGAGTGATCGCGCGCACGGCGTCCAGCGTGCAGGGGATCTCGATGCTCATCCTGTTCCCGCTGACGTTCCTCTCCAACGCGTTCGTCCCGGTCGACACCATGCCCGGCTGGCTGCAGTGGTTCGTCAACATCAACCCCGTCTCGCACCTGGTGACGGCCGTCCGGGATCTCACGGCTACGGGTGCCTTCGGCGCGGATGCCTGGATCTCGATCCTCGGCGCAGCAGTGATCGTCGCGATCTTCGCGCCGCTCACCGTGCGGGCCTACATGCGCAAGGCCTGACCCCCACAGCAGAGGGACGTCCGCCGCCGGCGGGCGTCCCTCTCGGCGTTCCGCGGCACCTCGTGCCGTCGGGCGCGGCGCGATCAGTGCCCCGCGAGCACCGCCAGGCCGCGCTCGACCCGCCGGCCCGCGGGCAGCGCGGCGATCTCCGCGCGCACTCGCGCCACGGTCTCGGCGCCGGCCACCCGCTCTGCATCCACCAGATGCGCCGCGAGGTCGAGCGTCGGCATGTTCTGTCTACCGCCGAGGACCTCGGACAGCGCGACGGCCTCGACCGCGCGCTCGACGTCGCCTGGGCTGCGGAGCGCCCACGCCGACCAGCCCATCAGCGCGGTGCCCAGCACGGGTCGGTCCACCCCTTCGCGGCGCTGCCTGCAGGCGGCGATGGTCCTGGTGCGCAGCCTTCGCTCCCAGACGGCGCATTCCTCGGCCGGCAGGTGCAGCGAGCGGACCGCTGCCGAGAGATAGCCGGACATGGCCATCAGGTACCAGGGCGAACGTCGCGTGGCGGGTTCTGCGAACGCCCGCATCGCGGCTGTGAACGAGGCGGACGCCGCGGCGGGATCGCCGTCCAGGAGATCCGCCTCGGCGAGTCCGTACCGGCCGATCGAGGTGAGCTCCAGACCGTCCTGGCTGAGCCCGCCCTCGTCGACGAGTCGCAGGAACAGCTGCCGGGCCTCGCCGGTGCGTCCCAGGCAGAGCAGCGCGCCGCCGCGGACCCAGTCCTGCTGGCTCAGCTGGTCCTGCGCGTCGTACTCCCGGAAGACCTCGGCGGCACGGTCCAGCCAGACCAGTGCGTCCTCGGCCTGCCCGGTCTGCGCGGCCAGCTGGGCGGCGAGATCGGCGGCCATGCCCTCGGCCCACCGCTCGCCGATCCTTCGGGCTCGCTCCCAGGCGCTGCGGGCGGCCTGCATCGCGGGCTCCGCCTCCCCGTCGTTCTCCTCGGCCTGCGACACGAGGATGTCCGCGGCGAGCTGTGCACGCGGGTCGGTCTGCCCCGCACGGATGTCCGAGGCGCTCGAGGTCTCTCCGCGCGCTGCGGCGTCCAGCGCCTCGGTCAGAAGGTGCCAGGCGGGGGCGAGGCGCTCTCCGGCGCGCGCCCTGTGCAGTCTCAGCAGCGCCAGCCCTCTGGTCGCCGACGGATCGCCGCTGATCAGGCATCCGAGCACGCCCATCGCCATCGTGATGACGACCACGTCCGAGCCGATCCGATCGCGACCGGATGAGCCGGCCGTCTCGATCATGCGCGGCGCGTAGCCGATGAACTCCGTGAAGGAGCCGCGGATGAACCAGGACTGGCCGAGGACGGCGAAGAGCAGCACGGCGTCCGCGTCGCGGCGCTCCACGAGCAGGCGCCGCAGGATGTGGACCAGGTTGTCGTGCTCCCGGACGACGGCGAGGTGCTGCGCGGCGGTGAGGCCCGCGGGGAACAGCAGGCCTCCCTCGCCCTGCTCGCGGGCGAACGAGGTGGCCCAGGCGATCACGGCCTCCCAGGCCGTCGCCTCGCTGCCGGCGTCCTTGAGCCGCTGCTGGCCGAACTCGCGCACGGTCTCCAGCATCCTGAAGCGCACCTCCGCACCCGCGGCGTTCTCGATCACGCCGAGGAGGGAGTGCGAGACCAGCATGTCGAGCACATCATCTGCCGGCGCATCGTCGAGCACCGCCTCGGCGATCGATGCGGAGAACCCGCCCGGCAGCACCGAGAGCAGGGCGAGCGCGCGCTGCGCCTCGGGCTCCAGCAGATCCCAGCTCCACTCGATCACCGCCTGCAGGGTGCGGTGCCGCTCCGGCGCAGATCTGTCGCCGGTCGTCAGCAGCGCGAACCGGTTCTCCAGCCGCAGTTCGATCTGCTCGGGGGTCATCGTGCGCACGCGTGCAGCGGCGAGCTCGATCGCCAGGGGCAGCCCGTCGAGGTGGCGGCACAGTCGCGCGACCGTCTCGAGGTCGAGGGTCGCACCGGGCCGGGCGGCATGCGCCCTCTCCATGAAGAGCCGGACGGCAGGAGCCCCGGGATCGGCGTCGATCGTCAACGGATCGAGCGGCAGCACCTGCTCGGCGGCGACCGCCAGCGGTGTGCGGCTCGTCGTGACGATCCGCAGGGTCTGCACCGCCGCCAGCAGCTCGGCTGCGCACTGCGCGGCGCCGTCGATGACCTGCTCGCAGTTGTCCAGCACGAGCAGCGTGGGCCGCTCCCCCAGCATCGCCGTCACGCGCGCCATCAGGTCGGGCCTCGGCACCGTCTCGTTCAGCCGCCGGCCGGGCGTGATCTCGCTGATCCCGAGTGCGGCGGCGACGGCGATCGGCACCCCGGTGTCCTCCCGCACGCCCGCGAGCGGAACGACGACCACCGCCGGTGCATCGGCGTCGAGCGCGATCGCCTGCGCCAGCCGCGTCTTGCCCAGACCGCCGGCGCCGAGGATGGTCAGCAGTCGCGTCCGTGCGAGCAGGGCCTTCGCCTCACGGAGCACGTCATCGCGGCCGATGAGCTCGTTCGGAGCGGCCTGGACGCCGATGCGCACCCGCGCCCCGACCTGATCCGAGGTCTGCAGCAGCCGGGCGTTGAGCTCGACCGCGGCCGGGGACGGCGACGCACCGAGCGCATCCCGCAGTCGAGCGCGCAGGTCGGCGAAGACGGAGAGAGCCTCGGGCGTCCGGCCGGCGCGCGCCAGCGACTCCATCAGCGCCACGTGGACGCTGTCGTCGAGTGGGCGCTCGCCCGCCAGGACGGCCAGCAGCGCGACGGCATCGGCGTCTCGACCGGCGTCGGCGTAGGCTTCGGCGAGGCCGGAGCGGATCGTGTCGAGCAGCGCGCTTGCGGTGCGGGAGAGCTCTCCCGCCACGGGTGCGTCACCGAGATCGAGGCCCGGCTCGCCGCGCCACAGTGCGACCGCGGACTCGAGCAGCTCGATCCGCTGTGGATCCCGTTCAGCCCGGTTCGTCGCCTCCAGGACGATCTGCCGCGCCCGCTGCAGATCCGTCGCGTCTGTCCCCAGCGCATACCCGCCTGGAGCGCTGCGCACGAGCTCCGAGCCGCCTGCCGCGCGCGCCCTGGAGACCAGCGTCTGCAGCGCGGCCTTCGGATTCTGCGGCTGGTCCTCGCCCCAGACGTCGTCGGCGAGGGCCGCGACGGAGCGGACCGTGCCGCTTCCGGTCAGCGCGAGCGCGGCGAGCAGCGCTCTCATCGCCGCTCCGCCCGCGTCGCGGCCGGCCACCTGCACGGGGCCGAGCACGCCGACGGGAAAGGTCATGCCTTCGGGCGCAGGCCGAGGTCGATGATGTTCTCGAGTCCGATGACGAGATCGCGGTTGTCGCGTGCGAACGGCACCGCCAGCCGGATGCCGGGTGCGTAGGCTGCCGCGGAGTCCACCGTGTCGTGCACGATCGTCAGGGACTCCCCTGCGCCGGACAGGATCGCCTCCTGCCGGGCGATCACGCCCGGGCGGCGCAGGGAGTGCACGGGGATGCCCGCGACCTGCTGCCCCCGAGCGCGCTGATCGACGTGCGGGGCGTCGAACGGTCCGTGCTCCTCGCGAGCCTCGGCCATCTGCTCGGCCGTGCGCACCGCGGTGCCGCTGGGAGAGTCGATCTTGGAGTCGCGGTGGGATTCGACGATCTCGGCGAAGGGGAAGAACGGCGCGGCGGCGGCGGCCAGCGCAGTGCCCAGCGCGGAGCCCAGCGAGAAGTTGGGGATGAAGACCACACCCGTCCCGGCGGTGGCCTGCAGCGGGCGCACCAGCGAGATGCGCTCCTGGGACCAGCCCGAGGTGCCGACCAGGATGCTGATGCCGCGCTCGAGGGCCGCGCGGACCACCTCGATGCTCACGGCCGGGGTGGACGCGTCGACGACGAGGTCGGCGCCGTCGAGCTCGCTGAGATCGCTCGCGGAACCGAGGACATTGCGCACCTCGAAGTCGTCGAGCTCGTCGATCACCGCGTGGATGATGCGGCCGAGTTTGCCTGATCCGCCGACGAGGGCAACCTGAGTGGTCATGTCACCAGTCTAGATTCGCCGTGCGAGCGTCTCCGACGCGTGACGGGCGCCCGTCAGACCGAGGGCACATCGGGAAGGCCCGTGCGCAGCTCCATCGGCAGATGTCCGAGATCGTTGTGGCTGATCAGCGTCCACGGCCGGCCCTGCTTCTGGGCGATCACGCTCAGCCCGCAGTGCGCCTGGTTCAGCGTCATCCAGCGCCAGTCCGGTGCACCCAGCACCTCGCGGACGAACCACGAGATCACGAAGTTGTGCGTGATGAGCACCTCGTGCACCTCGCCGTTGCGGCGGCGGAGGAACTCGCCCACCGCGTCCGACATCTGCGCCGAGCCGGCCTCGATCTCGGCCTCGCTGACCGACCCGAAGAAGGACTCGTAGGCCGCAGGGGTGTCCTCGGTCATGCCGGTCGGAACGCAGTCGAACAGCAGCGCCGAAGGCACCGGGTCGACCGACGGCAGCCGCTCCGCGATCGCGCGCGCGGTCTCCGTCGCGCGCAGCAGCGGGGAGTGCCAGACGGCGTCCAGCGGAAGGCCCGAGAGACGGTCGGCGATGAGTTCGGCCTGTCGTTGACCTCGCGGCGAGAGGGGTCCGTCGTCGATGCCGTGCTCGGCATCCTGATGTTCACCGTGTCTGACCAGATATATGTAGTGCGTCACAACCCTGCTCGCTTCGTGCCGCCGCATCGCGGCTTCTCCAGCTTAGCCGCCCGACCGACAGCCGCACCGGTGAACTCGGATCAGGCGCCCGCCCGGGTGAGTTCGGCGATCTGCGCGCGCGAGAGCGTGATGCCCGCGCCCTGCATGAGCTCGTCGACGTGCGTGGTCGCGAACGCGTTGACGATCGGCGCCACCACTGTCCGCTGGGCCAGCAGCCAGGCGATCGACACGGCCGCCACAGGCACGGAGAGCTCGGCGGCGATCACGTCCAGCGCCCGGAGCACGCGGATGCCGCGGCGGTTCAGCTGGCTGCGGAGCTGTTGTCCTCGCACCCCGCTCATGGCGGACTTGCTGCGATGCTGCCCGGACAGGAACCCGTGCTCCAGCGCGTGCGAAGGCGTCACCGCCAGTCCCTGGGCGGCGGCCACCAGCCGCAGATCGCCCTCGAACTCGGTGCGGCGCACCAGGTTGTACGGCTCGTCAAGCACGTCGAGTCGCGGATAGCCGGCCGAGGCCAGGATGCGCGCCTCGACCAGGCGCTCGGGTGCGAAGTGGAATGCGCCGACGGACGCGATCTTGCCGGCATCCCGCAGCCACTCGGTCGTCGCCAGAGTGTCCTCGAGGTTCGTGGTCTCATCCAGCGAGGCGTCCAGGTAGAGCACGTCGATCCGCTCGACGCCGAGCCGCGTGAGCGATCCCTCGACGGCGCGAACGAGGTTCACCGACCCCAGCCCGGGGTTGTCGGCGTGTGCGCCGATCCGCACGCTCAGCACGAGCCCGTCACGGTCCGCGCGTGAACGCATCCACCGGCCGATGATGTGCTCGCTGCGTCCTCCGGAGAAGCCGTCGGCGGTGTGGATCGCATTGCCACCGAACTCCACGTAGCGGTTCAGCAGCGCATGGCTGGTGGGCAGATCGACGTTCCACCCGAACTCGGCGGCGCCCAGCATGAGCGGGAAGATCGAGAAGCCGGTCTCCCCCAGGGGGACACGGATGCTCTCCCCGACGCCGGGCCCGACGACCGGGATCGGAGCGGAGGGATGCTCATCGAGTGCCTCGTGCGGGCGCGACCGCTGATCGGCCGTGCCGACTCCGAAGATCCTCATCTCTCACCCCCGCGAGATCCGCCACCCACCCCGGGGTGCGTACTTCGAGGGTAAGCGAGGTTTTCCACGGCGATGAGCACTGCGACAGCGGTGACGAGAAGTTCTCGTAACGATCCGATCACATCGGATACGACGCAGGGCCCGGCGCCGTGCTCATGCACTGCTCCGGGCCCTGCTCACGGATGCCGGGTCACCGGCGTCCGACGGGATCACGCCTCAGCGGGCTCCTCGACCTTCTCGCCCTCGGCAGGCGCGTCATCGAGCACGGGCTCGAGAGACAGCTTGCCGCGGTCGTCGATCTTCGTGATCTTGACGAGGATCTTCTGGCCGACCGAGAGGACGTCGTCGACGTTCTCGACGCGCTTGCCACCGGCGAGCTTGCGCACCTCGGTGACGTGCAGCAGGCCGTCCTTGCCGGGCAGCAGCGAGATGAAGGCGCCGAAGCTGGCGATCTTCACGACGGTTCCGAGGAACTGCTCGCCGACCTCGGGGTTGGTGGGGTTGGCGATCGCGTTGACCTGGGCACGGGCGGCCTCGGCCGACGGACCGTCGACGGCGCCGATGTAGACGGTGCCGTCCTCCTCGATGGAGATCTGCGCGCCGGTCTCGTCCTGGATCGCGTTGATCGTCTTGCCCTTCGGGCCGATCAGCTCGCCGATCTTGTCGACCGGGATCTGCACGCTGATGACGCGCGGCGCGGTGGGCGCCATCTCGTCGGGAGCGTCGATCGCGGCGTTCAGCACGTTCAGGATCGTCAGACGCGCGTCGCGGGCCTGGGTCAGCGCGCCGGCCAGCACCGACGACGGGATGCCGTCGAGCTTGGTGTCCAGCTGGATCGCGGTGACGAACTCGCTGGTGCCTGCGACCTTGAAGTCCATGTCGCCCAGCGCGTCCTCGGCGCCCAGGATGTCGGTGAGGGCCGCGTAGCGGGTCTCGCCGTCGACCTCGTCGGAGACCAGGCCCATGGCGATGCCGGCCACGGGTGCGCGCAGCGGCACACCGGCGTTCAGCAGCGACAGGGTCGAGGCGCAGACGGAACCCATCGAGGTGGAGCCGTTGGACCCGAGGGCCTCGGAGACCTGACGGATCGCGTAGGGGAACTCCTCGCGGGAGGGCAGCACCGGCACGAGGGCGCGCTCGGCCAGGAAGCCGTGCCCGATCTCGCGACGCTTCGGCGACCCGACGCGACCGGTCTCACCGGTGGAGTAGGGCGGGAAGTTGTAGTGGTGCATGTAGCGCTTGCTCGTGGTGGGCGACAGCGAGTCGATCTGCTGCTCCATCTTGAGCATGTTCAGCGTGGTGACGCCCAGGATCTGGGTCTCACCGCGCTGGAAGATGGCCGAGCCGTGCACGCGCGGGATGACCTGCACCTCGGCGTCCAGCGGACGGATGTCGGCCAGGCCGCGACCGTCGATGCGCACGCCCTCGGTGAGGATGCGGCCGCGGACGATCTTCTTGGTGACCGACTTGTAGGCGCCGGAGAACTCGGCCAGTGCCGACTCGGGCAGGGTGCCCGCCTCGACGGCGGCGGCGAGCTCGCCCTTGACGCGGTCCTTGATCGCGTCGTCGGCGTTCTGGCGCTCGATCTTGTCGGCGATCTGGTAGACGCCCACCAGCTCGTCGTGCGTACGCTCGTTGACGAACGCGAAGGTCTCCTCCGAGTAGGGCAGGAAGACGGGGTAGACGCCCGGCTCCTTGGAGGCGTGCGAGGCGAGCTCGGCCTGCGCCTTGACCAGCTGGGCGATGAACGGCTTGGCGGCCTCGAGACCCTGCGCGACGATGTCCTCGCTGGGCTTGGTGGCGCCGGCCTTGATCAGGTTCCAGCTGTTCTCGGTGGCCTCGGCCTCGACCATCATGATCGCGACGTCCTCGGAGCCGTCCGCCTTGGTGACGACACGGCCGGCGACGACGAGGTCGAAGACGGCCTCCTCGACCTGGGCGGCGTTCGGGAAGGCGACCCACTGGTCGGCGTGCTCGCCGTGGCCGGGGATGAACGCCAGGCGCACACCCGCGATCGGGCCGGAGAACGGAAGACCCGAGATCTGGGTCGAGGCGGATGCCGCGTTGATCGCCAGCGCGTCGTAGTACTCGCCCGGGGCGATCGACAGCACGGTGATGACGATCTGGACCTCGTTGCGCAGGCCGTCGACGAACGACGGGCGCAGCGGGCGGTCGATCAGACGGCAGACCAGGATCGCCTCGGTGGAGGGGCGGCCCTCGCGACGGAAGAACGAGCCGGGGATCTTTCCGGCGGCGTACGAGCGCTCCTCGACGTCGACGGTCAGCGGGAAGAAGTCGAAGCCTTCGCGCGGGTGCTTGCCTGCGCTGGTGGCCGACAGGAGCATGGTCTCGTCGTCGAGGTACGCGGCGACGGAGCCCTGCGCCTGCTGGGCGAGGCGTCCGGTCTCGAACCGGACGGTGCGGGTGCCGAAGCGGCCGTTGTCGAGAACGGCCTCGGTGGCAGTGATTTCAGGACCTTCCAAGAGGTCTCTCCTTCTTTGTTTAGGCTCGCGCGTCCGTATGATGCGCGAGTTCTCGCGAAGGAGCGGATGCGGGCAGATATAAGCGCGCGGGCATTCCCGCGAATCTCGCCTGCGCTGGCCACCAGTAGAAGATCACCCGGCGCCGTGTGCGACGAGGAACCCACCACAGGGGACCAGCTTCTCAGCCGACCGCTCCGTACTAAGTCGATATGCAGTTTGACGGATGCCACAGGCATCCTCTGCAAGCCTACCAGTGCGATCTCAACCGGCGTGCTCGCGCACGCGGGAGTCGTTGCGCGCGATGTACACCCAGTCGTCGTGCTTGGCCACGCGGCCGTCCCCCGCCGTGCGTCCGTGCAGCCGCCGCCAGACCCAGGGCAGCGCGTGCCGTCGCCACCACGTGCGGCGCAGGATGTGCTCGTGGTCGTGCAGGGACTCGTCCAGCACGCCAAGCGCCTCGGCATGCGGCACGCCCAGCGCCTCACCGACCCGGTAGGCGAGGAAGCGGTGGCCGCGGCTGGAGAGATGCACGAGGTCCTCGGCCCAGTTCGGGCGACGTCCGAGCATCGGATGCAGGTCCCCGTCGATCAGGATCGCGCCGGTGCGCTGCGCGACCGCGGCGAGCGCGCTGGCGTACGCGGCGAAGCGCCGGGCGTAGACGGCGGAGGCCGCACGACGGGGCAGCATCGGAGTGACCAGGACGACATCGGCTCCCGCGGCGCGCAGCTGCGCCACGGCATCCTCCACGCGCGCGGCGAGCGCGGGGATGTCGGCGCGGACCCGCACCAGGTCGTTCGACCCGACGAACACCGATGCGAGGTCCGGACGCAGTTCGAGGGCGCGTCGCAGCTGCGGGCCGCAGACGTCGGAGACCCGCCGCGAGCGCACGGCGAGGTTCGCGTAGTGCAGGCCGCCGCGGGCGGCGAGCAGCAGCGCGAGACGATCGGCCCACCCGCGCTCGATTCCGTCCTCGCCCGGGTCACCCAGGCCCTCGGTGAGCGAGTCGCCGAGGGCGACGAAGCGCTGCCAGCGCCTCCCCCGCTGCGGTTCGGCGGGCTCCGGTCGCCGCGTCCGGGGGACGCGCAGCGTGCGATCCAGCGCGTGCAGCTCCTGCGCCTCGTCGAATCTCTCCACGAGCTGATCGCAGACAGCCGTCCAGCTGCGGCCCTCCACGGCCTCGCGCCCGGCCCGGCCGAACGCCCGGCGCTTGCGCTCGTCTCCCGCGAGGTCGCGCACCCGCATCCGCAGGTCGTCGAGGTCGCCGGGCCGGTACAGCCAGCCGTCGATGCCCATGCGCACCAGGTCCAGCGGGCCGCCGCGCCCGGTGGCGATCACCGGGACGCCGCTGGCGTGCGCCTCCTGCAGCGTCTGCCCGAAGGTCTCGCTCTCGCCGGGGTGCACGAAGACGTCGAAGGATGCCATCGCCCGGGCGAGCTCGGCGCCGGAGAGGTGGCCGAGGAACAGGGCATCCGGCAGCAGGGTCTCCAGGCGGGCACGGGACGGCCCGTCGCCGGCGATCACCAGGCGGATGCCCGGGATGCCGCGCAGCGCGTGCAGGTCCTCCACCTGCTTCTCCGGCGCAAGACGACCCACGTAGCCCACTGTCACGAGGCCGGGGATGCGATGCTCCCACTGCTCGTCCCTGGCATCGGGGCGGAAGCGCTCGGCATCCACTCCCCTGCCCCACCGGCGCACCCTGTCCACTCCGAGCCGGCTGAGCTGCGCCTCGGACTCGCTCGACGGCGCCAGCGTCAGCGTGGCGCGGCGGTGCAGCCGTGCGAGGTGGCTCTCGGCGAGGGAGGTTGTCAGCGCCACCCCGTAGCGCGACGTGTACGCCGCGACGTCGGTCTGGTACGCGGCCACCGTCGGCAGGGCGAGCCGCTCCGCAGCGACCACGCCGCGCCAGCCGAGCGCGAACGGCGATGCCAGGTGCACGACGTCCGGCTGGAACCTGCGCAGCGAATCGACGACGCGCCCCGTCGACGCCATCCCCACCCGCACATGCCGATAGCCGGGCAGCGGCACGGATGCCACGGTGTCGACGCGAGCCCCGCCGGAGCGCAGCGGCGTGTCCGGAGCGGACGGGGCGATCACGTGCGCCTGATGCCCGGTGCGCTCGAGGTGGCGCAGGATCTGCAGCACGGATCCGGTCACGCCGTTCATGTGCGGGAGGAAGGACTCGGTGACGATCGCGACTCTCACCAGGCCAGGATGCCTGCGGCGGACGCGCGGAACGGACGGAATCGGCGTCGGGAGCCGAGTGTTCACCCGATGCACGGATGCCGGTCATCTCCTCACCTGCCGGCCTCCTCCCGTTCACCAGGATGAGCGAAAGTTCCGCTGTGATGCCGGAACCTCTGCTGCAGCTGCTGACCGGCCCCTGGGGCCTCGTGGTGATGTGCGCTCTCGTCGTCGGAGACGCGTTCCTGGTCGTCATCCCCGGTGAGATCGCCGTCACCGCGCTCGGCGCGATCGCGATGTCGCAGGGGTCCCCGCCGCTCCTGGCGGTGATCGGGCTGGCGGCGGCGGCCGCCTGGTGCGGCGACGTCGCCTGCTACCTGATCGGGCGCACGGCGGGCGTGGAGCGGTGGCGCTGGATGCGCGCGCCCCGGGTGCGCGCATCCCTCGACTGGGCACGGCGCCGGCTGTCGACGGGGACCGCCACCGTGCTGTTCACCGCGCGCTTCGTGCCGTTCGCCCGGCTCGCGGTGAATCTCGTCGCCGGCGCGTCCCGCATCCACCCGCCCCGCTTTCTCAGCCTCGCCGCCGTCGCCGCGACCGGCTGGGCCGCGTATCAGGCCGCCGTCGGTGCGGTGGTCGCGGCGCTCCTGCCGGGCGGCCCGCTGCCGGCGGTGGTCGTCTCCGTGCTCGTCGCGGTCGCCCTGGGTGCTGCGATCGACCTGATCACGGCGCGGCGGCCTCGCTCGCGCTCCGCGGAAGCCGACCGGCTAGGCTGACGGACATGAGCGAAGACAAGGCAGTCTCCTCCGAGGAGATGAAGCGCAAGTTCAAGGAAGCGCTCGACCGGAAGAACGCGAAGAACCAGGGCGGCGAGGCGCACCTCGACGGCGATTCAGCCGTGCACGCGACCCCCGCGCCGCAGATGAAGCGCGAGTTCCGCCGGAAGAGCGGCTGAGCCCGTACCCACGTACGACGCAGGCCCGCGATGCTGCTGCATCGCGGGCCTGCGTCGTTCCGGTCCGCTGCTCCCGGGCGTCCGGTACCGCTCAGCGCTGCGCGGCCTCAAGCTGTGCGCTCTCGACCTGTGCGCTCTCGGCGCGTGTGTTGCCGCCGCCGTGGCTGTCGACGCCGTCCAGCGAGGACTCGTCGAACGGCAGCTCGCCGCTGAGGACGAGGCGCACGCGATCCCGGTCGATCTGCTTCGTCCAGGTGCCGATCAGCAGCGTGGCGACGGCGTTGCCGGTGAAGTTCGTCAGCGCACGCCCCTCGGACATGAAGCGGTCGATGCCCACGATCACGCCGACCCCGTCGACCAGGTCGGGACGATACGCCTGCAGACCGCCGGCCAGCGTGGCAAGGCCCGCTCCGGTGACGCCCGCCGCACCCTTGCTCGCGAGGATCATGAACACCAGCAGGCCGATCTGCTCCGTGATCGACATCGGCTGTCCCATTCCCGTCGCGATGAACAGCGAGGCCATCGTGAGGTAGATCGCGGTGCCGTCCAGGTTGAACGAGTAGCCGGTGGGCACGGTGATGCCGACGACCGGCTTGGAGACGCCGACGTGCTCCATCTTCGCGATCAGACGAGGGAGGGCGGACTCGGACGACGAGGTGCCGACGATGAGCAGGTACTCGCGGCTGAGGTACCGCATCAGGCTGAAGATGCTCACCCGAGAGCCCAGCCACAGCACGGTGCCCAGCACGACGACGATGAAGACGATGCAGGTGATGTAGAACGCGACCATGAGGATGCCGAGACTCCAGATCGCCGCCAGACCGGTCTTCCCGACCACCGCCGCGATGGCGCCGAACGCGCCGACCGGTGCCAGCCAGAGGATCATGCCGAGGATGCGGAAGACCAGCAGCTGCAGGTTCTTCACCGCCTCCATGATCGGCGCACCGCGGTCACCGAGACCCTGCAGCGCGAAGCCGGCGAGCAGTGCGATGAACAGCACCTGCAGCACGCTCTCCCCGGTGAACGCGGAGAAGAACGTCGTCGGGATGATCCCGAGCACGAAGTCCTGCGCGGTCGACGCCTCGGTGGACGCGGCCTCGTAACTGGACCCGGCCATGTCCAGTCCTGAACCCGGGTGGATGATGTTCCCGACCACGAGCCCGATGGCGAGCGCGAAGGTCGACATCACCATGAAGTAGATCAGCGCGAGCCCGCCGATCCGGCCGACCGTCGCCGCCTTCGCGATCGAGCCGACGCCCACCACGATCGTGCAGAAGATGATCGGCGCGATCATCATCTTGATGAGGGCGACGAAGCCCTTGCCCAGCGCCTCGAAGCCCTGCCCCACCTCGGGCCAGATCAGTCCGACCAGTGCGCCGAGCACCACCGCGATCAGCACCGACAGGTAGAGCCAGGTGTGCTTGTCCCACGACTTCCGGCCGCGCCGCTGCGGGATCCTCGGGAACCCGAATCCGCTTGTCATCGCCATGTTTCCTCCTCGATCATGAACGTCGTCGTGTCATGCCGGACGGCGTCCTCGCCGTCGGTTCCTCCACCGTCACGGACTTCTCATCGCGGCACCATTTGTGGTCGTATTGGTCGCGAGCAGCGCAGCGGACGACGGGAGGCGTGGATGACGACCGTGCCCACCCACGCGCGCAGCGCCGCGTCCCGCGTCTTCGTGGTCCTGATCGCGGCATCCCTGGTCCTCGCGGCCCTGGTGGCGGCCTTCCTCGTCTTCGAGACGCAGACCGCCGCGCACGACGAGGCGGAGCGCGTCACTGCGGCGACCGCCAGGACCCTCGCCGTGTCGCCCCTCGTCGCCGGGGCGCTGGAGGACGACCGTGACGCGGCGTCGGCAGCCCTCGAGCCCTACGCACTGGAGGTCACCTCCCGGGCGGGTCTCGACTTCATCACCGTGATGACGCCGGACGGCACGCGCGTCACGCATCCGGACCCCGACGAGATCGGAAGGCACTACCGCGGCACGATCCCCGCCGACGACAGGGAGCTGACCGAGGTCTTCACCGGCACGCTGGGTCCTTCGGTGCGCACGATCGTGCCGGTGAGGGATGCCGCGGGCCGGCTCGTCGGGTGGGTGGCCGCGGGCGTCACGACGGAGTCCATCTCGGAGACGCTGGTGCGCCGGCTCCCCCTCACGGTCGCGATCACTG
>NZ_MKRT01000006.1:119144-123696 GCF_001897945.1 Microbacterium sp. 69-10
CGCATCGCGGGAGACCTGCCACCTGGCGAGGTCCGTGATGCGGTGTCGTCGTACGAGTCGTTCCGCACGCTCGGGGAGGCGCTGCGGGCGCAGACCCACGAGCACGGGAACCGCATGCACACCGCCGTCGCGCTGCTCGAGCTGGGCCGCACCGACGAGGCGATCGAGATCCTGACCGAGAACTCCCGGCAGAGCCAGACGCTCGTGGACCAGGTGACGGCCCAGCGCCACGGAGACCCGGCGGTGGGCGCGCTGCTGCTGGGCAAGGTGTCCCAGGCGAGGGAGCGCGGCATCGAGCTGCGCCTGCACATCGCAAAGGATGCCCCGTCCTCGGGGCTCTCGCCCATCGACAGCGTGTCCGTGATCGGCAACCTCATCGACAACGCGTTCGACGCGGCGGCCGCATCCGACGATCGCTGGGTCGAGGTCGAGATGCACCCGGCTGCGGACGGAGGCCTGGTGATCGCGGTGTCGGACAGCGGCGAGGGTGTGCCGGCCGAGCTGCGCGAGCAGGTCTTCTCGCCTGGCTTCTCCACCAAGCCCGCCGGGGCGGAGGGCCGCGGCGTCGGGCTCGCGCTCGTGCGCTCGGTCGTGGCGGAGGCGGGCGGCGTCGTCCGCATCCTGGACGATCCGAGCACGTTCCTGGTCGAGCTCCCCGCGCCGCGGAGCCGCCGATGATCAGGACGCTGCTGGTCGACGACGATGTGCTCACCATGGAGCTGCACCGCAGCTACCTCGCGCGCATGAGCGGGTTCGAGATCGCAGGCGAGTGCACGAGCGCGCGGGCGGCGATGACCGCGGTGCTGGAGCGTCCGGGAGCCCAGGCGTTCGACCTCGCTCTGCTGGACATCACCATGCCCGACGGCTCCGGCGTCGACGTGCTGCGCACCATCCGCACTCGGGCGGCCGCGATCGACGTCATCGCGATCACCGGCGTGCGGGATGCCGAGACGGTGCGGCAGATGGCGGCGCTGGGCGTGTTCCAGTACCTCGTGAAGCCGTTCCCGTTCGCGGTCTTCAGTGAACGGCTCAGCGCCTACCGGGAGCACAAGCAGCGCGCCCTGGCCACCGAGGGCGAGGCCACGCAGACCGAGATCGATGCGCTGCTGGGCCGTGTGCGCCCCGCAGTCCCGCTTCCCAAGGGTCTGGCATCCGACACGCTGGAGCGCGTGTCCGCCGTGCTGCGCGCCTCGGGCCCGCTGTCCGCGACCGGCGCCGCGAACGCGCTGGGCATGTCCCGGGTCGCCGCGCGCCGGTATCTGGAGCACCTCGCCGACGACGGGGTGGCTGTGCGCGAGGCGCGCTACGGCACGCGCGGGCGGCCGGAGACCCAGTACCGCTGGAATCTCCGGCCGCCGCGCTGACCGATCAGTGCCTCACTCCCCGGCGAGACCTCCGAGCAGGTGGCCGAAGGACTTGCCCTTGCCCAGGTACGTGTCGGGATCGAAGGGGTCGGCGTCGGTGACCGGTTCCTTGCGCGCGATCGCCTCGGCGAGCTCGCGCGCGCCGCGCTCGACACGGGCGCTGAGCGGCGCCACGTCGTCGGCATTCGCACCCCAGTCGCTGGATGCCGCGAACACCCCGGTCGAGACGGGCTCGGCGTGCAGGTAGGTGAACAGCGGGCGGATCGCGTAGTCGATCGCCAGCGAGTGGCGGGCGGTGCCCGCGTTCGCGCCGATCAGAACGGGCTTGCCGGTGAGGGCGTCGGGGTCGAGCACGTCGATGAACGACTTGAACAGGCCCGCGTAGCTGGTCGAGAAGATCGGCGTGACGGCGATGACGGCATCCGCCGACACGACCCGGTTGATCGCCTCCTCCAGGGGCGCCGGCGCGAAGCCGGTGAGCAGGTTGTTCGTGATGTCGTGCGCGAGGTCGCGGAGCTCGATCACATCCACCTGCACGTCGATGTCGCGCTCGCGCAGAGCCCTCGCGGTCTCGGCGGCCAGCCGATCGGCCAGCATCCGCGTCGAGGACGGGTTGGACAGACCGGACGAGACGACGGCGATGCGGCGCTCGCTCATCTCACGCCTCCTTCCGGGAGAGGCCGAACGCGGCGCCGGCGGGCGCCGGGGCGTCCTGGTACGGGGATCCCGCGGTGAGGTTGTCGCCGCGGTTGGCGGCGGGGCGGGCCTCACGAGCCGGACCGTCACCGTAGATCGCCTTCACGCGGGCCGCATGGGTCGGAGCGTCCGGCACCGTCGCGGGACGGTCCTTCGCGAGCTCCTTGCGCAGCACCGGCACGACCTCCTCGCCGAGCAGGTCGATCTGCTCGAGCACGGTCGTCAGGGGCAGGCCCGCGTGATCCATGAGGAACAGCTGGCGCTGGTAGTCGCCGAAGGTGTCGCGCATGGCGGCGTAGCGGTCGATGACCTGCTGCGGCGAGCCGACGGTCAGGGGCGTCATCTCGGTGAAGTCCTCCATCGACGGGCCGTGGCCGTAGACCGGGGCGTTGTCGAAGTACGGACGGAACTGGTTGACGGCGTCCTGCGAGTTCTTGGCGATGAACGCCTGGCCGCCGAGGCCCACGATCGCGGTCTCGGGTGCGCCGTGGCCGTAGTGGCTCCAGCGCTGGCGGTACAGCTCGATGAGGCGCTGGTAGTGCTCCTTCGGCCAGAAGATGTTGTTCGCGAAGAAGCCGTCGCCGTAGTAGGCGGCCTGCTCGGCGATCTCCGGCGTGCGGATGGAGCCGTGCCAGACGAACGGCTTGACGCCGTCGAGGGGGCGCGGCGTGGCAGTGAAGCCCTGCAGCGGAGTGCGGAACTTGCCCTCCCAGTCCACGACGTCCTTGGTCCACAGCTCGTTCAGGAGCGCGTAGTTCTCGATCGCGAGCGGCAGGCCCTGACGGATGTCCTGACCGAACCACGGGTACACCGGCCCGGTGTTCCCGCGCCCCATCATCAGGTCCATGCGGCCACCGGAGAGGTGCTGCAGCATCGCGTACTCCTCTGCGATGCGCACCGGGTCATTCGTGGTGATCAGCGTCGTCGAGGTCGAGACGATCAGTCGCTCGGTCTGCGCGGCGATGTACGCGAGAAGCGTGGTGGGGCTCGAGGAGAAGAAGGGCGGGTTGTGGTGCTCGCCGATGGCGAAGACGTCGAGGCCGACCTCTTCCGCATGCGTGGCGATCGTCACCGCCGCCTGGATCCGCTCGCGCTCGCTGGGCGTGATGCCCGTGGTCGGGTCCTGCGTGATGTCGCTGACCGACATGATGCCGAACTGCATACCGGCTGTCTGGGTGCTGTTCTGAGCGTCCATGGTTCTGATTCTCCACTCGGGATGCGGTGGCATCCGTTTCTATTCAAATGAATGTACTTGGTGGAACACCGCAGCCGCAAGGATATTCCCGCAGGCGCCGGAGAAGTCCGGCCGGGTAGCCTCGAGGGATGAGCAGTGCCGACCAGCATCCGCCCACGACGACGCCGACGGGGACGATCCGCGGGCGGCGGCGCGTTCCGTTCTGGGACAACGCCCGCTTCGCCTGCGTCGTGCTGGTGGTGATCGGGCACGGTACGCAGCGCCTGATCTACGACTCCGACATCTCCTACGCGTTCTACCTGTGGATCTATGCGTTCCACATGCCGGCGTTCGCGATAATCTCCGGCTACTTCTCCAAATCGGCGAGCCCGACGAAGCGTCAGATGGCTCGCGTGATCACCGACATCCTGGTGCCCTATGTGATCTTCGAGGGACTGTGGACGCTCACCAAGTGGCTGGTCGAGGGTCGCGCGGATCCGAACCTCACACAGCCGTCATGGACCCTGTGGTTCCTGCTGGCACTCGGCATCTTCCGCCTGGTCCTGCCCTATCTGGCCCTGCTGCGCTGGCCGCTGGCCTGGGCGCTGGCGATCTCCGTGGGCGTCGGCTACCTCAGCAATGTCGACAGCACCTTCTCGCTCTCGCGCACGCTGGGCCTGATGTTCTTCTTCACGCTCGGCTGGTGGCTGCGCGAACGCGACGTGGTGCGCCGGTTCAGCCTGATCGACTACCGCCCGTGGTGGCTGCGCGCCTCCGCTGTCGCCGTGCTCGCCGCGTGGGCTTTCGTGTGCTGGCGCTGGCTGGCGTTCTGGGACGACGTCGATCTGCGCTTCTGGTTCTTCTACGACGACTCGTACTCCGGGCTCTCCGTCGATCAGTGGTGGGCTGGAGGCATCCGCCTGGGCCTGATGGCGCTGGCGATCCTGCTGAGCGCGTGCTTCTTCGTGCTGCTCCCCCGCCGCGCGCAGTGGTGGACCACCTTCGGTCAGTACACCATGTACGTCTACCTGCTGCACTCGTTCGTGCTGTACCCGTTCCGCGAATCAGGTCTGCTGCGCGGGCTCGACCCCACCTGGATCTGGCTCCCGCTGATCACCGTGCTCGCGGTCGCCATCGCGTTCCTGCTCGCCTCGAAGCCGGTGCGGAGGGTGTTCCGCCCGCTGATCGAGCCGCGCCCGAAGTGGATGTTCACGGATGCCGCGCTGTCATCCGGATCGGACCACCGCAGCGATCCCACCGGCTCGCGTCGCGGATAGACGTCACGCGTCGCGGAAGAGCGCCTCACCCACGTAGGAAC
>NZ_MKRT01000006.1:123745-132035 GCF_001897945.1 Microbacterium sp. 69-10
GTACTCGTTCAGCAGATCGGTGGAGAGCTTCCGCTGCAGCCCGATGGACTGCGCCGGGTCGCGCTGGTAGGCGAGGAAGAAGAGCCCGGCGTCGAGGCGCCCGAGGCTGTTGTTGCCACCCACGTAGTTGAAGCCGCGTCGCAGGATGCGGGTGCCGCCGTTGCTGTCGGGATGCGCGAGCCGCACATGGCTGTGCTCATCCAGTCCGGACAGCTTGGGGGCGGTCCCCTCGGTGCCGCCGCTCAGAGGCGCACCCTCGCCCTTGTCACGTCCGAAGATGCGCTCCTGCTCGCCGAGGCGCACCCGATCCCAGGTCTCGATGAGCATCGCGATCTTGCGCGCGACGAGGTACGAACCGCCGGCGAGCCAGGCGGGATCGTCGCCGTCCGCGACCCACACGTCCTCGTCGAGCGCCTCGGCATCGTCGGCGAGGATGTTGGCTGTGCCGTCCTTGAACCCGAACAGGTTGCGCGGGGTCTGCTGCTCCGCCGTCGTGCGCGAGGTCTTGCCGAAGCCGAGCTGCGACCAGCGCAGCTTGGCGCGCCCGAACGCGATGCGGCTGAGATTGCGGATCGCGTGCACGGCGACCTGCGGATCGTCGGCGCAGACCTGCACGCACAGGTCGCCGTCCGAGAGCATCGGGTCGAGATCCTCGCCGAGGAAGGCCGGGAGCGGCTTCAGCTTCGCGGGCAGACGATCGCGGACGCCGTAGCGATCGCCGTCCTCGTTCTCGAAGAGCGTCGGACCGAAGCCGAAGGTGACGGTCAGCGAGCTCGCCGGAAGCCCCAGCGCCTCCCCGGTGTCGTCCGGAGGCGCCTCGGAGGATCCGCCCACGGCGCCCGTCGCACTGACCTCGAGCCCCTGCGTCATCCGGGATGCCGCGTACGACCAGTCCTGCAGCAGCTCGATGAGGTCGGCGCGGTCGCTGCGGGGCATCATGTCGAACGCCGCGAAATGCAGATGCTCCTGCACCGGAGTGGTGATGCCGGCCTGGTGGGCGCCGAAGAACGCATGCACTCCGGATGCCGTCTCCTCCCGTCGCTGAGCGGCGGCGAGCGCATAGCCTCCGCCACCGGCCAGCGCCAGGGCGGCGGCTCCCCCGCCCGCCGCGAGCCCCAGCAGGCCCCGCCGGCTCAGTCCGGGCCTCTTCCGCCCGGCTTCGACGTCCTCGGTCATCGGCGGATCAGGCGAGAGCCGTGCTGGTCAGCTTCGACAGCGGCTCGGCGAGAGCGTTGATCAGGTCGATCAGCTCGCGCTTGTCGGCGTCGTTCAGCTGCGTGAACGGGACGAACCCGGCATCCAGCGATCCCTGCGCGGCCAGAGCCTTCTCCAGGTCCGCGTACCCGGTGGAGATCTCCTCCACGAGCGCCTTGCCGTCCGCGCCCTTCGAGGCGACGAGGTCGCTGACGAGCGAGAACGCCATCTTCGAGCCCTCGACGTTGGCGGCGAAGTCGTAGAGGTCGGTGTGCGACCACCAGTCCTCCTCGCCCGAGATCTTGCCCGTGGCGACCTCGTCGAGCAGCGCGACCGCACCGTTGGAGATGCCGGCGATGCCCTGGTCGTTCAGCGCTGTGGTGAAGTCCTTCGAGTGGACGTAGTCGTACAGCTCCTGCACGTCGGCGATCAGCAGATCACCGAACTCGCCCCGCTGCTCAGGCGTGGACGGCGCCCAGTCCTTCCACGCCGACGTCTCGCCGTCGGAGTTCAGCGCATCCTGGGCGGGCTGCCACAGGTCCTTCTCCAGGCGGTGGAAGCCGGTCCAGTCCAGGCCGTCAGCGACGGCATCCACCTCGCGGAAGTCGATGCGGGGATCGAGATCGCCGAGCGCCTCGGCGACGGGCTCGATGCGCTCGTAGTACGCGCGGGTGCTCGGGAACAGCTCGCGCGCCTTCTCGTCGTCACCGGACTGGTAGGCGTTCACGAGCTCCTGCACCGCCGGGACCAGCTGTCCGACCTGATCCTTCACGAACGCGGCGTAGAGGTCGACGGCCTTCTGCTTCTGCTCGGCGTCCGGCCCGTCGATGGCGACCTTCTCGCCGCTCACCGTGAACGCGGACTTGCCGACGCCGTCGCCCACCATGCCGGGCTTGCACACCGTGAAGTAGTCGCCCGGCTGGGCCACGACGGTCATGGTGCGGGATGCCGACGGAGCGATGTTCTCCACCTCGCCGACGATGCGCAGGCCGTCGGAAGCCAGGAGGTAGAACTCCGTGACCTGGTCTCCGCTGTTGGAGATGTCGAAGGTCAGCGTGCCGCTCTTCGCCGTGTCGGCGGAGACCGTGCAGGCATCGGCCGTGGACTTCACGGTGAAGGATGCGGCCGGGTCGGCGGTCGCCTTGGCGACGCATCCGGTGAGGGCGATGGCTGCTGCCGCCAGCGCCGCAGCGGCGCCGAGAGTGCGGGCGGTGAGGGTCATGCTGCTCCAGGGGATGTCGAGGTGAGGGAGGAGGTCTGAGCGGGGGCGGCGACGTGGGCGCGCGGACGACCGGTGCGGATGCCGCGGATGAACAGGGCGCCGACGACGACGATGTACAGCGTCCACGCGATCACCTGCAGCCAGGTCATGTGCGGCATGAACCCCACGATGGCCTGCAGGAGAACCGCCCAGACACCGCCGGGCACGATGACGCCGCTGGCATCGAATGCCCACCCGAAGGGGAATCCGGCCACGCCGGTGAGCACGATGCCCGTGCCGGGATCCACGGGAGCGAGCGCGGAGAACGGTCCCGGCAGCACGCCGGCCTCCTGGAGGTCCATCACGGCGTAAGCCAGCACGCCTGCGGCGACGATCACGAGGAAGCCGCCGGTCCAGGCGAAGAAGCGTCGCAGGTCGAGGCATACGGCGCCGCGCGCGATCAGCCAGCCGACGACGACGGCGATGGCGAGTCCGAGCAGCGCCCCGGGGAGCGCCAGCGGCGCGTCGCCGGACGACTGCACCATGGACCACAGCAGCAGGGTGGTCTCGATGCCCTCCCGGGCGACGGAGACGAAGCCGACCGCGACCAGCGCCCACAGGCCGCCGTCCGCCAGCGCGCGGTCGACGCCGCCCTGCAGGTTCGACTTCATGGTGCGTCCGGCCTTCTGCATCCAGAAGATCATCCAGGTGACCATCGCCACGGCGACCAGCGACAGCGTTCCGCCGATGATCTCCTCGGCCTCGGAGGTGAGGGCGTAGGCGCCGAAGGTGAGCACGGCGCCGATGCCCAGCGCCAGGGCGATCGCCAGTCCGATGCCGATCCACATCCGGCCCAGGACGTCGGCGCGCCCGAGGCGCCGGATGTAGGCCACGAGGATGCCGACGACGAGAGCCGCCTCCAGGCCTTCGCGAAGGCCGATCAGGAGCGCGGGAAGCATGACTGCGAGCACGAGCGGGGTGTTCTCCGTGTGTCGATGATCGGTAAGGGGTGCCTTACCTAACCGAGCCTAGCATTGCGATCGATGCGCACCTGTCGCGGGCGCCGGGTAAAACAGCGCAACATTCGCGCCACCGCACCTGCATCCGCATTACCTTCGACGCATGTCCGACCTGAACCTCCCCGTCCTGGACCTCTCCCGACTCGATGCCGGAGAGGAGGAGGCCGCCGCGTTCCGAGCCGATCTTCGTGCGGCGACCCACGACGTCGGCTTCTTCTATCTGACCGGCACCGGCCTCCCCGCCGGGCTCGAGGAGCGCCTGCACCGCGCCGCTCGCGACTTCTTCGCGCTTCCCGACGAGGACAAGCTCGCGATCGAGAACGTGAAGAGCCCGCACTTCCGCGGGTACACCCGGATCGGGGGCGAGCGTACGCAGGGTGCGGTCGACTGGCGTGAGCAGATCGACATCGGGCCGGAACGGGATGCTGTGGCCGGAGGGCCGCCCTACTCCAGGCTGATCGGCCCGAACCTGTGGCCGTCCGCTCAGCCCGAGCTGCGCGAGGTGGTCGCGGAATGGCATGCGGCCCTCTCGGCGATCTCCCGGCGGCTCCTGCGCGCGTGGGCGCTGGCGCTGGGAGCAGAGGAGTCGTACTTCGACGACCACTTCGGGGAGCCTTCGACGCTCATCAAGATCGTGCGCTATCCGGGGACGCATGAGCCGCTTCCGCAGCAGGGCGTCGGCGCCCACAAAGACAGCGGTGTGCTGACCCTCCTCTGGGTCGAGCCCGGCCGCGGCGGCCTGCAGGTCGAGCGCGACGGCGAATGGGTCGATGCCCCGCCCGTCGAGGGCGCGTTCGTGGTCAACATCGGCGAGCTGCTGGAGTACGCGACCGGCGGATATCTGAAGGCGACCAACCATCGGGTCATCTCTCCCGCCGCCCCCGACGACCGCCTGTCGATCCCGTTCTTCTTCAACCCCGCGCTGGTCTCGCAGCTCCCGCTCATCGATCTCCCCGCGGAGTTGGCCGCCCAGGCCCGCGGCGTCACCGACGACCCGGCCAATCCGATCCACAGCCTCTACGGCGAGAACGCGCTCAAGTCACGGCTGCGGGCGCACCCGGACGTCGCCGCCATCCACCACGCGGACCTGGTCGGCGCCTGAGTCACCCGCCCGTACCGTAGTCGACGATCGCGCGCAGCGCCTCGAGGTGCGCCTGGAACGCCCGACGGCCGACTGCTGTGCCGGTGACCCAGGTGCGCCCGCGAGCACCGACCTGCCCCTTGCGGACCTTCACGTAGTGCACCTGCTCGAGCGAGGAGATCGCCTTGCTGAGCGCGGAGTCGGAGACCTGCAGGACGCCGGCCAAGGTGGCGAAGTCGAGCTCGAGTTCCTCGCCGAGCGCTGCCATCAACGAGAAGCGGATGGGACTGGCGAAGCTGTCGTCGAGCCGGAGCCGCGGATGCTTGGGGCTCTCACCCACGATCGGGGCCCCACCAGGCTCCGAGGGCGAACGCCAGCGCGATCGCACCACCGACGACGTAGCCCCCGATGGTCGGTGGCATGGAGGTGAACTGCGCCAGCAGCAGCAGCGCGACGATCACTGCACCGGAGAGGGCGAAACAGATCCACAGGAACGGCCCCCATGCCAGCGCGAGCTGGGATCCCTGCGTCAGCATCGAGGCCGACAACCACACCACCAGGGCGAGCATCGCCAGGAGGTTGACGATGTTGGCGATGAGTGCGGAGGGGGTCGCCACGCAGGCGACGATCGCCCCGACCGCGATCCCGATGCAGGTCGTGGTCAATCGCGCCCGGCGGTCGAAGGGCGCCCGCTTCCGGACGATCCGCTCCGCGGTTGCATGTCTCCACTCACCCCACGCGAGTAGGCCGTACAGCACGAAGCACAGGACCCCGGGCGCGAACCTCAGAGCGACGGGGATGTCGACACCCAGCATGAGCGTGCCGAGTGATCCGACCACGACGGCGAGCAGGATGAGCATCACTGCCGCCCGCATTCGCTGCTCGCGGCCTCGGCGCTGATAGCCGTACTCCTCGCGGAGCGTCGTCACGAGCTGAGTCCAGGCGATGAACGGCGCGACGATGACGATGATGTTGGCGCCTTCGGCGGGTGGGAACACGAGCATGAGCACGACGAGGTAGATCGCGAACGAGATCCCCTCGGCGAGCAGGAGCCGCGCGGCGGCGCGGCGATCGATGTGCTGCTCGCGACGCTGAGCCACACGCTCCGATTCGTCGAGATACGCCTGCGCGACGGCTGCGGTCGGCGGCTCATAAGGCTCCAGACCCGGTTCCGGCCTCTGCTCCATGACATTCCCCCACTTTCCATCGGGAAACCTAAATACTTTCCTACTGGAAACCGAGCGGGACCGTCAACCCCGGGACACAGCGAGAGCCGCCCCACACCGTGGGGCGGCTCTCCAAGAATGTTCTGCGCGATATACGCGGCAGCGGTGCTTATCGACGCAGACCGAGGCGCTCGATGAGCGAGCGGTAACGGTTGATGTCGATGTCCTGCAGGTAACCCAGCAGGCGACGGCGCTGACCGACGAGCAGGAACAGGCCACGACGCGAGTGGTGGTCGTGCTTGTGCTCCTTGAGGTGCTCGGTGAGGTCCTTGATGCGCTGCGTCAGCATCGCGACCTGCACCTCGGGGGATCCGGTGTCACCGGGGTGCGTCGCGTACTCTTCGATGATCGCCTTCTTGACGTTTGCTTCCAGTGCCATAGATTCGATCCCCTCTCTGCTTGTTGCGCGGCGCCCGACACCTGATGTGTGGGCTCTCTTCATCCGCGGCCGATCGAACGGCAACCTCCATAGCCTACCAGCTTCGGCGCCCCGGTCGCGCACAGCCGATAGCCTCGAGAGGTGCAGTTCTCCCGCGGTCTTCTCATCGACCTCTCCCCCCCTGAAGATCAGCCCGGCGTTCACGCGCATGTGGATCGGCGCGACTCTCGCGGGCATCGGCGGGCAGCTCACCGTCGTGACCGTGATGCTGCACGTGTTCGAGCTGACCGGAAGCACCTTCGCCGTGTCGATGATCGCCGTCGCGGGTCTCGTGCCCATGATCCTCGCGGGCCTCTATGGAGGAATGCTGGCGGATGCCTTCGACCGGCGCCGCGTCGCGCTCATCTCCGCGACGGTCGCCTTCATCGCGACGGCGCTGCTGGCGACGCTGACCTGGACGCACACCGAGACGATCTGGTGGCTGTACGGGCTGAGCATGACGATCGCCGCGGCGAACTCCGTCGGGATGGCCACGCGCACCGCGATCGTGCCGCGACTGATCCCCCTGGACCATCTCGCGGCAGCATCCGCCCTCAACGGCGTCGCGTTCGGGCTGACCGTGATGGTCGGTCCGGCGGTCGCCGGCCTGCTGGTGGCGCTCACCGGATTCGGATGGACGTACACGATCGACGTCATCCTGATGCTGTCGATGTTCCTCGGCCTCTGGACGCTGCCGGCGCTGCTCCCGGAGGGGACGATCGTGCGCCCGGGGCTCGCATCGCTGGTCGACGGCTGGCGCTTCCTGCAGCGCGCGGGGAACATCCGGATGCAGTACCTGATGGACATCACCGCGATGACCTTCGGTCAGCCGCTCGCCCTGTTCCCCGCACTCGGAACGGTGATCCTCGGCGGCGGCGCCTTCACCACCGGCATCCTCACGGCGGCGGTCGCGGTCGGCACGTTCGCCTGCAGCCTGTTCTCCGGGCGGATCGTGCACTACCGCTGGCACGGGCTGGGCATCTCCCGCGCGGTGCAGGCCTACGGCATCGCCATCGCGCTGTTCGGGGCGGTGCTGCTGATCGGGATGCTGCTGCCGCCGGCATCCGAGCAGGTGCCGCACGTCGCTCTCATCGTCGCCGCCTGCATCGCACTGGCGCTCTCCGGCGCCGCGGACAACGTCAGCTCGATCTACCGGAACACGATGATGCAGGCGGCCGTCCCCGACACCATGCGCGGGCGGCTGCAGGGCGTCTTCATCATCGTGGTCGCCGGCGGACCCCGCGTCGGCGCACTGTATGCCGGCGCCCTCGCCACGGCGACCAGCCTGTGGTTCCCTCCCCTGTTGGGCGGCTTCCTGGTCATCGGGATCGTCGCGACACTCGCGCGGCTCAGCCCCCGCTTCCGCGCCTACGACGCACTGAGCCCCGAGGCCTGACGCTGACTGCGCCGGGCCCCGGGGCTCGTGAAGGGAAGCGGATCAGGCCTGCAGTGCGCCCTGCAGGTCGAGGCCGATGGTGATCTCCTTGCCGACCAGGACGCCGCCGGTCTCCAGCGCGGCGTTCCAGGTGAGGCCGAAGTCCTCGCGGTTGATGACGGTCTTCGCGGACGCGCCGGCCTTGTAGTTGCCATACGGGTCGGTGCCGAAGCCACCGAACTCGAACTCGAAGGTGACCGGCTTGGTGATGCCACGGATGGTCAGGTCGCCGTCGACGAGGAAGTCGCCGTCCTCGACGCGGGTGCCGGTGGACACGAACTCCATCGACGGGTGGTTCTCGACATCGAAGAAGTCCGCGGAGCGCAGGTGGGCGTCACGGTTCTCGTCCTTGGTGTCGATCGAGGTCACGTCGACCTTCGCCTCGACCTTGGCCTCGAGCGGGTTCTCCGGGGCGATCAGCGTCGCCTCCTTCACGCCGAAGGTGCCGCGCACCTTCGAGATCATCATGTGACGGACACTGAAGGTCACCTCGCTGTGCGCGGGGTCGAGGACGTAGGTGCCGGGACGGTAGCCGGGGATCTCGATCGACATATCTGCTTCTCCTTGAAGTCGTGGGTGCCGCGTGGGCCGTAATGAGGATAACTTGCATGCATCTGCATACATTCCCGGTTTTCAGGGTTTTTACAGAAAGCCCCCGCCCGCAGGATGCGGACGGGGGCTTCGAGGATGTCGAGGATCAGCCGACGGCGACCAGG
>NZ_MKRT01000006.1:132142-149454 GCF_001897945.1 Microbacterium sp. 69-10
AGGGTCAGCCGACGGCGACCAGGTCGATGCCGAGGGCTGACGGGACTCCCAGGGTCAGCCGACGGCGACCAGGTCGATGATGAAGATGAGAGTCTTCCCGGAGAGGAAGTGGCCTGCGCCGGCAGGACCGTACGCGAGGTGCGGCGGGATGGTCAGCTCACGGCGACCGCCGACCTTCATGCCGGGAATGCCCTCCTGCCAGCCCTGGATCAGGCCGCGCAACGGGAACTGGATGGTCTCGCCGCGGCCCCACGAGGAGTCGAACTCCTCACCGGAGTCGTGCTCGACGCCGGCGTAATGCACGGTGACGGTGTCGCCGGGCTTCGCCTCATCGCCGTCGCCGACGATGATGTCGCGGATGACGAGCTCGGTGGGTGCGGGTCCGGTCGGTGCGTCGAACTCGGGCTTGGTGCGATCTGTCATGGTTCCATCAAACCCGAGCCGCGCACCCCGGTCAACGCCGCCGCGCGTGCCGAGAGCGAACAGTGCCGCCCGCCCTCGACGACTCTCGGAATAGGATTGCGGGGTCATCAGCAAGGCCCCGGGGAGTGCTCCATGACCAGATACGACGGAGCGCGACCGGTCGCCGTGCTCTACACCGGCGGCACGTTCGGGATGACGGCGACCCCTCGTGGTCTGGCGCCGGATCCGCACCTGCGGGAGCAGATCGAGAGCCTCGTCACGCGATCGCACAGCGGCGAGACCGCGCCGACGTGGACGTACGAGACGACGGCCCGGGCCATCGACAGCGCAGAGCTCCAGCCGGGCAGCATGGCTGAGCTCGCCGACGGCATCCTCGAGATCGTGGAAGCGCAGCATCCGGTCGGGGTCGTCGTGATCCACGGCACGGACACCATGGCCTACAGCGCGGCCTTCGCGGCTTTCGCGCTGGCGGACATCGACGTCCCCGTGGTGTTCACAGGTGCGCAGGTGCCCCTGGGCATGCCGGGGAGCGATGCGCCGGACAACTTCGCGCAGGCGTTCGCCGCCGCATCCGAGGGGACGCCTGCGGGCACTTGGATCGCCTTCGGCGGGCGGCTGCTTCCCGCGGTGCGCGCGACGAAGCGCTCCAGCCGAAGCCTGGACGCCTTCGCCGCCCCTCGACCACTCGCCCCCGGGAGCTCCGGCACGCCGCCCGAGCTGACCGCCGCGCTCACCCGGTCCGCGGGGCGCGACGCGCCTCGGATCGGACTCGTGAAGGTGTCGCCGGGCCTGACCGGCGGTCAGCTGGCGGCGGCGCTGGCCGAATGCCCGGCGGGCGTCGTGCTGGAGTGCTATGGCGCGGGCACCGCGCCGATGACGTCCGGCGGACTGACCGAGGCCGTGCGCGCGGGCGTCGACGGCGGCAGCATCGTGCTGGCCATCACGCAGTGCGCCGACGGTCCCGTCGACCTCGGGCGCTACGCGGTCGGGTCGCTGCTCGCCGATGCAGGCGCCGTCGCGGGCGGCGACATGACACCCGAGACCGCACTCGGCAAGCTCGCCGCGCTGCGGCGCACGGACCTCACTCCCGAGCAGGTGCGCTCGCTGCTCGCGCAGAACATCCTCGGAGACCGCGAAGACGCAGCGACCTCTTGACAGGCCGCCTGCCCTCATGCATCCTGAGATCAGGCCAACTCAGCTCCCGGGAGACTAGCAGGCATCGCCGCAGCACCGGGCGCTGAGTGCTGTTCGGAGCGGTGTCCGCTCAGTACGCCAGCAGGTGCGCGCGGGTCGCCCTGGTGCGTGCCAGAAGCGACTGCTCGTCCGCAGCGGCATAGGCGTCGTGCCCGTTGATCGCCCGCTGACGGACAGCCGCCAGCTCCGTGGCGTCCTTGATGAACGAGCGCATCAGCTTGCGGCGGTCCCCGCGCAGTCCGCGCGCCCACTGCATCCCGGCCTTGCGTCCGGCGGGGGTCGCCAGCATGACGACCTCCTCCTTCGTGAACCAGCCTGCTGCGGCGTAGTCCTCGAGCCGTCGCTGCGTGAGGCGGGCCTCCGCCCGCCGGAGAGCGACGATCGCGAAGATGAAGCCGAGGAACAGCGGGATCTGCGCTGTGAGGTAGAGCGTGAAGAAGTCGCCCAGCATCGACGAGCCGTTCCAGAAGGCGTGCAGCGCCATCGCACCGAGCAGTCCCAGCGCCCCGGCGCCGAGTGCACCCGCGACGGTCGCCCCGCGGCGTGCCGCGAGCCCGATGGCGAAGCCCGTGAGGGCAGTGAACATGGCGTGGGCGAACGGCGAGAGAAGGCCGCGGAGGATGAAGGTGATGGTCAGCTCACCGGCGCCGCCGTTGACGAGGCTGACACCGAAGTACTGGATGTTCTCGGTGAACGCGAATCCCGCACCCACCAGCGCGCCGTAGACGACGCCGTCGACCGGGCCGTCGAACGCCCGGCGTCCGATGACGTAGATCAGGAAGACCCCGAGCCCCTTGCCGATCTCCTCGATCAGCGGGGCCTGGATCACCGCGGAGAAGAAGTCGTCCGGGCGGCCGGCTGCGAGGGTCAGGAGCAGGTCGAACAGCAGCGCGATGCCGATCGCCGCGATCGCGCCCCAGGCCAGCGCGAAGATCACCAGGCTCTTCGGCTCCGGCTCCCAGCGGTCGATGAGGTACACCCCGAACAGCACGATGCCGAGGGGGACGAAGGCGAGGATCAGGCCGACGACCGAGGCGCCCGTGCCGAGGAACATCGCGAAGTAGGCGACCAGCGCGAGCATCACGAAGCCCAGCACACCGAACGCCCACACCGAGACCGAGCGCCCCTTGCGCACCGGCATCGGCAGCGCCGGCACACCGGCGACCGGGGCGGGCGAGAGCGGAGCCGGCGGCGCGTACGCTGCTGCGGCCGACGGCTGCGGTGCCAGCTGCTGAGGCTGGCCGTAGCCGATCGCGGGCGCGGCTGATGCCGTCGCCGCGTAGGCGTCCGCGACCGGCGCCTGGGGCGCCAGGTGCTGCGCCTGCTGACCGTACGCGGGAGCGGGCGGCTGGCCGTACGCGGGAGCGGAGGGGTACGGCTGAGCGGGAGCGGGAGGCTGAGCGGGAGTGGGAGGCTGAGCGGGAGTGGGAGGCTGACCGTACGGGGGCTGTCCCTGGCCGTACACGGGTGCGGGCGGCTGACCGTACACGGGGGTCGGCGGCTGACCGTACGCGGGCTGCTGCCCTTCGGGCACCGGCTGGCCCGACGGGGGCGGCGGCTGGTAGGCCGGGGGCTGTCCTCCAAAGCTCATGAGCAAAGCCTAGAGGGAGCCTCAGCCGACGGGGGCATCCTGGCCGGTAGCGTAGAGGCATGCGTTTTGCCCATCTGAGCGCTCGCGACTCGGAATCCCTCCAGCTCGCCGTCATCGACGGCGACGAGGCGATCCTGGTCAGCGACCTCCTCTCCCCCGGCCCGAAGACCCTGCAGGAACTCATCGTGGGCGGTGACGAGATGCTCGAGGCGCTGCGCACCGCGGTGGCGGCGGGCGCCGCTCCGCGGCATCCGCTCAACGGGTTCTCCTTCGGGTCCGCGGTCGTCGACCCGCCCGCGATCCTCGCGGTCGGCCTGAACTACTCCGCGCACTCCAGCGAGCTGGGCCTCAAGACCGACACCGCTCCCACCGTCTTCACCCTGTGGCCGAATTCGCTGGCGGGACACGGCCAGACGACCTCGTGGCCGCGCACGCTCAGCGAGTCGGTCGACTACGAGGCCGAGCTGGGCGTCATCATCGGGCAGCCCGCCAAGGACGTATCCGAGGAGCACGCGCTGAGCACGGTCTGGGGCTACACGGTGGTCAACGACATCACGGCGCGCGACATCCAGTTCGCCGAGGCCCAGTGGTGCCGCTGCAAGTCCTTCGACGGCTTCACCCCCACCGGCCCCGTCGTGGTGACCGCCGACGAGATCCCCGATCCTCAGGCGCTGCACATCTGGACCGTCGTCGACGGTCACACCGTGCAGGATGCGTCCACAGGGCAGATGGTGCGCACCGTCGCGACTCTGGTCGCGCACCTGTCCTCGTCGGTCACACTGCTCCCCGGGACGCTGATCTCCACCGGCAGCCCCGGCGGCGCCGGCTACTCCCGCGATCCGCAGATCTTCCTGCGCGACCGCTCCACCGTCACGGTCGGCATCGAGGGGATCGGCGAGCTCACCACGCACTGCCGCATCCTGGACTGACCGGGCGCGGGCTCAGACGAAGAAGAGGCGGATGCTGTTCAGCATCCGCCTCTTCCGCATTCCGGGATCAGTTCTCCGGCAGATCCTCCGCGGCGATCACCGGGATGGCCGAGGTGACGGTCTCGAGGCCCGAGAGGCGAGCCGGCGAGATCTGCTTCATGACCTCTTCGCGCGTCATCAGACCGGCCTCGACGACGAGGTCGGCGATGTTGCGGTTGGTCAGCAGCGCGGTCTTCGCGAGGGCGGCGGATGCCGCGTAGCCGATGAACGGGGTCAGTGCGGTGACGACGCCGACGGATGCGCCCACCATCGCGCCCAGGCGCTCGCGGTTCGCGGTGATGCCGTCGACGCAGTTGACGCGGAGGGTCCACATCGCCTGACGCATCCAGGTGATGGACTGGAAGATCGAGTGCGCGATGACCGGCTCGAAGGCGTTCAGCTGGAGCTGCCCGCCCTCGGCCGCCATGGTCACGGTGACGTCGGCGCCGGCGACGGCGAAAGCCACCTGGTTGACGGCCTCCGGGATGACCGGGTTGACCTTGCCCGGCATGATGCTGGAGCCGGCCTGCATGGCGGGAAGGTTGATCTCACCGAGGCCGGCCTGCGGGCCGGAGGAGAGCAGACGCAGGTCGTTGCAGATCTTGGAGAGCTTGATCGCGTTGCGCTTGAGCGACGAGGAGAACGACATGAACGAACCGGTGTCGCTGGTGGCCTCGACGAGGTCGCCCGCGGTCTGCAGGTCCAGCCCGGTGATCTCGCGCAGGTGCTTGAGCACGGCGGGCGCGTAACCGGCGTGCGTGGTGATGCCGGTGCCGATCGCCGTGGCGCCCATGTTGATCTCGAACATCAGCGAGGCATTCTCGGTGAGACGGCTGTGGTCCTCGCCGAGCGTCGTCGCGAAGCCATGGAACTCCTGGCCGAGCGTCATCGGCACGGCGTCCTGAAGCTGAGTGCGGCCGACCTTGAGCACGTCGTGGAACTCGGATGCCTTGCCCAGGAACGACTGGCGCAGCAGGTCAAGCTCGTCGAGCAGCGAGCGCAGGTTCAGCGACAGGCCGATCTTGACGGCGGTCGGGTAGACGTCGTTGGTGGACTGGCTGCGGTTGGTGTGGTCGATCGGCGAGAGGTAGGCGTAGTCGCCCTTCTCGCGGCCGGCCATCTCGAGCGCGACATTGGTGATGACCTCGTTCGCGTTCATGTTGGTCGACGTGCCCGCACCGCCCTGGATGACGCCGACGACGAACTGGTCGTGGAACTCCCCGTCGATGATGCGCTGCGAGGCCGCGTCGATCAGGTCCGCACGCTCGGCGTCGAGAACGCCGATCTCCTTGTTGGCCCGGGCCGAGGCCTGCTTCACCATCGCCAGGCCGCGGATCAGATCGGGGTACACCGAGATCGGGCGCTTGGTGATCGGGAAGTTCTGCTCAGCCCGCAGCGTGTGCACGCCGTAGTAGGCGTCGGCGGGGATCTCCAGGCTTCCGATCGAGTCGGTCTCAGTACGGGTCAGGGCAGGCGCGTCAGCAGCCATGTCACTTCCTTGTGGGTGGTGGCGGATGGGATGCGGGGGATGCATCAATTCTATGCCCGGGCGGCAGGCGGCTTGCGCGAGAAGGCCTCGAGCCGGCCCTCCGGCGACAGCGTGGCCATCCCGCGGACCCACTCCTCGCTGAAGTAGTCGCCGGTGGGCGCCTCCGCGACCGGGACGACGGTGTGCGTGATGACGTCGGGTCGCACATGCACGAGCTGGAAGGCCTGCGCGGCATCCATACCGTTCACCTCGGCGGCGGGCCGCCCCAGGTTCATCGTGTAGCAGGTCGAGGACGCGACGCTCACGGGGACTCCCGCGAACGTGCCCGAGCACGAGTAGTGCAGGTGGCCTGCGAGGATGCCCCGCACGTCCGTGCCGCGGATGACGTCGGCGAGCTCGTCCTGATGCTGCAGCTCGAGGATGTCGAACAGCGGCACGTGGGCGGGCAGCGGCGGATGGTGCAGGGCGAGCAGCGTGCCGTGCGGGGCGGGTTCGGCCAGCACTCCCGCGAGCCAGTCACGCTGCGCGGCGTCGATGTCGCCGTGGTGCCAGCCGGGGACGCTGCTGTCCAGCGCGATCAGGCGCAGTCCGTCGAGGTCCCAGACGCCCGTGACGGGCTCCTCGCTCGCGGGCTCGTCGAGCAGCTCCGCGCGCAGCGCGGGTCGCTCGTCGTGGTTTCCCGCGACCCACACGATCGGGCATCCGAGTTCGGCGGCGACGGGTTCGATCGCCGCGCGGATGCGCCGGTACGCGTCCGGTTCGCCGAAGTCGGTCAGGTCGCCCGTGACGACGATCGCCGACGGATGCTGATCGACCCGCCGGATCGTGTCGAGCGTGTGCGCGAGGTTCCCGTCACTGTCGGCGCCGCCGGAGTGCCGGGCTCCCCCTGCGACGAAATGCGGGTCGCTCAGGTGGATGATCGTGTGCGACGGCGGCTGATGGCGTCCGAACACCGGTGTGTCGATCATGCGCCCAGCATAGGGTCGCCCGCCGACGTCCGCGTCATCCGAGTGCGGATCCTCAGTGCCCGCCGCCCAGGACGATGAGCAGGATGCCGCCGATCACCGCGGCGGCGCACAGCGCGAAGCATCCGAGCGCCGCGACGAACGCGAGGGTCTTCTGGCCTTCGGTGAGCGGGCTCTTCCGCGCCGCCTTCTCCGCCTGCTTGGCCGCCCGCTTGATGTCCTTCTCGGAGAGCACTGTGATGGCGTCCGTGAACTCCGCAGGGGTCACCACCGGTACACGCCCGGCGCGAACCAGCATCCGCAGGCCCAGCGCGTAGAACGCGACGATGGCGACCGCGCCGATCAGGGCTGCGGCGAAGACGCTGAGGAAGGCCATCCAGTCGATCTCGACACTCATCGGGCGCCCTCCTGATCGTCGACGCCGAGGTCCCACTCGGCGAGCTTCGCGCGAGCACGGCGGCTGGCGCTGAGCTCCTCCCAGGCCGCGGCGGCCTTCTCGGCCTCGGCGTACTTCTGGGCGGCGCGCTCGGCGGCCTTGCGCGCGGCCTTGACCTCGCTGGGCGTGCCACCGGACTTCTTGAGCTTCTTGGCCCTCTTGGCCGCGCGCTCGGCCTCATCGGCCTTGCGCTCGGCCCGCTCGAGCGCGCGCATCAGCTCGATGCGGCTGGTGCGACGGGTGGGGCCGGGCACCTCGGGGAGCTCGACGGCGTGACCGGACTCGGCCACGTCGCTCATCGCGTTGGCGTGGGTCACGGCGTTGCGCCGTGAGCGCAGGAACAGCCCGACGATGATCACCACGGCGAGCACGGCGTCGATCGCGACACCCCAGCCACCGAGCCAGCGCACCATGACCGCCGCCAGAGCGCCGACGAGGCCCGCCGCCGGGAGCGTGAGCAGCCAGCCCAACGCGATGCGCCCTGCGGTGCGCCAGCGCACCGTGGAGCCGCGGCGTCCCAGGCCAGAACCGATGACCGAGCCGGAGGCGACCTGCGTGGTGGACAGCGCGAAGCCGAACGCGCTGGAGGCGAGGATCGTGGCAGCGGTCGAGCTCTCTGCTGCGAAGCCCTGAGCGGGCTTCACCTCGGTGAGGCCCTTGCCCAGGGTGCGGATGATGCGCCAGCCGCCGAGGTACGTGCCCAGCGCGATGGTTCCCGCGCAGGCGACGATCACCCAGAACTCGGGGTTGTGGTACTCGGGGCTGCTCGGGTCGCCGCTCTGCCAGCCGACGGTGATGAGGGCGAGGGTGATCACGCCCATGGTCTTCTGGGCGTCGTTGGTGCCGTGCGAGAGCGCGACCATGGATGACGTGAAGATCTGCCCCCACCGGAAGCCGGAGCGGCCGTCGGGCTTGCCGTCGTAGCGGCGGGTCAGTCCGTAGGCCACCTTGGTCGCCACGTACGCGATGACGCCTGCGGTGATCGGCGCGATGAGCGCCGGCAGGATGACCTTGGAGAGCACGACGCCGAAGTTGATGCCGCTCGCGCTGAAGCCGACGATCGTGGCGCCGATCAGGCCGCCGAACAGGGCGTGCGAGGAGCTGGACGGCAGCCCGAGCAGCCAGGTGAGCATGTTCCAGGTGATCGCGCCGATCAGGCCGGCGAAGATCAGCTCCGGCAGCAGCGTGTGGCCGACCGCCGACTCGTTGATGATGCCGCCGGAGACCGTCTTGGACACCTCGGTCGACAGGAACGCGCCGACGAGGTTCAGCAGAGCGGCCAGCAGCACCGCGGTCTTGGGCTTGAGGGCTCCGGTCGCGATCGGCGTCGCCATCGCGTTCGCCGTGTCGTGGAATCCGTTGGTGAAATCGAAGAAGAGTGCCAGTGCGATGACCAGCACGACGACGAGGGCTGCGGTTTCCACCGTTCTCTTTCGTTGGGACTGTCAGGAGGGGATGCCGGTGTCGGCGTGACGAACGAAGAGTTCACCGTGGGTTCATGTTCCGTATACGGGCCCGCGAGAATCCTCCCATCCTCCCCCGCCTCGGTCAACTTCGCACCCCCTCCAGCGCCATGGCCGGCGCGCCCGGGGTGGGGCTGCTCCGATAGCGTGGACCCGTGAGTGAACTCAGCATCCAACCGCCCGTCGCAGACCGCCGTCCCGTCGCCCGCACCCACCACGGCGACACCTTCGAGGACCCGTACGAATGGCTGCGCGCCAAGGAGGACGCCGAGGTCGTGGCGCACCTCGAGGCGGAGAACGCGTACACGGACGCCCGCACCGCGCACCTGAGCGGACTTCGCGACGAGATCTTCCAGGAGGTGAAGTCGCGCACCCTCGAGACCGACCTCTCCGTGCCGACCCGTCGGGGCGACTGGTGGTACTACGGCCGCACCGAGGAGGGCGCGCAGTACGGCATCCAGTGCCGGACCGCGATCTCCGGTCCTGATGACTGGACTCCCCCGGTGCTCGAGCCGGGTGTGGCCGTTCCCGGCGAGCAGGTGCTGCTGGACGGCAACGTCGAGGCCGAGGGGCACGAGTTCTTCTCGATGGGCGCGTTCGACCTCTCCGACGACGGCACGCGGATGCTGTGGTCGGTGGACTTCGAGGGCGACGAGCTGTACACCGCCCACGTCCGCGACCTCGTGACGGGCGAGCGACTCGCGGACGAGATCCCCGGCACCGGTCAGGCGTTCTTCACCCCGGACGGTCTCTCCGTCGTCTACACGACCCGCGATGAGGCCTGGAGGCCGGACACCCTGTGGCTGCATCGCATCGGCACCCCGGTCGCCGACGACATGAAGCTGTTCCACGAGCCGGACGAGCGCTACTGGCTGGGCGCGGGAATCACCCGCAGCAAGAAGTACCTCGTCATCGGACTGGGCTCGAAGATCACCAGCGAGGAGCTGCTGCTCGACCTGACCGATCTGACCGCCACACCGCAGCCCGTCTGGCCCCGCGTGGAAGGCGTGGAGTACTCCGTGGATCACGCCGTCGTCGACGGCGAGGACCGCCTGTTCATCCTGCACAACGAGGGTGCCCTCGACTTCGAGCTCGTCTCGGTCGCGGCATCCGACCCGCAGGGCGAGCGCCGTGTGATCCTCCCCCACACTCCGGGCCGGCGGCTGCTCGACGTGGACTGCTTCCGCGACTTCGCGACCGTCGAGTACCGCACCGAGGGCATGCCGCGTGCAGCGCTGCTGGACTACCGCACCGACGCGCTCGACGCCGTGGAGTTCGACGAGCCGCTCTACGAGACGTACTTCTCCGGCAACCCCGAGTGGGACGCCCCGTTCCTGCGGATGGGCTACACCTCGTTCGTGACGCCATCGACCGTGCTGGAGCTGGAGCTCGCGACCGGTGAGAAGCACGTGCGCAAGCAGATGCCGGTGCTGGGCGGCTACGACTCGTCGGACTACGGCCAGCAGCGTGTGTGTGCCACCGCGCCCGACGGCGCCCAGGTGCCGATCTCCCTGGTGTGGAAGCGGTCGTTCGGCGAGCCCGGCGCCGAGGTGCGCCCCGTGCACCTGTACGGCTACGGGTCGTACGAGCACTCGATCGACCCCGGCTTCTCGACGATGCGCCTGTCGATGATGGACCGCGGCGTGATCTTCGCCGTCGCGCACGTCCGCGGCGGCGGCGAGATGGGCCGGCACTGGTACGAGGACGGCAAGGAGCTGACCAAGCGCAACACCTTCACCGATTTCGTCGCCGCCGGCCGTCACCTGGTCGAGACCGGGGTGGCCAGCCCGGAGCGGATGGTCGCAGAGGGCGGCAGCGCGGGCGGGCTGCTGATGGGCGCGGTCGCGAACCTCGCCCCGGAGCTGTTCGCCGGCATCCTCGCCGCCGTGCCGTTCGTCGACGCGCTGACCACGATCCTCGACCCGTCGCTGCCGCTCACCGTGATCGAGTGGGACGAGTGGGGCGACCCCCTGCACGACCCCGAGGTGTACGCGTACATGAAGTCGTACACGCCGTACGAGAACATCGCGACCGATGCCTCGGCCTATCCGCGCATCCTCGCGATGACTTCGCTCAACGACACCCGCGTGCTGTACGTCGAGCCGGCGAAGTGGGTGCAGGCGCTGCGCCATGCGGGTGCCGCCGACGTGATCATGAAATGCGAGATGTCGGCCGGCCACGGCGGCGTGAGCGGCCGGTACAACGCCTGGCGCGAGCGCGCGTTCGAGCTCGCCTGGATGCTGGACGTGCTGGGCCTGGCGGACTGAACCGCCCGGCCCGGCCGCCGGGTCAGCCGAACAGCGCGGAGGCCTCTTCGTAGCGGCTGAGCGGCACGGTGTTCAGCTCGCCGAGCGCCTCTTCGAACGGCACCCGCACGATGTCGGTGCCGCGCATGGCGACCATCTGACCCCAGCACTCCTCCACGAGCGCATCGGCCGCGTTGAGGCCGAGGCGAGTCGCGAGCACGCGGTCGAAGCCCGACGGCGAGCCTCCGCGCTGGATGTGACCGAGCACGGTCGAGCGGGTCTCGATGCCGGTGATCCGCTCGATCTCCGGCGCCAGGATCTCGCTGATGCCTCCCAGCCGCGGACGGTTGAACGCGTCGAGGCCCTTGTCGCTGTACGCCTCGTCCATGCCGCTCAGCTTGAAGCCCTCGGAGACGACGACCAGCGGCGCGCGACCGCGGTCGAAGGCGCGCGTGACGAGCGCGCAGATCTCGTCGATCGACATCGGCACCTCGGGGATGCAGATGACATGCGCGCCCGCCGCCATTCCGGCGTGCAGCGCGATCCACCCGACGTGCCGGCCCATCACCTCGGCGACCATGCAGCGCTGGTGGGAGTCGCCCGTGGTGCGGAGCCGGTCCATGGCGTCGGTGGCGATGTTCACGGCGGTGTCGAAGCCGAACGAGTAGTCCGTCGCCCGCAGGTCGTTGTCGATCGTCTTCGGCACGCCGAGCACGTTGATGCCGTCCTTCGAGAGCCGGTCCGCGGCGGCGAGCGTACCCTCTCCGCCGATCGCGACGATGCCGTCGATGCCGTGAGCGGCCAGGGTCTTCGCGATGTTCTCCGCTCCCCCGCGCACGCCCTCGTAGGGGTTGGTGCGGCTGGTGCCGAGGATCGTGCCGCCGACCTTGGACAGGCCCTTCACCTCGTGACGGGTGAGCGGGAAGAAGTCGCCGTCGACGACGCCGCGCCAGCCGTCGCGGATGCCGACGAATTCCAGGTTGTACGTGGTGGTGCCCTTGAGCACGATGCCGCGGATGACGGCGTTGAGTCCGGGGCAGTCGCCGCCGCTGGTGAGGATGCCGATCTTCATGCTGCTGCCTTCGTGCTTCGGGAGGAGAGGGGAACCGGCGACGTTGCCTGTTCTCGACCCTAGTGGGGATGCACCGCGGATGCCATTCCTGAAGGCGCGAAAACCAAGAATCTTGAGGTCGGATCCGAGGCATCCGATGAGATCTTCACGAAACCTGCCGATGTCGACGAAAGAGGGCGCCAAGAACATGTGTTCTTAACGCCCTCTTCGGGAATGTGACGATCAGGCCGCGCCGAGCGCCTCCCGCAGCAGGTGCATGAGGGCCGCGAGCTGCACGGATTCGCCCGGAACCTCCTCCACTGCCTCCCCGTCCAGGGCGCGCGCGGCGAGCCCCTGCTTCTGGTCGATGAGCTCGGCGATCTTCGTGTCGATCGTGTGCGCGGCGATGATCCGCCACGCGGTGACCGGCTCGTCCTGCCCGATGCGGTGCACCCGGTCGATGGCCTGGGTCTGCTCGGCCGCGGTCCAGCTGAGCTCGGCCAGGACGACGTTCGAGGCCACCTGCAGGTTCACGCCCACGCCGGCGGCGGTGAGGGAACAGACCGCGATGCCCACCGAGGGGTCGTTGTTGAAGGCGTCGATGGCCTGCTGACGTGCGGGGGTGGACTGATCGCCGCGGATCGACACCGCCTTGATGCCGGATGCCGCGAAATGCGCCTCGGCCTGATCCATGACGTCGATGTGCTTGGCGAAGAAGACGACCTTCTCCACCGAGCGCTGCAGCTGGGCGGCGTAGTCCGCAGCGAGCATCGCCTTGGCCTGACCGATCCGCCGCACCATCGTGAAGACGTTGTCCCCGCCGGTGCCGGCAGCCTTCGACTCCTCGAGCTCGTTGTGCGCGACCAGACGGACGATGTCGTCGTCGATCTCGTGCGAGCCGGACGGCCCATGGGCCGCCGCGCGCGCTTCGACGATGCGGCGGTACTTGGCGGCCATCCGCTCCCCCAGCTCGCGCTCCGCGGCTCGGATGCTGCGACCGTACTCGTCGTCCAGCTGGACGGGAAGGTCAGCGATGAGCTTGTCCGGCAGGTCGGCCGCGACGTCCTTCTTCTTGCGGCGCACGATGCCCATCGAGATCACGGCCTCGCGCGCCTCGGCGTAGAAGGACTTGTCGGCCGGCGTGAGTCCGGTGGCGTCGAGCTTCTCCATCAGGACCGGCTCGGGCTTCTCGCCGTTGGTCCAGCCCAGGAACCGCCAGATCGCGTCGAAGTCCTCGACGTCGTTGATCAGCGGGGTTCCGGTCAGCGCGAGCATGAGCGGATGCTGCTCGCGCTCGCGGATGCGGGATGCCAGTGCGAGCACGTTCTGAGACCGCTGCGAGGACAGGTTCTTGATGAAGTGCGCCTCGTCGACGACCATGCCCTTCAGGCCGATCGCGCCGAGCCAGGACAGGTGCCTGTCGAGGATCTCGTAGTTCACGATGAACACGTCGGCGAAGGCGTCGATGTCGTCGCCGTCGCCCTGGATGACGGTCGCACGGCGCTGCGGCGTCCACAGCTCCACCTCGCGCGCCCAGTTCATCTTCACCACGTTGGGCACGACGACGAGCAGCGGGTAGGCGTCGGCGACGGATGCCGCGAGCACCGACTGCGCGGTCTTGCCCAGGCCCGGCTCGTCGGCCAGCAGGAAGCTGCGGTGCCCAGCGCGCACGGACTCCACGAACCGCGACTGGTGGACCATGACCTCGCGCCCCTTGGGCGAGATGTGGTCGTACTCGGGCAGGGGCGGCAGCTCCATGGAGGCCGCGCTTCCACCCGCACCCGACTCGAAGGCCTTGTACAGGGGGCCCATCAGCTCCCAGCCGTCCAGGCGGCGCCGAGGCACGGAGGCCGGGCGCGGCGTGAGATCGGGCGCGAGGAAGGGGTTCGCGAGCTGACGCGACTCGACCGAGGGCGGGGTGACCTGCTTCTCGGCGAGGGCGGCCGGCACGACCTGGGTGGTGCGCACCGGCGCGATGTCGGTGATGACGAGCTCCTCCGGAGCGAGCTCGGCACCCGACTCGAGCAGCCAGTCCCGCCGCATCCGCTTCGCGACCGGGGAGGTCGCCTGGTCCGCCTCCAGCAGCTGGATCAGCGACGTGTCGCGAGCCGCGGTCTTGGCGAGGATCGTCGCCACGCCGTCGAGGCGCTTGAGCAGCTCGGCGCGCGCGGAGTCGCCGAGCTCGGCGTCCGACTTCACCCTGGCGCGCTCCTCGCGCACGAGGAACGCGATCACCTGGAACTTGACGCGGTTCGTGGGGCCGAGCTTGGATCGCTGGGCCTTCGCCTCGATCTCGCGGACCTTGCGCGCGAGGATCGGGATGAGGGGTGCCTCTTCGTCTCGACGAGAGGTCTTCTTGCGCCGCGATGCGGCGGTCGCCGTGGTCGGCATGCTCCTCCTGAGCGTGAATGCCGAAGTGCCGAAGAGGCCTTCGGTTCCTACTGTGTTCCGCGTGTGGCGCCAGCCAGGACCGTGCGGAGAGCGGCTCTCGGACTGCGCGCGCAGCGGCGGCTTCGAGTGCCAGGCGACAGTTTACGGCATCCGGATGCCGTCTGCGGGGTTCAGCCCAGGCCGAGTCGCGTCCGCGCCTCGCTGACGTCGGCGGCGATCTGCGCGATCAGCGCATCCATGCCCTCGAACGCGACCATGCCGCGCAGGTGATCGGTGAACTCCACCGTGACCCGGTGGCCGTACAGATCCAGGCCGGACTCGTCGAGCACGTGCGCCTCGACCTGACGTCGGTCGACATCGTCGAAGGTCGGGTTGGTGCCCACCGAGATCGCGGCGGGATGCCGGATGCCGGTGTCGTGGTCGTCCAGCCAGCCGGCGTACACACCGTCCGCGGGCGCGAGCGCGTCGATGAGCTCGGAGAGGTTCGCGGTCGGGAAGCCGAGCTCCCGTCCGCGCTTGAGCCCGTGCACGACCTCGCCGGTGACGGCGACCGGGCGCCCGAGCGCCTTCGCCGCCTCGACGACATCGCCCGCCGCGAGGAGCTCGCGGATCCAGGTCGAGGAGACACGACGCTGCTCGCCGTCCGGATGCACGTCGTCGATGACGTCGACGGTGAAGCCGTACGTCGGCCCGAGCTCGCGCAGCAGCTCGGGCGTGCCCGCGCCCCCGCGGCCGAAGCGGAAGTCGCGTCCGACGAGCACGGTCACCACATGCAGCGCGTCCACCAGGATGCTGCGCACGAAGTCCTCGGCGGCGAGTGACGCCAGGGCCCTGTCGAACGTGAGCACGAGAGTGGCGTCCAGGTCGAGCTCGGCCAGCAGCTGGACCTTGCGGTCGGTGGCCACGACGTTCTCGGGGCACAGCTCCGGACGCAGGATCTCGAGCGGGTTCCGGTCGAAGGTCACCGCGACCGTCTTGGCGCCGACGGCCGCCGCATCCACCCGCATCCGCTCGATGATCGCGCGGTGGCCGACGTGCACGCCGTCGAACTTGCCGATGGCGACGACGCTGGGGCCGAAGTCGGCGGGGACCTCGGACGGGTCTCGGAAGACGATCATGCGGAGACTTCCTGGGGTCGATGCGTGCGCAGCCACCACAGACCGAACAGCGGCAGCACGAGCGGGATGAAGACGTAGCCCATGCCGAAGTACGACCACACGCTGTCATGGCCGAACAGCGTCGGCACGAGCAGGCTCAGCAGGCCCACGGTCACCACGCCGGTCAGCTCGAACAGGATCGCGATCCAGGCGACCGCGTACCAGCCGCGCTTATGCGCGAGTACCAGGGCGAGCGTGGCCAGGATGTACACGACCGCGGCGAGGGCGGAGAGCGAGTACGCCAGCGGGGCCTCGTCGAAGCGCCGCACGATCTGCACGAAGCTGCGCCCGGTCGCGCCCAGCGCCATGACGGCGTAGACGATCACGAGAACCCGCCCGACACCCGTCATCCGGGTGCGCCCGTGTTCGCTCATCGGGTCAGCGGGCTGCGGCGGAGCATCGGTGTGGGACATCGCATCCACCATCCTATGCCGCCGCGGGCATCCCGAGCCGCGGCGGGTCGCAGCGGGCGGTCATCCGATCTGGAGGGTCCAGATGCTCTGCATCCGCCACAGCATGATCGCCAGCGACAGGCCGACGACGCCGAGCACGACCGTGCTCCAGCGGGTGCGGTCCAGCAGCGCCCAGGCGGTGCCGCCGACGGGGAGCAGGACGGCCGCGATCAGGTACACCCAGTACTCGAGCAGATCCCCGGTGGGTGGATTGCCGGCCAGCGGCGCGATGATCGCGATCACGACCTGCACGATCAGCAGCACCTCGACCAGAAGCAGGCTGCCGACCGTGTAGTCGCTGGGGCGACGCCCGGCGAGGCCTGCGATCAGGCAGAAGAGGCCGGAGGCGCAGGCGATCGCGATCTGCACGATCGTGAACCATAGGATCATGCCTGCGCCTCCGGCATGTTCATGGCGCTCTTGATGTCGTGTCCGCGGGCCTCGAGGATGCCGACGAGGATGCCGTCCGGGTCGATCGCCGCCACCTCGGCGGCTCCGAGCCGGTCGCGCTGCCCGGCGAGTCGCTTGCCGTGGCGGAGGTCTCGCGCCTCCTCCGCGGTGACCTCGAGCGCGGGCATGACGCGCGTCGCGGCCGCCGCAGGTGTGAGGGTCGCGGCCCCCTCGAGCGCGTCGATGCCGACGGCATCCGTCACCTCGAAACCGCCGACGCGGGTGCGACGCAGCGCGGTCAGGTGCCCGCCGACGCCGAGCGCGTCGCCGAGGTCTCGTGCGAGGGCGCGGATGTAGGTGCCCGAGGAGCAGTCGACGATCACCTCCAGGTCCAGGAAGCCCTCCGTGCGGCGCTGCGAGAGCACGTCGAACCGGGAGACCGTCACCTGCCTGGCCGCCAGCTCGACGCTCTCCCCCGCCCGCACCAGGTCGTAGGCGCGCTTGCCCGCCACCTTGATGGCGGAGACCGAGCTGGGCACCTGCGCGATCGTGCCGGTGAGGTTCTGGATGCCGGCGAGGACCGCCTCGTCGTCGACGGACGCCCAGTCCTCGGCATCCGCGGTGTCGACCGTGTCGCCCTCCGCGTCGTCCGTGGTCGTCCGGGCGCCGAGGCGGATGGTCGCGGTGTACGTCTTGTCGGCGCCGACGATGTACGTCAGCAGCCGGGTGGCGCCCTCGATGCCGATCACCAGCAGTCCGGTCGCCATCGGGTCGAGCGTCCCGGCGTGCCCGACCTTGCGAGTGCCGAAAGCGCGCCGCACGCGCGCGACCACGTCATGACTGGTCAGGCCTGCGGGTTTGTCGACGAGGAGGATGCCGTGCGATGCCACCCGTCAAGCCTATCGATGCCCGGAGCTCGTCTAGGCTGGCGGGATGCCGACCGCTGCCGTCCTCCAGCACGCGCTCGCGGACTGGTACCGGCAGGAGGCGAGGGATCTTCCCTGGCGGCGGGCCGATTTCGCCGAGCGCTACGGCGCCTGGGGCACGCTGGTCAGCGAGTTCATGCTGCAGCAGACCCCGGTGACCCGCGTCATCC
>NZ_MKRT01000006.1:149523-152674 GCF_001897945.1 Microbacterium sp. 69-10
CCTCGGCTACCCGCGCCGGGCGCTGTGGCTGCACCGTGCGGCGGTCGAGGTCGTGGAGCGGCACGGCGGCACGGTGCCCCGTGACGTGGGCGCTCTGCTGGCGCTGTCGGGCATCGGCGACTACACGGCCAGGGCGGTCGCGGTCTTCTCCTACGGCGACCGGCATCCGGTCGTCGACACCAACACGCGCCGTGTGATCGCGCGCGCCGTCGACGGGCGCGCGCAGCCGGACGCCCCCGCGAAGAAGGACCTGGAGCGCATGACGCAGCTCCTGCCGGAGGGCGTCGCGGAGTCAGCCGTCTTCAACGCCGCGATGATGGAACTCGGTGCCGTGATCTGCACCGCGCGCGCACCCCGCTGCGAGATCTGCCCGATCGCGGCCTCCTGCGCCTGGCTTCAGGCGGGCCGCCCGGACACCGGCGATACGCGGCGGCGGCAGGCGAAGTACGAGGGCTCGGACCGCCAGGCGCGCGGCGGCGTGCTGCGCGCGCTGCGCCATGCCGAAGGTCATCGGATGCCGGCGGATGCCGTGCTGGCCGACTGGCCGGACACCGCGCAGCGCGACCGGGCGATCGACTCCCTGATCGGCGACGGGCTGGTCGAGGCCGTGGACGGGCTGCTGCGCCTGCCCGTGTGAGGGGCAGGCGCAGGCAGAACCCTCCCCGAGCTGCCGAGAGTGGCCCGACGGTCACTCAGCGCTCGTCAGGCCTCGGCTCAGTCCTCGTCGTCGTGCACGTAGGGGTCGGCGTCGCCGGCGTGCGTCGCACCCGCGGCGAGCTTGGCCACCTCTTCGTCCCGCTCGCGCGCCTGGCGAAGCAGATCGGCGATGTGCCCGGCCGACTCCGGCAGGGCGTCCGGGATGAACTCGAGCGTCGGCACGAGGCGCACGTTCAGCTGACGGCCGACCTCCTTGCGCAGCATCCCGGTGGCAGAGGTCAGCGCGGCACCGCTGGCGACGCGCTCCTCCTCGCTTCCGAGCACCGTGTAGAACACCGACGCGTGCTGCAGGTCGCCCGACACGCGCACGTCGGTGATCGTCACGAAGCCCAGTCGCGGGTCGCGCAGCCCCTTCTCGAGGCGCTCGGCGAGGATGACGCGGATGCGATCCGCGAGCCGTGCCTGTCGTTCTCCAGCCATGTTCCTATTCCTATACCTTCCGAGCGGATTCCATGTGGAACCGCGAAGGCGGCTGCCTCACCTTCACGAGCATTGGGGTAGGGGCCCCACTCTGCGAGTGAAGGGAAGGCAGCCGCCGGAGCAGCACTCAGGGTCAGCCGCGAGGCTTCTCGACCATCTCCGTGGTCTCGATCTCGTCGCCGATCTGGATGTCGTTGTACTTGCCCAGGCCGATACCGGCCTCGAAGTCGGTGCGGACCTCGGTGACGTCATCCTTGAAGCGACGCAGCGACTCGATGGCCAGGCCATCGGCGATGACGACGCCGTCGCGGATGACGCGCGCCTTGGCGTTGCGCGTGATCGTTCCGGAGCGGACGATGACACCGGCGATATTGCCGAACTTCGAGGAGCGGAACACCTCGCGGATCTCGGCGACACCCGACTGGACCTCTTCGAACTCCGGCTTGAGCATGCCCTTGAGAGAGTTCTCGATCTCCTCGATGGCCGAGTAGATCACCGAGTAGAAGCGGATGTCCACGCCCTCGCGGTTCGAGGCCTCGCGTGCCTTGGCGTCCGGACGGACGTTGAAGCCCACGATGATCGCGTTGTCGATCGTCGCCAGGTTCACATCCGACTCCGTGATCGCACCGACACCGCGGTGGATGATGCGCAGCTGCACCGAGTCGTCGACCTCGATCTTGAGCAGCGACTCCTCCAGCGCCTCGACGGCACCGGACACGTCGCCCTTGATGATGAGGTTGAGCGTCTCGACCTTGCCCTCTTCGAGAGCACGGGTGAAGTCCTCGAGCGAGATCCGCTTGCGGGCCTTGGCCAGCTGGGCGTTGCGCTCGACGGCCTCGCGCTTCTCCGCGATCTGACGGGCCATGCGGTCCTCGTCGGTGACGATGAACACGTCACCGGCGCGGGGCACGGAGTTCAGACCCTGCACCTGCACGGGGCGGGACGGCGCGGCCTCGGTGACCTGCTCGCCGTTCTCATCGAGCATGGCGCGGACGCGGCCGTACGCGGTGCCGGCGACGATGGCGTCTCCGATGCGCAGCGTTCCGGACTGGATCAGCACGGTGGCGACCGAACCGCGGCCCTTGTCGAGCTTGGCCTCGATCGCGACACCACGGGCCGCCTTGTTCGGGTTGGCCGTGAGGTCCAGACCCGCGTCGGCGGTCAGCAGCACGGCGTCGATCAGGTCCTGGATGCCGGTGCCCTGACGGGCCGACACATCCACGAACATGACGTCTCCGCCGTACTCCTCGGCGACCAGACCGTACTCGGTGAGCTGCTGGCGCACCTTGGCCGGGTTGGCCTCGGGCTTGTCGACCTTGTTGACCGCGACCACGATCGGCACGTCGGCCGCCTGGGCGTGGTTCAGCGCCTCCACCGTCTGCGGCATGATGCCGTCATCGGCGGCGACCACGAGGATCGCGATGTCGGTCACCTGCGCACCACGGGCACGCATGGCGGTGAACGCCTCGTGACCCGGGGTGTCGATGAAGGTGACAGCGCGCTCGATGCCGTCGTGCTCGGTCCAGATCTGGTACGCACCGATGTGCTGGGTGATGCCGCCGGCCTCGCCCTCGATGACGTTGCTCTTGCGGATCGCGTCGAGCAGTCGGGTCTTACCGTGGTCGACGTGACCCATGACGGTGACCACCGGCGGGCGGATCTCGAGGTCGTCCTCGCTCTCCGCCTCCAGCTCGGCCTCGAGGTCGAGACCGAAGCCCTCCAGGAGCTCCTTGTCCTCGTCCTCGGGCGAGACCATCTGGATCTTGTAGCCGAGCTCGGCACCCAGCACCTCGAAGGTCGCCTCGTCCAGGGACTCGGTGGCCGTGGCCATCTCACCCAGGTTGAAGAGGATCGTGACGAGCGTTCCGGGCTGGACGGTGTAACCGTTCAGAGCCTCGAGCTTGTCCGCGAAGTCGGCGATGGAGGCACCGCGGCGCAGACGGATGATCTCGCCGTTGCCCTTCGAGACGTTGACGCCGCCGACGACCGGCGCCGACCGCATCTCGAATTCCTG
>NZ_MKRT01000006.1:152794-164099 GCF_001897945.1 Microbacterium sp. 69-10
CTGGAAACCAGCGCCGCCGGCACCGCCGGGACGACCGGGACCGCCCGTGCGCTGCTGGAACGGAGCACCGGGACGACCGCCCTGACCGCCGCGAGCGCCGCCACCGGGACGACCGGGTCGCGGGGCGCCGATGCGCGGGGAGCCGGGACGCGGCGCCTGGGGACGCGGGATGTTACCCGGCGTCGGGCGCTGGCCCATGCCCTGCGCGGAGGCGAACGGGTTGTTTCCCGGACGCGGACCCGCCGGGCGCTGGCCCATGCCCTGCGCGGACGAGAACGGGTTGTTGCCGGGGCGGGGAGCGCCCGGCTTGGGTGCGCTGCCGCCCGGCTTCGGCGCGTTGCCGCCCGGCTTGGGGGCGTCCGCAGCGGTTGCGGGCGCCTCCGTCTTCGGAGCCGCGGGTGCGGCTTCGGGGGCGGGTGCCTCGGCCTTGGCGGCCGGCTTGGGACCGGGCTTGGGTCCGGGGACCGGAGCACCGGGCTTGGGCGCGCCGGATGCCGTTGCCTTCGCCGCCGCAGGCTTCGCCTCGGGCTTGTCCGCGGCCTTGGCCGACGGGTCCGCCTCGATGGCAGCGCGGAGCTTGCGAGCCACAGGGGGCTCGATGGTGGAAGAGGGACTCTTCACGAACTCGCCGAGCTCCTTGAGCTTCGCGAGAGCGAACTTGCTGTCGACGCCGAGTTCAGCGGCGATCTCGTGCACGCGTGGTTTACCAGCCACAATTCTCCTGTCAGGGTCGGTCCGCCCTGGCAGGGCAGACCACTAGTCGCGGACGGGTCTCATTTCGAGCCGTTCACTTTGTTTCCATAGCCGTTCAGCCTTTGTTTCGGTGGAAGTACCGTTCGGTGGTCTGCGCATCCGCCGCTTCGGGGAAACCGATGGACGGAGAGATGCGAAGTGCTCGTGCGAAGGCCCGGCGCCGCAGCGCGGCATCCAGGCACTCGCGTGACGGATGCAGCCACGCGCCCCTCCCCGGCAGCACGGCTCGCTCGTCGAAGACGAGCTCGTCATTGTGCAGGGCCACCCTGATCAGGGCGGTTCGAGAGGCACGACCGCGGCAGCCTACACACGTTCGTACAGCTTCCATCTTACACCTCGCGACGCGGATCGAAGCCCGGCGCCCGGCGTGTGCGCAGAGTGCGTCGCTCCCCCGCGGTCACTCCTCGGCCATCACGCTGTCGGGCTGGATGTCGATCTTGGCGCCGGTCAGCTTGGCCGCGAGCCGGGCGTTCTGGCCCTCCTTGCCGATCGCGAGCGACAGCTGGTAGTCCGGCACGAGTGCACGCACGGCCTTGGTGCCGGCGTCCAGGACGAACGCCGAGGTGACCTTGGCCGGCGAGAGCGCATTGGCGACGAAGGTCGCCAGATCGGGGTGGTGGTCGACGATGTCGATCTTCTCGCCGGACAGCTCCTCGGTGACGGCCCGCACGCGGCGGCCCATCTCGCCGATGCACGATCCCTTGGCGTTGACCGAGGGGTCGTTGGCCTTGACGGCGATCTTGGTGCGGTGCCCCGCCTCGCGGGCGAGCGAGACGATCTCGACCAGACCGGCCGCGATCTCCGGGACCTCGAGGGCGAACAGCTTGCGGACCAGCCCGGGGTGGGTGCGCGACACGGTGATCTGCGGACCCTTCGTCCCCTTGGCGACGCTGGTCACGTACACCCGGAGGCGGGTGCCGTGGGCGTACTCCTCACCGGGGACCTGCTCCTCGGGCGGCAGGATCGCCTCGACGGAGCCGAGATCGACGTGGATCATCCGCGGGTTGGGCCCCTGCTGAATGATGCCGGCGACGATGTCGCCCTCCTTGCCGCGGAACTCCCCGAGAACGGCGTCGTCGGCGATGTCGCGCAGGCGCTGGCCGATGACCTGCTTGGCGGCGTAGGCGGCGATGCGGCCGAAGTCCTCGGGAGTCGCCTCCTCCTCGCCGATGACCGCGCCCTCCTCGTCGGTGACGGGCTGCAGCACGGCGACGTGGCCGGTGGTGCGGTTCAGTTCGACGCGCACGCCCTCGGGCACAGCGCCGTCGGCGGAGACGTGCTTGCCGTAGGCGGTGAGGATGGCCTGCTCGATGATCGAGACGAGCTCGTCGAAGGGGATCGCCTTCTCCTTCTCGATTCCGCGCAGCAGTCCGAGTTCGATGTCCATCAGCGGTCTCCTCTATTCAGCTCTCTCCGCGGACAGACGCTCCGCGGGCATCAGAAAAGAATACCCGAACCTCGGGCACTCAGATGAGCGCGTCGATGCCGAGCCAGAGGAGCAGCACGACGCACCCGAGCAGCACGAGCTCCACGACGATGAACAGCGCCAGCCACGACCCGATGCGGGAGCGGATGCGTCAAGAGGTGGTTGACGGCGGGATCGTAGAGGACCTCCACCGTGTCGCCGACCCGCGGGAGCCGCCAGAAGCCGCTCGGCCCTGACGTCAGTGCCGGTGCCGCGCGCCAACGGGTCGCGGCACCGGCATCCGCTCAGGCCCGGTGCACCTGCACGACGGCGGGGCGCGGCGCCGTCGCGATGTCACCCGACGCGGTCGAGCCGTAGTCCGGGAACAGCGAGCGCGGCTGGTCGAATGCGCACGGCGGCGAGCGCCGGCCCTGCCGGGTCGGCGGGTCCGGACACTTCATACTGAGGGCATGGAGCGATTCGACACGGTCGTCGTCGGTGCGGGCATGGCAGGCGTCACGTGCGCCAGGATGCTGGCCGACGCGGGCAGGCGCGTCGTGGTGCTGGAGGCGCGGGAGCGCGTCGGCGGGCGGATGCACACGGACCGCGCCGCCGGTTTCCCGTCGATCTCGGCGCCTCCTGGATCCACGGCATCGAGCACTCGCCGCTCTGGAAGCTGGTGCAGGCGCTCGGCATCCCGACGCGGGAGTTCACCGTGGGGAGCTTCCAGGCGGGCGGGCGGCCGATCGAGCACTTCGACGGCACCGGACGGCCGATGGATGCTGCGGCGTCCGAACGATGGATCTGCGACGTGGAGGCGGTGGACGCCGCGCTCGCGGAGCAGATCGCCGCCTCCGATCCCGGGGACAGCTACCTGGACGTGACCGAACGCGCGCTGGACGCCTCAGGGCTGGATGCCGAGCGGATCGACGAGATCCGCGAGTTCTTCCGGCATCGTGTCGAGGAGCAGTGCGGCGCCTGGATCGGCGACCTCGACGCGCACGGCCTCGACGAGGACGGCATCGACGGTGATGAGGTGATCTTCCCGCGCGGCTATGACGAGATCCCGCACCGCATCTCGGTGGGGCTCGATGTGCGACTGTCGCATGCCGTCAGGACGATCCGGCGCACGGATGACGGATGCCTCGCCCGCACGGACGACGGCGACTTCAGCGCGCAGCAGGTCGTCGTCACCGTGCCGCTCGGCGTGCTGAAGGCCGCCACGATCGCGTTCGACCCGCCGCTGCCCGAGGCCGCCACGGGACCGATCGCCCGGCTCGGCATGGGGGTGTTCAACAAGATCTTCGTGCAGTTCCCCGAGCGCTTCTGGCGTGCGGACACGTACGTCGTCCGCGCGCTCGGCGAGGCAGGCGAGCGCTGGCACTCCTGGTATGACGTGTCGTCGATCAGCGGCATCCCGACCCTGCTCACCTTCGCGGCGGGTCCGCTGGGCCGGCACCTCCAGACCCGTCCGGATGCGGAGGTCGTCGCGGACTCCGTCGGCGCACTCCGTGCCCTGTACGGGGACGCAGTGGGTGAGCCGATCGACTCGTGGGTCACGCGGTGGGGCGACGACCCGTTCGCCGCGGGCTCCTACTCGCATCTGCCGGTCGGGGCATCGCATCACGATCACGACGCCCTGGCAGGGCCGTTCGAAGGCGGTCTGCACTTCGCGGGCGAGGCGACCTGGGGCGCGGAGCCCGCGACCGTCGGAGCCGCGTACCGTTCGGGGCATCGGGCTGCGGAGCGGATCCTCGGGCACGCCGTCGACCTCGCGGAGTTCGCGAAGCATGTGGCGGAGAGCACTGCCGATCACCCTCCCGGAGATGATTCTCCGTATCAGCACTGATGCGCGAGCCGTGACACGCACCTAGCCTTCTGTCGGAACAGGGGTCGCATCGGTGCGCCCCGTCGTTGGAAGGCGGAATCATGAAGCGAATGGCACTGGGGGCCACCGTCGCGCTGGTGTTCGTGCTGATCGGGGCGGGCACGGCGTACGCGGGAGAGGTGACGTGCAACGGCAAGGATGCGCAGGGCGCGAATCATGCCTCCTCCGAATGCGCGTTCTCCGGACAGGACACCTGGGACCAGGTGGAGAACAACCCTGCGGGGTTCGACGATGACGCGCTCGCGATGCGCGGCAGTCAGAAGCACGGCTACCACGGGGTGCGGAACTTCGGCACGTTCATGCGCAACCCCGATGTCAAGGCCTCGATGGGCGGCTTCAACCCCGGCGATGCCTGCCGTGGCAACATGACCGAGTCCCCGGAGCCCTGACCCGATCTCGAGCACCGCTCGCCGTCGGCCTCAGCGTGCGGAGGGGAGCTCGTTGATCGCGCGGATCAGCGCGAATAGCGAACCCACCGAGCGCTGGGCGAGGTTCAGCACGATGCGGGGCAGTTCGACGGCATCCCCGTCGGCGAGTTCCACGTCGAGCGGGTCGGTGCGCTCGATGCGCCCTTCCGCGCACATGCCGCCGAAGCGCTCGTTGAGGCTGTCGATGTCGGCATCCGTCGGTTCGTGAACCAGGCGCAGGACCAGCCTGTCCCCCACCCAGCGCAGCGAGTCGTAGTTGCGCCAGAAGCCGGTGATGTTCGCCACGGCCTCGCTGACGGAATCGGTGATGAGCACGCGGTCGAGGTCGTCCCGTGAGATCACTCCTGCCGGGACGAGATGCTCGTCGACGAAGGTCTTCAGGCCGGTCCAGAACGAACCGCCCTGTGCGTCGAGCAGCACGATCGGCATCGGCTCGGCCTTGCCGGTCTGCTGCAGGGTCAGCAGCTCGAACATCTCGTCCATCGTCCCGAATCCCCCGGGCAGGCAGATGAACCCGCGGGACTCCTTCATGAGCATGAGCTTGCGGGTGAAGAAGTACTTCATCGAGACGACCTGCGCGTCCTGGGCGACGATCGTGTTCATCCGCTCCTCGAACGGCAGCCGGATGGAGACACCCAACGACATCCTCGCGCCGGCTCCCTCGGCGGCGGCCTGCATGATGCCGGGGCCGGCGCCCGTGACGACCATCCATCCGTCGCTCGCGAGCGCGGCGGCCACATCGCGAGCCTGGATGTAGAGCGGGTCGTCCTGCGCGGTGCGCGCCGATCCGAACACCGTGACCTTGGGCACCTGGTGGAAGGGCTGGAAGAGCCGGAAGGCATCGTGCATCTCGCTCAGCGCGGCCGACGCGATCTTCAGGTCCAGCCGGTCCGTGTGCTCGACCCCGAGCTTCAGCGCGGTCTGCAGCATCCGCGCGATCAGCCCCCGGTCGGCGTGGATCCCCGCACGGTCGAGAAGCGTCGTCAGTTCGTGTCGCAGGTCGTCGTTCAGCGTGGCATCCGTCATGCCCTCAGCCTGTCACAGGCGCATCCCAGGCGGAGTGCTCGAGCAGGTCGGCGACGCGCGCCGCGCCGCCCAGGCCCCTCAGCCCCTTGCCGACCGCATCGGCGGCGTCGTGGAACGAGCTCTCCGCCAGGACGCGATCCACGGCCGCCGCGATGGCGGATGCCTTCGGACGCCCGGTGCGCAGATTCACGCCGGCGCCGCTCCACGCTACGCGCGCCGCGACCTCGGGCTTGTCCAGGTCGCCTCCGGCGACCACCAGCGGGATGCCACGGGCGAGCAGCGCGAGCGTCCCGCCCCACCCACCATTGGTGACTGCGAGATCCACCCGTGGGAGCAGGTCGGCGAAGGGCACGAACCCCGCCACCCGCGTGTTCGCCGGCACGGGAAACGGGAACGCGTCCTGGCCGGGGACGCCCGTGGTGGCGACGACGAGCACGTCGCGGTCGCGCAGCGCTTCCAGCGCGGGCCGGGCGAGGTCATCAGGATCGATGTTCTGCGTGCCCTGCGTGACCAGCACGACCGTGCGGCCGTCCAGATCACCCCACCAGTCAGGGAGCGCGGCCGTCGCAGGCACCCGCGAACGCAGTTCGCCCACGAACCGCACGTGGCTCGGACGATCGCGGCGGCCGTAGTCGAGCTCGGGTGAGCCGCTCGCGGCGACCGAGGTCTTCGAGAACACCAGACGATCCAGCACCCGCCCGCTGGGCGGCATCCCGACCTCACGCTCGGCCTCGTCCAGCGCCCTCACGAGCGAGCGGGACAGGACGGGCGCCAGCCCGCGCAGCGCGGCATCCCTCATCCGGCCGATCGTTCCGGTTCCGGGTGTGATGCCCATCCCGCTGGGCGGTCCCCCGGGCCCGAGGAGGTTGAGCGGCAGGATGCCGACGGTGGTCCACGGCATCCGCCTGCTCTCGCTGAACAGCGCGGCCCCGACCGATGTCTCGTCCGCGGCGAGGGCGTCCCACGGCTCGCGCTCCCACTCTGCGGACAGGTCCTGCACCTGCGCCGGCGCGGTGCGGATGAAGCAGTCCACCATGTTGATCAGCATCTGCGCGAACCCCTTCCGCCCGACCAGCCGGGGAAAGGTCGCCGGCATGTCGTTCTCGTCGAAGTCCGGCGCGTGCTCCCACGGCACGAGACGCGCACCGGCCCGCTCCACGCGAGCACGATGCCGACTCCCGGTGTAGAAGCGCACGTCATGGCCGCGCTGCACGAGTTCGGCTGCGACGGCGGTCAGCGGTGTGACGTGCCCCGTGAACGGCATCGCCGTGAGGAGGAATCGGGCCATGGCCCGATCATCCTCCTCACGGCAGAGTCAGAAAACCGTGTTCGCACGGATGCTGTCGGATCAGCGCGTGAGTCGTGCGACGGCATCCGCCGCCGAGATCGCCTCGCGCTCGCCGGTCGCGCGGTCCCACAGCTCGACCTGCCCGTCGGCCGCGCCACGGCCGACGATCACGATCTTCGGCACGCCGACCAGCTCGGCGTCACCGAACTTCACACCGGGCGACACCTTCACCCGGTCGTCGTAGAGCACGTCCAGGCGAGCGGCCTCGAGCTGGTTCGCGATGTCCTCCGCCACGTCGAAGGCGACCTGGTCACGCCCTGCCGCGACGACCTGCACGTCGAACGGGGCGACGGATGCCGGCCAGATCAGGCCCTTGTCGTCGTTGTTCAGCTCGGCGATGATCGCGAGGATTCGGGTCACGCCGATGCCGTAGGAGCCCATCGTCACCGTCACGAGCTTGCCGTTCTGGTCGAGCACCTTCAGCCCCAGGGTCTCGGCGAAGAAGCGACCGAGCTGGAAGACGTGTCCGATCTCCATACCGCGGGCGAGTTCGACCGGACCGGAGCCGTCGGGAGCGGGGTCGCCCTCGCGGACGTTCGCGATCTCGACGATGCCGTCGGCGAAGAAGTCGCGACCCGCGACCACCGAGTGCGCGTGCTTCTCGTCGATGTTCGCACCGGTGATCCACACTGTGCCCTCGCTCACGCGCGGGTCGACCAGGTAGCGGATGCCGGTGGCGGACTCCTCGCCAAGCACCGCGCCCGTCTCGGACCAGGGGCCGATGTAGCCACGGACGAGCAGGGGGTTCTTCTCGAAGTCCTCGGGCGTCGCGGTCTCGACCTCCGCCGGCGCGAACGCGACCTCCGCACGCTTCTCGTCGACCTCACGGTCGCCGGGGATGCCGACCACGACGAGCTCGCGGGTGCCGTCGAGGTGGGTCAGCGCGAGCACCACGTTCTTGAGCGTGTCCGCCGCGGTGTACTCGCCCTCCAGCGTCTTGTTGGCATGCGCCACGAGCGTCTCGATCGTCGGCGTCGCGGGCGAATCGAAGATCGTCGCAGCGGGCACGGCGGAGAAGTCGACAGGCTCGGGGACCGCGGTCGTGAACGCCTCGACGTTGGCCGCGTAGCCGCCGGCGGAGCGCACGAAGGTGTCCTCGCCGACCGGCGTCGGGTGCAGGAACTCCTCGCTGCGGGCACCGCCCATCAGTCCGTTGTCGGCGTTCACGATCACGTACTCGAGACCGAGGCGCTGGAAGATCCGCTCATAGGCGTCACGCTGCTTCTGGTAGCTGGCGTCCAGCCCCTCGTCGGAGGCGTCGAAGGAGTAGGCGTCCTTCATGGTGAACTCGCGACCGCGCAGCAGGCCGGCGCGCGGACGCGCCTCGTCACGGTACTTGTCCTGGATCTGGTAGATCGTCAGCGGCAGGTCCTTGTACGAGGAGTACAGGTCCTTGACCAGCAGGGTGAACATCTCCTCGTGCGTCGGCGCGAGCAGGTAGTCGGCACCCTTGCGGTCCTGCAGACGGAAGATGCCGTCGCCGTAGGACTCCCAGCGTCCGGACTGCTCGTAGGGGTCGCGCGGCAGCAGCGCGGGGAAGTGGACCTCCTGCGCCCCGGCGTTGCCCATCTCCTCGCGGACGATCTGCTCGATGCGCGACTTGACCTTCAGCCCGAGCGGCAGCCACGTGAACACTCCTGGCGCCGCGCGGCGGATGTAGCCGGCGCGAACGAGCAGCTTGTGGCTGGTGACCTCTGCGTCTGCAGGGTCTTCGCGGAGCGTGCGGAGGAAGAAGTTCGATAGACGTGTGACCACGGGTCGATTGTATCGACCGCGTGGACGCCCATCCGCCGCGCGTCGGTTCGGTGCCGCGTCAGTTCAGCGCGCGGGTGCCCGCCGGGATCGCACCGTTCGCGTAGAGGTCGGCTGCCGTGTCCTGCAGCGCGGTCAGCGCGACACGCTGCGGCAAGGGCCCGTACGAGATGCGGGCGACGCCGAGAGCCTCGTACTCGGCGGCGGTGAGTGCGCCGGGGAGTCCGATCACGCTGACCCTGCCCGCGCCGATCCCGTCGACGAGGAAGCGGGTGGCGTCGGCGTCCAGGATGCCGGGCACGAAGACGGCGGTCGCACCGGCGTCGAGATAGGCGCGGCCGCGCTCAACGGCATCCGCCAGCTTGTCCGAGAGCGGCTTGTCACCGCCGCGCACGATCGCGTCGGTGCGGGCGTTGAGAGCGAAGGAGATGCCCTCGGCCTCACCGGCCCGGACGATGGCCTCGACCTGTGCGACGGACTCGGCGAAGGGCTTCAGCCGATCCTCGACGTTCGCGCCGACGATGCCGACGCCGATCGCGAGGCGGGTGGTCTCCCCCGCGTCGCCGTAGCCGTCGTCCAGGTCTGCCGAGACCGGCAGATCGACGGATGCTGCGATGCGACCGACCATGTCGAGCATGAGCTCCCGGGGGATCTGCCCGTCCGAGTAGCCGAAGCTCGCGGCGATGGAGTGCCCCGCCGTGGCCAGTGCGCGCGTCTCGGGGAGCGCGGCGATCGCCTTCGCCGAGACGACGTCCCAGATGTTGACGACGCGGAGGATCTCGGGGGCGAGGTAGAGGTCGGTGAGAGTGCGGGCCTTGTCAGCAGTGCTCATGGCTCCACGCTAGTCCCGGTCGCGGACACCGGCGCGCGAATGCCCCAGGATGACGCGCGGCCGAGGCGCTCCGGCTCGGCAAGCGCCCGCGAATAGGCTGACGACATGCCTCAGCGTCGATCACATGTCGCCCCGTCCGCCTCGCAGAGCGAGCTGGCTGCTGCCCTCGCCGCCCTGCGTGCGGGCATCGAGTCGCCCGTCGAGTTCTCGCCCGAGGCTCTGGCGGAGGCGGAGTCGACGACACCGGAGGTGCCGGACCTCGACCTGCGCGAGGTGCCGTTCGTGACGCTCGACCCGGCGGGCTCGAAGGATCTCGATCAGGCCATGCACCTGTCCCGCGCGGGTTCGGGATATCAGGTGCGTTACGCGATCGCCGATGTCCCCGGCTTCGTCAGGGCCGGTGGCGCTCTGGACGCCGAGGCGCGCCAGCGTGGCCAGACCCTGTATCTGGCCGACGGGAACATCCCCCTGCACCCGAAGGTGCTCTCGGAGGGAAGGGCCTCACTGCTGGCCGACCAGGAGCGGCCCGCGCTGGTATGGACCTTCGTGCTGGACTCCGCGGGGGCCGTGACCGACTTCCGCCTGGAGCGCGCATTGGTGCGGTCGCGCGCTCAGCTCGACTACGTGGCGGCGCAGGAGCTGCTGGACGCGGGGCAGGAAGGCCCGCTGTCGTTGCTGGGCGAGATCGGCGGACTGCGGCAGCAGCAGGAGCAGCAGCGCGGCGGCGCGAGCCTGAACCTTCCCGACGAGGAGGTCGTCCAGAAGCCCGACGGCAGCTACGACATCGAGCGCCGGAGTCCGCTGCCCATCGAGGACTGGAACGCCCAGTTGTCACTCATGACCGGGATGGCCGCAGCAGAGCTGATGATCGGCGCGAAGGTGGGCGTGCTGCGAACGATGCCGCAGCCGGACGATCAGGCGTTCTCGCGATTCCGCCGGCAGACCGAGGCACTCGGACGGCCGTGGAAGGACGGCAGGTACGGGGACTACCTGCGAGGTCTGGACAAGAACGATCCGATGACGCTGCCCGTGCTCGAGGCCGCCGCATCGCTGTTCCGCGGAGCCGGCTACGTCACGTTCGACGGCACCGTGCCGGCCGGGGATCTCGAGCAGGCCGCGATCGGCGCGCCGTACGCGCATGCCACCGCTCCCCTGCGGCGGCTGGTCGATCGCTGGTCGCTGGCGATCTGCGAGGCGGTGTCGCAGGGCCGGCCCGCACCGGAGTGGGCGCGGGAGTCGCTCCCCCAGCTCCCGGACCTCATGCAGCAGTCCGCGCAGCGGGCGTCGACGCTCAACGCCGAGACCATCGACCGCGTGGAGGCCGCCCTGCTGCATCCGCTGGTCGGGAAGAGCATCGAGGCTACCGTCATCGAGCTGCGCGGCGAGTCGCGCGCAGCTGTGCAGATCGCAGAACCGGCTGTGACGGCATCCGCGCCCGTGCGTGCGGGGACCGCTCCCGGCGACACGGTGACGCTGAAGCTGACGAGTGTGGACGTCGCCAAGGGCGAAGTCCAGTTCGCCGCGTGAGCCCGCTGCCCGGTCTCGACGCCGCGCAGCGGGCGTGGGTGGGCGAGCGGATGCCGGATGCCGAGCTCGTGCGCGACATGTCCTGGGGTCTCGTCGAGACCACGGTGCTGCACGTGCGGGCGGGCGGCGAGGACGTCGTGGTGAAGGCCGCCGGACCGTCGGACACGCATCTGCCTCGCGAGATCTCCGCCCACACGGGGTACACCGAGCCGCTGATCTCGACCGGCCACGCCGCCCGGCTGAGGGACGCGTCCGCGGCCGACCGCGTGATCCTGCTCGACTACCTTCCCGGCGAGCTGGTGCTGGGCGCGGATGCCGAGTGGCAACCCGACACCTACGCACAGGC
>NZ_MKRT01000006.1:164125-168059 GCF_001897945.1 Microbacterium sp. 69-10
GCCGAATACGAGGCGCGTGCGACGGCCAGGGCGCTGCACTGGCTGGATGAGCCTCACCGCATCGACCCGGCGGTGGCCGCACGTGCGCGTCAGGTACTGGCATCCGTGCCCGCCCCGGCGACGACGCTGGTGCCGACGCACGGCGACTGGCAGCCTCGCAACTGGCTGATCGATGACGGCGTCGTACGGGTGATCGACTTCGGGCGGTTCGCACTCCGCCCGGCAGCCTCGGACCTCCCGCGCCTGGCAGCTCAGCAGTGGCGGGAGCGCCCGGAGCTGGAGGCCGCGTTCTTCGCGGGCTACGGTCCGGACCCGCGGGATCCGGACCTGTGGCGACTGGATGCCCTGCGCGAGGCCGTCGGCACCGCGTGCTGGGCGTTCAAGGTGCGCGACGAGGCGTTCGAGCAGCAGGGCCACCGGATGCTGACCGAGGCGCTGGACGCGTACGACGGTTCATGACCGCGGAGATGTGCACGATCTCGGAGACTTTCCGTGCACAGCATCCGAGATTCTGCACATCTCCGAAGTTCTGCCGAGCCTCGACCCCGCACCCTTGAACTTGTATCACTCCATCGCTACATTTTGTGTCAATCAATTGATTCATTGAGGTGGTGGTCAGCCGCTCGGACCGCCCGACCCGGCGAGCGCGGACGCCGCGTTCTCGGTGGCCGGCATCGGAGACTTCCTCGTCGACCTCCGCACGGCTCCGCCGGAGGCCGCGTCCGCCCTGGAACGCACCGCGGGTCTGCGCAACGGCGACGTGCTGCAGCCCCTGCCGATTCTCGATGCCTTCGACGCGATCGCGTACGTCGACGAGGTCACGCCGTGGCACACCTGGATCGACGAGGACGGGCTCGCCTGACGCCCTTAGCGGCTCAGGCCGGGACTGCCGTCGTCGTCATCACCAGCAGCTGCGGATCGCTGAGGTCCAGCGACACGGCGATGGATGCGAACTCGGCCAGCGAGCGCACGTGCGTGCCGCCGCAGAGGAAGCCGACTTCGCCCTCGGGGAGCGCGCAGCGCCAGGTGCGCCGGTCCGAGATGCCCGGGCCCTCGACGTCGATGCGGCTCTCGCCACCCGACGCGATCCAGCCGCCCAGCAGCTCGTTGATCCGCTCCTCGCGCTGGGCGAGCGAAGCCGCGAAGCCCTCGGAGTCGAATCCGGCCTTGCGCAGGCTCTTGCCGAGCCGATACTCGTCGACGCTGCCGTCCGGGTGGATGAAGCTGGTCTGGTTCGCCCGTCCCTCGAAGTCGGGATGCCCGAGCGGGTCGACACCGATCTCCTTGCGCCACAGGTCGGCGAGCGCGGCGTCCAGCGCCAGCGAAGCGAGATGACAGGCCGTGTGACCGCGGCTCAGCCCGGCCCGGCGTGCGGCATCCACCTCGAGACGCGCGGATGCCCCTGCGACGACGGATCCCGGGATCTCTCCGTCCACGCGATGGCCGACCAGCCACGTCCACCCGTCCGCGCCGCGCTTGACCGGGATGTCGGTGCCGACCGCCAGCTCGCCCTCATCGCTGACGGCAGCCATCACCGCCTCGGAGACGTCGAGCACGACGTCGGAGACGGTGATCGTCCCGCTGTCCCCCGGCTGATCGGGCCAGGTGTGATCGACCGGGTGGAACGGCGTCGCGTCGACCACGACCACCGCGCGCTCGCGGTCGACGGTCAGCACGTCGCCCTCACCGGTCAGAGAGCCATCGGGGAACGTCACGCGCGTGGACTGCATGCTCCCACGCTACGCGACCGAGGGGCCGGACGACGATGCGACCAGCGGCCGCGGAGCTCGCGGAGGTCTAGTGGTTCGGCGGGATCGTGAAGCTCGCGAGCCTGTCGCCGCGGACGACGAACACGCCCGTCGACTCCCCGTTGAAGACGTTGCTGCGCCAGCCGAAGCGGATGCTGGTGGTGTCGCCGGCAGTCTCGGACGAGAGCACCGTCATCCGCGCGCCGGCGCCGATCGCGTCACTGTCCGCCCAGGAGCGGATCCCCTCCGGGCCGGACTTCACCGTCCCCCAGTCGTCGACGAAGCCGTCGGCCGTGAACGCCGCGACGAACGCCTCGGTGTCGGCGGCGTTGATGGCGTCGACCATCGCCTGGACGGGCGCGGGAAGATCTGCAGCGGGCATCGGTGCCTCCTCGGTTCGAGCCGGGTCGAGTCCGGCATCCGGACACCGAGCGTAACCCGGGAGTGCCTCCGAGACCAGCCCCTGACCCCTGGTACCCGTCAGGCGGTGATGACCTGGGCGGTGCCGACCGCGGCGTCCGGACCCATCTCGGCGGCGATACGGTTCGCCTCCTCGATCAGGGTCGCGACGATCTCGGACTCGGGCACGGTCTTGATGACCTCGCCCTTGACGAAGATCTGGCCCTTGCCGTTGCCGGACGCGACACCGAGGTCGGCCTCACGAGCCTCACCCGGTCCGTTCACCACGCATCCCATGACGGCGACGCGCAGCGGCACGGTCATGTCCTTCAGGCCCTCGGTGACGTCCTCCGCCAGCGTGTACACGTCCACCTGAGCACGGCCGCAGGACGGGCAGGACACGATCTCGAGCTTGCGCTCGCGCAGGTTCAGCGACTGCAGGATCTGGTGGCCGACCTTGACCTCCTCGGCCGGAGGCGCGGACAGCGAGACGCGGATCGTGTCGCCGATGCCCTCGCCGAGCAGGATGCCGAATGCCGTGGCGCTCTTGATGGTGCCCTGGAATGCCGGCCCCGCCTCGGTGACGCCGAGGTGCAGGGGCCAGTCGCCCCGCTCGGCCAGCTGACGGTAGGCCTTGACCATCACGACGGGGTCGTTGTGCTTCACCGAGATCTTGAAGTCGTGGAAGTCGTGCTCCTCGAACAGCGATGCCTCCCAGACAGCGCTCTCGACGAGCGCCTCTGGCGTGGCCTTGCCGTACTTCTCCAGCAGGCGGCGATCCAGCGATCCGGCGTTCACGCCGATGCGCAGCGACACGCCCGCCGCCTGGGCGGCCTTCGCGATCGCGCCGACCTGGTCGTCGAACTTGCGGATGTTGCCGGGGTTGACTCGCACGCCCGCGCACCCGGCATCGATCGCCTGGAACACATACTTGGGCTGGAAGTGGATGTCGGCGATCACCGGGATCTGGCTCTTCGCCGCGATGATGTGCAGCACATCCGCGTCGTCCTGGGACGGCACCGCGACGCGCACGATCTCGCAGCCGGAGGCCGTGAGCTCGGCGATCTGCTGCAGAGTGCCGTTGATGTCGGTGGTCTTCGTGGTGGTCATCGACTGCACGCTTACGGGTGCGTCGCCGCCGACGAGCACCTTGCCGACCCGGATCTGACGGGACTTGCGGCGGGGCGCGAGGACTTCGGGGATGCGCGGCATCCCAAGGTTCACTGCTGGCACTCCTCAAGGCTACCGTCGCTGAGTGCATGCGGGCTGGATGCTCGTAGGCTGAGCCCATGTCGACGATCCTGCTGACCGGCTTCGCGCCCTTCGACGGTGCGGAGCGTAATCCCTCGGGAGACACCGTCGCGGCCGTCGCCTCGGGCTACGACGGACCTCACCGTCTGATCGCGGCCACTCTGCCGGTCTCGTTCGCGGGCGCGGCAGCCCATCTGCACGCCCTCGTCGCCGAGCACGGTCCGGATGCCGTGGTCGCCACGGGCCTGGCCGGCGGCAGCGATCGGGTGGCGGTGGAGCGCGTCGGCGTGAACCTCATGGACGCGCGCATCCCCGACAACGACGGCGCTCAGCCGATCGACGTGCCCAGTGAGCCGGGCGGACCCGCCGCGCGCTTCGCCACACTGCCGGTGAAGCGCATCGTCAGTGTGCTCGAGGAGGAGGGCATCCCGGCGCGCGCGTCGCTGTCGGCGGGCTCGTACGTGTGCAACCACGTGCTCTACACGGCGCTCGGAGCGTCCCGCCCCCATGTGCCGACCGGATTCGTGCACCTGCCG
>NZ_MKRT01000006.1:168077-186514 GCF_001897945.1 Microbacterium sp. 69-10
CCGAGCAGGACCTGGCCCGGGCGGTGCGCCTGGTCGTCGACCATGCCTTCGACCCCGACGACTCGATCCCCGGCGGCAGCATCTGGTGACGTCACGCCGCGCCGGCGGTCATCTCTGATGTGATACTTTCGCGGTATGTCCGCGACCCGCACCTGGTGGCCCGCCTTCTAGGCGGTGTTTCGCGAACCACGAGAACACGACCGCCTTCCGGGGCGGTCTTTTTTCGTTCTCCGCACCGGATTCCCAGAACCTGGAGACCCCGATGACCGACCTGAAGCGCCGCATCCGCGCTCTCGCCGCCGACCCCGAGACCTCTTTCGTGCTGATCGCCCGCGACGGCGTCGTCGAACTGCTCACCGGCGAGATCGTCGACGTCGAGACGCTGTCCGACATCCCCCTGGAGGGCGCGGACGGCCCCCGCGAGGTGTTCGCGATGGTGCCCTACCGGCAGGTGCGCGAGCGCGGGTTCGAGGCGCAGGACGACGGCACTCCCCTGCGGTGCCTGCTGGTCGCCGAGCGCGAAGGGCTGGATGCCGAGGAGCTTCGCGCCGCGCTGCCCGACACGCCGATCGACCTGCGCGGTGGCGGCTTCGACATCTCCGACGACGAGTACGCGGACATCGTCGAGCAGGTCATCGCCGAGGAGATCGGCCGCGGCGAGGGCGCGAACTTCGTCATCCGCAGGGACTACCGCGCCGGATACGAGTGCGACGATCGCATCGCCGCGCTCACCTGGTTCCGCGCGCTGCTCGAGCACGAGCGGGGCGCGTACTGGACGTTCGCCGTCATCACCCCGGGACAGATCGCGGTGGGCGCGAGCCCGGAGGCGCACGTCGTCGCCCGCGACGGCATCGTGACCATGAACCCCATCTCGGGGACGTTCCGCCACCCCGCGGGCGGCGCGACCCGCGAGTCGCTGACCGAGTTCCTCTCCTCGACCAAGGAGACCGAGGAGCTGTTCATGGTCGTGGACGAGGAGCTCAAGATGATGAGCCAGGTCTGCTCGGACGGCGGCCGCATCACCGGCCCGCATCTGAAGGAGATGTCGCGGCTCACGCACACCGAGTACATGCTGCGCGGACGCAGCCGCCTGGACCCGCGTGACATCCTGCGCGAGACCATGTTCGCCCCGACGGTGACCGGCTCCCCCATGCAGAACGCGTGCGCGGTCATCCGCCGGCACGAGCGCGCACCGCGGGGTTACTACTCGGGCGTCGCCGCGCTGTTCACCCCGAACGCCGACGGCGGCCACGACCTCGACGCGCCGATCCTGATCCGCACCGCCTACCTGGATCGGGGACACCTCCGCGTGCCGGTCGGAGCGACCCTCGTGCGTCACTCCGACCCACTGGGCGAGGTGGGCGAGACGCACGGCAAGGCCGCGGGAGTGCTGGGCGCGATCGGCGCCATCGAACGCGATCATGTCGCGGAGACGCGTGACGACGACGCGCCGGCGCCCGCGCGACTGGCGGACGATCCCGAGATCGCGGCGCTCCTGGCGTCCCGCAACACGCGCCTGGCGGACTTCTGGATGCAGCCGCAGGACGCGGCCGCCGCCGGCCGCTTCGGCGGGCGCAGCGCGCTCGTCGTGGATGCCGAGGACCGCTTCACGACGATGCTCGCGCACCAGCTGCGCCATCTCGGCCTGGACGTGACCATCGCGCCCTGGTCCGAGGTGACCGATGAGGCCGTCGACGCCGCCGACCTGGTGGTGTCCGGGCCCGGCCCCGGCGACCCGCGCGACCCGTCGTCGCCGCGCATCGCCCGGATGCAGCAGGTCGTCGCTCGGCGTCGTGCGACAGGCTCGCCCCTGCTGGCCGTGTGCCTGAGTCACCAGATCCTCGCCGACGGTCTCGGCATCGACCTGGTGCCGCTGGACTCTCCGTACCAGGGCGTGCAGAAGACCGTGCCGGTGTTCGGGGAGGACGCGTCGGTCGGCTTCTACAACACCTTCACAGCCCGCGTCGCCCCCGGAACCACGCGGGTCGGCGAGGCGGAGGTCGCCGCGGATGCGGAGAGCGGTGACGTCTACGCGCTGCGCGGCGAGCGCTTCGCCTCGATCCAGGGGCACCTGGAATCGATCCTGTCCCGCGACGGGATCGCCACTCTGGAACGGCTCACCGCGCACGCGCTGAGCTGAGCTGAGCTGAGTCAGTGCAGCGGCGGCCACCACGCGGCATCCGCGCCGTCTCCGCGGACTCCGGGGCTGCTGCTGTACCCGCCATGCGCGCTGCACCAGGATGACGACACCGGCCGATCCGCCGACTCCCAGAAGGACCCAGCGGTCGCGGTGATCGAGAGCGGTGCGTCGCCGTTGGCCGCGAACCTCAGGTGCGCACCCTGCGGGCCGGTGGCCTCGATCAGCAGCGACCCCTCCTGGTCACGAGTGATGCTCCAGCCGGCATCCGTGATGGCCTTCACCAGCGCAGCGTGGTCCAGGTCGAAGCTCGCGGCATGACGGAAACCGATGCGCAGCCGATACGCGTCCCAGCCGCGCCCGTCGTCGTCCAGGGATTCCGCGCAGGCCTGCTGTGAGCCCCATCCGCCGGGCGCCGCAGCGGCGCGCAGGTCGGCAACCACCTGCTGCACCGCGTCGTATCGCTGCTCGGCGAGTGCGATCTGCTGGTCCGCGCTGCGGGCCGTCACCTGCACGCGCGGCTCGCCAGCGGCATCCGTCTGCACCTGTCCGAGAGCCACGCCGAGCCCTCCGACGCCGGCGAGCAGCAGCGGCGCCAGCGCGATCGCAGCCCATCCCGCGCGCTCCCAGCGCCGCGGATGCCGGATCGCGAGGGCTCCCAGTCCCCGCACGAGGAGCAGACTCCACGCGGCGACCCCGCACAGGATCGCCGCCGAGAAGACCCATGTCGAGAGCACTCCTCCCGCGGGATCGCCGACCAGGCGGTGCAGCAGCGAAGGAACCGGAACCGACTCGGAAGGGTCCAGTTCGATGGTACGGTCCGGCATCGCGGCTGCAAGGGCAGTCCAGCTCCACCACAGCACCGCGAGCAAGGCGACCTGAGGCAGGGGCGTCGCCTGCGCGCCCTGACGGCGCAGCGCGAACCGGGGCAGAGCCCCGAGCAGACCTGCTGCGGGAATCAGCAACGGCGAGGCCAGCACGATGAGGAAGGCAGTCTCACCACCAGTGGTCGTCGCGCACCACAGGCAGAACAGCACGAAGCCGATCGGCAGCAGCCAGTTCAGCCACGGCCAGATCCGCCAGGTCGCCCGGCGCAGACCGGACGTACGGTACCGGAGCGCGTGCGGATGCGACTGCATCCCGTCACGCTAGCCGCGCTGGCTGAGCGATCGGCGTCAGCCGCCGAGCAGGTTCATCGGCTTGACGATGTCGGCGATGATCAGCAGCGCCCCCATCGCGATCAGCAGCACGGCGACCACGACCGTGACCGGCACGAGGCGCGTCGCGTCCACGGGAGCGGGTTCGGGACGCCCGGTGACCTTCGCCCACAGGCGCTTGATCCCCTCCCACAGCGCGACCACGATGTGCCCGCCGTCCAACGGCAGCAACGGGATCAGGTTGAACACGAAGAGCGCGACGTTCAGCGCCGCGAGCAGGTTCAGCAGCACCGCGAGGCGGTCGAGCACCGGAGCGTTGGTCGCCGCCACCTCCCCGGCGATGCGCCCGACGCCGACCACGCTGAGCGGGCCGTTCGGGTCGCGCTGCGATCCGGTGATCAGCGACTCGCCGACGTTCCAGAGCTTCTGCGGCAGCTGGATGATCAGGTTCGTCACTCCGCCGACCTGCTGCCAGGTCATCTGGGCGCCGGTCCAGATCGGCTGGTGCGCGTACTCCAGCTGCGCGGTGATGCCCGCGTAGCCCACGCTGCGGGTGACGGGCTTGCCGCCCTTGTCGGTGACGGGCCGGCCCTGGGCATCCGTCTGCTGACGCTGGGCGGCGACCGGGGTCAGCTGCAGCGTGACCTCCTCGCCCTTCCGCTCCACCACCACCTCGAGGGTGCGTCCGGGAGAGTCCTGGATGATCTGCGACGCGGCCGCGAAGGTGGCGACAGGCTCGCCGTCCATGCTGACCAGGCGGTCGCCGGGCTCGAACCCGGACTCAGCGGCCGGGGCGGCCGGGTCGTCCGCAGCGCAGGTCTGCTGCTTCGTCGCGGTCGCGGGGATCATGCACTCGCTGACCGAGGCGACCGTCGTGCTGGCCTGCTGGATGCCGATCCCGGATGCCATCAGCGTGAAGAGCAGCACGGCCAGGACCAGGTTCATGACGGGGCCGCCGAGCATGACGATCACACGCTTCCACACCGGCAGGCGGTAGAAGACGCGCTCCTCCTCGCCCTCGGCGATCGTCTCGTCGTTGGCCGTGCGGGCGTCCTGCACCAGGGCGGCGAAGACACCCTTCGCCGGTCCGGTCTTCGTCGAGGGCGGGTACATGCCCGACATCGAGATGAATCCGCCGACGGGAAGCGCCTTGAAACCGTACTCGGTCTCGCCGATCCGCTTGGACCACAGCCCCGGTCCGAAGCCGATCATGTACTGGCCCACGCGCACGCCGAACAGCTTCGCGGGCACCAGATGGCCCACCTCGTGCAGCCCGATCGACACGCCGAGACCGACGAGCATGAACAGGATGCCGCCCAGATACAGCAGGATCTCCACCCGACCACGCTAGTGCCCCGCGCCGAGGAATCCGCTGTGCCCTCGCTGTGCATCCGGCTAGGCTGAAGAGGTGACGACCCGCCAGCTGCGCCTGTTCCGCGGCGCTGCGGCCTCTTCCGTCGCGACGATCCTCGCCGCCGTCTCGCACACCGTCGGCGGCGGCACCGCACCCCACCCGCTGCTGATCGTCACCGTCGCGGTGCTCCTCTCGCCGCTCGCCGCTCTCCTGGTGGGCACGCGGATCCGGCTGCCCGGACTCACCGGAGCCGTGCTCTCGACGCAGTTCGTCTTCCATGCGCTGTTCGAACTGACCGGCGGCATCGCCCCCACGGGCCTCGTGGGCGGGCACCAGCACGGTCCGATCGTCCTCGAGCTCGCGTCAGGACCGCATCCCGACCTGCTGTCGTCGTCTCCCGGCATGCTGCTCGCCCATCTGCTGGCGGCCCTCGTCACCACGCTGCTGCTCTGGCGCGGCGAGCTGCTGGTCCGCACGATCGCGCGCTGGGTTCGCACCCTGCTGCGCCTCCCGCAGACCGCCCCTGCGCATCCTTTGGCGGCACCGGCGACCGCCGCGCGCACCGAGGCTCCCCTCCTCGATCGGCTGCTCGCCGACTGCGCCTGGCGGCGCGGTCCTCCTGCGTCGGCGCTCAGCTGACCTTCCGGGCGTCCAGCCCGTCATCGCCGTCCGGCCGGCCGGACCGCGTCCCGCCGATCGCGCCCTGCGACGGCATCCGTCCGCGCGCTCACGCGCGGAGCATCTTCTCGCCGCGCGCGTGCGCGGCCCCCATCCATGAAGGACCATCCATGTCTCTTACCATCCGTCGCGGCGGCATCGCCGCTGCCACCCTCGCCCTGTTCCTCATCGCCGCACCCACCGCGGCCTCCGCACACGTGGGCGTCTCACCGGACCGGATCCCGGCCGGCCAGGTCACGCCGCTGACCTTCTCGTTCAGCCACGGCTGCGGCGAGTCCCCGACCACCTCGCTGCGCGTCACGATGCCGAAGGGCATCGGCAGCGCCTGGCCCGCGTTCGACGGTGATTGGGCGGCAGACATCGAGAAGGATGCGGGCGGGACGATCACCGCCGTCACGTTCACCGCCGCGCAGCCCGTGCCTGTCGATCTGCGCGGTTCGGTGGAGCTGGCCGTCATCACCGACAAGAACGCCGCCGATGAACTGGTCTTCCCCGTCGAGCAGCGCTGCGTCTCGGGCACGAACGAGTGGACCCAGGTGGCGAAGGACGGCGAGAACGCCCACGATCTGGACTCACCGGCCCCGTCGTCGCGCTGACCGCTGCCGGCGCCTCCGGCGAGCACGGTCAGCAGGGCACGCACGGCGACGAGCACACGGCCGCCCCGGAGGCATCGTCGTCGAGCACGGAGAAGCCGGCGGCGATCCTGCCGATGCTGCTCGGGGGCGGCGGACTGGTGATCGCCGTGGCGGCCCTCCTGGTGGCCGTCCGCGCGTACCGTCGGCGCGCGTAGCGCACCCGCGAGGAGGTGCCCGGCGCACGCCGGGCGCCTCCAATCCGCAGGATCCCTCCGCTGTGCGTGAGATCATGGAGACGCTATGACCACTCAGCCCTCACTGCCGCCCGTGCTCCGCCCCGCCGACCCACCCCGTCGTGCTCTGGCCGAGCTCGCAGACCGCTTCGCAACGGAGGTCCGCGGCGATCTCGCGGGCGTTCAGCTCAGCGGCATCACGCTCGCCACCGCCGATCTCCGCGCCGGGGAGGCCTTCGTCGCGATCCAGGGCGTGAACCGGCACGGTGCCGAGTTCGCGCAGACCGCAGCCGATCAGGGTGCGGTCGCGATCATCACGGACGCCGCCGGCGCCGACATCGCGGCATCAGCGGGTCTGCCGATCGTGATCGTCGACGATCCCCGCGGCGTGTTGGGCGAGCTGAGCGCGTGGGTGTATGGCACCGGGGCATCGGACCCCCTGCCGCTGCTGTTCGGCACCACCGGCACCAACGGCAAGACCAGCGTCTCGCACCTGCTGCAGGGCGTCTTCGACCAGCTCGGCGTCGTCTCGGGTCTCTCCTCCACCGCGGAGCGGCACATCGCCGGTGAGGTCATCGTCTCCCGGCTCACCACCCCCGAGGCATCCGAGATGCACGCCCTGCTCGCGCTGATGCGCGAGCAGAACGTCGAGGCCGTCGCCGTCGAGGTCAGCGCGCAGGCGCTCTCCCGCCACCGCGTGGACGGCATCGTGTTCGACGTGGCCGGCTTCACGAACCTCTCGCACGACCACCTCGACGACTACGCCGACATGGAGGAGTACTTCCAGGCGAAGCTGCCGCTGTTCACCCCCGAGCGCGCCCGCCGCGGTGTGATCAGCCTGGACTCGGCGTACAGCCCGCGCGTCGTCGAGGCCGCGAGCATCCCCGTCGTCACCGTCGGGACCCCGTCGATCGCCGCCGATCCGGATGCCGCCGCCGCGGCCGACTGGGTCGTCACCATCGACGACGAACGGCAGGCGGGCACGGTGTTCACGCTCACCGGCCGCGGCGGACGCGCGCTGACGACCATGGTGCCGGTGATCGGTCAGCACATGGCCGCGAACGCCGGACTCGCGATCGTGATGCTGCTCGAGGCCGGCTACGACTGGGACCGCATCGCTGCGGCTTTCGAGCGGGACGGCCAGATCCTGGCGTACCTGCCCGGTCGCACCCAGTTCATCTCCGGCGAGACCGGGCCAGCCGTGTACGTCGACTTCGGCCACTCCCCGGATGCCTTCGAGAAGACCCTCGCCGCGGTCCGCCGGGTCACGCCGGGCAAGGTGCTGATGCTGTTCGGCGCCGACGGCGACCGCGACGCCACCAAGCGCTACGACATGGCCCGCACGGCCGTCGAAGGCAGTGACATCCTGGTCGTCACCGACCATCACCCGCGCTTCGAGGACCCGGACTCCATTCGCGCGACCCTCGTCGCCGGAGCCCGCAAGGCGCGACCGGATGCCGAGATCCACGAGTTCTCCCCGCCGGAGAAGGCGATCGTGGCGGCCGTCGGCATGGTCGGCGAAGGCGACGCGATCCTGTGGGCCGGTCCCGGCCACCAGGACTACCGCGACATCCGCGGTGTGCGCACCCCGTACTCGGCCCGCGAGCTCGCCCGGCGTGCGCTCATCGCCGCCGGCTGGCCCGCCCCCGACTCGCACTGGCCCGTCCCCTACGACGACCGGGTCTGACAGAGCCCGCCCGTCTGGAATCAGGCGGAGGCGATCAGCGCGTCCGCTTTGGCACGCGCCCAGGTCTCGGCCTCGGCCAGCGTCTCGAGCGTGAGGTCGTCCGGGGCGTCGTGCGCCTCGATGACGCGCTCGATCGTGTCGACGATGCCGAGGAACGGCAGCCGGCCCTCGTGGAAGGCGTCCACGGCCTGCTCGTTGGCGGCGTTGTAGACCGCGGGGAACGTGCCGCCCGCGCGGCCCACGGACTTCGCCAGGCCCACCGACGGGAACGCCTCGCCGTCGAGGGGCTCGAACGTCCAGCTGGTCGCCTGCCGCCAGTCCAGCGGCTTCCCCACCCCGCCGACGCGGTTCGGCCAGTCCAGCCCCAACGAGATCGGCAGGCGCATGTCCGGGGGCGACGCCTGGGCGATCGTGGAGCCGTCGACGAACTCGACCATCGAGTGCACGATCGACTGCGGGTGCACGACCACCTCGATGTCGTCATACGGCACGTCGAAGAGCAGGTGCGCCTCGATGACCTCCAGGCCCTTGTTGACGAGCGTGGCGGAGTTGGTCGTGACCATCCGCCCCATGTCCCAGGTCGGGTGCGCGAGGGCCTCCGCGGGTGTCACATCGCCGAGCTCGGCCCTGGTGCGGCCTCGGAAGGGTCCACCGGATGCCGTGACGACGAGCCGCCGCACCTCGGCGCCGGTGCCCGATCGGAGTGCCTGGGCGATCGCCGAGTGCTCGGAGTCGACCGGGACGATCTGGTCCCTCTCCGCCGCGGCGCGCACGAGTGCACCGCCGACGATCAGTGATTCCTTGTTGGCCAGGGCGAGGGTGCGCCCCGCCTTCAGCGCGGCCAGCGTCGACCCGAGTCCGATGGAGCCCGTGATGGCGTTGAGCACGACGTCCGCCTCCACGTCGCGGACCAGCTGCTCGGACTCCGCCGCGCCGAGCGCCGTGTGCTCGAGGTGGAACTCCTCCGCCTGACCGGCCATCATCTCGGCGTTCGATCCCGCCGAGATCCCGACCAGCTCGAAGCGGCGGGGATTGGCGCGGATCACATCCAGGGCCTGCGTGCCGATGGAGCCGGTGGAGCCGAGGACGATGATGCGACGCATGCCGCCAGCCTATGCGAGAGTGCGCCGGCCCTGCAGGAGCGGGGCCGGCGCACTGACGGTGCGAGGATGCCTACTTGGCGGCGGGCGCGTGCTGCGTGGCCAGGATGTCGATCACGAACACGAGGGTCGAGTTCGCCGGGATCGATCCCTGCTCCTTGTCGCCGTAGCCGAGCGCCGGCGGGATGACGACCAGCACCTGCGAACCGACCTTCTGACCGGCGAGCGCCTGAACGAAACCGGGCACGTAGGTGTTGCCGGGGATGGAGATGGGCTCGCCGTTCTTCCACGACGAGTCGAAGCTCTTGCCGTCGGCCCAGTTGACGCCGTAGTACTGCAGCAGCGTGGTGTCGCCGTCGGCGACCGCCTCACCGTCGCCCTGCTTGAGCACCGACACCTTCAGTTCGGTGGGGGCGTCGGTCTTCGGAATCGAGATGCTGGGCTCGCCGTTCTTGGCGAGCTTGACCGCGGGCATCCCGTCGACGGGCGCCTGCTCCTCGCCCCACGCCGCCGTCGGGACGGTGCCGAGCACGTCGACGATGTAGATCTGGGACTCGGCGCCGTTGGAACCGGTCGGGAATGCGACGGCCAGGCGCGAGCCGACCGTGGCGCAGCCGATCACCTGGGCGAGGGTGGGATTCGCGAGAACGTTCTGCGGCAGCATCTGCTCGGTGCCCGGATAGCCCGCGTCGCCGAGGTGCTCGCCGGTGGTCGTGTTGAACGCGCTGAGGGCGTAGGAGACGAACTCGCCCTTCTTGACCGTCGCGCCGTCGCCCTTGGTGATCACCGTGCGCTGCAGCTTCTTGATGTCCTGCTTGAGCGTGAAGGTGGCCTTCGACGGCGTGCCGAACTGACCGTCGACCTTGATGCCGTCGGAGATCGCACCCGGCTCTGCGGTCTGCGCGCAGACATCGCCGCTCGCGGAGTCGGTCGAGGTCGGACTCGGCGACGCGCTGCCGGAGCAGCCGGCCAGGAGCAGCGCCGAGACGGCGATGGTGGACAGGAGGGCCAGGGGACGCAGGCGCAAGATGAGACCTCGGAATCGCTGAAGGGAAGTGTCCATCTTCGCGCATCCGGCTTTGCCGCGGCTGAACGAACACGCATCGGGGACATTCCGCGACCGGAATGCGGCGCTCGATAAACTTCACGGATGAGTTCTGCGCAGTCGGTCGGGTCCGAGCACGAGCCGGAATCGCACACCCCCCGACATGCCGGATTCAAGTACGCGGTCGGTCGCATGGTCGCCGCCCCCCTGGCCCGGATCGTGTACCGTCCCCACATCGAGGGGCGCGAGAACGTGCCCAAGCGCGGCGCGGTGATCCTCGCCAGCAACCACCTGTCGTTCATCGACTCCATGGCGATCCCGGTCGCCGCCCCTCGCCCCGTGCACTTCCTCGCGAAGTCGAGTTACTTCGAGGGCACGGGCGTGAAGGGTGCGCTCTCGAGGGAGTTCTTCACCTCCGTCGGCGCCATCCCCGTGCGGCGCGGTGCCGGCCAGGCCGCGCTGGACGCTCTGGATCAGCAGCGCCAGCTGCTCGATCAGGGCCTGGCCGTCGCCCTCTACCCGGAGGGGACGCGGTCCACCGACGGTCGGCTGTACAAGGGCAGGACCGGCGTCGCCTTCCTCGCCCTGCAGACCGGTGCGCCCGTCGTCCCGGTCGGGCTGATCGGAACCGACCGCGTGATGCCCGTCGGTGCGAAGATGCCGTCGGTCAAGGAGCGCATCACGGTGCGCTTCGGCGAGCCCATCGACGTGTCGAAGCACGGCCCCGCCACCAGCGGCAGGGCCCGTCGACTCGCGACTGACGAGATCATGGCCGCCATCCACGCGCTCAGCGAGCAGGAGCTCGCGGGCGTGTACAACGAGCCGCCGGCGCAGAACCCGATCGACAAGATCAAGCAGGCGCTGCCGCACGAGCGGCGCTGACGTCAGCTCCCGAGCGCGGCGACGGTCACCGTCGCCTCATGGCGGACCGGGAAGTTCACCGAGTTCGCGATGAAGCACCAGTCGTGCGCCTGGTGGTGAGCCTGCTCGGCGGCCTCGATCATGGACGGGTCGGCGACCGTCACCTGCGGATGCAGCACCACCTCGGCGAACGCTCCGCCGCCGCGGCCGTCCTCGCGCATGAGCCCGGTCGCCTCATCGCGATACGAGGTGACGACGACGCCGGCCGTGACGCAGGCGTGCAGGTAGGAGAGCAGATGGCACTCGGCGAGCGCGGCGATCAGCATGTCCTCCGGATTCCATCGGGCGGGATCACCGCGGAACGGACGGTCGGCGGAGGCGAGCAGGTCCGGTTTGCCGTCGATCGAGATCGTCACGTCGCGCGCGTAGTCCCGGTAGCCGCTCGTGCCGCTGCCGCGGTCGCCGGTCCAGGTGGCGGTGAGTGCGTACCGGTGCTCGCCGAGCGGATGCTGTGCCATGCCGCCAGTCTTTCATCTTCGAGAAGCAGCGGGACGGTCTCCCGGCGGGGCGACGTCGTCTGCAGGAAGGCGCGATGCGGCGCATTAGGCTGGTCTGGTGCTGGAGACCCTTACTGTCCGTGATGCTGTCGAACTCGCCGTCGTGGAGCGCAGCGGCTTCGTGGAGTCCCGCCACGCGGGCGCTGCGGTCGTGCTGTCGCCGGAGGGCGATGTCGTCGCCCAGTACGGGAACGCGGATGCCCTGATCCTCCCCCGCTCGAGCCTCAAGCCGCTGCAGGCGGTCGCCAGCCTCACCGCAGGCGCCGCACTGGAGGGCGAGCAGCTCGCGCTCGGCACGGCCAGCCACTCCGGCACCGATCGACACGCTGAGGTCGTGCGCGAGATCCTCGCCGCCGGTGGTCTGACCGAGGACGATCTGGGCTGCCCGCCCGCCTGGCCCTCGGATGCCGCCACCCGGCGGGAGATGATCAGCGATCACGCGGCGGAGTCCCGCATCCGGATGAACTGCTCCGGCAAGCACGCGCTCATGCTCCGCGCGTGCGTGGCCACAGGGTGGCCGACCGCGGGGTACCTGGATCCCGCGCATCCGCTGCAGGTGCACATCCGCGAGGTCGTCGAGCGGCTCACCGGTGAGAAGATCGCGCACACGTCGGTCGACGGCTGCGGTGCGCCGGTGCACGCGATCACCCTGACCGGACTCGCCCGTGGCATCCACCGGATCGGCTCGGCGTCGGAGCGCTCTCCGTTCGCTCTGCATCGCGTGGCCGGCACCCTGGTGCGCGCCGTGCGCGAGAACCCGTGGACGATCGCCGGTCCCGGTGAGCCGGACACGATCGCGATCGAGACGCTCGGTGTGTTCGCGAAGGGCGGTGCCGAGGGCGTGATGGTCATGGTCGCCCCGAACGGCGCGACCGCGGCGCTGAAGGTGCTCGACGGCAACGGCCGCGCGGCGACGATCGTCGCCGCGACGCTGCTCGCCCGCGCCGGGGCGCTGACGGATGCCGATGTGGCGACGCTGACCGCGGCGCTGCCGCTGTCGGTGCTCGGCGGCGGGCAGTCGGTCGGTTCCATCCGGGTCACCCCCGGCCTCTGAACTCCGCCGCGGTCCGACGGGCGCTCCCCTCAGCGGGGTGATCGCGCTCATCCGAGCACCACGCGTCGCGGCATGCGTCCGCCCTGCACGCTCCACGCCCGATCGGCGTGGGCGCGCGCATACGGTGGCAGTTCCCGCACGCCCGCGAGCTGCCACAGCTCACTGGCGCACTCCGCTGCGACGACGAGCTCCCCGGCGGACCGGATGCCCTGCAGGAGTGCCCACTGCACGCGCCACTCCTCGGGATCACCGACGATGATGACAGGAGCGTCCGCCTCCGCCTGCGCGCCGTGCGCCTCGGCGAGAGGCACGACGCGATGGCCGGGATGCGCGGACCGCAGCATGGCGCGGGTCGCGCCGGCCGCCTGCGTAATGATCCCCGCCCGGTGCTCGGACGGCGTCCACACCGCGTCGGTCGCCGGTGGGATGCGAACCGAGGATGCGGCGCCATCGGAGGACCCGGGCAGGCACAGCTGCACCTCCCGCCCGTCCAGCCAGGCGCGCCCGACCGGACGGTCGCGCTCGAACGCCGCCGTCTCTCCACCGGCCGCGATGTGCTCGACCCTGCTCGTCAGTCTGAGCAGCCCCCGCCGCGGGAGGGCGTCGATCAGCCGTCCGACCGGCCCCGACACCCGCGACAGCGTGACCACGACTGTCGTGGGGGCGCGCACGATCCTCTCCCAGCGGCTCAGGAAGAGCTGAGCGTAGTCCGTCGGGTACTGACCGATCAGCACATCCAGGTCGTCGCACAGCACAGGTCGATCGGTTGCCGCGCTCAGATCCGCAACGGCGTCCCAGGCGGCCTCGGGATCCGCGGGGATCACGATCGCGCCCGAAAGCTGCGACGCCAGCATGGCGACGGCCGAGCTCTTGCCCGAGCCGGGTCCGCCGATCAGCGAAAGCCCGTCCGAGCGGCCAAGTACCACCCACGGCTGCCTCTGCCGCTCGGGCTCGTCGGCCCGGCCGAGCACCGCCCCGCCGCCGTCACGGACGCCGCTCGGCAGCGGGATCCGGGCCGGCAGCGGAGGCAGCCATGGGCTTCTCTGCGACTCGTGCCCCGCCCACCGCCGGCCGACGCCTGCGATGTCGGTCTCGGCGGTGAGGGCGATGCGGGCGGGCAGCGCCTCGGCGTCCTTGGGACGCCGAACGAAGGCCAGGCCGCGCGAGTCGGCCCCGCCGGGCAGATGGGATGCCGCATCCGAGCCGATCACGAAACGGCTGTCGGCCGCTTCGGCGACCCGCAGGCTGACGCGCAGCGGGCAGTTCGCGGCCAGGGCGTCGCGGATGACCCCGCTCGCGCGCTGCGTGCCGAGGATGAGATGCATGCCGAGGGCGCGACCGCGAGCGGCGACGTCGGTGAAGATCTGCGCCAGGTCGGGGTGCTCCTGCAGGAGTGCGGCGAACTCGTCCACGACGATCACCAGCCTCGACAGACCGGGGCAGCCGGCGACGTCGCGGACGCCGGCCTGCGAAAGCGCCGCCTCCCGCCGCCGCAGCTCGGCACTCAGGCTCCCCACGCCCCGCTGCGCCCCCTCGGCGTCCAGGTCGGTGATGACGGCGACCACGTGCGGCAGACGGCGCAGCGGGTCGAACGCCGTGCCGCCCTTGAAGTCGACGAGCACGAAGGCGAGTTCCTCCGGAGGATGCGCGCCAGCGAGGCTCGTGATCCAGGTGGTCAGCAGCTCGCTCTTGCCGGTCCCCGTCATGCCGGTGACGATGGCATGCGGGCCGTCCTCGACGAGGTCCACGGCCACATCTCCTCGCTCGCCCCTCCCGAGCGCCGCGGTGAGGCCTGCGGCGCCCACCGGCGCGAGTTCGTCCAGACCGATGCGGTCGGGGATGGCCTCCTCGGCATCCGACCGCCCGGCGAGCTCCGCGGCGATCGCCCGCGCCTGCTGCGCGGAGAGGGCCTCGACCGCGACGGACTCCTCGCCGTCGGGCGTGCGCACACGCGCCTCCCCCGGCACTGTGCAGTCGAGCACGGTGGTCACGCCCTCCGGGGCCTCCTCCCCCGGCCTGCGGATGCACACGACGGCATCCGCGCCCTCCACCCCGGTATCGAGCCCGAGGCGGAACGCCGCGCGACGGCGGCCCCGATGCGGCAGCGCATCCAGCGACCAGTCCGGCGCGGAGCCGCCGATCACTCCGAGCTGCGTCGGACCGAACCGCAGGCACAGCTGGATCACGAGGGCGCGGGCGACGGCCCGGGCCACGGGTTCGGCGGCGCGGACGCAGATCCCGCCGCCGAGCGGGACCGACGCGGGCGCGTCGTCCAGCCGCTGCGTCCGAACGCGGAACGCGCGCGAGCGCTCGTCGTCCCCGCCACGGGCCTGGACACGGCTCGTCCGGGATCCACGGCCCAGCACGACCGGCGTCGCCCGATCAGGCGGCTCATGCCCTCGCAGCGGCGGCTCGGCCAGGCACTCCGCGACGCCCGGTTCGCGGCGCCAGGCGGCGGCGTGCTCCTGTGCGTGCAGGCGCTCCAGCTCCGCCTCGGCGCGCTGCCAGCCGGCATCCGCCTCCTGCTGCGAACGCCTGCGCTCCCTGCCCCGGGTGCGCAGCCCGTCGAGGAACGACGCGACCAGCATCAGCAGCCCGAGCGCCGCGAAGCACAGCGCGAACAGCGAGCCCGTGACCAGCCAGAGGACGACGCCGGCGACGACGGGCACGACCGCGGCCATCAGCGGCAGCGACGGGCGTCTCGGCTCGGCGGGAACAGCGGGAAGCACGATCGTGGTGGCGTCCATGCGCACCATTGCACCGCACGATCAGCGTCGGATCCGGCCCGTCCACAGGCCGGATCGGTCAATCGTCCGAATCGGCGTCTGTGGAGGGAGAGTGCGACAGCAGCACGCGAACGACGATCAGCGTGACATTGTCGCGCCGCCGTTCTCCAGAGCTGCGTCGAGCATGGCCTCCGCCGCCTCGGCCGGGTCCTCGTGCTCGCGCAGGAAATGCAGGATGCCGTAGTCCGTGAGCTCCTTGGTCAGCCCGTCGGAGCAGATGACCAGCCTGTCCTCGTCGCGCAGGTCGACCGTCACGTAGTCCGGCTGCACGAGCTCACTGGCGCCGACGGCGCGCGTGATCACGTTGCTGTACGGATGGCCGTCGGCCTCCTCCGGGCTGATCTTGCCCGAGGCGATCAGCTCCTGCACCACGGAGTGGTCGGTCGTGACCTGCACGAGCCGGTCATCGCGCTTGAGGTAGACGCGCGAGTCGCCGATGTTCAGCACGGTCCACTGCGGCGTGCCGTCCTCGGCGTGGTCCAGATATGCGCCGGTGAGCGTGGTGCCGGTGCCCTCGTCCGTCGTCTCCGGGTGCAGGTGGATGTCGTCGACCGCGTGGTGCAGAGCGTTCTGAATGGCGGCATCGGACACCTCGCCGTCACCGACCATCTCGTCGAGGCGGGCCACCGTGCTCTGGCTGGCGATCTCGCCACCCGCATGCCCGCCCATGCCGTCGGCGACCACGAAGAGCGGGAACCGCGCCAGGAACGAGTCCTGGTTGTTCTCACGGCGACGACCGCGATCGGTCACTCCGGCCCAGGCGAGCTGCAGCTCATCGCTGACGCGGTGCGTCTGCGTTGTGGTCTCAGGCACGGGCGGTCTCCGTCGAGTGGGCGGATGCAGGGGCATCCGCGGGATACAGATACATGCTAGTGGTCGCCGCTCACATCGCCGACGCGGGGTCTTCGACCAGCGGGAACAGCCGGTCGATCTCCTCCAGCTCGGCGACGGAGGGCGCCCAGGCGTCGGAGGCTGCCGCATTCGCCTCGACCTGGGCGGGTGTGGTGGCTCCGGCGATCACGCTGGCCACTCCCGGCTGGGCGAGCAGCCACCCGAACGTGGCCTGCAGCATGGTGATCCCCCGCGCGTCGCAGAACGCCTGGTAGGCCTCGAGCGCATCCCAGGGCGCATCCGCCCAGATGTGCGGACGCGTCTCCATGATGCGGCTCCCGGCCGGGCCCCCTTCGCGGGTGAACTTGCCGGTGAGGAGGCCGTTCTTCAGCGGGAAGTACGGGAAGAATCCCAGGCCGTAGCGATTCGCCGCGGGCAGCACTTCCCGCTCGGACGCCCTCGCGAGCAGCGAGTAGTGGTTCTGCGCGGAGATGAACCGGCCTGTGGAGCGCGCCCGGGCCGTGAACTCCGCCTCGGCGATCTGCCAGCCGTCGAAGTTGGAATGACCGTAGTAGCGGATCTTCCCCTCGTCGACGAGCTCGTCCAGGGCGTCGATCGTCTCGGCGATCGGCGTCTGCGGATCGGGCAGGTGCAGCTGGTACAGATCGATCCAGTCCGTGCGCAGGCGGCGCAGGGACTGCTCGACGGCGAACCGCACATACCGCCGGGAGCCTCGGCCGCCCGGGAAGTCGTATCCCATGTCCCGGGCGTGCCCGAACTTCGTGGCCAGTACGACGCGATCGCGACGCCCCTCGAGGGCCTCACCCATCAGTGCCTCGCTGCTGCCCGGCTCGGCGCCGTACATGTCGGCCGTGTCGAAGAAGAACACGCCGTTCGCGAGTGCCGCGTCGATCACGGCTCTGGTCCCCTCCAGCGTCTGCGTCACGGTGCCCGCGCGCCCGAAGTTGTTGCAGCCGAGTCCGGCTGCGGAGACGACGAGGCCGGATGCGCCGACGCGACGCTGCGAGGTTCCCATGCCTCCACCGTATCGAACGCGGAGAACTGCGGAGGCCGCACGCAGGAACGCCCCCGACCGGAGTCGGGGGCGTTCGATGCGCATCAGATCACGCAGGGGGCTGCGTCGGGTCTGCCGGCGGCTCAGCGGCCGGCGGTGCGGGCGGTGCAGGAGGCGCCGGCGGGGTCGCGGGCGGCGCAGCCGGCGGCACAGGTGCTGCCGGGGGTGCGGCCGGCGGCGGCACCGGAGCACCGGGCGCGGCGGTCGGCGGTACCGGAGCACCGGGCTGCGGAACGCCGTATCCGGGCTGAGCGGGGGCGCCGTAGCCGGGCTGTGCCGGGTAGCCGGGCTGCTGCGGGGCGCCGTAGCCGGGCTGCTGCGGGGCGTAGCCCTGCGGTGCAGGCGGCTGGTAGCCCTGCGGCGCGCCGTAACCGGGCGCGGCGAAGCCGGGAGCAGCAGCAGCCGACGGCTGCACGGGGATGCCGTCCCACACGGTGCGGTCGGCGAGGAAGCTGTTCGTCGCCCACGCGGACGGCGGGATGTTCGGGTTCCAGCGCGAGGAGTCGAAGGCGAGGATGCCCAGCCAGACCGGAGCCACCAGGATGTACAGCACGATCCACGCGCCGTCCTTCTGCAGCTTCTGGCCGACGCGGTAGGCGGCCAGGATGCCCATGACGGCCACGCCGATGCTGACCAGCCAGCCGAGGAACGGGATCCAGGTCAGGAACACGCCGAAGAGCAACCACGGGCTGACATCACCGAGCTTGAAGAAGATCATCCCGTTGTAGAACGGGACCCAGGCGCGCCACTTGCCCTGCACGCCGGCCTTCTCGAAGATGTTCATCAGGAACCAGGCCGTGATGACGTAGAAGATGGGGCCGGCAAGCAGCGCGATCAGCCAGATCAGACCGATCAGGGCGCTCAACCCCCCATAGCCGTAACCGCTGTAGTCGTCCATGTTTCCCTCCGATAGGCATTCGCGTCCACGCGGACGCGTGACCACACTAGCCAACGCCGGTGGCCAGCGGCAATCATTCACTCGGCGACGACGAGCTCCAGCACTCAGGCATCCGCCGTCGTCCTGAGCAGGATGCCCTGCTCGTCGGCCCATGAGAGGAGGGCCCTCACCGACTTCGCCCTCGGGCGTGTCTGCGCGAGGGTCCGCACCAGTTCGCCCTTGGACTTCTTGTTGAAGTGGTTGAGCGCCCGGCCCGTCTCGGTGACCACGCGCACGTAGGCCCCGGGGACGCCGGCGGGAACCGGCCCGAGTGCGACATAGGCCTCGCTGCGCAGGTCGAGGACGAAGTCGGCGTCGGCCAGGGCGGCGCTGGTAGCCGTGCTCCAGTGCCGCCGCAGAGGCGGGATGC
>NZ_MKRT01000006.1:186525-187306 GCF_001897945.1 Microbacterium sp. 69-10
CCGGGATGGGGTCCAGCGCTCCGATCGGCCCGAAGGGCGCCGAGTGGATGAGCGCGTTCCGTCCCAGCCACCTCCGCGCGGGCTGATCGAGCGATCCGGCGTCCAGCGCGTCGTAGAGCACGCCGGTGTACCGGTCGACGGCCGGCATCGTGGCGGCGGTGCGCAGCATCCGGTTGTGGTCCACATCGGCCAGCTGACGGTCGCTGAGCTTGAGCACGCGCCTCGCGGCGTCGGCATCCGCCGACAGCGTCACGAGGGCATCCACGACGGCATCGCGCTGCGGGGCCAGTGCGGGCAGCGCGAGCCCGGCGACATCGAGCGGACGCGGGCGTCCCCCGGTGCGTTTGGTCTCCGAGGGCGGGAGGAGGATCTTCATGAGCTCCCTGCAGACGGAGACGTCCGCCTCGTCCTGCGCCGGAGCGCGGTCGAGGCGGACGTCTCGGAGATGGGTGTCAGGCGACCAGCGCGGCGTTCCCGGCCACGATCGTCAGGGCGTCACCCTCCATGGAGAGGAAGCCGTCCTGCGCGTTGGCGAGCACCTTCGTGCCGTCGGCCCGGGTGATGCGGACCTGTCCCTCGGCGAGGATGGCCAGCACGGGCTCGTGACCGGACATGAATCCGATCTCGCCCTCGACGGTCTTGGCGACGACGAGCGTCGCCTCCCCCGTCCAGACCTCCGCGTCCGCGGAGACGAGACTGACCTGCAAAGCCATGGTCAGCCGTTCTCCTTCTGGATCTTCGCCCAGGCCTCTTCCACGTCGGAGATGCCACCGACGTTGAA
>NZ_MKRT01000006.1:187507-187894 GCF_001897945.1 Microbacterium sp. 69-10
ACACCGAGGATCGCGATGATCTCCTGGAGCTCCTTGTTCTTCTGCAGGATCTGCTTGACCGTGGTGGCCACGCGGTAGTGGTCCTCACCCAGGTAGCGGGGGTCCATGATGCGCGACGTCGAGGTCAGCGGGTCGATGGCCGGGTACAGACCCTTCGACGCGATCTCACGGCTGAGCTCGGTCGTCGCATCGAGGTGCGCGAACGTGGTCGCCGGGGCCGGGTCGGTGTAATCGTCGGCCGGCACGTAGATCGCCTGCAGCGAGGTGATCGAGTGACCGCGCGTCGAGGTGATGCGCTCCTGCAGGAGGCCCATCTCGTCGGCCAGGTTCGGCTGGTAGCCCACGGCGGAGGGCATGCGGCCCAGCAGCGTGGAGACCTCGGAACCG
>NZ_MKRT01000006.1:188068-191365 GCF_001897945.1 Microbacterium sp. 69-10
TGGATCATCTCCTGGATGAGGACCGTCTTGCCGACGCCGGCGCCGCCGAACAGGCCGATCTTTCCACCCTGCACGTACGGGGTGAGGAGGTCGATCGACTTGATGCCGGTCTCGAACATCGTGGTCTTCGACTCGAGCTGGTCGAAGTTCGGCGCCTTGCGGTGGATCGGCCAGCGCTCGGTGATCTCGATCTGCTCACCGGGCTCGGCGTTGAGGACCTCGCCGATCACGTTGAAGACCTTGCCCTTGGTGACGTCGCCGACGGGCACCGAGATGGCGGCGCCGGTGTCGCGGACCTCCTGGCCGCGGACGATGCCGTCCGTTGGCTTCAGGGCGATCGCGCGCACCAGGTCGTCGCCCAGGTGCTGCGCGACCTCGAGGGTGATCTCGTTGGACTCATCGCCGATGACGATGGTCGTCTTCAGCGCGTTGTAGATGTCGGGGATCGAGTCGTGCGGGAACTCGATGTCGACAACCGGACCGTTGACGCGTGCGACGCGCCCGACGACCGCGGTCGCGGGCTTGTCAGCCGTAGCGGTGGGGGTCATTTCTTCGTCTCTTTCCTGAGTGTCTGTCAGCTGGATGCCAGTGCGTCGGCGCCACCGACGATCTCGGCGATCTGCTGGGTGATCTCGGCCTGACGCGCGTTGTTGCGCAGGCGGGTGTAGTCGGTGATCAGCTTGTCGGCGTTGTCGCTGGCCGACTTCATCGCCTTCTGCGTCGCCGCCTGCTTCGCGGCGGACGACTGCAGCAGTGCGTTGAACACACGGCTCTGGATGTACACCGGCAGGATCGCGTCCAGCACGGTCTCGGCATCCGGCTCGAACTCGTACAGCGGGTAGACGGTGCTGCCCGCCTCCGAGTCGTCCGCCTCCGCGATCTCCAGCGGCAGCAGGCGCACGGACTCCGGCGACTGCGTCATCATGCTGACGAAGCGGTTGTACACGAGGGTGATCTCGTCCACGCCGCCCGCGTCTCCCCCGCGGTTGAAGGCATCCAGCAGCGTGTGCGAGATCTTCTCCGCGGTGTGGAAGGACGGCGTGTCCGTGTCGCCGGTCCACTCCGCCGCCGAGGCGATGCCCCGGAACTGGAAGTAGCCGACGGCCTTGCGGCCCACCAGGTAGAACACCGGCTCCTTGCCCTGCTCGCGCAGGAGCTCCGCCACCTCGAGACCCTCACGGAGGATCTGCGAGTTGAAGGCTCCGGCGAGGCCGCGGTCCGACGAGAAGATGACGACCGCGGAACGGCTGATCTTCTCGGGCTCGCGGGTGAGCGGGTGATCGACGTTCGAGTGCGTCGCGACGGCGGACACGGCCCTCGTCACGGCCCGCGCGAAGGGGCTGGACGCCTTGACGCGTGCCATCGCCTTCTGAATGCGCGAAGCCGCGATGAGTTCCATCGCCTTCGTGATCTTCTTGGTCGTCTGAGCAGAAGAGATCTTCTGCTTGTAGACCCTGAGTTGAGCGCCCATGAATCAGTACCTCACGCGATTACGCGCGACGACCCTTGACGATCTTCTCCTGGTTGACGTCGTCCGCCTCGGCGGCGGCGTGCTCCTCGTGGCCCGGGGCGCCGATGGCGTGACCCTTGCCGCCCTGGAACTCCAGAAGGAAGGCGTCGGTCTGCTTGTCGAGCTCGGCGACGGTCGCGTCGTCGAGGACGTTCGTCTCGCGCAGGGTGTCGAGGATGCTCGTGTTGCGACGCAGGTAGTCGAGCAGGTCGCGCTCGAAGCGCAGCACGTCCTCGACCTCGATGGTGTCGAGCTTGCCGTTGGTGCCGGCCCAGATCGAGACGACCTGCTCCTCCACCGGGTACGGCGAGTACTGCGGCTGCTTGAGCAGCTCGGTCAGGCGGGCACCGCGTGCCAGCTGACGGCGCGACGCGGCGTCGAGGTCGGATGCGAACATCGCGAACGCCTCGAGCGAGCGGTACTGCGCGAGCTCGAGCTTCAGCGTTCCGGAGACCTTCTTGATCGACTTGACCTGAGCGTCACCACCGACGCGCGAGACCGAGATGCCCACGTCGACAGCGGGACGCTGGTTGGCGTTGAACAGGTCGGACTGCAGGAAGATCTGGCCGTCGGTGATCGAGATCACGTTGGTCGGGATGTAGGCCGAGACGGCATTGGCCTTGGTCTCGATGATCGGCAGGCCGGTCATCGAACCGCCGCCCAGCTCGTCGGAGAGCTTCGCGCAGCGCTCCAGCAGGCGGGAGTGCAGGTAGAACACGTCGCCCGGGTAGGCCTCGCGGCCCGGCGGGCGGCGCAGCAGCAGCGACATCGACCGGTAGGCCTCGGCCTGCTTGGTGAGGTCGTCGAAGATGATCAGGACGTGCTTGCCGGCGTACATCCAGTGCTGGCCGATCGCCGAACCGGTGTACGGGGCGATGTACTTGTAGCCCGCCGGGTCGGAGGCCGGAGCATGGACGATGGTGGTGTACTCCATCGCGCCGGCCTCTTCCAGCGTGGTGTGCAGGGCCGCGATGGTGGAGCCCTTCTGGCCGATCGCCACGTAGATGCAGCGCACCTGCTTGGTCGGGTCGCCGCTGGCCCAGTTCGACTTCTGGTTGATGATCGTGTCCACGGCGATCGCGGTCTTGCCGGTCTTGCGGTCGCCGATGATCAGCTGGCGCTGGCCACGGCCGATCGGAGTCATCGCATCGATCGCCTTGATGCCGGTCTGCAGCGGCTCCTTGACGCTCTGCCGGTCCATCACGCCGGCCGCCTGGAGCTCCAGGGCGCGGCGTCCTTCGATGCCCTTGATCTCGCCAAGGCCATCGATCGGCTCGCCCATCGCGTTCACCACGCGCCCCAGGTAGCCATCGCCGACCGGCACCGACAGCACCTCGCCGGTGCGCTTGACCGTCGAGCCCTCCTCGATGCCCTCGGAGTCGCCCAGCACCACGACGCCGATCTCGCGGACGTCGAGGTTGAGCGCGATGCCCTGGGTGCCGTTGGCGAACTCGAGCAGCTCGTTGGCCATCGCCGAGGGCAGCCCCTCGACCCGGGCGATGCCGTCGCCGGAGGTGGCCACCGTGCCGATCTCGTCCCGGCTGGCGGTCTCGGGACTGAAGTTGGACACGAAACGATCCAGCGCGTCCCGGATCTCTTCGGGACGAATCGTCAGTTCCGCCATCTGCGCACCCTGTTCTCTCGTTGTCTTTGCACGGCCACCGGCCGGATGTCAGTTCAGTTGTCGTTCGGCGGCGTGCAGCCGCCCGGCCACCGTTCCCTCGATGACCTCATCGCCCAGCTTGACCCGGACGCCGCCCAGCACCGCGGGGTCGACGCTCACCTGC
>NZ_MKRT01000007.1:0-8493 GCF_001897945.1 Microbacterium sp. 69-10
ACCAACAAGCTGATAGGCCGCGAGCCCATCCCCAACCGAAAAATCTTTCCACCCACACACCATGCGGTGATGGGACATATCCAGTATTAGACGCCGTTTCCAGCGCTTATCCCAGAGTCAGGGGCAGGTTGCTCACGTGTTACTCACCCGTTCGCCACTAATCCACCCAGCAAGCTGGGCTTCATCGTTCGACTTGCATGTGTTAAGCACGCCGCCAGCGTTCATCCTGAGCCAGGATCAAACTCTCCGTAAAAAACAGATGCATACCAACCACCGGGAAAACGGCAAGAAGGCAGCGAGTTCAATCATGACCAAAAGAGACGAACATCATTGCTGACATTCATATAAATTGATCCAAAGGAATTCTCAACCAACCCCACAGGGCTGGACGAGGATAATTTGGCATTTGACAAGTGCACGCTGTTGAGTTCTCAAGGATCGGACGCACCCACACACCCACCAACCAAGGCGAGAAGCGCAGGGCAACTTCACAATCATACCCGGCGGATCCAGGACTGTTGACCAGTCGTTCCGGAGCCGGAACCTCTACCCTACACCAGCGAAGCCGCCAGTGGAAGTTGAGGATTTGTGTTCGCTGCTTGGAGGGGAGCCAGGCCTTCAGGCCTTCCGCTCAACCGCTTGGGGCGAACAAGTAATAGTTTACGTGGATCCCGGGCATCCGGCAAATCAGCCTCGTATCCCGGGCGTGTCGCGCCTCCGGCCGACGTAGTCTCGCGTCATGGGACCCACCAGTGACACCCCACTCCGGCCGCAGGATTCCGGGCTCCTCGCCCGCGTGCTGGCGGAGCTGGGGCTGCGCGCCGACGCTCTCACGCTCCCCGCCGGCGCGGCGTCGGCCGTACCGCTCCCCTCCCATCTCGCCGTGGGCGAGCTCGCCTGGACCAGCATCGGGGCCGCCGCGGCCGTGATCGCGATCGCGGCGGCCGAGGGCGGACATCCGCTCCTCCCCGATCCCGACCTCGTGGCCTCCGCGTACCGAAGCGATCGGTACCTGCGCGTCGACGGCGAGGCGATCGAGGGGTTCGCTCCGCTCTCCGGCTTCTGGCGCACCGCCGACGGCTGGGTGCGCACGCACGGCAACTACCCGCACCATGCGGCCGCCCTCCGCACCGGCCTCCGCCTTCGGGACGGCGCCTCCCCGGACGAGGTCGCCTGGGTGCTGCGCACGATGACGTCCGTGCAGGCGACGACTGCGGTCCAGGCGCATGGCGGCCTCTGCGTTCCCGTGCGGCAGGAGCACCAGCACGAGGATGCCGTGCTGCGGACCACCCCGCTGATCCAGGTGTCCCGGCTCGGCGACTCCCGACCGCGCGCACTCCCCCGTCCCACAACGGACTCGCCTCTGTCCGGCATCCGCGTGCTCGACCTCACCCGGGTGATCGCCGGTCCCGTCGCGACGCGCACCCTGGCGTTCGCCGGCGCCGAGGTGCTGCGAATCGACCCTCCGCTGCGGGAGGAGATCAGCTGGCAGCACTTCGACACCGGTCATGGCAAGCGGACGGCCCTCCTGGACATCGTCGCGGACCGGGAGCGCTTCGATGCGCTGCTCGCCGACGCCGACGTGATCGTGCTCGGCTACCGTCCGGACGGACTGCGCAGGCTCGGCCTGGATCCTCGATCACTGGCCGCTCGGCATCCGCAGCTCGTCGTCGCGCAGCTGAGCGCCTGGCCCGGCGAGGACTCCGCCCGAGGGTTCGACAGCATCGTGCAGGCGGACTGCGGCATCTCCTGGGCGGACTCGGACGACGGGCACGTCCCCGGCGCGCTGCCCGCCCAGGCGCTGGACCATTCTGCCGGGTACCTTCTCGCCGCGGGGATCACCATGGCCCTGTGCCGACGTGCGGAGTCCGGCGGCTCCTGGTACGTGCGCACCTCGCTGCGGCGGGTGGCCGCCGAACTGCTCGGGATGCCCCGGGGAGAGCCGCGCCGGGCACCGGAGCACGAGGTCCGGACGCAGGAGTTCGAGGTCGGCGGGCACCGCGTCACGACCGTCGTGCCCGCCGTGCGCTGGGCAGGTGGACCGGTCCAGTTCGCCGCTCCTCGTCCCTGGGGAGCCGACGCACCAGAGTGGTGATCAGGCGGAGTGGTGATCAGGCGGAGTGGTGATCAGGCGGAGTGGTGATCAGGCGGGCGTCGGCGGGGGAGAGCAGCACGACCACCACGCACAGCGCGACCGTCATCAGCCCCCACAGGCCCGATGCGAGCGGCAGCGTCCGGTAGGCCAGCTGCTGCACGCTGAGCGCGGGTCCGAGCGGGCCGTGGACGGACAGCCCGATGAGCCACCCCGCCACCAGGAACACCGGGAGAGTGAGGTACCAGCTCCAGCGCACCCAGACGGGCAGCATCCGCGGTCGGCGCACGATGCCGCGACGACGCAGCCACAGCACCGCGCACGCACCGAGGAGCAGCAGGCCGACGGCGCTCGAACCGTGCTGCAGCCACTTGTATCCGGGCATCGGCCCCCAGGACTGCCGCAGCGCGGGGATCGTCTCGACGCCCCAGCGGCCCTCGTGCGTGAACAGATCCCAGGCGATGTGCGAGAGCACCCCGATCAGCAGAGAGACGACCAGCAGGAGCGGGTAGCCCGGCTTCTCGCGGGATGCGAACAGCTCGAGCGCCGCGCCACGACCCGTCCGCCGCCAGGCATCCGGAAGACGCGCAGCGACGGCATCCGGGGCGAGATGCACCAGCGCCGGCCGCAGCACCAGCCGCCACACGGCCAGCAGGCCGAGGGCGATCAGCGCCGTCCAGACGATGTTCGTCGTGGAATGCGTGAAACCGTACGACGGACCGAGCCCGCGCAGGAAGAGCGGCAGGTCCGGTGTCATCGCCCCGACCGCGATCGCCGCGGGCACCAACGGCGTGCGCACGAAGGGCAGCGCGACGATCGCGTGGCTGGGCGTGAAGGGCATCGATCCGCCGGGTCAGCCGAGGAACACGCCCGCGAGCGTCTTCTTGCCGCGGCGCAGCACGGAAACACCGCCGGGGAGGGACCCCTGCACGGTCGCCATGTCATCGGCCACCCGCTCGCCGTCCAGCGAGACCCCGCCCTGCGAGATCGCACGCCGCGCCTCGGAGACGCTGGAGACCAGCCCCGTGGCGACGAGCGCCTCGGTGACCGGCGTGCCGGCGGCGACCGTCGCGTTCGGGAGCTCCTCGAGGGCGGTGCGCAGCGTGGCCGCGTCGAGCGCGGACAGGTCGCCCTGCCCGAACAGCGCCTCGGACGCCGCGATCACGGCGGCCGTCGCCTCCGCACCGTGCACCGTCACGCACACCTCGAGCGCGAGACGCTTCTGCGCGGCACGACGGAACGGCTCGGACTCGACCAGGGCCGCGTACTCCTCGATCTCGGCGCGAGTCAGGAACGTGAAGACCTTCAGCCGGTCGACGACATCGGCATCCGTCGTCCCGAGCCAGAACTGGTACATCCGGTACGGGCTGCACATCTCGGCGTCCAGCCAGATCGCGTTGCCCTCGCTCTTGCCGAACTTGGTGCCGTCGCTGTTCGTGATCAGCGGCGTTCCGATCGCGTGCGCGGACACCCCCTCGACGCGGTGGATCAGGTCGGTGCCGCTGGTGAGGTTGCCCCACTGGTCGGAGCCGCCCGTCTGCAGCACGCAGCCGTACAGGCGGTACAGCTCGAGGAAGTCCATGCCCTGCAGGATCTGATAGCTGAACTCGGTGTAGCTGATGCCGGCGTCCGAGTTCAGGCGCGCTGCGACCGCGTCCTTCTTCAGCATCGTGCCGACGCGGTAGTGCTTGCCGATCTCGCGCAGGAAGTCGATCGCGCTCATCGGAGCGGTCCAGTCGAGGTTGTTGACCATGCGGGCGGCGTTGTCGCCCTCGAAGCTGAGGAAGCGCTCGACCTGGGCGCGCAGCCGGCCCACCCACTCCTCGACCGTCTCGCGCGTGTTCAGCGTGCGCTCCGCGGTCGGGCGGGGGTCGCCGATCAGGCCCGTGGAACCGCCGACGAGCCCGAGGGGCTTGTGCCCGGCCAGCTGCAGGCGGCGCAGCAGGAGCAGCTGCACGAGGTTGCCGAGGTGCAGGCTGGGAGCCGTGGGGTCGAAGCCGCAGTAATACGTGATCGGGTCCCCGGCGAGAAGGGCGCGCAGCGCCTCCTGATCGGTGGACACGTGGACGAGGCCGCGCCACAGCAGCTCGTCCCACACGTTCTCGAACGTGGGATCGAGCGCCACGGAGGCGGTCGTCAGAGCGGGATTCGACACGCGTTCCAGGCTATCAGCGCGGATCGCGCGCTCCGCTCCCGCGTGACGTCGGATGCCCGTGCCATGCTGGCGGCATGCCGCCCCTGGACCCCTTCGCCTCCGCAGTGCTGGCCTCAGCGATCGTCGTGGTGCTGCTGGCGGTGCTCGCGCTGTCGCTCGTGGGGCTGCGCCGGCCGTCGACCGTCCTGGCCGCCGTCGGCGGTGCGCTCGTGGCGGCCGCGCTGACGATCGTCGTAGTCCTGCCCCCGGCGGCGACGCCCCTGCTGGGCGTCCCGATCACCGTGCTGGGGTTCGCCGCCGCGACGGTCGGCGGCAATCCGTTCACCCGGCGCGCGCTCGACATCGCCGCGGGCGACCGGGTGCGCGAGACCGAGGACGGCGGCATCGTGATCCTCGCCTCGCACGACGCCGACCCGGCGCACGCGCGGACCCTCATGCGCGGCGGAACCGTGATCGGCTACCTGGAGCGCATCTGCACCGTGGTGGCGATCGCGGTGGGTTTCCCCGAGGCGATCGCGGCGATCATCGCGGTGAAGGGCATCGGCCGGTTCCCGGAGCTCGCCGAGGCCGAGGCCAGGGAGCGCTTCATCATCGGCACCCTGGGCAGTCTGCTCTGGGCCGGTGCGGTCGGCACGGTCGTCCGTCTCGCGCTCGTCTGACTCCTGGTCGTCCGGGCAGGCACCGTTCAGGTCAGCTCGAACATTTGCAGCCCCTCCAAGAGGCTGCTCGCGCCCGCGGACGACAGCGCTTGCGACACCGCCGACTGCGTGATCCCCTCGGATCTTGCGAGGTCAGCCTGAGTACGGGACAGGAAGCGGCCGTAAACCAGACGACGCGTGCGGTCGCTCATGGCTGCAACGAGCTCATCTCTGGCGAGCAGATACGCGTTGGCCCAGCGCACGGCATCCGCTGTCACCTCGTTCGCGCTCTCGTGTGCGACCACCCATGTCCGCGCCCGCGGAATGGTGCGATCCTGCAGGGCATGCACCCGATCTATGGCCGCGCGCGCCGCCCACCACGCGGGCCCGTCAGGGATGCTCACGTCTCGCGTCGGGATCCGCGTCACGGCTCCGATACCCACGCCGAAGCGGCAGTCCACCTCGTTCGGGAGGATCAGTCGCAGCAGGAGGATCGATGTCAATGCCGACGCGATCGTCGGGTACACCGCCTGCTGCTCATCTCCCACGGTGGGGCGAAACGGCTGCAGGGCGAGGCCGGAGTCCGCGGTGACCCGATCGATGGCAGCATCCAGGATCTGCTGAGCGCCGTGGCGGTCATGATGACGCCGGGAGCCGACGATATCGGCGATGACCGCAACGACCGATTCACCGACGCCGGGGCGCGGACCGAGCAGTGGTTCGTCGATCACGGCGTTCCCGCGGGGAAGAAGACAACTGCAGCACTCAGCGCGACTCCTGCACCGGCCCCCAGGAGCAGGGACACCCGGATCCACCGGTACTTCCTGAGCACGATCCGTGAGAGGCTCCACAGCTGATGCAGAACGCGCTCACGGGCCCTCGCGTCGGTGTCCGTCTTCGCCAGCGCGGTGCCAAGCCGGTACGGATCCTTGAACGCGGCGACATGACCCCAGTACGTGACGCCGTATCGGGGCATCGTCTCCAGCCGATAGCGCGGCCACACCGCGACGGCCGCTGCTGTGACGCACGCGACGGCCAAGGCGATCCCGAACCCCCAGAGAATCTGTCCGGGCATCGATAGCACCGTGTCGGCGCGCCAATCAGAAGACATCTGGCCGCTGATGATGACCCCGAAGCCGACGCCTGCTGCGGCGAGCAGCAGAGAGGCCTTCTGATCGGCGTGCTGAACATCGTCGCGGGCCTCCTGCAGCATCTGTGCCGCTGTGCCGCTGGAGCCTGTCTTCACCCCTGAATACTATCGACGGGAAGTACCGGAGCATTCAAAGCTTAACTCGGGAGATATAAGCCTGTAGCCTTATCGTATGTTCGTATTGACGGTGGACCAGAAGTCGAGCAGAACGAGCTCAGACCTTGTTCCCGAGGCACTGGCCCAGCTCCGCAGCCGTGACGACCACGGTATCCTGCTCGGCCCAGAACGCACCGTCGGTGATGAGTTCCAGCTCATCACCGCCCATGCCGACAAGGCGTTGACGCTGATCCTCCACCTCACTCGCGGACGCTCCTGGAGTGTCGGTGTCGGGATCGGTTCCGTGGAACAGCCGGTCCCCGCGAGCATCAGGGAAGCTCGAGGGTCGGCCTTCATCAACGCACGCGAAGCGGTCGAGTCCGCGAAGAGCGACCCGACTCGTCTGGCGATCGTGAACGACGCACACAGCGACGAGGCGCAGGCCCTCGTTCGGCTGCTGATCGCGCTCCGCGACCGACGCACGGACAAGGGATGGGAGATCTACGACGCGCTGAACGAGCACCTCACACAGCGCCAGGCGGCCCATCAACTCGGCATCACGCCCGCGGCCGCCAGCCTCCGAGCAACCGCCGCTGGGCTGCGCGTCGAGGAACAAGCTCTGCCAGCACTCGTCGGCGTGCTGAATCGTTTGAACGTCGCTGACTCGGAGAAGTGACGACACGGGACTCCCGCATCGTATGTTCCGTGAATATCAGAGACCCAGCGCGTGCGCCGCCGCCTGCGTGCGAGCGACGAGCTCAGCCCGCTGCTCGGCCACCCGCACGGGAGCCGTTCCTCCGGCGCCGGTCCGGGATGCCACCGAGCCCTCGATCGAGAGCACGTCGCGAACGGCCGGAGTCAGGTGCTCGGACACCGAGCGCAGCAGCTCGTCATCGGCATCCTCCAGCCTGATCCCGCGCTCCTCGCAGGCGCGCACCAGCGCACCCGAGATCTCGTGCGCATCGCGGAACGGCACGCGCTGCTTGACCAGCCACTCGGCGACGTCGGTCGCCAGCGAGAAGCCCTGCGGTGCGAGCTCGGCCATGCGCGCCGTGTCGAAGCGCAGCGTGGCGATCATGCCCGCGAACGCCGGCAGCACCACCTCGAGAGTGCGGACCGAGTCGAAGACCGGCTCCTTGTCCTCCTGCAGGTCGCGGTTGTACGCGAGCGGAAGGCCCTTGAGCGTGGCGAGCAGCCCGGTCAGGTTGCCGATCAGGCGGCCCGACTTGCCGCGCGCGAGCTCGGCGATGTCGGGGTTCTTCTTCTGCGGCATGATGCTGGACCCGGTGGAGTACGCGTCGTCGAGCGTGACGAAGCCGAACTCGCGGGTGTTCCAGAGGATGATCTCCTCCGACAGCCGGGACAGGTCGATGCCCGTCATCGCGGCGATGAAGGCGAACTCCGCGACCACGTCGCGAGCGGCGGTGCCATCCAGAGAGTTCTCCGCGGGACGGTCCAGCCCCAGCTCGCGAGCCACGAGCGCCGGGTCGAGACCGAGAGTGGAACCGGCCAGCGCTCCCCCGCCGTAGGGCGAGAAGCCGGCGCGGCGACGCCAGTCGACCAGGCGCTCCAGCTCGCGCACCAGGGGCCAGGCATGCGCCTGCAGGTGGTGTGCGAGCAGCACCGGCTGGGCGTGCTGCAGGTGCGTACGGCCCGGGAGGATGGCATCCGGGTGCGCCTCGGCCTGCGCGACCAGGGCATCGATGACGCGCAGCAGGTCGCGGGCGATCACCTGGGCGTGATCGATCAGGTACATGCGCACGAGCGTCGCGATCTGATCGTTGCGGCTGCGGCCGGCGCGCAGGCGCCCGCCCACCTCGGGACCGATCTCGGCGATCAGCGCCTTCTCCAGCGCGCCGTGCACATCCTCGTCGCCCGGGTCGGGCAGCAGCGTGCCGTCCGCGATCCTCGCGGCGAGGGCGTCGAGGCCGGCGTGCATGATGCGCGCCTCCTCCGCCTCCAGGTATCCCGCGGCCTCGAGAGCCGTGGCGTGCGCGTGGGATCCCGCGATGTCGTACGGGGCGAGGATCCAGTCGAAGTGCGTGGAGCGGCTCAGCTCGGCGAGCTCGGGCGACGGACCGCCCGCGAACCGCGCTCCCCAGAGCGCGCCCTCGTTCGTGCCGTGCGCTTCGCTCACGCTGCCGCCTCCTGCTTGCCCAGGAGCCACACCAGCAGCGCCTTCTGCGCGTGCAGGCGGTTCTCGGCCTCGTCCCAGACCACGCTCCGCGGCCCGTCGATGACCTCGGAGTCCACCTCGTAGCCGCGGTCGGCGGGCAGGCAGTGGATGAAGATGGCCTCGGGGTCGGCGAGGTCCATGATCTCGGTGGTGACCTTGTAGCCGCCCAGATCGCGGAGCCGCTCG
>NZ_MKRT01000007.1:8545-14131 GCF_001897945.1 Microbacterium sp. 69-10
CGGCGCCGAGCGCCGCCTCGCGGGGGTCGGTGAGCAGGGAGACGGATCCGCCGGTCTCCGCGGCGCGCTTCTCAGCGGCGACGACCACATCCGGGCGGGGCGCGTACGCATCCGGCGCGGCGATGCGCACGTGCATTCCGGCGGTGACGCAGGCGAGCAGGTAGGAGTGCGCCATGTTGCTGCGGCCGTCGCCGTAGAACGACAGCGTGAGTCCCTTGAGCTCGCCCTTGTGCTCGCGGATCGTGAGCAGGTCGGCCAGCAGCTGGCAGGGGTGGAAGTCGTCCGAGAGCGCGTTGACGACGGGCACGCGCGTGCCGCGCGCCATCTCCTCGAGACCGGACTGCGCGTAGGTGCGCCACACGATCGCCGCCACCTGGCGCTCCAGCACGCGGGCCGTGTCGGACGGCGTCTCCTTGCCGCCGAGCTGGCTGTTGGCGGTGGAGATGATCAGCGGCGAGCCGCCGAGGTCAGCGATGCCGACGGCGAACGACACCCGGGTGCGGGTGGAGGACTTGTCGAAGATCACGGCCACCGTCTGCGGGCCGGCGAGGGCCTTGTTGGACCAGCGGTCCTTCTTCAGCTCGATCGCGAGGTCGAGCACCTCGCTCTGCTCGGCGGGGGTCAGGTCGTCATCGCGAAGCAGGTGGCGGGTCATGCGGGGGTCTCCATGGTCGGGTGTGCGGATGCGACGGCGTCGAGCGCCGCGCTGAAGAGGGTGAGGAACTCCGCCACCTCGGCGTCGCCGATCGTGTACGCGGGCGCGATGCGGATGATGTCCTCGGTGGGGGCGTTGATGATCAGGCCGCGTTCGTGGGCGGCCGCGCGCACCTCGGCTGCGACGGGCGCGGAGAGGCGGATGCCGATGAGCAGCCCCGCCCCGGTGGTGCCGGTCACGAACGGGAGGTCCGCGACCGCCGCACGCAGCTGAGCGCCACGGGCGTCGACGTTGTCCAGCAGACCGGTCTCCTCGATGAAGCCGAGCGTGGCGTTGGCCACCGCGGCGGCCAGCGGATTGCCGCCGAACGTCGAGTTGTGGGTGCCGGGGTAGAACAGCTCGCTGGCCGCGCCGAACGTGATGAGGGCGCTCAGCGGGAAGCCCGCGCCGATGCTCTTGGCCATCGTCACGGCATCCGGGACGATGCCCTCGCGCTGGAACGCGAACCACGCGCCGGTGCGCCCGGAACCGGTCTGCACCTCATCGAGGATGAGCAGCGCGTCGTGCTCGGTCGTCAGCTCCCTGGCTCGGGCGAGGAAGCCCTCGGGGAGTTCGACGACGCCCGCCTCGCCCTGGATGGGCTCGACGATCATGGCCGCCACTCCCCCGGCGGCGAACGCCGCCTCGAGGCTCTCGATCGAGCGCGAGACGGTCACCACGTCAGGGACGGCGGGCAGGAACGGGTCACGGTACGTCGCCTTGGGCGTGAGCGACAGCGCACCCATGGTGCGACCGTGGAACGCTCCCTCCACGACGATCATCTTCGTGCGGCCGGAGGGCTTGCCGTGCAGCCGGGCCAGCTTGAAGGCCATCTCGTTGGCCTCGCTGCCGGAGTTCGCGAGGAAGACCCTGCCGGCTGCGCCCGTGCCCGCCAGGCGCTTGAGCCGCGCGGCGAGCTCGAGCTGGCCGGGGCTGGCGAAGTAGTTCGACACGTGCGCGAGCGTCGCGGCCTGCTTCGAGACCGCTTCGACGAACACCGGGTGCGCCGTGCCGAGGCAGTTCACCGCGATGCCGCCGAGGAAGTCGAGATAGCGCTTCTCGTCGGCATCCCACAGCCAGGACCCCTCGCCGCGGGTCAGCAGCGCGAAGCGCCCGCCCAGGCTCATCAGATCGTGTGCTGCGTCCTCGCTCCAGTCGCTCATGCGACGACCTCCGTGCCGATGCCCTTGCTGGTGAACAGTTCGACGAGCACCGAGTGCGGCACCCGTCCGTCGATGATGGCGGCGGCGTCCACGCCGCCCTGCACGGCGTCCAGGCAGGCGCGCATCTTCGGGATCATCCCGGACTCCAGGGCCGGGAGCATCTCGGTGAGCGCCTCCGCGGTGATGTGCGAGACGAGCGAGTCGCGGTTCGGCCAGTCGGCGTACAGGCCAGCGACATCCGTCAGGATCACCAGCTTGCGGGCGCCGAGGGCGGTCGCGAGCGCCGCCGCAGCGGCATCCGCGTTCACGTTCAGCGACTGTCCGGGGTGATCCAGATCGGGCGCGATCGAGGAGACCACGGGAATCCGGCCGGCCGCGAGATGGTCGAGCACCGGCGTCGGGTCGACCTGCACCACGTCGCCGACGCGACCGAGATCCACCTCCTGGCCGTCGATGACCACGCCGCGACGGCGTCCGCCGAACAGGCCGGCGTCCTCGCCGCTCACGCCCGTGGAGATGGGACCGTGCGAGTTGATCTTGCCGACCAGCTGCGGGTTGACCTGCCCGGTGAGCACCATCCGCACGACGCTGATCGCCTCGGTGTTGGTGACGCGGTATCCGCCCTTGAACTCGCTGGGGATGTCGAGCCGGTCCAGCATCGTCGAGATCTGGGGGCCGCCGCCGTGCACGACCACGGGCTGCACGCCCACGTAGCGCAGGTAGGCGATGTCCTGCGCGAACGCGTCCTGCAGCTCATCGCTGACCATGGCGTTGCCGCCGTACTTGACCACGACGATCTGATCGCGGAACTTCTTCAGCCACGGCAGTGACTCGATGAGGGTGGCCGCCTTGTAGGCGGCCTCCTCGGGCGCGGTGTCCTGGAGCTGGGTCATGAGGCGTAGGCGCTGTTCTCGTGCACGTAGTCGTGGGTCAGGTCGTTGGTGAGGATCGTCGCGGTGGCGTCGCCCGCCTTCAGGTCGATCAGCAGGTGCGTGGCGCGCGGGGTCAGGTCGACCTCCTCGCGCGGACGGTCCGGTCCGCCGTCCGAGCAGACGCGGATGCCGTTCATCGTGACGTCCACGGCGTAGGGATCGAACTCCGCGCAGGTGGTGCCGATCGCGGCGAGCACGCGGCCCCAGTTCGGGTCGTTGCCGAAGATGGCCGCCTTGAACAGGTTGTTGCGCGCGACCGAGCGGCCGACCTCGACCGCGTCGGTCTCGGTGACGGCGTTCACGACCTCGATCGTGATGTCGTGGCTGGCGCCCTCGGCGTCGCCCTGCAGCTTCTGCGCGAGCTCCACGCACAGCTCGGCGAGCGCTGCGTCGAATTCGTCCAGGTCGGGACGGATGCCGCTGGCTCCGCTCACGAGCAGGGTCACCTGGTCGTTCGTGGACATGCAGCCGTCCGAGTCGAGCCGGTCGAAGCTGACGTTCGTCGCCCTGCGCAGCGCCGCGTCGGCCTCGGACGCCTCGAGATCGGCATCCGTGGTGATGACGACGAGCATGGTGGCGAGACCCGGAGCGAGCATGCCCGCGCCCTTCGCCATCGCCCCGATCGTCCAGCCGTCGCGCGTGACGACGGCCGTCTTCGAGACCGTGTCGGTGGTCATGATGGCCTCTGCGGCGATCGGGCCGCCGTCCACGGACAGCGCGGCGATGCCCTGCTCGACGCCGTCGAGCACCTTGCCGCGGAACACCTCGTCACCGGTGCCGATGAGGCCGGTGGAGCAGACCAGGATGTCTCCCGCGCTCACCTCGAGGAGCTCCGCCGCCTTCTCGGCGGTGAGGTGGCTGGTCTGGAAGCCGAATGCGCCGGTGAAGCAGTTGGCCCCGCCGGAGTTCAGCACGATCGCCTCGACCGTGCGGTCCGCGATGACCTGCTGCGACCACAGGATGGGGTTCGCCTTCGCGCGGTTGCTCGTGAAGACCGCCGCCCCCACCTTGCGGGGCCCGCGGTTGACGACCACGGCCACGTCCGGCTTGCCGGTGCTCTTCAGGCCGACGGCGACGCCGGCTGCTTCGAATCCCTGGGGCGCGGTGACGCTCACGGCGCTACTCCGTTCACGGTGAGGGCGCGGTCCTCGGGAAGGCCCAGCGCGAGGTTCATGGACTGCACGGCGGCGCCGGCGGTTCCCTTGACGAGGTTGTCGACCGCAGTCACGACGACCACCCGGTTCGCCGCGCGGTCGATGGCGATGCCCATCAGCGCGGTGTTGGCACCGAGCACGTCCGCGGTGCGCGGGAACTGGCCTTCGGGCAGCAGCTGTACGAAGGTCTCGTCGCCGTACGCGGATTCCCAGGCGTCGCGGATCTGCGCGTCGGTCGCGCCGTCGGCGATCGGCGCCGTGGACGTGGCGAGGATGCCGCGGGCCATCGGCACGATCACCGGGGTGAACGAGATGCGGATGCCGTCGGACGACGCATCTGAGGCCTCGGCGAGCGCCTGGCGGATCTCGGGGATGTGCCGGTGCGTACCGCCGACCGCATAGGGGTTGGCGGTGCCGAGCAGCTCGCTGCCGAGCAGGTGCGTCTTCAGGCTCTTTCCCGCGCCGGACGGTCCGACGGCGAGGACGGTGACGATGTCGGACGGATCGATGACGCCCGCCGCGACGCCGGGCGCGAGGCTGAGGCTCACGGTCGAGGCGTTGCAGCCGGGCGCCGCGATACGGGTCGCGCCGCGCAGCTTCTCGCGCTGCTTCCCGCCGCTCACGAGCAGCTCGGGGACGCCGTATGCCCACGGGTCGTGGAAGTCGCCGCCGTAGAACGCGTCCCACGCATCCTGCGAGGTGAGCCGGTGGTCGGCGCCCGCGTCGATCACGAGCGGGACCTCGCCCAGGGCATCCGTGTACTGACCCGACTGCCCGTGCGGCAGCGCCAGGAAGACGATGTCGTGCCCGGCGAGGATCTCGGGTGTGGTGTCCTGAAGGGTGAGATGCGCGAGCGAGCGCAGGTGCGGCTGGTGCTGCACGAGCGGCTGACCGGCGTTGGAGTGCGCGGTCACGGTGCGGATCTCGATGTCGGGATGCGCGGCGAGAAGCCGCAGGATCTCGCCTCCTGCATAGCCTGATGCGCCGGAGACGGCGACGGAGTACGTCATGGTTCTACCTTAACGGTCGAGTCGCGCCCGATGACGGGCATGACCCAGTGACAGTGGACCGGGGCGGCGACACCGGCTCCGGGCTCGAACCATCGCGGAACGGGCTGCGCGGGGTCGCCTAGAGTCGGCGGCCGGCGCGGCGTCGGCGCACAGGAGCGACACCCGGAAGGGGCGTCAGCGAGAGGTGTGCGGCCGAGGGCATGACGCGACAGTAGCGCCGATCGCGCAGCATCCGCAAATCCGCGGCGTCACACTCTCCGCCCGCCGCACGCTCCCCGCCCGCTCGGCTCAGCGCAGATCGAAGAACGCCCGCTCGTGCTGGGCCGCAGCGACGAACGCCCGGTGCATCCGTCGCCTGCGCGCCCCGTCGGCACCCGCGGCCGCCGCGACGACGTGGCCGATCGCCCGCTCGGTGGCGATCGCGAAGCCGGGGTCGGCGTATGTCGTCAGCCACGAGGCGTACGGATGCCGCGGATCGGTCGCGTATGCGCCGAAGTCGCCGGCGTGCAGCCGGCGCCCCAGATCCGTGTACAGCCAGAAGCACGGCAGGATCGCCGCGATCAGCACGGGGTAGTCGCCGGAGAACGCGGCGGCCCGGAGATGGTCGAGGTAGGCGGTGTTCACCGGGCTCGG
>NZ_MKRT01000007.1:14141-21747 GCF_001897945.1 Microbacterium sp. 69-10
CTCGGGCGTCAGCCAGGTGGCGTGCAGCTCGAGTTCACCGGCGATCGAGCCGTGCGAGGACTCCGCCCAGAACGCCTGCTCCTCGGGGGTGGGGGCGAGACGGGCGGCCTCCGCCAGCACGCGTGCGTACTCGCGCAGGTACAGGGCGTCCTGGGCGAGGTAGATCAGGAACAGTTCGCGATCGAGGGTTCCGTCGGCGAGGGCGCGGATGAACGGGAGCTCGTCGATGTCGCGCCGGATGCCCGCGATGCTCCGCCACCACTCCGAGCGGATGTCCTCGGCCACCGGTGCCGTCTCGAGGCCGCCGCGTCGCCACAGCCCGGCGAAGTGGTTGACGGGGCCGTGTCCGCGACCGACGCGCAGCTCGTCGCTCGTGCGCAGCGCCTCCCGCAGCCAGTCCCGGGATGCGGCGACGGCGGCTGCGGGAGACTCGCCGCGCGCCAGACGGGTGGCGAGCGCCGAGGACAGCGAGCATCCCGTGCCGTGCGTGTTCGCGGTGTCGATGCGAGCGCCGGGGAATTCGACGATCGGGCCGCGTCCGACGAGCGCGTCGGGCGCATCAGCGCCCTCGAGGTGTCCGCCCTTGACGAGCACCTGCGCGTCGATCGCGGCGGAGAGCACGGATGCCGCGGCGAGCGCGTCGTCCCAGCCGCCGAGCTCGCGACCGGTCAGCACGCCCAGCTCGGAGAGGTTCGGGGTCACCACGTCGGCGCGTCGCAGCAGATCGCCCAGCGCCCGCTCGGCCTCGGCGTCCAGCAGCCGGTCGCCGCTCGTGGCGATCATCACGGGGTCGATGACCACGATCGGCGGACGCGCGGTGTCGAGCCAGTCGGCGACGACGCGGATGACCTCCGTGTTCGCGAGCATCCCGACCTTCACCGCGTCGATGACGACGTCGTCCGAGATCGCGTCGAGCTGTTCGCGCAGGAACTCAGGCGGCGGCACGTGCACGCCCCGGACCCCCTGCGTGTTCTGGGCGGTGAGAGCGGTGAGCGCGGCCATGCCGTAGCCGCCGTTCGCGGCGATGGACTTCAGGTCGGCCTGAACGCCCGCACCGCCGGACGGATCACTGCCGGCGATGCTGAGCACGCGTGGCACGCCGGCGGCGCGCCAGCGGCTCACGAACTCGGCGGCGCGCTGCGCGGGGTCCTCGGCCGCGCACAGCGCCGAGACGACGGCGAGGCCCGCCGCGCCGGCATCCCGCAGCTCCTCGATGTCGTCGATGCCCACGCCGCCGATCGCGACGCACGGCAGCGGGCTGGCGGCGGCGAACGCGCGGAAGCCGTCCGTCCCGAGTGCCGGCGGGTGGTCGGGTTTGGTGCTGGTCGGGCGGATCACGCCGACCCCGAGATAGTCGACGGTGCCCGCCGGAAGCGCGAGCACGGCCTCGAGATGCTCAGGACTGTTGGCGGTGAGACCGATCAGCGCATCGGGGCCGAGCTCGGCGCGGGCGCGGAGCACGGATGCGTCGCCCTGTCCCAGGTGCACGCCGTCGACGCGAGCGCCGGCCTCGCGGGCGGCGATCGCCGCGTCGAGCCGGTCGTTCACCACGAGCAGGGCGCGTCCGTCGATGACGCGCGACAGCTCGATCAGCCGGGTCACGGTCTCGGCATCCGTCGCCTCCTTGTCGCGCAGCTGCACGATGCGGGCGCCGCCGTCGACGGCCAGACGCACGGTCTCGGACACCCCGCGGTCGCCGCACAGTGTCGGGTCGGTGACGAGGTACAGCGAGAGGTCGGCGTTCACAGCTCCTCCGCCTCGATGCGGGCCGCGCCGGCGATGTCCTCGGGCCGGAGGCCGCTGAGGTCGTCGAGCAGCGCGACGGCGAAGCTGCCTGGTCCCGCGGAGCGTGCCGCCGCTCGCTCCGCGGCGATCGTGTAGACGAGGCTCGCCGCCGCGACGGCGATCAGGGCATCCGCGCCGGTGCCGCGGGCGGCGCCGAGGAAGGCCGCCATCACCGCGCCGAGAGCGCAGCCGCCGCCGGTCACCCGGGTGAGCAGCTCGTCGCCGTTCGCCAGACGCAGCACACGCTCCCCGTCGGTGATGAGATCTACCGGACCGGACACGGCCACGACGCTGCCGTGCCGGTGCGCCAGCGCGCGGGCGGCGTCGGCTGCGGCATCCGTCGTGTCGGTCGCGTCGACGCCGCGACCACCGGCGCTGAGACCGGCGAGCGCGAGGATCTCGGATGCATTGCCGCGGATCGCTGTCGGGCGCTGCTGCGCGAGCTCGTGCGCGAGAGCAGTGCGGATCGGCAGCGCCCCGATCGCGACGGGGTCGAGCACCCATGGCGTGCCCGCTGCGTTCGCGCCGGTGACGGCTTCGAGGCTCGCGGCGCGCTGCTCGGGTGTCGGCGTGCCGAGGTTGACGAGCACGCCCGAGGCGATGCCCGAGAACATCCCGGCCTCGCCGACGATGTCGACCATCGCCGGAGCCGCGCCGACGGCGAGCAGCACGTTGGCGGTGAAGCCGGTGACCACCGCGTTCGTGATGCAGTGGGTGAGGGGCGGCGCCGCGCGCAGCGCCCCCAGCAGGTCGGCCGCCTCGCTGACGAGGCCGGTGGCGGATGCAGGACGCAGAGGATCGCTCATTCGCGACATCCCTTCGCTAGTACGAACTAGATCAGGTTCGACGGGTCTGTTCTCAGCCGCGGATGCGGCACCCCGTGTCACTGGTCGCGAGTCTAGCGAAGAGCGTCACCGGCAGAGCGCCCGGTGACGTCGGCGCCCGCCATCGGGGGCCCGGATCCGGTCGCTCAGTCGTCGGCGGGATCGGCGTCGGCCCGCACGAGCTGACCGATGAGCTCCTGCTCCTCCGTGCGGGTCAGTCCCGCGCGGCGTACGCGATCGAGCCCGCGGGCGCGCTCGTCCTGGAGCACGCGCCGGATGGTCTCGTCGATGGGCGTGAGGCGACCACCGGATGCCTTGTACGCGGCGTTGTCCCGGCGGGCGAAACCGGGCATGTCTGCGGGGAGCCAGAGCGGCAGGGAGCGCTCTCCCATCCAGTAGTCCACGTCGTGCCCGCGCAGCCACTCGTCGGAGGCTTCGAGCAGCTCCCCGGTGTGCTCGGTGGCGGAGCGGATGCGGCTCAGCACGTCGACGAGCGGCCGGGCGTCGCCGATCGCGTTGACGATCCCGTGCCCGCTCCCGCTCACCAGCAGCTCGGCGACGTCGTCGACGTCGATCACCTGCGTGTACCTGCCGGCGAGCGTGGGGACCAGCACCGGATCGGTCCCCGCGCGGTCGAACGCCGCCGCCCAATAGCCGAAGCGGTCGCTGGGATCCCCCTCGCCGACGATCAGACCGGGCCGGACGATGAACGCCCGCTCCCCTAGTGCGCTCACGGCCTGCTCGGCGGCCACCTTCTCCGCGCCGTACTCGTACTCGTCGCCCTCCTGCGCGGGCTCGTGCAGTCGCCCGGATTCGTCGAGCCCGACGGTCGTGTCGTCGGAGTACGCCGACATCGACGAGACGTAGGTCCAGTGCGCGGTGCTGTCGCCGAGCGCCGCGACCGCCTCGCGCACGTGCCGTGCCCGGGAGGAGATGTCGACGACCTCGTCCCAGTGCTGCTCGCCCGGCCGGTCGTACACCGCCGGATCATCGCGATCCCCGCGCAGCAGCACCGTCCCCTCCGGGGCTGGTCGTCCGCCCCGCGCGAGGCAGGTCACCTCCGCCCCGGCGTCCCGCCACTTCCGAGCGATCCGGCCCGACAGCCACCCGGTTCCGCCGAGCACCAGCACCTGAGTCATGACGCCATGACAGCATTCGGACGGGCCGAGAGGGAAGGCCTTCCGCTGTCAGCGGATGCGATGCCGCCCGTGGTGAGAGCAGGGCTCTCACCACGGCATCGGACGGTCGGGGTCGCGACGGCTGTCGTCGGGCATGTGCGGAAGGTGCTCGCCGCCGGCGCGGATGCAGAGCCAGCGCAGCTCGCCCGGGCTGTCCGGCAGCGCACGCCAGGTGCGCCACACGCCCTGACTCACGCGCACGACCGTGCCCTCCGCCACGTCGACGACATCGTCGTCCAACCCCATCTGGCCCCGTCCGGCGAGGAAGACGTACAGCTCCTCGACCTTCTCGTGCACGTGCCAGTAACCGGCTTCCTCGCCCGGGACCAGGGCGTTCGCCGTCATGCCGATGTACTGCATGGTCAGCTCGTGGTCGACGACGCGGCGGCCGTCGCGCGAGCGCGCCTCGTCGAAACCGCCGTGGAACGCGCGCCAGTCCTCCAGCGCGCCGATCTCGGTCACCTGGTAGTCGCTCATCGCATCTCCTTCTCTTCCGATCCGTTCTCCGTGCGCTCGACCGCGTGCATCCAGCCCTGCTCGCCCCGGCGGTACACCAGCCGGAGATGGTCGCGGTCCTGCGCGCCCTGCCAGAACTCGATGCGCTCCGGCACGACGCGCCACAGCACCCAGTCGCCTGCCGCGATCCCGGTGCGGGCCGCGGGCGAGCGAGCGGCGAGATCCGCCGCGGACTCCTCCGCGTATGCCTCATGCACGCTGCCGCGCACCCGCACGGCGCGGACCAGCGGCTGCCACCAGAACGAGAGCGCCGCGACCGGATGCGCGGCGAGCTGGATGCCCTTGGCGGAGCGCCGATGCCCGGCGAAGGACCAGCCTGTGTCGCTGAAGTCCTTCAGGATCAGGGTCCTCGAGTCCGGCAGCCCGTCAGGGTCCACGGTCGCCAGCGTCATCGCGTGCCGCTCGGCGACGCCGCGTGCGACGGCTTCCGCCAGCCAGTCCCGGAACAGCACGACCGGATCGGCCGGGCCTGGGCGGGGTCGAATGCCGGGGCGTCCCCGGAGAGCGTGCGCATGCTGCGCAGCCACGCGGCGTCGGTCATGACCTCGAGCCTACGCAGACGCCGCCGCATCCCGGTGCGGAATGCGGCGGCGTCTGCATGCGGATCAGTCGCGGATCGCGGCGCCGAAGCGCTCGTTCGCGACGGCCACCCCGGCGAGCTTCGCCTCGGTCGCCTCGGCCGCGGTGAGCGTGCGGTCGGATGCCCGGAAGCGCAGCGCGAAGCTGAGGCTCTTGCGCCCGGCCTCGACGCCCTCGCCGCGGTAGTCGTCGACGAGGGTCGCCGACTCGAGCAGCTCGCCCGCGCCCTCGACCAGGGCGGCACGCACCTCGGACGCCGGCACTGCGGCATCCACGACCAGCGAGACGTCCTGCGTCGCGGCCGGGAACGTCGACAGCGACTCCACGACCACGCGCTCCCCCGCCAGGGTGAGCAGGCGGTCGAGATCGAGCTCGAGCACCACGGCGCGACCGGGCAGGTCGGCGTCCGCCGCGACCTGCGGGTGCAGCTCGCCGACGTAGCCGATCTCCTCGCCGCGCACGCTCAGGGCGCCGGCGCGCCCCGGGTGCAGGGCCGCGCGCTGCGTCTGGACGACGTCGATGTCGACGCCGGCCGCCACGCCGATCACCTGCACGGCGTGCAGGACGTCGCCCAGGCTCGCGTACTCGGCAGCGCGCCCGGGCTGGCGCGGGGTGACGTTGCCGGTCAGCAGCACCGCGATGTTCCGCGGCTGCGGCGGGATCGCCGCGTTCAGCTGCGCCAGCGTCTCATCGCTCGGCCGCTGCGCGAGCGGCGGAACGAAGTCGGTGCCGTAGGTCACGCCCGCCTCAGGGGTGAACACGAGTCCCGTCTCGAAGATCGCCAGGTCCACGAGACCGCGAGAGATGTTGCGGTGCGCGGTCTGCAGGAGCCCTGGCAGCAGCGAGCGACGCAGGTACGCGGCCTGCCCGTCCAGGGCGTTGGCCAGGCGGATGCTGGGCAGATGCTCACCGCTGGCGGAGCCGTGCAGATCGTTCTGCTCCTCGGTGGTGAACGGGAACGCCGGCGTCTCGACGAAGCCCGCCGCGGCGACGGCGTCCGCCACGCGCTTGCGGCCCTGCTGCAGCGGCGTGTAGCCCCGGCCGGAGGGCGGGGTCGGCAGGACGGACGGGATGCGGTCGAGACCGTGGATGCGGGCGACCTCCTCCACGAGCGTCCACTTGTCCGTGAGGTCGGGGCGCCAGCTCGGCGGGATGACGAACCATCCGCCGGTCCCCGAGCTCGACGAAGGGTCGGTCGCGGTGACCTCGGCGCCGATCATCTCCAGCGCGCCGGTCACCTCGTCGTCGGTGTAGTCGACGCCGATCACGCCCTGTGCGAAGCCCCGGGGCAGGTCGATGCCGGCGATGTCGACGTCGGCGAACAGCGCGCCGCCCTCGTCGGTCAGCTCGCCGCCGGCGAGCTCGACCATCAGGTCGGCCACGCGGCGGGCCGCGACGAACGGGATCAGCGGGTCGACGCCGCGCTCGAAGCGCTTCGACGCCTCGCTGGGCAGCTTGTGACGTCGCGCGGTGCGGGCGATCGTGACCGGGTCGAAGGTCGCCGCCTCGATCAGCACGTTGCGCGTGGTGCCGCTCATCTCGGTGGTGCCGCCTCCCATCACGCCTGCCAGGCCGATCGGGCCTGAGCCGTCGGTGATGAGCAGGTCCTCGGTGTGCAGCGCGCGGTCCTGGCCGTCGAGCGTGGTCATCCGCTCGCCCTGCTCGGCGCGGCGCACGACGATGCCGCCCTGCAGCTTGTCGAGGTCGTAGCCGTGCACCGGGTTGCCGAGTTCGAGCATCACGTAGTTGGTGATGTCGATCAGCACGCCCAGCGAGCGCATGCCGGCCAGGACCAGCCTCGCGATCATCCACGGCGGGGTCGGGCGCGACGGGTCGACGTTCCGCACCACGCGGGCGACGAACTCGCGGGCGCCGACGTTGCCGCGGATCGGGCCCCGGTCATCGACCGAGATGGAGAAGCCGGATCCGGGCTGCAGCTCGGCGAAGTCGCGCTCCGCCGGGTCGCGGAAGGCGGCTCCGGTGGCGTGCGAGTACTCGCGGGCGACCCCGCGCAGCGAGAACGCGTAACCGCGGTCGGGCGTCACGTTGATGTCGACCGCGAAGTCGTTCAGGTGCAGCAGCTCGATGGCATCCGTGCCGACCTCGGGGTCCAGACCGAGCGTCGACAGCACGATGATGCCGTCGTGCTCGTCGCCCAGGCCCAGTTCGCGGGCCGAGGCGATCATGCCGTCGGAGACGTGACCGTAGGTCTTGCGAGCCGCGATGGGGAACGGGCCGGGCAGCACGGCGCCGGGCAGGGTCACGACGACCTTGTCACCGGCGACGAAGTTGTGCGCTCCGCAGACGATGCCGCGTACGCCGCCGTTCGCCTCGCCCACGTCCACCTGGCACCAGTTGATGGTCTTGCCGTTGGACTGCGGCTCGGGCTCCGCCGAGAGCACGCGCCCGACCACGACGGGACCGGAGATCTCGAAGCGGTGGATGTCCTCCTCCTCGAACCCCACCGACACGAAGGATGCCAGGACGTCCTCCGGCGTGGCGTCCGCGGCCACCTCGACGTACTCGCGCAGCCAGGAGATCGGAACGCGCATCACACCACCATCCCGAACTGCTCGCTGAAACGCACATCGCCCTCGGCCATGTCGCGCATGTCCTTCACATCGCTGCGGAACATCACCGCCCGCTCGACACCCATGCCGAACGCGAAACCGCTGTACACCTCGGGGTCGATGCCCGCCGCACGCAGCACGTTCGGGTTGACCA
>NZ_MKRT01000007.1:21772-42358 GCF_001897945.1 Microbacterium sp. 69-10
CGCGCCGCCCTTGAAGGTCGGGTGCCACAGGTCGAGCTCTGCGGAGGGCTCGGTGAACGGGAAGTAGTTGGTGCGGAACCGGGTCTTCGCCTCGGCCCCGAACATCTGCTTCGCGACGTGGTCGAGGGTGCCCCTCAGGTGCGCCATCGTGATGCCCTTGTCGACGACGAGGCCCTCGAACTGGGTGAACACCGGCAGGTGCGTCGCGTCGAACTCGTCCGTGCGGTAGACGCGGCCGGGGCACAGCACGTAGATCGGCACCTCGCGGTCGAGCATGGACCGCACCTGCACGGGGCTGGTGTGCGTGCGCATCACCAGGTGGCGGGAGCTCGGGTCGACGTAGAACGTGTCCTGCTCCTGACGGGCGGGGTGGTCCTCGTCGAAGTTCAGCGCGTCGAAGTTGAACCACTCGTGCTCGAGCTCCGGGCCCTCCGCGATCTCCCAGCCCATGCCGACGAAGATGTCGCTGATCTGCTCCTGCATCAGGGAGATCGGATGCCGCGCGCCCACGCGCGCGTGCGAGGCGATCGCCGTGATGTCGACGCGCTCGGCCTCCAGGCGCGCAGCGGTCTCGGCCTCGGCCAGCTCGGTCTCCTTGGCGGCGAGCGCCTGCGAGACCCGGCCCCTCCCCTGCCCGACGAGCTTTCCGAAGGCGGCCTTGTGCTCGGGGGCGACCTGGCGCATCGACGCGTTCAGCACGGCGAGGGGCGAGCCCTCGGCGATGTGCGCGGCGCGAGCGGCCTTCAGCTCGGCGGTATCGGATGCCGCGGCGATCGCCGCGAGCGCGGCGTCGACGGCGGACTCCACCGCCTCCGGGGTGATCTGGGGTGTTTCGGGAGTGTCTGACACGAGAACCGAGTCTACCGGCGCGGGGGCGAGGCCCCCGCGCGGGTGAAGGGCGTGCCCGCAGGGCTCAGACCACCAGGCCGAGCAGCAGGACGCCGAGGAGGCCGACCACCGAGACCGCGCACTCCATCAGGCTCCAGGTCTTGAAGGTCTGACCGACCGTGAGGCCGAAGTACTCCTTCACCAGCCAGAAGCCGGCGTCGTTCACGTGCGAGAGGAACACCGAGCCCGCGCCGATCGCGAGCACCATCAGTGCGAGGTGCGTGCCGCTGAGGTCGCCGGCCAGGGGCGCCATGATGCCCGCCGCGGTGATCGTGGCCACGGTCGCCGAACCGGTCGCCAGGCGGATGACCACCGCGACCAGCCAGCCGGCCAGCAGCAGTGGCATCCCGGAGCTCGCGATCCCGCCGCCGATGACCTGGCCGACTCCCGAGTCGACGAGCGTCTGCTTGAAGCCGCCGCCCGCGCCCACGATCAGCAGGATCGAGGCGATGGGGGCGAACGAGTCGCCCGTGATCTTCGCGACCTCGCCCATGGAGCGTCCGAGGGCCGTGCCGAGCACGATCATGGCGTACAGCGAGGTGATCAGCAGGGCCTGCAGCGGCGTGCCGATCCAGACCAGGATCTGCCCGAACAGACTGCTGTCCAGCCCCGCGGAGGTGACGACCGTCATCAGCAGCATCAGCACGACCGGCAGCAGCACGACGGAGAGCGCCACGCCGAACGCGGGGCGCTTCCCCTCGCGCTCGGTGACCGGGGCGAGCAGCTTGTCGGATGCCAGCACCGGCACCCAGCGTGCCATGGGCTTCGCGAGCACGGGGCCGGCGATGATGACGGTGGGGACCGCGACCAGCAGGCCCAGGCCCAGGGTGAGGCCGAGGTCGGCCTTGAGAGCGTCGATCGCGATCAGTGGACCGGGGTGCGGCGGCACGAAGCCGTGCAGCGCGGACAGACCCGCCAGCGCGGGGATGCCGATCAGGATCACGGGGAGCTTGGCGCGCTTGGCGGCGAGCATGACGATCGGGATCAGCAGCACCACGCCGACCTCGAAGAACAGCGGGATTCCGACGATGAACGCGGCGAGCGCCATGGCCCAGCCCAGGCGCTTGAGGGGTGTCTTGGACAGGATCGTGTCCACGATCTCGTCCGCGCCGCCAGACTCGGTGAGGAAGCGTCCGATGACGGCGCCGAGCACGATCAGCACGCCGACGCCGCCGACCGTGGAGCCGAGCCCGGCGGAGAAGGACGTGAACGCGTGCTCGAAGCCCATGTTCGCGGCGACCGCCATGACGGCGGCGCCGAGCATCAGGGAGAAGAACGGGTGCATCTTCACCCAGACGATCAGCACGACGATCAGTGCGATCGAGACGACCGCCGCGATGATCAGCTGAGCGGTGCCCGCCGCGGGCTTGACGGGATCCGCGGCCAGCACCCCGTTCAGGAGTGGTGCCGCGTGTGCGAGCAGTTGCATTCTCGGACTCCTTCGCTGCGTCGGGGCGGGGCCGTCCCGGAACGTAGCGCACACGATACTCCCAGGTAGGATCGGCGACGAGAACGACTCACACGCGCGAGAGGCGAATTCAATGGCCGAAGAACCGATCCCGACGACGCAGGCCATCGCCCTGGTATCCGCACCGGCGCCCTATGTGCTCGCGATCGACATCGGCTCGGGTTCGACACGCGGATGCCTCTACGACGCGTACGCCCGTCCGATCAAGAAGCATCTGGTCAAGGCCGAGCACGCCTTCATCGAGGCGGCGGACGGCACGGCGGAGGTCGACGCCGACCAGATCGTCAGCGAGGTCGGCGAGGTCATCGACGGCGCGCTGAAGGGCATCGACCCCGGGCTGGTCAAGGCGGTCGTGATGGACACGTTCGCCTCGTCGCTGGTGTGCGTGGATGCCGACGGCGACGCCCTCACCGCCTGCATCACCTACGCCGACTCTCGGTCGTCGGAGCATCTCGCGAAGCTGCGATCGCAGCTCGACGAGGATGAGGTGCACCAGCGCACCGGCACCCGGCTGCACACCAGCTACCACCCGCCGCGGCTGCTGTGGCTGCAGGACGAGTTCCCGGAGTTGTTCGCCAAGACGGCGAAGTTCCTCTCGCTCGGCGAGTACGTGTACGCGAAGCTCGCCGGCATCGAGGGCGCCGCGACCTCGACGATGGCGTGGGCGGGCATCCTCAACCGCCACACCTGCGAGCTCGACGAGGAGCTGCTGGCCGCCGTGGGCGTCGACCGCAGCCGGTTCGCGCCCGTGGTCGACCCCTCGGAGCCGATCACCGACGTCTCCCCCGAGGCGCTGCGCCGCTGGCCGGCGCTCGAGGGCGCGGCCTGGTTCCCCGCCGTCCCCGACGGCTACGCCTCGAACATCGGCGTCGGGGCGAGCACGCCGTCCGTCGCGGCCATGTCGGCCGCCACGTCGGGGGCCATCCGGGTGATCGTCGACGGCACGCCGGATGTGCTCCCCACGGGTCTGTGGGCGTACCGCGTGTCGAAGACGCAGTCCATCGTCGGCGGTGCGCTCAACGATGTCGGCCGGGTCACGCTGTGGCTGCAGTCGACTCTGGCCCCGCTGACCTACGAGCAGATCGACGAGGTGTTCCGTGCGGCTCCCGCCGAGGGCACCCCGCTCGTGCTGCCGTTCCTCACCGGCGAGCGCGCGACGGGCTGGGCGGGCGACGCGCGTGCCGTGCTCACCGGCGTCTCCTCGGCCTCCGGTCCGCGCGAGCTGTGGCGCGGAGCCGTCGAGGGGATCGCGATCTCCTATGCGCGGGTCTTCGAGCAGCTGCTCGAGGTCGCCCCGGGCATCCGGAGCGTCATCGCCTCGGGCGGCGTCACCAGCGCCTACCCCGGCTTCATGCATCCGGTGGCGCAGGCTCTCGGGTTCCCGGTGGAGGTGGTCCAGGTCAAGCGCGTGACCATGCGCGGCGCCGCCGCGCTGGCGCTGTCGGTCCTCCAGGCGGAGCATCCGCTCGCCACCATCCCGCAGACGAGCCTGGCCGAGCCGGATGCCGGGCAGCGCGACTACTACGACGACCTGCGCCGCCGATTCGAGAGCGTGTACGACGGCGTGATCGCGAAGTGATGGCCGGCTGACACGAAGAGGGCGGGCATCCGATCGGATGCCCGCCCTCTCGCTCCCCTCCGGAGATGTGGACGTCGGTGAGCTCAGAGACTCGTGCCGCCAGCGCCAGGCTTTTCTCCGCCGCGCTGCATGGCGATGACCTCAGTGACGGTGCCGTCGTGGACGCGCGGGTCGTCGATGGCGAGCGGCGTGGCGCCCTTGAGCTTCGGCGAACGCCGTGTACGGATCTCCAGCCACCTAGCGATGCCCGACAGGATCAGACACATCACGATGTAGATGCCGCCGATGACGAGCGCGGACTGCAGGATCGGCCTGCCCGGCTGCGAGCTGAGCAGCTTCGCGTAGTAGAGCAGCTCCTGGTACGTGATGATGAACCCGAGCGCGGTGTCCTTCATGGCGACCACGAGCTGAGCGACGATCACGGGCAGCATGGCACGGACCGCCTGCGGCAGCAGGATCAGCATCATCACGCCGCTCTTGCGCAGACCGATCGCGAAACCAGCCTCCTTCTGCCCCTTCGGCAAGGACTCGACGCCGGCACGGAGCGCTTCCGCGAGCACTGAGCCGTTGTAGACCATCAGGGCGATGACGACCGCCCAGTACGGATCCACCTTCACGCCGAGCGTGGGCATGCCGTAGTAGAGGATCATCATCATGACGAGCACGGGGACCGCGCGGAACGCCTCGGTCAGCACGGTGGCCGGCACCCGCACCCAGGCGTGGTCGGAGAGGCGCCCGATCGCGAGCAGGAAGCCGAGCGCCAGGCTGAGCACGGCTGCGAGCGCGAACGCGCGCAGCGTGTTCAGCAGCATCTGCCCGATCGACTCCCAGACGAGTGTGTACGTGAACACGTTCCACTTCGCCGCGCTGAACTGGTTGGTGAGCGAGAGCCGCCACACGACGAAGGCGATCAGGGCTACCACCACCACGACCGTGACGACCGCGAGGATCAGGTTGCGTCGCTGCGCCTTGGGACCTGGGACGTCGTACAGTACCGAAGTCATCGCGCGATCCTCCAACGGTTCTCGAGTGTGCGCTGCAGCCAGGTCAGCAGCAGGACCAGCGCGATGAAGATCACCGCGACCCAGAGCAGCACCGCCATCGGGCTGCCTGGCCGGTCATGGGAGTTCGAGATCGTGGACTGCAGCTGCGGCAGCACCGCGATCGAGAAGCCGGCCGCGACGGTGGTGTTCTTCAGCAGGGCGATGAACACGCTCATCATGGGCGGCACCACCGAACGGAACGCCTGCGGCAGCACGATCTGCGACATCACCTGCCCGAACGGCAGTCCGATGGCTCGAGCGGCCTCGGCCTGCCCGACCGGCACGGTGTTGATTCCTGCGCGCAGCGTCTCCGCGACGTACGTCGCCGTGTAGACGCCGATGGCCATGATCCCGAGAATGGTGTTCGACAGAGTGGGCAGCGCCAGCGCGCTGTAACCGAACACGAAGAAGAAGAAGACCAGGGTCAGCGGGGTGTTCCGCACCAGGTTGACGTACACGGTGCCGACGGCCCGGGCGATGGGGACCGGCGATACGCGCATCGCGCCGACGATGATGCCCAGGACCAGAGCGATGATGCCCCCGAAGAAGAACACCAGGAGCGTGTAGGTGATGCCCTCGCTCCACAGGTCGAGGTTGCCGAAGATGACGTCCACGCGTCTCCCTCTCTATCTGGTGATGCATCCCCGATCGGCGATGCGGTGATGCGGTGAGGGCCGCCCGGAGACGACCCCCACCGATCCACGTCATCCGACCGGGTCGACGGCCGGCTGGTCGACCTTGATGCCCGACTGACCGAGGGTCGCGTCGAAGATCTTCTGCCAGGTGTCGTGCCCGTCGGTGAACAGCGTGTTGATGTGCTCCTGCAGCGCGGTGTCTCCCTTGGGGATGCCGACGCCGTAGCGCTCCTCCGTGAACAGACCCGGGAGCACCTTGAGCTCGTCCGGGTTCCGAGCCGCGTAGCCGATCAGGATGGCGGCATCGGTGGTCACCGCATCCACCTTGCCGCTGAGGAGGTCCTCCACGCACTGCGAGTAGATGTCGTACTCAGCGGTCTTGATCTCAGGGAAGTTCTCCTTGATGTTCCGGATGGGGGTGGAACCGGTCGCCGAGCACACCGTCTTCCCGTTGAAGTCGGAGACGTCCTTCACCTCCTTCATGTCGCTGTCCTTCTTGACCAGGAAGCCCTGACCGGTGACGAAGTAGGGACCTGCGAACGAGATCTGCTCCTTGCGGGAGTCGGTGATGGAGTAGGTGCCGACGTAGTAGTCCACGTCGCCGTTCACGATCGCCTGCTCGCGGTTGGCCGAGGCGATCGGCTTGTAGGTGATCTGGCTCTCCTTGAAGCCGAGGGATGCTGCGATCCAGCGCGCGATCTCGATGTCGAAGCCGCTGCGCTTGCCGGTCGTCGCGTCGAGGTAACCCAGGTTCGGCTGGTCCTCCTTGACGCCGATGACCACGCCGTCGCGCTTCTTCATGGCATCGAACGTGGGGCTGCCGTCGAGCTTGACGTCCTTGGCCACCTCGAACAGCGCCTTGTCGCCGCTGCCCGAGTCGCCGCCGGTTCCGCCGCCACCGGGCGTGGTCGGGCTTCCGCTGTTGCAGCCGGTCAGCGCGAGCAGCGCCGCGGCGATGATGCCGATTCCTGCGAGTGCCTTCGTGCGTCGCATGATCTTCTCCTTCGTGTGCTGTGGGTGCGCGGGATCTCCGCGCGGGGAAGGTCAGTGGGTGAGGAGCTTGGACAGGAAGTCCTTGGCGCGGTCGCTCTTCGGGTGCGTGAAGAACTCCTCGGGCGTCGCCTCCTCGACGATCTGCCCGTCGGCCATGAAGACCACGCGGTTGGCGGCCTTCCGGGCGAAGCCCATCTCGTGGGTGACGACGATCATCGTCATCCCCTCCTTGGCGAGGCCGATCATGACGTCCAGGACCTCGTTGATCATCTCGGGGTCGAGCGCGCTGGTGGGCTCGTCGAAGAGCATCACCTTCGGATGCATGGCCAGGGCGCGGGCGATCGCGACGCGCTGCTGCTGACCACCGGACAGCTGCGCGGGGAGCTTGGACGCCTGCTGCGCGACACCCACGCGCTCCAGGAGCGCCATGGCCTCCTTCTCGGCATCCGCCTTCTTGACCCCGCGCACCTTGATCGGGCCGAGCGTGACGTTCTCGAGGATCGTCAGGTGCGCGAACAGATTGAACGACTGGAACACCATGCCGACCTCGGCACGGAGGTTCGCCAGTCCCTTGCCCTCGGCGGGGAGCGGCTTGCCGTCGATGCGGATCGACCCGCTGGTGATGGTCTCCAGGCGGTTGATCGTGCGGCACAGCGTCGACTTGCCGGAGCCGGACGGACCGATGATGACGACCACCTCGCCCTTGTCGACGGTGAGGTTGATGTCCTTCAGCGCGTGGAACTCGCCGTAGTGCTTCTGGACGCTCTCTACGACGACCAGCGATTCGGCTGTGCTCATTGTGCCTCCCATGGGACCGACCGGTCGAAGGGAGCACAGGTGGAATCAGGGCTCCCCATCTAATCCGCTGACCCGTTCAGACTATGCACGGATGCGCAGCCGGACCAGTCCCTTGAGTGTTTCTTGAGTGTGGTGCAGAATCAGCGCCGCGAGTCGCGATAGTACTCCGCCGCTCCCGGATGCAGCTCGATCGGATCGGTGAAGATCGCGAGCCGCCGGTCGAGCAGCGCGGCGGCCGGCACGCTGCGGGCGACCTCCGCACGCGCCGAGAAGAGCACGGCGAGCACGTCGCGCACCAGCGCGTCGGGGACGTCGGCGGAGGTGACCAGGTAGTTCGGCACCGTCATCGCGACGGTCGACTCGTCGCTGCCGTACGTGCCGACCGGGAACTCCGCCGAGCGGTAGACGCCGGCATGCGCAGCATCCGCTCTCTCCACCACGTCGGGACCGATCGACAGCAGCCGGATCGGCAGGCGCCCCGCCAGCCTCTCGATGCCGGGGGTGGGCAGGCCTCCCACCCAGAAGAACGCGTCGATGCGTCCGTCGGTGAGCGCCGAGATCGAGGCGTCCAGCCCCAGCCCGACATCCCGCACCCTCCCGGCCGGCACCTGGGACGCCTCCAGCACCCGGCGTGCGACCACGCTCACGCCCGAGCCGGTGCCGCCGAGGGAGACCGTACGGCCGGCGAGCTCGGAGATGCTCCGGATGCCGGAGTCGGCACGTACGACGACATGGACGTACTCGTCGTACAGCCGGGCCGCCGCACGGATCGGAAGGGTCCTGACGAAATCGCCCGTGCCCGCCACGGCATCCGCGATCGCGTCGCTCTGCGCGAAGCCGAGCTGCGCCTGCCCAGCGCCGACCAGATGCAGATTGTCCACCGAGCCGTTGGTCTCGATCACCTGCGCGTCGACGTCGAGGTCCCTCCGCAGCACCTCCGCGAGCTGCGTGCCGTAGTCGTAGTAGACGCCGGTCACGCTGCCGCCGGCGATGCGCAGCGGATGCTCGGTCCACGACGGCCGCGAAGGCGCGCACCCGGCGACGCCGAGCACGATGAGCGCCGCAGCGACGACGGCCAGCATCCGTCTCGCCCTCTTCGCTCCGATGCTCATCTCTCCCCCGGAGCGGGAAGGTCGAAGGACACGCTCAGGCCGCCGTCCTCCGGGGACTCGACGGTCAGTCGGCCTCCCACCGAGCGCAGCAGGTCCATCGCGATCGCGAGACCGAGCCCCGACCCGGGGACGTTCTGATTGCGGGCGCTGCGCCAGAAGCGGTCGGCGGCCTGCTCGAGCTCGTCCGGGTCCAGGCCCGGACCGTGGTCGCGCACCGAGATGCGGGCACCCTCCTCCGTGGCCACGGCGGCCAGTTCGATCAGGCCGCCGTCCGGAGAGAACTTCACTGCGTTGTCGATCACCGCATCCAGGGCGCTCTCCACGATCGCCTCGTCGACGCGGGACCGCACGTCCTGCGCCTCGTGCACGCCGAAGCGGATGCCGCGACGTGCGGCGACCTCGCGCCAGGCCTCGCCCCGCCGGGCGACCAGCGCCGTGAGGTCGACGTCCTCGAAGTCTGATGCGCGCACGGCGCCGCGGGCGAAGCCGAGCAGGGTGTCGAGGATCCGCGTCATCCGCTGCCCCTCCTCGCGGATCTTCTCCACGTCGGCCGCACCGGCCGTGCCGAGGTCGGCGGCGAGCACCTCCACTCGCAGCAGCAGCGCGTTCAGCGGATTGCGCAGCTCGTGCGAGGCGTTCAGGGCGAACTCCTGCTGACGGGCGACGACCCGTTCGATCTCGTCGGCCATCCGGTTGAACATCAGGATCATGCGATGCAGCTCGGCGGGCCCCGTGTCGTCCGCGATCCGGGCCTCCATGTCACCGCGCTCCATCGCCTCCATCGCCCGGTCCAGACGTCGCACCGGGCGCAGCACCCAGCCGGCCAGCCGGAACACCACGAGCAGGCCCACCGCGATCACGAGGGCGGCGACGGCCGTGATCAGCAGCCACTGCCGCCCGATCTCGGCACGGGGCACGTCCACGCTGGCCGACATGACGACCGCCCCGATCACGTCGCCGCCGTCGAACACCGGCTCCACCAGCGACAGGTCGGCGAACTGCCACGGCAGCGCGTTCTGCGGCAGCTCGCCTCGGCGGCCAGAGAGCGCGAGCTTGATCTGCGCCTCGATCTCGGGGCTGTCGAACACCGGCTGCGCGGTCGACGGCGCCCAGGGCCGGCCGGCGCGGTCCACGATCACCACACGGGTGCCGTACAGCTCGCGATAGCGCTGCGCCTCACCGTCGAACACCTCGGCGTTCCCTGCGAGCAGAGCCTGCCTCGCCGTGGTCGTGAAGTAGCTGAGGTCGCCGAGCTGCTCGGCGTAGAACTCCTGCTGCACGCTGCGCGCGGCGCTCCACGCGTACGCTCCCCCGAGCACCATGAGCACCAGCACCAGCGGTACGAGGAAGACGACGATCAGCCTGCGGCGCACGGTCAGCCCTCCAGGCGGTACCCGACACCGCGGACGGTCTCGATCAGCGACGCCCGCCCGATCTTCCGGCGGATCGACGCGACGTGCACCTCCAGCGAGCGGGCGAAGCTCTGCCAGTCGGTGTTCCACACCTCGCGGATGAGCCGGTCGCGGGGAACCGCGACACCCGGGTGGCGCGCGAGCACGGCGATGATGTCGAACTCCTTGCGCGTCAGCTCCACCCCTGCGCCGTCGACGAGCACCCTCCGCGCGACCAGGTCGATGCTCACGTCGCCGACCTCGATCAGCGACCGGTCGCCGGATGCCGGATGGTGGGCATCCAGCGGATGCAGCCGGCGAGTGACCGCCTCGATGCGCGCGAGGAGCTCCCGCACGTCGTAGGGCTTGACGACGAAGTCGTCGGCACCGGCGCGCAGACCCCGGATGCGCTCCTGCACGTCGCCGCGCGCGGTCGCGATGATCACGGGCACCCCGCTCTGCGCACGGATGCGCCGGCAGACGTCGATGCCGTCCATGTCGGGCAGCCCCAGATCCAGCAGCACGACCTCGGTGTCGGAGCCGAGCAGCCCGAGCGCCTGGGCGCCGTCGACGGCGCGGACGGTCGCATAGCCCGAGCGGTTCAGGAACGCCTGCAGCGCCTCGGCGACACGATCGTCGTCCTCGACGATCAGGATGCGCATCGGCTCATCCGGCCACGCGCTGCGCGAAGGCGCTCTCGTACAGGCACACACTGGCCGCGGTCGCGAGGTTCAACGACTCGGCCCGACCGTAGATCGGCAGCTTCAGGGCGCGGTCGGCGAGGTCGAGCATGTCGTCGTCGAGCCCGCGCGCCTCGTTCCCGAACAGCCATGCCGTGGGACGCTCCAGCACGCCCTCGGCGCGCGCGGCGAGCAGGTCATCGCCCTTCACGTCGGCGGCGAGCACCTGGAGGCCCGCGTCGTGGGCGCGCGAGACGACGTCGTTCAGATCGCCGCCCACCGAGAACGGCAGGTGGAACAGCGAACCGGTGGTCGAGCGGACCACCTTCGGGTTGTACGGGTCGACGGTGCGGCCGGTCAGCACCACGGCATCCGCTCCCGCGGCATCCGCGGCACGGATGATCGTGCCCAGGTTGCCGGGATCGCGCACCTCCTCGCAGATCGCGATCAGCCGCGGCCCCGCCGCGAAGATGTCGCGCACCGAGGTGGGCGTCTGGCGCGCGACGGCGACGATGCCCTGCGGTGTGACCGTGTCCGCCATCGCCGCGAGCACCTGTTCGGTGACGTACTCGACGTCGATGCCGTGCTCCGACGCCAGCGTCCGGACATCGGAGTGCTTCTCCCATGCCGACGGCGTGGAGTACAGCTCGACGATCGCGCCGGGGAGGTAGTTCAGCGCTTCGCGGACCGACTGTGGTCCCTCCAGCAGGAAGAGTCCCGTCTCGGTCCTGGCGCTGCGCTTGGTCAGCTTGGCGACGGCACGGACTCGGGGAGAGCGGGGGTTCTCGAGCACGGGCCCATTCTATCGGGGCCGGGATGCGGGAACGGGCGCCTCCCCGCAGGGAGACGCCCGTTCTCAGGATCGTTCAGATCAGGCAGCGGCCTTCGGAGCGTTGACGTCCGAGGGAAGCGCCTTCTTGGCGACGTCCACCAGCGTGGCGAACGCGGCGGCGTCGGTGACGGCCAGCTCGGCCAGCATGCGACGGTCGACCTGCACGCCGGCGAGGCCGAGGCCCTGCATGAAGCGGTTGTAGGTGATGCCGTTCTGGCGGGCAGCGGCGTTGATGCGCTGGATCCACAGACGACGGAAGTCGCCCTTGCGCTTGCGACGGTCGCGGTACGCGTAGACGAGGGAGTGGGTGACCTGCTCCTTCGCCTTGCGGTACAGACGCGAACGCTGACCGCGGTAGCCCGAGGCGCGCTCGAGGATGACGCGACGCTTCTTGTGCGCGTTGACCGCGCGCTTGACTCTAGCCATTTTCCTGTGTTCCTATTCCTGCGTTCGGGCGCTCAGCCGCGGCCGAGAAGCTTGTTGGCGACCTTGGTGTCGGCCTTGGAGAGGACCTGGTCCTGGTTCAGGCGACGGGTCTGGCGGCTCGACTTGTGCTCGAGGTTGTGGCGCATGCCGGCCTGCTGCTTCTTCAGCTTTCCGCTGCCGGTGATCTTGAAGCGCTTCTTCGCACCCGAGTGGGTCTTCTGCTTCGGCATCTTCTCTTCCTTCGTGTGGCGCCCTGGCGGGCGACGGTGGGTTACCCGCCAGGAGCGGGAGCTGTGGGGCGGCTTACGCCGCGGTCTCGTCCGTGGGCTCGGCGGATGCCGCGCCCGTGCTGTTCTTCGCCTCGCGGGCCGCCTGCTTGTTGGCGGTGCGCACGGCGTTCTGCTCGGCCTTGGCCTCGGACTTGTTCTTCAGCGGAGCGACGACCATGACCATGTTGCGACCGTCGATCGTGGGGTTCGACTCCACGGTGCCGAACTCGGCGACGTCCTCGGCGAACTTGCGCAGCAGACGCACGCCCTGTTCGGGACGCGACTGCTCGCGACCGCGGAACAGGATCATGGCCTTGACCTTGTCGCCGGACTTCAGGAAGCCCTCGGCGCGCTTGAGCTTGGTCGTGTAGTCGTGAGCCTCGATCTTCAGGCGGAAGCGGACCTCCTTGAGGATGGTGTTCGCCTGGTTGCGGCGTGCTTCCTTCGCCTTCTGCGCGGCCTCGTACTTGAACTTGCCGTAGTCCATGATCTTGACCACGGGCGGCTTGGAATTCGGGGCGACCTCGACCAGGTCGAGATCTGCCTCCTGGGCCAGACGCAGCGCTGCCTCGATGCGGACAACACCGATCTGCTCACCCGCGGGGCCGACGAGGCGGACCTCGGGGACGCGGATGCGCTCATTGGTACGGGGATCGCTGATGCGGAGCTCCTTAGACGTGGTTTCGGCCATCCGGATGCTGTCTACATCCTGAGCGAAATCGGAGTCTCCCCACCCGCCGACGCATTCAGAAGCACCGGCTTGTGACACCCTTTCCACCGGAGTCCGGCGGGGTGTGGAACCCGGTAGCCTTGAACGGCAAGCGCGGGTGGGAATGAATCCTCTTTCGTATCGGAGCGAAAAGCTCCGAAGCCCGCAGAAGTCTACCAGAAAGCATCCCGAAGTGACGATTCCTGCTGAGCACGCCGATGACCGCCACGAGCGCTGGGCGGAGCAGGAGCAAGCCGCGGCCGCCGCGACGCGCGACATCGCCGATGTTCCGGCCGTCGAGGTGATCACCACGACCGCCGTGCATCTGATGAGCGCGGCCGCCGTGAAGCTGGGACTCGCAGACGACCCGGATGCGCAGCTCGACCTCGACGAGGCCCGCAAGCTCATCAACGCACTGGCCGGCCTGATCACCGCCGGCGCCCCCGAGATCAGCAGCGCGCACGCGAGCCCGCTGCGGGACGGACTGCGCTCTCTTCAGCTCGCGTTCCGCGAGGCCTCCCCCATCCAGGACCCGATCGGCAAGGGTCCCGGCGAGAAGTGGACCGGCCCGGTCACCTGACTCTCGGCCCGGCGCGCCTCAGCCGGCGGAGCGGGTGAGCTTCACGGTCAGCGAGTCGACCAGCACCGCCATGCGGTCGTCGGCCGCCCAGCGCTGTGCGAGCCGCGCCAGCACGGCGTCCAGGGTCTCGCGGTCCAGGCCGTCGATCAGCTCGAGCGTCACGATCAGCTCCGGGCCGCGCATCCGGGCATCCGGATCCCCCGGTGCGACCGAGACGTCGATCACGGCCAGCTCGTGCGCGATGCTCTCGCGGAGCGCCGTGAAGACCTCGGGCGAGAGGAAGCTCGGCTCCCAGGGCTGGCCCTGCGCGATCGCCCACACCGCGGGGCGCCGGAACACGAACTCGGTGTCGGATGCCGGATCCAGCACGATCAGGTCGGTCTCCTCGCCTGCGGCCGACAGCGCCACGCGCGCCGCCTCCACCGGGATGGGGCGGGCCTGGGCATCCCACCGGCGCATGGTGTCGACCGAGGAGAACGCGGGCTGGACCCGGCGTCCGTCGGGCGCAGCGACCGTGACGATCGACAGCTCCTGCGTCTTGTCGACCTTCAGGCCCGTCGGGCCGATGCCCTCGTCGCCCTTCTCGGCGACCAGTGGCACGAGCACGCGCGCGGGCCGGAATGCGTCGACGACCTCCGTCTGCGTTCCGGTGCCGGCGCGGAAGCGCAGCAGCGCGTCCAGCAGCGCGGGGTCGGCGGAGCCGTCATCCGCGGCGCGGGCGTTCGGCTCGAAGCTGCGGCCAGCCCAGGGCACGCCGGCGGAATCAGCTCGGTTCGCCCCGTGATCGCAGGCGTCGTCAGAGGCCGGCGACATCCAGCGCCTCTGCCAGCGTGAACTGCCCGGCGTAGAGCGCCTTGCCGACGATGGCACCCTCGACGCCGAGCGGCACGAGCTCACGGAGAGCCGCGATGTCGTCGAGGTTCGAGACCCCGCCGGAGGCGATCACCGGCTTGGGCGTGCGCGAGGTGATCTCGCGCAGCAGCTCCAGGTTCGGGCCGCGCAGCGTGCCGTCCTTGGTCACGTCGGTGACGACGTAGCGGCTGCAGCCCGCCTCCTCGAGGCGCTCCAGCACCTCCCAGATGTCGCCGCCGTCCTTCGTCCAACCGCGCGCGGCCAGCGTGGTGCCGCGCACGTCGAGACCGACGGCGACCGCCTCGCCGTACCGGCTGATGACGTCGGCCGCCCACTCGGGGTTCTCGAGCGCCGCGGTGCCGAGGTTGATGCGGTTCGCGCCGGACTCGAGCGCCGCCTCGAGGCTGGCGTCGTCGCGGATGCCGCCGGAGAGCTCGATGTTCACACCGCGGTACTGCTTGATGACCTTGCGCAGGATGGGCGCGTTGCTGCCGCGACCGAAGGCCGCGTCCAGGTCCACGAGGTGGATCCACTGCGCACCCTGGTCGACCCACTCGCCTGCGGCGTCGATCGGGTCGCCGTAGCTGGTCTCCGTGCCCGCCTCACCCTGGGTGAGACGCACCGCCTTCCCTCCCGCGACGTCGACTGCGGGCAGCAGGATCAGCGAGGGGGACTGTGCGAAGTCGTTCATGACGTCCTTGGTTCGAGGATGGCCGCGACGTGCGGACACGAGAGAAGACACTAGTCCGCGCCTGTGCGCGGTTCAACATGAGTGCCGTCGGGTGACGCTCAGCCGAGCGATTCCACCCAGTTGCGCAGCATCCGGATGCCCGCGTCCCCGGACTTCTCCGGGTGGAACTGGGTCGCCGACAGGGGGCCGTTCTCCACCGCCGCGAGGAACCTCTCGCCGTGGGTCGCCCAGGTCAGCGCGGGCTGCGGGAACGGCGGCTCGACCTGGATCCCCCAGGTCTTCGCGGCGAAGGAGTGCACGAAGTAGAAGCGCTCCTGCTCGAGGCCGCGGAACAGCACCCTGCCCTCGCCCGCCTCGACCGTGTTCCAGCCCATGTGCGGCAGCACCGGGGCATCCAGCTCGGCGACCGTGCCCGGCCACTCCCCCAGACCCTCGGTGTTCAGCCCGCGTTCGACACCGCGCTCGAACATCACCTGCATCCCGACGCAGACGCCGAGCACCGGCCGGCCGCCCGCGAGCCGGCGATCGATGATCTCGTCACCGCCGTGCCTGCGCAGCGCGTCGACCACGGCCGAGAACGCGCCGACGCCCGGCACGAACAGCCCGTCGGCCTCGAGCGCGCGATCCCGGTCGCCGGTGAGCTCGACGTCCGCACCGGCGGCGGCCAGGGCCTTGACCGCCGAGTGGACGTTGCCGGACTCGTAGTCGAAGACGACGACGCGCGGGCCGGTGCTCACAGCGCGCCCTTGGTGGAGGGGACGCCGTCGACGAGCGGGTCGAGGGCCTTGGCCTGGCGGAACGCGCGTGCGAACGCCTTGAACTCCGCCTCGGCGATGTGGTGGGGGTCGCGGCCGCCGACCACGCGCACGTGCACGGTGAGGCCGCCGTTGAAGGTGACGGCCTCGAAGACGTGCCGCACGAGCGAGCCGGTGAAGTGCCCGCCGATGAGGTGCATCTCGAAACCGGCGGGCTCGCCCTCGTGGACGAGGAAGGGTCGACCCGAGATGTCCACGACGGCCTGAGCGAGGGCCTCGTCGAGGGGCACGAGCGCGTCGCCGTACCGCGAGATGCCGGACTTGTCGCCGAGCGCCTCGCGGATCGCCTGGCCGAGCACGATGGAGACGTCCTCGACCGTGTGGTGGGCGTCGATGTGCGTGTCGCCGGTCGCGCGCACCGTGAGGTCGGTGAGCGAGTGCTTCGCGAAGGCCGTGAGCATGTGGTCGAAGAACGGCACGGAGGTGCTGATCTCGCTCCGGCCGGTGCCGTCGAGGTTCAGCTCGACCTCGACCGTCGACTCGGACGTGCTGCGGGTGCGGCGGGCGGTGCGGGGCGCGGTCATGCTGGTGATCCTATCGATGCGAGTGCGTCCAGGAAGGCGGTGGTCTCGGCCTCTGTGCCAGCCGTGACCCGCAGGTGGCCGGGGATCCCGACGTCGCGGATCAGCACGCCGCGGTCGTAGAGCGCCTGCCACACGGCCTTGGGGTCGTCGATCCCGCCGAAGAGCACGAAGTTCGACCAGGACGGGTGCGGCGCATAGCCGAGCGCCTCGAGGGTCGCGGAGATCCGGTCGCGCTGCTCGACGATCTCGTCGACCATGCGCAGCATCGTCGCGGAGTTGCGCAGCGCTGCCGTCGCGGCCGCCTGGGTCAGGGCGCTCAGGTGGTACGGCAGGCGCACCAGGCGCAGCGCGTCGATGAAGGCGGGGTCGGCCGCCAGGTATCCGACGCGGGCACCCGCGAAGGCGAACGCCTTGCTCATGGTGCGGGAGATCGCCAGCCGCGGACGGCCGGGAAGCAGGGAGAGAGCGGATGCCGCGTCCTTCGGCGCGAACTCGTGATACGCCTCGTCGACGACCACGATGCCGCGTGCGGCCTCGTACACGGCTTCGACCACGTCGAGCCCGAGCGGCGTGCCGGTGGGGTTGTTCGGCGAGCACAGCAGCACGACGTCGGGGTCGGCTGCCGCGACCTGGGCTGCCGCGTCCTCCGGCGTGATGGTGTAGTCGTCCTCGCGCGTGCCGGCGATCCAGCTGGCGCCGGTCCCCTGCGTGATCAGCGGATACATCGAGTAGGTCGGCGCGAAGCCGAAGACCGTGCGGCCCGGCCCGGCGAACGCCTGCATGATGTGCTGCAGCACCTCGTTGGAGCCGTTTCCCGCCCAGATCTGGTCGGCGGTCAGCTCGTGGCCGAGATAGGCGGCGAAGGCCTCACGCAGCTGGGTGAACTCGCGGTCGGGGTAGCGGTTGACGTCGCTGAGCGCCAGGGCGATGTCGTCGAGGATGTCGCCGACCACCGACTCCGGCACCGGATGCGTGTTCTCGTTCACGTTCAGCGCCACGGGCAGAGGGGCCTGCGGAGCGCCGTAGGGTGTGAGCCCGCGCAGATCGTCGCGGAGAGGCAGCTCGTCGAGAGAGGTCACTCTTCCCATGGTAGAGCGCGGAATCCGGGCCAGTTCCCGGATGACGATCAGTGCGAGTACTGCGTCGGGATGGCGATCTCGGAACCGGCCTGGATCGCACCGCTGCTGAGGTTGTTCAGACTCATGATGTCGTCGATCACGTCGCGCGGGTCGACACCGGGCGCGATCTCCGACGCGATCGACCACAGGGTGTCGCCCGGGAGCACCGTCACGGTCTCGAAGGAGACCCCGGCGTTCTGCTCACCCGAGGCGAGTGCCGAACCGCCCGCCAGCACCGAGAACGCGATGCCCGCGACGAGAGGGGCAGCGGCGACCGCCGCCAGCACACGACGACCGCGCACCGTGAGGCGGAGCTTCGTCGAGCGCACCGCACGCGTGGAGGCACCTGCGGAGGCGCGACGGATCGCGGGGCTCTGGATGCTGATGGTGCTCATGTGAGGCTCCTCTTCTTCTTCCCGCCGATCGCGGGGATGCCGAATGCGAAGCTGTGTTCCGAATCTATCTTCGATATCGAACATCTGTCAAGAATTCTTCGAAACCCGTCCGAGAATGTCGCCGACACGCTCGAACAGATCTTCCGTTTTCCGCGATATCTCGGATACGGTTTCGATATGGACAGCACACCACTGGCCACCGACATTCGAACCGGAAGCCCGCGATGACGCGGATCCAGCCCGGTCCGGCCGCTGAGAAGGAGCACCGATGAGCGAGAACGCCACCCCCGCATCCGAGGCTCCGCGCACGCGTCGCCGCAAGAGCCTCAGCGCGAAGCAGATCGCGATCCTCGAGGTCATCCAGACCTCCATCGCCCGGTACGGCTATCCGCCGAGCATGCGCGAGATCGGTGACGCCGTCGGGCTCAAGTCGCTCTCCAGCGTCACTCACCAGCTGGGCCAGCTCGAGCTCAGCGGCTACCTCCGCCGTGATCCCGGCAAGACCCGCGCCATGGAGGTGCTGATCGATCTCCCCGGCACGAGCACGGAGAATCCCGCCGATTCCGCTCCCGCCGTCGGAGACGCGGCCCTGGTCCCCCTGGTCGGCCAGATCGCGGCCGGCATCCCGATCACCGCGGAGCAGCAGGTCGAGGAGATCTTCCCGCTCCCCCGCCAGCTCGTCGGCAAGGGCGAGCTGTTCATGCTCAAGGTCACCGGCGAGTCCATGATCGACGCCGCCATCTGCGACGGCGACTGGGTGGTGGTGCGCACGCAGAGCAACGCCGAGAACGGCGAGATCGTCGCGGCCATGATCGACGGCGAGGCGACGGTCAAGACCTTCCGCCGGCGGGACGGCCACACCTGGCTGCTCCCCCGCAACTCAGCGTTCGAGCCGATCCTCGGCGACGAGGCCGTGGTGCTCGGCAAGGTCGTGGCGGTGCTGCGCGCCGTCTGATCGGTTATCCCCGCCGCACGCTCAGCAGGACCCCGTCCGCGATCCGGTACGGCGCGCCGGCGACCAGCGCCCCCGCCGAGCGTCGCAGGCGGGAGAACTCCGCGCGCACGGTGACCTGATGGTCGACGTCGCCGTGCAGGCGACGGCTGAGGTCGGCGGCCGTGACGCCGGCGGGACCGGCATCCGAGAGCAGGGCCAGCATGTCGGCGTGCCGCGGCGTGAGCGGCACGCGCCAGGTGGATGCGTCGGCCCGCACCTCGATGCACGCCTGCGTGCCCGTGAGGTCGAGCACGGCCACCACAGAGGTGTCCGCCGCGGGTCTGATCAGCCAGCCCTCCGGCAGGCGCTCGGGCACGCACACGCCCAGTCCGGGCACGGCGAGGGTGCGATCCGCGTGCGGGACCTCGATCCGGTCGCGGGCGGACAGCCCCTGCTGCGCGGCGACCCAGCCGTGGTCATCGACGACGAGCGCCGGTCCCTGCATGCCGGCCAGCAGAGGCTGCGCGGCCCTGCGCAGACGGTCCAGCCGCATGCTGTGCCGGCGCCAGAGCGACGCCTCGGCGATCCTCGCCGCCGCCGACACCAGCGCGCGGATGGCGGGATGCAGCGTCAGCGCGGGGCCGCTGACGTCCACGACGCCGAGCAGCGTCCCGTCGATCGGGTCGTGGATCGGCTCGGCGGTGCAGTACCAGGGCACCTGCGCGTTCTCGTAGTGCTCGGCCGAGAACAGCTGCACGGGCGCATCCTCGACGAGCGCGGTGCCGATCGCGTTGGTCCCCACGACGCTCTCCGTCCATCGCGCACCGTCCACGAAGCCGAGCCGATCAGCGTGCAGCTTCACCCTCGGCGCGCCGCTGCGCCACAGCACCACGCCGTCGGCGTCCGTCACGACGACGAGATACGACGAGGCGTCGGCGGCGGCGAGCAGAGGGGCGCGCAGCTCGTCGATCACGTCGGACAGCCGCGAACGACGCCTCAGATCCTCCAGCGCCGAGGCTGCCATCGGCTCGACGCGGCGCACGGCATCGGCATCCACGCCCAGGCTCATCGTGCGGCGCCACGACCGCGCGACCACCTCCCGCGGATCCTGCGGAGGCGCGCTGCCGGAGAGCACGGCATCGTGCACACGCACGAGACGGCGGGCGAGGTCTGCGAGATCAGGCGACGTTGCCATGGCGGGGAGCGTATCCCTGGCCACGTTGCAACACCGTGCAACGCTTCACGGCGCGAGCGCAGCCGAGTGCACTGTACGCATGACCCAACTCGATGAGCGATCGGCGACGATGCCGACCATGACCGCATCCGACGATCCGGCCCGCACCTGGCTGGCGGCCTTCGAGGATGCCCTGCTCGCCCGCGATGTCGCGCGCGCCGCCGGGCTCTTCGCGGCGACCAGCTTCTGGCGCGATCTGATCGCCTTCTCCTGGAACATCACCACGGTCGAGAACCCCGCGGGCGTCGCCGACCTCCTCACCGCCACGCTCGAGGGCACCGCCCCGCGCGGCTTCCGATTCTCCGAGGAGCCCGAGACCGCCGACGGAGTGACGTCCGCCTGGTTCGAGTTCGAGACCGCGGTGGGCCGCGGCCGGGGTCTCGTCCGGATCGTCGACGAGGACGGCCCGAAGGCGTGGACGCTGCTGACCACCATGTACGAGCTCAAGGGCCACGAGGAGCCCCTGCGCGAGCGCCGTCCGAAGGGCGCTGAGCACGGGGCGCGACGCGACCGCGTGTCGTGGCTGGAGCGCCGCCAGGCCGAGGAGGCGTCGCTTGGTACCGAGACCCAGCCCTACGCGCTCGTCATCGGCGGCGGGCAGGGCGGTATCGCGCTCGGCG
>NZ_MKRT01000007.1:42374-49096 GCF_001897945.1 Microbacterium sp. 69-10
GGCACCCGCGTCCCGGAGATCAGTGGCGCGGGCGCTACAAGTCGCTCTGCCTGCACGACCCGGTCTGGTACGACCACCTGCCGTACATCAAGTTCCCCGAGAACTGGCCCGTCTTCGCCCCGAAGGACAAGGTCGGCGACTGGCTTGAGTCCTACGTGAAGGTCATGGAGGTGCCGTACTGGTCGAACACGACCGCGACCTCAGCGGCCTTCGACGACGCATCCGGCACCTGGTCCGTCGAGATCGAACGCGACGGAGCCCCACTGACCCTGCATCCGACCCAGCTGGTCTTCGCGACGGGCATGTCGGGCAAGCCGAACGTGCCGGTCTTCCCCGGCCAGGACGTGTTCCGCGGCGAGCAGCAGCACTCGTCCCAGCATCCCGGCCCCGACGCCTACAGCGGCAGGAAGGTCGTCGTGATCGGGAGCAACAACTCGGCCTTCGACATCTGCGGGGCGCTGTGGGAGCACGGCGCGGACGTGACCATGGTGCAGCGCTCCTCGACGCACATCGTCAAGAGCGACACCCTGATGGACATCGGTCTCGGCGACCTGTACTCCGAGCGCGCTCTCGCCGCCGGCGTCACCACCGAGAAGGCCGACCTCATCTTCGCGTCGCTGCCCTACCGGATCATGCACGAGTTCCAGATCCCGCTGTACGACAAGATGCGCGAGCGCGACAAGGACTTCTACGACCGGATGACGGCGGCCGGATTCGACCTCGACTGGGGAGACGACGGCTCAGGCCTGTTCCTGAAGTACCTGCGGCGCGGCTCCGGTTACTACATCGACGTGGGCTCCGCCGAGCTGGTGGCCGACGGTGAGGTCAAGCTCGCGCACGGGGACGTCGACCATCTCACCGAGGATGCCGTGGTGCTGAAGAATGGCACCGTGCTCCCGGCGGATCTGGTCGTCTACGCCACCGGCTACGGCTCGATGAACGGCTGGGTGGCAGACCTCATCAGCCAGGAGGTCGCCGACACCGTGGGCAAGTGCTGGGGGCTCGGCTCGGACACGACCAAGGATCCCGGCCCCTGGGAGGGCGAGCAGCGCAACATGTGGAAGCCCACGCAGCAGCCGAACCTCTGGTTCCACGGCGGCAATCTGCACCAGTCGCGGCACTACTCGCTGTACCTGGCGCTGCAGTTGAAGGCCAGGCACGCCGGCATCGACACCCCGGTGTACGGCCTGCAGCAGGTGCACCACCTGCGCTGAAGACCCGGATGGGCCCCGCTCCTCCGTGGAGCGGGGCCCATCCGTACCAGTGATCCCGCGGGGTCTGCACAGCCCCCGCGGGGATCCGGCTCAGGCCGGGACGACGACGTCCTCGCGGACGCGGCGCGTCGCCTCGACGATGTTGCGCAGCGAGGCGACGGTCTCGTCGTAGCCGCGGGTCTTCAGACCGCAGTCCGGGTTGACCCAGAGCTGACGCAGCGGCAACTCGTCGACCGCGCGGCGCAGCAGCGACTCGATCTCGTCGACGCTCGGCACGCGCGGCGAGTGGATGTCGTAGACGCCCGGGCCCACGCCGTGGTCGAAGCCGTACTCGGCGATGTCGGCGACGACCTCCATGCGGCTGCGAGCGGCCTCGATCGAGGTGACGTCGGCGTCCAGCGCGCGGATCGCATCGATCACGACGCCGAACTCCGAGTAGCAGAGGTGCGTGTGCACCTGAGTGGCCGCCGCAGCGCCGCCGGTGGCCAGGCGGAAGGAGTTCACGGACCAGTCCAGGTAGGCGGGCTGGTCGGCCTTCTTCAGCGGCAGCAGCTCCCGGAGGGCCGGCTCGTCGACCTGGATGATCGCGATGCCCGCGGCCTCGAGGTCGGTGATCTCGTCACGCAGTGCGAGAGCGACCTGGTTGGCGGTCTCCCCGAGCGGCTGGTCGTCGCGCACGAACGACCAGGCCAGGATCGTGACGGGACCGGTGAGCATGCCCTTGACGTGCTTGGCGCTCAGCGACTGGGCGTACGACGCCCAGGAGACGGTGATCGGCGCCGGACGCGACACGTCGCCCCACAGGATCGACGGGCGCGTGGCGCGCGAGCCGTAGGACTGCACCCAGCCGTTCTCGGTCACCGCGAAGCCGTCCAGGTTCTCGGCGAAGTACTGCACCATGTCGTTGCGCTCGGCCTCGCCGTGCACGAGCACGTCCAGCCCCAGGTCCTCCTGCAGCGCGACCACGCGGTCGATCTCCGCCTTCAGGAACGCCTCGTAGTCGTCCTGGGGCACCTCGCCGCGGCCGAACTGCGCGCGGGCGCGACGGATGTCGGCGGTCTGCGGGAATGAGCCGATGGTGGTCAGCGGCAGCGCGGGCAGGTCCAGCGCCAGCTGGGCGGCCTCCCGGTCCGCGTAGGAGTCGCGGGAGAAGTCGGCCTCCGAGAGGGCGCGGGCGCGCACGGCGCCGTCACGCACGCCGGGGGCGTCGCGCCGGTCGGCGAGGGCTGCGGATGCCGCGTCCAGCTCCTCCGCGATCGCCTCGCGGCCCTCGGCGAGGCCGCGGGCGAGGGCGACGACCTGTCCGACCTTCTGGTCGGCGAAGGCGAGCCACGACACCAGGCGCGCGTCGAGCTTGGACTCGTCCTGCACGTCGTGCGGCACGTGCAGCAGCGAGGTGGAGGTGGATGCCGAGACGGATGCCGCGCCGAGCTCGCGCAGCGCCTCGAGCTTGGCGAAGGCGCCTGCCAGGTCGCCGCGCCAGATGTTGTGGCCGTCGATCACGCCGCCCACGATCGTCTTGCCCGCGAGGTCGGGCAGGGATGCCGGAACGGCACCGCGCACGAGGTCGATGGCGATCGCCTCGACGGGCGCCGCGGCGAGCACGGCGAGCGTCTCGTCGAGCGATGCGTAGGGAGCCGCCACGAGGATCGACGGACGCTCCGTCGAGCCGCCGAGAGCCGCGAGCGCGCGCTGCGCGGCATCCGCCAGCTGGGCGGTCGTGGCCGGCAGCGACTCGCTGACCAGTGCCGGCTCGTCGAGCTGCACCCACTCGGCGCCGGCGGCCTTCAGCCTGGCGAGCAGCTCGGCGTACACGGCGACGACGTCGTCCAGGCGCGAGAGCGGGTCGAAGCCCTCGGGCGCGGCATCCGACGCCTTGGCCAGCGCGAGCAGCGTGACCGGGCCGACGATGACCGGGCGGGTGCGGTAGCCCGCCTCGGCCGCCTCGACGACCTCGCGGACCAGCCGGTCGCTGGAGAACGAGAACACGGTCTCCGGGCCGATCTCCGGCACCAGGTAGTGGTAGTTCGAGTCGAACCACTTGGTCATCTCGGCGGGGGCGCGGTCGCCCTCGCCACGGGCGACGGTGAAGTAGGCGGGCAGGCCGATGCTGCCGTCCTCGTCGCGCAGGTCCTCGAAGCGGGCCGGGATGGCGCCGACGGTGACGGCGGCGTCGAGCACCTGGTCGTAGAAGGACGAGGACTCCGGGATCGACGAGTCATCGCGGCCGAGTCCGAGCTCGGCGAGGCGCTCGCGGTTCGCGGCGCGCAGCTCTGCGGCGGCGGTCTCGAGCTGCTTCTCGTCGATGCGCCCTGCCCAGAACGCCTCGACGGCCTTCTTCAGCTCGCGGCGGCGTCCGATCCGGGGGTAGCCGAGGATCGTCCCGGCGGGGAAAGCGGTCATGGTGTTTCCTTTACTTCGTGGCTGGCGAAAGACATCGGTCGGCCAGGATGCCGGCCTGGGCGAGGACGTCCAGCACGGTCTCGTGCTGGTTGAAGGCGTAGAGATGCACACCCGGCGCGCCGCCCGCGACGACCTCCCGGGCGAGATCGGATGCCCAGTCGATGCCGATCTGGCGGCGTCCCTCCGCGGTGGGCTCGACCTCGAGCGCGATCGACAGCTCACCGGGCAGCTCCTCCCCGGTGAGCTCGAGCACGCGGGCGAGACGGCTCGGCGAGGTGATCGGCATGATGCCGGGCAGGATGGGGATCGTCACGCCCGCACGCCGCGCGCGCTCGACGAAGGCGAGGTAGTGGTCGGGGTGGAAGAACAGCTGCGTGATGGCGAGCGTGGCGCCCGCCGCCTGCTTCGCGAGCAGCGCGTCGACGTGCTGGCTGCTGTAGGCGGACCGCGGATGCCCGTTGGGGAACGCCGCCACGGCGATGTTCACCCTGCGGCGCGGAGCGACGCGCACGGCACCCGGGTTCCCGGGCACGGGCGACTCCTCGTAGGGCGCCCGCTCGGCCTGCACCCGGTCGATCAGCTGCACCAGCTGCGCGGAGCTCTCCAGGTCGCCGAGGAACGACTCGCCCTCGCCCAGACCCGCAGGCGGGTCGCCGCGCAGCGCGAGGAAGCTGAGGATGCCGGCATCCAGGAACTCGCGGATGAGCCGGGCCGCTCCCGCGTAGGTGTTGCCGACGCAGGTGAGGTGCGCGAGCGGCTCGACGTCGGTGCGGGTGCGGATGTAGCGCAGCACCTCCAGGGACCGCCCGCCGGTCGATCCCCCTGCGCCGTAGGTGACCGACAGGAAGTCGGGACCGGCCTCGGCCAACCGGTCGATCGTGTCGTGCAGCGCCTGCGCACTGGCGGTGGATCGCGGCGGGTACAGCTCGAAGGAGAACGGCACGCGACTCACGGCTGTCTCCTCACTGTTCCGGACGGGGCTGTTCCAGCACGGTAGAACGGCGACGCGGCCAGGTGCACACTGTGTGACGCCATGTGTCAGCGCCGGACACATGACGTCATCTGGATAGGCTCGAGCCATGACTCTGCCCTACGGTTCCTGGCCCTCGCCGTTCTCCGCCGCCGATGTCTCCTCGTCCGCGCCGCGGATCGACGGAGCGCGCTTCGTGGGCGAGGAGATCTGGTGGGGCGAGTCGGTGCCCTCGCAGGGCGGACGGGTCACCGTGCGCAGCTCCTCCGGCGCCGAGATCCTTCCCGAGCCGTGGAACGCGCGCTCCCGCGTGCACGAGTACGGCGGCGGGGCGTGGACCGCGGATGCCGACGGCACCCTGTACTTCGTGAACGCGGGCGACCAGTGCGTGTACCGGATGCCGCGCGGCGGCGTCCCCGAGCCGCTGACAGCGCCCGGCCCGCAGCACGGCGGACTGTCGCTGCAGCAGGGACGGCTGTTCGCCGTGCGCGAGGATCTGCGCGGCGAGCAGCACTGGCGCGGCATCGCGGAGATCCCGACGGACGGATCGGCCGCCGACGACGACTCCCCCGCCTGGGTGTCCACGTACGGCTCGGGGTTCTACGCCCACCCGTCCCTGTCGCCGGACGGCACCCGCCTGGCGTACACGGAATGGACCGAGCAGCGCATGCCGTGGGAGACCGCGCGGATCGCCGTCACGCGCCTCGCCTCCGGATCGCTCACGCCGGTTCCCGCCCGCGCCGCTCTGCAGCCCGAGTGGCTCACCGACGACGAGCTGCTGTACGCCGACGACGCCACCGGACGGTGGAACCTGCACGTCGCGCGGCTCGGCGCGGACACGCCGCCGCCCGCGCCGACGCCGCCCGCCACGACGGAGCCGTACGTCCTGGCCGATGCCGACACCGGCGGCGGACTGTGGGTGCTCGGCAACCGCTGGTACGGCGTCCTGGACGACCGGCGGATCGTCGCGGTGCGCACGAACGGCGCCGACGACGTCGTCCTGATCGACCCGGAGTCGGGCGAGGTCCGCCCGATCGACGTCCCCGTGACCGGCGAGGCGAGCATCGACGACGTGTCTGGTTCCCGGGTGCTGATCTCGGGCGCGGGCGCCGGCGTGGACCGCGGGCTGTGGCGCGTGGACCTGGAGTCCGGCGAGACGACGGCGATCCGCGGGGGCGACCCGGTCGACTCCAGGTGGTTCCCGGTGGCCCGCCCGGTCACGTTCGAGGGCGCGCACGGCCCCGTGCACGCCTTCGACTACCGCCCGACGAACCCGGATGCGGCCGCCCCGGCGGACGAGCGGCCCCCGTACATCGTCATGGTGCACGGCGGGCCCACCGCGCACGTCTCGGGTGCGGCATCCGCGGCCTACGCCTACTGGACCAGCCGCGGCATCGGCGTGCTCGACGTGAACTACGGCGGCTCCACCGGCTACGGCCGCGCCTACCGCGAGCGGCTGGACGGGCAGTGGGGCGTGGTCGACGTGGACGACGTGATCGCCGCGGCGCGCGGGCTCGCCGATGCCGGGCTCGCCGACCCTGCCCGCATCGCGATCAAGGGCGGCTCCGCCGGCGGCTGGACGGTGCTCTGCGCGCTGGTCCGCGGAGGCGCGTTCGGCGCGGGCATCAGCCGGTACGGCGTCGCGGACCTGCGGATGCTGGCATCCGACACCCACGACTTCGAGAAGTTCTACCTGAACGGCCTGGTCGGCCCGCTCCCCGAGACCGAGGACGTGTACATCGAGCGGTCGCCGCTCAGCCATGCGGAGCGCATCGACGTCCCCGTTCTGCTGCTGCAGGGAGCGGATGACAAGGTCGTGCCGCCCTCGCAGTCCGAGGCGATCCGCGACGCCCTGGCGGCGCGCGGCATCCCGCACGAGTACCTGCTGTTCGAGGGCGAGGGGCACGGCTTCCGCCGGGCGGAGACCATCGTCACGGCGCTGGAGGCGGAGCTGCGGTTCCTCGGCGAGACGTTCGGATTCTCGCCGGCCTGAGCGCAGCATCCGCACCTCGGCCCTGGGACCTTCCCTGAGGCCCTGAGCCCGTCGAAGCGGCTAGCGTGATGGTCAGTGTCAGGGTGACAGTGCCGCTTCGCGGTGGTTGGATCCTGATCACCTGGTGTCTGGCTCTTAGCGT
>NZ_MKRT01000008.1:0-17077 GCF_001897945.1 Microbacterium sp. 69-10
AAGCACATCGAGCACGCCTCCGAGGTCGTCGAGGTGGGCCAGGAGGTCACCGTCGAGATCCTCGAGGTGGACCTGGACCGCGAGCGCGTCTCCCTGTCGCTGAAGGCGACCCAGGAGGACCCGTGGCAGGTCTTCGCCCGCACCCACGCGATCGGCCAGATCGCACCGGGCAAGGTCACCAAGCTCGTCCCGTTCGGCGCCTTCGTGCGCGTCGCGGACGGCATCGAGGGCCTCGTGCACATCTCCGAGCTCTCCAGCAAGCACGTCGAGCTGGCCGAGCAGGTCGTGTCGGTGGGCGAAGAGGTCTTCGTCAAGGTCATCGACATCGACCTCGAGCGTCGCCGCATCTCGCTGTCGCTGAAGCAGGCCAACGAGTCCGTCGACCCGCACGGCACCGAGTTCGACCCGGCGCTGTACGGCATGCTCGCCGAGTACGACGAGAACGGCGAGTACAAGTACCCGGAGGGCTTCGACGCCGAGACCGGTGCCTGGAAGGACGGCTTCGACGCTCAGCGCGAGGCCTGGGAGCAGGAGTACGCGGCTGCCCAGGCTCGCTGGGAGGCGCACAAGGCTCAGGTCCTCAAGGCCGCCGAGGCCGAGGCCGCCGCAGGCGACGACTTCGGTGCGGCTCAGTCGTTCTCGAGCGACTCCGCCGGTGCCGGCACCCTCGCCGACGACGAGGCTCTCGCGGCTCTGCGCGAGAAGCTCTCGGGTGGCAACGCGTAAGCATCGCTCCAACGGCCATCTCGGCCAACGGCAACGGGCCGTCACCTCGCCTTCGGGCGGGTGGCGGCCCGTTCCGCGTCCGCGGCGCGCGTTCGAGGGCATGACAGGATAAGAGGATGCCTCTCATCGCGCTCACCGGCGGCATCGCATCGGGGAAGTCGACCATCGCCGCCCGGCTCGCCGAGCACGGCGCTGTGATCGTGGATGCCGATCGGATCGTCCGCGATGTGCAGGCGCCGGGATCGCCTGTGCTGGACGAGCTGGCGGCGGCATTCGGCGATGATGTGTTCGCCGAGGACGGTTCTCTGGATCGTGCCGCGCTGGGCGCGAAGGTCTTCGGCGACCGGGGGCAGCTCGACCGGCTGAACGCCATCGTGCATCCCGCCGTGCGAGACGAGTCGGCGCGACGGTTCGCAGCCGCCTTCGCGGCGGATCCCGACGCGGTGGTCGTCTACGACGTGCCGCTCCTGATCGAGGCCCGTGCGGATGACCCCTGGGACCTGATCGTGGTGGCGGACGCTCCGGCGGACCTGCGCGCACGCAGGCTGGTCGAGCTGCGGGGCCTGACCGAGGACGAGGCGCGGGCGCGTCTGGCATCCCAGGTCTCGGATGCCGACAGACGAGCCCTCGCCGACGTCGTGATCGACACCTCGGTCTCGCTCGAGCGCACCCGCACGCAGACCGACGCGCTGTGGGAGCGGGTCCGGCCACGGTGACGTTCACGGGCCACGCCCCGGGGACGCGCGAGTACCGGCGGCTGATCGCCGGCCTGTTCTTCGCCGGCGTCGCGACGTTCGCGCAGCTGTACGCGCCGCAGGCCGTGCTCCCGCAGCTCTCGAGCGCCCTCGGCATCACGCCGGCGACCGCTGCGGTGACGGTGTCGGCCGGCACACTGGGCATCGCCGTCGCGGTGATCCCGTGGTCGCTCGTCGCAGATCGCATGGGGAGGGTTCCGGCGATGACCGTCGGTGTCGTCATCGCCACGGCGGTGGGCCTGATCGCACCTCTCAGCGGTGATGTCGCGGTGCTGCTCGGGCTGCGCCTGCTCGAGGGGATCGCACTCGGCGCCGTGCCGGCGGTGGCGCTGGCGTACCTCAGCGAGGAGGTCGACGCACGACACGTCGCGACCGCGGCCGGCAGCTACATCGCGGGCACGACCGTCGGCGGGCTCGCCGGGCGCATCGTCTCCGGGCTGGTCGGGGAGTCGCTCGACTGGCGGGGAGGTGTGTGGGCCGCGGTGGGGATGTGCGCGGCATCCGCCGTCCTGTTCGTATGGCTGACGCCGCGCGCCCGGGGCTTCACCCCAGGACGCGGTCATGGCGGCCGCGGACCGGCAGGGGAGCGGCTGCGGACGGCGCTGACCTCGCCGAGGCTGTGGGCGCTGTACGCCCAGGGGTTCCTGCTGATGGGCGCGTTCGTCGCGGTGTACAACTCCCTCGGCTTCCACCTGTCCGCCCCGCCGTTCGCCCTGCCGGCGTGGCTGGTGACGCTGCTGTTCCTCGCGTACCTGGCGGGCACGGCCTCCTCGCCCTGGGCCGGGCTGCTGGCATCCCGCAGCGGCAGGCTCCCGGTGCTGCTCTGCTCCATCGGGGTGATGGCGATCGGCGCGGCGCTCATGGCGCTGCCGTCGACGGTGGCGGTGCTCGCCGGGCTGCTCCTGTTCACGGCGGGCTTCTTCGGCGCGCACACCGTCGCATCGGGCTGGACCCCGGTCGCGGCCGGACCGGATGCCAGGGCGCAGGCCTCCTCGCTCTACTACTTCGCGTACTACGCCGGCTCGAGCCTGTTCGGCTGGGGGCTGGGCCTGCTCTTCGGCGGTGCGGGCTGGGAGGCGCTGATCATCGCGGTGCTGACGATGTGCGCTCTGGCAGGCGTGGCAGCGGCGCTCGTCCTGCGACGTTGACGCGGCTCAGCCGACGACGGCGGCGGCGCGCTTGCGGGCGCGTCGCCGCTTCGTCATCACCACGGCCGTGATGATCAGGCCGATCAGCAGTACGAGCGCGAGGACGGGCACCACGATCGCGGCCAGCGCCAGCAGGAACGACGCCCCGTCCTCCGCGGTGCTGAGGGCGGGCGCGGCGAGGCCACCGGTCACCGAGTTCGCGGCGACGCGTCCGACCGCCTTGACGACATGCACGGCCAGGGCGATGCCGACTCCGACCACGATCGGCACCCAGGCGTTGTCCGTGAAGAACGCGGAGGGGTCCTCGACCGCGACCGTCTGAGCACCGGCCCCCGCTCCGAAGGCGATGCCGCCGGATGCCGGTCGCAGCACGCTCTGCACGATGTCATTGAGCGAGTCCAGCGCGGGGATCTTGTCGGCGACGATCTCCAGCACGAGCAGGGCGCCGATCACCCACAGCGCGATGTCGCCGCTGAGCCACGACCAGCCAGCGGGGAGCTGCACGGCGGGGATCAGGCGGTCCGCGAGACCGAGCAGGAACAGCGGCATCCAGGCGTTGAGGCCGGCGGACGCCGCCAGGCTGGATCCGATCAGAAACTCGATCACGGCTCCACTCTAGGTGGCGGCCGGCGTGGGGGAGGAGCGCGACCGGCCCGAGTGTCGGTGGCCCCTCGTAGGCTGGAGAACATGCAACCCACGCGCAGCGTCCGTCCCTTCGAGGTCGTCAGCGAGTACATGCCCGCAGGCGACCAGCCGCAGGCCATCGCCGAGCTCGCGGCGCGCATCAATGCGGGCGAGACCGACATCGTGCTGCTCGGCGCCACGGGCACCGGCAAGTCCGCGACCACGGCGTGGCTCATCGAGCAGGTGCAGCGGCCCACCCTGGTGATGGCGCACAACAAGACGCTGGCCGCGCAGCTGGCCAACGAGTTCCGCGAGCTCATGCCGAACAACGCGGTCGAGTACTTCGTCAGCTACTACGACTACTACCAGCCCGAGGCGTACGTCCCGCAGACGGACACCTTCATCGAGAAGGACTCCTCCGTGAACGCCGAGGTGGAGCGTCTCCGGCACTCCACCACCAACTCACTGCTCAGCCGGCGCGACGTCGTGGTCGTCAGCACCGTCTCCTGCATCTACGGCCTCGGCGCGCCGGAGGAGTACCTCCGCGCCATGGTGGCACTGCAGGTGGGGGAGCGCTACGATCGCGACGCCCTCATCCGCCAGTTCATCGCCATGCAGTACAACCGCAACGACGTGGACTTCTCGCGCGGCAACTTCCGCGTGCGCGGCGACACGATCGAGATCATCCCGGTGTACGAGGAGAGCGCGATCCGGATCGAGCTCTTCGGCGACGAGATCGAGGCGCTGTACTCACTGCATCCGCTCACCGGCGAGGTGATCGAGAAGCTCGATGCGGTGCCGATCTTCCCGGCATCGCACTACGTGGCCGGCACCGACGTCGTGCAGCGCGCGATCGGCACGATCGAAGCCGAGCTCGCCGATCGGCTGGCGGAACTGGAGCGGCAGGGCAAGCTGCTCGAGGCGCAGCGGCTGCGCATGCGCACGACGTTCGACCTCGAGATGCTGCAGCAGCTGGGCTTCTGCTCCGGCATCGAGAACTACTCCCGTCATCTCGATGGGCGTGAGGCGGGCGAGCCGCCGCACACGCTGCTCGACTTCTTCCCCGACGACTTCCTGCTGGTGATCGACGAGTCGCACGTGACGGTGCCGCAGATCGGCGCGATGTACGAGGGCGACGCGTCCCGGAAGCGCACGCTGGTCGAGCACGGGTTCCGGCTGCCCAGCGCGATGGACAACCGGCCGTTGCGCTGGGACGAGTTCAAGAACCGCATCGGCCAGACCGTGTACCTCTCCGCGACGCCGGGCAAGTACGAGATGGGTATCGCCGACGGCGTCGTGGAGCAGATCATCCGCCCGACCGGTCTGATCGACCCGGAGATCATCGTCAAGCCCTCGAAGGGGCAGATCGACGACCTGCTCGAGGAGATCCGCGTCCGGGTCGAGCGGGATGAGCGCGTCTTGGTGACCACGCTCACCAAGAAGATGGCCGAGGAGCTGACGGACTTCCTCGGCGAGCACGGCGTGCGCGTCCGATACCTGCACTCCGACGTGGACACGCTGCGTCGCGTCGAGCTGCTCACCGAGCTGCGCGCCGGCGTGTACGACGTGCTCGTCGGCATCAATCTGCTCCGTGAGGGTCTCGACCTTCCCGAGGTGTCGCTGGTCGCGATCCTGGATGCCGACAAGGAGGGCTTCCTGCGCTCGGGCACCTCGCTGATCCAGACCATCGGCCGCGCGGCGCGAAACGTGTCGGGCCAGGTGCACATGTACGCCGACAACATGACCGACTCGATGGCGAAGGCGATCGAGGAGACCGAGCGGCGGCGCGAGAAGCAGATCGCCTACAACCAGGCCAACGGCATCGACCCGCAGCCCCTGCGCAAGCGCATCGCCGACATCACGGAGGTGCTGGCGCGCGAGGTCGCCGACACAGCCGACATGCGTGCGGGGCGGAACAAATCCGGCAAGGGCAAGTCGCCCACACCGAACCTGCGCCGCACGGGGATCGCCGCCGAGGGAGCGACGCAGCTCGAGGACACGATCACCGACCTGTCGGAGCAGATGCTCGCCGCGGCCGCCGAGCTGAAGTTCGAGCTCGCCGCGCGCCTGCGCGACGAGGTGCAGGACCTGAAGAAGGAGCTGCGGGCCATGGAGAAGGCCGGACACGCCTGACCTCGATGGCGCCGCTCTGAACTCATGGCGCTGCGCGCGCTTCAGGGGCAGTGCGCGCGCTTCAGGGGCAGTGCATGAGCGGCTTGGGTCCCGAGCGGTCGATCTCGTGCAGGTTCATCGGCTTCCCGCACAGCGGGCAGGCGCGTTCCGCGCGCTGTGCGGCGCTCGGCGGCGGCGTGCTCTCATAGGGGCCGACGGCCGCCGGACCCGCCAGACGGATCAGCCGGGAGTTGAACCACGCGTAGAAGCCGCCGGCTTCGCGGATGCGGGTGCGAAGCGGAGGGCGGTCTCGTTCCTCGGTCATGATGATTAGTGTACTAACTATTCGTGCACGAGTAACATCGAGATGTGACCGATGACGACGACCTCCTCCGCCTCGAGAACCAGCTGTGCTTCGCGATGGTCACGGCTGCCCGGAACGTCCTGGCCGTGTACCGGCCGATTCTCGAGCCACTCGGCCTCACGCATCCGCAATACCTCGTGATGCTCGCGCTCTGGGATCAGTCTCCGCGCTCCCTCGGCGACATCGCAGACGCGCTCGCGCTCGAGCCGGCCAGCGCGTCCCCGCTCGTGAAGCGACTCGAGAAGGAAGGGCTGATCGAACGGGTGCGCAGCGATCAGGACGAGCGGCGCCTCGACATCAGCCTGACCGATGCCGGCCGCGCACTGCGCGCGCAGGCGCTCGACGTGCCGCGGCAGGTGATGCAGCGCGTCGGACTCGACCTGGAGACCGTGACCGCCCTCCGCGAGGCTCTCGGCCCGTTCAACAGCTCGTTGCGCGGCTGAGCTCGTCGCGCCGCCGGCGGCCGCGCCCGTCGACTCGCATAGGGTGAAGGTGTGACGGGGACGGTGCAGCACGACGCGCGGGAGCAGACGGAGACCGTCGAGCGCGCGCCCGCTGCGAGGCGGGTCCAGTCCTGGTGGCGGATGCTGCTGATCCTCGCCATGCTCGCGCTCTTCGCCGTCGCCATGCTCGCCTCGTCCATCGCCGGGCATCCCACGATCGACCTCGCACCGGAAGGGGCCCCCGCATCGCCCCTTCCGGACGAGAGGCCGACGCCCACGATCACGCCGGGCGCGGCGCCCGGCCAGGAGGACGGCGGATCGGATGCCGCCCTGGTCGGCATCGGCATCGTCCTCGCGCTGATCGTCTCGGCGCTGGCCGTTCTCCTGCTGCTCTGGATCGTCCGCCGCATCATCGACCTCTGGCGCAGTCGCCGGTTGCGCAGGCAGCCGGGTGCGGCCAAGGACGTCGAGGTCGAGGTGGCCGACGCGCCGGCGGAGGCCGAGCCTGACGCACCCACCGTCCGCCGCGGCATCGCCGCAGCGCGGGAAGCGATCGAGGCGCACCCTGCACCGAGCGACGCCATCATCGCCGCCTGGGTGGGGCTGGAGGAGACGGCAGCGGACTCCGGGGCCGGTCGCGGCGTCAGTGAGACGCCCGCGGAGTTCACCTTGCGGATCCTGCTGCGCGGGCCGGGCATCGAGCATCCGGCGCAGCAGCTCCTCGTCGTCTACGAGGGCGTGCGGTTCGGCGGGCGCCGGGGGAGCGAGCAGGATCGTGCCCTCGCCTCCCGTGCGCTGGCGCTCATCGAGGAGGGCTGGCGATGAGGTGGCTGCATGCGCTGTTGATGGCGGCCGGCGTCGGTTTCCTCGCCGGCATCGGGCTCGCCGTGCTGCGCGTGCAGGTCGAGTTCGTCTGGGGCTGGTCGGTTCTCGTCGCAGCGGTCGTGCTGCTGATCGGGCTGCGGCTGCCCGACGATCCGCGCGTGGACGCACCACGCCTTCCCGATCCGCCCGACTACATCGGTTCCGACGTCTCGCGTCTCGCCTGGGCCATCAACATGCACACCGACACGGCCAACGAGGCCGTCACCCGCCGGCTCCGCGCCACGCTGCGCCGCCGGCTGCAGCAGCACGGTGTGGACGTGGACGACCCGCGACAGGCATCCGCCGTCGACCGGATGCTGGGCGACGGGCTGTGGGCGCGGCTGAACGGACGTCGCACCAGGGTCGTCGATGTCCACGCCGCGCTCGCAGCCGCGGAGCGGCTGGGCACCGATCGCCGTGACGAAGCGGCCCGGCGGGACGCAGCGCAGGACCCGGAAAGACCATCGCAGAGGGAGAGCACATCATGAACTTCGCGGACATCGCCGAACTCGGCCAGCGCATCCGCGCGGCCGTGGCCACCGCGGTCGTCGGCATGGACGACCCGCTTGAGGTCGCTCTGGCCACGTTCCTCGCCGGAGGCCACGTGCTGTTCGAGGATGTGCCCGGCCTCGGCAAGACCCTGGCGGCGCGCAGCCTGGCATCCGCGCTCGGCCTGTCGTTCCGGCGTCTGCAGTGCACGCCGGACATGCTCCCCGGCGATGTGACGGGATCGTACGTGTACGCCCCCGACAGCGGCGAGTTCGTCTTCCGGCCGGGGCCCATCTTCACCGGGCTGCTGCTGGCGGACGAGATCAACCGCACCACCCCGAAGACGCAGTCCGCCATGCTCGAGGCGATGGCCGAGAGGCAGGTGACCGTCGAGGGCAACAGCTTCCCTCTTGAGCCGCCCTTCCACGTCATCGCCACGGCCAACCCGATCGAGTACGAGGGCACGTACTCCCTGCCCGAGGCGCAGCTGGACCGCTTCATGGTGCGTCTCTCCGTGGGATACCTCGACCAGCAGGGCGAGACCGAGATCCTGCTCGGACGGCTGCGGCGGCAGCAGGAGGCGACGCACGTGGAGCCGGTCCTGGGCCCCGGTCAACTGTCGCAGCTGCAGCAGGCCGTCGAGCGGATCCATGTGGACCCCGACGTCGTGGCGTACTGCGTCGCGCTGGCGGCAGCGACACGGCAGGCACAGCACGTCGCGGTCGGCGCATCCCCGCGCGGATCGCAGTCGCTCGTCCTGCTCGGGCGTGCGCTGGCGGCGCTGGACGGACGCGACTACGTGCGCCCCGACGACATCAAGCGCATCGCGGTGCCGGTGCTCGCGCACCGTCTCACCCTCACTCCGCAGGCGTGGGCGCAGGGCGTCGACCCGGCAGAGATCGTCCGCGGACTGGTCTCGTCCGTCGCCGTCCCGCCGAGCATCGCCGCCGTCCGCGGCTGAGTCATGGGCGACGCACCAGCATCCGGGGGAGCGCGGCGCGCCGGCCCGCCGCTCTTCCTCGCCGTCTTCGCCGCGGCCGGTGCGCTGATCGCGGGCGTCGTGTTCTCCCGGCCCGACGTGATCGCGATCGGCATCCCGCTCGCCCTCTGGGCGGCCATCGCGCTCACGGTGACCGGTCGCGGTGGCGTCGATCTCCGGATCGAGCGCGCGCCGGGTGCGGAGGAGGGAGTGTTCGCCGACGACATCGTGGTGGAGTCGGATGCCGAGATGGTGGAGCTGGCGGTGGCGCAGGCCGGCCGCACCCGCCGAAGGCTGTTCGTCCCCGGCCGCACCCGGGTGCGGGCCACCAGCCGGCCGAGGCACTCGGGCCCGCTGACGACGGTTCAGGTAGCCGCGCGCGCTCTCGACGCGGACACCGCTCTGCTGGGGGTTCCGTGCACGCCGATCTCGCTGGTGCGGACCGTTCAGCCGGTGCTGCGACGACTGCCGCTGCTGCCGCTGGCGCCGCGACTGACCGGCCTGCACGGGTCGCATGAGGGAGTGCGTCCCGGTCAGGGCGGAGACTTCCGCGACATCCATCCGTTCGCCCCCGGCGACGAGCTGCGGCGCGTGGACTGGAAGGCGACGGCCCGCGCGGCGCGCCGGCCGGGCGAACTGCTGATCCGGCGCACGAACACGCTCAGCGATGCATCCGCCGTGATCGTCATGGACACCGCCGACGACCTCGGCGAGGTGGTGGCGACGTGGGGGACCCTCGACCTCGCGCGCAGTGGAGTCACGTCACTCGATCATGCGCGGAGCGCGGCGCGCTCGATCGCCGCGGCGACCGTCGAACAGGGCGATCGGGTCGCGTTCCACACGCTCGCTCACGGCGGACGCTCCGTCCGGTCCGGTGGCGGGCGCCGGCACCTCGCGCGCATCGTCGCGGAGATCTCCTCGACCGGCCGCGGTGGTGACGACGCGAGGTTCCGCAGGATGCCCCCGGTGCCGCACGGATCGATCATCTACGTACTCTCCACCTTCTTCGACGGCGCCGCCGCCGAGATCGCCACGCGCTGGCGCGCGGCGGGGCACCGGGTCGTGGCCGTCGACATCCTGCCCGAGCTGGACGAGCACCGCCTCAGCACCGAGCGGTCGCTCGCGCTGCGCGTGCTGCTCGCCGAGCGCGAGGACATGATGCACCAGCTGCGGGAGGCGGGAGTCGAGACCATGCGGTGGGCCGATGATCCCGGACCGCAGCTGACCGCTCTGACGAGGAGCGGTCGCTTCCTCGCGGCTGGGAGGCCCCGATGAGACGCGACGACGAACTCGCCATCGGAGTCTCCGTGCCCGGGTGGTCCTTACCGATCCTGTCCACCGCGGTGGCGGTCACCGCGGGGTCGATGATCCACGCCGCGGTGGGCTGGATCATCGTGATGGGCGTGCTCTGCCTGCTCAGCGGGGTGGCGCGCGTGCTCGGCGGGCCCTGGGTCTCCGCGGTGATCCTGGTGATCGTGCTGGTCGCGTCGGATGCCGCGCCAGGGCGCACGGCGGTCGTGATCGCGGCCGTGCACCTGCTGCACGTGCTGGGGTCACTGGCGATGGCCGTACCGCTGGGCGCGCGTGTGGCGGTGTCCGCCCTGCGGCCCACGGCGGTCCGCTTCGCGATCATGCAGGCGGCCGGACAGGCGGCCGGGTTCCTGGCGTACCTGCTCCCGGAAGGTCGCGTGCTGCCGGCCGCCGTCGTGCTCGGGGCGCTGGCCGTGCTGGGGTTCGTGCTCGGGGCGCTGCGGATGCTGCGCGCACAGCGCGCGCACGGCTATGCGGCGTCCGGTTCCTGAGCGAGCGCAGAGAGACGAAGCGCGGAGCCCAGTGCGATGCGCTGAGCGCCCTTCGTCTCGTCGCTTCGCTCCTCGCTCAGGAACCGCTGCGCGAGCCCAGTGTCGGTGGCCTCTCCTAGACTTGACGGGTGCCCATTGTTCCCGTCGCCTCCTCCGGAAAACTCAGTGTTCGCGGTGCCCGCGTGCACAATCTCAAGAACGTCGACATCGACATCCCGCGCGACTCGCTCGTCGTGTTCACGGGGCTGTCGGGGTCCGGCAAGTCGAGCCTGGCCTTCGACACGATCTTCGCCGAGGGGCAGCGCCGCTACGTCGAATCGCTGAGCGCGTACGCGCGCCAGTTCCTGGGCCAGGTGGACAGGCCCGACGTCGACTTCATCGAGGGCCTCAGCCCCGCGGTCTCGATCGACCAGAAGTCGACCAACCGCAACCCGCGCTCCACGGTCGGCACGATCACCGAGATCCACGACTACATGCGACTGCTGTGGGCCCGCATCGGCATCCCGCACTGCCCCGAGTGCGGTGAGCGCATCCAGCGGCAGACCGTGCAGCAGATCGCCGATCAGCTCATGGAGCTCCCCGAGCGCACCCGGTACCAGATCGTCGCGCCGGTCGTCACGCAGAAGAAGGGCGAGTTCGTCGACCTCTTCAAGGAGCTCGGTGCCAAGGGCTACTCCCGCGCGATCGTCGACGGCGACCTGATCCAGCTCGCCGAGCCGCCCGCGCTGAAGAAGAGCTACAAGCACGACATCGCCGTCGTCGTCGACCGCCTGGTCGCATCCGCCGACATCCTCGGACGCGTCACCGACTCCGTCGAGACCGCGCTGGGACTGGCCGGCGGGATCATGCAGGTCAACTTCGTCGACGAGGAGGGCGACGACGCCTGGCAGTCGTTCTCCGAGAAGCTCGCCTGCCCGAACGGGCATCCGATCACCCTCACCGAGATCGAGCCGCGCACGTTCTCGTTCAACGCGCCGTTCGGCGCCTGCCCGGCGTGCTCCGGCCTCGGAACCCGGATGTCCGTCGACGTCGACCTCATGCTCGGCGACGAGGAGCTGTCGATCCGCGAGGGCGTCATCCTGCCCTGGACCACGCAGGGCAAGGGGCTGTTCCAGTACTACGAGCGCCTGCTCGAAGGTCTCGCGCGCGACCTGGACTTCTCGCTGGACACCCCCTGGAACCAGCTGCACTCCGACGTGCGCGAGGCGGTGCTGCGCGGGGACAACTACAAGGTCAGCGTCAAGTGGAAGAACCGCTACGGACGCGAGATGCGGTACACCTCCGGCTTCGAGGGCGTCGTCCCCTACATCGAGCGCCAGTACATGCAGGCGGAGTCCGACACGCAGCGCGGACGCTGGGGCGAGTACCTGCGCGAGGTGCCGTGCCCGGTCTGCGACGGGGCACGTCTCAAGCCCGAGGTGCTCGCGGTCAAGGTGCACGGCCACTCGATCGCCGAGGTCTCGAGCCTGAGCCTGGCCGACGCCAGCCGCTTCATGCACACCCTCGAGCTCACCGAGCGCGAGGCCAAGATCGCAGCCCAGGTGCTGCGCGAGATCCGGCTGCGGCTGGAGTTCCTGCTGCAGGTGGGCCTGTCGTACCTGAACCTCGGGCGCTCCGCCGGGTCGCTCTCGGGCGGTGAGGCGCAGCGCATCCGCCTCGCGACGCAGATCGGCTCCGGCCTGACCGGCGTGCTCTACGTGCTCGACGAGCCGTCGATCGGCCTGCATCAGCGCGATAACCGCCGGCTGATCGAGACCCTCGTCCGCCTCCGCGACCTCGGCAACACGCTGATCGTCGTCGAGCACGACGAGGAGACGATCGAGGCCGCCGACTGGGTGGTCGACATCGGACCGGGCGCCGGCGTCAACGGGGGAGCGGTCGTGCACTCCGGCCCCTACTCGGCGCTGCTCGCCGAGACCGAGTCGATGACCGGCGACTACCTCGCCGGCCGCCGCGAGATCGCCACGCCGAAGAAGCGCCGCAAGATCGACCGCAAGCGGATGCTGTCCGTCGTGGGCGCGCGCGCCAACAACCTGAAGAACGTGACCGCCGAGTTCCCGCTCGGTGTGCTCACCGCCGTCACGGGGGTCAGCGGCTCGGGCAAGTCGTCCCTGGTCAACGACATCCTGTACCAGGTGCTCGCCGGGCGTCTCAACGGCGCCCGCACCGTGCCAGGCAAGCACACCCGCGTCACCGGACTCGACAACCTCGACAAGGTCGTGCACGTCGACCAGGCGCCGATCGGCCGCACGCCGCGGTCGAACCCGGCCACGTACACGGGCGTCTTCGACCGCATCCGCACGCTGTTCAGCGAGACTCCGGAGGCGAAGGTGCGCGGCTACCAGCCGGGCCGGTTCAGCTTCAACGTCAAGGGCGGGCGCTGCGACGCCTGCTCGGGCGACGGCACGATCAAGATCGAGATGAACTTCCTCCCCGACGTGTACGTGGACTGCGAGGTCTGCCACGGCAAGCGGTACAACCGCGACACCCTGGCCGTGCACTACAAGGGCAAGAACATCGCCGAGGTGCTCGAGATGCCCATCGCCGAGGCCGCGGAGTTCTTCGAGCCGATCCAGGCGATCCACCGCTACATGAAGACTCTGGTCGACGTCGGCCTGGGATACGTGCGGCTCGGTCAGGCGGCCACGACGCTGTCCGGTGGCGAGGCGCAGCGCGTCAAGCTCGCCACGGAACTGCAGCGGCGCAGCAACGGCCGGAGCATCTACGTGCTCGACGAGCCGACCACCGGTCTGCACTTCGAAGACGTCCGCAAGCTCCTCGAGGTGCTGAACGGCCTCGTCGACAAGGGCAACACGGTGATCGTGATCGAGCACAACCTCGATGTGATCAAGTCGTCCGACTGGGTGATCGACCTCGGCCCCGAGGGCGGCTCCGGCGGCGGCGAGATCCTCGCCACCGGCACGCCCGAGCAGATCGCGGACGTGGAGGAGAGCCACACCGGGCGCTTCCTCGCCGAGATCCTGGGCGAGGGCCGGGCCGCGCGCAAGGCGGGCTGATGGCCGACGTCCTGCCGTACAAGCCGCGGACGGGGGAGATCCCCACGGATCCCGGCGTGTACCGCTTCCGGGATGCCGACGGGCGGGTGCTGTACGTCGGCAAGGCGAAGAACCTTCGGCAGCGGCTGTCGAACTACTTCGCCCCGCTGCGCACCCTGCACGAGCGCACCCGGCGGATGGTCACGACCGCGGCTTCCGTGGAGTGGACCGTCGTCGCCACCGACGTGGATTCCCTGCAGCTGGAGTACATGTGGATCAAGGAGTTCGATCCGCCGTTCAACGTGCGCTACAAGGACGACAAGTCGTACCCGTTCATGGCGATCACGCTCGCGGACGAGGCGCCGCGGGTGATCGTCACGAGGAATCGGAAGATCCCCGGCGCGCGCTACTTCGGGCCCTACCCGAAGGTGTGGGCCGTGCACGACACGATCGACCTGATGATCAAGGCCTTCCCGATCCGCACCTGCAGCGACGCCAGCTACAAGCGTGCGATGCAGACGGGGCGTCCGTGCTTCCCCGGCCAGATCGGCAAGTGCGGCGGGCCCTGCTCGATGACCTGCACGATCGAGGAGCACCGGGCGATGGTCGACGACTTCGTCGCCTTCATGGCCGGCGGCGACGAGCGGTTCACGAAGGACCTCACGAGGCGGATGCTCGCCGCGTCGGCCGCGATGGACTACGAGGCAGCCGCGAAGTACCGCGACAAGCTCGCGTCGATCGAGGCCGTGCTCGGCAAGAGCGCGCTCGTGCTCCCCGCCGACGAGGACGCCGATCTGTTCGGGCTGGCGGAGGACGAGCTGTCGGCGGCCGTGCACCACTTCGTGATCCGCGGGGGTCGTGTGCGCGGTGTGCGCTCGCTCGCCATCGATAAGGAGATCGACATATCCGGCGCCGAACTCGTCGACCAGGTGCTGCAGCGCGTGTACGGCGATGCCGTCGACATCCCGCGCCGCGTGCTGGTCCCCGCACTCCCGGACGACGCGGCCGATCTCGAGCAGTGGCTGCGCGAGCGCCGCGGCAAGCGCGTGGAGATCGCGGTCGCGCACAGAGGCCAGCGCGCCGAGCTCATGCGCACCGCCACGCTGAACGCGCAGCAGGCGCTGCTGCGCCACAAGACCCGGCGCACCAGCGACTACGTCGCGCGCACGCAGGCCCTCACCGATCTGCAGGAGGCGCTCGGCATGAGCGAGGCACCGCTGCGGATCGAGTGCTACGACATCTCGCACCTGAGCGGCACGAACGTCGTCGCCTCGATGGTCGTGTTCGAGGACGGGCTGCCCCGCAAGGACCAGTACCGCTCGTTCAACATCGCCGAGACCACGGACGACACCGACTCGATGTACCAGGTGCTGATGAGGAGACTCGCGCGGGTCGACGAGCCGGTGCCGACGGATGCCGCGGAGGCGCTGACCGACGGCTCGGACGCCGGCGACCCGGACGCCGAGGTGGTGGAGGCGCCCAAGCGCCGGCGCTTCGCCTACAAGCCGCAGCTGCTCCTGGTCGACGGCGGGCAGCCGCAGGTGAACGCCGCCGCACGCGCGCTGCGCGACAGCGGAAGAACCGACATCGCGCTGGCCGGCATCGCGAAGCGCCTCGAGGAGCTGTGGCTCCCGGACGACGACTTCCCGGTGATCCTGCCCCGCACCAGTGAGGCCCTCTACCTCGTGCAGCGCCTGCGCGACGAGGCCCACCGCTTCGCGATCACGCATCAGCGGCGCCGGCGGCGGCGCGACATCACCACGATCCTCAGTGAGATCCCCGGACTCGGCGAGTCGCGCATCAAGGCGCTGCTCAAGCACTTCGGTTCGGTCACGGCCCTGCGCGCGGCGACGCCGGAGCAGATCCGCGAGGTGAACGGCATCGGCCCCGCCCTCGCCGACGGCATCCACGAGCATCTCTCCGGTCGTCCGGCCGCCCCGAGTCGATAGGCTGGGTCGCAGGGGAAGGGAGACGACGATGACGGCCGCAGATGAGGGCGAGTTCCTGATCGTCACGGGCATGTCGGGCGCAGGGCGCTCGACGGCCGCGAACGCGCTCGAGGACCTCGGCTGGTACGTCGTCGACAACCTGCCGCCGCAGATCCTCCGGCCGCTGCTGGAGCTCACCGACATGGGCGGTGCCAACCTGCCCAAGATCGCCGCGGTGGTGGACGTGCGCGGACGCAACCTGTTCGACGACTTCCCCGGAGTGGCCAGGGCGCTGCGCGATCGCGGCGGTGTCAAGGTGCTCTTCCTGGACGCCTCCGACGACGTGCTGGTGCGCCGGTTCGAGTCGGTCCGGCGGCCGCATCCGCTGCAGGACGACGGGACGCTGCTGGACGGCATCCGCACCGAGCGCAGCCGCCTGACACCGATCCGCGAGGCCGCCGACGTGCTCATCGACACGTCGAGCCTGAACATCCACCAGCTGGCCACGCAGGTCTCCGAGATGTTCTCCGAGGAGGGCGCCGCCCGTCACCGGCTGACCTTCCTGAGCTTCGGCTTCAAGTACGGCGTCCCGACGGATGTCGACCTCGTCGCGGACATGCGCTTCCTGCCGAACCCGTTCTGGAACGAGGAGCTGCGCGACCACACCGGTCAGGACGCCGAGGTGCGCGACTACGTGCTGTCCCGGCCCGGCGCCGAGGAGTTCCTGGACGCCTACGTGCAGGCGCTGCGCCCGGTGCTGGAGGGCTACCAGCGCGAGAACAAGAGCCACTCCACTGTGGCCATCGGATGCACGGGCGGCAAGCACCGCTCCGTCGCCATGGCGGAGGAGCTGGCCCGTCGTATCGCGGATGCGCCCGGGGTGGCCGTCAACCTGCGGCACAGGGATCTCGGGCGCGAATGATGCGCTCCGAGTCGGTGGGGGCGCCTGCGGCCTTGTAGGCTAGTCCCTTGCGTCGCGATCCGACGCCAGGATCGTGAAGGAGTCCCGTGGCACTAACCACCGACGTCAAGGCCGAGCTCGTCAGCATCCGCAATGCGCCCCCTACGGTGCGCGTCGCAGAGGTGACGACGATCCTTCGGTTCGCCGGTGGACTGCACTCGATCGCCGGCCGGGTTGCCGTCGAGGCCGAGGTCGACGCCGAGCTGCTGGCGCGCCGCGTGAGCCGCGACCTCGCCGAGATCTACGGTGTCCGCCCAGAGATCGCCCAGGTGAAGGCCAGCACCGCGCAGAACGGCGGCGACGGCGCTCGCTGGGCCGTGCGCGTGATCGGCCCGGGGGAGACCCTCGCCCGTCAGACCGGTCTGCTGGATGCCCGTCGTCGCCCCGTGCGCGGTCTTCCGAACCGTCTGACCACCGGATCCCCTGAGGAGCTCGCCGGCATCTGGCGCGGCGCCTTCCTCGCGGCCGGATCCCTCAGCGAGCCGGGCCGCTCCGCGATGCTCGAGGTCGCCTGCCCGACCGGCGAGGCCGCGATGGCACTGGTCGGCGCCGCGCACCGTCTCGGCGTCACGGCGAAGGCGCGCGAGGTGCGCGGTCTGCCGCGTGTGGTCGTCCGCGAGGGCGAGGCCATCCGCGCGATCCTCACCGCGATGGGTGCACGTCGCACCGCCGCGGCCTGGGAGGAGATGCGTCAGCGCCGTGAGGTGCGCGCAGGCGTGAACCGTCTCGTGAACTTCGACGACGCCAACCTGCGCCGTTCCGCGCAGGCGGCGGTCGCGGCGTGCGCGCGCGTCGAGCGCGCGCTCGAGATCCTCGGCGACGACGTCCCCGACCACCTGCGCACCGCCGGCAACCTGCGGCTCGCGCATCGCGACGCCAGCCTCGA
>NZ_MKRT01000008.1:17092-30560 GCF_001897945.1 Microbacterium sp. 69-10
CCGGCCGCATCCGCCGCCTCCTCGCCATGGCCGACAAGCGCGCCCAGCAGGACGGCATCCCGGGCACCGAGGCCGTGGTTCCGGCCGGGCTCGAGGACTGACGGGACAGACCAGCCGGCCCCTGCCGACGCGTTCGACACGCGCGGGCAGGGGCCGTTCTCCTCATCCGGGGAAGGTTCCCTCCGCCAGGACGGTTGCCCTCAGTAGGATGTGAAACGTCTGCTTCGCGGCGCACACGGCGCCGTGGAGAACGCAAGCGCCGCGGCGCGGCGCGGATTGGATGAAATCGACATGGCGACTTACACGCTGCCCGACCTTCCCTACGACTTCGCGGCTCTCGAGCCCCACATCAGCGGCAAGATCATGGAACTCCACCATGACAAGCACCACGCCGCCTACGTCGCCGGCGCCAACGCAGCCCTCGACGCACTCGCCGAGGCTCGCGACTCCGGCAACCTGGCCAACGTGAACAAGCTCGAGAAGGACCTCGCGTTCAACCTCGGCGGTCACGTCAACCACTCCATCTTCTGGACGAACCTGTCGCCGAACGGCGGCGGTCAGCCCGAGGGCGAGCTGAAGGCCGCCATCGACGAGTTCTTCGGCTCGTTCGAGAAGTTCCAGGCCCACTTCGCGGCTGCGGCCGCCGGCATCCAGGGCTCCGGTTGGGCCGTGCTGAGCTGGGACCCGATCGGCGCGCGCCTGATCATCCAGCAGCTGTTCGATCAGCAGGCCAACACCGCTCAGGGCACGGTGCCGCTGTTCCAGCTCGACATGTGGGAGCACGCGTTCTACCTCGACTACCTGAACGTCAAGGCGGACTACATCAAGGCGGCGTGGAACATCGCCAACTGGGAGAACGTCGCGCAGCGGTTTGAAACAGCGCGTGAGAAGACCTCCGGTCTGCTGGTACTGTCGTAAAAGATGGGCGTCCTGATGGGCGATTTGCCCATCAGGACGCCGTTGTCCGAGCAATCCGCGAAAATTACGCAATTCCCTTGTTAAGAACCAGGAGACTTTCGTGTCTGTCAAGATCGGTATCAACGGCTTCGGCCGTATCGGAAGAAACTTCCTCCGCGCAGCTCTCGCGCAGAACGCTGACCTCGAGGTCGTGGCTGTCAACGACCTCACCGACAACGCGGCACTCGCCCATCTCCTGAAGTACGACTCGGTCGGCGGCCCCCTGGGCGTCGAGGTCTCGCACGAGGGCGATGTCATCACCGTCGGCGGCAAGGCCATCAAGGCCTTCGAGGAGCGCGACCCCGCCAACCTCCCGTGGGGCGAGCTGGGCGTGGACATCGTCATCGAGTCGACCGGACGCTTCACCAAGGCCGCTGACGCAGCCAAGCACATCGCCGGTGGCGCCAAGAAGGTCATCATCTCCGCACCGGGCACCGACGTCGACGGCACCTTCGTCATGGGCGTGAACGAGGACACCTACGACGCGGCGAACCACAACATCATCTCCAACGCGTCCTGCACCACGAACTGCCTCGCGCCGCTCGCGAAGGTGTTCAACGACACCTTCGGCATCGAGCGCGGCTTCATGATGACCGCCCACGCGTACACGGCCGACCAGAACCTGCAGGACGGTCCGCACAGCGACCTGCGTCGCGCCCGCGCCGCCGCGATCAACATCGTCCCTGCCTCGACCGGTGCGGCCAAGGCCATCGGCCTGGTCCTGCCGGAGTTGAACGGCAAGCTCAGCGGCTCCTCCTACCGAGTCCCGGTTCCCACCGGCTCGATCGTGGACCTGACGATCATCGCCGACCGCGACGACCTGACCGTCGACGAGATCAACGCCGCGTACCGCGAGGCCGCTGCGGAGGGTCGCCTGAACGGCATCCTGGAGTACACCTCGGACGAGATCGTGTCGAGCGACATCCAGCTCAACGCGCACTCCTCCATCTTCGACTCCGGGCCGACCAACGTCAGCGGCAACCTGGTCAAGGTCTCCGCCTGGTACGACAACGAGTGGGGCTACTCCAACCGCCTGGTCGACCTGACCGAGTACGTGGCAGAGCGCCTCTAAGCTCATACCCATGACTCTGCGCACCCTGGAATCTCTGGGTTCCCTCGAGGGCAGGCGCGTCATCGTCCGTTGTGACCTCAACGTCCCCCTGCGGGACGGGGCCATAACGGACGATGGCCGTGTTCGGGCCTCGCTGCCGACCCTCAACGCCCTGATCAACGCAGGCGCACGCGTCATCGTGTGCTCGCACCTGGGCCGCCCCGACGGGGCGCCCGACCCGCAGTACAGCCTGGCGCCGGTGGCCCAGCGACTGTCGGAGCTGCTCGGCAAGCCGGTGGCCTTCGCCCGCGACACCGTGGGCGAGTCCGCGCGTGAGGCGGTCGCCTCGCTCGAGGACGGCGGTGTCGTCGTGCTCGAGAACCTGCGGTTCAACGCGGGGGAGACCGCGAAGGACGACGCCACTCGGGATGCGTTCGCCCGTGAGCTCGCGGAGCTCGGCGACGCACTCGTCTCGGACGGCTTCGGCGTCGTGCACCGCAAGCAGGCCAGCGTGTACGACCTCGCGCAGATCCTGCCCTCGGCCGCCGGTCTGCTCATCGCGACCGAGCTCGACGTGCTCGACCGGCTGACCGAGAACCCGGAGCGTCCCTACACGGTGGTGCTCGGCGGTTCGAAGGTCAGCGACAAGCTCGGCGTCATCTCGCACCTGCTCCCTCGCGTGGACCGGCTGCTGGTCGGCGGAGGAATGCTGTTCACCTTCCTCGCGGCGGAGGGCCACGGCGTGGCATCCAGCCTGCTCGAGAAGGACCAGCTCGACACCGTCCGCGGGTACATCGCCGAGGCGAAGGAGCGCGGGGTGGAGCTGGTGCTCCCGACCGACGTGGTCGTCGCCTCCGGCTTCGCCGCGGATGCCGCGCACGAGACGGTCGCCGCGGATGCCATCGAGCAGAGCTCGTTCGGTGCATCCGGCATCGGCCTGGACATCGGGCCGGAGACCGCGGCACGCTTCGCCGACGCGATCCGCGACTCGAAGACCGTGTTCTGGAACGGCCCGATGGGCGTGTTCGAGTTCCCCGCCTTCGCAGCGGGCACGAAGGCGGTCGCCTCGGCGCTGACCGAGGTCGACGGTCTCGGCGTCGTCGGCGGCGGCGACTCCGCCGCGGCCGTCCGTCAGCTCGGGTTCTCCGACGATCAGTTCGGTCACATCTCGACCGGCGGCGGCGCAAGCCTCGAGTTCCTCGAGGGCAAGAAGCTACCCGGACTGGAGGTCCTCGGATGGCAGTGACGACTCGTACCCCGCTGATCGCGGGGAACTGGAAGATGAACCTCGACCACCTGCAGGCGGTCGCCACGGTGCAGAAGCTGCACTGGACGCTGAAGGACGCCGGGCACGAGAACGGATCCGTCGAGGTGGCGGTGTTCCCGCCGTTCACCGACATCCGATCGGTGCAGACCCTGATCGACGCGGACAAGATCCCGTTCGGTCTCGGTGCGCAGGACCTCTCCGCGCACGACTCGGGCGCGTATACGGGCGAGATCTCGGGCGCGTTCCTGTCGAAGCTGGGTGTGGGATCGGTGATCATCGGGCACTCCGAGCGCCGTGAGTACCACCAGGAGAGCGACGAGCTGGTCAACGCCAAGGTGAAGGCTGCGCTGAAGCACGGCCTGGTGCCGGTGATCTGCGTCGGCGAGACCGCGGAGGACCTGGAGAGGTTCGGCAGCAGCGCCGTCCCCGTCGGCCAGCTGGAGAAGGCGCTCGAGGGCGTGCCGGCATCCGCCGACATCGTCGTCGCCTACGAGCCGGTCTGGGCCATCGGCTCCGGGCAGGCGGCCACTCCCGCTCAGGCGCAGGAGGTCTGCGCGGCACTGCGTGCGGTCATCGCGCGCGTCCTGGACGACGAGGCGGCCGCGCGCACCCGCATCCTGTACGGCGGATCGGTGAAGTCCGGCAACATCGCCAGCTTCATGCGCGAACCGGACGTGGACGGCGCCCTGGTGGGCGGTGCGAGCCTGGTCGTCGACGAGTTCGCGGCCATCGTGCGCTTCCAGAAGCACGTCGGCGTGTGAGTCGGTGGGGCGCCTGCGGCGCCCCACCGTATAATCGACAGCTAGGCGGGTCGTTTCCGACCCTGGCGAAAGGCTTCAATCTCGTGCTTGTTCTCGAGTTCGTGCTGCAGGTCCTGCTGGGTATCAGCAGCGTTCTGCTGACGCTCCTCATCCTGCTCCACAAGGGCCGCGGCGGCGGCCTGTCCGACATGTTCGGCGGCGGCATGTCCGCGGCCGTCGGCTCGTCCGGTCTCGCGGAGCGGAACCTCAACCGGTTCACCGTGATCCTCGCGCTGGTGTGGTTCGTCTCCATCGTCGCGCTCGGCCTCATCACGAAGTTCTCGGTGATCTGATGGCCACCGGAGGAAACGCGATCCGCGGCACGCGGGTCGGATCGGGCCCCATGGGGGAGCAGGACCACGGCTACCACGCGGACCGCATCGCGGTGTCGTACTGGGACGGCCTGGGCAACGAGACGGTCCGCTACTTCGCCGCGGGTCTGCCCGAGGAGGAGATCCCCGACACGATCGACCACCCGCACACGGGTCTTCCGGCCGGTCGCGACCGCCAGAACCCGCCGGCTCTGGCCAAGGCCGAGCCGTACAAGACGCACCTCGCCTACGTGAAGGAGCGTCGTACGGACGAAGAGGCCGAGCGGCTGCTCGAGGACGCGCTCACGCAGCTCCGCGAGCGTCGCGGCCAGCGCTGACGCGCCTCACGCGCTTCGCGCAGGACCCCCGGGACTTCGGTCCCGGGGGTCCTGCGCGTTCGGAGCGGATGCCGAACGTCAGGCTGATCGGCCGATCAGCTGCAACTACTGCCGAGGCCGAGCAGGATCACGTTGAGGGTGAACGTCTTGGGGGCCGCGTACCAGGTCGTGTTCGGATAGCCGGTCTGGATGCTGATGCCGTATGTCCCGCCGAGCAGGTCACCGAGGTTCAGCAGCCCGAGCAGCTTCGCGGTGTCGTACGTGGCGGCATAGGAGTACACGCCGCCGGTCTGACCCGTCAGCGTGATCTGGCTGGTGTCGCGCGCCGTGGTGGCGTTCTTCGTGATGTCCACGCGCTGATCAGCGAGCGGCAGCGTCGACGACCAGGCGAGGTCGACCTTCTGCAGTCCGACCACGAGGACGTTCGTGGGCTTGCAGGTCGCTCCGGTCGCGGTGGTGGGGGCGGAGACCGCGGTGACGGTCGAGGTCGTCACCGCGTCCGCCGTCCAGGCGGCCTCCGTCGCGCGGAGACCGGGAAGCAGCGCGCCCGTCAGGCAGAGAAGCCCGAGGGCGGTCGCCCCGACGCGCGCACGCCGTGTCATCGCTCCCGCCTCCGATGCCGGGCGATCAGGGCTGCGCCCAGGCCGGTGAGCACGGCCGCCGGGGCGGCGAGCAGTGCGGGCGACGGTCCGCCGGTCGCAGGCAGGACCGTCGCCCCGACGGACTGCTCCACGCTGGTCTGCTCGGCCGTGGCGCGCAGGATGAGCGTCGCGGCGCCGGAAGGGTCGCCGCTGCCGGTGACCGAGATGCGCAGGTGCACGACACCCGGGGTCGCCTGCCGGAGGAGCGGCTTCTCGGCGCCGTCAAGCCTCAGCGGCGCGGCGATGCCGAGGGTGGTCGCGGCGCCGGGGCATCCCGACCCGTCCCAGCGGGTCGTGCAGGATCGCACGACCGTCGACAGCTCCACGCCATGGCCCTCTCCGCGCAGGGTGATGGTCAGCTCACCGTCCGCGGGAGCGGACGCGGCGTCGATGTCGAGGTCCCAGTCGTAGGGGCGCACCGCGTCGAGCACGTGGGTGCCACCGCCGTTCGAGGTGATCGAGATCAGCTCCGCGGCCCCGGCGGGCGGGGCGGACGAGAGGCACGGCAGGCCGGCGAGCATCCCGATCGCGACGCAGGAGGCGACGTGCCGATCCAGGCGACGCTCGCGCCGCGTCGCGAACCCGGGGGAGGGCGGGGCGTCGTCCGCGGCGCCCGGGGGTTCGTCCTCGGCATCCGCGGGTGCCGGTCTCCGCGCGCGCGGCCAGAAGGCCCAGGTGACCAGCAGCGCGGCACCGACGGTGATGGTTCCGAGCACCCAGGGGCTGCCTAACCAGACGATGACGTATGCGAGCCCCGGCAGCGAGCCGCGCACGATCCTGGCCTCCGAGATGGTGTACGGCGCGGGGTCGGCGCTCTGGTTCGCGTCGCCCTTCATCGTGATCATGCGCTGCGCCGATGTGGGGCCGGGGGAGATGTCGATGATCCGATGGGTGATCGGCAGCTCGCCCGCGCGATCGACGGTCGTCACGTCGCCGACGGCGAGATCGGATGCCGGGATCCTCTGCACGAGCGCGACCGAGCCGGCCGGGATGGTCGGTGACATGGAGCCGGTCCGGAACATGATCAGCGAGTACCCGCCGGCGAAAGCGAGGATCGTCAGCACGACGCAGGCCACCCCGCCGGCGGCGGCGAGCGTGAGCAGCGTCTCGCGGAGCGCACGGCCCACGCGACCGGCGATCCGGACGGCTGCGTTCATCGGGTCACCCGATCGTTCCGGTGAAGGTCCACGTCGGCACGACTGTCCCACCCTGGGCTGCCGTCGTGGCGGTGGAGGGCAGGGTGAGCACGACGCAATAGGTCACGGTGTTCGCGCCACCGCCCTGCAGAGTCGCGGGTGGCAGCTGAGCGCCGGTCGGCACCGTCGTCAGCGGCGAGGGCTGCATCGTCGCGCTGGTCGTCGTCGGCGTGCATGCCGACGGCTGCGCCACCTGCACGACCACGGCGGTGAGCGCGTTCATCAGCGCCTGATCGGCAGCACCCGGCGCGCTCGCGCTCACGTTCGTGAGGGTGATCGTGCCGCCCAGCGACCCGGACGTCTGGACCTGGATCCAAGCCGCCCTGCTGACACCCGGGTACAGGCCGGTGGCGTTGAGCTGCAGAGCGGCCGGGCTCCCCGCGCCGTGCGACACGAACGGGTCGGTCTGGACCGTCCTGGACGAGACCGAGAAGGTCCCCGCCTGGACGGTCGACGAGGCGAGCTCCTGGTCCGTCCAGGCGGCGAGTGTCATCGTGAAGCCGACGCCCAGCACCAGCCCGCCGGCGAGGACGGCTCGGATGCGCCGCGATCTCAGACGTCGCGCCCGAGCACGGTGCTCGCGGCGGGTGGAGCGGAGGGCGGCTACTGCGATACCGCTTCCCACTTCCACGTCACCGTTCCCGTGTGGCCCTGCACGAGGTCCTCGGTCGCCGAGACCTTCAGGCAGAGGTTCACCGTCTGACCGGCGGTGATCGAGGTGGGGATCGCCGTGCCCGCAGCGAAGGCCGTCGCGTCGCAGCCGAAGGCGGTGGTGGCCACGGCGTCGAACGCGAGGTCGGCGGCGACGAGCGTTCCGCCTGACGCGATCGCGACGGTCTGCGTGAGATCGGCGGCCGAGCTCCCGGTGAGCTTCACGGCGTACGGGGCGTACACCGTGTCGCCGGGGGACAGGTTCGTCGGATTCACCAGGAAGGTCAGATCGGCCGCACCTGCCTCGGACGCATGATCGGCGAAGGCGGTGCCGTCGGTGGAGCCCTGGAACACGAACGAACCCGCAGTGAAGGTGCTCTTCGCGAATTCGGAGTCGTTCCAGGCGGCCAGAGTGACCGCCGTGCCCACGCCGAGCACGAGGCCACCGGCGAGCACGGCGTAGATCCTGCGTCGGCGCAGGCCCTTCGCAGCGGATGAAGTGTCCATGGGTTTCCCTTCTCAACAGGACGGCGTGTGGGGGAGAGCACGCTTTCGCGTCAGCGTAGCGGGATATCGGAATATCAGAATGCTGTTCTCGAACCCGATGCAGAACGGTGACCATCGCCGGGGGAAGAAGAAGGCCCTCGCCGATGCGGCGAGGGCCTTGCTGGAGGGGATGACGGGAATCGAACCCGCGTCATTAGTTTGGAAGTCTCACCAGACGGTGACGCATACTGTTGCATGGTGTGTCAAATATGCTGATGGGATGGCGTTTCTTGTCGCACCTTGTTGCATGGTGTTTCGGGGAATGGGTGCCAAATAGGGTGCCATCAGAGCCCGTATGCGGAGGCCAGTGCGTCCGCGGCGGATTTCTTCGCATCCATCATCGGATGCACGTACGTGTCGTAGGTGAACGATGTCTTCTTGTGGCCGAGGATTGAGGATACGACCGCGATATCCATCCCCATCTCGATCATCACCGACGCGGCGGTGTGCCTGCCGATGTACGGGCGCTCGGCAGGAACGCCAACCGATGCCAGCAGCTCGCGCCATGCTCGACGGTGCACATTCGAGTCGATCGGCGTCCCGTCATCCTGGGTGAACAGGAGCGAGGTGGGCTCCCCGTCGTTCTCCCACTCCACATAGCGGGCGCCGTACTCGAGGCGCATCTGCATTCGGCGTTCGATGGCGCGATCGATGAGCTTGATGACTGCTTCCGGAACGGGGATGTCTCGCCGCCCGGCATCCGTCTTCGTGTAAGGCAGGATCCGCATCCCCTCGCCGACGACCCGCGCAAGCTGCTGGCGCACGCGCACCACGCCAGCGCCGCGGTCAAGATGGGACGCCTCGAGGCCGAGCAGCTCGGAAGGGCGCAGGCCATAGACGAGCGCGAGATACCACCGTGCGGCATCAGGGCGCTCCATGGCGGCGGCAATCACGCGGCGGGCATCCGTCGTGCTCATAGTGCGCATCTCGGCGTGCTCAGCGCGCGGCAGTTCAACAGCAAGGGCGACGTTGCGCGCAACACGTCGACGCTTCACGGCTACGTTCAGCGCCGCGCGAATGTTGGCGTGCACGTTCCGCAGAGCGTGCGATCCAGGTGCCTTCCGCTCGCGCTTGTTCGTCGCCTTGTTCAGCGTCAGGTGTGAGAACGCGCCGGCCTGAAACGCGGCGTAGAACTCTTCGAGGTCTTCCGGTTCCAGTTCTGACAGTCGGATGTGCCCGATGCCGGGCACGACATAGGCTTCCACGGTGCGGTCGTACACATAGCGAGTGCGCGGAGTAAGGTCGGCCGTCTTCACCCAGTGGCGCATCCACGCAGCCACGGTCAGATCCTTCCCACGGGGCAAGGAACCGTCGTCGCGCTGGTTGAGGCGCACTCGCAGCATCCGCGCGGCCTCAGATTTGGTGACGCCCTTGAAGTAGAAGTACTTCCGCTTCCCCTTGACGGTCACGTACGCGCGATAGCCGTCTCGGTACTCGTAGACCGACCCTTCGCCCTTCGCTCCGCGAGACATCAGCAGTGCGCCGAGGCGGCTTCGAAGAGTGCGCGCACGTTGTCGTAGTACTCGAACTCCGTGAGCGGCCCGTACCCCTTCGTCGCCTCCCAGTTCCGCTCCGCATCCCTCATTTCATGTTCCACGGTCCGCCCTCGAGCGATATCGCGGCAATTGAGATCGAAGGACACGAGCAACTGTTCGTCGCTGAGGCCATCGACAGACGAGTTCGGATCTGCTCGCAGGGTCTTCAGAAAGGCCTGCGACTTAGCTTCATGGATCATCGATGGGATGCCCACGGCGCCAGTGACCGCGAGCGTGGCCGCGACGGCACCGCAGGCGATCCACGCCCACACGGGGAACCGTCGATGGCCCTTCGGCCCCGGAGATTCGGCGGGCGCGGCGGCGCGTACCTCAGGAACGCTCATGATGATTCCAAACTCTGAGTAGCGGTACTGAACCTGTGAATCCATTGCCCCGCGCCGATGCGAGGCCCGACATATGCGGTATCGCCGACACGCAACAGGAGCTGCTGAAACGCCTGGACGGTGCTTCTCAAGACATCTAGCTCAAGAGCCATCGCGCCAAGGTGACCCTGGTGTGCTTGCTCTGCGTGCCGGTAGTCGTGTAGGTCGATCAGGCGGAGAGCCGCCCACTCTTCCGCGCGTCTTTCTTGTTTGGCGTGGACCGGGCCGAATCGAGATGGCGTGTCGCCGAAGACGGCATGGCCGATCTCATGGGCGAAGATGCTCCGATGCTTCCGCGCATGCATCTCCGGCCGGAGGCGGATCAGCTTCCGGTGGTGGATGTATTCGCCGTCGCGGTCTTCGCGCAGCGACGTGGTGTACTCGATGGCCACGCCGAGAGCATCGGTGAAGTCGAGAAGTTGCGCATCGATCGGGGTCATTGTTCATCCATGGGTTCGGGGTCGCGCGGGTGAGCGACGGCAGGTTCATACTGCTCGCTGGCACCGACACCGAACCGGCCGTCGATGACGTTCGTCGGCATTGACTCCGGCTCGGCCTGGTAGGTGCGCGCGCGGCGCACGAAGGCGTACGGGCTCATGTCGAAGAGAGCCGCTGCCGTCGCAATGTCGTTCGTCGTCATCGCCTGCGTGAGATTCAGAATCTTGGCCCAGTAGGTCTTCTTCTGTGCGGTCGATTCGTCCAATTCAGCGGCCTTCGCCTCAAGCCAGCGGCCTGATCGGTCGCCGCCGGCTTCGCGTACCAGGTGTTGAAGGTATGCGCCCGTTTGCTGTGCGAACTCGCCAGGGACCAGTACGCTCCGCCGCTTGCCCGTAGATGAGGTCATGAGTACAGAGTACTCAAATACGGACACGCCGTCCATCGTGGCTTGACATGTCCGTATATGCGGGCAAGATGGAGGACATGCAAGCAAATGAGGGCAACAGCTTCACGGGGCACATCGCCGGAGCGATCCGAGCTGAGATGGCGCGGCAGCGGATGGAGTTCGTGCAGGTCGCGTCGATCATCCACGTGAGCCGTGCGACCGCGTACCGCCGGATCAACGGTGAGATCCCATTCGATGTGACCGAGATTGAGGCGATCGGGCGCCACCTCGGCGTGACGGTGGATGAGATCTTCGCATCGGCCGAACTGGGCGCAGAGATCGAGGCGCGTCGCGTCAAGTCGGTGGCGGCATGAACGCCCCGGTTCGCCTGTACACGATCCCGGATGCGGGGGGCGTGCTCGGCAAGTCGCGCGACACCGTGTACCGGATGATCTCGGCTGGCGAGATCAAGGCGGTGAAGATCACCCGCGGCTCACGGTCCACGATGCGGATCCGGGCGGACGCACTTCAGCAGTACATCGACTCGCTCGAAGCGGTCGGATAGCTCGCTTCCCGGTCAGACGGGACACGAGTACAGGGAACCGGGATCGGTAGGCCGTCATCGCCCACGATCCGCCCGGGAAGCAACGCAACTCCACATAGGAACAACTGAGATCTGACTGGCTGAGAGCAAGGCTCTGCCGAGTCCATCGACGTAGGGATGCACGCCGGCTCTGGTTCGGCGCACCATGACGGGCCGTCGCGCCCGTTCAGCCTCTCGCTCACGTCTTCTGGCTGCGGTAACCCGTGTGCCGGTCAGATCGGTCACCCCGGGGGCGTATGGGCGCCCCGTTGAAGTACGGGCACGGGTTCGATTCCCGCCTGGGGTACGCATGCACATCCATTCACACGACAGAGGGGAGCGTGGCCGTGTCCACGAATCTCGCGCCGATGGCGGCGCACAGCACTGATCCGATGCGTGAGGCCACGGCCCGCGCTGCTGCGAAGGCCGGGATGACGGTCGAAGCGTGGATCGCTCACACCGATCAGATCGAGGCGGCGGAGAACCACCGCCGCCGGATCGAGCAGACCATGCGGCAGGTGCCGCGCTACAGGGAGGACGCGGCATGAGCGCACGGTGGGTGCACGCGGACGTGGTTCCGCTGCGCGATGACAGCGGGGAGCTGACGGGGCGCGCGAGGGCGCGCGGTCACTTCCACGATCGGGTCGAGTGGGTGGCGCCCCGCCGCGAGTCCGTGGCGGAAGCGGAACTCGATGTGAAGCGGCTCCACGAGCACGGCGTGACCAAGTTCCGGGTCGTCATGCTCAGGCGATCGTTCAGCGTGTGGGCGGCGGACGCGGAGAGCGCGTGCGAGATCGCCCATCAGCAGTGGGGCGAGTGGCCTGTCGAGGTGACATCGTGAGCGCCGCGATCCTGGACCGGGCGCGGGCGTTCGAGATGATCGCGCAGCACCTGCCCGAGCAGAAACGCTCGGAGATCGCGGAAGCCATCGCCGACAAGCTGCTGGCCGAACTCGGGTCGAAGCCGAAGCCACCCGCGGCGCCCGCCGCGAAGCCCGAGCCGGCGGAGGTAGTCGACATCTCCGAGCACACGGTGATCGCGTCGTTCCTCGCGGATCACGGGTACGAGCGGAAGGCGCTGGTCGATGCGACGTTGACGCTGGCACGCTGGCTGACCGCGAACGAGGGCCGCTTCACCCGTGAGGCGGGCATGCGGATCTGGCTCGATCAGCAGAGGGCCGCATCGTGAAGCACCTGATCCGCCTGCTGCTGATCCTCACCGGCATCTATGTGACGCTCGCCGCCGTGTCGCTGCTGCACGTCTTCCCGTTCGAGGCAATCGCCTGGACGGGTCTGATTCTGATCCTCGCGTGGGCGTGGGTCGACACGAAGGGAGTCCACAGTGCCGATCGCACTCGTGAAGTCGTCGGATGAGACGGCGTGGCATCGGGAGCGTGCCCGCAGGGTCACGAAGTCCCGGGCGGTGCAGCTCATCAATCCGTCGATCGCAACGTTCAAGCGCATCCACGCTGAGCAGTCGTTCAAGGGCAACGAGTCGACCCGGCGCGGGCATCGCCTCGAGCCGGTGATGGAAGCGTGGGTGCTCGAGCACTACGGCATCCCGGCGTCTCAGATCCTGTACGCACACCCCGAGAACCCGATGCATGCGGCGACTCCCGACTGTGCCCTTGAGGATGAGGGCGAGTGGTCGCTGGTGGAGCTGAAGACGACCGTCGAGGACTGGTCGACTGGTCTGCCGAAGAAGATCATCCGTGACGTGCTGTGGCAGCGGTACGTGATGGGCGCCGGATGGTCGGCGGTCGTCTGGTGGCAGGTCGATGATCTGGGTCAGCCGGTCACGCTCGAGCCGCAGGTGGTCGAGGTGGAACCGGACGACTACGAGCTTCAGCGGATGATCGACGGCGCGAACGCGTACCTGGCGTGGGTGGATGCCGGATGCCCGGACACCGACGAGCACGGGGTGCCGCTCGACATCCGAGAGGCCATCGCCGAGGTGAACGCCGGCAAGGCCGCTGAGGCGCGCATCCGGGAGTGGTGCGAGCGCGGCGGCGACTCCGTGAACGTGACCACCGAAGAGGGGAGCATCCGCTTCTCGGTGTCGGAGTCGACCACGTTCGACCGGGCGGCGTTCCTCGCGGCCGAGCCGGAGCTGGCCGAGAGCATCCGCATCGTCGATCTCGTGCTGAAGAACGCGCAGAAGGATCCCGACTACCGGAAGCCGACCGTGCGCACGTCGTTGACGATCGCGCCGCCGAAGGAACCGGAAGAGGTGGCCGCGTGAACCCGACCGCACTCGAGATGGCGATGGCGGCTCAGGTGCCGTCGCCCCGCAACCGCGCGCAGCGTCGCGCACAGCAGCAGAACCGGGCGCGCGCCGAGCGTGCTCAGCGTCGTTCCCGTGCCCGCATCGAGCGTGCACTGTCCGC
>NZ_MKRT01000008.1:30578-30986 GCF_001897945.1 Microbacterium sp. 69-10
GGAGGGCACACCGTGAGCAAGACCGAGCAGTACGAGCCGCGTCAGGCATCCATCTTCCGCCGTCACCCGGTCGTGAACCGCCCGCCGAAGCGTCACGCCGACGCCCGCCGCGGGCAGGAGTTCACCCCGCACGGCACCGACAGCGTGGGCGTGATCGTGTCCGACCCGCAGCGGAACCGGAAGACGGTCCAGTTCCGTTACCGGCACGACCCGGAGACGCTGCACACGATGCAGGCGCACGAGTTCAACGATCGGTTCTGCGCGCTCGGCGCCACGCCGACCCGTGAGCGCACGGTGAAGGTGACGCTGCGGGTAGACACGACCAAGTTCACGGCGGCGATCCACGCCGCGACGGCCGCGCTCAAGGGGGTGGCCATGGCCTCGGCGGTCGCGCGAGAGGCCACGCGC
>NZ_MKRT01000008.1:31015-35715 GCF_001897945.1 Microbacterium sp. 69-10
TGAGCGACGAGTTCCAGTCGATCCCCGTCGCGGCCGTGCGAGCCGCGGTGCAGGCGTCCGGGCAGCTCGAGGGCATCGAGGGGCCGCTGTTTCTCGCTGACAACGAGTCGGAGTGGTTGCCGTATTTCATCAGCCGCTATGACCCCGCTGCGCATCCGCTGATGGCGAAGGTCATCGTCACCCGCAGGGGGCAGAAGCCGCGCGAGGTCGTGATCTCGTGGGACGAGTACGCCGAAGATCTCGAGCTGAACGATCCGGCGTGGGCGGAGAAGCGGAAGCAGAAGCCCATGTCGATCTTCGGCGCCGAGGTGGAGCGCCACGGCTACAAGGTGGTGTTCGCCGATGTGGTCGCCGCTGCGTTCCCGCCCGAACCGTTCCGCGTGCCCGACGAAGTGCCGGCCGCGGGCTGGGATCTTCCGGCCCGCGACTGGTTCGCCGAGGTGAAGGCCGCGGATGCGCAGAAGCTGAACGCGCTGTACGACGAGGCTCGGGAGGCGGGAGCGTTGGCGAAGGTCGACGGGCTTCAGGCTGCGATCATGGATCGGATGCTGACGCTCGGCGATCCGCGGAGCGCTCCGAAGCCGACCGCCCCGCGCCCGCAGGGTCAGCCGCGCCGACGTCGGAGTAAGCCGAAGTCGTGATCGATCAGGCCACGGGGGAGGTCCGTCCGACGTCTGAGGCGTGGGCGGATCTCCGGGCGCGGGCGGAGGCTCACAAGCTGACCGCGCCGGAGACGCCGGAAGCGATCGATGCGGAGCTGCGGCAGATCGAAGCGCTCGGGTTCGAGGTGTCGGACTTCCTGCGGGTGGTGCTCGATGAGCAGTACGACGCGGAGAAGCTGTACAGCGCGCTGAAGAACAAGGCGATTGCGAAGCACTCGGGGGCACGGCGCCCGATAGCCGAGGTGCGGGCGCTCGCTGAGGTCGACGCCGCGGACGCATACGGCGACTGGCTGAACAAGAAGGCCGTCGTCAAGCACGTGGAGGCGCTGCTGGGCGCGCTCCGCTCGAAGCACATCGGACTGCAGTCGTCCCTCCGGGGCGTGCAGGCGATGATCGGCCGCGCACACAGGGCGGGGCCGTGACCCGCGTGCATCTCATCGACGGTGACGAGCTTGTGACGCGCCCCGTCGATCAGACCGTGCAGCGGGCGATCGAGCGGGCGACCGAAGCCGCTCATGACGCGCTGGTGCGGGAGCTGGCGCCGTTCGGCCTGACGCCACTCGACATCGTGATTCCGGAGTTCGAGCAGGTCATCTACGAAGACGAAGTGCCGATCTACGCGCAGATGCTGCGGGACCGGCGAAAGGGGCAGTGATGGGACTGACGTGGAACAAGCTCCCGAAGGGGGAGCGGCGGACGGCGCGACGCCGTGACGCTGAACGCAGGCAGTCCGCGCATGACGCGATGCCGGGGTTCGACAAGCTCGCGAAGATCGCCGAGCGGCCGGGGAAGTCCGCCAAGGAGCGGGCGCGGATCCTCGCAGGAGTGGCGGCATGAACCGCGAGCGTCTAGTGCTGGTGCTCTTTGTCGGGAGCCGGCGCGGCATCCGGTTGGGTCGCACGAATCGCGAGGTCGGGTTCGGCCCGCAGTGGCTGAACATCGCGACGCTGGCCGACTGGGAGATGGAACTGCTGACTTCGCGCAAGCGGGGGCCGATCTTCACCTGGTGAAGTCGCTACGCCTGACCGGGCGCAAGCTGACCGAGCGGAACCGTCTGATCGATTCCCGCGAGATGCAGTGCTGCGCCCGGTGCGGTGTGGAGATCTGGAACAACGGATCCCGCCATCACCGCAAACTCCGCTCCCGAGGCGGCGGCGACGAAGTATCGAACGGCGTCCTGCTCTGCGGATCGGGCACGACCGGATGCCATGGATGGGTGCACGCGCACCCGGACGAGGCAACAGCACTGGGGCTGATCGTGTCCCGGTGGGCGAACCCCGCCGACGTGCCATTGCTGCACGTCCTCTACGGCTGGGTGCTTCTCAACGACGAGGGGACGGCGACACCGGCCCCGACCATCTAGAAGGGGCCAGGGGCAATGGCACCGGAACTGATTCACCTGGACGCCGAGCGCATCGCGCGCCGCGGCGACACCGCAATGACTGGCGCCGAGAAGGTCGCCGAGGCCGAGTGGCTGCTGGATGGCGGCATTCACCCGGATCACATCGCCGCGCAGCTCGGCACGAACGTGCTCGCACTGATCAAGGCATGCCGTGACTACGGGCGGAAGGATCTGGGGCGACGGCTCTCTGCCGGGCAGATTCGCCACGACCGCCTGCCGACGCAGGGCGAACGGCGGCGGGCGGCGTGAGCGCACGCGACGCCAGAGGCAGGTTCGTCAAGCGACTGAAGATCGGTTCGCTGTTCTCGGGCGTTGGTGGCCTGGACATGGCCGTGGAGGCGTTCTTCGGCGGCGAAACCGTCTGGCACTGTGAGTTCGACCCCGAGCCTTCGAAGGTGCTTGCAGCACGGTGGCCGGGTGTGCCGAACTTCGGTGACGTGACCGCGGTGGATTGGGCCAAAGCGGAGCCGGTCGACATCTTGTGTGGCGGGTTCCCCTGCCAGGATCTCTCACTGGCTGGTCGTCGCGCTGGTATGCGCCCCGGCACGCGTTCCGGCCTGTGGTCGGACTTCACCCGCGCGATCCGCGAACTCAAACCGAAGGTGGTGGTGATTGAGAATGTCCGTGGTCTACTCTCCGGATGCGCCGAGTCCGCATCCGATGGCGAGCTGGGATCCTGCCCGAGATGTCTGGACCCCGATGGGCGGGCCAGCCATTCTCCCAATGTTCGAGCACTTGGCCGTGTACTCGGAGACCTTTCCGCCCTCGGGTTCGATGCGGAGTGGCATGGTCTTCTCGCGTCCGACATCGGCGCCCCTCATGGCAGGTTCCGTGTCTTCGTTCTTGCCTACGCCCGCGGCGTACGACTCGACGAGAGGTGGGGTGCAGTCTCCCGAGAAACGCAGGGCGGGCGGCCATCAGCCATCGTTGGCGGACGTGCTGACACACCTGTAGGGCTGTTCCCGACGCCGTCAGCGTCGAACTCGAACGACGGCGAGGGCGCAGACACGTGGCTTGCTCGCCGTGAGCGCGTGAAGGCCAAGGGGATCAACGGCAACGGCATGGGGATGCCGCTCGCGATCGCTGTTCAGCTGCTTCCAACTCCGACGGCGCGAGACGAGGCGGGGGCCGGTGGCAGCTCGGCCAGCAACGTCACGTTGACGGATGCGGTCGTGCGTACGGACCTGGGCCGCAGGCCGAACGCCCGGCTTCTGCCGACCCCGCAGGTTGCGGACATGCAGGGCGGTCACGCGACGCGGTCGGGTGAGCGGTCAGATGAGCTGCTGCTTCCAGGGCTGGCGGTGGCTGCACAGGCGGGGAAGCTGCTTCCAACGCCTCGCGCATCGCGGGGCGCATCAGGCACCGAGACGATGTACGCGCTCGGCGCGGAGCGTGTCGACGATGGCGACCGTCAGGGCAACGTCGTCGGCGAAGTGCAGTGGGGTGAGTTCGAGCCTGCGGTGCGCCTGTGGGCGTCGATCACCCGACCCGCACCGGCCCCGACGCTCCCAGACGGCAAGAACGGCAATCACCGTCTCGCGGCCGTCTTCCCCGAGTGGATGATGGGCTACCCACTCGGGTGGGTGACCGACATTCTCGGACGGAACCCGGCGATCAAGGCATGCGGGAACGGCGTCCTGCCGCAGCAGGCGTACGCCGCACTCGGCGTCATGTGGCGGCGGAGCAGCTGGGCGATCGCAGCGTGAAGTACGCGCTGGTCATCGGCGCGTGGGAGTTGGTGAGGCCGCTGGTTCGCCGCGGCCTCACCCTTGCTCTGCGGTCGCTGTGGGCGCGGGAGCTGCGTCGATTGATGTCAGCCAGCGCACCACGATAGGGCGGTCGAGAGCGGCGTTGTCAAGGCGGTCGGGGCAGATGTAGACGTGCGTCATTGCGCGCAGTCCAAGAGGCGATTTCGGCATGTGGCCGACGTTAGAGCGACGGTAGGGGCCAAATCTTCGCCGCGCCGCCGTGTGCCGTAAAGCGGCGATGAGTGTTCAGAAGGGAGGGCGCTGTGCGCCGACAGACGACAACGCTGTACGCGGTCTACTGGCAGGCGCATGGCGTCCTCAAGGTGGGCCGGGCGGCGCAGGATCGCCGCTGGCGTGAGATGACCGCGACGGGCGGGAAGGTCGTGCTGATGATGCGCGACAGGAACCCGATCGATGAGCGGGCAGCGCTCGCGGAACTGGATGCGAACTTCGAGCGCGCGTTCACCCGCGACCGGGACTCTGAGCACATCCTGCCGCGCGGTCGCGGCTTCACCGAGTGCTTCCGCGTTGCCGCCGATCAGGTGATGCGCGCGTTGAAGACGATCTACCGGGGCATTGCCCGATGGGAGCACCTGTATGGCGATGACTCGCCGAAGAGTGGTGACACCGGAGGGCGTCACCAGGGACGAGATTCTGAGTCTGCCGCGGGACGTGCGGCTGACGGAGATCCTGCTGCGTCTGTACGCGGACGACCACGGCCGGGAGAAGGTGAACCAGCGTCTGATGCTGGCACGCCTGTACCCGATGGACGAGGACATGACCGAGTCGACGATAGACGAGCACCTGCTGATGCTGGACGAGGCCGGGGCGATCGTCGTGTACGACGCCGCCGGGTCGACGTTCTTCGCAGTCACGGAGTGGCCGAAG
>NZ_MKRT01000008.1:35731-36119 GCF_001897945.1 Microbacterium sp. 69-10
GCAGGACTCGCGATTCCCGCCTCCACCATTCGAGAACGATTCGCGAGCTGGTCGCGATCCATTCGTGGCGGGGGAGAGGGAGAGAGAGCGAGAGAGCGAGAGGGGGTGGCGAGAAGAGAGCGGTCATGCACGAACCGATCGCGAAGGCCTGCCACCGTCACCGTTCTGCGACCGACACCCGAACGGCACCGAGAACGGTGCGCCCTGCCGAGAGTGCGGAACTGCTCGCCTGCGGCGGAAGGTGTACGACGACCGGATGATGGCAGACGCCCGGCGCTCGGTGCGATTCGAAGGAGACGACGATGAAAGCTGAAGCGACCTTCTCGAGCATCTGGGCTGAGGCGGACCCCCTCTCGATGTGGCGGTATGACTATCCCGATCGGGTCAT
>NZ_MKRT01000008.1:36204-51162 GCF_001897945.1 Microbacterium sp. 69-10
AAAGATGCACCGTGGGACGCTGGCGGATGGCGTCGAGTGAGGGCAATCATCGCACTTCTTCTGCCGGTTCCGATCCGGTGGCACTACCCGCACTTCGGGCATGGCGCGGATTCGGTGCTCATCTGGTGGTCTAGCGGCGATGGGTACTCGTGGCGTGCGCGATACGTCGCCGTGGGCTATGGCCGCAACTGGCAAGCGTACATCTACGAGGACGGCGAGTGAGCCGGTCGGCTCACACCTATGCGCTTGACGGCATCGAGGTCGTGCTGACCGTGCCGGAAGGCGTCCGGGTGCCGCGCGTGCTGGTGCTCCGTGAGACGGCCGGCGGGCACGTGCTCGAGTTCGAGCATGTCGGCGTGAAGGCGGTTCGCGCCACAGCGAAGCGGAAGCCGCAGCAGGCGCGCCCGCTGACCAAGATGCCGGAGGACTGGCTACCGCCTGAGCATGAGGTGGCGCAGGCGAACATCAAGGCGCCGTCCGTGAATGTCGAGTTCGAGACGGCGCAGTTCGTTGACTGGGCGATCTCGAAGGGCGAGAAGCGGGCCGACTGGCTGGCGGCGTGGCGGACATGGATCCGCCGCACGCATCAGCGGAACCTCGAGGCCGGGTGGAAGCCGAAGAGCGCCCCGGCCGCTGAAGATGCGCGCGCGAAGTGGTGCCGTCTGCATGGCGTCACGGTCGAAGAGTACGAAGCCAAGAAGGGCGATGCGGAGTGGTTGGAGAGGATCAAGCGGCGCGGGGTGGTGGCCTGATCTGGGATCGGGATGCTGAGCGTGCCGCGCTCGGCGCGATGATGATCGACCACCGTCGCGCGTGGGATGTGCTCGACATCGCGCAGCCTGCGGACTTCCACGATCCGGCGCATGAGTCGATCGCTGAGGCGATTCGGCGGCTGCTGCTGCGGAAGGCGGGCACCGACGCGGTGCTGGTTGAGGACGAGCTGCGCGCGATGGGCGTCACGATCCATCAGGGGCCGGCGTACCTGTTCGAGCTGACGTCGGCGGCGTCGTCGGCGGCGATGGGTGAGCATTACGCCGAGATCGTGCACGAGCAGGCGATTCGTCGGCGTTTGCAGGCCGCGTCGCAGGAGGTGCGGTTGCTGGCGGAGAACGCTGAGGCGGGCGCGGTCGAGCAGGTGGAGGCGGCGCGGGCGGTGCTCGACAGCATCGTGGCCGGGAAGTCGGAGGCGCACCTGGTGGGTGCGACGATCGATGACACGGTGGCGTCGCTGTTCGAGACTCCGGAGTTCACGCCGACGCCGTGGCGGGACATCAATGGGCTGATCGATGGGTGCCGGCCCGGTGCGCTGTACATCGTCGGCGCCCGGCCCGCGTCGGGCAAGACGATGATGGGCCTGAACCTTGCTGTCGAGCTGGCGCGCACGGGCAAGACGTCGGTGTTCGTGTCGCTCGAGATGTCGGAATCGGAGATCCACAAGCGGCTGTTGGCGCAGCTCGGTGAGGTCGACATGAAGCGCATCAACACGGGTGTGCTGAACGATGATGACTTGCCGCGGTTGCAGGCGGCGCAGGAGCAGATCAGGGCGCTGAAGCTGGCGGTGCTGGATGATCCGGCGGTGACGGTCGCGCAGATCCGTGGGTACGTGCGCACGCTGTCGCGGTCGCATGAGATCGGGTCGCTGACGGTCGACTATGTGGGGCTGTTGCAGGGCGATCCGTCGAAGCCGCGGCATCAACTGATCGGTGAGTTCTCCCGGGCGATGAAGCTCATTGCGAAGGAGTTCCATATCCCGGTCATCGTGCTGTCGCAGCTCAACCGGAAGTCGGAAGAGCGGATGGATCGGCGCCCCATGGTGTCCGACCTGAAAGAGTCCGGCGATCTTGAGCAGGATGCCGACGTGGTGCTGCTGCTGCACCGTGACCCGGACGACGAAGACAAACGCGGCGAGGTCGGCGTGATCGTCGGGAAGAACCGGCACGGGCCGACCGGCGACGTGCGCTTGGCGTGGCGCGGCCACTACATGACGATGAGCGATCTCGCCTTCGATGACTTCGGCGGCGGGGGATGGGAACCAGGGGCATGAATCACGCGATCGCTGAACTGCAGAAGCGTGCAGGTTTCCTTGAAGGGGAGATCGAGGACGCGCAGGATTTCGCCAGACGGGCCGCTGGCAAGGCGACCGACGCGAGGCTTGAACTCAAGCGTGCCGAGGAAGAAGCAGAGAAGAAGCGGGACGTCCTGTTGCAGCTGCACTCCGAGCGCGAGGAACTACTGTCCGCGATCGAGATCCTGCGGGGCACAGACCGCCCGGACGGGAGTGGCCGCGATGATTAGCGGCGTCACCCCGGTTGTTCGCGCCGAGCTGGATCAGACGCCCGAGTGGTGGGATGCGCAGTACCGCGCGCTCGAGCGGAAGCTGATCCCCACGGATGCCGCGTCGCATGAGGGGCACCGCATCGTGGAAGAGCGGCGGATATGCGTCGCCGAACCGACCCGGTACTGCATCGACTGTGGTGGCGTGAAGCTCGAGGTCGAGTATGCGTAGGCGCTGCGGGTGGTGTGGTGTCCGGCTCCGCTGGTGGCAGGTGAACCTGTGCCGGGTGTGTCGGATCTATGCGCAGCTCGGGTTCACGCATCCGTGTAGTGAGGGTGCGCGGTGGGATGCCGCGCCGGATCGGCGCCCGGGATGAGAGATCCGCGCCGAGATGGGACACGACGCGAGCGCTTGGAGTTCTGGCGCGAGCGGATGGCGAACGCCGAGCGCATCGGGCGCCCGGCGCACATTGAGCACGTGCGTGCACGCCTCGAAGGGATCGAGGCGCTGGTGCGCGCAGACGAGACGAAGGAGAGCTGATGGCAGGCGAAACGCTCATCACGGTGGTTGGCAATCTGACGGCGGACCCGGAGCTGCGGTACACGCAGAGCGGTCTGCCGGTGGCGAACTTCACGATCGCGAGTACGCCGCGGTCGTTCGATCGTCAGGCGAACGAGTGGAAGGACGGTGACGCGCTGTTCCTGCGCGCGAGCGTGTGGCGCGAGTTCGCCGAGCACGTCGCCGGGTCGCTGTCGAAGGGCATGCGTGTGATCGCGCAGGGGCGTCTGCGTCAGCGCGCGTACACCGACCGCGACGGCAACAACCGGACGGCGATCGAACTCGAGGTGGACGAGATCGGCCCGAGCCTCCGGTACGCCACGGCGCAGGTCACGCGCGCGGCCTCGGGGCAGTCGGCGCCGCCGCAGCAGGATTGGGCGCCGAGTGCGTCGGATGCTGACGCGTGGGCGACGCCGGGCACCTTCGGGGATGACACCCCGTTCTGATGCAGGGGTGTGCGAGGGGATGCAGGCGGCGGGGTGAGCACTTCGCCGCTTGCCCGTCCTATGGGGGCGGTGGTGACTGCCGCGGGTGTGTTCCGCGTGAGACGGTCGGTGACTCGCTGCTGTGCGGGCGCTGCTTCGGGAGGGTGCGCGGGCTGATCGCGGGGGCGCCGGACATGCTGGCGCATCTGCGGGCGATGATCGACCCGCTGAAGGGCACGGACTATTCGCGGGAGCAGGGCGGCGGGTCGCGCACGGACGCGCCGCCGCCGGTTCCGGTGGAGCTGTTGGACGCCGCGGACTACATCACGACCGTGCTGTGGTCGGCGGTGGAGGTGATCGAGGGGCGGATGCCGGTCGGTCGCATGCAGGTGCCGGTCGCGGCCGGTGTGGTCGTGGTGCACGACTTCGCCGAGCATGCGGTGCAGGTGATTCTCGAGGCGTTGCCGCGTCTGTCGGAGCGTGACGAGATCGTGCCGTTCGCGGATGCCGTGATCGGGCGCCCGGCGTCGCGCGACGAGTGGACGCTGCGGACAATCTTCGAGCGGTGGTCGCTTCGGGATGAGCCGTGGTGGGCTGCGCAGCCGTGCCCGGTGCCGTCGTGCGGCCTGCGGGCCGTGAAGGTGACGCCGCCGGAGATCCCGGGCGATGAGACGCGCTATGAGTGCGCGAAGTGCGGGTGGGTGGCACCCGAAGACACGGATGGATTCTGGGCTGACGCGTTCAGCCGCAGGGAAGGGAGAGCGGCATGATGTGGAAGCCGAAGGTGAGGCAGGATCGCCTGACGGGCCGTTGGTATCTGGTCGGTGCGCCGGGCCGGTTCGGGTCGTGGCGCGAGGCGTACGAGTCGGCGCGGCGTGCGGCTGCTCGGTTTGCTGGGCGGGAGGTGCCCTGCTGATGGCGGCGGTCACAGAGCGCGTGGTGAGCGTGCGGGCTGGGTTCGTTGTGGGTGCGGTCGAGGACTCGGTGAAGCACCCGGGGCACTACACGTCGCACCCTTCAGGTGTCGAGGTGATCGAGATCACCCGGCATGAGTCGTTCCTGCGCGGCAACATCCTGAAGTACGTGCTGCGCGCCCCGCGCAAGGGCAACGAGCTTGAAGATCTGCGGAAGGCGCAGACCTACCTCGCTTGGGAGATCGAGCGAGTCGAGAGGGAGAATGCGTGACGGTCACCGTCTACACGAAACCGAAGTGTCAGCCATGCCGGGCGACGATCCGCTACCTGGATGAGCGCGGCATCGAGCACGAGACGAAGGACACGACCGACCCGGCGTATCTCGCTGAGGCGAAGGCGCTGGGCTACATGGGTGCCCCGGTGGTCGTGGTGGTGCCGGCGCCGGGTGAGTCGGTGTCGCACTGGTACGGGTTCCGCCCGGATCTGCTCGGCGTGGTCGCCGAAGCGCTGGGGAAGACAGAGGTTCTGAAGGAGGCTGCGTGATGCAGACGCATCTGATTGAGCATCGGCGCGACACCGAGTCGCCGTGGATGCCGGTGACGACGGTGCAGGATGACCTGCTGGACGATATCATGCCGCTGGTGCCGACCGAGCCGGGGGAGTGGCGTGTGCGCCCGGAGAACCCGGAGCCGCGGCATCCGGTCGCGCCGCAGCGGAAGACGGTGCGGTTCACCGTGTGGGATCGCGTGAAGTGGTGGGCGATGTTCCGCTTCTCGAAGCGGGCGCGCGGATGACGCGACGCACTCCGGTGCACTTCCCGCGAATGAAGGTGCGTGGGTGGCGGAACCGTGCGAAGACGGCCGCGCGCCATGTGACTGTCTTCGAGTTTCCGTTCGCGCGGCCGGTGAGGACCGCGACCGGCTATCGCTTCAACGTGCTGGCCGGCCCTGAGCCGGGCGCGGTCCTCATCCGCAGCACGTATGTGCGGGACGGGTGGGGCCGGATCATACGGGCGGGGGCGTAGCGCGATCAGCCGGTGGCTGTCTGCGGCCGGTCGTAGCCTGGGGATGGAGGTCACGTGACACACATTGAACACTGCCCGATGCCCGTCAAGGGTGGCGGGGACTGCTGGGCGGAGCCGCACCCGGCGTCGAGCTTCGGGCTGTGCGTGGAGCACTGGCGCGGCGTCGTGCAGGACTGGGTATCCGACGTGCCGCAGACCACGCGGCGGTGCTCGGCGTGCGGCGTGCTGAATCAATACGACACGGCCGACTGGGCGTCGGCGAACTGCACAGCGTGCGGGCAATGCATGGATGCGCCGTGGTTGGTGGAAGAGCATGGTCGGCGCGTGAGCGCGCTCGAGCGGGCGGAGGGCGTACCGGAAGGCGTCGTCTACTACGTGAGGTTCGGCGACCGAATCAAGATCGGCTTCTCGGCGTCCTTCGCGGAACGCATGCGGGCGATTCCCCACGATGAAGTGCTTGCCGTCGAGCCGGGCAGCTATCGCCACGAGAAGCGCGTGCACGCCCGGTTCGCGGCTCACCGCGCGGGCGGTCAGCGCGAATGGTTCGCAGCGGCTCCCGAGATCGTGGAGCACGCGACCTCGCTTCGTGGTGTCTACGGAGAACCGTTCCAGTATGCCGCCGCGATCGAAGCGCAGCACGTGGCCGCGGCGGACGCGCGGGAACACGGAGATATCGAGCGAGCAATGGAGGTAGCGACCGCGTGACGTTGGAAGACAGGTGGCTGTCGGTCAAGGATGCTGCGGCGGCGGTCAGCGTCTCGGACGCGACCGTGCGCCGCTACATCCGAAAGGGCGACGTGCAGTTGCGCCTCGGGCTAGTGCGTCTGTCGCAGGTACAGCGCGCCGAGGCGGCAGCGCGGCGACGGAAAGGCGCGAACTTGCAGGGCGGGGGAGCGCGCGGGAAGTGGTTGCAGGAGAAGGCTGAAGCCTTCTTCGCTGCGCACGGCATCGACGGCCCGGGGCGGTCGCTGGTGCTGGAATTCGTCGCGCACGCGCGCGGATAGATCATGTGCACCGGAGTGCACAAATCTGTGTTAAGCTAGCGCAAGCGCGATCAGACTCGGAAGACCACAAGGTGGTTCCGGGTCTTTTTTGTTGCGCCGAGGCGGGGCATTGCCCCTGTCCCGCCTCTCTCAATCTCACCCCGTCGCCGCCCGTCCTCACCATGACACGTGGCGCCGTTGCCCCTGGTTGATCGGACTGCTCAGCAGCGATCCCGGCAGTGATGTGCGCGCGGTACTCGACGGAGCTTGCGCGGCGGGGTTGTTCTTTCAAGGGAGGTGCCGTGATGGCGCTGAAGGATGTTCTGAAGACGCCGCCCGCGTCCACGACCGGATACAGGTCGCGTATCGAGGTCTGGCGTGATGGTCTGGACGACGCCGACCGGAAGGCGTTCGACGCCGCGGTGCGGAACCCACAGTGGACGGGCGCGGCGCTCGCCCGCGTCGTGAAAGCCGAAGGGCTGAACATCGGCGAGTCAGCCATGCGCGACTACCGGGCCAAGGTGAGCGCTACGTGACGCTGGCTGACACGCTGGCCGATGTGCCGATCCCTGATCCGCCAGCGAAGTACCGCAAGCATGCGGAGTTCGATGAGAAGGGTGGCACGGCATCCACCGGCCCGGTGCGTCAGATGGTCACCGACTATCGGGAGCTGCTGACGCTCGCCGGCCTCGACCCTGACGCGTTCCGCATCGTCGGCAAGGTGTCGCAGTGGACGAAGACGCACCATGGCCGCGAGGACACGTACAGCTTCCTGTTCACGTTCGAGCCGATCCCCGCCGAGGGCGAAGAGTCGGACATCGCGCGCGAGCTGGCGTCGATGATCAAGCCCGTGCGCCCGCTGAAGGCGCCGCACGCGCAGGGTCTGCCGATGGTGGTCTGTCTCGCTGACGCTCAGATGGGCAAGGACGGGCCGGACGCTGACACTCCCGAGCAGATGGATGCCCGGTTCGAGTCGGCGCTGGCGCAGGTCGCGGCGATGGTGAAGGCTCGGCGTCCGTCTGAGCTGATCATCGCTGACAACGGAGATCCGGTGGAGGGCATCACGTCGTCGGCGCCGAATCAGATCGCGACGAACACGCTCGACTTCCCCGAGCAGATCCGGAAGTGGCAGCGCAGGTTGACGCAGACGATCCTGACGCTCGCGCCGCTGGCGGGGAAGACGCACATCGCGGCTGTCCCGTCGAACCATGGCGAAGTGCGCAACAGCGCCGGGAAGGTCGGCTACGGCGACCACGGGTTGGGTGTCGCGCGCACGGTGATGGATGCGTTCGAGCTGCTGAACAGCAAGCTAGATCTGACCTTCCATTTCCCGGCGACGCACCATGACGTGATCACGTACGTGGACGTCGGCGATGCTCGGGTGGCGTTCACTCACGGGCATCATGCGAAGGCTATCGAGCGGATGCCGCAGTGGATCGCGAATCAGGCGGCGTCGCTGCGTTCCCCGATGCGGGATACGCACATCGTCTGTCACGGGCACTTCCATCAGCCGGGCTACCGCGAGTCGCGGGGTAGGGCGATCGTGTCGTGCTCGATGTTCGACGCGGGGTCGTCGTGGTTCGAGAACCTGACCGGCGAGTACTCGCGGCCTTCGATCACGACGTTCAGCATCCGCGACCGGCGGGTGTTCGATATCAGGTTCGTGGAGCCGAACATGCCGGAAGCGGCATAACTCAAGCTCGAATACTTCCCGCATATAGCCGGGACGGCAATCACCGAAGCCGGGGCAATGGGTGACGCGAGGTCGTGACGCGATGAATCACGACGCTTTCGGGCGTAGCTCAGTTGGCAGAGCATCTGACTGTTGATCAGCCGCGCGCAGGTTCGAGTCCTGCCGCCCGAGCGTGACCGATATCGCACGGTTCGCGGTTGTACAGCCGTCCGTGCCCGATGTCGTGGGAGGACGCTCCCTCACGCCGCCCGTCGTGGTTGTCCACGGGCACAGCGCGCCCGGTGCGAATCTCTGACTCGACAGCCGGGCGCGCACTCGGGGATGAAGCTCAGGTGGTAGAGCGCGCGCTTCCCAAGCGCGCTTGTGCGGGTTCGACGCCCGTCATCCCCTCGCGGGTAGCCGTCATGCGACGCGCACCCTTTCCTTGCTCCGAGCGTACGGAGCGCCGCGAGCCTGGGGCGCGGGATACGAAGTGCCCCCGCATTCTTCCGAGAGGGGTAGGGCAATGGTGCATGACCCGGATGCCGTGAAGGTGGCGGCTCTCGAGGACTTCTACGGCGGCGAGGTGCCGGCGTCGACAGCAGCGCGCGTGATCGTGCGTGACCTGGACGACGACCTGGTGCACCCGTTCGCAGACTGACCACCAACTGATAGGGGCAACGACATGGTGTCGAAGAAGGAAATGCAGCACGAACTGAAGCTGCTGAAGGTCTCACTCGAGAGGACGACCCGAGAACTGGAAGCAGTCGGGCGTGACAACAGCGCGTACCGCGCTCGCGAGGCGGCGCGCTTCCGATCGGATCGGGCCGCAGAGCAGCGGAAGCGTCAGGAGGCGGAGCGCGAGGACAAGGCGAAGCGCCGACAGGAGCTGTCGGACGGCATGCTGCGCCTCGCGGACGCGTCCGAGTGGGCCATCGTCTCGGATGAGCGCGGGAAGGTGCTCGAACTGACGGTGCCGCTGTCGGGCGATGTCGAGCCGATCGTGCACGGGGTGCTCAGCAAGAAGGCCGAGCCGAGCGCGGCCTTCGGTGCAGGACTCGTGATGGACGAGTGGCAGCGGCGAGTGGCTGACAGCGTCAATGCGATGGCCGCGAACGCGCGGCGCATTCGGTACGCCTACGGCATCTGACATCAACTCGGGGAGGGCCGGGCATCCATCACTGGGTGTCCGGCCCTTCGCATATCCAAGGGGCAAGCATGAGAAGGATCTTCTGGGTTGGGCTTGTAGTCGGCGCGGTCGCGACAATCGCGTTCGCGCCATCGGGTGAGCCGGCACTGCCGGAGCCGGGAGCACGCCGCATCGTCGCGGCAGTCTTCGGGGTGAGGCCATGAGCATGCCGACCACGGAGAGGACCGCGGCTCAGCAGCTCGCAACAGCACGCCTGCTGCTGGGGCAGTTCGAGGCACAGCTTCGGGAGTGGAAGCACATGGGGGCGAAGAAGCGCCTGCGCTCCGCCCGGGGCAAAGACCTGGCACGCCGCATGCCGGGACTGAAGGCAGGCCACGCCAAGTGGACGGCCCGCGTCGAAGACCTCGAGGCACGCGCCGCAGCAGAGCAGGAAGCGGGCACCTAGAGCATGGGAGTACGACAGGGATCGAAGTGGCGTGCAGTGCGGGAGAGGGTCATCCGGGAGGAAGACATCTGCCACCTCTGCCGGGAGCCGGTAGACAAGTCCCTGCCGTACAAGGATCCGCGCACAGGGAAACCCAACGGGCGGTCGAAGTCAGTCCATCACCTGGACCCACACCCGACACCCGAGACGGTAGCCATCCGCTCACGACTCAGACTCGCTCACCTGTCCTGCAACAGCAGCCAAGGCGACGGCTCACGCGTGAAGTCGAAGACATCGCGGCGCTGGTAGGCGCCCGCGAACGCTCGCCTGTCGGGGCGAGTGGCCCGCAGGTCGGATTGATCCCCGGCCGTGGCGGGCCTTTCTTGTACCCGCCGACACGGGAGACGACATGACGACCTGCACAGCAGAAGAGGGCTGTACGGCTGATGCCGTGACGATGAAGCTCTGCAACAAGCACTACAAGCGCACCCGGCCGCGTACACCCGACGTGATGGTGGACATGGTGTGCGACTGCTGCGGTACGACGTTCAAGCGTGCGCGACGCAGCAAGGCGAGATACGCGAGGGCGTACTGCTCGACTCTGTGCCGTGACTACGACGCATACGGCCCGCTCGCGCACAATCTGCCGGTGACGCATTGGGCGCGCTGGTACGGGGCCGCGAGCGAGTGGACGGCACCGGAGCGACAAGGGGTGACGTTCCAGTGTGGGGCATGCGCGGATTGTGGAGCGGGGATAGTCGAACCCGCCGGGCAGACTCCATCCGTCTACTGCGGACGCCGCTGCACGAAGAGATCGGCCAAGCGTCGCCGCAGAGCGCGAGAGCACGGCGCGACGGGTGAGTTCAGGTGGTCACAGCTCATGGCGCAGCACATGCGACAGGGCAGACGGTGCGCCTATTGCGGGGAGCTAACGGAGAACCCCGACCCGGAGCACGTGGTGCCGCTGAGCCGTGGCGGACGCAACGACATGTCGAATCTGGTGACCGCGTGCAGAGCATGCAACACCGACAAGGGAGACATGACGCCCGCCGAGTGGAGCGCCGACCGTGCACACCGAGGCAAGCCAGCGCTGAACACAGACCTGCAAGGTACAGCCTTCACTCACCTGTGGATCAGAGAACCGATGAATGAGGCATGGCGACATCGCAAGGCTGCGTGAGTACGCAGGGATGTGGGTCGGACTCGAGGTCGACAGACCCCCTGGCCCCCATCCCCTCGCGCCCATCCACCGGGTACCGCCGGGGAGTCGCCATCTCTCTCCCCACTTGATGGGCTGATTTCTTTCAGGGGGTGCCAGATGGCCGTTTCGAGGACGAATCCGCATCACCTCGGCACCCGTGGCCTGCGGTTGTGGAAATCAATCGAGACCGGGAAGAACCTGTCGGAGATCGAGCAGCAGAACCTGGTCGAAGCGTGCCGGATCGCTGATCGTCTCGAGAAGCTGGATGAGCTGGTGCGCGGCGACGAAGACGCGTGGTTCCGGCTGAAGCTCCCGCGCACGGATGACGGCGTGATTGAAGTGCTGATCAACGACCCGATGAAGGAAGCCCGGATGCACGCCGCTGCGTTGCGTCAGCTCATCGCCCCGTTCGAGGCGGTGAAGAGCGACGAGGGCACCAAGGAGGTGCCTTCCAATGTCGCGAGCATCAAGGAAGCCGCCGCGCGGAAGGGTCGTGCCGCCGCGGGTTCGAAGCGTTCCGCGAAGTAGCGGCACTGCTGGCGATGAGGCAATCGCGCTCTATGAGCTGTCGGGCCAGGTGCTGGACGAGTGGCAGAAGGAGTCGGTGCGGGATGCGCTGGCCTACGCCGCCGATGGCAACTGGGCCGCGTTTGAGTTCGCGCTGATCGTCCCGCGCCAGAACGGCAAGGGCGAGGTGCTGGCCTGCATCGAGCTGGCGTTCATCGTGCTGTTCGACGCGAAGCTGGTCATCCACACGGCGCACGAGTTCAAGACCTCGCAAGAGGCGTTCCTGCGCATCAAGTCGATTGTGGAGGGCACGCCGGAGCTGTACGCGCTGGTCAAGCGCCGCGGCTCCCGCGTCGTCGGCATCCGCACGGCGAACGGTGAAGAGGGCATCGAGCTTGAGTCGGGCGCCCGTCTCCGGTTCCTGGCGCGCTCGAAGGGATCGGGCCGCGGGTTCACCGCGGATCTCGTGATTCTCGATGAGGCGTACGACCTGCCGGAAGAGACGCTGGCGGCGATCATGGCGACCCTGACCGCGGCACCGAACCCGCTGATCATCTACACCTCGAGCGCGGCGCTGGACAGCTCCGAGGTGCTGCGCCGGATCATGGCGCGCGGTCGCCGCGAGGACGACCGGCCTAAGGACAAGAACCTGGCGTACCGGGAGTACAGCGCCGATCCCAAGGCAGACTTCGATGACCCCGAGGTGCAGCGGAGCGCGAACCCGGCCACCGAGTCGGGCCGCGTGACGCTGAAGCAGCTCGCGAAGCTGCGCGCCGCGACGCCGAACGATGCGAAGTTCGGCCGGGAACACCTCGGCATCCTGGACGAAGCAGACGGCACGCGCGTCATCGACGCCGAGCGGTGGGCGTCGCTCGCCGACGAAGACTCGATGATGTGGGGTGGTGTGCCCGGCGTGCTACGCCGCGGCGTGACCGCGCTCGCGATCGATGTGAACTTCGACGGGTCGATGGCATCCGTCGCCATGGTCGGACGGCAGGCGATCCGCAAGCGCGGGCACTGGGCGTCCGGGCCGAAGCTTCAGGGCGAGATCATCAAGCGCGGATCGGGCACCGGGTGGGTGGTCGACTACGTGAAGGGCATCATCCAGCGGTGGGGGCCGATGGTGATCGCGCTCGACCCGAAGGGCGCCGCCGGCAAGCTGGTGCCGCGGTTCGAAGCCGAGTCGATCGACCTCGAGCTGATCAGCTACGCCAAGCACGTGCAGGCGTGCATGTACTTCGAAGAGCTGATCATGGGGCCGACCGACGAGCGCGGCCGGCATGACCCGGACGCGCCCCGACTGTTCGTGCACCTCGATGACGTGTTCCTGAACGACGCCGTGGAGGCGGGCAAGAAGCGCACCCCGGGCGAAGCCGGGGAATGGCTGTGGCACCGACGTGACACCACGGACATCTCGCCGCTGGTCGCGATGACGCTGGCGGTGTACGCCTTCATCCGCGCCGAGGGTGCTGAACCCGAGCGGCTGAAGGTCAGCACCGCCATGTACTCATTCTCGTGATTGGAGGCTCATGGATCTGAGCACCGCGAAGGCCCGCGCCTCTGTTGCGTGGGATGTGCTGAACATCAACTCGGCCACCGCGAAGAAGATGAAGCGCCGTGAGCACTACCTGCACGGCGAGCAGGACAAGCCGTGGGCGCCGGAAGGCATCGGCGACGAGCACAAGTCGCTGCGCGATCAGTCGATCGCGAACTGGATGCCGCTCCCGGTGTACGCGCCCATCCAGCGGATGAGGTGCGAGGGGCTGCGCTCCGGCCTAGGTAAGAAGTACGACACCGATCTGTGGCGCGACGTCTGGGCGTCGAACAAGCTCGAGGCGCGGCAGACGATCATCTACGAGTCGATGATGACGCACGGTCGGGGCATCGCTGGCGTGTGGATGAACGATAAGAACGCTGCGCGCCCGGTGGTGCGTCCGCAGTCCGTCCGCAACGTCTACATCCATCCTTCCGAGGATGACCCGTTCACCGCCGATTACGCGGTCAAGATCGTGGAGCGGCAGAAGTCCCCGAACGCGCTGATCGTGCCGGAGGGGGCGCGGGATGCCGACTGGGTGGCGTACGTCTACGACGACACGTCGTTCTACCGGCTGAGCCGCGAGGGCGGCGGATGGGCGGACGGCGGCAAGCGCGGGGATCACCCGATGAAGGCCGTCCCGTTCGTGACGTTCGACTACCGGTCGAACGCCAACGGTGAAGTGTTCAGCCCGGTGGATCCGCTGATCCCGCAGCAGAACGCGATCAACACGATTCGGTTCAACATGCTGCTGGCGATGCAGTTCAGCGCGTACCGGCAGCGCGTGGTGACCGGGTTCGATCCCGTGCTGCGCGACAACACCGGGCAGATCGTCTACGAGAAGGACGAGAACGGCGCCTACATCCTCCGCAACGGGCAGAAGGTGCCGGTGCTGGCGGACTTCGGGCGCGCTGCGGTCGATCGGATGCTGGTCTTCAACGGGGATCAGACGAAGGTCTTCGACATGCCGGAGTCGAACCTGGCGAACTACGTCACCATGCTGACCGAGTTCCTGACGCAGTTCTTCGCAACCTCGCAGGTGCCACCGCAGTACCTGCTCTCGCGGATGGCGAACCTGTCCGGTGATGCGATCTCGGGCGCCGAGTCGACGCTGACGAGCCTTCAGGGCGAGCTGAAGCGCTACTCGAACGAAGGCATGGTGGAGCTGTTCACGCTCTCCGCGCGTGCCGCGGGCATGGACGAGCCGCATCCCGACATGGAGATGCTGTACGCCGACACCGAAGTGAAGAGCTTCGCGGCGATCGTGGACGGCATCGGCAAGCTCATCACCGCGGGCTTCCCGCGTGAAGCGGCTTGGGAGATGCTTCCGGGCGCGAACCAGCCGAAGGTTCAGCGTTGGCTCGAGATGGCCGACGCCGAGATGAACGCTGAGTTCGAGCGCATCGTGAAGGGGGACATGGATGCTCCCAACAGCGGCGACACAGCACTACAACTCGCAGCGGCAGATCGCCGAGGAAGCGCTTCGGGAGAGTAGGGCGCTCTGGCGGCGAGTCGGCGACGACTTCGACGCTGGGTGGGATCGCATCGGCGGCGCCCTGACGGCGACCGTGCAGGACGCCATGCGCCGCTCGGCGCAGGAGGGCGCCGAGTACGTGCCGGAGGTGCTGGCGCAGACGCGGCAGGACGCGTCGGGGTTGATCCTCGCGAATCCTGCCGCGTTCGCGGTGGCGAACCGTGACGGTGCGCCCGTGGGAGCCGTGCTGCGCACGTCGGTGATCCGGGCGAAGCAGTCGATCGGAGCGGGTCTTTCGGTCGCGGGCGCGCTGCTCGAGGCGCGGAAGTTCCTCGATGTGGCCGTGCCCTCGCTGATCGCAGACGCCAATCGGGGCGCCGTGCAGGCGACGGTGACGACGACGCACGTCACCGGATACGTGCGCATGCTGAACCCGCCTTCCTGCAAGCGGTGCATTCCGCTCGCCGGGAAGTGGTTCCGGTGGAACAAGGGATTTCAGCGGCATCCCGGCTGTGACTGCCGGCACATCCCGGTGTCAGAGAACGCCGCGGGCGACTTCCTCACTGACCCGTACGTGATGTTCAACGGCATGTCGCCGGAAGAGCAGGATCGGGTCTTCGGGAAGCGAGATGCGCAGGCGATCCGTGACGGCGGCGACATCTGGCAGGTGACGAACGCCGACCGCTTCGACAGGAACAGGCCGCGCAGACGTGGCGGCAGGCTCACGCTGGACGACATCTACGCCGAGGCGGGGGACAGCAAGACGCGGGCCGTCGAGCTGATGCGCGAGCACGGGTACATCACCGGGCCGCAGCAG
>NZ_MKRT01000008.1:51182-54524 GCF_001897945.1 Microbacterium sp. 69-10
GCGTGCTGGGAGCGCGCGGGAGCGGGTGCTGGCGGCGCGCGAGTCGGGCGTGCGCGACCCGCTCGACAGGGCGACGATGACCGCCGAGGAACGCAGGCTGTTCGATGCGGTCTACCGGCGTGAGTACGCCCGGGCGAATGGGTTCGTTCCACGCTCGATCGGGCCGAACAGCGCTGATGTCGTGTCGGGGTCGCGGGGCATCCCGTTGACTGCTGATCGATGGGCGCAGCTCGATGAGGCAGTGCAGCGTCAGATCGGCCGCGTCGATCTGTCCCGGCCGGAGAGTGGCGAGCTGGTGAAGCTCGCCGACGCGCTCGGACTGAATGACGACCGAGCCGACATCGTGCACGAGCGCATCTGCGCGCAGATGCGCGACCGCTTCGAGTCGTCCACCAACTACCGCCGTACGAGTCTCGCTGAGGCGCTGCGGCGGATCTGAGAACTTCCCTCGCTGGCCGCACGGCCTTGAGGGGTGACTAGCCCATGCCGCACGGCGCCGGGCTGATTCCGCAAAGGAGATACATGCCGAACTCACGAACCAGCGGGCCGCTCGCGCAGTCCGCGCCGCTCGGGCCGCTGTTCGCGCCCGCATATCACCGGCCGTGGCTCCGCTACATCGACGCCGTTCCCGGCGCCGAGGGCGCGCCCGCTGGTGGCTCGGATCCCGCACCGTCTGCACAGACTCCGCCGGCTGATCCGTCCGCTGAGCCGATCGACTACAAGGCCAAGTACGAAGAGGCCATCGGTCACTCGCGCCAGTGGGAGCAGCGAGCGAAGGACAACAAGGCGAAGGCCGACAAGTTCGATGCCGCTGAGCAGGAGAAGCTCAGCGAGATCGAGAAGGCGAACAACCGTGCCACCGCCGCCGAGCAGGCGTCGGCGGCGAACGCTGCGCTGCTGCTTCAGCTCACGGCCGCGAACGAGAACGGCATCACCAAGGACGAGCGCGCGCTGCTCACCGGAACGACCGAGGACGAGCTGAAGGCTCAGGTCGCGGCGATCCTCAAGCTGCGCGCCCCGTCCGCGGCATCCCCTCAGGATGCCGGGATCACTGGTGGCGGATCGTCCACCCCAACCACCCGTGCGAAGACGCTCGCTGAAGCGGTCGCCGCTCGGATCACCAAGAAGTAGGAGGGCCATACATGGCAATCACCCTTGCAGATGCTGCGGTCAACACGCAGGACGACATCGATTTCCACATCATCGATGAGTTCCGGAAGCAGAGCGCGCAGGTGCTCAACCGGATCACGTTCGATGACTCGGTGTCGCCCGGTACGGCCGGCTCGACGCTGGTCTACGGCTACACCCGTGTGAAGACCGAGCGCGGCGCGTCGTTCCGTTCGCAGAACAACGAGTACGTCCCGTCCGAGGCGAAGCGTGAGCGCTTCACCGTGCCCCTGTCGCCCCTCGGCGGCACGTACAAGGTCGACCGCGTGCTGGCGAACCTCGGCGACGCGCAGACGAACGAGATCGTCTTCCAGCAGTCGCAGCTCATCAAGTCGAGCGTCGCCCGGTTCGTGGATGAGTTCATCAACGGCGTCGAGGCCGGCTTCGATCAGGCATCGCCCGGCTTCGACGGCATCGACGCGGCCGTGACCGGCACGACCACCGAGAGCTTCGCGACCGGCACCACGCCGCACGACTTCTCGGCACTGGCCGACAAGACCGACGCGCTCAACGCGAAGCGCGCGATCACGAAGTGGCTGCGCTCCATGGATGGCGTCGATGTCATCTACGCCAACGCCGATGGCGTCGCGGTGCTCGAGTTCATCGCCGACCTGATCGGCTACTACAACACCACGAAGGACGACTGGGGCCAGGTCGTTTCGACGTTCCGCGATATCCCGTTCGTGGATCTCGGCAAGAAGTCCGGGTCGAACGATGACGTGATCGAGACGGACGCCGCGACCGGCGTCACCTCGCTGTACGGCGTCCGCTTCGGCCTCGACGGCGTGCACGGCGCGTCCGTCAAGGACGGCGACCTGCTCTCGCAGTGGCTCCCCGACTTCAGCACCTCGGGTGCCGTGAAGACGGGCGAGGTCGAGCTGGGGCCGGTCGGCCTCGCGATCAAGGCCACGAAGTCGGCGGGCGCGTTCCGCGTCAAGGTGCAGTAAGTGGCGATGGTCACTGTTCGCGCCCCGGGGAAGGTGAGCCGGCGCATCGCTGGCATCACCTTCTCCGAAGGGCGAGCCGAGGTCGACACCGACTCGGCGGCATACCAGTTCTTCCGACGCCGCGGCTACAAGATCAGCGACGCCCCGGAGGGCGTGAGCGATCCGGAGGCGTCCGGCGGCGAGCAGGAGCACATCGAGCCGCCTGCCGGCACGCCACTGACCGCTGAAGAGCTGGCGCGCGTCGCAGCATCCGAGGCTGCTGGCGATCCGGGTGAAAATCCGCCCGACCAGTCCAGCGACGGCGACGACGAGGGCGAGGACGGCGAGCAGGAGCAGCCCGAGCGCCCGCATCCCGTTCAGGGGTCGAAGGCGGTCTGGTTCGAGCACCTGTCGAAGCTGAACCCCGATCACGGGTTCGACCTCGAGACGGTCAGCCGCAAGGAGCTGATCGCCGCAGTCGAGGCCATCGAGCAGGGCTGATCGTAAGGGGGACGCATGACGAATCCAGTAGCCGACATCGCTCGGCTTGAGAAGTCGTTCGAGCGTCCGCTGGTCGAGTCGGCCGAGCTGAAGGAGCGTTCGGCGGCGACGCAGTGGCTGGACGACGCTTGGGGGATCGTTCAAGACGAGATCCCGGGCGTCGTCCGCCGCATGGCGTTGCCGGAGGACGACCCCGCGTATCTGCGCACGGAGTCCGTGGCGCGCGTTGTGGTGGCGATGGTCATCCGCGTGCTGCGGAACCCGGACGCGCGACGACAGCTCGGCGAGGACACCTTCCAGGAGACGATCGATGCCGCGGTGTCGACGGGACAGCTGTACATCTCTGAGACGGAGCGCGGGCGGCTGCTCGCGTCCGCTGAGGGCGATGTGTCGCAGTTCCTGCCGGGCGTGTACAACGTCAGCTTCAGCGGGGGTCGCTGATGCCGGCCTCGCTGAGCGCGTTGAACCGTGGGCGGCGTGCCGCGAACGCGGACATGCGGGACAGGTGCCGGGTCACCGAGCCGTCGTCGGGGGAGAAGGTCTGGTCTGACGAGCTGTTGGCGTACATCGATGCGCCGCCGCGGCTGATCTACGAGGGCAAGTGCAAGCTGTCCTTCGGAGCGATCGTGCCGAACGAGCGCACGACCGCCGATCAGCGGTTCGCGGAGCAGGGCGGGACGCTCGCGGTCCCGGTCGTGACGCCCGCGGAGGCATCCGGCGACACGGCGGGAGTCGCGCGCGGGCACAT
>NZ_MKRT01000008.1:54547-60165 GCF_001897945.1 Microbacterium sp. 69-10
CGAAGTGTTCACTGTCGGTGCCCGCCGGCCGCGATCGAACCTGACATCGAGGCGCTTCCAGTTGGAGGACACGCAGTGAGCGGGGTCGAAGAGCTGGCCGCGGTCGAACGGGATCTGACCGGCGTCGCCGGGCTGATCCCGAAGAAGGCCGGTCAGGCGGTGCAGCAGACACTGATCCGCACCCGCGACGAGTGGCGGAAGCTCGCCAAGGGCACCCCGATGGGCCAGCAGTACACCGCGTCGATCGACTACACCGCGGGTGAAAGCGGAGTCGTCGGCGGGCGCGGTGTGCTTGAAGGCGAGGTCGGCCCGGACATCGCCCGCTACGGCGGGAAGACCGGCAAGGGTGGGCTAGTGCCCGGCATGGGGTTCTTCGATGACCCGGAGTCGACGCCAGTCGGGGTGAAGCCCGTTCGGGCGCGAAAGCGTGCCGAGCTGTTCGCCGAAGACGAGCTGGATCGGGGCATCGACATCGCCGTGGAACAGTCGCTCGCAGAGAGGGGGCTGGCATGAACCGCCAAGCCCACTTCGAAGCGATCCTGACGCACGCCCGCGAGCGACCGAACCTGATCGTGCACGATTCGGCCGCGCCGCTCGACTCGAACAATCAAATCGTGCGCGGGCAGTACGTGGTGCTGCACGACCTCGGGCCTGACGAGATCGGCAATCAGCGGTTCATGGAGCGCGACACGGTGGTGTCGGCGCGGCAGATGCGCGTCGTCGGCAGGTGCGTCGGCGTGGATCCTCCCGCTGCGCGCCGCACGGCGGATGCGTTCAAGGTGCAAGTCGATCAGTTCGTGATCGTCACGCCCGGCCGGGAGTGCACGCCCCTGGTGATCGATGAAGAGTCGGAAGTCACCGAAGACAAGGGCACTTCGCCCTCCCTCTGGTACGTGGATGTCGATTTCACGTACTGGTCAAACCCCGCCGGGTGATCATGCCCGGTTCGGCCCTCGCAGACGCGGGGGCTTTTTTCATGCCCCGGCGCAGGTCGGGTTGATCGAAGGAGGGCAGCATGCCCAAGGATCCGATTCCTCAGAGTTCGCAGTCCGATGGTCGCTGGAAGATCGCGTACGTGCCGACCGGCAACGCGCTGTCGGTGGCGATCATCAAGGGCGCGACGTCGAAGGCGATGACGTACAGCTTCACGCCTGGCGGTTTCGACTGGCAGACGACTCAGGCTGAGGTCGAGGACAAGCGTCTGACGCTCGACACCGACCTGTCCCGGCCGGGCAAGAAGAAGGAGACGCTGAACCTCAACTACGTGGATTCCGCAGACGCCGACTCGGCGGCGGCGATTCTCGTGGAAGGGCTGTCGGGCATGTTCGTGGTTCGCCGCGGCACCGACAACGCGACCGACTGGGCGGTGGGTCAGAAGGTCGACGTGATCACGTTCACGCTCGGTGCTCAGCGCCCGGACGCGCCCACGGAGAACGGTGTCGACACGATCTCGCAGCAGGCGTTCCTCACGAACGTCACGCAGCGGAAGGCGACGCTGGTCGCCTGACTCCGGTGGTCGGGGTGGGTGCGCCGCGCCCGCCCCGGCCACACCCGGCACGCGGCGACACGCAACCGAGGGGCAGAGATGAAGCTTGAAGAGCTGTTGGCGCAGGCCGACAAGATGATGGAAGCGGTTGAGCCGATCACGGTTCCGGTGAAGCTGAACGGCGGGCAGCACCTGGGCGTGCGGTTCCTGCCGATGAGTGGCGCCGACTGGCGCACGCTTACCGCGCGGCACGCGCCGCGCGATGGCGCCGAGAAGGACGCGGCGCGCGGGTACAACATCGCCGGAGTTGTCGCGGCATACCCGGACGTCGTGGTGATCACGGATGACGCGGAGCCGGATTCCCTGCTGCGCGAAGACTCGCTGGGGCACACGTACTCGATCTGGCCGGACGTGGCATCGCGCCTCACTGCGAAGAGCCTAGAAGCGCTCGAGTTCCAGATGTGGGCCGCGCACGAGTACACGCCCGAGCTGGTGGAGCAGGCGGGAAAAGCCTAGAAGGGCTGGCCCGCGAGGAAGCGGAGCTGGCCCGCGAGCTGGGCGTGACGGTGCGGGAGCTGCGCGGGTGGGCGCCGCGATCGGTGACCTTGGACGCTGACGGCAACGTGCTGTCGGTGACCGTGGCCGAGCCGCGGTTCACGCCGCGTGAGCGGATCCTGTTGCTGGCATCCCGCCGAATCGAGAAGACCCCGATCGGGCGTCACGGGTTGCCGATTGCGGTCGCGACGGACAAGGCGAACCAGTTCAAGTTCAAGGTTCCGCCGCCTGTCACCGACTGGGCGCAGAAGAAGATCAACGCCGTCCAGAAGCAGTACGAGAAGGACTACCCGAACGCCGACACGGATGCCCTGAGGTGGCGTGTCGAGCTGGACGACTGACCGCCAGATGACGGCGGGCTTCGCTCCGTCCCCTTCATAGATCTGGTCGGCGCCGATGGGTGCGCCTGCCTCGGTTTCCCATGGCCCGGATCGTCCCGGGTCGCAAAGACACGGGAGGTGGTCGCGTGTCTGAACGCGTGGTCAAGGTTCGGCTGCTGGCGCAGGTTTCCGAGTACGAAGCGGGGATGCTGAAGGCCGCTCGGGCGACCCGATCGACTGGGACCGAGCTGGAAAAGCTCGAGCAGAAGAAGCAGGCGTTTGAGCAGGTCGGCCGCGGGATGATGGCGACCGGCGCCGCTCTCGCCGGGGTAACGGCCCTGTCGGTCAAGGCCGCGATGGACTGGGAGTCGGCGTGGGCCGGCGTCACGAAGACCGTCGAGGGCACGCCCGAGCAGATGGGGCGCGTCGAAGAGGGGCTGCGCGGGCTGACGTCCGTGCTCCCGGCGTCGCACGAAGAGATCGCCGCGGTGGCGGAAGCCGCCGGGCAGCTCGGCATCCAGACGGGGAACGTCGTCGCCTTCACGAAGACGATGATCGATCTCGGCGAGACGACGAACCTGAGTGCTTCGGACGCCGCGACATCTCTCGCACGGTTCGTGAACATCATGGGCACTTCGCAGTCGCAGGTGTCGAACCTCGGCAGCGCGCTGGTGGGCCTGGGCAACAACTACGCCACCACCGAAGCCGAGATCATGGAAATGGCCATGCGTCTCGCTGGTGCCGGCAAGCAGATCGGGATGACCGAGGGTGACGTGCTGGGCTTGGCCACGGCGCTGTCGTCGGTCGGCATTGAGGCTGAGGCCGGTGGGTCGGCCATGTCGAAGGTCATGATCGACATCGCCGCGTCGGTCGAGAACGGCGATGAGAAGCTGGCGAAGTTCGCGGCGACCGCGGGCATGACCGTCGATGCGTTCTCGCAGTTGTGGCGGACGGACTCGGCGGCAGCGCTGTCGGCGTTCGTCAAGGGACTCGGAAGCGCCGAGTCTCAGGGCAAGTCGACGCTCGGCATCCTCGAGGATCTGGGCATCACCGAAGTGCGCATGCGTGACGCGCTGCTGCGCTCAAGCTCGGCGGCGGATCAGTTCGCCGGGGCCATGCAGATGGGTAACCGCGAGTTCGAGAAGAACAACGCCCTGACTGATGAGGCCGCGAAGCGGTACGAGACAGTTCAGAGCAAGATCTCGATTGCGGGCAACGCGATTCGTGACGCGGCAATCAGCATGGGTGAGCAGTTCCTGCCGATGGTCGGTTCGCTTGCTGAGGGTGCCGCGGACTTCGCGAAGTTCATCGGTGGCCTGCCGGACCCGGTGCAGGGTCTGATCGGGCTGCTCACGGGCACGGCTGGCGTGATCGGCCTGGCAGGTGGGGCGGCGCTGCTGGCGATCCCGAAGTTCGCCGCGTTCAAGGTGTCGATGGAAGTCCTCACCGGGACGTCGTTCAGCGTGCGTGGTGGTCTTGCGTCGCTGTACAGGTTCATGACGGGTCCGCTCGCGATCGGCATCGTGGGCCTGACGGCGCTGCTGTACACCTACAACAAGACGATGAGCGACGGCATCCCGGAGCAGGAAGCGATCAGGAACAAGATCGCGACGACCGCGGATGCCGCCGAGCGGCTGAAGTCGGCGGTGCAGGACAACAAGTTCTTCCCGCAGATCGACGCGAACACGAAGAAGCTGCTCGATGACCTGCCGGGGCTGCTGGATCAGGCGGCTGAGGCTCAGGGCAATTGGTTCGTCGGACTCATGAAGTCGTCCACGGCGTCCGATAAGGCCTTCGAGTCGCTGGACCGCTACGGGCAGGCGCTCGCAACGCTGTCTGCGACGGACATGCCCGCGGCGCAGGCCGGATTCGCCGACATGGTGGAAACCTGGGGTCTCACCGACAAGCAGGCGCTCACGCTGCTCGACAAGATGCCGGCGTTGAAGGACGCATTCACCAGGCTCGCGACCGAGCAGGGCATCGCGACCGACAGCAGCGAGTTCCTCGAGCTGGCAATGGGCAACCTGACCCCACCGACCGACGAGGCCGCGGCAGCACTTGACGGTGCTGGCGACGCGCTAGACGATGTTGAACGGGAAGCGGACGAAGCCGAACGCGCTCTCGACGGAGCCGCGAAGGCACTCGATGCTGTTGCGGGCAAGGCCATGCAGATGGGTGATTCGCACGACCGTGCGCTGGCTTCGCTGAACGCGCTGACCGAGGCCGCGAAGGCTGAGGGTGCGACGCTCGATGGGACGAACGATGCGTCGATTCGCCTGCGCGATTCTCTGCGCGACGTGGAGCAGTCGCACCGCGATTCAGCGGAAGCCATCATCCGAAACACGGGCGATCTGAAGGCTGCTCAGGCTGAGTGGGAGAAGGGCCGTCAGAAGGTCATCGAGATGCGGGTGGCGAAGGGCGAGGACATCGCTACTGCTACCCGTTGGGCCGATGAGAACCTGGGGTCGGCTTCCGAGGTGAAGGGCGCCCTGGATGGTGTCTATCAGCAATGGCTGAAGCTTGACGAAAAGGAAAAAGCCAAGCTCAAGATCGAGGTCGAGAAGGCGCAGGCGGAGGCGGCGCTGGAAGAGCTGAAGCAGAAGCTCGCGTCGATCCCGAACGTGAAGCGGATCAAGCTCGAGTCGTACACGGTCGGATCGAAGACGGTCGATGCCGGGTACAACTACCAGGGCGGGATCTACGAGCAGGGCGTGAAGCACTTCGCGCGCGGTGGCATCGAGTCCGGCATCTATGCCGGCGTGCAGGGCGGGATCCGCAACGGCGATGCCGTGTTCGCAGAGCGCGACATGGGCGTGCCGTGGGAGACGTACATCAGCGGGCGCTCGGCCGACCGCGGCCGAAACCTAGGGATCTGGATGCAGACGGGGCAGATGCTCGGCGCGTTCGGCCAGCCCCGCCAGCCATCGCAGTCGGTGGAGCTTCCTCCGGTGTACGTGCAGAACCCCTTCACGGGGGACTACCTGCTGGCGCAGGTGTCGACCGTCGCAGAGGGTGCGGTGGCCGCTCGCGGCGACCGACTGTCGGCCGACCTGCGGTCGAGAAGGAGGGCTGACGCTTGAGCGTTGACGCGATCAATCTGTTCACGAACCCGAACTTCGTTGCAGGGGCGGGGACGGTGGAGGTGCGCCGGAACCTGTGGCCTGACCCTTCGATGAAGGGCACGTCGTCTGTCGCTGGTCAGGGTGCGACGCTTGCCGCGGTTGCGGGCGGGTTGGAAGTGACACGTACCGGCTCGC
>NZ_MKRT01000008.1:60191-75392 GCF_001897945.1 Microbacterium sp. 69-10
CGCCCGCCGCCAAGCGGATCGCTGTTTCGCCGTCCACTTCCTACTGGATCACGTCGCGGCGTGCGGTAGCAGTGGCGGTCGGGTCCTCGGGTTCTCTGGATGGCCGTTTCAACATCACCGGGTACGACAGCACGGGGTCTCACAGGTCCAACGGGTTCACCCTCACGTGGGGGTCTGCGCCCACGGTGGGGACGGAGATCATCGACCAGCAGATCACTACGCCTGACTGGGTGGTGTCCCTGGAATTGAACTGGTACACGGGTGGCAACAACGGGGACAAGGTAGTGTGGGACCGCATTGGCATTCTCACGGCACCTGGGTACTTCGACGGCGGCTACTCCCCGGACCCCGACCTGACCGCCTCGTGGACTGGCCCAGCGAATGCCTCCGCGTCGATCCTGACGGGCGTGCCGGTGGCGGGGGCCACGCTTCAGAGCACGGCTGTCGCATACCGTTCGCTGTCAACGCCGGGCGGGATGACGATGCGCACGAGTCGAGAGAACTACTCCCGCGTCCAATACTCCATCCCAGGGAGCGGCAGCCGGACGACGCTGCTCACCCTCTCGTCACCCGCACCGAGACTCGTGTACATGGAGACGGGCGGGCAGGTGACGCCTGTTCCCCTTCCCGGAGGCGGGACAGAGGTCCCGGTCTGGGTGGGTGCCGTCTGGACGAACGGATACTTCTACGTCGGGAATCGGCCGGATGTGCCGACCGCTGACCGCGATATCCCTGTCACCGTGCGCAAGCCGGGCGTCTTCGCGGGCGACTACACCGGCCCGGCGTTCTCGGGCGCCGACCCTGCTTCCGGCGGGTACAGGTACTACTGGCAGGATGCCCCGAACGCGTCCCCTTCGGTGCGGTTCCAGGTGCTGGCACCGCTCCCGGACATGGCACCGGTTCCGCGGATCCTGGTCGATGTCGTGCCTTCACAGTTCCCGCCTGGTGCGGTGACGGTGGGGCTGACGCGGACGGCAGAGGGTCGCACGTTCGATGTGCGGGGCGGGCAGCGTCTCCCGGCGGGGTCTCCCGCGGTCGTGACGGACTCTGAAGCGCCGTTCGGTTTGGAGTCGACGTACACGGTTGTGGGGTATGACGCTGACGGGAACGTGGTCGGGTCGCTTCCGGCCGGGTCGGTGACGCTCGACTGCGATCTGACGGTGGTTCAGCAGCCGTTGGATGCCCGCCTGTCGGCGGTCGTTCGACGGCAGGACGGAACTGCGGCAGAGCTGGTGCGGTCCACGCCGGGCGAGGTGATGTACCCGCAGGGGAAGGTCGTGCCGGGGCTTGTCGGCCTCGGGCCGCGGCGGGGTCTTGCAGGCGTTCCGCTGGATCTGACCTGTGACGCCGATCAGGTCGAGGCGCTACAGGCGTCGCTGGGCACCTACGAGGTTCCGCAGTTGCCGGTGTGGTTGGTGCGGACGCCGCCTGACGACACGGGCGGGACGCGGCTTCCGGCGGTGTTCTTCTGCCATGTCCCCGAGCTGGTCGAGGTGGACGCGTGGCGTCACACGGGCACGGGCTGGTCCCGATTCCGCGCGACCGTCACGGAGGTCAGCCCGCCGGCACCGGGCATCACGGCAACGGTGCTCACGCACTCGGATGTCAAGGCGCTCTTCACCACCCATTCGGAGGTGAAGGCACAGTACGCGACGCACTCGGATCTGAAACGGGACACGTCGCTGATCGGAGCTGCGGATGCGTGAAGTGTCGGAGCAGGCGCGAAGGGTTCTCGCGTCGGGGGTCTATGACATCACGTGGACAGCGGATCTGCTGTATGACGGCACGCCGCGCGCTCAGAACCTTCCCCTTCTCGACCCGCGGTTTTCGTGGGATGGCGGGGCGAAGGTTCAGGGCCGCGGGTCGTGCGGCATCCTCTGGTCCGATGTGTTCGGGCAGAGCATCGTGCCCCGGGAGATCGGGGACCTGTTCTCGCCGTTCGGCGCCGAGCTTCAGGCCGACGTGATCCTGGCTGCGGGCCGCTTCTCCGAGCGGATCCCGATGGGCCGGTTCGTGCTGGACCGCGTGCCCTCGGGAGTCGAGTACGCAGTGACGCATCCGCGCGGCGGGGTGCCGGTCGTGGTGGAGTCGCAGGTGCAGCTCGACTTGTGGGATTCGTTCATGCGGGTGGCTCGAGACGGCTTCCCGTTCCCCACGTCCCCGAAGTCGACATCGATGTGGGACGAAGCACAACGCCTGACGGGCCTGCCGGTGTACAGGTCGCTCGCTGATCGCACGTTGCCGCAGAACCTGACCTACGAGCAGGACCGGCTGGACGCGCTGGAAGCGATCTTCGCCACATCGAACGCGTGGCCGGCGCTGACGCCGCAGGGCGCGCTGACGGCAATGCCGAAGGACTGGCCATCCGCGTCTGGGCGGATCGAGGGGTTGCTGGACGCGCCGCTCGAGATGCGCAGCGAGAACGTGTACAACCGTGTCGTGGTCGAGGGCAAGAACCCTGACCCGCAGGGTGCGCCGCTGATCGCCGTACGTGAACTGACAGACGGACTGCTGCGTGTCCGCAACCCCGATGGGTCGCGGTCGCCGTTCGGTGGCAACACGTACCGATACTCGAGCGACTTCCTGACGACGCAGGCGCAGTGCGATGCGTACGCCGATGAGCAGCTTCCTCGCGTGTCCCGGATCAGGGCGGTGACCAGGACCGTGACGGAGCCGTTCAATCCGCTCCGGGAAGTCGGCGACGTGTACACGCTGGTGGACCCGTCCCGGCAGGGCGAAGAGTCAACGGTGCGTGTGCGACGCGTCGAGCATGCGGGCGCCACGACGGCGCTCGAGGTGGAGGTGGCGCCGTGATCGAGGAAGCCGTCAACATCCTGGACGCGATTCCGAGCGACGTCGCCGTGCGGCAGGCGCGATTCGCGGAGGTCCGGGCGGGTGTCGCGTACGTCGACATGGGCGATTCGCGGTTCGTCGCAGAGTTCGGCGCTGGGTTCGTCCCGCGAGTGGGGGAGACGGTGCAGATCCTGTCGGTGGGCAGGCGGCACCTGATGTTCCCGGCGCGGGCGCTCCCGGGCACCGGAACGGTGATGACCGTGAGCAGCGGCCTGGCGAAAGTGCAGACGGCTGTGGGTGAGGTGTCGATGCCTTACATCGGCACCGCGCCAGTATCTGGTGATCTTGTCGGCATCTCGTGGAGCGAGCAGCCGTTTGTGATCGGGAAGCTGTCGGTGCAGCCCGACGCGCCGGAGCCGATTCCTGACCCGGGCGGCGGCGCGGTGCGCTCCGCGACGTTCATGGCGACTGACACCGGGTCGACAGACCGGGGCCAGTCGCGATGGTGGCAGGCGCAGCCGTGGGCGTCGAACACGACCTATGGTGCGTGGTTCTACGGCACGCAGATTCGCGACACGATCACGGCGGGCGCGTCGCTGGTGTCGCTCGAGTTCTACGTGTCGTGGGTGCAGCGGCAGGGCGGCGATCCGCGGTTCGCGCTGCACAACCTGGCGTCGAAGTCAGGCGTCCCGGCCATGGGCACATATACGCCGTGGGCGCCGGGTTCCGGGTGGCAGACGCCGCCGATGGCGCAGGCGTGGTTTGATGCGCTCAAGGCCGGCGGGTCGGCTCTGGGCGTCGGGCTGAACCAGGGCGGATACAACAAATTCTCGAGCCGAGCGCAGAACGCGATGAGCGGCGCGCTCCGCATCTCTTGGAGGGTATGACATGGGCAACACGAAGGATGCGTACGGCAAGCCGGTCTTCGATGACGTGTACGGGTTCCCGCAGGACGCGCAGGACAATGCGGACTTCGCTGACGAGTTCGCGAATGTGCGGCGGGGAACGTCGGTGGAGCGGCAGGCGCTCGCCTCTGGCAAACGGCGCGATGGGATGCTATTTGTCGAGTCCGACACGGGAATGGTGTACGTGAGTCGAGCCGGTGGCGCGTGGCAGCGTGTGGCCGGGCCGTTGCGTTTCGGCGGCGGTCGAGTATCGGTAGCCACCGACGCGAACGGCATCGTCTCGGTAACACATGGCATGGGTGCGGCGCCGTCCGCGGTAACCGCTGTCGTCGCGATGGATTCGCCCGTGATTGGGAACGTGCTGAAGGCTGAAGTCGGGAACATCACAAGTACGGCGTTCGAGGTGCGCATCCGACGCGGTGACACAGGATGGGCGCCGTTCGCTGGAAACCCGGTCGTCTTCTACTGGACGGCAATCGCATGACGCGCTACCACAACGGCTACGTCCCGCGCAATGCACTCATCTGCATTGCGACGGGGACAAACAGCGTCGGCTACTGGGAGCACCTCCTCAGCCCGTCGCAGAAGTACAAGCACGACGCGCTCGTCGCTCGCGCCAAGGCCCGCACCAAGGGGCGCATCCTGCGCATCACCACCGGCTACTGCGCTTATCGCCCGTACGCGGCGCAGGTGCAGGCCAAGCGGAAGTACGGCCCGGACGCCGCCGCCCCCGGCTACTCGAGCCACGGCGGCACGTACAACGGGCGTGACGCGATGGCGATGGACTACGGCAACTGGCCCTCCGTCTACAACGGCTTCGGCGGCCAGACGGCGTTCTACGAGGACTGCCGCGCCGTCGGCCTGACCCCCGGCGTGATCGCACGCGAGACGTGGCACGTCATCGACTACGACCCGTGGGCGGCTGTGCCTTCGGGAGGACAAGGAACATCTGCCCAACCATCCGAGGAGGATGACATGTACGACGACGGCAAGCACCGTGAAGTGCTGACCGCAGCCCGGCCCGTGAAGCTCTACAAGATGGGGTCCGGAATTATCGCGGTCGGAGATGAGGGCGGCTTCTGGGTGATCCCCAGTGAGGCGTACCTGAACCTGCTCATCGCGTGGGAGATCGCCGGGCCGAACCTGGTGAACCGTCCGATCGATCAGAACGAACTCACAGCGATGCGTGGGATCCTCGGGGCCACGTCCAACTCGGCAACGGCTGCGCGAGTTGAGGCCGTGCTGAACCTCACGCCTGAAGATGCCGAACGGCTCGCCGCGGCGGTAGGTCGTCAGCCTGTCGTGCTCTCCGAAGAGACGCTGGGCGAGATTGCTCGGGCGGCGGCGGAGGGTGCGCGCGAGGGTGGGGCGGATGGTGCGGCAGCGGCGATCAGCAGCCTGTCGTTCGTCACCACGATCGCCGCCTGATGCCGCCGGGTCTTCAGGAGTTCTTTGAAGCTCTGTCGGCGTGGGCGCTGCTGCTGTGGATCGGGTTCGGTCTCGGCGTGCTCGCCCTGGTGTGCTCGTGGTTCTCGAAGAACTGGAAGAACCTGAAGCGGCTGTTTGCCCTGGTGGATGCGCTCATTGGCCTGCCGGAGTTCATGGAGCGCATCAGGCACCAGGTGGAGAACGACCACGACACGAACCTGCGTGACGAGGTGACCCAGATTCTCGACCTGGCGAACGACACGGCGTCGAAGGTCGCGGAGCTGGCCGACCGGCAGGAGCGGCACGAGAGGAAGTCGGTGGCGACGTTGCAGCGTCTCGGCGCCATCGAAGATCACATCAAGGAGAACAGATGAGCAATGCAGTCATCCCCGCGGGCGTGAAGCTCGCAGCCAAGCGCGGCTTCCTGCGCACGGCCACGCAGTCGCTGAGCGCTGCGATCCCGACCGCGGCAATCACCGTCGTGCTGACGGCCGATTGGGCGCTGGCGGTCGGCCTGGGCGCCCTCGGTGCCGTTTCCACGGCCGTGCTGGCCGGAGCGGCGTCCGCGCTGTCGATCATCTCGAAGGGCATCCCCGAAGAGTACGTGAACGCCGGCATCGATCAGCAGTTCGCTGCGCACGCGGGCTGACGGGTGGCAGTACCTGACATCACGGCGCTGACGCTGGCCGAGTTGCGCGAGCTGCTGAAGCAGGTCACGTACCGTGTCGCGCAGGTGGAGCTGGAACAGCAGGAGGACGACGCTCAACGGCGCGCCATCATCCAGGGCGTGATCGAACCGCTCACGACGCTGCTCGGCCCCGTGGATGCTCAGCCCGGCACGGGCAGCATCCGCGCCGCGCGCGCGTTCGACGCCGCGGACATCGCCGCAGGCAAGCCCCGCGGTACGACGATGGCCGCGAACGCGGCGCTGGCGCTCTCGCTGCTGTACGAGGGCATGGAAGTTCTCGCCGCGAACGCGCTGAACCTCTCTGTCGTCGTCGCGAACCAGGAGCAGTAACCACAGGATCCGCCCCGCCTCTTCGGAGGCGGGGCGGTTTCGTCGTTGCCGTCGTGCGCACCAGGACGACGCGTCGCGCCCGCCGGCCAACACGACGCGTCGCATGCGGCCGCGGGCGACGGATGCCGGCGGAACGCGACACATCCCGGGCTGGTGGGAATCGAATAGATGTTCTACAGTCTTAACCCATGGGAGTGCGGATCATCGAACAGGTGGCGACGGTCTGGATGGCTGACGAGATGCCATCCCGGATGGTCTACGCGGGGCAGCGGTGGCGGGTCACGGATCGGCCGACGCGGCTGAGGGAGTCGATCTGGGAGGCGGCGCAGCACGGGCATCGAGGTGGCCTGTACGGGTGGCGGTTCCAAGCCGAGAATGCGGCGGGGGAGTCGTATGTGTTCGACGTGTTCCGGCAGGCGGACGGCTGGCACGTGCACCGCAGTTACGACTGATGGCCGGGCAGTGGCATCCGATCTTCCTCACCCGCGAGGTGCGGCCGGGCCTGTGGGAGATGAAGCACTCGCACGAGATCGAGTCGTTCGGGCGCATTGAGCTGCGCAGGGTCGGCGAGCAGGTGCGGTACAAAGTCACCCATGGTGACGTACTGATCGGGTGGGCGACGTCGCTCGAGGTGGCGCGCGTCGCGCTCCTCAAGGCCGAGCGCACAGCCCGGGAGCGCGTGTACGCGGGACCGCCGAACGGGCGCTACTAGATCACTGCCGGCGCTGGTCGATGTCCGGGCCGTCGAACTCAGGCGGCGGCTCGACGTCCTGGGCCTGCTGGACGTGGCCGCAATGCGGGCACTCCCATCCGCCCGGGATGTCTCGCATCAGAATGCCGTCATCGTGGCATCGGGGCCGCGCACCCCAATCGAGATCGTCATCCATCAGGACAGCGTATGTCGGCGGCTGGCGGCAGGGTAGAGGCCATGACGCCATCCGATCTGCTTGAGTTCGAGCGCGCGCACCCGCGCCACGACGGCACCAAAGAAGAGACCATCCGCGCCCACCTCGGGGTCACGCCGGCCCGCTACTACGTGCTGTTGGGTCGCGCCGCGCGGTCGTTGGATGGGATGGCCGCTGACCCCATCACGGCCCGTCGAGTCCGGGACCGCCGGTCGCGTCTGCGGGGATAGGGTGCCAGATAAGGTGCCATCCGGGCCGGCGGCGGGATGCCGGGGAAGAGAGAACGCCGCCCGATCCCTTGGGGGAGTAAGCGGCGTTCGCGGAGGGGATGACGGGAATCGAACCCGCGTCATTAGTTTGGAAGACTAAGGCTTTACCATTAAGCTACATCCCCGCTCGGCGGCCCGCTGAGCGGTGCGCCTCGTAAAGCATAGCGGACGTCGAGCATGCTCTCGTCCGTTAGACTCGTCAAGGCCGTTCCCGTGCGCGCGGGTTCAAGCCGGGGCGTAGCTCAGCTTGGTAGAGCGCCCGCTTTGGGAGCGGGAGGTCGCAGGTTCAAATCCTGTCGCCCCGACCACGGCTACAGACTTCATGCCCGCGCCATCCCGCGCGGAAACCACAAGGAGAACACACCAGTATGGCCAACAGCACCGTCGAGAAGCTGTCCCCGACCCGGGTCAAGCTCACCATCACGGTCACCCCTGAGGACCTCAAGCCGAGCATCGAGCACGCCTACGAGCACATCGCCCAGGACGTGCAGATCCCCGGCTTCCGCAAGGGCAAGGTCCCGGCGCCGATCATCGACCAGCGCATCGGCCGCGGTGCGGTCATCGAGCACGCCGTCAACGAGGGCCTCGACAAGTTCTTCCGCGAGGCCGCCAGCGAGCACAACGTGCGCATCGTCGGCCGCCCGTCCGCCGACATCACCCAGTGGCCGAACGAGAAGGACTTCTCCGGCGACCTGCTGGTCGACGTCGAGGTCGACGTGCGTCCCGAGATCGAGATCCCGGCCTACGACGACATCACCCTCACAGTCGACGCCGTCGAGACCGACGACGCCGCCATCGATGCCGAGCTCGACGGCCTGCGCGCCCGCTTCGGCACGCTGATCCCCGTCGACCGTCCGGCCGCCAAGGGCGACTTCGTCGAGCTGGACCTGGTCGCCACCATCGACGAGAACGAGATCGACCGCGCCGACGGCGTGTCGTACGAGGTCGGCTCCGGCGAGCTGCTCGAGGGCATCGACGAGGCGATCGACTCGCTGACCGCCGGTGAGCAGACCACCTTCCGCTCCAAGCTCGTCGGCGGCGACCACGCCGGCGAGGAGGCCGAGGTCTCCGTGACCGTCAAGGCCGTCAAGGAGCGCGAGCTTCCCGAGGCCGACGACGACTTCGCTCAGATGGCATCCGAGTTCGACACCATCGCCGAGCTGCGCGACAGCCTCGCCGAGCGCGTCGGCCAGCAGGGTGTCTTCACGCAGGGCGCCGCCGCTCGCGACCAGCTCATCGAGGCTCTGCTCGAGAAGGTCGAGATCCCGGTTCCCGCGCAGCTCATCGAGGACGAGGTGCACAACCACCTCGAGAACGAGAACCGTCTCGAGGACGACGTGCACCGCGCCGAGGTCGCCGAGGCCAGCGAGAAGCAGTTCCGCACGCAGGTGCTGCTGGACACGATCGCCGAGGGCGCGAACGTGCAGGTCTCGCAGGAGGAGCTGAGCCAGTACATCGTCCAGTCCGCCGCGCAGTACGGCATGGCTCCGCAGGAGTTCGTCGAGGCTCTTCAGGGCGCGGGCCAGCTTCCCGCCCTCGTCGGCGAGATCGCGCGCAACAAGGCGCTCGCCTCGGTGCTCGGCAAGGTCAAGGTCGTCGACAGCAACGGCAAGCCGGTCGACCTGTCCGAGTTCATCGGTGACGTCGAAGAGGCCGAGGCCGAGGAGGCCCCCGCCGAGGAGAAGCCCGCCAAGAAGCCGGCCGCCAAGAAGGCTCCTGCGAAGAAGGCCGCCGACAAGGCCGACGACGCCGAGAAGAAGCCGGCTGCCAAGAAGGCTCCGGCCAAGAAGGCCGCCGCGAAGAAGGACGAGGCCGAGAAGGCCGAGTGATCGCGGATCGGCTCTGAAGGCCGATCAGATCTGAGAGAAGGCGGATGCTGAGGCATCCGCCTTCTCCGTATCCGGGAGGAACCATGACCGCAGTGAGCGACGACTGGCAGAGCCGGGTGGATGCCGTATGGCAGGACGCCGACCTCACCGACGACGCGCGGATCGACGCGATCGACGCCCTGGCTCAGGAGTTGGGCCCCGATCACCCGGTCGCGCTGTTCGAGCGCGCCGGCGCCCGGGACAGCGCCGGCCGGGAGCTGGAGGCCGAGCCGCTCTACCGGGCCGCGCTCGAGGCCGGCCTCGATCCGGTGCGACGCACCAGGACCGTGATCCAGCTCGCAAGCACGATCCGCAACCTCGGCAAGGTCGACGAGGCGCTCGCGATGCTCCGGGCGGAATACGACGCGACCCGCGGTGGCGCAATGGCCGACGAGGCCGCGGCGTTCTACGCACTGGCGCTGACCTCGTCGGGCGACCCCGTGCGCGCGGCATCCGTCGCGCTGACCGCGCTCGCGCCGCACCTGAGCCGGTACACGCGCTCGGTCACCGGATACGCCGCGGAGCTGTTGGACCCGCGCGGCGAGTGACACGCTCTGTGCTCAGGGCGAACACGGCCGGGCGCCTGCGTTGTCGCCGGTAGATTCGAATCACCGAAACACGGAAACAGGAGCTGACATGGCTGAACCCCTGATGGCGACGAGCGTCTTCGACAGACTGCTGAAGGATCGCATCATCTGGCTGGGCTCTGAGGTGCGCGATGAGAACGCGAACGAGATCTGCGCGAAGATCCTCCTTCTCGCCGCCGAGGATCCCGAGAAGGACATCTACCTCTACATCAACTCGCCCGGCGGCTCGATCACCGCGGGCATGGCCATCTACGACACCATGCAGTTCGTGCCGAACGACATCGTCACGGTCGGCATCGGCATGGCGGCGTCGATGGGCCAGCTGCTGCTGACAAGCGGCACCAAGGGCAAGCGCTACATCACGCCGAACGCGCGCGTGCTGCTGCACCAGCCGCACGGCGGCTTCGGAGGCACGGCCAGCGACATCCAGACGCAGGCGCAGCTGATCCTCTCGATGAAGCAGCGTCTCGCCGAGATCACCGCGGGTCAGACCGGCAAGACCGTCGAGCAGATCAACGAGGACGGTGACCGCGACCGCTGGTTCACCGCCGACGAGGCACTCGAGTACGGATTCGTCGACCACATCCGCGAGCACGCCAGTGACGTGCACGGCGGTGGCGGAACCGGCGCGGACAAGTAAGGCAGGACGACACACATGTACACCCCCACCTTCCGCGCCGCGGGCAACCTCCCCTCCAGCCGCTACGTGCTGCCCCAGTTCGAGGAGCGCACCGCCTACGGCTTCAAGCGCCAGGACCCGTACAACAAGCTGTTCGAGGACCGCGTGATCTTCCTCGGCGTGCAGGTCGACGACGCGTCGGCCGACGATGTGATGGCCCAGCTGCTGGTCCTGGAGAGCCAGGACTCCGAGCGGGACATCACGATGTACATCAACTCGCCCGGCGGCTCCTTCACGGCCATGACGGCGATCTACGACACCATGCAGTACGTGGCGCCGCAGATCCAGACCGTCGTGCTGGGCCAGGCGGCATCCGCGGCATCCGTGCTGCTGGCCGCCGGCGCTCCCGGCAAGCGCCTCGCTCTGCCCAACGCCCGCGTGCTGATGCACCAGCCGGCTATGGGCGAGGCGGGTCAGGGTCAGGCCTCCGACATCGAGATCCAGGCGGCGGAGATCCTCCGCATGCGCACCTGGCTCGAGGAGACCATGGCCAAGCACACCGGCCAGGACGTCGCCAAGGTGAACCGCGACATCGATCGTGACAACATCCTCTCGGCCGAGCAGGCCAAGGAGTACGGCATCGTCGATCAGGTGCTCACCTCGCGCAAGCGCGGCTGAGCGCGTCATCGCCGAAGGGCGGTCCGGCATCATGCCGGGCCGCCCTTCCGCGTGTTCCCACGGATGCGCAGCCGCGCAGAGCATCCGTGCTCATCTGAGCAGATCGATGCGCGTACGTCGGTCAGCTCCTAAGCTGGGATGCGGAAGGAGGATGCCGTGGACGACGAACTGCTCATGGTGCGAGTCGCCGAGCTCTCGTACGACGAGAACAAGACGCAGGACGAGATCGGCGCCCTCCTGGGGATCTCGCGCTGGAAGGTCGGGCGGCTGCTGGTGCAGGCCCGCGAGCGGGGGATTGTGCGCATCGAGATCGTGCATCCGCGTGCCCGCAGGCTCGGCGCCGAGCGCGCCCTCGTCGAGCGGTTCGGGCTGAAGGATGCAGTGGTCGTGCCCGCGCCCGACGATCAGGGTGCCGTCCTCGAGCGCGTCGCCCGTGCCGCCGCCGACATGCTCACCGCGCTCCGGCCCGTTCCCCGTACCCTCGCCGTCAGCTGGGGCCGCACGCTCACGGCGATCGCCGACGCCCTGCCCGAGGGATGGACGCGCGGAGTCACCGTCGTCCAGGCGAACGGCGGCGTGAGCCTGAACCGGCGCTCGGGAGGCGCGGCATCCGTCGCCGTCACCATCGCCCAGCGCGGCGCCGGACAGGCGGTGCTGCTGCCCAGCCCCGCGATCCTGGAGCGCGTCGAGACCAAGCAGGCGATCGAGGCCGACCGCACCGTCGCGGCGATCCTCGACCAGGCCGCGCATGCCAATACGTTCCTGTTCACTGCGGGCCCGTGCGACCCGGCATCCGCTCACGTCGAGAACGGGTACCTGTCGGCCGACGACATCGCCGAGCTCGCCCGTCGCGGCGCGGTGGGCGATCTGCTCGGCCGCTACATCGACGCGGACGGCAACATCGTCGACCCGCAGCTCGATGCCCGCACCGTCGGCGTCGGCCTCGACCAGGTGCGCAGCGCACCCCGATCCATCTTCGTCACAGCAGGCGCCGCCAAGCACGACATCGCGCGTACAGTCGTCAGCAACGGCCTCTGCAGCGTCCTGGTGACCGACGAATCCACTGCCCTTGCACTCTTGGAGGAGATATGACGACCACAGAGCTCGCCCGCCGCACGGCGGTCGACGTACTGGGCGGTGAGCCCGACGACGCCACCCTGCGCCGGTTCCTGCACGGACTGCCCGGCGTGGACGCCGTTGGCCTGGAGCAGCGCGCTGCCGGCCTCGGCACCCGCTCGATCAAGACGACCTCGAAGGCCTGGGCGCTGGACAAGATCATCTCGCTGATCGACCTCACCACCCTCGAGGGCGCCGACACCGCGGGCAAGGTGCGCTCGCTGGTCGCGAAGGCGAAGACCCCGGATGCCTCCGATCCGACGACCCCGCGCGTCGCCGCCGTCTGCGTGTACGGCGACATGGTCGGTCACGCCGTCGAGGCGCTCGGATCCCTGCACGGCGACCCCGACGAGGGGCGCATCTCCGTCGCGGCCGTCGCGACCGCGTTCCCCTCGGGACGCGCCTCCATCGAGGTCAAGCTGGCCGACACGGCGGAAGCCGTGGCCGCGGGCGCCGACGAGATCGACATGGTGATCGATCGCGGCGCCTTCCTGGAGGGACGCTACGGGCTCGTGTTCGACCAGATCGCCCGCGTGAAGGAAGCATGCCGCCGCGAGGACGGCAGCTACGCCTCGCTCAAGGTCATCATGGAGACCGGCGAGCTGAACACCTACGACAACATCAAGCGCGCGTCGTGGCTGTCGATCCTCGCCGGAGGCGACTTCATCAAGACGTCCACCGGCAAGGTGCAGCCCGCCGCGACCCTGCCGACCACACTGCTCATGCTCGAGACCGTGCGCGACTGGCACCGGGCGACGGGGGAGAAGATCGGCGTGAAGCCCGCCGGCGGCATCCGCTCGTCGAAGGACGCGATCAAGTACCTCGTCACCGTCGCCGAGACCGCGGGCGAGCAGTGGCTGCAGCCGCACCTGTTCCGCTTCGGCGCGTCGAGCCTGCTCAACGACGTGCTGCTGCAGCGTCAGAAGATCACCACCGGTCACTACTCCGGTGCCGACTACGTCACCATCGACTGAGGAGCCTCATATGTCATTCCTGGAATACGCTCCCGCTCCGGAATCCAAGGCGATCCTGAAGCTCAAGGACAGCTACGGGCTGTTCATCGACGGCGAGTTCGTCGACGGCTCGGGCCCGTCCTTCCACACCATCTCGCCCGCCGACGAGAGCCGCATCGCCGAGATCGCGTCGGCATCCGAGGAGGATGTCGATCGCGCCGTCGCCGCCGCCCGCCGTGCGTACGACAGGGTGTGGTCGAAGATGAGCGGCCGCGACCGCGGCAAGTACCTGTTCCGCATCGCGCGCCTCGTTCAGGAGCGCGCCCGCGAGCTGGCGGTCGCGGAGAGCCTGGACAACGGCAAGCCGATCAAGGAGAGCCGTGACGTCGACGTGCCCCTGGTCGCCGCGTGGTTCTTCTACTACGCGGGCTGGGCGGACAAGCTCGACTACGCCGGCCTGGGGGCCGACCCGAAGGCGCTGGGCGTCGCCGGTCAGATCATCCCGTGGAACTTCCCGCTGCTCATGCTGGCGTGGAAGCTCGCCCCGGCCCTCGCGGCGGGCAACACGGTGGTGCTGAAGCCCGCAGAGACCACGCCGCTGACCGCGCTGATCTTCGCCGAGATCCTGCAGCAGGCCGACCTGCCCGCGGGCGTCGTGAACATCATCACGGGTGCGGGTGCTCCCGGCGCCACGCTCGTGCGCCACCCCGACGTGGACAAGGTCGCGTTCACGGGTTCGACCGGCGTCGGCCGCGACATCGCGAGGGCGATCGCCGGCACCGACAAGCGCGTCACGCTCGAACTGGGCGGCAAGGCCGCCAACATCGTGTTCGACGACGCGCCCATCGACCAGGCCGTCGAGGGCATCGTCAACGGCATCTTCTTCAACCAGGGTCACGTGTGCTGCGCCGGCAGCCGTCTGCTGGTGCAGGAGTCGATCCACGACGAGGTCGTCGACCGGCTGAAGCACCGCCTGTCGACCCTGCGCCTGGGAGATCCGCTCGACAAGAACACCGACATCGGCGCCATCAACTCGGCCGCCCAGCTGGCCCGCATCCGCGAGCTCAGCGACATCGGCGAGGCGGAGGGCGCGGAGCGCTGGACCGCGGACTGCGCCATTCCGGAGAAGGGGTTCTGGTTCGCCCCCACGATCTTCACCGGCGTCGAGGCGTCCAGCCGCATCGCCCGCGACGAGATCTTCGGGCCGGTCCTGTCGGTGCTCACCTTCCGCACGCCCGCCGAGGCGATCGCCAAGGCCAACAACACGCCCTACGGCCTGTCGGCCGGCATCTGGAGCGACAAGGGATCACGCATCCTCGCGGTCGCCGACCGGCTGCGCGCCGGCGTGGTGTGGGCGAACACCTTCAACCGCTTCGATCCGTCGAGCCCGTTCGGCGGCTACAAGGAATCCGGCTACGGCCGCGAGGGCGGCCGTCACGGCCTGACCGCGTACCTGAAGTCCGCAGGGCCCGCAGAGACCCGCGCGATCGCCGCCGGCGCAACGAAGAAGGGAGCAACGGCATGAGCAAGCGACTGACCGTACCGAAGACCTACAAGCTCGCGATCGGCGGGGCGTTCCCGCGCAGCGAGTCGGGCCGCACTTACGAGGTGGTCTCCGCGAAGGGCGCCTTCCTCGCCAACGCCGCCAAGGCCTCGCGCAAGGACGCCAGGGATGCCGTGGTCGCCGCGCGCGGCGCGGTGAAGGGCTGGTCGGGTGCCACCGCTTACAACCGCGGGCAGGTGATGTACCGGGTCGCCGAGATCCTGGAGGGTCGCCGAGCCCAGTTCGTCGACGAGATCGTGAACCAGGAGGGGATCTCCGCGGCTGCGGCGGGTGCCCAGGTGGATGCCGCTGTGGACCTGTGGGTCTGGTACGCCGGCTGGTGCGACAAGTATGCGCAGGTGGGCGGCAACGCCAACCCGGTCGCGGGTCCGTACTTCAACATCTCGGTGCCCGAGCCCACCGGCGTGGTCGCGATCGTCGCCCCGCAGGACTCCGCGCTGCTCGGGCTGGTGTCGGTCATCGCGCCGGCGCTGGTCACCGGCAACACGGTGATCGCGA
>NZ_MKRT01000008.1:75421-75872 GCF_001897945.1 Microbacterium sp. 69-10
ATCAGCTGCTGCACCTGCTTCTGGCTCTTTCCGCAGAATGAGCATTTGAACAGGTCGGCGCTCTCACCGATGCGTGCCATGCGCGTCCTCCTCGAAGCTGTGGATCAGGCGGGGGCTCTGATCCCGTCAATCGAGCCTAACCGCCCGCGCCGACACCGGGGCGCATTGCCACGCATGCGAAGGGCCCGGTCCGCCGTGAGCGGAACCGGGCCCTCGAGCATCCGATCGGATATCAGACCATGCTCTTCGTGTGCCACACCGTCTTGGTCTCGGTGAACGCCGTGATGCGGTCCAGGCTCTGCTCGACCACGCCGGGGCGCAGCACGCGCTTGAGCGTGTCGGCGGCAGCGATCTCGAGGTCGACCCAGTCCAGGTCTCCCGCGCCCGCCAGATCGATGGCGTTGACGTCGGCGTGCGAGGCGAGCCACGGCGTGATCTCCGCCGGCGATCC
>NZ_MKRT01000009.1:0-26352 GCF_001897945.1 Microbacterium sp. 69-10
CGACCACTACACCACGTCCTGGGGCTTGACCCGCGAATGACGGTTATGTGGGTGGAGCTCACTTCGTCGGCAATCAGCGCCGCTGCGTTGAACTGGACCTGTGCAAGCACCCACTCATCTGGGTAACGACGACACACTTCGTACTCATTGCGAGTCAAGTGGAACCTATCGGCCGTGAGCGCGGTGCACCCCTTGACCTCCCACCGCGAGGTGGACGAGCCGGTGCTCTCGATGTCGTAACCGAAGCGATCCGAGATCTCGGCAACATGCACGGGCGACGCGCCGTTCGCGTCGAGAGCAGCAAAGATCACGAGTTCGGCCGCTCGTCCAAGGCCAAGCGCAAGTACGCTGCTCGCTTGAGCGCTAGCGGGGTGAGCGTCTCGAAGGATCTGTTCGAGCTCCGGTTCGAGCCATGCGAGTCCGTCCCGGTCAGCGGATGGTATGAGTTCTTGGCGGACCTCGTCTCCGACGACGGCGAGCTGCAGCCACGAAGGTGGATCAATCTCGAGGAACATCGCTGCAATTGCCAGGAGCGTTGCCCTATCCGCGTGATCGGACACTGCCCTCAGCCGCGCGCTTGGTCGAATCCCATCCGACGCCGAAGCCATGCCGCTTCGAAGCAGGAGTTCCGCGACGGGCTTGTGATCTACGGCCACGGCGAGGAAGGCACTTCGACTCTGCGCAGCGCGGATCCAGGCACAGACGTCATCTTGGGCTTCGTAGCGAATCGCATTCGCTAGGAGGAAGGCACTCGTTGCGGAGCCGTGCGTCGGGATCACAATGACTCGACGTGCATGTGAGCGAGAATTGCCGACATATCATCCTGCTCAGCTGCAGGTGCTTCGTGGTTCTCGTCGCTTTCAGGCAGTGCAACGCGTACCAACCCAGGGTCGTTCATCAGTTGTGCGAGAGCACTCACCTTCTCTCGTAGTCGATCATCCACGACGCCGTCGATCGATTCGTCACTGAGGAGCACGGTGAACCGGGTGACAACGTCCTGTGCCAACCCCAGGCGATGGATCCGGTCTTGACTCTGCAGGAAGTGGCCGGCGTTGAAGGTCCTGTCGAGAAAGATCGCATGATGGCACCAGTGATGAAGGCTGATGCCCTCGCCTGCCGCGGCGGGGTTTGCCAACAACACGGAACACCCAGGATCGTTCCGGAAGCGCTCAAGTTCGGCCTCGCGGGTTAGCGCCCCAGCCGGAGCCGCGTCTTCAGGCGGAACTCCACCGTGAATGATTGCGGGGTTGAAAGCACTCAGGTCTCGCGCCAGAGCCTTCAGATTACGCACAAATGTCGACCAGACCAGAACCTTTTCTCCTCGGGCGGCGGCGGCGGCTACTGCCTCCTGCACGTAGGTGTATTTCCAAGGTCGCTCGTACTGCCCGTAGTCGTATAGAAGCTTGGTCAAGGGCTCGTCGCCATTCAGCATGATCGGCGGATGGGCGAATCCTTTCTCATCGTCAGCGTCAGAACCAGCTACTAGAAGAGCGGGGTTCGTGGCCGCCTCCAGAAGGTACATCACGATACGACCGAGCCTGTCGAACTCACGCCTGGACTCCTTCGGAAGACTGAAGTCGCCGCGGTATCTTCCTACGAGCGCAGCGTAGATCGCGCTCTGGATAGGTCCCATTGGACGATCGACGATCTCCCACACTGGGTCTGGTATGCCGAGACTGGACTTCGCCGTTCGCGTGAAGTACGTCTGGATTGCCTGGCTGGTCTCCTTGACGACGTCTGGGTCGCGCCCCATCGCCTCGTCATAAGCGCTTTCCGGGAGGATCGCGCGATCTTGCCCAGGGTAGAGAAACCTCATCAGTGCAATGAGGTCAGTTGCACCTTGTGGAGCCGGTGTCCCTGTCAAGACATCGCGTCGACGAGCGACGTACGCTAGGTCCAACACGGCACGCCCATGCACGCCCGCTGCTCCCCGCTTGATCCGATGCGCCTCGTCGAGCACGACCTGTGTCGGTGCGGCCGCTACGAAATCACGAACCCGCTCGTAATCGGCGGCTACGCGGTTGTAATTCGTAAGAAGAATCTCCGTGTCTCGCGGGATCAGTCCTCCGGGCCCCGAATGCACGGCAATGGTGGGGGCAACCACAAGGCAGGCGGATGAGTCCGATTTCCATGCCTCGAATGCGGCGATAGGAGCGACCACAAGCAGGCGCTCAACGATTCCTCGAGAACGTTGGAGTGAATGATTGGCTAGCGCAACGGTTGTCTTCCCGGCCCCAGGCACAGAGAAGTCGGCTCCATGCGGGAGAAGTGAGATCTTGGCAAGATTGCGCAGCTGGAACGGCTTCAATGTTCGCCGGAACCCGTTTGCGGCCAATTCCGCGGCCAGCTCAGCTGTCGAAACTCGCACCGCACCCTCTACTGCGTCTTCGCGAGCCTTGCGGTCACTGGCCAGGGTCGCGAGTTGACTTCTGACTTTTTCGCCGAAGTCGATCTGCTCATTGAAGAACGTTCGAACTTCGCGGATGCCGGCGAGCTCCGCGAGGAAGACTTCGGCTCGCACCTCCAGCCGAGCGGAATCTCCGCCTACGATCCCACGCGATAGCAGAGATTGTAGATGCGCCCAGGCCCCCGTCGGAGTTCCTGACTTCCGCGTGATCACGACAGTCGGGCGACGGCCCTCGCCCAGTTCGACGAAGATCACGATGCGGTGGCGGAGTAGCCGTCGATCAGTTTCTGGAGCCGCTTGACTCGTTCCAACATCCCAGCTTCGTCGAAACCATCAAAGGCGCGAGCTTTTGGCAAGGCCGCTATCGCGCGCTCGAACTCCGCGATTGCTTTGTCGGTTCTGGTGAGCGGAGTTGACTGTGCTGTCTGGTCGCGCTGTTCTTCCTCGGCTTCGTCTGCGGCCGCATTGATGGCGCTTCCGAGGCTGTCCAGGATGTCGCTTACTCCGACTGTGTCACCGTCGCCGATGTCCACAGATTCGTCCGGCCGTTTTCCAGCGAGGAGCGACAACAGCGACGTCAGCGGTGCCGACTCGGCGGCATTCCCCAGGACCTCGTCCAGGAGGTCGGGTTCGGACGGTTCCGGAAGTCCGGATGAGGCGGTCGAAAGCAATCGGTTCAGCGTGGGATCACCCTCAAGCTCCTTCTGAACGAGCGTGGCGGCGTCCGGCCGACGGAGGTGGCGAAGTTTTCGATAGCGAACGTTTGCGAGGGTTCCAAGGAAGTACACCGAGCGAACGGCCTCGGCCTCGCTCGGTTGCTTGTTCTTGATGTGCTTAGCGAGTTCGTCGAACGCCGACTCATTTTCGTTGAAGTCGATGTGGTGACGTGCGCCCGCGGACAGGTCGACAAGCTGATGAACCTGCTGAAGCTTCTCGTAGAGCGAGCGTACGTCGGATACCTCGCGGTGCATACGTGAGGCGACGCGCTGGAAGTCCTTGTTCTCTCGGTCAAAGAGTTCCTCGATCAGTAATGCTTCGTTGATCCAGCCGTACTCCTGCTTGAAGTCTCGAGCGATCTGAAGTTCGGTCTCGAGATCGATCAGTTCTGGCGGTGTCGCGTCGGCCGGCAGGACGAGGCACTGGACATAGCGGGCTGCCGGGCGGTCGTCGTCCTTGTACAGACTCCGCAGCGCTGCGGCCCGCCTGTTCCCATTGATGAGCACGCCGTCGGCCGTGACGATAGCCGGTTCCTGCTGACCGCGAGACTCAAGGTCCTGCTTTAGGTCGCGGAAGCCATCCTGTTCGCAGAGGATCCCGTACTGCGCTTGCTGGGCCTTCGGGCCGAGTGGATCGCTCGTGAAGAGCCCCGAGTCGCCTACTTGCGCGATCTTCGCCCGTTGCTCGGCGCGCGTTCGATGGTTCAGCGTCGAAAACCGCACCCAATCCACTTCCACCTCGACGAGATTCAGTTCTTTCGCCGCCCGTGGCCATGCGGGAACCTGCGTCTTCCCGATGACGGTGCGTGCCGACAAGAAGACCGCGCGTTCTTGGTCCAGTACGGAATTAGTCAACAGTCAGTTCCTAAAGGTTGAGGAGCGCGCAGCTCCATATCGAGTGGTAATCGTGGTGCGAAGTGTGCCGTTGGCCTTCCGCTGGAAACCTACGAATCCGGTGAAGGATTCAGTCTCGGCTGGTGTTACTCCGAACGCCTGTAGCAATATCACCGGGAACTTCAGACTCCGGTCGCCGCCCCAGTTCCATGAACTGGCTTCACCGTCGCGCTCCGGCATCGTATAGACACACGGCGCAGGAACTAGTTGGCCGCCGATCTCGACGGATTTCGACTGCTTCGGGCAAGGACGCTGGGCCGTGCCGCATAGTTCATTGTGAAAGATGATGCCGGACAGACTGTCGGGCGCATCGGAGAAGAAGCGTTGGCGAAGCCGGTTGACGCCCTTCGAGACATGCTCGCCTGGATGCGCCTTCAGGCTCGGGCACAGCCACCACAGATAGGTCTCCTGCGCCCACGGGGGCGCCGACCAGCGAACACTGCTATGTGCGCCATCCGGGCAGCCCTTCTGGATGATGGCGACCGCTCCGATCGATGGCACATCAAGCCGGTAGACAGTGTCATCGCCGTACGCGGGAGTGGACATGCTCGTCGCAAGTCCGCGGTCCACGAGGTGGGCCAGCACGCCAGAAAGAAACTGGCGCCGACTCGCGTTGCTTGCGCTCATTCTCCCGCGGAGCGTCTCAATCGCAGCGGGCAGCGCGGATGAGTATTCCTCGGACGAAATGCCGTACTGCGCGAGAAGATCCGAATGCGCGGATAGCGCGCGAATCACGTCGGCGGCACGATCCACGACATCAGCAGGGGGTGAGCCGACGTGCCGACACGGTGCGGCAACGTCCGCGGGGCTAGCCACGCGCCGGCCTAACCGTCGTGAGTCCCACCATCGCCGACATCCCTGTCTCCATCAACTTGTCGTTCCCGTTCCCAGTGAGGCTACCAAGCACCTCCGACGATGAGGCGGCACGCCGCGGGTGTTGACATTGAGCTCACCCCAGGCGAGCGGCCGGTTCGCCAACCCGAAGTGTCGGCGAGATTGAGGCTGCGGCCTCGTCGACAGCGGGGTTCCGCCAGCCCGGCATATCCACGTTTCCCCGCCGAGCACGCTGTGGGTCCGGCGTGCTTAGGCCGTGTCTCGCACTGCGACTTCGAATCGCGCTAGAAAAATCGCACGCACCCCTTCGCTGCTCAAGATGCCGTCCAGTCCCTGCAGCTTGCCCTGAGCGAGTTGATCGCACACAGCCATCCACGCATAACCGACGGCCAAGGTGAACGCGCCGAGCGAAATTGCCGTGACGGTGCCCTGAGCCTTCTCGCCACCGTCCGACATGCGCTTCGCAACCTCCTCGGTTGCGCGATCCACACCGACCCCGATTGCGGCGCCTGCGGCGGCCGCGGCCACCGCTGCTACTTCTTGATCGATGCCATAGATCGCGGCGATCTTCGCGGTCAGTACCAACTGTGTAATCCCCTGCAGCCGATAATCGGCCCCAGCGACGAGGCCAACCGTCCCAGCCGCACCGGCGGCTATGAGGACGGCCTTGTTCGCCTGAGCGCGCTTCCGCGCGAGATCCACTTTCTGAGCGGCGGTAAGGGCAACTCGGACACCTTCGGGCGCGACGCGAAAGGTGGCATCGAGGAGTTCCTGTAAGCCGTGCTGCGGCTGCGATGAGAACTCATCCCCTTGCGCCATGACCGGATATACCCGTCCACCGACGATCGGAAGGTCGAGCGTCTCGATGTGGCGCGCGATCTCCAGAGAATCGGGGTGGAGGTTCCCCTCACGGGACGGTACTTGAGTAAGTACGACGACCACGGGCAGGTCCAGTTCATGCAAGCGGCGGATGAAGTCTGCCTCAGTAGCTTCGAATCGTCGGTCTGCTGAGCGCACGCAGTACCAGGCGACGTGCACCTGCTCGACGAGTGGCCCCTTGCGCATTTGCTTGACGTACGTGCCGAGCTCGGCGATGAGCTTGTTCGTGTCCCGCCCGATCTCGAGCCCGCGCGTGTCAAGCAGGCCGAGGAACCCGCTGTTATGGAGGTAGAGGTGCTCGCTCATCGTGACGGGCTCTCCAATACCGGTAGGCGCGACGGTCTCGCCGAACACTGCATTGATGAGCGTGGACTTTCCGACACCTGTCTTGCCAAAGATCGCGAGATTGAAGCGTCCGATCTCATCAGCCTGTTCTTGCCATTTCTTGCGAAACTCTTCGGTGGCCCAGTCCTCGCTCATCCGTCGCCGCCCCTCATAGTCCAGCAGCTGCCATGTCGCAACGCTACGTGGATCACGTTAGCGGCAGGCGACGACGTGGCGCGGAGCTGTGAATCAGCGTGTACCCGAGTGGACGCTGCACGACCCGCGGGCTTGGCCGTCCAATGTCGTCGTCTAGGTGCATCATGGGACCCAGATGACGAAGGGTCTAGACATGAGTGGACACCGCGGCCAGATCGTTGGCTACATCCGCGTGAGCGCGGCTGACCAGAACCCTGCGCGGCAGCTCGAGGTGCTCGGCGATGTCGACAGGCTGTTTTCGGAGGCTGTCTCCGGTGGGAGTGTCGATCGCTCGCAGCTTCGGGAGATGCTCGCCTACGTCCGCGAGGGCGACGTGCTGCGTGTCAAGTCCCCAGACCGGCTCGCGCGGTCGACCACGGACCTTCTGAAGTTCGTCGAGACGCTCAAGGCTAAGGGCGTCGCGCTTGAGTTCGTCGATAACCCTGCGCTCAACACCGATACGGCACAAGGCGAATTCATGCTCACGATCCTCGCGGCGGTCGCGCAGCTGGAACGGGCGACGATCCGGGAACGGCAGGCCGAGGGCATCGCTATCGCGAAAGCCCAGGGCCGGTACGATCGCAGCCCGAAACTTGCGCCTGCGCAGGTCGCGGAGGCCCGCCAGCGTGTCGCCAGCGGAGTGCCGAAGGCCCGGGTGGCCCGAGACCTCGGCGTCGCGCGACAAACGCTCCACGCGGCGCTCAGCGGCACTGGCCGCTATGCCGAACTCGCCCAGATGGGAGCAGCATGATCTCCTATCCCGCGGGTCAGGAGCCGGACTTCTGGGAGCCAAACCCCGCGCACCCCGCGCACCGCTTCGCTCTGGGCAGACTAGGCGAAACGTCGCCCGCGTCGCCGCCGCTGATCGTAATCGGGATGAATCCCTCGCACGCGCGCGAGACCCAGTCGGACAAGACAGTAAACCGTGTGATCCGGGCGAGCGAAGAGATCGCCGGGCATGGGGGTTGGCTGATGCTGAACCTCTATCCGGAGCGCTCACCAAAGCCCAGCGCGCTCAAGGCGTACGACGCTGGGCTCTCGGCCGCGAACTGCGACGCCGTCGAGCAGGTGTTGTCACAGCTCAGCTCGAACGAGGTCCTGGGCGGATGGGGCGACATGGGAGGCTCTGCCACCTTGAAGCGAGCCCTGATCGACGTGCGTGCACTGCTGGTTCGCATGGGCGTCCGGCTGTTCACGCTGGACCCGCTGACGAACCAGGGCAACCCGCGGCACCCGCATCCGCCGGGACGTCCGCTACCTATGCTCGGTCCAAAAGAGTACCTCTCGTGAGTGACTTTCCCGAGATCCGCAAAGGCGACGGCTCGGGCAACGAGCTGTACCGCACGTGTCCTCAGTGTGGACGCGACTGCGAGCCTGAGCCGTTCGAGGCCGGGGACGGCGAGGGGATCCGAATCGGTTTCAGTTGTCCGGTGCATGGAGTACACACCGTCATCGACCCGTTCGAAGAGTCGCGGTAACGCTACCGCGACCGGGCGCGCCAGTCGATCTCGACCGTCTCGATCGCCGCGTCAAGCGTCGTGACGCGTTTCCCCATTCCGACAGGCCGGATGGCAACGGTTATGAGTGCATCGATGACTGCCCGCCGGCGTGCCAACGTGACCTGCGCCCACCACACGTGCGCGTCGCCGACGCTCGCAAGGTCCGCGAGCGGACTCAACTGGACAGCCTGGGCGAGTTCATCGTTCACCGCGCGGATCTCTGCTGCGAGGTCAGTGAGATCTTGCTCGGCGTCTCGCTCGGTCAAGAGCCCCTTGGCAAGAAGCGAGGAGATCGAAGACCGCCGTCCTTCGAGTGCCGTCCGCTGAGCGTGAAGCGCTGGGATATCCGGCCAGTCGTCTGCAGTTCCGAAAAGCTCGCTCGCATCGGCTTCTGCGATACGCCGAATGCACAGCTCGGCGACGAGCTCGTCGATGATGTCGCCGTTACGCATGAAGTGCCCGTTGACGCAGCGATAGGTGTGGTACCTCGTGCGAGGGGCGGGCCCTGTGCCGTCTTTCCGCGCTGTGGGATGCGTCTCTCCGCGCGCCGACCGCACTGGTTCGCGACATACCGAGCAGATCGCGATACCTGACAGAAGCCACTTGCGTGCGGTCCCATCGTGATTCGGTTTCACGCCGACGAGCCTGGCACGGGCTGCGAGCAACTCGTCGAGAGTCCTGCTGGTCGTGATCATGAGGTCGGACGAGGTGCGCGGCATCCTCACCGACCTCGTGCGGCGGGCGCTGACGGTGTCGTGATGCGCGCGCACCTGCCGCGTCTCGCGCGGGCGCCCGCCGCACTCCGCGGGGAGCGCGGATCAGCCGCCGCCGAGCTGGCGGTCGCGCTGCCGGCGGTGCTGCTCGCGCTCATGCTGGGCGTCGGAGCCCTGGGCGCCGCGGCCACGCAGGTGGCGCTGCAGGATGCCGCGGCAGACGCCGCACGGCTGCTCGGGCGCGGCGAGAGCGCCGCCCGGGCGGCCGCAGCGGTCGCCGCCGTCGAGGGAGCGACCATGACCTCGCGCGACGGTGCCGGCCTGGTGTGCGTCACGGCATCCGTGCAGACGCGGATCGGGCGGCTGATCAGCATCCCGCTGAGCGCCGGCAGCTGCGCCCTCGCGGGAGGGCTGTGATGGCCGGCACGGCGCTGGCATCCGGCATCCTGGCCGTCGCCGCGACGCTGTCGCTCGGGCTGGCCGCGGTCGGCGGCGCGGCCGTCACGGCCCAGCGCGCGGCGGGCGCGGCGGATGCCGCGGCGCTCGCCGCAGCCGACGCCGCGTCCGGTGCGATCGTCACCGGCGAGGACCCCTGCGCCCTCGCGGCACAGGTGGCGCTGGCAGCCGGCGCGACGCTCGTCGCGTGCCGGGCGGACGGGCTCATGGTGACCGTGCAGGTCGAATCCGCGTACGCTGGTCTCGTCGCCGTCTCCCGCGCCCGTGCCGGGCAACCCGAGGGATGAGGACGACGACCCCCACCCCCCCCGCCTCCGGTCACCCGACGATGCCGTGTCGATGCGACGCTGTGTCCGCACCAGGAGAGCGGTGTGTATGGTGTGCTTCGAAGAAAGGACGCTCTCTTGGCACAAGGCAAGAAGCTCGTCATCGTCGAGTCCCCGACGAAGATGCGGTCGATCCAGGGATACCTCGGCGATGGCTACGAGGTGCTCAGCTCCGTCGGCCACATCCGCGACCTCGCCGACAAGAAGGACATCCCCGCCGCCGACAAGCAGGCGTACGGGAAGTACTCGATCGACGTCGACCACGACTTCGACCCCTACTACGTCGTCTCCGACCGCAAGACGAAGACGGTCGCCGAACTGAAGCGCGCCCTGAAGACCGCCGACGAGCTCCTGCTCGCCACTGATGAGGACCGCGAGGGCGAGGCCATCGCGTGGCACCTGCTGGAGACCCTCAAGCCGAAGGTCCCCGTCAAGCGGATGGTCTTCCACGAGATCACCAAGGACGCGATCCAGGCGGCCGTCGGCCGCACCCGCGACCTCGACCTGGCGCTCGTCGACGCGCAGGAGACCCGCCGCATCCTGGACCGGCTCTACGGCTGGGACGTCTCACCCGTGCTCTGGTACAAGGTCAAGTCCGGCCTGTCCGCCGGACGCGTGCAGTCTGCCGCGACCCGCATGATCGTCGACCGCGAGCGCGAGCGGATGGCGTTCACCTCGGCTGAGTACTGGGACGTCGAGGCGCAGGCCTCCGCGACCGGGCAGTCCTTCGGTGTGCGCCTGGTGCGCGTGGACGGCGGACAGCTCGCCCGCGGCACCGACTTCGACGACACCGGAAAGCTGAAGAAGGCCGTCGTCGTCCTGACCGAGGCCGAGGTCATGGCCCTCGCCGCGGCCGTGAACGACGCGGGCGCCGCGACCGTCAGCAAGGTCGAGGCCAAGCCGGGAACCCGCAGCCCCTATGCACCCTTCACCACCTCCACCATGCAGCAGGAGGCCGGGCGCAAGCTCTCGATGAGTGCGAAGCAGGCGATGAGCGTCGCCCAGCGCCTCTACGAGAAGGGGTACATCACCTATATGCGTACGGACTCGGTCGCGCTGTCGACGCAGGCCATCCAGGCCGCGCGCAGCCAGGCCGTCGCGCTGTACGGCGACAGCGCGGTGCCGCTCAAGCCCCGTGTGTACAAGTCCAAGAGCAAGAACGCGCAGGAGGCTCACGAGGCGATCCGTCCATCGGGCGAGAACTTCCGGACGCCGGCATCCCTCTCCTCCCAGCTCGACCGCGAGGAGCAGCGTCTCTACGACCTGATCTGGAAGCGCACGGTCGCCAGCCAGATGTCCGACGCCAAGTACGAGACCACTACGGTCACGCTGGAGTCGGACGCCGACGGCAAGCGGCTCGAGTTCACCGCATCCGGCACCGTCTACACCTTCAAGGGCTTCCTGGAGGCGTACGAGGAGGGCCGCGACGAGAAGCGCAACGCGCAGGACTCCGCCGAGAACCAGTCCCTGCCCGCCGTCGCCGTCGGCGACGAGCTGGCGATGGCGGATGCCGAGGCCAAGGGCCACCGCACCACCCCCAAGCCCCGCTACACCGAGGCCTCGCTGGTCAAGGCGCTCGAGGAGCACGGCATCGGCCGCCCCTCGACGTTCGCGAGCATCATCGGCACCGTGATCGACCGTGGTTACGCGTCCAAGCGCGGCCAGGCGCTCGTGCCGACCTGGCTGGCGTTCAGCGTCGTGCGGCTCCTCGAGCAGCACTTCGCCGATCTGATCGACTACGACTTCACCGCGGCACTCGAGGACGACCTCGACGCGATCGCCCGTGGTGAGCAGAACCGCAACGAGTGGCTGCGCTCCTTCTACTTCGGCTCCGACGCCCATGTCGGGCTGCGGCAGGTGGTCGACAATCTCGGCGAGATCGACGCGCGGGCGCTGAACTCCACCCGCATCACCGACACCGCCACGCTCCGCTTCGGAAAGTACGGGCCTTACCTCGAGGTCGTCGACCCGGCGAACCCCGATGCCAAGCCGCGCATCGTCAATGTGCCCGAGGACCTCGCCCCCGATGAGCTGACGCCCGCCAAGGCGCAGGAGCTGGTCGACGCGCCTGTCGCCGGCGATCGGGTGCTGGGGGAGAACCCCGAGAACGGCAAGATCGTCGTGGTCAAGGACGGACGGTTCGGCCCGTACGTGCAGGAGAACGACCCGGTGTCCGACGAGGACGAGGTCGACACCGAGACGGGTGAGGTCGTCGAGGCCGCGCCGAAGAAGAAGAGCGCCAAGAAGAAGGAGGCCGCGCCCAAGCCGCGCACCGCCTCGCTGTTCCGCTCCATGTCGGTGGACACCATCGACCTCGACACCGCGCTGCAGCTGCTCAGCCTGCCTCGCGTGGTCGGCAAGGACCCTGAGTCCGGCGAGGAGATCACCGCGCAGAACGGCCGCTACGGCCCGTACCTGAAGAAGGGCGCTGATTCGCGGTCGCTGGAGAGCGAATCCCAGATCTTCGACGTGACGCTCGAGCAGGCGCTGGCGATCTACGCCCAGCCGAAGTACGGTGCGGGTTCGCGGCGGGCTTCCAGCGCGCTCAAGGAGTTCGAGGCCGACCCCGTCAGCGGCAAGCCGATCCGCATCCGCGACGGACGCTTCGGCGCCTACGTGACCGACGGCGAGACGAACGTCACCATCCCGCGCGGGCAGACCCCGGACGACGTCACCTTCGAGATCGCCGTGCAGATGCTCGCCGACAAGCGGGCCAAGGGCCCTGCGCCCAAGCGCGGGGCGAAGAAGACGGCGGCCAAGAAGGCTCCCGCGAAGAAGCCCGCCGCGAAGAAGGCACCTGCGAAGAAGGCACTGACCGACGATCAGAAGGCGGCCGCGCGCTCGGAGGCCGCCAAGAAGGCGGCCGCCACCCGCAAGGCCAACGCGATCGCGAAGGCCGACGCGGCGCGCAAGGCCAAGGCAGGCTCGTGACCTCCGAGCGTCGGGGTCTCTGGATCACGCTCGAGGGCGGCGACGGCTCGGGGAAGACCACCCAGGCGGCGCTGCTGGCCGAATGGCTCGGCGCGCAGGGCCGCACGGTGCTGCACACGCGTGAGCCGGGCGGTTCCGAGGTCGGCGTGCTGATCCGCAACATCGTGCTGCACCACCGCGGTGAGGTCGCACCGCGCGCCGAGGCGCTGCTGTACGCCGCCGACCGCGCGCACCACGTCGCCACCGTGGTGCGTCCCGCGCTGCAGCGCGGCGATGTCGTCATCCAGGATCGCTATCTCGACTCGTCCGTCGCGTACCAGGGCGCCGGGCGCGTGCTGGATGCCACGGAGGTGCGCGACCTGTCGCTGTGGGCGACGGAGGGCGCGCTGCCCGACGTCACCGTGCTGCTCGACATCGACCCCTCCGAGGCCCGTCGCCGACTGGACGCGGACGACAAGCCGTTCGACCGGCTGGAGGCCGAGAAGGAGGAGTTCCACACCCGCGTTCGGGAGTCGTACCTGCGCCTCGCCGCGGCCGAGCCGGGGCGCTTCCTCGTCGTGGACGCCACCCGCGATCCCGACGACATCGCGAGCGTGATCCGCGCCCGCCTGCCCGTGCTGCTCTGAACGCGCAGGTCGATGTCGGTGCCGAGGTTAGGCTGGACAGCATGACTCAGGCCGCGCTCGCCCCGTTCCCGTGGAGCGAGGTGTGGGGTCAGGATGCGGCCGTCGAGACGCTCCAGCAGGCGGCCTCCGATCCTGCCGCCCTCTCGCACGCGTGGCTGATCACCGGTCCTCCCGGATCCGGCCGCTCCACGCTCGCCTACGCCTTCGCTGCGGCGCTCATCGCCGAGCATCCGGACGACGAGAACGCGATGCGGCAGGTGCTTGCGGGCACGCATCCCGACCTCACGGCGCTGCGCACCGACAAGGTGCTCATCACGATCAAGGAGGCGCGCGAGCTCGTCGCCCGCTCCTTCTTCTCCCCGTCGGCCGGGCGCTACCGGGTGATCGTGGTCGAGGATGCCGACCGCATGGTCGAGCGCACCTCCAACGTGCTGCTGAAGGCGCTCGAGGAGCCGCCCGAGCAGACCGTCTGGGTGCTGTGCGCCCCCAGCGAGGCCGACCTGCTGCCCACCATCCGCTCCCGGGTGCGCGCGCTGCGCCTGCGCGAGCCGGAGGTCGCCGACGTCGCCCGCCTGATCGCGCTGCGCACGGGCGTGGACGAGGCCACCGCCGAGCAGGCCGCCCGCCATTCGCAGCGCCACATCGGCATGGCCCAGCGCCTCGCCACCGACGACGGTGCGCGCCGCCGGCGCGACGAGACCCTCCGCGCGGTGCTCGGGGTGCGCGGCGTGGGCACCGCCGTCGAGGTCGCCGGACACATCATCCAGGCCGCCACCGACGACGCCAAGGCGCTGACGGCTGAGCGCGACGCCGCCGAGCGCGCGGCGCTGCTGCGCACGGTCGGCATCGCCGAGGGGCAGGCCGTCCCGCCCGCGCTGCGGCCGCAGCTCTCGGCCCTCGAGGACGACCAGAAGAAGCGGGCCACCCGCAGCCTGCGCGACGGGATCGACCGGGTGCTCACCGACCTGCAGTCGATGTACCGCGACGTGGTCATGCTGCAGTTCGGTCGCACAGGCGAGCTGATCAACAGCGAGCTGCGCACCGAGCTCGAAGCCCTCGCGGCGGCCTGGCCGGTCGAGCGCGCGCTCATCGCCCTCGACGCCATCAGCGACACCCGTGAGTCCCTGGAGCGCAACGTCTCGCCGCTGCTCGCGACCGAGAGCCTCCTGGTGACCATCTCCAGCGGAAGGACCCCGTGATCCATCGAGCACGGCGCGCTGCGCGCCGCATCCTCACCGTCCTGGCCGGAGTCGCCGCGGCATCCGTCGTGCTCTCCGGATGCCTGTACGCCCAGATCCCCGCCGGGGCGCCCGCGCCGGCGCGCACGGCCGACACGAGCGGCGTCTCCGCCGAGCTCCTGCCGTACTACTCGCAGAAGCTCACCTGGAAGTCGTGCGGCGCCGGCTTCGACTGCACCGAGGTGAAGGCCCCGCGCGACTGGGAGAAGCCCGCCGACGGGGACCTCGAGCTCGCGATCGTGCGGCACCGGGCGACCGGCACCTCCCAGGGCTCGCTGCTGATCAACCCCGGCGGACCCGGTGCGAGCGGCTACGACTTCGTCCACGACAGCCTGGACTACGCGGTCGGCGCCGATCTGATCGAGGACTTCGACGTGATCGGCTTCGACCCGCGGGGCGTCGGCCGCTCCACCGCGGTGCGCTGCCTCGACGCGAAGCAGATGGACGACTACCTCTACGGCGTGGTGCCCGGTCCGCGCAACACGCCGGAGTGGGAAGCTGCGCTCTCCGCGCGGGACAAGACCTTCGCCGACGCCTGCGAGGCGAACAGCGACGGCCTGCTGCCGTACATCACCACCGTGAATTCGGCGCGGGACATGGACCTCATCCGCGGCGTCCTGGGCGACAAGACGCTGAACTACCTCGGCTACTCATACGGCACGTTCCTCGGGGCGACCTACGCGAAGCTGTACCCCGAGCGGGCGCAGCGGCTCGTGCTGGACGGCGCGATCGATCCGGCCGTGCCGGGCCTCGAGGTCAGCACCATCCAGGCCGAGGGCTTCGAGTCGGCGCTGCGCGCCTACCTGGAGGGATGCCTGGCGGGCCGGGACTGCCCGTTCAACGGCTCGGTCGACGAGGCCCTCACCGATTTCCGCGCCCTGCTGTCGAGCATCTCCCGCACGCCGATGAAGAACGGCGACGGGCGGATGCTGACCGTCGACTCCATGATCACCGGCACGATCGCGGCGATGTACAGCCAGCAGAGCTGGTCCTACCTGACCAAGGGGATCACCGCGGCGCTGCAGGGCGACCCGTCCGTGATGATGGGGCTCGCCGACTCCTACAACTCGCGCAACCCCGACGGCACCTACGCCGACAACACCGCCGAGGCGTTCCGCGCGTACAACTGCATGGACTACCCGGTCGAAGAGGATCCGGCCGCGGAGGCCGCCGTCATCACGCAGCTGGAGGCCAAGGCCCCCACGTTCGCCCCGTACTGGCAGGCGCCGGATCCGTGCAAGGTGTGGCCCCACGCGCCGACCGGTGTGCGGGAGAGGATCACGGCCGACGGCTCGGGCCCGATCGTCGTGGTCGGCACCACCAATGACCCCGCCACCCCCTACGCCTGGGCCGAATCGCTCGCGGAGCAGCTGCAGAACGGCGTCCTCGTCACCCGTGTGGGCGAGGGGCACACCGGCTACAACAAGGGCAACGGCTGCGTGGACCAGGCCGTCGAGCGCTTCCTGATCGACGGCAAGGCTCCCAAGGACGGTCTGCGCTGCGAATGACCCGCCGATGCGGCCTCGGTTTCGCGGAGGCCGCATCCTCGTAGTAGGATCATTGCTTGTGCCGCAGTCCGCTGCGCACGCCACCTTAGCTCAGTGGTAGAGCATCCCACTCGTAATGGGAAGGCCGTCAGTTCAATCCTGACAGGTGGCTCAGATCGGCCCCGGAACTCCCGTTCCGGGGCCTTTCCCGTTCCGGCGGGCCGCCCTTCCCGCGCCGGCTGTGCGCCGCGTACGCTCGAGGGATGAGCAGAGCACTCCTCATCGTCGACGTGCAGAACGACTTCACCGAGGGCGGCGCGCTCGCCGTCGCTGGCGGGGACACCGTGGCATCCGCCGTCACCGCGCATCTCGCCGCGCACGCGGCGGAGTACGCCGTGGTCATCGCCTCGCGGGACTGGCATGATGCCGAGGGCGACAACGGCGGCCACTTCTCCGACGAGCCCGACTACGTGGACTCCTGGCCCGTGCACTGCGTCGCCGGTACCGACGGCGCCGCCTACGATCCGCTGCTGGTGACGGACGCCGTCACTCACCACGTCCTCAAAGGCCAGGGCGTTCCGGCGTACTCGATGTTCGAGGGCAGGACCGAGGACGGGGAGACGGTCGGCGGCATCCTGACCGCGCACGGCGTGACGGATGCGGATGCGGTGGGCATCGCGACCGATCACTGCGTGCGTGCATCGGTGCTGGACGCCATCGCGCACGGTGTGCACGTGCGAGTGCTCACCGACCTCATCGCCGGTGTCGACGAGCAGGCCAGCCGGGCGGCGCTGGCCGAGCTCGCTCACGCGGGTGCGGAGCTCGTGGACGGCGCGGCCGAGGCCGAAGCCCGGTGAGCGTCCGCTGCGCCCTGCTGCTGCGCGCCGTCAACGTCGGCGGCAGGAACCGCGTGCCCATGGCGGAGCTGCGTGACCTGCTGGCTGAGCGCACCGACCTGCGGGACATCGCCACGTACATCGCCAGCGGCAACGTCATGGCCGACGTCACCGGCGACATCGGCGAGGCGTGCGCCCAGGTGCGCAGGCTGATCCACGAGGCGTTCGACGCCGACACCCCGGTGATCGCGCGCACCCACGAGCAGCTCGTGGCGGCTCTGGAGGCGAGCCCCTTCCCGGATGCCGTGGCCGACAAGATGCTGCACATCATGTTCCTGGAGGGCGAGCCGCAGCCGGATGCCGAAGAGGCGCTGCGCGCGCGCCTGCAGCCGGGGGAGCGCATCGCGCTCGTCGGCGGCGATCTGTGGATCGACTACGGCCTGAGCGGGGCCGCGAACACGAAGCTCACGCGGTCGGTGCTCGACCGAGCGCTCGGCACGGCGGGCACCGCCCGCAACATCCTGACGCTGCGCAAGCTCATCGAGCTCACCGCCTGAGCGGCCGGTTCCAACCGGCCGCTCGCGCCGATGCGAGCCTCTTCTGCTCCCGCGCATTGATCGCCGCGAACAGCCGATTGCGCTTGGTGTTCTGGAATGCTGCGCACCGCCAGGTGCCGTCTTCGCGTATGAACACGAACGTCTGCGTCTTGTCGTGTCGGATGCGCGTGCCCTTGCCGATTCCACCCTCGGTCAGCACGACGGCGACATCGTCACTCAGCATCCGCACGCCCAGTACGACCACGGACATGCGGCTGCCGCGCTGCCACTTCTCGAACAGCGGCACATGATCGGCATGGATCGAGCCCCGCCCGCGCGTGATCGTGCCGATGAAGATCACGTAGCTCGCGTCCTCGGTGAACTCCTGCGCGTAGGCGGCAGCGTCGCCGGCATCCCAGGCGCGGCGCATCCGCTCCAGCGAGTCGACGATTCCAGCGGGGATGTCCGCCCGGGAGACTCCTTTTAGTGCAATCTGCATGAAGCTAATAGTGCACTCTGCATTATTAGAAGTCAAGCTCGTAGACTCGCATGGTGACCGATGACGACCGACAGCTCAGCCGCGCAGACCGCGACCTGCCCGCGCTGACCGTGCTCGCGCTGCTGACTGTCGGCCCACGGCATCCGTACGACATCCATCGGTTCGTCGTCGAGACGCACAAGGATTTCGTCACGGGTGCTCCACGCAGCATCTACCACGCTGTGCAGCGACTGGAGCGCGCGCACCTGATCGAGCCGATCGGATCGGAGCAGGCGGGCGGGCGCCCCGAGCGCACGGTCTTCGCGCTCACCGAAGCAGGTCGTGCTGAGGTGCGCAGGCGGGTGGCTCTCATGCTGTCCGCGCCGCACGGTGACCGCATCGGCACGGTGGCGGCGCTGTCGTTCCTCGGCGTTCTCTCGCGAGACGAAGCAGTCCTGGCGCTGCGTGCCCGCGTTGCCGCGCTGGAAGCGACCATCGCCCGGCAGACATCCGACCTGCGGGCGGCCACGGACGTGCCTGCCATCCTGCTCGTCGAGACAGAATACGAGCGCAGCCAGCTCGAAGCCGAACGGGAGTGGTTCCGCGCGCTCGTCGGGAGGCTGGAGAGCGGCGAGCTCGAGTGGCTGTCCCGGTGAGCACACGTCCCGCCACGATCGCTGCCGCCGTGGACCACGAACTGGTCATCAGGAAGTCCCGGTTCATCGCGCACGTGGCGCCCGTGTCCTCGTCCGAGGAGGCGGATGGGGTCATCGCCCGGATCAAGAAGCAGTACTGGGACGCCCGGCACAACTGCAGCGCCCAGGTAACCGGGATCGACGCCGATCGGGCGCGCTCCTCGGACGACGGCGAGCCGTCCGGAACCGCGGGCATCCCGATGCTCGAAGTGCTTCGCCGCCGGGAGCTGACCGATGTCGTCGCCGTCGTGACGCGCTACTTCGGCGGCATCAAGCTGGGCGCCGGCGGCCTGGTGCGGGCGTACTCGTCGGCGGTCTCCGAGGCGCTGGATCTGGCCTCCCTCGTCGATCGGCTGATGCTCGCGCAGGTGACGATCGCCGTGCCGCATGCCGATGCGGGGCGCTTCGACAACCTGCTGCGCGACTGGACCGACAGGAACTGCGCCGTGCTCGGCGAGCCGCAGTACCGCGAGCAGGCGGTCTTCGAGGTGTGGAGCCCCGCGGACGTGATCGAAGCACTGCAGGGCGAGATCGCGGCCTCCTCGGGCGGCTCCGTGGTGGCATCCGTCACCGGGATCGAGCGCGTGGTGGACGTCCCGCGCTGAGCCGTGTCGGGCTCACGCGACTCCACGGCGCGGGCGGCATGCCGTCTGCGCCGCGCAGATCGACGCGCCGCGCCCCGCATCCCGTACAGCGCACGTAGACGATCTCACCCTCGGATGTGCGGTGTGCGGACTCGGTCGTCCACGCGTGCTCGTGCGGGGGGAGCGGGCTCGGGATGCGGATCGGTGCGGTACGGGATGCGGTCATGTCACCACGATGATGTAATGGCCTTATGCATCTCAACCCTTACGGGGAGTACGCGGTGCTTCTCGCCGCATCCCTGGCCAACGAATGGCCGGACCACCGTGACGGGATCGAGCAGCGCACGCGCGAATTCGGGATGACGATGGCATTCGACGTCGCCTCCGACGACCACGTCCGCACACGGTGGGTGGTGGACGCCTGGCTCGCCGTGGTGGATGCCGAGGACGACGCCGCCCGCGCTGCGGCCCTGAACCGGCAGATGGCCGCAGCGGCCGCGTACCCCCAGCTCACCGACCACGACGGAGAAGGGTGGCATCTGCACTACCGCGACGCCGGACGCTCGCTGCCTGACGTGCTCGAGGCCGTGATCAGCGTCGGCACCGCGCTGCATCTGACCGAGCGCGGCATGCACAGGCTCGGGCGCTGCGCCGCCGCGCCGTGCGAGAACGTCTACGTCGACATCACCCGCAACGGACGGCAGCGCTACTGCTCCGTGCGCTGCGCCAACCGCGACGCCGTCCGGCGCCATCGCGCGCGCGGGATCTGAGCTCGGGTCCCCGAGCCTGTCGACGGGCCGTCAGCCGCGCAGCGCGGCGAGCACGGCATCCGACAGCGGCGGCCACGCCTCGATCGCCCACGGGCCGAAGTCCCGGTCGGCGAGGGCGACGCAGGCGACGCCGGCATCCGGATCCACCCACAGGAACGTCCCGCTCTGGCCGAAGTGCCCGTAGGTCGCGGGGGAGTTCGCCGCCGAGGTCCAGTGCGGCGTCTTGCCGTCGCGCAGCTCGAACCCCAGGCCCCAGTCGTTGGGGCGCTGGATCCCGTAGCCCGGCAGCACCCCGGAGAGCCCGGGAAAGGCCACGGCGGTCGCATCCGCGAGCGTCTGCGTCGAGATCAGGGCCGGGCGCTGCAGCTCCGCCGCGAAGCGGCACAGGTCGGCGACCGTGGAGACGGCGGCGGCCGCGGGCGAGCCCTGCAGCTGCGACGATGATATGCCGAGGGGCTGGAACACCGCCTCGTCCAGGTACTCGACGAACGGGATGCCGGAGTGCTCCGTCACCGCGTCGGCCAGCACCTCGAACCCTCGGTTCGAGTAGATCCGGCGCGTGCCGGGCGCGGCGCGCACGACGTCCTCGGTCATGTCCAGGCCGGAGGCATGGGCGAGGAGGTGGCGAACCGTGGACCCCTCCGGGCCCGCCGGTGTGTCGAGCGAGAAGACCCCCTCTTCGACGGCGATGAGCACCGCATACGCGGTGAGCGGCTTGGTGACCGACGCCAGCCGGAACGGCCGCGAGACGTCACCCTGCGAGGCGAGGACGGTGCCCGTGGCGGAGACGACGGCGGCCGCAGCGTTGTCCACCGGCCAGGTCTCTATGGCGGCGAGTGCGTCGTCCAGGGCGGTCATGGGGCTCCTCCTGCTCGGTTCGGCTCGTCGTGCGGGAGCGGCTCCCGGCGCCCTGGAATCCTCCCATATCGCGCCGGCGTCCGCGGTCGCATGGCGGCCGTCTGGCATGATCGGGGCCATGAGCGTCTCGCGCACGACCGCCACCCTCGCCGGGCTGGCGCTGATCGTCTTCCCGTTCGTCGCACTGCTGGTGAAGTTCGTCGTCCCGGGCTGGATGCTGGTCTTCATGCTCCTGTACAGCCCGGTGCTGCTGATCGGCTGGGCCACGCAGATCGTCATCGCGGCGAACGGGCTGCTGCGGGCGCGCGGAGTGCTGCGGACGGGCTCCGCAGGCCTGCGGCCGATCATCGCCGCGTGGCTGACGTCCGTCGCCGTGGTCGGAGTGGGATTCTTCCTGATCGACGGCGGCGACGACGGGAACTCGGGTTCGGCGTTCACCGAACTGGCCGGCACGAGCTCCACGTCGGCGGGCTCGGACCTGTCGATGATCCTCTGCCTCGCCTGCGCGGTGGTGTGGGCGGGGGCATGGCTGTGGCTGCTGATCGAATGGATCGCGCAGCTGGTGCTCGCGAGCAACGCCCGTCGAGCACAGGCGATGCCTGCGTAGGTGGGCCCCGTGGGGCTCGAACCCACGACCCGCGGATTAAAAGTCCGATGCTCTGCCAACTGAGCTAGAGGCCCCTGGTCAGGGCGGACCTGACCGATCCATCCTATCCGGCGGAGCAGCCGCGTCGTCGACCCGTGGACGCACGAGCGCGCCCGCCGGCAGGCCGGCGAGCGCGCTCTCCTCGGAGTGCCGGTCTCCTCCGTGATCCGGCACTCCGGCAGGCGATGCCGAGGCGTCCCCACGCGCCGGCATCACCTGACGGTCACTGAGCCGGCGGCATCAGCACCGAGTCGATCAGGTACACGGTCGCGTTCGCGGTCTGCACGCCGCCGCAGATCACGTTGGCGTCGTTGACCTTGAGCATGTCGCCGGATCCGGTCACGTCGACATCAGCGCCCTGCACGGTCTTGTGCATGCCCACGATGTCGGAGGGCTCGATCTGTCCGGGGACGACGTGGTAGGTCAGGATCGAGGTGAGGGTCTTCGAGTCGGTCTTGAGCGCCTCGATGGTGGCCGGGTCGATCTTGCCGAACGCGGAGTCCACCGGTGCGAAGACCGTGAACTCATCGCCGTTGAGCGTATCGACGAGGTTCACATCGGGGTTCAGCTTCCCGCTCACGGCGGAGACCAGCGTCTTCAGCAGCGGGTTGTTCGATGCGGCGACGGCGACCGGGTCCTGCGACATGCCCTGCACGGAGCCGGGTCCGTCCGGCACCTGCTTGGCGTAGTCCGCACAGCCGGGACCGACGAGGTTCGCCGCCGGGTCCATCGTCTCGGGGGCCTGGGATGCGGAGTCGGACGTCTCCGGTGCCTTCGGCTCCGAGGTCGCCTCCGATCCGCCGCTCATCGTGCAACCCGCCAGCACGAGGATGCCGGCGAAACCGAGTGAGAGAGCTGCGGTGATCTTCTTCTTGGTGCTGAGCATGTCAACCTCCGGTTGCTAGGGCCGCGGACCTCCCGCGGCGTCGAGGGTTGTTCGGCGCCCTCCCGCGATCGGATGGGAATCTCTCGGACGTCTTTCTCCGGCAGCATCCGCGGCTCCTTCCGGGCGTGACCGCGATGCGTCAGCGACGCGTCAGCGGCGCGTTCAGGCAATCCGAATCCGGGCCGGGGCCGAACAGCACTCGACGGAAGGCGGATCATGGATCTGATCATCATCGGGCTGCTCGGCGGCCTCATCACGGGGATCTCCCCGTGCATCCTGCCGGTGCTCCCGGTCATCTTCCTCACCGGAGGCGCGCAGTCGGCGAGATTCGAGGGTCAGGTGGCGCCCGCACGGCGGAGCCGCCCCTACCTGGTGATCCTGGGCCTCGTGCTGAGCTTCAGCGTCGTGACCCTGGCCGGATCGCTGCTGCTCTCCCTGCTGCACCTGCCGCAGGACGTCATCCGATGGGCGGGGATCGTCGTCCTGATCCTCATCGGCGTCGCGCTCATCGTGCCCCGGCTCGAGCAGCTGCTGGAGCGACCGTTCCAGTGGGTGCCCCGCCGTGAGGTGCAGAACCGGGGGAGCGGATTCGGCGTCGGGCTCGCCCTCGGCGCGGTGTTCGTGCCCTGCGCGGGACCCGTGCTCGCCGCGATCATCGTCGCGGGCTCGACCGGGCGCATCGGCATCGGCACGGTGCTGCTCACCGCCTCCTTCGCGATCGGCGTGGCCGTCCCGCTGCTGGTCTTCGCCCTCGCCGGGCGCGGGCTGGTCGAGCGGATCCGCGCGTTCCGAACTCGGGAGCGCGGCCTGCGCATCACCGCCGGCATCGCGATGATCGCCCTGGCGGTGGGACTCGTCTTCAACGTCCCGCAGCAGCTGCAGCGCCTGCTCCCGGACTACACCGCGCCGCTGCAGCAGGACCTCGCCGACAAGCAGGCGGAGGCCCTCGACCTGGGCGGCCTCGTCACCGACGAGAACCGGGAGCTCAGCAACTGCACGAACGGCTCAGCCACGCTGCAGGACTGCGGCACGGCACCGGCGATCCGCGGCATCGCGCAGTGGCTGAACACGCCGGACGGGAAGGCCATCGACCTGAAGCAGCTGCGCGGCAAGGTGGTGCTGGTCGACTTCTGGGCGTATTCGTGCATCAACTGCCAGCGCTCCATCCCGCACGTCGTCGCCTGGGACGAGGCGTATCGCGACGCGGGCCTGCAGGTGATCGGCGTGCACTCGCCGGAGTACGCCTTCGAGAAGGACGCGGGCAACGTCGCCTCCGGCATCCGCGACTTCGGAATCGACTATCCCGTGGCGCTCGACAACGACCTGGCCACCTGGACCGCGTACCGCAACCGCTACTGGCCCGCGCACTACCTGATCGACGCGAAGGGCGTCGTGCGGCAGATCGCCTTCGGGGAGGGCGCGTACTCCGCCACCGAGAAGCTGATCCGGCAGCTGCTGGAGCAGGCCGACCCCGATGTCTCGCTTCCCGCCGCCACGGAGGTCGCCGACAGCACGCCCGAGGTGGGCTCGACCACCCCGGAGACGTTTCTGGGCTTCTCGAAGGACCGCAACTACGGCGGCGAGGGTGCGTACCGATCCGGCGAGAAGGACTTCGCGTTCCCGCGGAAGCAGCCGAAGGACACCTTCACGCTGAGCGGCCGGTGGGACGTCCAGAGCCAGTACGCCGCACCGTCCGAGGGCTCCGACGGCGGCAGCATCCGTCTGACCTACCGTGCCGACGAGGTGCGGATGGTGATGGGGGGATCCGGCCGGATCGTGGTGACGGGCCCGGACGGCGCCACCGAGCGCATCGATGTGGACGGCAGCCCGCGTTCGTACGGGGTGAAGCAGGGCGGGCCGGCGGTCGGTGAGCTCACCGTCGAGGTGCCGCCGGGCGTGCAGGTCTACTCATTCACCTTCGGTTGAGAGTGGCGCGGGTCGGGAGAGGAGGGGATGCGGCATGCTGGTGGAGATGGTGATCGACGGCCTGGAAGTGCCGGAGGACGGTTCGGCGCGAGACAGCGCGGCCGACCTCCTGGTGCGCGTGGCCGCAGGCGACCGGCGTGCCTTCGCCGAACTGTACGACCTTCTCTCGCCGCGCGTGTTCGCCCTGATCCTGCGCGTGGTGGTGAACCGCTCGCAGAGCGAGGAGGTCCTCCAGGAGGTCTTCCTGGAGATCTGGCAATCCGCCGGACGCTTCGCTCCGAACAGAGGGCAGGGCAGGTCCTGGGTGCTCACCATCGCCCACCGCCGGGCCGTCGACAGGGTGCGGGCGTCGCAGTCGAGCAGCGATCGTGACGTGCGCGTCGGTGTGCGTGACCTCGATGCGGCCCGGGATGTCGTCGAGGAGGCGGTCGAGGCGCAGATCGAAGGCGAGCGGGTCGTGGCGGCGCTCTCGGCGCTGCCGGAGGCGCAGCAGGAAGCACTGATCCTGGCCTATTACGGGGGTTACAGTCAGACCGAGATCTCGGCTCTGACCGGCGCTCCGCTGGGAACGATCAAGACGAGGATGAGAGACGGGCTGACGCGGCTGCGCAGCGAACTGGGGGTGTCGACATGAACGAGCGGGAATTCGCCGAGCTCGCGGCCGGACACGCTCTGCACGCCCTCTCTGCAGTGGACGAGCGGCGTTTCCTCGAGGCGCGGGCAGCGCATCCGGAGTGGCACGAGCACATCGACGAGGACGAGCAGACCGCGGCGACCCTCGCCGCCGCTCTCCCTCCGGTGACGCCGCCGCCGATGCTCCGCGAGGAGCTGCTCGCGCGCATCGCGGCGACGCCGCAGCCAGGCGCGGACGGCCGGGCGGATGCCGGTCCGGCCGCGCAGTCCGCTCAGGATCCCGCAGCGCATGTCGGGGAGGCGTCGGACGCGGAGGCCGTGGTGGACGCCCCGCAACCCGCGCCGAAGCGCTGGTCGCGGGCGCTCTTCGCGCTCGCCGCGTGCCTCGTGCTGATCGTCGGCGGTGGCATCGCCACCGCGTTGGTCGTCTCCCAACTGCAGCGCCCTGCCTCCGTCGTCGCGCTGGACGAGATCCGCTCGGCACCGGATGCCGCTCAGGCGACGGTGAAGCTGGGATCCGGAGCGACGGCCACCGCGCACTGGTCGGCCGACCTGGGCGAGGCGGTGCTGGTGGCGTCCGGGCTCGAGCGGCCCGCGGCCGGCAAGACCTACGAGCTCTGGTTCGTACGCGGCGACAAGCCCGTCTCGGCCGGGGTGTTCGCCCCCGAGGACGGCAGTGCGACGGCTCTGCTGAAGGGCTCCATGCGCGCAGGCGACGTGATCGCCGTCACGGTGGAGCAGTCCGGCGGCTCGCCCTCCGGCGCGCCGACGAGCGAGCCGATCATCGTCATCCCCACCGCCTGAGGCTGGCGTACCCTGGATCGAGTGCCAGAGCAGTTCCACCGTCCCGTCCGGCGTCCGACCGCGGCCTTCGACAACCTCGTCGGAGCCGCGGACCCCGCCGAGAAGTCGCGCATCGCGCACGCCACGGCATCCGCTCTCCTCGAGCGGGCTCGGAAGGATGTCACGGGGGAGACGACCGAGCGACTGATCGCCTTCGCGTCCGAGCACGGCATCGACGAGATCGCCGAGCTCTGGTCGCACGCTCCCGCGCGGTCGCTGCCCGGCGCGCTGTGGCGGCTCTACCTGCTGCAGATCGCGATCCGCAGCGATGCCGCGACCACCGCCCTGCTGTACGAGCGCGGCAGGGTCGAGCTGCAGTCGGCGGACAGCCTGATCGCGGGGGCACCGACACCGGCGAGCCCGGAGGAGCTCGCCGAGCTCGTCGACACGATCCTGCGCGGGGTGTTCCAGGGCGACTTCGCTGTGGCGCTCGAACGCGCAGCGGCCTACTGCCGGGTGCAGGCCTCCGGCGCCACGCACACCGCCGACGACTACGAGCCCACCGAGCCCGGCCGTGCCAGTGAACTCACCCGCCGCGCCCTGCGCCTGAGCGGCTATGCCGACGACCTGTCCGCGAGTGCGGCCGCGTGGCGTCGCGGCGCGCTGACCTGAGACGACGGACGCGCTCGCGCTGAGACGTCGTCCGGACAGAGAAAGACCGGGCCGCAAGAACGCCTCTCGGCGGAAGGCCGCTCGCAGCGGCAGAAGTTGGAGCCCGGGGTTATGCGGCCCGGCCGATCAAGTGTAACGCGTCTTCGGCGGAGGTATTCCCAACCGTCCTAAGCTGTGGACATGGCTCAGCGCTACGCCCTGATGATCGACCCCGTCGACGTCGCGGATGCCCGTGACGACTACTCCGACACCTTCACGGACGTGGATGTCGAAGCCCCCGCGCTCAGCGTGGGGGAGTTCAGCACCCAGCGCGGAGACGGCGTCTTCGAGTCGATCGGCGTCGTCGACGGACACGCCAACGAGGTCGAGGCGCATGTGCAGCGGCTGGCCCATTCCGCGCGGATCTGCGACCTGCCGGCGCCGAACCTGGAGCAGTGGCGGCAGGCGGTCGCGGTCGCCGCTTCGCGGATCCCGCAGGGCGAGGCCGTCGTCAAGCTGATCCTGAGCCGGGGCGTGGAGCACGG
>NZ_MKRT01000009.1:26361-33341 GCF_001897945.1 Microbacterium sp. 69-10
TTCTCCGCGGTCCGCCGCGACGGCGTGCGCGTCGTCACTCTCGACCGCGGCTACGACCTCGGAGCGGGGGAGCGGGCGCCGTGGCTGCTGCTCGGCGCGAAGACCCTCTCCTACGCGGTGAACATGGCCGCGCTCCGCGAGGCGCACCGGCGCGGAGCCGACGACGCCGTGTTCGTCACGCGCGAGGGGTTCGTGCTCGAGGCGCCCACGGCATCGCTGATCATCCGCCGCGGCGACGAGTTCCTCACGCCGGCGCCGTCCGGCGGCATCCTGCACGGCACGACGCAGCTCAGCGTGTACGAGCTGCTGGAGTCGCGCGGCTTCCGCACGACGTACGCGACGCTCTCGGCCACCGACCTGGCGACCGCGGATGCCGCCTGGCTGGTCTCCAGCATCCGCCTGGCCGTGGCGATCACCGCCGTGGACGGCGCACCACTGGCATCCGATCCCGACCTCACGGCGGAGCTGAACGCCTTCCTGCTGTCTCCACGCTGAGGCGGACGCCAGCGGCCCCCGATCGTTCGCCGATCAGGGGCCGCTGCCGTTCAGCCGCCGAGAATCACCCGAAGCGGCCGGAGACGTAGTCCTCGGTGGCCTGCACGGACGGGGTGGTGAAGATCGTGGCGGTCTCGTCGTACTCGATGAGCTTGCCGGGCTTGCCGGTGCCGGCGATGTTGAAGAACGCCGTCTTGTCGCTCACCCGCGAGGCCTGCTGCATGTTGTGCGTGACGATCACGACCGTGTAGTCGTTCTTGAGCTCCTGGATGAGCTCCTCGATCGCGAAGGTCGAGATCGGGTCGAGCGCCGAGCAGGGCTCGTCCATCAGGATGACCTCGGGGGAGACCGCGATCGCGCGGGCGATGCACAGACGCTGCTGCTGGCCGCCCGACAGTCCCGATGCGGGTTTGTCGAGGCGGTCCTTGACCTCGTTCCAGAGGTTCGCGCCGATCAGCGACTTCTCGACCAGCGCGTCCTCGTCCGAGCGCGACATGCGCTTGTTGTTCAGCTTGACGCCGGCGAGGACGTTCTCCTTGATCGACATCGTCGGGAACGGGTTCGGGCGCTGGAAGACCATGCCCACCTGGCGGCGGACCAGCACCGGGTCGACACCGGGGCCGTACAGGTCGTTGCCGTCCAGCAGCACCTCACCCTCCACGCGGGCGCCGGGGATGACCTCGTGCATGCGGTTCAGGGTGCGCAGGAACGTGGACTTGCCGCAGCCGGAAGGGCCGATGAACGCGGTGACGCTGCGGGGCTGGATCTCGAGGGAGACGCCCTCCACGGCGAGGAAGTCGCCGTAGTAGACGTTGAGGTCGTTGACTTCGATGCTCTTGGACACGATGTTCCTTCGGGTTGGATCAGGCTCAGCGGCTCTTGGACGGAGCGAAGTAGCGGGCGACGAGTCGCGCGATGAGGTTGAGGACCATGACGATGACGATCAGCACCAGGGCGGCAGCCCAGGCACGGTTCACGTAGGCCTCGGCGGGCAGGCCCTGGTTCATGTACTGCGTGTACACGAAGACCGGCAGCGACATCATCCGGCCGTCGGTCAGGCTGTAGTTCATGGATGCCGTGAATCCGGCGGTGACCAGCAGCGGCGCGGTCTCGCCGATCACGCGTGCGATCGCGAGCGTCACACCGGTCACGATGCCCGCCATGGAGGTGGGCAGCACGACCTTGAGGATCGTGAGCCACTTCGGCACGCCCAGGGCGTAGGAGGCCTCGCGCAGCTCGTTGGGCACCAGCCGCAGCATCTCCTCGCTGGAGCGCACGACGACCGGGATCATCAGGACGGCCAGCGACAGCGCGCCCATCAGGCCCATCCGGATGCCGGGGGTGAGGATCAGCGCGAAGAGCGCGTAGATGAACAGACCCGCGACGATCGACGGGATGCCGGTCATCACGTCGACGAGGAACGTGATGCCGCGTGCCAGCCGTCCGCGGCCGTACTCGACCAGGTAGATCGAGGTGAGCAGGCCGATCGGGATGGAGATCACCGCGGCCGCCAGGGTGATCAGCACGGTGCCCATGATGGCGTGCAGCGCACCGCCGCCCTCGCCCACGACGTTGCGCATGGAGCTGGAGAAGAACTCGGCGTTCAGGCCGGCGATGCCGTTCTGAAGAGCGGTGTAGGCGACCGACACGAGCGGGACCATGGCGATGCCGAAGGCGGAGGCGACCAGCGCCGTCACGATGCGATCGGTCGCCTTGCGGCGGCCCTCGACGAGCGAGGAGATCCCGCCGATCAGGACGACGTACAGCAGCACGCCGACGATGATCGCCCCGACGAGGTTGAATCCGCCGCCGCCGGCCGCGACCACGCCGAACACGGCGGCGGAGACGACCAGGGACGCTGCCAGGAGCACCCACGGTGACCAGGCGGGCAGCTGCCCGTTGGTGATGCGTGCGGACGGCGCGAGCTGCACCGTGGCGGGGGCGTTCTCGGTGATGGTCATGTCAGTTCGCTCCCGAGAATTCCTTGCGGCGGCTCACGATCCAGCGCGCGACGGCGTTGACCAGGAACGTGACCACGAAGAGGATCAGGCCCGTGGCGATCAGGACGTTGATGTTCACGCCGTACGCCTCGGGGAAGGTCTGTGCGATGTTCGCGGGGATGGTGTTGGGGTTCTGCGCGGTGAGCAGACGCCAGGTGATGCCGCCGGATGCCGAGAGCACCATGGCGACGGCCATGGTCTCGCCGAGCGCGCGGCCGAGGCCCAGCATCGATGCGGACACGATGCCGCCGCGGGCGAAGGGGAGCACCGCCATGCGGATCATCTCCCAGCGCGTGGCGCCCAGCGCGAGCGCGGCCTCCTCGTGCAGCGGCGGGGTCTGCAGGAAGATCTCGCGGCAGATGGCCGTGATGATCGGCAGCACCATGACGGCGAGCACGATCGCGGCGGTCAGGATGTTGCGGCCGGAGGCGTTGCCGTCGAACAGCGGGATCCAGCCCAGGTTCTCGGTCATCCAGGTGTAGACCGGGAGAGCGGCCGGGGCGAGCACGGCGATGCCCCAGATGCCGAAGACGACGGAGGGCACGGCGGCCAGCAGGTCGACGATGTAGCCGAGCCCCTGTGCGAGCCTGCGCGGTGCGTAGTGCGAGATGAACAGCGCCACGGCGATGGAGAGCGGGATCGCGATCAGCAGGGCGATGGCCGCCGCCCAGACGGTGCCGAAGGCGAGCGGGCCGACGTAGGACCAGAAGTCGCTCTTCAGGATCGAGGCGTCCTCGTTGGTCGCCGTGATGCCGGGGATCGACTGGATGATCAGGAACACCGCGACGGCGGCGAGCGTCACGAGGATCATCGTGCCGGCGGACAGCGCGGCTCCGGAGAACCAGCGGTCGCCTGGACGCTGTTTCGCCGACACCGTCGCGGTGGCAGTGGGGGTCATCTCGGGATGTCCTCGCTCGTCTGAGTGGCGTTTTTCCGTGCGGATGCGGGATGCGGAGCAGACGGCGGGCCGACGACGCTGTGCGCCGTCGACCCGCCGTCCGAAGGTCACTTGGTGACGATCAGGTCGATCGCGGCCTGTGCCTTGGTACGGATCGTGTCCGAGATCGGGGCGGAGCCTGCGGCCTCGGCCGCGGCCTTCTGGCCCTCGGCGCTGATCGCCTCGGTGAAGAAGCCCTTCACCAGTGCGGCCTTGGCCGGGTCGGCGTACTTCTCGCAGCCGATCAGATAGCTGACCAGGACGATCGGGTAGACGCCGGCCTCGGTGCTGGTGCGGTCGAGCTTGACGGCCAGGTCGGCCTTGCCCTCGCGCTCCTCCAGCGGGGAGTGGTCGACGATGGCGGCAGCGGCCTCGGGGGAGTACGGCACGAACTTGTCGCCGACCTTCACCGAGACGGTGCCGAGCTTGCCGGCGCGCGAGGCGTCGGCGTAGCCGATGGTGCCCTTGCCGCCCTCGACGGCCTGGACGACGCCCGAGGTGCCCTGTGCGGCCTCGCCGGACTGGATCGGCCACTCCTCGACCGAGCCGTGGGTCCACACGGAGCCTGCGGCGGCCGACAGGTAGTCGGTGAAGTTGCCCGTGGTGCCGGACTTGTCCGCGCGGTGCACGGGGTTGATGGCCAGGTCGGGCAGCGTGACGTCGGGGTTGGTGGCGGCGATCTTCTCGTCGTTCCACTTGGTGATGGTGCCGGCGAAGATGCCCGCGAGGGTGTCGGCGTCGAGGTCGAGCTTGTCGACGCCGTCGAGGTTGAAGATCACGGCGATCGGCGAGATGTACGCCGGGATCTCGACGATCGGGGAGTCGGCCTCGCAGCCCTTGAACTCCATCGAGGAGAGCTCGTCGGTCTTGAACGCGCGGTCGGAGCCGGCGAAGCTGTAGGCGCCCGCGGCGAAGGAGTCGCGGCCCGCGCCGGAGCCCTGCGGGTCGTAGTCGACGGTGACGTCGCCGTTGGCGGTCTGGAAGGCCTTGGTCCAGGCTGCGATCGCGACCTCCTGGGAGGTGGCGCCGCCGCCGACGAGGTTGCCGCTCAGCGCCGGGCCGGAGGACGGCTTCTCGGAGCCGGCGGGGGTGCTGTTCTCGTTCGCGGCACAGCCGGCGAGGGCGAGGGCGGCGACCGCGCCGATGGCGGTGATGCGGGCGATACGGGAGATCTTCACTGTGGATCCGTTCGATCGGGAGATGTGTGCGGCCCGGTGCAGGGCACACAGTGACGTTAGGAGGACCGGTTAACGAGACTCTCCCCGTCGGGTGAACGGAAGGTGAACGGATCGCGGCGGGAGTCAGATCTTGGGTTCGTGCGTCTCGATCGAGATGATCCCGGAGCCGGGGTTGGTGGCGGAGAGGTGCACGACCGAGAAGCCGGCCATTCCCAGGCTGCTGGCGCTGTCGACGTAGGAGCCGTGCATGGTCCCGGTCGCCAGAGCCAGCTCGGAGAGGATGCCGGGAAGCACCGGGCCGTGGCTGCAGAGCACGGCGGCCTTGCGGGCGCGGACCCTACGGCCCACGACCGCCCGGATGTCCTCGGTGCCGTTCTCCCAGGCATCCTGGCTGATCTTCGCGGTGACCCGCGCCGTGCGGCCGAGCTTCTTCTCCAACGGTGCGACCGTCTGGCGGCAGCGCAGCGCGTCGCTGGAGACGATGCGCCGCACGCCGAACGCGCGCAGCGGGGCGACGATGGCGGCCGCCTGACGCTGGCCGCGATCGGTGAGCGGGCGCTCGGCATCCGCTCCTTCCCAGCCGTCGCGGCCCACGGCCTTCGCGTGCCGCAGTGCGATCAGCGGGAAGGTGTGCAGCACGCCGTCGTCCACGAGCCGTGCGAAGTTGTCGAGGATCTCCACATCGACCGGGTAGCTGAGACGCGAACGCGCCTTCTTCAGGCTCACCCACTCGACCCCGGAGATCTCGCCGTTGGGCACGAAACTGGACGCCCGGATGGCCTCGTCCGTCGCCTCCGCCGCCCAGTAGTGCACGACCTTCTGGCGCTTCGGCCGCATCCAGTACCGGCTGACGCCGACCGGCACGCCGAGGGTGACCTTGATGCCGGTCTCCTCGCGCACCTCGCGCACGGCGGTCTGAGCCAGCATCTCGCCGGGGTCGACCTTGCCCTTGGGCAGCGTGACGTCACGATACTTCGTGCGGTGGATCAGCAGGATGCGCAGCTTGTCCTCGACCAGGCGCCACACCACCGCGCCGGCCGCGAAGACCGCGGTGTCCGTCATCGGACCGTTCGCTTGCGGCGGCGGCTCTGCACGGCGAGCATCGTGCGGTCCTGCAGATCGACGAGCGGGGCGTCCTCGTCTCCGACCGCGCGGGTCCAGGCGCCGTCCTCCAGGTGCCAGGAGTTCGTGCCGTCGTCCATCGCCAGATCGAACAGGTCGTGCAGCTCCTGGATGTGCTCGGGAGACGACAGCCGGACCAGCGCCTCGACGCGGCGGTCGAGGTTGCGGTGCATCATGTCGGCGCTGCCGATGTACACGATCGGGTCGCCGTCGTTGTCGAAGGCGAAGATGCGGGAGTGCTCCAGGTAGCGGCCCAGGATGCTGCGCACCGTGATGTTGTCGCTGACACCGGGCAGGTCCGCCCGCAGGCTGCAGATGCCGCGCACCCACACCTCGACCTTCACGCCGGCGATGCTCGCGCGGTACAGGGCGTCGATGATCTGCTCGTCGACCATCGAGTTGACCTTGATGCGCACGCGCGCCGGCTTGCCGTCCTCGGCGTTGCGGCGCTCGCGGTCGATGAGCCGCAGCAGGCCCTTGCGCAGGTGCAGCGGCGCGACGAGCAGGCGCTTGAACTTCTTCTCGATCGCATAGCCGCTCAGCTCGTTGAAGAGCCTCGTGAGGTCCTTGCCGATCTGCGGGTCGGCGGTGAACAGCCCGAAGTCCTCGTAGATGCGGCTCGTCTTCGGGTTGTAGTTGCCCGTGCCGACGTGCGAGTAGTGGCGCAGCACGCCGTCCTCCTCGCGGATCACCAGCGCCAGCTTGCAGTGCGTCTTCAGTCCCACCAGGCCGTACACCACGTGCACGCCGGCCTTCTCGAGCTTGCGCGCCCAGACGATGTTGTTTGCCTCGTCGAAGCGCGCCTTCACCTCCACCAGCGCCAGCACCTGCTTGCCGGCCTCTGCGGCGTCGATCAGCGCCTGCACGATCGGGCTGTCGCCCGAGGTGCGGTACAGCGTCTGCTTGATGGCCAGCACCTGCGGGTCACGGGCCGCCTGCTCCAGGAACGCCTGCACGCTGGTCGCGAACGACTCGTACGGGTGGTGCACCAGCACGTCGGCCCGGCCGATCGCCTTGAAGATGTCAGGGCGCTCGTTGCTGTCGCCCGGCTGGAACGCGACCGCCGTGGTGGGCAGGTGGGGCGGGTAACGCAGGTCGGGCCGGTCGATGCGGGCCAGATCGAACAGGCCGCGCAGGTCGAGCGGGCCGGGGAGGCGGTAGACCTCCTGGTCGGTGATGTCGAGCTCCTTGATCAGCAGCTCGAGCGTCACGTCGTCCATGTCGTCGGTGATCTCGAGGCGGATCGGC
>NZ_MKRT01000009.1:33410-34146 GCF_001897945.1 Microbacterium sp. 69-10
GTTCCTGGTGAGGCGGAACGCGTGGTGATCGAGCACCTCCATGCCGGGGAAGAGGTCGTCCAGGTGGTTGGCGATCAGCTCCTCCAGGCGGATGAACCGGAGGATCTCGCCGGCGCCCGGCACCTCCACGAACCGGGGGAGCATCGGCGGCACCTTCAGGCGCGCGAAGTCCTGGCGCCCGGTGCGGGCGTTGCGGATGCGGATGGCGAGGTTCAGCGACAGCCCGGAGATGTAGGGGAACGGGTGCGCCGGGTCGACCGCCAGGGGCATGAGCACCGGGAACACCTGGGCCTGGAAGTACTCGCCCAGAGCGTCCCGCTCGGCATCCGTCAGGTCGCCCCACTCGGTGATCTCGATACCGGCGTCCGCCAGCGCAGGCTTGACCTGCTCGGTCCACACGTCGGCGTGGCGCAGCTGCAGGGCGTGCGCCTCGGCGGAGATGTCGGAGAGCACGTCGGTCGGCGCGCGGCCGACGTTGGTCGGCACCGCGAGCCCGGTGAGGATGCGGCGCTTGAGCCCCGCGACGCGCACCATGAAGAACTCGTCGAGGTTGCTGGCGAAGATCGCCAGGAAGTTGGCCCGCTCCAGCTCCGGCAGCGCCGGGTCCTCCGCCAGCTCCAGCACGCGCTGGTTGAACGCCAGCCAGCTCAGTTCGCGGTCGTGGTAGCGATGGTCGGGCAGCACGGCGTCTGGCGCCTCATGCGCATCGAAATCGTCGTCCTCGGCATCGCCCAGG
>NZ_MKRT01000009.1:34153-36957 GCF_001897945.1 Microbacterium sp. 69-10
CGCCGGTGACGTGTGGGTGAACTCAGTCGTCCGCCCGGTGATCCTCTTCGTTCAGGTTGAACCGGTACCCCACGTTGCGCACCGTGCCGATGATCTGCTCGGCCTCGCCGAGCTTGGCGCGCAGCCGTCGCACGTGCACGTCGACGGTGCGCGTGCCCCCGAAGTAGTCGTACCCCCACACGTCGCTGAGCAGCTGCTCGCGGGTGAAGACGCGGGACGGATGGGTGGCGAGGAAGTGCAGCAGCTGGAATTCCTTGTAGGTGAGATCCAGCGGCCGGCCGTGCAGGCGGGCGGAGTATGACTGCTCGTCGACCGTGATCCCGGATGCCTGGATCCGGGTGGGCTCGCCATCCGCGGCGGCGCGGGAGAGGGCGAGCCGCAGCCGTGCGTCGATCTCGGCGGGACCTGCGTCGTGCAGCACGACATCGTCGAAGCCCCAGTCGGCGGCGACCGCGCTGAGGCCGCCCTCCGTCACGACGAGCAGCACGGGCAGCTCCACGGTGGCGGTGCGCAGGAACCGGCAGGCGGTACGGGCCGCGACGAGGTCGGACCTGGCGTCGACGAGGATCGCGTCGGCGTCGGGAAGAGTGAGCAGGTGGCCCGTGTCGAGCGGATGCCGGCGGATGCCGTGCGACAGCAGTCCGAGCGCGGGCAGAAGCGACTCCGCGTCGGCGGAGGTGCTGAGCACGAGCAGCAGGGCCACGCGTTTGAGCATACTTGCCGCCGCGGTGCGGGTCCGCAGTCATGTCACAGCCGCGGATGAGTACGATGGCCGCATGTCCGAACCGGCTCTCGCCCCGCGCAACGCCTTCCACGGCGTCGTCGCCGTGTGGATCGCGTCGCTGGTGACGGCGATCGTCCTGGGCGTCGTGCTTCCCGAGCAGGCCCGTGTGACCTGGCTCCTGATCGCGTTCGGCGCCATGGTGCTGCTGGCTTTCGCCGTGCAGCTCGCCTATGGGCGCGCACAGGGATTCATCGTGCGGGTCGCGGGCAGCGTCGTCGGCGCTCTCGTCGTGATGGGCCTGGTCTCGGCCGTGTTCGGTCTCGCCGCGCTCCCCGCCGCGCTCTAGCAGTTCTCTGGGACTAAGGTGGATGTCATGGATCCCGTCGCGCTCGAATTCTTCTTCCTCGGTCTGCTGGGACTGGCGAGCCTTGCGATCGCCTTCGTCGCCGGCGTCGTTCTCGTCAACCTGTTCCGCGGCCAGCGCTGATCAGACGTCCGTCGTGATCGATCTGCCCACGGATCTTCCCGCCGACCTCGCGCCGCTCTCGTGGCTGCTGGGCGTCTGGGAGGGCACCGGTGTCATCGAGTACACCGCGGGTGAGACGCGCTTCCAGGGCGAGTTCTCGCACCGCGTGAGCTTCAGCCATGACGGCGGCCCGTTCCTGAACTACGCGGCGACGGCCTCCTTCCTCGGTCTCGAGGGTCAGGACGAGCCCGTGCAGCTGCTCGCCGAGACCGGCTTCTGGCGTCTCGCGCGGCCGCGCACGGATGCCGATCCGGGCCCGGCTCTGCTGCCCCCGGCCGCCGCGGGCCCGGCGCGCACCGTCGACGACGTCGAGCAGCTGCGCAGCGCCGACGGGTTCCCGATCGAGGTCTCGGTCGCGCACTCCGACGGCACGCTCGAGCTGTACCTCGGCCGTATCGCCGGTCCCCGGATCGACATCTCCACGGATGCCGTGGTGCGCCCTGCGGGCGCGGCGACCAAGGAGTACACGGCGGCGAGCCGCATGTACGGCCTGGTCGACGGTCATCTGCTGTGGGCCTGGGACATCACCGCCCTCGGCGAGCAGCTGAAGTCGCACGCGTCCGCGCGTCTCGCGAAGGTCTGAGCATGTCCGCTTTCGACGCGCTTCCCGGCGCTGTGCGCGACGGCGACCTGATCACGCACTTCGGCAACCCGATCATCGAGCAGCGGCAGCTCGCGCACGGCGAGGCGCTCGCGCCGCTGACGGACCGGACGCTGATCGAGGTGGCAGGGGAGGACCGGCTCAGCTGGCTGGACTCGTTCACCTCTCAGTCGCTGGGGCGACTCCGCCCCGGCGCGAGCACGGAGCTGCTGATCCTGGACCCGCAGGGTCGCGTCGAGCACGCGGCCGGCGTGCTCGAGGACGGCGCCTCGGTATGGCTGATCGCCGATGCCGGTGATGCCGAGCAGCTCGCGACGTGGCTGAAGCGCATGGTGTTCCGTTCCCGCGTCACGGTCACAGTGCACCCGGACGCCGCCCTGGTCGGCTTCTTCGCCGGAGGCGACGCCGAGGGCCGGATCACGGCATCCGCTCCGCACGGCGTCCCGCTGATCTGGCGTGACCCGTGGCGCGAGGTGCAGCCCGGAGGCCACCAGTACGCACTCGTCGACGGGCATCCGGCCGTGGACTACGCCTGGAGCGTGGCCGTTGTCGACGACGCATCCGCTCTGACCGGGCCCTTCGCGGGCGCGCTCGCCGCTGAGGCGCTGCGCGTCGCGGCCTGGCGCCCGCGTTGGTCGCATGAGGTCGACGAGCGCACCATCCCGCACGAGTCCGACTGGATCCGCAGTGCGGTGCACCTGAACAAGGGCTGCTACCGCGGGCAGGAGACGGTCGCGAAGGTGCACAACCTCGGGCATCCGCCCCGTCGCCTGGCCGCCCTGCACCTGGACGGCAGCGACGTCGTGCTGCCCGCGCCCGGCGACGTCGTGCTCGCCGGCGATGACGAGGTCGGACACATCACCTCGGCGGCTCTGCACTTCGAGGAGGGCCCGATCGCCCTGGCGATCCTGTCCCGCCGGGCGCCCGTCGGCGAACTGATGGTGCGTTCCGAG
>NZ_MKRT01000009.1:36976-39875 GCF_001897945.1 Microbacterium sp. 69-10
CCCCGCGGACGCAGGTGCGACCGCCGATGTCCCGCGTCTGACGCGCCTCTCCCACCGCCCGGTCGGCGAAGACCCCCGCAACGCCCGCTGAGGGGTCGTCCCGCCTCGCCCGGGAACCGTGGTCGGCCTCCCGGCGGATAGGGTCGATGGATGACGGCTGAGCTGAAGACGCGGATGCTGTGGAGCGACCTCCCCGACGAGGTCGTGCGCGAGGTCGAGAGGGTGCTGGACGCGCCGGTGGTCGAGGCGGTCAGCCAGGTCGAGGGCTTCTCACCGGGCAGCGCCGACCGGGTCGTCACCGCGACAGGGCGCCGGGCGTTCGTGAAGACCGTGCATCGCGACCGCAACGAGGGCGCGTACGAACTGCACCAGCGGGAGATCCAGGTCATGCGCCTGCTGCCGGGCACGGTGAGTGCGCCGGCCCTGCTCGGGTCGCTGGTGACCGACGAGTGGGCCGTTCTCGTGCTCGCCGACGTCGAGGGGCGCCATCCCGGCGGAGCGGGGGACGGGTCGGACGTGGTCGCCGTGCTCGACGCCTTCGCGACGTTCCCGAGGCTCGAGGGCGAGTCGCTCTCCGCCCTCCCGTCGGCGGCCGACGAGTTCGCCGAGGAGCAGGCCAGCTGGCGTGTGATCGAGGCGGAGGGCGTGGAGCTGCCGGCCTGGGCCGCCGCCAACCGCGGGCGGCTCCGCACCGCCGCGGAGCGTGTGCTCGAGGTCGTGGCGGGCGATCATCTCCAGCACTACGACGGCCGGGCCGACAACGTGCTGATGGATGCCGAGGGCACGGCGTGGATCATCGACTGGCCGTGGGCCTCGGTCGGTGCGCGCTGGATGGACGGGCTGTTCTACCTGCTCGACGTGAGGCTGCGCGGAGAGACCGTCGACGTCGAGCAGGTGCTGGCGCAGCATCCGCTGTTCGACGGCGTGCCTCCGGCCGACGTCGACTCCGTGCTGGCGGCCGTCACCGGACGCTTCTTCGTGAAGGCTCAGCTGCCCGCCCCGCCCGGCATGCCCACACTTCGCGACTTCCAGTACCGCGAGGCGATCGCGGGGATGGAATGGCTTCGGCAGCGCTGGGGCTGAGTCAGGAGGCCGGGGCGACGGTTGCCCAGGGGACGGTCAGCTCGCCGAGGCGCCAGCGCGACTTGGTCCCCTGCACCGGGATGCCCTGAGCCCGGAGCGTCGTCACGGCCGCGAGCCACCTCTGCACCGGTCCGAAGGTCGACAGGGGAGCGGCGCGGTCCCACTCCCGGTCGAGCGCGGTGAGCAGCTCATGCACCCGCTCGCCCGGGACGTTGCGGTGGATGAGCGCCTTCGGCAGGCGCTCCGCGACGATCCCGGGGTGCTCGAGGTCGGCGAGCCGCAGCGAGATCGTGAACCGCACGGGCAGGCCGTCGGATGCCACATCGACCCAGCTCGCGATGCGCCCCACCTCGTCGCAGGTCCCCTCGAAGAGCATCCCGCCCGGGGCGAGGCGGGAGGCGACGAGCCGCCAGGCATCCGCGACATCAGCCTCGTCGTACTGCCGCAGCACGTTCATCGCGCGGATCACGGCCCGGCGCCCGCCGCCGGGCAGCGGCACCTCGAAGCCGCCCCTCTCGAACGACACCGGCAGGTCGGAGGCGAAGGGAGTCCGACCCGCATGCACGTCCTGCAGCTGGGAGCGCGCCGTGGCCACGCGCTCCGGGTCGAGTTCGAGGCCGATGACCTCGGCATCCGCTCTCCTCTGCCGCAGTCGCTGGGCGAGCTCGAAAGCCGTCACGCCGCTGGCGCCGTAGCCCAGGTCGACGACCAGGGGGTCAGCCGCCTTCCGGAGCGCCTCGGACACTGCGATCCACCGGTCGTTCCGCCGCAGCCGGTTCGTCCCCGTCGTCCCCCGCGTGGGCTGTCCGACCGGTCCGCTCATACTCCTATTCTCCTTCACCCCCTACCTCACTCCGTCCACGTCGTGGGACCCACTCTCATGTGCCTCAGGGCGGAGTGACCTTGTCGGAGTGAGCATCGGGGAGGAGCGAAGCGGAGGGGTCCCCGTTCTGCGAACGAAGACAAGGTCACGGAGCCCGTCCCACAGAAGTCACGTAGCCCACTCTGCACATCGCGTCCCCATAAACTGGACCCCATGACCCGCACTCTGATTCTTCTGCGTCACGGCCAGAGCGAATGGAACCAGCTCAACCTCTTCACGGGCTGGGTCGATGTCCGCCTCACCGAGCAGGGCAAGACCGAGGCACGCCGCGGCGGCGAACTGCTCGCGGAGTCCGGCATCCTGCCCGATGTGCTGCACACCTCGGTGCTGAGCCGCGCGATCCAGACCGCGAACATCGCTCTGGATGCCGCCGACCGGCTGTGGATCCCGGTGACTCGCTCGTGGCGCCTGAACGAGCGTCACTACGGCGCCCTGCAGGGCAAGGACAAGGCCCAGACGCTGGAGGAGTTCGGTCAGGAGCAGTTCATGCTGTGGCGTCGCTCGTTCGACGTGCCGCCGCCCCTGCTCGACGACGCCAGCGAGTTCAGCCAGGTGAACGACCCGCGCTACGTCGGCATCGACGGCGAGGTCCCGCGCACCGAGTCGCTCAAGCTCGTCATCGACCGCCTGCTGCCGTACTGGGAGTCCGCGATCGTCCCCGACCTCGAGGCGGGCAAGACCGTGCTGGTCACCGCCCACGGCAACTCGCTGCGCGGCCTGGTCAAGCACCTGGAGGGCATCAGCGACGACGACATCGCCGAGCTGAACATCCCCACCGGCATCCCGCTGGTCTACGAGCTCGACGACGACAACGTCCCGACCGGCCCCGGCCGCTACCTCGACCCCGAGGCCGCCGCCGCCGGTGCCGCCGCGGTCGCCGCGCAGGGCAAGAAGTAACGCGACGCAGAAGCGGGGCGGATGCTGAACAGCATC
>NZ_MKRT01000009.1:39883-57064 GCF_001897945.1 Microbacterium sp. 69-10
GACTCCGGGGCGTCGGAAGCCGCGGTCTGCGCCTCAGCGGCGAGGGCGATGTCCTCCTCGGAGGCGGCCCAGTCACCGGTGGCCAGGTACACGACCTTCTTCGCGACGGCGACGGCGTGGTCGGCGAAGCGCTCGTGGTAGCGGCTGGCGAGCGTGGCGTCGACGGTGGCGGTCGCCTCGCCCTTCCAGTTGTCGCTGAGCACCTTCTCGAACACGCTGGCGTGCAGCTCGTCCACGTCGTCGTCGGCGTTGCGGATGGCATCCGCGAAGCGCAGGTCCTGCGTGCGGAGCAGCTCCGCCAGGGTGCGGGCGATCTCGACGTCCAGCTCGCCCATGCGGCGGAAGGTGCCCTTCAGGCCCTTCGGGATCGCGCGCTCCGGGAAGCGCAGCCGGGCGAGCTGCGCGATGTGCTCGGCCATGTCGCCCATGCGCTCCAGCGATGCGCTGACGCGCAGCGCCGTGATGACGATGCGCAGGTCGCGGGCGACCGGCTGCTGGCGGGCGAGGATCTCGATGGCCTGCTCGTCGAGTGCGACGGCGAGCTCATCGATCTTGGCGTCGTCGGCGATGACCTCCTCGGCCAGCGCGACGTCGCTCTCGGCGAAGGCCCTGGTGGCCTTCTCGATGGCCACCGTGACCAGATCGGCGATCTCGGCCAGCCGTGACTGGAGCTCCTCGAGGGACTGGTGGAAGACTTCGCGCATGTCGGCGCAACCTTTCGTCGTGGGGTCGGCACGGATGCCGAGCGGGCACGCGCACACGCGAACCGGGTCGATCATCCCCATCGAAGGTTAACGAATGGTGTCGTGATCGCGAACACTGCCTCGCCCGGCCCGTGACGGCGGTCTGAACGGCGGAAGGACGGGGATGCTGCCCCTACTCTGGAACCATGCCCTCGCCCCAGCTCGCGCTGTTCGCGCTCGTCATCGGCATCGTCATCGGCGCCGGCGTCGTCCTGCTGGTGACGTGGGCGTATCGCATGCGGATGCAGGCGATACAGGACACGTCGCAGTCGATCCCGGCCGGGATCACCGAGGTGCTCGCGGGCATGGACGACGCCGCGTGCGTGCTGGATCCCTCCGGACTGGTCGTGGCGACCTCCCGGGCCGCGGCGCGCTTCGACATCCGGCCCGGAGCGGTGCTGGAGAACGGCGAGCTGCGACGGCTGGTGCGGGATGTGCGCAGCTCGGGCATCAGCGGCACCGAGACGCTGCGGATCACAGCCGGGAACGCGCTGGACCCGCGCCTGGTGTCCGCGCGAGCGAGCGTGGTCGGCCCGCGGCTGACGCTGCTGATCGTGCGGGACGTCACGGAGCGGGAGCGCCTGGACCAGATGCGCACCGACTTCGTCTCCAACACGAGTCATGAGCTGAAGACGCCGGTCGCCTCGGTCAGTCTTCTCGCCGAGGCCATCGAATCCGCCGCCGACGACCCCGATCAGGTGCGCATCTTCGCGTCGCGCATCATGGCCGAGGCCGGTCGTCTCGGCCAGCTCACCGGGCGGATCATGAGCCTGTCCCGGCTGCAGGCGGCCGAGAGCCTCGCCCAGGTGGAGCCCGTCTCCATCGACGAGGTCGTGCACGCCTCGATCGAGGCGCACGCGGTGCAGGCCGACTCCGCCGGGGTCGAGCTGATGCGCGGCGGCGACCACGGCGCCTGGGTGCGCGGCGACGCGCAGGTGCTCGTCGAAGCCGTCGGGAACCTGCTCGCCAACGCCATCCAGTACTCGCCGCACGGGTCGCGCGTCGGGATCGGCATCCGGGTCGACGGCGACCTCGTTGAGATCGCCGTGACCGACCAGGGCATCGGCATCTCGGAAGCGGATCGGGAGCGCATCTTCGAGCGCTTCTACCGCGCCGACGATGCACGCTCCCGCCGGACGGGCGGTACGGGGCTCGGCCTGTCGATCGTCAAGCACGCCACGCAGCGCCACGGCGGCGAGGTGCGCGTCTGGTCGCGCGCGGGCAAGGGGTCGACCTTCACCATGCGGCTGCCGCGCATCGATGCGCCGGGAGCCGACGGGGCAGGCGCCTCGAAGAAGTCCAAGAAGAAGCACAAGAAGAAGACCGCCAAGCGCGCCCGCACCGAACACGGCTCGGTCGGCGCCGCCCGGAACGGAGAGAACGCATGACCCGGATCCTTCTCGTCGAGGATGAGCCCGACCTCGCCGACCCCCTCGCCTACCTGCTGCGTCGCGAGGGCTACGAGGTGGAGATCAGCGAGGACGGACCCGGTGCGCTGGAGGCGTTCCGCGCACGCGGCGCCGACATCATCCTGCTCGACCTGATGCTCCCCGGCATGCCGGGCACCGAGGTGTGCCGGCAGGTGCGCCAGGCCTCGGGCGTGCCGATCATCATGCTCACCGCGAAGGACTCCGAGGTCGACATCGTTGTGGGGCTCGAGCTCGGCGCCGACGACTACATCACCAAGCCCTACTCGTCGCGCGAGCTGCTGGCGCGCATGCGCGCGGTGCTGCGCCGGGTCGCGCAGGCGGAGACGGAGATTGACGAGCGCGTGCTGGACGGCGGCCGCGTCACCCTGGACATCGACCGGCACACGGTCGCGGTCGACGGCACCGAGATCAACATGCCGCTGAAGGAGTTCGAGCTGCTCGAGGTGCTGATGCGCAACGCCGGCCGCGTGCTCACCCGGGGTCAGCTCATCGACCGGGTGTGGGGGAGCGACTACTTCGGCGACACCAAGACGCTGGACGTGCACATCAAGCGCATCCGCTCCCGCATCGAGCTGAACCCGAGCGACCCGGTGATGCTGGTCACCGTGCGGGGGCTCGGGTACCGTTTCGAGGCCTGAGCGGGCAGGGAATGCAGAAGAGGCCGGTCCCTTCGGGGACCGGCCTCTTCTGCATACAGAGCGGATGTCAGGACGCGGGCGTTCCCGTCGGCGTCGGCGTCGCGGGCTCGACCGAGGGCTTCGGCGAGGGGACGAGGTCCTTGAGGTAGCGGAGGGTGCCGTCGAGCACGGGCACCTGAGTGGGCTCGGCCTCGTCGTCGCCGGAGCGGAACAGCACCTCGACGGTGGCGCCCGGCTTCACGTCCAGGTTCTCGAAGAGCAGCGGGTCCTCGTCGGCGCCCAGGCTCACGTGCTCGCCGGCGGGCACGCGCACCTCCTGCTGCTTGCCGTCCACGTCGATGGTGAGCGTGGCGCTCTCTTCGCTGTCGTTGACCAGCACGGCCACGAGGTTCCCGGCCGAGCCGTCCTCGTCGGCGACGATGAGCGCGTTGCGCACGACGACCGGGCCACCGGTCGAGGAGACGTCCACGCCGTCCGAGATGTTCTTGATGTCCACCGTGTTCTGCGGGGTCATGAACGTGCAGCCGGTGGCGCCGAGTGCGATCGTCACGCCGAGGGCGGCGGTGGCGATGAGGCGCGGAGCGAGGGACGCAGCAGAGCGCGAGTTCACGGATCCTCCTGAGATGCGACGGGTGTCCTGCCTCAGTCTAGTGGGTTCGCGCTCCTTCTCCGGGACCGGTCGGGCCTCGCACGGCGTGCACCGGCGCGAACCTTAGTACATAACGGCTGTGGTATCCTGGAGATTGCCGAAAGGACACGTTTTTATGCTTTTTGAGGTTGGCGAAACCGTCGTCTATCCGCACCACGGGGCTGCGACGATCATCGAGGTCAAGGACCGGGTGATCAAGGGGGAGACGAAGAAGTACCTGAAGCTGAACGTCACGCAGGGGGATCTCATCATCGAGGTGCCCGCTGAGAACGTCGACCTGGTCGGCGTCCGCGACGTGATCGGCCAGGAGGGTCTGGACCACGTCTTCGAGGTGCTCCGCGCGCCGTTCACCGAGGAGCCGACCAACTGGTCGCGTCGCTACAAGGCGAACCTCGAGAAGCTCGCGTCGGGTGACGTCATCAAGGTGAGCGAGGTCGTCCGCGACCTGTGGCGCCGTGACCAGGACCGCGGCCTGTCCGCGGGGGAGAAGCGGATGCTGGCCAAGGCCCGTCAGATCCTCGTCTCGGAGCTGGCTCTCGCCGAGAAGATCGACGAGGACAAGGCCGGCGGCCTGCTCGACGAGGTGCTCGCGTCCTGAGCGCGATCTACTGATTCCACGAGGAGGGCGGATGCTGCGGCATTCGCCCTCCTCGCGTTCTCGGACGCCTGCGACGTCGCGGTAGCGTGTGAGCGTGACTCCGTACTCGGCCCCCACGACGGCGATCATCATCGTCGCCGCCGGTTCCGGCACGCGCCTCGGCGCCGGCGTGCCGAAGGCGCTCGTCGACATCGACGGCCGCACCGTGCTGAGGCACGCGCTCGAGGGCGTGTTCGCCGCGCAGCCGATGCAGGTGATCCTGGTCGCGCCCTCGGGGTACGAGCGGGCGGCGGCGGACGAGCTCGAGGCGGTCAACCGCGGGCATGGCCGGCGGACCACGGTCGTCGTCGGCGGTGGGACGCGGCAGCAGTCGGTCGCAGCCGGACTGGCCGCTCTCGGAGACGGGATCGAGGTCGTGCTCGTGCACGATGCCGCCCGCGCCCTGACGCCCTCCGCGCAGATCGATGCGGTCGCGGCCGCCGTGACCGCGGATGCCGGCGTGATCCCCGCCCTCCCAGTGGTCGACACCCTGAAGCGCGTCGAAGGGGATGCCGTGGTCGAGGCCGTCGACCGGTCGGTCCTGGCCGCGGCGCAGACTCCGCAGGGATTCCCTCGCGGACCGCTCGAGGACGCATACGCCCGGGCGCTCGAGACGGGGGAGGACCACACCGACGACGCGGCCCTGTTCGCCGCCGCGGGCGGCGGGGTGCGCCGCATCGCCGGCGATGAGCGCGCGTTCAAGATCACCACTCCCGCCGACCTGGAGCGTGCGCGGATGCTGCTGCATCCGCCGCAGCCCGCGTCCCCGCGCCCGCAGGGACCGCGCATCGGCGTCGGCACCGACGTGCACGCGTTCGGCGGCGAGGGGAACCTCTGGCTCGCGGGGCTGGAATGGCCCGATGAGCAGCCGCTGTCCGGGCACTCCGACGGCGACGCGGTCGCGCACGCCATGGTCGACGCGCTGCTGGGCGCGGCCGGACTCGGCGACATCGGCGAGCACTTCGGCACCGCGCACCCGGAGTACGCCGGTGCGCACGCCGACGTGTTCCTGGCGCGCACCGCGCGGATGCTCGCGGAGGCGGGCTTCGCGATCGGCAACGTGTCGGTGCAGTTCCAGGGCAACCGCCCGCGGTTCAGCGCCCGTCGAGCCGAGGCGGAGGCCGCGCTCTCGCAGGCCCTGGGCGGAGCATCCGTCTCGGTCTCCGCGACGACCACCGACGGCCTCGGCTTCCCCGGCCGTGGCGAGGGCATCTCGGTCACCGCGGTCGCGCTCATCATGCCCGCAGGCCCACCCCGGTAGTCTTGTGCGGTGACGATCCGCCTCTACGACACCCGCGCGCAGGAACTGCGCGACTTCGTTCCGCTCGACTCCTCGAACGTGACGATGTACGTGTGCGGGCCGACCGTCCAGTCGGGGCCCCACATCGGGCATGTCCGTGCGGCGCTGAGCTTCGACATCCTGCGCCGCTGGCTCGAGCTGCGCTTCGGGCGCGTGACCTTCGTGCGCAACGTCACCGACATCGATGACAAGATCCTGGCGAACGCCACCGAGGCCGAACCCTGGTGGGCGCTCGCCTACCGGATGGAGAAGGAGTTCACCGAGGCGTATGCCGCCGTCGGCATCCTTCCGCCCACCTACGAGCCGCGTGCCACGGGCTTCATCCCGCAGATGCACGACCTGATCGCCGCGCTCATCGAGCGCGGCCACGCCTATCCCGCAGCCGACGGCTCCGGCGATGTCTACTTCGACGTGCGCTCGTGGCCGGCATACGGCGAGCTCACGCGGCAGTCCGTCGACGCCATGGAGGCCGCAGCCGACGCCGACCCGCGCGGCAAGCGCAACCCTCAGGACTTCGCCCTCTGGAAGGGCGCGAAGCCCGAGGAGCAGGCGGATGCCGTGTGGGCCTCGCCCTGGGGAGCCGGGCGCCCGGGGTGGCACATCGAGTGCTCCGCCATGTCGAAGCGCTATCTGGGCGCCGAGTTCGACATCCACGGCGGCGGCCTCGACCTGCGCTTCCCTCACCACGAGAACGAGCTCGCGCAGTCCACCGCAGCCGGCGACGGCTTCGCGCGCTACTGGGTGCACAACGGCCTGGTGACCGTGGGCGGGCAGAAGATGTCGAAGTCGCTCGGCAACTTCACGCTCGCGAAGGACTTCCTCGACGGCGTCGATCCGATCGTGGCGCGCTACGCCCTCGCGGCCGCGCACTACCGGTCGAGCCTGGACCTCACGGAGTCGACTCTGTCCGAGGCCGAGGCGGCGCTCGGACGCATCCGCGGGTTCATCGAGCGCGCCGCCCGGGTCACCGGCGGCGTCGGCTGGATGGCGCGGCAGTCGCTCCCGCAGGCGTTCAGTGCCGCGATGGACGACGATCTGGGTGTGCCGCAGGCGCTGGCCGTCCTGCACGAGACCGTGCGCTCCGGCAACGCGGCGCTGGACAAGGGCGATGCCGAGGGAGTGCGCACTGCGCTCCAGGGTGTGAAGGCGATGACCCACGTTCTGGGCATCGACCCTCTGTCGAGCGAGCGGGGGACAGGGGGCTCGGATGCTGCGGGATCCGCACTGGGCGCGCTCGTGCAGACGATGATCGCGCAGCGTGCGCAGGCGCGCGCTGACAAGGACTGGGCCGCGGCCGATCGCATCCGCGATGCGATCGCCGCGGCAGGAATCACTCTGGAGGACACTCCGGACGGAACACATTGGAGTATCGATGGCTAAGCCTGGCCGCCCCGGAGCGGGCAACAGCAAGAAGAAGGGCGCTTCCAAGGGCACCGGCGGTCTGGGCCGCAAAGCCCTGGAGGGCCGCGGACCCACGCCCAAGGCGGAGGACCGCAGCTGGCACGTCGCCGGCAAGCGCAAGGCCGCCGCGGAGCGCTACGCCGCGGCCGGCGGCAAGGGGAAGCCGGGCCAGAAGCCGCAGCCGAACCTGAACCGTCAGTCGCGCGGGTCGAAGCCCGCAGACGACACCGAGACCGTCACCGGGCGCAACTCGGTGCTCGAGGCGCTGCGCACCAAGATCCCCGCCACGGCGTTCTACATCGCGCAGCGCGTGGAGATGGACGACCGCGTCAAGGAGATGCTGGCGATCACGCGGCACCGCGACATCCCGGTGCTCGAGGTGACCCGGCAGGAGCTCGACCGGATGGCCGGCTTCGACGGCGTGCACCAGGGCGTGGCGCTCAAGGTGCCTCCTTACGAGTACGCGCACCCGCAGGATCTGCTGGAGCAGGTCATCGACCGCGGCCAGACGCCGCTGTTCGTGGCGCTCGACGGCATCACCGACCCCCGCAACCTGGGAGCCATCATCCGCTCCACGGCCGCTTTCGGCGGGCACGGCGTCATCCTGCCGCAGCGCCGCTCGGCGAGCGTCAACTCCGCCGCCTGGAAGACGAGCGCCGGGGCTGCAGCCCGCCTGCCCGTCGCGCTGGCGTCGAACCTGACCTCCATGCTGAAGGAGTTCAAGAGGCAGGGCGTGTTCGTGCTGGGCATGGACGGCGACGGTGACGTCATGCTCCCGCAGCTCGAGCTGGCCGACCGTCCCGTGGTGATCGTGATCGGGTCCGAGGGGAAGGGCCTCTCGCGGCTCGTCGCCGAGACCTGCGACCAGATCGTGTCGATCCCGATCTCGGCGGCCACCGAGTCTCTCAACGCCGGCATCGCGGCATCCGTCGCGCTGTACCAGGTGTCGACGGTTCGCGGCGGACGGGAATAGCACGGGAGGCCGGCGCCTTGACCCTGACGGACTCATTCGTCAGCGGAAGGAACGCACATGGCTCGCATCGTCGTCATCGGAGGAACCGGCTACGCCGGAGCGCACTTCGTCCGTGAGGGGGTGAGCCGAGGCCACGACGTGGTCGCTGTCGCCCGCAAGGCGCCCTCCGACCCGATCGAGGGTGCGACCTACGTGCAGGGTTCGGCACTCGACGTCGCCGGCCTCGGTGACGTGCTCGACGGCGCGGATGCCGTGATCTCGACGATCTCGCCCCGCGGCGACATGGCGGACAAGGCGCTCGACGCGCTGAGCGCACTGATCGCGAAGCTGAACGGCACGTCTACCCGCCTCGGCGTCGTCGGCGGCGCGGGCGGCAGCCTGGTCGCACCCGGCGGTCCGCGGCTGTTCGATCAGGGCTTCCCGGAGGAGTACAAGCACGAGGCGCAGGTCGGCATCGACTCGCTCGAGCTGCTGCAGGAGTCCGGTCAGGGCGTGGACTGGTTCTTCGTGCATCCGGCGGAGGTCTTCGGCCCGTGGGCCGAGGGCGTTCGCACGGGCGAGTACCGCGACGGCGGCGACGTGATCGTGCGTGACGCCGACGGCAACTCGACGATCTCGGGCGCCGACTTCGCGGTCGCGTTCTTCGACGAGATCGAGAACCCGAAGCACCGCCGCGAGCGCTTCACCGTCGGGTACTGAGTCGACGGACGCCGTCAGACCAGGTCGCGCCAGTCGATCGCCGCGGTGTCGTCGGAGACCTCGACCGATCCGGTGATCACGGGCAGGCTCACCGTCTCGGTCGGCGGGCCCATGATCGTGGCCTCGTCGCGGCGATGCCGCAGCACGTCGTTGATGTAGCTCGTGAGCACCTCGGCGAGCGGCACGGATCGGCCCTGCGCCTGGGACAGGTACCAGCGGTGCTCGAGCACCTGGTGGTACACCTCGGCGGGTTCAAGCTTCGCGCGCAGGTCGTAGGGGATGGCCCGCACCACGGGCTCGAACACGCGCGTCAGCCATTCGTGCGCGTAGATCTCCTCATCCCCGAGATCCTTCTTGGAGCGCACCCGGAACTCGTCCAGATCGTTCAGGAGCCGGCGCGCCTGGTTCTCCTCGACATCGAGGCCGGTCAGGCGGATGAGCCGGCGCTGGTGGTGCCCGGCGTCCACGACCTTCGGCTGGATCCGCACCGCGGCGCCGTCCGGGGTGGTGACCATCGACATCTCGTCGATGTCGAAGCCGAGCGCGTTCAGCTTCTGCACGCGCTCCGTGATCCGCCATGCCTCGTCCACGCCGAACGACTCCTCGTCGGTGAGCGCGTTCCACAGCGACCTGTAGGACGAGACGATGCCGTCGGCGATCTCGAGGGCGTCCACGCCGCGCTCGAGTCGGCCGCCCGCGGCGAGATCCATGATCTCGCCGGCGATGTTCGTGCGGGCCAGATCCAGATCGTAGGAGCGCTGCCCGTCGGTGAGCCCCTCCTCGTGCAGCTCGCCGGTCTCCGCGTCCACCAGGTAGGCGGCGAAGGCGCCGGCATCGCGGCGGAACAGGGCGTTCGACAGCGACACGTCGCCCCAGTAGAAGCCGACGTTGTGCAGTCGCACCATCAGCAGGGCCAGTGCGTCCACCAGCCGGTCGGCGGTGTCGGGGCGCAGCACCTGCGTGAACAGCGCGCGATAGGGCATCGAGAACCGCAGGTGCGATGTCACCAGCGCCGCGGGCAGCTCCATGCCCTCGCTGTCGCGTCGCCCGGCGATCACGGCCACCCGGTCCACGCAGGGCACGTCGAGCTTCGCCAGACTGCCGAGCATCTCGTACTCGCGCTGCGCCATCTCCTCGGTGGTCTCCTTGACGGCGACCACGCGGCCGGAGAGGTCGGCGAACCGCACCAGATGGCGGGACAGGCCCTTGGGCAGCGAGACGATGTGCTCGGAGGGCCACTTGCCCAGGGGTGTGCTCCAGGGGAGCGTGAGCAGGCCGGGATCGATCGAACTGGCGTTGATGCGTAGCGACTGCTTCTTCATGCGTCCTCCGCGGGGTGTGGGGAAGCGGATGCCGGGGGAGCGTCGTGCTCCGGAAACGCCGCGGCGCGGGTGACCCGTGAAGGTCGACCCGCGCCGCAGTGCCTGATGATCAGGCCGAGACGATCGGCTTCTCGTTGAGACGCTCGCCGGACTCGATGTCGAACAGATGCACGTGACCGGCGACGGGCGCCAGCACGACTGTGTCACCGGCGTTCGGGTGACGACGGCCGTCGACGCGTGCGACCAGGTCGGTGCGCTTGCCGTTGATGTCGGTGTGGCCGTACAGGTAGCCGTCCGCGCCGAGCTCCTCGACGAGGTCGACGGTGACCGAGAGGCCCTGGCCGTCCTCGGGTGCGACCACGATGTCCTCGGGGCGGATTCCGACGGTGGCCGAGTTGCCCTTGGCCTTGGCGACCGCGGCGGTCTCGGTCGCGACGTTCTTCGTGCCGAACTGCACGCCGCCCTCGGCGAGCGGAACCTCGAAGAGGTTCATGGCGGGCGAGCCGATGAAGCCGGCGACGAAGACGTTGCTCGGGGTCTCGTAGAGCTCACGCGGCGAGCCGACCTGCTGGAGCAGGCCGTCCTTGAGCACCGCGATGCGGTCGCCCATGGTCAGAGCCTCGGTCTGGTCGTGCGTGACGTAGACCGTGGTGACGCCCAGGCGACGCTGCAGCGACGCGATCTGGGTACGGGTCTGCACGCGCAGCTTGGCGTCGAGGTTCGACAGCGGCTCGTCCATGAGGAACACCTGCGGCTGGCGGACGATGGCGCGGCCCATGGCGACGCGCTGACGCTGGCCACCCGAGAGGGCCTTCGGCTTGCGGTTCAGGTACTCCTCGAGGTCGAGGAGCTTGGCGGCCTCGAGGACACGCTGTGCACGCTCCTCCTTGCCGACGCCGGCGATCTTCAGGGCGAAGCCCATGTTCTCGGCGACGGTCATGTGCGGGTACAGCGCGTAGTTCTGGAAGACCATCGCGATGTCGCGGTCCTTCGGCGGCACGTCGGTGACGTCGCGGTCGCCGATCAGGATGCGGCCGGCGTTGACCTCTTCGAGGCCGGCGAGCATGCGCAGCGAGGTGGACTTACCGCAACCGGAGGGGCCGACCAGAACCAGGAACTCGCCGTCGGCGATCTCGATGTTCAGCTTGTCGACCGCGGGGCGGGTGCCGCCCGGGTAGATGCGGGTGGCCTCGTCGAACGTAACGGTTGCCATTGTTTCTCCTTCACCGGCAGGTACGTGCCGGACGATCCGTAGTGATGGAAGCGGTGGGCCTGAGCCCGCCGTGACCCGCCATCGGGTCGAGATCAGTATTGCACGGCGCGTGCGCGTCTGGGTATTTCCCAGACTGCCTCCGTAACATCGGATCCGGTGCCGCACCCGTAGCGGCAGCGGGATCCCCCGTCCCATCCGATCTTTCAAGAGGAACGATGTCGAGCGACGAAACGCCGAACGTCCCTGCCGCTCGCAACTCACGCGAGGCCGTGCGGGAGAAGGCCCAGCGAGTGCACGCGCAGCAGTCGCGTGCCCGCATCATGCGACGCGTGATCATCGGGCTCGTCGCGGCCGTCGCCGTCGGGTCGATCGGCACGGCCGTCGCGTTCGCCGTCAGCTCCTCGATGTCCAAGCCGATGCTCAGCCCCAGCGGCATGACCGACGACGGCGTGACCGTGAGCGACGTGACCCTCGCCTCCGGCAGCGCGGACATCTCCCCGAACGCATCGCCCACGCCCTCCGAGGCGGCGGCGACGCCGACGCCCAAGACCACGGAGAAGGCCGCGGAGCCGACGCAGATCCACATCTACGTGGACTACCTGTCGGCGGGCGCCGCCGAGTTCGAGAAGGCCAACGCCCGTCAGCTGGCCGGCTGGATCAAGCAGGGCGCCGTCACCGTGACCTATCACCCGGTCGCGCTGCTGATGGCCAGCTCGAACGGCACGAAGTACTCGCTGCGGGCCGCGGCCGCCGCCGCCTGCGTGGCGACCTATTCGCCGGATCAGTTCTTCGACTACAACCACGAGCTGCTCACCGACCAGCCCAAGATCGACAGCGACGGCCGCTCGGACGTCGAGCTGGCCGACCTGGCTGTCGCCGTCGGCGTGCAGAACGCCAAGAAGGTGCGCTCCTGCATCGAGGGCCAGGACTTCGTGAGCTGGGCGAAGGATGCCACGGCTCGCGCCCTCGAGGGTCCGCTGCCGGGCTCGAAGGACCTCAAGCTCAACAACGAGGCGCTCATCGTCGTGGGCGGCCAGGCGTACGTCGGCGCGCTGAACAATCCTGCGGAGTTCTCGCAGTTCGTGCTGACCACCGCCAGCGACGAGTACTACGGCGAGACCGACCCGACCCCGACCCCGACCCCGCCGGCTTCGCCCGCGCCCACGGAGACCGCCACGCCCTGACGCGCAGAGCGCGTCCCGGCCGTCGCTATGCTTGTGAGCGGCTTCGGCCACCCTCGCCTCCTTAGCTCATCTGGTAGAGCAGCGGCCTTGTAAACCGCAGGTGGCCGGTTCGAGTCCGGCAGGGGGCTCTGCAGAAGCGGAAGGCCCGCCCGAGATCATCTCGGGCGGGCCTTCTCGCGTTCCGGCGCGCTCGGCTAGAACAGCATCCCGTCGCCGCGGTCGTCGGCGCGCGGCTCAGCGACCAGTCGCTCATCGAGCGATGCGGCGGCCAGCAGCGCCTCATCGATGAGATCCCGTGTCGGCTCTCCGGTCAGCCAGTCCCCGGCGAAACCGACGGGCACCAGCATCGGCACGCGGTCGTGCAGGGCCGCCAGGTGCGCGGGAGCGGGACGCATCACGATCGAGTAGCAGGTGGTCCACTCGCCGTCCGGGGTGCGGCCGCGCTGCGTGACGGCCGCCATGCCGAACAGCACGCCGCGTCCGAATCCGAACTCGTGCCAGACGCGGTCGGGCTTCTGCAGCTCGAACCATCCGGTGGTCGGCACGATCGCCCGGTTGCGCAAGCCGCCAGGCCTGTCCTGCAGGCGCTCGGAGCGCGTGTTGATCGATGGGAACCGGGCCGGCGCCCCGTCGACGAGGTAGCCCCACCACGCCGGCTCCAGCGTCGGCACGCCCTCCGACGCGGTCACCAGCGGGTTGAGATTGCGCAGGTTCTTCCCGGTGGGGCGCAGCGTCTCGCCGGCATTGGCCTCCGCCCAGGAGCGCAGCCCCTCCAGGACCGCCTCATCGGCCTCCGCCAGCAGTTCGGCATCCGTGAATCGGGGATCGAGTCCGTAGCTCGCGCACATGCTGACAGGCTACCCACGGGCGCCGACATCGAGCCGATTCCGGATCGTGGGAAGGATGCGCGCCCGGGTCCTCCCGAGCGGTACCGTGGAGCGAGTGACACGGACCCGCACCATGCCCACCTGGCTCGCGCTCGGAGGGGCCGTCTCGATCGGCGCGATGACCGCCGTGCAGGCGCGCATCAACGGCGTGCTGGGCGTGCGGATCGACGACGGCATCGTCGCCGGGCTCATCTCCTTCGCCGTCGGCCTGATGGCCCTGCTCACCCTGGTCCCGCTGATCCCGTCGACGCGTGCCGCCGCGGGCCGGCTGATCGACGGCATCCGAACCCGCACCATCCCGGTCTGGATGCTGCTCGGTGGCGCCTGCGGTGCGCTCACGGTGTCCACGCAGGGCGTCGTCGCCGGCGTGCTCGGAGTGTCACTCTTCACGGTCGGCGTCGTCGCCGGCCAGACCCTGCACGGACTGCTGCTCGACCGCATCGGCTTCGGCCCGGCCGGCGTCGTCGCCGTCACTCCGGGACGGGTCGTGGGCGGCGCGCTCGCGCTGCTCGCGGTGGGCATCTCGATCGGCGGCGACGTGCTGCATCAGGCGCCGGTCTGGCTGCTCGTGCTGCCCGTCCTCGCCGGTGCGGGTATCGCCTGGCAGGCAGGTGCGAACGGGCGGCTCGCGAAGACCGTGTCCTCGCCGATCGCCGCGACGCTGATGAGCTTCATCGCGGGCACCTCCGTGCTCGTGGTCGCCGCCGCGGTCAGCGTGGCCGTGCGAGGCCTGCCCGCCGCTCTCCCCGCCGAGCCCTGGCTCTACGTCGGCGGGCTGCTCGGCTTCGTCTACATCATGCTCGGTGCGTTCCTCGTCGCGCACACCGGCGTGCTGCTCATGGGGCTGGGCAGCGTGCTGGGACAGCTGAGCATGTCGATCCTCATCGATCTGCTGTGGCCCACGGCGAGTCGTCCCGCTCTCTGGCAGCTGCTCGCGATGGTGGTCGTCGCGTTCGCCTCCGTGTTCGCAGCGCTGCCGCGCCGACGCCGCTGACCGGCGACGTCGGCGGGCACGCTCAGCTCTCTCGCCGCCCCGCGGGCATCCGAGTCAGCAGGGCGTCGGCATCGATCGGCTTGCGGCGTCCGGCGTCCTTGCCCTGCGGCTTGCCCCCGACGTACAGCCAGCCCAGCAGCTCCTCGTTCTCGGCGAGGCCGTGCGCCTCGGCCACGGCGCGCGAACGGGTGTACCCGCCGGTGCGCCAGATCACGCCCCATCCCGCCTCGTCGAGCAGCAGGCTGAGAGTGTGCGCCACACCGGAGGCCACGGCCTCCTGCTCCCAGTGCGGCACCTTGTCGCTCTTCCGATAGGAGACGACCACCGCGATCAGCAGCGCCGCGCGCAGCGGCTTGGTGGACGGCTTGTCGTCGCCGTTCGCCTTCGCGATGGCCGCGCCGAGCGCGAGCCGATCGTCGCCGCGCAGCTCGATCAGCCGCCACGGGCGCAGCGAGGAATGATCGGCGACCCGGCCCGCCGCAGCGATCAGCGGCAGCAGCTGGTCGCGCGTCGGGGCGTCCTCGGTGACCTTCGACCAGGAGGTGCGCCGCAGGACGGCCTCGAGCGCGCTCACGACTCGTCGGGGTTGAACGTCAGTGCGAGCGAGTTCATGCAGTAGCGGTCACCGGTGGGGGTGCCGAAGCCGTCGGGGAAGACATGTCCCAGATGCGAGCCGCAGGCGGCGCAGCGCACCTCGGTGCGCACCATGCCGAGCGACGTGTCCTCGATCAGCTCCACCGCCTCGGGACGCACCGACTCGTAGAAGCTCGGCCAGCCGCAGCCGGAGTCGAACTTCGTGCCGCTGCGGAACAGCTCCGCTCCGCAGGCGCCGCAGCGGTAGAGCCCGTCGCGCTTCTCGTCGAGCAGTTCGCCGGTCCACGCGCGCTCGGTCGCCGCCGTGCGCAGCACCGCGTACTGGTCGTCGCCGAGCTCTTCGCGCCACTCGGCCTCGGTCTTGTTCACGCTGTAAGCCATGCATCCATTCTCCTCCGTCCGCGAGCCGTTCGGGTCGGTGTGATGAACGGTCTGCTCAGTCGCCCGGGCCGGCTGGGAGAATGGCTGGATGACGGATGCCGTGCGCGAGCGCTACGACCGGTTCGCCCGCGAGGAGGCCCCTGGTCGCAGCGCGGTGTACGCCGAGTGGGCGGCGGGAGTCGCCGCGGATGCCGAGATGCAGACCGTGCTGTCCGGCATCCCGGAGCAGCACCGGCAGCCGCCGCTGGTGTTCGCGGTGACGCGGCTGCTGGGCGCGCCCGTCGCGGGGTACGCGGAATGGCGCGACTTCGTGCTCGCGCACGCCGGCGAGGTCGTCTCGGAATGCGCGCGCCGCACGGTGCAGGCCAATGAACCGCTGCGCCTGGGGGCTCTGCTCCCGGCGCTCAGCGCCGTCGACGGACCGATCGCGCTGCTCGAGCTGGGCGCCGCGGCCGGGCTCTGCCTGTTCCCGGACCGGTACTCCTATCGCCTGCTGGGGGAGGACGGCATCGAGCGCGCCCGCCTCGACCCGGCATCCGGCCCGTCGTCAGCGGTGCTGACGAGCGTCGTGCGCGGCGCGCTGCCGCCGCTGCGGATGCCGGAGGTCGTCTGGCGCGCGGGCATCGATCTCTCACCCATCGACGTGCGGGATGCCGTGGATCGAGCCTGGCTGGAGACACTGGTCTGGCCGGGGGAGGACGAGCGCGCCGAGCGCATCGCCGCCGCCGCCGACATCGTGGCGGCCGACCCGCCGCTGCTCATCGCAGGCGACGCCGCGCAGCGGCTGGGCGAGCTCGTGGCATCCGCGCCGCGGCAGGCGACGCTCGTGATCACCACTCCCGGTGTGCTGGTGTATCTGCCGCGAGAAGCGCGGCAGGCGCTGATCAGCGGCATCCGCTCGTCCGGCGCGCGCTGGGTGACGATCGATCCGGTGCGCCTGCATGAGGGCTGGTCGGCTGCCGACGGCGCCTTCGCGGTGGGTCTGGACGGCGATCAGGTCGCGGAAGCCGATCCTCTGGGGCGCTGGTGGGAGTGGCGCGCGGGCGTCGGGCCCGATCGCGCGTAGCCTGATGCCATGCTGGGTGAACTCTCCGATCGCGACCGCGCGATCCTGACGCTGGAAGCGGCGTGGCCGCGGCACGGCGGCATGAAGGAGGAGACGATCCGCGCGCAGCTGGGCATGAGCCCGGCGCGCTACTACCAGCTGCTCGGGCGCCTGATCGACACCGAGGAGGCCCTGGAGTTCGACCCTCTGCTGGTGCGCCGCCTGCGGAGGCTGAGGGACGCCCGCGGCCGGCAGCGCACGGCGCGCATGCGCGGATTCGCCGGCTGAGCCGACCGCTCCAGCGGTTTCCCGGGGTTCGGCCGATAGCATCGGGGGGTGTCAAAGTCCCCCCACGACCGATTCGACGACATCCCCCGCACCTCCGGACGCGTCGGCGCGCACCGCGCCGAGCAGCCGGGCATCAACGGACCCATCGCCCTGCTGTGGTCGGCGGCGGTCGCGCTGGTGCTCATCGTCATCGGGATCTTCGTCTCGATGGTGCTGATGGGGCGCATCGACCTGTTCGGCACGGCCGAGCCCGCAGCCCCCCAGACGCCCGGCGTGCTGGCCGAGATCGACACCTCTTACCAGGTGCTCATCCTCAACGCGACCCCGGAGACCGGTGTGGTCGCCCAGGTGCGGCAGAAGCTGATCGATCAGGGCTGGGCGGCGGATGCCGTGTTCGGCAGCGACGGCTCCACCACGAAGTTCGATCAGACGACCGTGTTCTATGTGAAGAAGGCTGACGAGTCCGCCGCGCTCGGCGTCGCGGAGGTCCTCGGCGGCGCGAAGACCGAGCGGAGCGACCACTACCAGTCGGTCAGCGGCGACGGCTCGCCGCAGCTGACCGTGGTGATCGGCATGGACCACGTCGGCACGACGAGCCCCGCGCCCGGCAGCGGGGAGAAGACCCCCGCGGGCTGACCCCGCGGCTGACCCCGCGGGCTGACCCCGGGACCCGATCCGCGCTCGGCGAACGCGGCATCCGCGCGGCTTGCACTCTCATGGGTCGAGTGCCAGACTGAGTGTTAGCACTCGATCACCCTGAGTGCTAACAACATCGCCTACGTCCGGGAGGGACGAAAGACTCA
>NZ_MKRT01000010.1:0-3209 GCF_001897945.1 Microbacterium sp. 69-10
CGTCGCCGGCGAGGCGGACGGATGCCTCGGCGCGAAACGTTCAATCGCGCAGTGCGCTCGCGTCGAGTTCGCTGCCGCTCACCTTGCAGGGGCTTCTCAATGCTGAAGTCGGGCTCGCGCTGGAGTTGATGTTCGGCGCGTTGCCACCGGAACGATGGGCTGCGGTGCCAGCGGTCAGCTACGCCGTCGCGCCTGATCTCACACGGGCTCCTGTCGGTGGGCTGCTGTAACAGCGAACCGTCGAGTCAGCGCGTTGTTCGCGTGCGCAGAAGCGGGCATCCACACTGTCCGAAAACCTGTCCGTTTACTCCCCGTAGCCGTCCGTAAACGTCCAGAGATAGACTGAGCCCCAGACGGCGATTGCCGCCTGGGGCTCAGCAAATTGCTGGGCTCAGAGACCGGAAGTGTGGCTCTGAGGGCCTCCCGGAATCAGACCCCGAAGTACAGCTCGAACTCGTACGGGTGCGGACGCTGCGCGATCGGCAGGATCTCCTTCTCGTACTTGTAGTCGATCCAGGTGTCGATGAGCTCCTGCGTGAACACGCCGCCCTCGAGCAGGAAGTCGTGGTCGTTGCGGAGCGCCTCGAGCGAGTCGAGCAGGGAGTTCGGCACCTGCGGGATGTTCTTGGCCTCCTCCGGGGGAAGCTCGTAGAGGTCCTTGTCGATGGGCTCCATCGGCTCGATGCGGTTCTTGATGCCGTCCAGGCCCGCCATCATCTGCGCGGCGAAGGCCAGGTACGGGTTGCCCGAGGCATCCGGCACGCGGAACTCGATGCGCTTGGCCTTCGGGTTCGAGCCGGTCAGCGGGATACGGATCGCGGCGGAGCGGTTTCCGGCGGAGTACGCCAGATTGACCGGGGCCTCGAAGTGCTTCACTAGGCGGTGGTAGCTGTTCAGCGTCGGGTTGGTGAAGGCCAGCACGGCGTGCGCGTGCTTGAGCAGACCGCCGATGTACCAGCGGGCGATGTCGCTGAGCTGCCCGTATCCGGCCTCGTCGAAGAACAGCGGCTTGCCGTCCAGCCACAGGGACTGGTGGGTGTGCATGCCCGAGCCGTTGTCGCCGAAGAGCGGCTTCGGCATGAACGTGACCGTCTTGCCCCACTCCTGGGCGGTGTTCTTGATGATGTACTTGAACTTCAGGATGTCGTCGGCCGCGTGCACCATGGTGTCGAAGCGGTAGTTGATCTCCTGCTGGCCCGCGGTGCCGACCTCGTGGTGCGAGCGCTCCAGGTGGAAGCCCGCGTCGATCAGGCGCAGCGTCATGTCGTCGCGCAGGTCGGCGGTCTTGTCGACCGGGGCGACCGGGAAGTATCCGCCCTTGAACGGCGTCTTGTTGCCGAGGTTGCCGCCCTCCTCCTCGCGGCCGGAGTTCCACGCCGCCTCTTCGGAGTCGACCTTGTAGAAGCTCTCGCCGGCGGTGACGGAGTAGCGCACCTCGTCGAAGATGTAGAACTCCGCCTCGGGGGCGAAGTACGCGGTGTCGGCGATGCCGGTGGAGGCGAGGTACTTCTCGGCCTTCTTGGCGACCTGACGCGGGTCCTTGCTGTAGATCTCGCCGGTGCGCGGGTTGTAGATGTCGAAGACCATCACGAGGGTCTTCGCCTCGCGGAACGGGTCGAGGTACGCGGTCGTGACATCGGGGATGAGCTGCATGTCCGACTCGTGGATCGACGCGAACCCGCGGATCGAGGAGCCGTCGAACAGCTGTCCGTCCCGGAAGAAGTCCTCGTCGACCGTGGACGCCGGGATGTTGAAGTGCTGCTGCACGCCCGGAAGGTCGGTGAAACGGATGTCGAGGAACTTGACGTCGTTCTCCTCGATGTAGCGAAGGACGTCTGCGGGCTCTTTGAACATGTACGACTCCTGATCGGGTATCGGTTGCATCAACCTTACGCAGGTTATGCATTCGGAGTTTCCCAGCCGTGTCCGCCATGTTTCGGGCATGTTACGTGTGCTCGGTAGGCTGGGGGAGTGAACGACTACCCCGGTGAACGCCTCGGTCTGCCCGCCACCGGACCTCGCAGCATCGCCCGCCCCGGACGCAGGATCGGCGCGCTGGCGATCGACTACTTCGCCTCGACGCTCATCGCGCTCGGCTTCCTCGGATACGACCCGCTGGCGCTGCCCGCAGAGGCCGGCTGGCGCCAGTTCGCGCCGATGATGGTCTTCGCGGTGCTGCAGATCCTGTTCATCCCGACCGCCGGGGGGAGCCCGGGACATCGCATCCTCGGCATGCGCGTGGTCCGCTTCGGGGGCGGCTGGGTCGGGCTGTGGCGTCCGATCGTCCGCACGCTCCTGCTGGTGGTCGTCATCCCCGCCGTCATCTGGGATGCCGATCAGCGCGGTCTGCACGACAAGATAGCCGGCACGGTGCTCATCAGGTCCTGACGCTTCGACAGATTCAGCGACCCCGTCGAGTCGGGTCCTGGACCCTGTCGAAAGGGCCGAGGCTCAGTCGCGCCCGCGGTTCCTCCGGCGCATCTCGCGCGGGGCACGGCCGCCCAGGAACGACTTGGCGGGATCGACGACGAAGCCGCGGCGCAGCACCTGGCGGCCGATGAGCATCCGGAAGCCCATCTCGTCGCGGTTGGTGAGCGTCACCTCGCCCTGCACGTCGTGGCCGACCAGTCGCATCCGCAGCAGCACCACGATCCGGTGCTCGGCGTGGCCGGATGAGCTGCGCACGGCGCGGCGGTCGTGGACGGGGCATTCGTGCACCACAGCATCCTCCCTGGTCTCCTGCCAGGGATGCACGGCGAACCTCACCCAGTCCTCGCCGTCGCGGGTGAACTCCTCGACGTCGAACGCGTGCAGCGACGAGGTCCTCGCGCCGGTGTCGATCTTGGCCTTGATCCAGTCGACACCCAGCTCGGGCAGCGACACCCACTCGCGCCACCCCGTGGACGTGTTTGAATGAGAAGACCGATTCACCCCTACATCCTGGCAGGAAACATCTGTGAAGATCGCCGTCCTCTCGCGGGCACCGCAGTCGTACTCCACCCAGCGCCTTCGCGCAGCCGCGCAGCAGCGGGGGCACACAGTGAAGGTGCTGAACACGCTGCGGTTCGCGATCGACCTGACCGCTGACGCCCCCGACCTGTTCTTCCGCGGCAGGCAGCTCAGCGACTACGACGCGATCATGCCCCGCATCGGCAACTCCATCACGTACTTCGGTCCGGCGGTGGTGCGCCAGTTCGAGCAGATGGACG
>NZ_MKRT01000010.1:3289-15976 GCF_001897945.1 Microbacterium sp. 69-10
TCGTGCGCAACCGCGCGGACGTGCGTCCTGCGATCGAGCGCGTGGGCGGCGCCCCCGTCGTGATCAAGCTGCTGGAGGGGACCCAGGGGATCGGCGTGATCCTCGCTCCGCAGGTGAAGGTGGCCGAGGCGATCATCGAGACGCTGCACTCCACCAAGCAGAACGTGCTGATCCAGAAGTTCATCGCCGAGAGCCGGGGACGCGACATCCGGGCCCTGGTCGTCGGAGATCGGGTCGTGGCCGCGATGCGACGGGTCGCCGAGGGCGACGAGTTCCGCTCCAACGTGCACCGCGGCGGGCGCGTGGAGCCGGTGACGCTGGACCCGGTGTACGAGCAGACCGCGGTCCGCTCCGCGCAGATCATGGGCCTGCGGGTGGCCGGTGTCGACATGCTGGAGAGCGACGAGGGCCCGCTGGTCATGGAGGTCAACTCCTCGCCCGGACTGCAGGGCATCGAGGCGGCCACGAACCTCGACGTCGCCGGCGCGATCATCGACTACATCGCGAACCAGGTGGCGTTCCCCGACATCGACATCCGTCAGCGGCTGAGCGTCTCCACCGGCTACGGCGTCGCCGAGCTCATGGTGCACAGCGGTGCGGAGCAGGTGGGCATGAAGCTGGGCGACCTGGGGCTGTGGGACCGCGACATCACGGTGCTCACCCTGCATCGGGGCGTGAGTGTCATCCCGAACCCGCGCAAGCACGTGGTGCTCGAGGCCGAGGACCGGCTGCTGTGCTTCGGCAAGCTCGAGGAGATGCGCTCGATGATCCCGGAGAAGCGTCGCCGCCGGCCCCGCGTGCGCCGCCTCCCCAAGGAGCCTCTGGGGGAGTGAATGCGCAACGGCCCCTCACTCCGCTGGAGTGAGGGGCCGTCCACTGCGTGCAGTGCGGCGCGGATCAGCGCGGACGCTGTGCGCGGACCTTGGTGGGATCGATGCCCTTGGGGATCGGCAGCGACGAGAGCGACCGCGACACCGAGTCGATGCGGCGGATGACGGCGGCCATGGTGGCCTTGTCGATCGCCTTGGGGATCTTTTTGATCCGCTTGGCCAGGTCGGAGATCGGGACCTCGTCCTCGCCGTGGCCGACGTACAGCACGGTCACGGGCACGCCGTTGGCGACGCGCTGCGCCTTCTGACGCTCCTCGTTCACGAGGCGGGTGAGGCGACCACGGGTGCCCTCGCCGACCACGACGATGCCGCCGCGGCCGATGGCGCGGTAGACGGCCTCCTGGGTCTTCGGGTTGATCCCCACGGGGGTGTCGGATGCCTGCCAGCTGCGGCCGAGGCTGGTGCTGAGCACGTGGCCGCTGGCGCCGGGCATCCCGTCGATCTTGGCGTACATGGCCTTGGTCGACAGACGGGTCATCAGGAACATGGCGCCGAGGATGCCGAACATCAGACCGGTGACGGCCCACAGGATCAGCGAGAGCACGGCGCCGCCGCCGACGAGGAAGCCGAGGATCAGGCCGATGAGCACGCCGCCGATGAGGATGGCCAGCTGCGCCCAGGGAAGCCAGCCGTAGACCTCCCGGGTGAACCGGAACAGGGAACGGATCTGTGAGAAGAAGCCGGGACGCTTCTCAGCTTCGGGAGCACGCTTTGCCATGGGTACCAGCCTACCGAGTCATCGCCCTGTCGTTCTTCCTGCACAGCCGCGGGTATCCCGTGACTTCTCCACCGTCGTCGCGATCCCGGCCCCCGCGGGTCGCAGGCATGCGCTCTCATGGAGCGATGGACAAAGTCGAGGAGCAGCATCCGGAGTCCCTGTTCGGGCTGGTGCCGGGAGCGCATCGTCTCATCCGCCGGCTCGACGGCAGGGAGTCGCCGTTCACCGGCGACCTCGTCAGTGACGGTGAGCAGAGGAGAGTGCTGATCGACGCCGCAGTGACGGAGGCGGCGCTGTGGGAGTTCGCGGACGCCGAGCACGTCGCCGGCGTGCGAGACCTCGTGCGATCCGCCGACGGTCACGGCGCACTGCTGCCCTGGTGCGTCGAACCGGCCGAGACGCTGATCGCCCGCCGGTGCGCTGCCGGACGTCCGTTGACGTCGGGCGAGATCGTCACCCTCGTGGGCAGTCTGATGCGCGGGATCGTCGAGGTGGCGGGGCGGCCGATCACCGGCCGCTGGTGGCTCGAGGACGGCGGACGTCCGGTGTTCGTCCCGGGTGAGGGGATCTCCTGCACTGCCGCATCGTTGGCGCTCGTCGAGCGCGTCCGAGACGAGTGCGCGGATCGCGCGATGCAGCGGATGCTGGCACGGATCGCCGTGGGGATGGCCGATCACCGGATGGTGCTGCGTGAGCTCGACGTCTGGGAGGCCGAGCTGACCGAGCTCGCCGCCCCGCGCGCCCTCGAGCGCGAGGCAGGCGAGACGGATGCCTCCTGGCCGGCTCCGGAGCGGGTGCGCGCCCTGTCCTTCCACCGTGCCGGCCTCGCCGAGGTGGCCGGGCGGCTGGAGGAGCGGCGCTCGCTCCGGGAGCGTCTCGTGCAGGTCGGCGCACGTCTGCAGGAGCGCCTGCGCGAGAGCATCCCTTCGAAGCCGAGGATGTCCTCCGGCATGGAGGCCGGCGTGGACGGTGGCGCGAGGACGCGTGCGCCGCGCGGCCGGATGCTGCTGGTCGGAGCCGGTGCGGCGGCGCTCGTGATCCTGGGCGGGCTGCTGTGGCCTGGCGGCGATGAGGATGCCGTGGTGCCGCAGGCGGTTGCCGCGGATCGGCAGGCTTCGCCGTCGCCCTCGGCGTCCGAGCTCGGACAGGTCACGCAGCCTGAGGAACCGCGACCATCGGAATCCGGCGCTCCGGCGCCTGACCAGCCGCGACCCGACCGGGACGACGGCGATGTCGAGCGGACGGCGACGCGGCTGCTGAAGGCGATCGACGGATGCCGTGCGAAGAAGGACACCGACTGCGCGACCGCGATCGTTGCGGGCGGCGCGCAGGGCGTGCTCGAACGGCTCGGAGCTGACGCCGTGGGTCGGGAGGTGACGCTGGTCGAGGACTACGGCGACATCGCGGTCACGCGACTCGGGCGCACGGCGAAGAACGGCGAGCAGATGCTCGTCCTGGTGCGGGAGAAAGACGGATGGCTGGTCCGCGACGTGTACGACGTCGCGGACCAGCCATCCGGTGGGGACTGAGCGGGCTCAGATCCCCGGCTGAATCAGATGCCCAGCGTCGCCGCGAAGTCCGCGGCCTCCAGGCGGTTCTTGATCGCGCCCAGGAAGCGCGCGGCATCTGCACCGTCGATGATGCGGTGGTCGTAGGAGATCGCCAGCCACACGTACGAACGGACCGAGATCGCGTCCACGCCGTCGACCGTGACCACACCGGGGCGCTTGAACACGACGCCCGTGCCGAGGATCGCGGACTGCGGCAGGAACACCAGGGGCGTGTCGAACATCGCACCGCGCGAACCCGTGTTGGTCACCGTGAAGGTGCCGCCGGCGAGCTCGTCGGGCTTGAGCTTGTTGTCGCGGGTGCGGGCGGCGAGATCGGCGATCTCGTGCGCGATCTGCGCGATGTTCTTCGTCCCGGCGTCGCGGACGACCGGCGTGAGCAGGCCGCGCTCGGTGTCCACGGCGATCGAGATGTTCTCGGATGCCGGGTAGACGATGCTGTCGCCGTCGACCGTCGCGTTGATGATCGGGTACGCCTGCAGCGCCTCGGCAGCCGCGAGGGTGAAGAACGGCAGGAAGGAGAGCTTGTCGCCCGTCTTCTGCAGGAACTCGTCCTTCTTCGCGGTGCGGTAGGCGGCCAGCGCCGTCACATCGACCTCGACGAACGTCGTCAGCTGAGCGGTCTGCTGCATGGAGGCGACAGCGCGCTCGGCGACGACCTTGCGCAGACGCGACATCTTCTGCGTGGTGCCGCGCAGAGGCGAGACCTCGAGCGGGGCCGCGGCGGGCGCTGCCGGTGCGGCGGCGGCCGGAGCCTGCGCCTTGGCCTCGGCGGCCTTCAGCACGTCCTCCTTGCGGATGCGTCCGCCGACGCCGGTGCCCTTCACGGTGGCCAGGTCGATGCCCTGCTGGGAGGCGAGTCGACGGACCAGGGGAGTGACGTACAGCGAGTCGGATGCCTCTTCTGCCGCCGGTGCGGCCGGAGCCGCGGGTGCGGCAGGTGCCGGAGCGGCGGGCGCTGCCGGGGCCGGCGCTGCGGGAGCCGCGGCCGGTGCTGCGGGCGCAGGCGCTGCCGGGGAGGGTGCAGGTGCTGCCGGAGCCGGAGCGGATTCAGCGGCGGGTGCCGGAGCGGCGGGCGCTGCCGGAGCAGCGGGTGCGGCCGCGGGGGCGCCCGAGCCGATGCGGGCGAGGACGGCGCCGACGGCGACCGTCTCGTCCTCGGCTGCGAGGATCTCCCGCAGCGTGCCCGCGACGGGCGAGGGGATCTCGGTGTCGACCTTGTCGGTCGAGATCTCGAGCAGGGCCTCGTCGACGGCCACGTCGTCTCCGACGGTCTTCAGCCAGCGGGTGACGGTGCCCTCGGTGACGGACTCGCCCAGCTCGGGGAGCACGACGTCGGTCGCGTCGCCGGAAGCGGCCGGCGCTGCGGCGGCGGGTGCTTCGGCGGCGGGCGCTGCGGGCGCTTCGGCGGCGGGCTCGGCCGCGGGGGCTGCCGGCGCGGCCTCAACGGGCGCGGCCTCGGCGGCGGGCGCCGCTGCTGCGGGCGCGTCGCCGGCCGAACCGGCACCGCTGCCATCGCCGATGCGGGCGAGCAGAGCGCCCACCTCGACGGTCTCGTCCTCGGCCACGAGGATCTCCTCGATGACGCCGCTGACGGGCGAGGGGATCTCGGTGTCGACCTTGTCGGTCGAGATCTCGAGCAGGCCCTCATCCGCCTGCACCGTGTCGCCGACCTGCTTCAGCCAGCGAGTGACCGTACCCTCGGTGACGCTCTCCCCAAGTGCGGGAAGGACCACGGGTGTGCTCATGACGGAGTCTCCTTCAGAAATCTGTGACGCCCCAAGCTTAGTGACCCGGGCGCCCTGTTGGTGCGGTTCAGAGTGCGTGGAGCGGTTTTCCGGCCAGAGCGAGGAAGGCCTCGCCCAGCGCCTCGCTCTGAGTGGGGTGCGCGTGGATCAGCGGAGCGATGTCCTCCGGGTGCGCCTCCCACGCGACGGCCAGCTGGCCCTCGGTGATGAGCTCGCCGACGCGGTCGCCGAGCAGGTGCACGCCGAGGACGGGGCCGTCCTTCTGGCGCACGACCTTGACCGTGCCTCCGGTGCCGATGATCTCGCTCTTGCCGTTGCCGGCCAGGTTGTACTCGTAGGAGACGACGGCGTCCGCGCCGTGGGCCGCGATCGCGGCCTCCTCGGTGATGCCCACCGATGCCACCTCGGGGCTGCAGTAGGTCACGCGGGGGATCTGCGTCTCGGGGACCGCCGCGACCTCCATGCCGGCGATGCGCTCGGCGACCGCGATGCCCTGCAGGAACCCGCGGTGCGCCAGCTGCAGGCCCGGGACGATGTCGCCCACGGCCCACAGTCCGGGGACGCCGGTGCGGAGCTGCTCGTCGACGATCACGAAGCCCCGGTCCACCGTGGCGCCCGCCTCCTCGAAGCCCAGTCCCGCGGTGGCGGGACCGCGGCCCACGGCGACCAGCAGGTAGTCGGCCGTGAACGTCTTGCCGTCCTCGAGCGTCACCGTGACCTGGTTCTCGTCCTGCTCCGCCTTCTGGAAGCGCACGCCGAGGTTGTACGAGATCCCCTTGCGGCGGAACGCGCGCTCCAGGCCCTTGCTCAGCACGATGTCCTCGTTCGGGACCAGGTGCGGCAGAGCTTCGACGATCGTGACCTCAGCGCCGAACGAGTGCCAGACGCTGGCGAACTCGACGCCGATCACGCCGCCGCCGAGGACGATGACCTTGGCGGGGATCTCGTCGAGCGCGAGCGCCTGCTCGCTGGTGAGGATCCGTCCGCCGATCTCCAGGCCGGGCAGGGTGCGGCTGTACGAGCCGGTGGCCAGCACCACGTCGGCGCCGACGTAGCGGTCGTCGCCGACGCTCACCGAGCGATCCTTCTCCAGTCGGCCCTCACCGGCGACCACGGTGATGCCGCGGGCCTTGATCAGACCCTCCAGACCCTTGAACTTCTTCGCGACGATCCCCTCGCGGTACGCGGTCACGCCGGCCGCGTCGATGCCGCCGAGGGTGGCGGTCACTCCGACGGAGGCTGCGGAGCGCACGTGATCGGCGACCTCTGCCGCGTGCAGCAGCGCCTTGGTCGGGATGCATCCGCGGTGCAGGCAGGTGCCGCCGACCTTGTCCTTCTCGATCAGCGCCACCTTCTTCCCGAGCTCCGCAGCGCGCAGGGCTGCGGCGTAGCCGCCGCTGCCACCGCCGAGGATGACGAGGTCGAACTCGTGAACAGCCATCAGGCCTCCTTGACCGATGCGCGTGCGAACGCGATGAGAGAGCGCACGGTGGCGCCGGTGGGGCCCTTCTCGGTGAAGCCGTACGGCGAGCCGGTGTGCTCACCGGAGCCGGCGATGTCGAGGTGCACCCAGGGGATGCGGGGCGCGTCCTCGGCATCCGAGGTGCGGCCCACGAAGCGCTGCAGGAAGAGCCCCGCGAACATCGAGCCTCCCGATCGGTCGGACATGTTCGAGTTGATCATGTCGGCGATGGGGGACTCCAGCAGCTCCTCCATGTACTCCGGCAGCGGCAGCTGCCAGGCCGGCTCGCCCGCCTGCTCGGACGCGGCGAGATACTCGGCGACCGCGGCGTCGTCGCCCATGACGCCCGTGTGGCGCTTGCCGAGAGCGGTGATGATCGCGCCGGTCAGGGTCGCGACGTCGAAGACGACATCCGGGTTCTCCCGGCTCGCGGCGACCAGGCCGTCGGCCATCACCAGGCGGCCCTCCGCATCGGTGTTCAGCACCTCGACCGTCTGACCGTCCAGCATCCGCAGCACGTCGCCGGGGCGCGTCGCGCGACCGGACGGCATGTTGTCGGCGATGCACATCCACGCCGTGACCCGGACGGGGAGAGCCAGAGCGGCGATCGCACGGATCGCGGCGAGCACCGTGGCGGAGCCCGCCATGTCGAACTTCATGCCGAGCATGCTCGCGGCGGGCTTGAGCGACAGGCCGCCGGTGTCGAACGTGATCCCCTTGCCGACCAGGGCGATGTGGCGGCCCGCGCCCTCGGGGGAGTAGCTGAGCTTGACCAGGCGGGGCGGGCGGTCCGAACCGCGGCCGACGCCGATGATCCCGCCGAAGCCCTGCTCCTCGAGCTGGTTCTCGTCGAGGATCTCCACCTGCACGGGCAGGGAGGCGACCGCGTCGGCGGCGGACTGCGCGAGCTGCGCGGGGCTCTGCCACTCGGCGGGCACGGACACGAGGTCCTTCACCAGAGCGACGGCCTCCGCGACGATGCGGGCGTTCTCCAGTGCGCCGTCGCCGACCGACGGCGCATGCAGCACGAGAGCGTCCGCGCGAGCGGGCTTCTTCTCGGTGCGGTAGTCGTCGAAGCGGTATCCGCCGAGCAGAGCCCCCTCGGCTGCGGCATCCGCGAACTGCTCGAGACCGGGGGCGAGCCCGATCGAGACCGTCGCGAAGCCGGTCAGGCTGCGGATCGCGGTGGCCACGGCATCCCGCACGCTCTCGGCGCTCGGAGTCGCACCTGCGCTCACGACGGCCAGCGGGAGCTCGGTGACAGCGGGCAGGTGCACGCGCGTGCAGGCGGATGCGGTGCCCTTGTAGCCGATGGCGGACAGGGTTCCGGTCAGGCCCTCGTAGCCGTCCAGCGCGTCGTGTGCGCCTGCGGGATCGGGGATGACGAGCACTGCGGCGTCTGCAGCACTTCCAGGGAACGGATCGATCGGGTGCGAGATCACGGGAAGCGTCATGTCTCCATCCTAGGGATCCCCCGGTTGCTGCCGGGATCACCGCGGCGACCGTGTTCGCTGTCAGCATGAGCGGCGCCCGCCCCGACGGCACCCCGGCTCGTAGCATTGACACATGCCCTTCTCCGATGAGCTCTACGAGTCGATCGCCGGCGCGCCCGATGTGCCCACCGGCCTTCCCCTGGTGATCCTGCTCACCGGTTTCACGGATGCGGGCAATGCGGTCTCCGGGCTCATCGAGCACCTTCACGAGACCACCGACCCGCAGCCTCTGATCGTGTTCGACAACGACGTTCTGCTGGACTACCGCGCGCGGCGCCCCGTGATCGTCTTCGATCAGGACCACCTGACCGAGTTCCGCCCCGCCCGCCTCGAGCTCGCGCTGGCGCACGACGCGCTCGGCCAGCCGTTCCTGCTGCTGTCGGGCTACGAGCCCGACTTCGCCTGGAACGCCTTCACGGACGCCGTGGTGAGCTTCGCGGAGGGATTCCAGGTGTCCGCGGTCACCTGGGTGCACTCGATCGCCATGCCCGTGCCGCACACCCGTCCGCTGGGCACGACCGTCAGCGGCAACCGGCGCGACCTGATCGCCGCGCACTCGGTGTGGCGTCCGCGCACGCAGGTCCCTGCGACGGCCGGCCACCTGCTCGAGTACCGGCTCATCCAGCACGACGCGCGCGTCGCCGGGTTCGTGCTTCTCGTGCCGCACTACCTGGCCGACACGGAGTACCCGGACACCGTGGTCGCCGCCGCCGACAAGCTCATGATCGCGACGGGTCTCGTGCTGCGGATGGACGAGGTGCAGGAGCGCCGTGAGGAGTACCTGACCCGCGTCGAGGAGCAGGTGCACGGCAGCGAGGAGCTGATGCAGATGGTGCACACCCTCGAACGGCGCTACGACGCCTACATGGCCGGGCGCGACGACGAGGGCCACGAAGCCGACGAGAGCTTCGACGAGCGCGACCTGCCCAGCGCGGACGAGCTCGCCGCGGAGCTGGAGCGGTATCTGGCGAACCGCAGGCCCGGCGACGACGAGAAGCGCGGCTGAGGCGACGCGCGGAGATCACCACCTGGGACGCCGCATGCCTTCATGTGTGTGATAATGGACATCTGACCCGTTGTCAACCATCGATCCTCGTGATCGGGCTTGACAAGGGTCTTACTAGTGTCCGAAATGGCCCGGAGCGCGTGCACCGCTCCGTGAAAGGCGAAACGTGACTCCTGCCACGACCAAGAAGACCCGGACGACCACGAAGAAGACGGCCGCCGCAGAGGTCGAGACCCCCGAGGTCGAAGAGGCCGCAGAGGCGGCTGCTGCGAAGGCGCCCGCGAAGAAGGCCGCCGCCAAGAAGGCTCCCGCCAAGCGTGCGTCCAAGAAGAAGGACGAGGCTCCCGAGGTCGACGACGAGACCGTCGACGCCGCGGACGCGGACGACGAGGAGAACGACAAGAAGCCGGCGTTCACGGAGCCGCTGCCCACCGGCGCGATCGTGATCTCGTCCGCCGACGAGGACGACGTCCCGGTCTACTCGACCCAGATCACCGGCGCCACGGCCGACCCGGTCAAGGACTACCTGAAGCAGATCGGAAAGGTCGCGCTGCTGAACGCGGCCGAAGAGGTCGAGCTCGCCATGCGCATCGAGGCCGGCCTGTTCGCCGAGGAGAAGCTGTCGACGATGTCGGCCGCCGAGAAGTCCAGCCAGCTCGGGCTCGACCTGCAGTGGGTCGCCCGCGACGGTCAGCGCGCCAAGAGCCACCTGCTCGGCGCCAACCTGCGTCTGGTCGTCTCGCTGGCCAAGCGCTACACCGGCCGCGGCATGCAGTTCCTGGATCTCATCCAGGAGGGCAACCTGGGCCTCATCCGCGCCGTCGAGAAGTTCGATTACACCAAGGGCTTCAAGTTCTCCACGTACGCCACCTGGTGGATCCGTCAGGCCATCACCCGCGCAATGGCCGACCAGGCCCGCACCATCCGCATCCCGGTGCACATGGTCGAGGTCATCAACAAGCTCGCCCGCGTTCAGCGCCAGATGCTGCAGGACCTGGGTCGCGAGCCCACGCCCGAGGAGCTCTCCCGCGAGCTGGACATGACGCCCGAGAAGGTCGTCGAGGTGCAGAAGTACGGCCGTGAGCCGATCTCGCTGCACACGCCCCTCGGCGAGGACGGCGACAGCGAGTTCGGTGACCTGATCGAGGACACCGAGGCCGTCGTGCCCGCCGACGCCGTGGGCTTCACGATGCTGCAGCGTCAGCTCGAGCAGCTCCTGGACTCCCTGTCCGAGCGCGAGGCCGGCGTGATCCGGATGCGCTTCGGCCTGGGCGACGGCCAGCCGAAGACGCTCGACCAGATCGGCGACACCTTCGGCGTGACGCGCGAGCGCATCCGCCAGATCGAGTCGAAGACCATGGCCAAGCTCCGTCACCCGAGCCGGTCGCAGTCGCTGCGGGACTACCTCGAATGATGTCGACGGCACCTCAGGCGCGTTCAGCCGGCCTGCGGTACGTCTTCCCCGTGCTGGCGGGAAAGCTCGCGCGCTTCGCGACCCGTCTGCGCGGGGGAGGCTCCGCCTTCCCCGGCTATCTCACCAACCGGCTGGCCCCGTCGCTGCTGCCCACCCTCGCGGACCAGTTCCGCTACGGCGTGGTGTTCGTGCTGGGCTCGAACGGCAAGACCACGACAACGCACATGGTCAGCGAGGTGCTGCGAGCGCACGGCCTCCGGGTCTTCACGAACCCGACCGGCGCCAACCTGCCGCAGGGCGTGACCAGTGCGCTGCTCGCCGACGCCACCCTCACAGGGCGGATCAAGGCGGACGTCGCGGTGCTCGAGATCGATGAGGGCTACGCGGCCGATCTGGCCGACAGGCTCTCCCCGTCGGTCATCCTGTCGCTGAACGTGCAGGTCGACCAGCTGTACCGGTTCTACGAGACCGAGCGGGTCGCCGACATGATGCTGGACGCGTCGACGCGGGCATCCGCTCACGTCGTCGTGAACCGCGACGACCCCTACCTCAGCAAGATCGACGTCGACGCCATGCGCGCCCCGGTGTCGTTCTTCGGCGTCGCCCCCGAGATCATTGCGGCATCCGCGCACGGTCTCGTCAACGCCGCGGACACCCGCAGCGGCAACGCCGGGACCGCGGAGCGCGACGCGTACTCCGAGGTGCGCAGCGTGAACGGACGCGAGGTGTCGATCAGGATCGGCGAAGTGGATGCAGCGGTGCGCCTGCCCGCGCGCGGTCTGCACTACGCCGCCGACGCCGCCGCGGCGCTGGCTGTGGCCTCGCGCGTGCTCGGCGACGAGTTCTCCACGGATGCCGCCGCGCAGGGCTTCTCGCGCATGGCGCCCGCCTACGGGCGAGGCGAGGTCATCCCGCTGCGTCGCGACCCCGCGGGGGAGCAGGTCGAGTTCGTGATGTTCAAGAATGCGCCGAGCCTGCAGATGAACCTGGACGCGCTGGACGGGGCGCCCGAGCGCGCCCTGATGGCGATCGACGAGGGCACGCCCGACGTCTCGTGGCTGTACGACGTGGACTTCCACGCGCTGGAGTCCGTCGACGTCGTCACGGGCGAGAAGGCCTACCAGCTCGCTCTGGCTCTGGAGCACGCCGGCGTCCGCATCGGCACCGTCGAGCCCGACATGGGGAAGGCCGTCGCGATGATGCGGGAGCTGCCGCAGATCGCCGCCGGCCGTCAGATCTGGTTCGTCAACTACGAGCTCATGATGATCGGCCGCAGGCTCCTCGGCCATGGTGACCAGGAGGTGGCTCGCCGATGACCGCGACCGTGCGCATCGCGCAGCTGTACCCCGAGATCCTGGGCGTCACCGGCGACCGCGGCAACGTCCGCGCCCTGCAGGTGCGCCTCGAGCGCGCCGGCGCGACCGTGGAGGTGCTGCCCGTCGGCATCGGTGAGGAGCTGCCCGCCGACCTCGACGTCCTCGTCATCGGCAACGGCCCGCTGTCCGCCATGCGCGGCGTGCACGCCGATCTGATGGCCCGTGGCGACGGCATCCGCTCCCATGTGGCCGACGGACGTGCGCTGCTCGCCGTCGGTGCCGGCGCTGAGCTGCTCAGCAAGGGCGTCACGACGCTGGAGGGCGAGACCGTGGAGGGCCTCGGCATCTTCGACGCCACGGTGGCGCGCACCAAGAAGCGCAAGGTGGGGTACATCGTCGTCGAGACCGCGGTCGGCCGCGTGATCGGCTTCGAGGATCACGCCAGCGAGTGGACCCTCTCCGACGCGGCGGGCAGCTACGGCCGCGTGGCGTTCGGTCAGGGCGGGTTCGCCCTTCCCGACGCCGGGGACCAGCCCGCGCGCGGCGAGATCATCCGCGTCGCGAACGCGATCGCCGCGAACATCCAGGGGCCGATGCTTCCGCTGAACCCCGAGCTGGTGCGAGAGATCATCACGGGCGTCGCCGCGCGCCGGGACCTGGAGCTCGATCTGACCATCGGCGTCGAGTCGCTGGACACGTACGCGGCCGGCGCTCGCGCGGCCATCGAGACCCTCGTGCACGGCAAGGGTTTCAACTCCATCCAGCTCTGAATCGGAGGCGACACATGTCAGGCAGTGCGGCGCCCCGGGTCCTGCTGAGCCGTTCCGTACTGCTGCAGAACGCGCAGCGACTGCTCGCGCCTGCGGGCGGCGTCGTCGATCTGCGGCACGATGCCTACGGCCACGGCCTCGACGAGGTCGCCCCGATCGTCGTCGAAGCCGGCGCCACTGCCGTGCAGATCGGCTCCGAGGACGAGGCGCGTCGGCTGCGGGCATCCGGCATCCCGGTGTCGACCGACGCTTCCGCGGATGTGGACGTGCACGAGCTGTTCGGCATCCCGGATGCCGGCGGT
>NZ_MKRT01000010.1:15993-19618 GCF_001897945.1 Microbacterium sp. 69-10
TTCACGGCCGTGTGCTCTCGACCAAGCCCCTGCACGCCGGGGAAGCCGTCTCGTACGGCTACACGCATCGGGCGAGCAGAGACACCCGGGTCGCGCTGGTGTCGGGCGGGTACGCCCAGGGTATCCTGCGCGCGCTGGGGAACCGTGCTCGCGTGCAGATCGCCGAGCACACGCATCCGATCGTCGGCCGCATCGCGATGGACGTCTGCGTGGTCGATCTGGAGGGGGCGGATGCCGCGGTCGACACCCCCGTGACCTACTTCGGCGGCAGCGGTGCGATGCGCGACGTGCTCGCCCAGTGGGCCTCGGCCACGGGCCTGACCGCACTGGAGATGGCGGTCGTGATCGGAAGCAACGGCGAACGGAGCTGGCAGGCGTGAGCACCCCGGTCCTGGAGATCTCCCGAGCCGCATTCCGTGCGAACATCGCGGCGGTGCGCGCGCGACTGGACGGGTCGCAGCTCATGCTGGTCATGAAGGACGACGCCTACGGGCACGGCATCGAATGGGCCGTCGCCGAGGCGGAGGCCGGCGGCGTCTCCTGGTTCGGCAGCTACGACGTCCCGACGGCGCTGCGCATCCGCGCCGTGACCGCCCAGCGGGTGTACGCGTGGGCCCCGTCGACCGGTCCCGAGATCGACGCGGCGATCGGGGCGGGCGTCGAGCTGGGGGTCGGATCGATGGAGTACCTGCACGCGGTGATCGCGGCGGCGGAGCGCCTCGGCGCACGCGTCGCAGTGCACCTGAAGATCGACACGGGCCTGCATCGCAACGGGTTCCGGCCGGAGGCGTGGGCCGATGCCGTCGCCGTCGCGCGGGACGCGGAGGCTCGGGGCAGCATCCGGATCGTCGGAGTCTGGAGTCATCTCGCGGAGGCCAGCGACGAGGAGGACGACGCCGCCCAGGAAGTGTTCCTGGACGCGGTGCGCATCCTGCAGAACGCCGGCGGGGAGCCGGAGGTGCTGCACCTGACGGCTTCCGCTGCGGCGTGGTGGCGCCCCGAGCTGCGAGGGACGCTGAGCCGGATCGGCGCGTTCTGCTACGGCATCCGCTCCGCCGAGGGCCCGCAGCTGGAGGGCCTGTCGCTCATCTCACGACTGGTGGCCACTGTCGACGCCATGGAAGGCGAGCTGGTGCGGATCGGCGTCGGTGCGTTCCACGGACTGCCGTCGATCCTCCGCGGCGCGGAGGTGGCGACGCCTGCTGGCCTGCGGACGATCGTGCGCATCGACGGCGACAGCACGCTGGTCGAAGGCTGGCCTGGTGCACAGGAGGGGGACCGGGTGGTCGTGTTCGGGCCCGGTGCCGACGGGGAGTCGGATGCCACGGCTCTCGCGGAGCGGATCGACACGGTGGGCGAGGAGATCCTCACCCGGCTCACGCCGGCGGTGCGGCGTGAGCTCGCGGATTGAGGCTCAGGCCTCGATGAGGCGGGCGGTCTCGTCGTGCCAGCTGGTGGCGACCGCGCGCAGCTTCTCCTCGTACTTGCGGCCGTGGTGGGCGCAGAAGAGCATCTCCGTGCCATTGACCGCGGCTGCGATGTAGGCCTGCGCTCCACAGGAGTCGCACCGGTCCATCGCGGTGAGGCGGTACTGGACGGTCTCTCGCTCAGTCGTAGCGTTCATGTCGGTGCCTCCTCGGGATTCGGGTTCGATTCGAGATCGTGCTCAATACAACCACGGCTCACCTGAGTGCATGCCCGGATCACGGCGTGTTTCGCTCTGCGCGTACGCGTCGCGTAACGGGTGGGCGGCGGGGGAGTGTCGCGGCATCCGCGGCGGCCGCCGCGAAATAGAATCGAACATTGTGACCAACGAGTATTCCGCCCATCATCTCCAGGTGCTCGAGGGGCTCGAAGCGGTTCGCAAGCGCCCCGGCATGTACATCGGATCCAACGGATCGCCGGGACTCATGCACTGCCTCTGGGAGATCATCGACAACTCCGTCGATGAGGCCGTCGCCGGCAACGGGTCGAAGATCGACATCGTGCTGCACGCCGACGGCAGCGTCGAGGTCGCCGACCGCGGGCGTGGCGTGCCCGTCGACGTCGAGCCGCGCACGGGGCTGACCGGCGTGGAGGTCGTCTACACCAAGCTGCACGCGGGCGGGAAGTTCGGCGGCGGGTCCTATGCGGCATCCGGTGGTCTGCACGGTGTCGGCGCATCGGTCGTGAACGCCCTGTCCGAGCGACTCGACGTCGAGGTCGACCGCGGCGGCAAGACCTACGCCATGTCGTTCCATCGCGGTGAGCCGGGCGTGTTCGCCGACGCGGGGGAGCCTCGGCCTGACTCGCCCTTCACGCCCTTCGAGAGCAAGAGCGAGCTGCGCGTGATCGGCAAAGTGGCCAAGGGCGTCACCGGCACGCGCGTCAGGTACTGGGCCGACCGGCAGATCTTCACCAAGGACGCGGCCTTCCAGCTCGGCGACCTGGAGAACCGCGCCCGCCAGACCGCGTTCCTCGTGCCCGGCCTCGAACTCGTCGTGCGCGATGAGCGTCCCTCGTCCGCCCCGGACGGCGAGACCGGCCCCAGAGTCACGTCGTACCTCTACGAGGGCGGCATCTCCGAGTTCGTCGACTACCTCGCCTCCGACGCCCCCGTGACCGACACCTGGCGCATCCAGGGCAGTGGCTCGTTCACCGAGACCGTGCCCGTGCTGCAGGCCGACGGACACATGAAGGCCACCGAGGTGGAGCGCGAGTGCCAGGTCGACATCGCGCTGCGCTGGGGCACCGGCTACGAGACCGTGACGCGCTCGTTCGTGAACATCATCGCCACGCCGAAGGGCGGTACACATCAGCAGGGCTTCGAGCAGGAGCTGCTCAAGTCGCTGCGCGGGCAGGTCGAGCAGAACGCGCGACGGCTCAAGGTCGGCAACGACAAGCTCGAGAAGGACGACGTGCTGGCGGGGCTCACCGCGGTGCTGACCGTCACCGTGCCGGAGCCGCAGTTCGAGGGCCAGACCAAGGAGGTGCTGGGCACGCCGGCGGTGCGCTCGATCGTCGCGAAGGTCGTGCGCACCGAGCTCGCCGCCCGCTTCGGGTCGACCAAGCGCGACGACAAGAGCCAGACCTCCCAGCTGCTGGACAAGATCGTCTCCGAGATGAAGGCCCGTGTGTCCGCGCGCGCCCACAAGGAGACCCAGCGGCGCAAGACCGCGCTCGAGTCCTCGTCGCTGCCCGCGAAGCTGGTGGACTGCCGCTCCAACGACTTCGAGCAGAGCGAGCTGTTCATCGTCGAGGGCGACTCGGCCCTCGGCACCGCTCGGCATGCCCGCAACAGCGAGTTCCAGGCGCTGCTGCCGATCCGCGGCAAGATCCTGAACGTGCAGAAGGCGTCGATCAGCGACATGCTCGGCAACGCCGAGTGCGCGGCCATCATCACCACGATCGGCGCGGGTTCCGGACGCACGTTCGATCTGAGCCAGGCGCGCTACGGCAAGGTCATCCTGATGAGCGACGCCGACGTCGACGGCGCCCACATTCGCACGCTTCTGCTGACGCTGTTCTTCCGGTACATGCGGCCGCTGGTGGAGGCGGGACGGGTGTTCTCGGCCGTGCCGCCGCTGCACCGCGTGATCGTGATGAACCCCGGGTCCAAGCCCAATGAGACGATCTACACGTACTC
>NZ_MKRT01000010.1:19626-20082 GCF_001897945.1 Microbacterium sp. 69-10
CTGCAGAAGGCGGGCAAGCGCTGGCAGGATCCGATCCAGCGATACAAGGGTCTCGGTGAGATGGATGCCGATCAGCTGGCGACCACGACCATGGACAAGCAGGGACGTCTGCTGCGTCGCGTGACCATCGAGGACGCCGAGGCGGCGGATGCCGCGATCCGCACCTTCGAGCTGCTGATGGGCAGCGAGGTGGCGCCGCGCCGCGAGTTCATCATGAGCTCCAGCGACAGGCTGAGCCGCGAGTCCATCGACGCGTGAACGTCAGCAGCGGGTCTGGTTCATGGGGCGCTGAGCCTGTCGCTTTCCTGGGGCGCTGAGCCCGGTCGGGGCGTGCGCCGGAGCGTCCAGGTATCAGGATCGGTCGTTTCGGGGACCCGGTTTCCGGCGGAAGTTGATACTTGGAGTGTTCTTGGGTCTGCCGGGTGGGGTCGCGGTACGCCCAAGTATCAGGATCGG
>NZ_MKRT01000010.1:20326-27215 GCF_001897945.1 Microbacterium sp. 69-10
AGCCGCAGCCGGTCCTCGCCCTTCAGGAACGCGTGCGCGCGCACACCGCCGGTGGCGCGACCCTTGCCGGGGAACTCTGCGAAGTCCGACACCTTGGCGCGCCCGGCATCCGCTCCCGCCAGCATCCCCTCAGAGCCGGAGACCGTGACGACCACGGCCTCCTCCGGGGACGCGACGACGGTGAACGAGATGACCTCGGCGCCCGAGCCGAGCTTCACGCCCGCCATGCCGCCTGCGGGCGCGCCCTGTGGCCGCACGTTCGACGCCGGGAAGTGCAGCAGCTGGGCATCCGAGCTGACGAAGACGAGCTCCGCCTCGTCCGATGCCGGCGCGGCGCCGATGACGACGTCCTTCGGCTTCAGACCGATGATTTCGATCTCCGGACGCACCGCGAGGGCGGACGGTACGATGCGCTTGACGACACCGTCCTTGGTGCCGAGCGCCAGCGGCGTGTCGTCGTCGAACCGGATCAGGGCGAGCACCCGCTCGCTCCGATCGGTGAGCCCCAGATAGTCGTGGATCCGCACGCCGGCGCCGAGTCCGACCGAGCTGGCGGGCACAGCCGGGATGTCGATGGGCGTGAACCGCACGACCCGGCCCGCACTCGTGACGGCGCCGATCTCACTGCGCGTGGTCGTCTCCAGGCGCGCCTGGATGGCATCGTGCTTGCTGCGGCGGGCGGGCGTCGCGATGGTCGCCCCCGGCTCCAGATCCACGCGCACGGCGCGTCCCGTCGTCGACAGCAGCAGCGTGGTCGGCGCGTCGGCGAGCTGCAGCTCTGCAGCGGACTTCGTCGTGCGCGCCTTCGGCGGTGCCGCGTTCAGCAGCAGGGTGCGCCGGTGCGTGCCGAACTGCTCGGCCACGGCATCCAGCTCGGTCGCCACCTGCGCGCGCACGAGGGCGGGATCGGCGAGCAGCTTCTCCAGCTCGGCGATCTCGGCGAGCAGCTTGTCGCGCTCGGTCTCCAGCTCGAGGCGGGAGAACTTCGTCAGACGGCGCAGGCGCAGTTCGAGGATGTACTCGGCCTGCACCTCGTCGAGCTCGAACACCTGCTGAAGGCGGGTGCGCGCGGTCTCGGAGTCGTCCGAGGAGCGGATGACCTGGATCACCTCGTCGATGTCGAGGATCGCCAGCAGGAGCCCGCGCACCAGGTGCAGACGCTCGTTGCGGCGGGCGAGGCGGTAGCGGCTGCGCCGCTCGATGACCTCGATGCGATGCTGCAGGTAGACCCGCAGCAGCTCCTTGAGGCCCAGCGTGCGGGGCTGCCCGTCGACGAGCGCGACGTTGTTGATCGAGAACGAGTCCTCGAGCGGCGTGAACCGGAACAGCTGGTCGAGCACCGCCGCCGGGTCGAACCCGGTCTTGACCGTCACGACCAGGCGCAGGCCGTTCTTGCGGTCGGTGAGGTCCTGCACGTCGCTGATGCCCTGCAGCTTCTTGGCGTTGACGGCGTCCTTGAGCTTCTCGATGACGCGCTCGGGACCCACCTGGTAGGGCAGCTCGGTGACGACGATGCCGGTGCGGCGCGGGCCGAGGGGCTCGATCGAGGTCTTGGCGCGCAGCTTGAACGCGCCGCGGCCGGTCTCGTAGGCCTCCTTGACGCCGTCCAGGCCCATCAGGATGCCGCCGGAGGGGAAATCCGGGCCCGGCACGAACTCCATCAGCTCGGCCGTCGTCGCATCCGGGTTCTCGAGAAGGTGCGTGGCGGCGGCGATCACCTCGATGAGGTTGTGCGGGGCCATGTTCGTGGCCATGCCCACCGCGATGCCGCTGGCGCCGTTGACGAGCAGGTTGGGGAAGGCCGCCGACAGCACCGCGGGCTGCTGGAACTGGCCATCGTAGTTCGGGACGAAGTCGACGACGTCCTCGTCGAGGTTCTCGGTCAGAGCCAGAGCGGATGCCGCGAGCCGGGCCTCCGTGTAGCGCGATGCGGCGGGGCCGTCGTCCAGGGAGCCGAAGTTGCCGTGCCCGTCGACCAGCGGCACGCGCAGCGCGAAGTCCTGCGCGAGGCGCACCAGGGCGTCGTAGATGGCGGAATCGCCGTGCGGGTGCAGCTTTCCCATCACCTCGCCGACGACGCGCGCGCTCTTGACATGGCCGCGGTCGGGCCGCAGGCCCATCTCGGCCATCTGGTACAGGATGCGGCGCTGCACGGGCTTGAGGCCGTCGCGGGCGTCCGGCAGGGCGCGCGAGTAGATGACCGAGTACGCGTACTCGAGGAACGAGCCCTGCATCTCCTGGGACAGGTCGATGTCCTGGATGCGCTCCTGGACGGGCTCGGATGACGAGGGCTTTGGCATGGACTTCCTGCTGGACGCTCGGGTGCGCACGGGTGGCGGGGCACGAGTGCGGGGCGGGCGGGCCGCCTGTGGAAGACTGGCCCCGATGCCTCTCATGCTACCGTCCAGCCTCGAATCGACGCGGAGCATCGCCGGGGTGGCGCCCCAGCTGCTCGCCTCTCTGCGCGACGCTCCGGGGGAGCTGCCGCATGTGCGGTCAGCCGTGCTCGTCGTGGTGGACGGGCTCGGCGCCCTGCCGCTGCGCGCGCACGCCGGGCACGCCCGCACGCTGGTGTCGGCGATGGCGAAGAAGGACGTCGCAGGCTCGGTGTTCCCGACGACGACGGCCGCCGCACTGACCAGCCTGCTCACCGGGTCCGCGCCGGGAGTGCACGGGATGGTCGGCTACCGGGTGCGGCACCCGGAGCGCGACGTGCTCGTCAACCAGCTCACGGAATGGGACGGCGTGGACCCGACGGCCTGGCAGCCGCGGGCGACCGTGTTCGAGCAGGCGGCCGCCGCCGGGCATCCGACCTTCGCGGTGGGCGTCGCCGCGCACGCGGGCACCGGACTGACCCATGCGATCCTGCGCGGTGCGGAGTTCCGCAGCGCCGGGTCGCCGGCCGAGCGCGTGGAGCTCGCATGGGAGCTCGCTGACGCGCATGACGGCGCCCTGGTGTACTGCTATCTCCCGGAGGCGGACAAGGCCGGGCACAAGCACGGCGTCGACTCCGCCGAATGGGTCGCCGCCCTCGAGGACATCGACGCGGCGCTGTCGCGACGGGTGCCGGACGGCGTGGGAGTGCTGGTCACGGCCGACCACGGCATGGTCGACGTGCCCGCGCACCGGCAGCTGATCCTGGACGCCGCGGGGGGCTGGCATGACAGCATCCGGCACATCGGCGGGGAACCGCGGATGCTGCACGTGTACACCGAGCCGGATGCAGACCAGCCGGGCATCCTGAGCCGCTGGCGTAGCGACCTGGACGGATTCGCCGATGTGGTCAGCCGCGTGGAGGCGATCGACGCCGGGCTCTTCGGCGGGGTGGTGACGGATGCCGCGCGCGAGCGCATCGGCGACCTGCTCGTGATCGCGCGCTCGAATCACGCCCTCTACGACGGCGAGGCGGCGGATCAGCGCGGTCGGGGAATGGTGGGCCAGCACGGCGGACTCACCATGGAGGAGTGGCGCGTCCCGCTCATCCGGATGGGCGCCTTCTCGCGCTGATCACCGTGCGGATCGGTGTCCGATCCGTGCATCACTCCTCGGTGCGGGCCCCGAAGACGATCTCGTCCCAGCTCGGCATCGCGTTGCGGCGCTTGCGCCGGCCGGAGGGCTGCTCGGCCGGCTCGGGCTCCGGAGCCGGTTCCGGCTCGGCGGGCGCCTCGTCCTCGATGGCGTCGAACAGGGCGATGGGCGCGGGCTCATCGTGCTCGTCCTCGCCGAACAGGGGAGCGGACTCGCGCTGCCCTCGGCGGCGTCGCAGCGCCTCCAGCAGATCCGCGGTCTCCGCGTTGGGGTGGCTCTCCTCCGGCGCGCGGCGGGCGGCGGCCGCCTGCACGGCGGCGCTGGAGTGCTCAGCGGCGGGTGCGTCCGCGGCCTCCTCCTCCGGGCGGGGGAGCAGACGGGGGCCGAACGCCCCGGAGTCGAAGCGGCTGTCGTCCTTGTAGGGGGAGACGCGCTCGTGGTCGACCGCGCGAAGGCGCGGGATCAGCCCCTCGGGGAGTGAGCCCTGGCGGGAGAGCTGCGTGGCATCCGGGTTCAGGGGCGAGAGCGTGCTGCGACGCGGGTCGAAGGCCCAGCGCGCGTCGTGCTCGACCTCGTCGGCGGTGAACTCCAGCTTGACGGTCCAGCCCGATTCGTCCTTCCAGCTCGCCCAGCGCTCGTCGGTCGCCTGCAGATCGGCGAGCTTGGCGCGCACCGCGACACCGAAGGTCGGCTGGGCGTCGGGCTCGACCTCGCTGCCGATCAGCACCGGAACGGCGAGGGCCTGACCGACGATGTGCTCGCGCTCGGCGAGCACAGGACCCTCGAAGCGCGCGACGTCCGCCTCGCTGACGCCGAGCAGCGCCGCGACCTCGGACGCCGAGAGCCCGGCGCGGATCTGGGTCTGGATGTCGCGGGGGCTCGCGGCCAGTCGCGCGGCGGCGGGCTCCGTCTCGCGGGTCGCCCGGCGCACCTCGCGGTGCAGCACGTCGTCGATCGGGAGCGCGAAGCGCTGCCCGGACTCCGTGGCGAGGACGAGGACTCCCGCTTCTGTTCCGACGATGGTGACGTTTTCCATACCGATGCCCCTCTGGTGGGTGTGCGTTCATGCTGTCACGATGACCCGCTCAGGTCCGGGAATACTCTGGGCGCGCCGTGAGTTTCCCCGGGCGAACGCGAAGGCATTTGCTAAATCCTCCGCGGTCGTGCAAACTAACGCCCGCTGAACACCCGAATCAGCTCCCCCACAAACCACTCGTACCACTGAAGTGGAGATTCACCACATGGCAACCGACTACGACGCGCCCCGTAAGAGCGAAGACGACTCCGAGTCGATCGAAGCCCTCAAGGAGCGTGTGCCGAGCAACCAGTCCGGCGCCGCCGACGTCGAGGACTCCGACAACCCCTCGGGCTTCGAACTCCCGGGCGCGGACCTGTCCGATGTGGAGCTCGATGTGGTCGTGCTCCCTGCGCAGCAGGATGAGTTCACCTGCATGAGCTGTTTCCTCGTGAAGCACCGCTCGCAGCTCGACCACGAGGGCCCCGAGGGTCCCATCTGCAAGGAGTGCGCCGCCTGACGCACACCCGTATGCGCGCGCCCCGGCCTTTCGGCTCGGGGCGCGTTCTGCTTCTCCGGGCGTGGTCGGCGCTGTCGGCCTGGTTGTCCCGTCAGCCCGCTGCGCGCGCCGCGCGGATCGCAGCGCTGAGCCGATCGGGCGTGCGCGAGGAGATGGTCCAGGAGCGCATCGGGTCGTCCGGGTCCGTCAGCGGCACCACGACGAGGCCGTCGATGCCTCCCCGGATGAGATGCCATCCGTCGCGCGCGATGTCGCGTGTGCGCCTGTCGCGGGCATCCTGCCCGGTGAAGTGCTCGGGCTCACCCAGCCAGCGCGCGTCGATGTGCGCGCGTCCCGCGTGCAGAACCGTCCCGCGCACGCTGATGACCGGCGCCAGCAGGATGCTGAGGACGACGAGCACCAGCGAGACGGCCGCCCCGATCGCGATCGCGATGCTGGAGGCGACCGGTGCGAACACCAGTGACACCATGGGGCCGACGAGTGCGATCGTGACGAGCATCCACAGGCTCGGCGACAGCCGTTCGCGATAGCTCTCCCGCGTTTCCTGCGTGGTGTTCTGCATTAGCCTCATGGGGTGACTCATTCCGTTGCCGTCCCCATTATCGCCGCGCACACCCCGTTCTACGCGAATCCGGGTGATGCCGGGGCCGACCTCGTCTCCACCGAGGCCGTGCGCCTGGAACCGGGCGAGCGCGCCCTGATCGGCACGGGCGTGCGGATCGCGCTGCCCGAGGGCTACGCGGCCTTCGTGGTTCCCCGCAGCGGACTCGCGGCCAAGCACGGCATCACCGTGGTCAACTCGCCCGGCACGGTCGATGCGGGATACCGCGGCGAGATCAAGGTGAGCCTGCTGAACACCGACAGCAAGGACGCGTACGATGTGGCGGTCGGTGATCGCATCGCGCAGCTGATCGTGATGCCCGTGATCCAGGCGCACTTCGAACCCGTCGACGAGCTGCCCGAGAGCGTCCGCGGCGAAGGCGGCTTCGGGTCCACCGGCTATACCCAGGGAAAGAGCGAATGACTGAAGAGATCGAGCCCACGCTGAAGTCGGCACCGGAGGACCGGGCCACTGCGGGACCGTTCGACGACGCGGAGGCGAACCCCGTCCGCCCCTACATCGACCTCGGCGGCATCAAGGTGCTGCCCCGCGAGGGCCTGAACCTGCGGCTGGAGGTGGAGGAGCAGACCAAGCGCATCGTGGCGGTCGGCCTGGACTACGCGAACTCCTCGCTGCAGGTGCAGCCGTTCGCGGCGCCGCGCACGCGCGGCCTGTGGGATGAGACCCGCGTGCAGCTGCGCGACCAGATCCGCACCCAGGGCGGTCGCGTCGAGGAGCGCGAGGGTCCGCTGGGCAAGGAGCTGCTGGCCGAGGTGCCCGCGACCGCCGCAGAGGGCTCCGAGATGCGCCTGGCGCGCTTCATCGGCGTCGACGGCCCGCGCTGGTTCCTGCGCGGCGTCATCGGCGGCGAGGCGGCCTCCGACCCGGCCGCGGCGGAGCAGGTCGAGGACCTGTTCCGCTCGATCGTCGTCGTGCGCGGCGGATCCCCGATGCCGCCCCGCGACCTCATCCCGCTGAAGATGCCGTCCACGCCGGGCTCGGCGTGACCGACGCCGACCGCGAGCAGGACGCGCGCGAGAAGGACACCGCTGCGCCCGCTGAGCCGTCCGCGGCCGACCTGATCGGCGCGGCGCTGGGCGGAGCGGCGCGCCGCGCCGGGCTCGGCGCGGACAGCAGCGAGAGCACGCAGAAGGTCGTCTGGACCGCGATGGGCGGCTGGCGCGGCATCCTGGAGTCGGTCCTGCCGAGTCTCGCCTTCGTCGTC
>NZ_MKRT01000010.1:27393-27713 GCF_001897945.1 Microbacterium sp. 69-10
GCACCGCCATGATCGTGGCCGCGCTGGTGGGCTGGTCGCTGATCGGGCTGGCCGTGGGCTTCCTCATGGGGGAGGGCACGGACTGGCGCCAGGATCGCCGCAAACGGCGGGCGTTCTTCTGGCTCGGCATCGCGTGGGGCGTGCTCTTCTGCGCGCGCCTGGGCGTGCAGCTGCCGCTCTATCTCACCGACCAGGTCACCCTCCTGGGAACGCTGAAGCTCATCATGGGGCTGCCGCTGTTCGCCCCGCTCGTCGCCGTGACCTGGCTCGTCGTCAGGGCCCTGTATCGGCGCGGCGAGTGACGCAGGCACCGTTCACCT
>NZ_MKRT01000010.1:27759-43177 GCF_001897945.1 Microbacterium sp. 69-10
AAGGCGAACCTTGCTAGCCGCGGCATCCGGAGGCGAGCAAGATGGAGTCGCCTGTCGCTCCCATCCGAACAGAAGGAGACGGATCCGTGTCCACGGTGAACAGCTTCGGTGCCAAGAGCACCCTGACGGTCGGCAGCACCGACTACGAGATCTTCCGCATCGACACGGTCGCCGGTCACGAGAAGCTCCCCTTCAGCCTGAAGGTGCTTCTGGAGAACCAGCTGCGCACCGAGGACGGCAAGAACGTCACGAAGGCGCAGATCGAGGCGCTGGGCTCGTGGGATGCCACGGCCGAGCCCAACACCGAGATCCAGTTCACGCCCGCCCGCGTCCTCATGCAGGACTTCACCGGCGTGCCCTGCATCGTCGACCTCGCCACCATGCGCGAGGCCGTCACCGCCCTCGGCGGCGACCCGAGCCGCATCAACCCGCTCTCGCCCGCGGAGATGGTCATCGACCACTCCGTGATCGCCGACCTCTTCGGCGCGGAGAACGCGCTGCAGCGCAACGTCGAGATCGAGTACGAGCGCAACGGCGAGCGCTACCAGTTCCTGCGCTGGGGCCAGACCGCCTTCGACGACTTCAAGGTCGTCCCGCCGGGCACCGGCATCGTGCACCAGGTGAACATCGAGCACCTGGCCAAGGTCGTCTACGACCGCACCGTCGACGGCGTGCTGCGCGCCTACCCCGACACGCTCGTCGGCACCGACTCGCACACCACCATGGTCAACGGCCTGGGCGTGCTGGGCTGGGGCGTCGGCGGCATCGAGGCCGAGGCGGCCATGCTGGGCCAGCCGGTCTCCATGCTCATCCCGCGCGTCGTCGGCTTCAAGCTCACCGGCGAGATCCCCGCCGGCGTCACCGCGACCGACGTCGTGCTGACGATCACCGACATGCTGCGCCAGCACGGCGTGGTCGGCAAGTTCGTCGAGTTCTACGGCGCCGGCGTGGCATCCGTGCCGCTCGCCAACCGCGCGACCATCGGAAACATGTCGCCGGAGTTCGGCTCCACCGCGGCGATCTTCCCGGTGGACGACGTCACCCTCGACTACCTGCGCCTCACCGGCCGCAGCGACGAGGCGATCGCGCTGGTCGAGTCGTACGCCAAGATCCAGGGCCTGTGGCACGACGCCGCCAACGAGCCGGTGTACAGCGAGTACATGGAGCTCGACCTCGGCACCGTGGTCCCCTCGATCGCCGGTCCGAAGCGCCCGCAGGACCGCATCCTGCTCTCCGAGGCGAAGACGCAGTTCGAGAAGGACATCCTCAACTACGCGACGCCGTCCACCACGGACGAGCTGGCCGACCTCGAGTCGAAGCACTCCTTCCCGGCATCCGACCCCGGTCAGGTCCCCGGTGAGGAGGAGGTGCACACCCGTCCGGTGCACATCAGCAGCGGTGCGCCCGCCGCATCGTCCAAGCCGGTCCCCGTGACCACGCCTGCCGGCGACCAGTACATCCTGGACAACGGCGCGGTGACGCTCGCGGCGATCACCTCGTGCACCAACACCTCCAACCCCTCGGTCATGGTCGCGGCCGGTCTGGTCGCGCGGAAGGCGCTGCAGAAGGGCCTGAAGCAGAAGCCGTGGGTCAAGACCACGCTGGCTCCCGGCTCCAAGGTCGTCACCGACTACTACGAGAAGTCGGGCCTGAACGAGGACCTCGAGGGCCTGGGCTTCTACACGGTCGGCTACGGCTGCACGGTCTGCATCGGCAACTCCGGTCCGCTGATCGACGAGGTCTCGGCCGCCGTCAACGAGCACGACCTCGCGGTCACCGCCGTGCTCTCCGGCAACCGCAACTTCGAGGGCCGCATCAGCCCGGACGTGAAGATGAACTACCTGGCCTCGCCGCCGCTGGTCATCGCCTACGCCCTCGCCGGCTCGATGCACTTCGACTTCGAGAACGACGCGCTGGGTCAGGACACCGAGGGCAACGACGTGTTCCTGCGGGACATCTGGCCCACCTCGGAAGAGGTGCAGGAGATCATCGACGCATCGATCTCGCGTGAGCAGTTCATCAAGCAGTACGCCACCGTCTTCGACGGCGACGAGCGCTGGACGGGCCTGCCCACGCCGACCGGTCCGATCTTCGAGTGGGACGAGGACTCGACCTACGTGCGCAAGGCGCCGTACTTCGACGGCATGACCATGGAGCTCACCCCGGTCACCGACATCACCGGCGCTCGCGTGATGGCGGCCCTGGGCGACTCGGTCACCACCGACCACATCTCGCCCGCCGGCGCCATCAAGCCGGGCACCCCTGCTGCGCAGTACCTGCAGGAGCACGGTGTGGAGCGCAAGGACTTCAACTCCTTCGGATCGCGTCGAGGCAACCACGAGGTGATGATCCGCGGCACGTTCGCGAACATCCGCCTGAAGAACACGCTGGTCAAGGCCGTCAACGACGGTCAGCAGATCGAGGGCGGCTACACCCGCGACTTCACCCAGCCCGGCGGTCCGCAGGCGTTCATCTACGACGCGTGCATGAACTACCAGGAGCAGGGCGTGCCGCTGGTGGTCTTCGGCGGCAAGGAGTACGGCTCCGGATCCTCGCGCGACTGGGCGGCCAAGGGCACCAACCTCCTGGGCGTCAAGGCGGTCATCGCGGAGAGCTTCGAGCGCATCCACCGCTCCAACCTCATCGGCATGGGCGTCGTCCCGCTGCAGTTCCCGGCGGGCGAGTCCTGGGAGTCGCTGGGCCTGGACGGCACCGAGATCATCTCGATCGAGGGCCTGACCGAGCTCAACGAGGGCACCACGCCGAAGACGGTGAAGGTCACCGCGACCCCGAGCGAGTTCTCGCCCGAGGGCCACGCGCCCGTCACCTTCGACGCGGTCGTGCGCATCGACACACCCGGTGAGGCGGACTACTACCGCAACGGCGGCATCCTGCAGTACGTGCTGCGTCAGCTGGTCTGACCCCACGACGAGAGCGCCCCGCCCGGTTTTCGACCGGGCGGGGCGCTTCCGCGTCCCCGGGGAGCGCACCGCCGAGGCCGCGGTCATCCGCGCCACGCACCGAACTCGCACCGACTCGGAGATAGACTGGACAGGTTCGCGCGAGCCCTTCGGCCGCGCAGTCGTCGAGTCGCGGAGGAGCGTCCATGCCGATCCTGCCGAGCATCACCGGTCCCCGGGATCTCGACCGGCTCTCACCCGATCAGCTCGCTGAGCTGGCGGCCGAGATCCGCACCTTCCTGGTCGAGAACGTGGCCCGCACCGGCGGTCACCTCGGTCCGAACCTCGGCGTCGTCGAGTTGACGATCGCGCTGCACCGGGTGTTCTCCTCGCCCGAGGACCCGATCATCTTCGACACCGGGCACCAGTCCTACGTGCACAAGCTGCTGACCGGCAGACAGGACTTCTCGCAGCTGCGCTCCCGCGGCGGTCTCGCCGGTTACCCGCAGCGCTCGGAGAGCCCGCACGACGTGGTCGAGTCCTCGCATGCCTCCAGCTCGCTGAGCTGGGCGGACGGCGTCTCCCGCGCCCTCACCGCCACCGGACGGGGAGATCGCCACGTGGTCGCGGTCGTCGGCGACGGCGCGCTCACGGGCGGGATGACCTGGGAGGCGCTGAACAACATCTCCGATGACAACGATCGCAATCTCGTGATCGTCGTCAACGACAACGGACGCTCCTACGCGCCGACGATCGGCGGAATGTCCCGCTACCTGAACCGGGTGCGCACCGCCGCCGCCTATCGCGATCTGCACCGCAAGTCCGACCGGGTGTTCCGCGCCTTCGGCCCGTTCGGCCGGGCGCTGTTCCGCGGAGTGCGCGGTGGCACGCACGGCTTCCTGTCGCGCTTCACGAACAACGCCGCACTGTATTCCAATCTGGACATCAAGTACCTCGGCCCGGTCGACGGTCACGACCTCCCCGCCCTCCTGGAGACGCTCCAGCTGGCGAAGGACTTCGGCGCACCCGTGATCGTGCACGTCATCACCGAGAAGGGCCGTGGATACCAGCCGGCGCTCGACGACGAGGCGGACCAGTTCCATTCCGTCGGACGCATCGATCCGAAGACCGGTGGCGCGCTGGGCAAGTCCTCGGGCCGCTCGTGGACCTCGGTGTTCGCCGACGCCCTGGTCGACGTCGGCGGCAGGGACGAGAAGGTCATCGCGATGACCGCCGCCATGCTGCGCCCGACGGGCCTCGCCCCGTTCGCCGAGCGCTACCCGCACCGCGTGTACGACGTGGGCATCGCCGAGCAGCACGCCGTCGCCTCGTCGGCCGGCCTCGCGTTCGGCGGCCTGCACCCCGTGGTGGCGATCTACGCGACCTTCATGAACCGCGCCTTCGACCAGGTGCTGATGGATGTCGCCCTGCACAAGGCCGGCGTCACGTTCGTGCTGGATCGGGCCGGTGTCACCGGGCCAGACGGCCCGAGCCATCATGGGATCTGGGATCTGGCGACGCTGCAGCTGGTCCCGGGCATCCGCATCGCGGCACCTCGGGACGCGGCGCGTCTGCACGAGGTGCTCGACGAGGCCGTGGCCGTCGACGACGCGCCCACGGTGATCCGCTACCCGAAGGGGTCGGTGCCGGACGACATCCCTGCCGTCGAACGGCTGGCGGACGGGGTCGACGTGCTCTCCCGCGATGAGACCGAGGACGTGCTCCTGGTGGGCATCGGTCCGTTCACGGAGCTCGCCCTGGACGTCGCCGCCCGCTTGCGAGCGCAGGGCATCGGAGCCACGGTGATCGACCCGCGCTGGGTGATCCCCGTGCAGTCGTCGATCCTCGAGCTGGCCGCACGCCACCGTCTGGTGATCACGCTCGAGGACGGCATCCGCGTGGGCGGCGTCGGCACTCGGGTGCGTCAGGTGCTGCGTGAGGCGGGCATCGACACCGCCGTCGACGAGCTCGGCGTGCCGGACGCGTTCATCGAGCACGCGTCGCGCGAGCAGGTGCTGCAGGATGCCGGCCTCACGGCCGCGAAGATCGCCCAGGACGTCGTCGCACAGGTACTGGGCAAGCGCGTCCCGATGGCGCGTCAGACCGGCGAGACCGGCGCGATCGCGCTGCCCATCCACGATCGCAGCTGAGCGTCAGGGCTCCAGAGCCCCGTCCTCCATGACGGCGTCACGATCGATGCGGGCCTGGATGCGCCGCGCTGTGCTCCGGCCGCTGTCCCACCGGCGAGCGTTGCGCACGGTGACGGCCCAGCCGAGCACCGTGGACGCCGCGGTGAGCGCCGCGGCGATCAGGCAGTAGCCGGCGAACTGCGGCACCGGGGCTGCGGCATCCGTCCACAGCAGGAAGCACAGCTGTAGGACGACGATGGTGAGCGCCGCGACCGCCGCGCCGATGGCGGCGTGGGCGGCGACGTGGAGCCAGGGGGAGCGCCGCGTGCGCAGCCGCCACGCGAGCCTGCGGATCAGCGGCGCGGTGAGCAGCGCCGCGACTCCGGAGATGGGCGCCGCGATCAGCAGTGAGATGAGCAGCACGGGGCCCAGAAGCCCCACGGAGGAGAAGCCGGAGGGGCCTCCGCGGAGCGAGCCCATGACATCGGAGACGACCGCGACGGACACTTCCGCCGCTGCCAGCAGCCCCAGGAAGAAGAGCCAGGACGACACCGCCCCCATCACGAACTCGTCACGGGTGAACGCCATCGGCTGATCGGGAGTGCGCGGTGACAGGGTCGAGGCGGGCGCGCCTGTCATGCCCGCACCTCCGCGATCTGGTCGAGCAGGTCGCGTGCGACTCCGCGCACGCCCGGGACCCGCACGAAGGGAAGGGCCACCGCGAGCAGCTTCAGTGCGGTGTCCAGAAGGCGCCGGGTGCGGGCGTGGTCGTCCTCGTCGTAGGTCCAGCGCACGATGAGTCCCAGGAACGCGACGAAGAGGGCATCCGGGAGCCGTTTCGCGATGTCATCCGGCAGACGGTGCTCGGCGCCGTCGACCGCGCGCCGGAAGAGGCCGATCGTCATCTCCCGCGCACCGGACGACTCGCGGGACAGCGGGTTGATGGGGGAGTCCGGGGCGATCATGGCGCTGAGGAAGCCCGGCGCCACGCGCTGATAGGGCTCCAGCGTCTCGAGGCCCGTCTCGCAGACGATCCGCAGGCGGTCGACCAGGCCCCCGACGCCCTCCAGCAGGGGGACTGCGACGCGAGCGTGGTCCTGCTGCACCTGCTCGTACAGCTCCTGCACGAGGTGGGTCTTCGAGGGGAAGTAGTAGTACGCGTTCCCCACCGACACCCCCGCCTCCTTGGCGATCAGCCGGATCGTGGTGTCGGGGTAGCCGCGCTCGATGAAGGAATCGATCGCGGCTGCGCGGATGCGGGCGCGTGTCTGCTCGGCCTTCGGCGTGAGCTCAGAACTGAACATGTTCAAATGGTAGCGCGCGGAGGGGAGCGAAGACGAGGCGCGCCGTCAGCCGAGCTCGTCGAGGGCTCGTGCGACCAGGTCGGCGACCAGCGGGAGCGCCCGTGCCCGCTCCTCCGGGATCAGGCCCAGACGGGTCCGCCGGTCGAGAACGTCATCCGCCGTCATCGCGCCCTGAGTGCGCACGGCATCCACCACGTCCGCCGCGCTGAGGGTCAGCCCCTCGGCCAGCGGAGGTGCGGGATCGACGGGGGAGAAGGCCGCCAGTCGCAGTGCGGTGGTGCGGCTGGGCGGTGCCGTCAGCCCGCGCGTGCGCACGGCCAGATCCACGGCGTCCTGTGCCATGCGCCGATACGTGGTGAGCTTGCCGCCCAGCACCGAGACGAAGCCGTCGTCGGACGCCGCGACGAGATGCCTGCGGGACACGTCGGCTGTGCTTCCACCGCCGCCGTCCACCAGGGGACGGAGCCCGGCGAACGCACCCAGCACCTGCTCCCGGCGGACCGGCGTCTGCAGCACACGATTCAGGCTCTCGAGCAGGAACGCGATCTCCGGCTCCGTGGGCTGGGCGACACGCGGCACGTCGCCCGGCGCGTCCTCATCGGTGAGTCCGACGTAGACGCGTCCGCCCGGCTGCGGAAGGGCGAACACGTACCGGCTGACGGACCCGACGTGCGGGATCGTCAGGGCGGCGCGCGGATGCCCGAGAGCGGCGCCGTCGAGCACGATGTGCGTTCCGCGGCTGGGACGCACCGTGATCGCGTCGTCGAGCGACCCGGCCCACACGCCTGTGGCATTGATCACGCTGCGTGCGCGGATCGTCAACCGCTCGCCGGTGAGCACGTCCTCGGCGTCCGCGCCGTCGGCGTGCAGGCGCAGCGCGCGAACCCGGGTGAGGATGCTCGCGCCCAGAGCGGCGGCGCTCCGCGCCACCGCGACCACCAGGCGTGCGTCGTCGGCGAGCTGCCCGTCATGGGTGATCATGCCCCCGCGCAGGCGATGCGCGTCCAGCCCCGGCACCAGCCCGAGCGCGGTGCGGGCCGACGCCGGGCGAGGGCCGGGGAGGACGCGTCGAGGCGTGCGGGCCTGCAACCGCAGCAGGTCGCCCATCGCCATGCCCGCGGCCCCCGCGACGCGCTGGCGCAGGGAGACCGCGGGAGAGAAGGGGAGCAGTTGAGGCAGCGGGCGGATCAGATGCGGCGCGATCGCCGTCATCAGCAGATGGCGCTCCCTGGCGCTCTCCCGCGCTGTCGCGATGTCACCGGTGGCGAGGTAGCGCAGTCCGCCGTGCACCAGCTTGGAGCTGAACCGGCTGGTGCCGAACGCGAGATCCTCCGCCTCGATGAGCAGCACGCTGAGGCCGCGGGATGCGGCATCCAGCGCGGTGCCGGTCCCGGTGATCCCCCCACCCACGACCAGCACGTCGACCGTGTCGGCCGCCGCGCGGGCGAGCTCGGCGCTACGGCGCGACGCGGTGAAGTCGGGTGAGCTCATGGCCGCAGCAGCCCGTCCAGTGCGGCGCGCAGCTCGCGTTCCCACGAGGCGTCGTCGATGAGCTCGTTCACCGTGCCGTGCGAGAGGATCGCCGACTGCGCGATGAGGAGCAGCATGACCCCGATGTGCTGCGGGTCGCCGTCGCGCACCGTGCCGCCTGCCTGCGCGGCGCCGATCGAGGCGGCCATCCGCTGCAGGATGGCCTGCTGGCTGGCGCCGAACCGATGCAGGGTGTAGCGGGTGAAGACCTCGGGCTCGCGGGCGAGGAGGGCCGAGTAGAGCGGGTCGGTCTGGAACGCCTCCGAGAAGCGGAGCACGTCGTCGACGATCCCCGCGCGCGTCTGCGCGAACGGCACGCGCTCGAGCAGCGTCACGACGCGGTGCAGCAGGGCGGCGCGGACGACCTCGTCGGCACCGGCCCAGCTCCGATAGATCGTCGGCCTGCTCACGCCTGCCGCGCGGGCCAGTTCGGCGATCGTGACGCCGCCGACGCCGCGCTGCGCGATCAGCTGCTCCGCGGCGCCGAGGATGCGCAACTGCGTCGCATCCCATCGCGGCGGGTTCCGGTCTGATGATTGACGATCTTCCACAATGTGTCACACTGTAACGCATGGATGTCGAGGACGACAGGGCGGGTTCGCCGCCGGAGATGCGCTGGGACGGCTGGGGCGACCCGGCACGCGCCACTGACCTGCCGCGTGCCGTGCGGGCTCTGCTGCCGCTCATGCTGGGGCGCGTGCGCCGTCCGGACACCGCACCGGCGATCGGCGCCGTCGAGATCGCCGCCTCGCGCCTCACGGGTGCGGACATCGACGCGCTCGGAGCCGTCGTCGGCCCTGATCAAGTGCTGACCGACGCGGAGACCCGCATCCGACGCTCGGGCGGGAAGTCGACGCCCGATCTGCTGCGCCGTCGCGCTGCACGCCAGGAGGCACCGGATGCCGTCGTACGGCCGGCCGACCACGATCAGGTGCGCGAGACGCTGCGCACGGCCGCCGAGCGCGATCTCGCGGTCGTCCCGTTCGGAGGCGGCACCAGCGTGGTCGGCGGCGTGGATCCGGACGCCGGCGCGCACCGTGCCGTGATCGCCCTGGATCTCGCGCTGCTGTCCGGTCTGATCCGTCTCGACGAGGTCAGCGGCGAGGCGGTGCTGCTGGCCGGCACGCGTGCACCGGAGGCAGAGCGCCTGCTCGCGGTGCACGGCTTCGAGCTCGGGCACTACCCGCAGAGCTTCCGCTACGCCACGATCGGCGGTTTCGCGGCCGCACGCTCCTCGGGACAGAACTCGGCCGGCTACGGCCGCTTCGAGGCCATGGTGACCGGCATCCGCATGGCCACTCCGACCGGCGACCTGGACCTCGGGCGCGCACCGGGCTCCGCCGCCGGCCCGGACCTCACCCGCCTGCTGCTCGGCTCGGAGGGCGCCTTCGGAGTGATCACGGAGGTGCGCGTGCGCGTGCACCGGACTCCGGCGGAGCGCATCATGGAGTCCTGGACCTTCCCGGACTTCGCGACCGGCGCCGACGCGCTCCGGCAGGTCGTGCAGCGCGGCGGGACACCGACCGTCATCCGCCTCTCGGACGAGGCCGAGACCGGCGTGAGCCTGGCTCAGCTCGGCCGGATCGGCAAGGTGCTCGCGAAGGGCGCCAGTGCCGTCACCGTGTTCGAGGGAGAGGACGCGGAGAGACGCCGCGAGCGCGCGGCGGCACTCCTCGCCGAGGCCGGCGGCTCCAGCACGGGCCGCGGCGATGCCGAGAAGTGGATGCGCACCCGCTTCGACGGCCCCTATCTGCGTGACGCCCTGCTCGACGCAGGGGTGTTCTGCGAGACGCTGGAGACAGCGACGACCTGGTCGAACCTGCACGCGCTGCGGGCGGCGGTGACGGCCGCGCTCAAGGACGGATTCTCGGATGCCGGGGCGAAGAGCTTCGTAATGTGCCATGTCTCGCACGTGTACCCGACGGGCGCCTCGCTGTACTTCACGGTGCTCGCCGGAATCAGGGGCGAGCAGCTCGGCGTGTGGGAGACGGTGAAGCATCGCGTCGGGGATGCGATCGCGGCTGCCGGCGGCACGATCACGCACCACCACGCCGTCGGACGCGATCACGCGCCCTGGCTGGCGGACGAGATCGGCGAGACCGGCATCCGCATCCTTCGCGCCGTCAAGCGCGAACTCGACCCGCGGGGGATCATGAATCCCGGTGTGCTGATCCCCACGGAACGCCCCGGTGCCTGAACCCGTGCGGCTCGCGATGATCGTCAACCCGCTCGCGGGCAAGGGGCGCGGCGCTCGCGCTGCCGCCACCGCCGAGCGCATGCTGCGGGAGTCCGGCGCCGTCGTCTCGGTGCTGGCGGGCGACACCGCCGCGCAGACCCGCGCGCTCGCGCACCAGGCCGTGCACGAGGGTCACGACGGCGTGGTCGTCGTGGGCGGCGACGGGACGCTCACCGGCATCATCGACGTCCTCGCCGATGCCGGCATGCCGGTGACGCTCGTGCCCGCCGGCACGGGGAACGACCTCGCCCGCGCGCTCGGCATCCCCACCGGCGATCCCGCCGCGGCGGCGTCAGCCGCAGTCCACGGGAGCCCGCGTCGCATCGACCTCGGCAGCATCTCCTCGCAGGGGGAGAGCCGGGCGTTCCTCACGATCGCCGCCCTCGGCTTCGACGCCAAGGTCAGTGAGCGCACCAACACGCTGCGACATCCCCGCGGCCCGCTGCGGTACTACCTCGCACTGGTCATCGAGCTGCTGCGGCTGCGACCCACCGACTTCCGGGTGCGCGTCGACAGCGGCGAGGAGCAGTCGATGCCAGGCACCCTGCTCGCCGTCGGCAACACGTCCAGCTACGGGGGAGGGATGCCGATCTGCGTCGGAGCCCGGCCCGACGACGGAGCGCTCGACCTCGTGCACGTCGCACCGCTCGGCCGCCTGCGGCTGCTGACCGTGTTCCCGCTGCTGCTGCGCGGCACCCACCTGTCACGGCCGGAGGTGCTGCACCGGCAGGCGAGACGCGTGCAGGTGTCGGCGCCCGACCTGGTGGTCTACGCCGACGGCGAGCGCGTCGGCGCGGGCGAGTGCGTGATCGGCATCCGACCCGGCGCCGTCACGATGATGGTTCCGCGACGATGAGGACCCCGAAGGGATGAACGGATGAGCTACGACGAGGACGTCGTGATCGTGGGATCGGGCTTCGGCGGCTCGGTCGCCGCCCTGCGCCTGTCTGAGAAGGGATACCGCGTCCGGGTGCTCGAGGCCGGCCGCCGGTTCGAGGACGAGGACTTCGCGAGGACGTCGTGGGACGTGCGCCGCTACCTGTGGGCGCCCCGTCTGGGCTGCTTCGGCGTGCAGCGCATCCATCGGCTGCCGCACGTGATGATCCTCGCCGGTGCGGGCGTCGGCGGCGGTTCGCTGAACTACGCCAACACGCTCTACGAGCCGGGCGCGGCGTTCTTCGCCGACAGGCAGTGGCCACCGGGGATGTCCTGGCAGGCCGAGCTCGCGCCGCACTACGTCACGGCGAAGCGGATGCTGGGCGTCGTCGAGCACTATCCGCACACCGGACCCGTGGAGCGGATCATGGCCGGCGCCGCCGAGGACCTCGGAGTCGGCGGCAGCTTCCGGCGCGCGCCGGTGGGAGTCTTCCTCGGCATGCCCGGCGTCACAGTCCCCGACCCGTTCTTCGACGGAGAGGGGCCGGCGCGGACCGGCTGCACACTGTGCGGCAACTGCATGGTCGGGTGCCGCGTCGGCGCCAAGAACACCCTGCGGAAGAACTATCTGCACCTCGCCGAGCGCCGCGGCGCGGTGATCGAGCCGCTGCGCACCGTCGTCGAGGTGCGGGAGGATCCGCGCGGCGGGTATCTCGTGACCTCCGAGCGCTCCGGTGCGTGGGTGAGCCGGCAGCGCCGCACGATCCGGGCGGAGCAGGTGGTGCTCGCGGCCGGCACCTGGGGAACGCAGCAGCTGCTGCACCGGATGAAGGCGACCGGCGCACTGCCGCGCATCTCGGATGCCGTGGGTCGCCTGACCCGTACCAACTCCGAGGCGCTGGACGGCGCGATCTCCACCCGCGTCCCGGACAGCGTCGCATACACGGAGGGCGTGGCCATCACGACGTCGTTCCACGTGGACGATCACACGCACGTGGAGAACGTGCGCTACGGCGCGGGCTCGAATCTGATGGGCGGGCTCGCAACGCTGCTGGTCGACGGCGACCGGCCCCTGTTCGGGCGGCTCGGCTCGATGGCCGCGCAGGTGCTGCGGCATCCGGTGCGGCAGTTCCGGCTCGCGAACCTGCGCCGGTGGAGCGAGCGCGGCATCATCGCCCTCGTCATGCAGACGGCCGACAACTCGCTCACGCTCTCGCTGCGCCGTCGCCTGGGCCGGGACGTCCTGACCAGCAGGCAGGGGCACGGGGAGCCGAATCCGTCGTACCTGCCGCAGGCGCATCGCGCCGCGGAGGCGATCGCCGCGCGGATGCAGGAGGAGACCGGTGTGCGCACCGAGGCGCGAGGCTCATGGCCCGAGGCCTTCGGCATCCCGCTGACCGCGCACTTCCTCGGCGGCGCGGTGATCGGCGCGACTCCCGAGGACGGCGTCATCGACGCCTGGAACCGCGTCTGGGGGCATCCGGGCGTGCATGTCGTCGACGGTGCGGCGGTGCCGGCGAACCCGGGTGTGAACCCCTCATTGACGATCACAGCCATCGCCGAGCGGGCGTTCGCGCACTGGCCGGAACGCGGCGGACAGGACGGGCGACCAGCGCAGGACGAGCTCACTTGAGCGCGTGCAGGGCGGCGACAGCGTCCGGTGCGCGGTCGCCGGCGCGGAGGGCGCCGGCCAGCAGGTAGCCGTCCGTCAGGGAGTCGCCGGTGATCATCACCCTCACCAGCTCCAGACCGCACGCGACGCGCACCGACTCGGCGCAGGCCGCGAGCACTCTGGTGCTGATCTCGTCGTTGTGCGGGAGCTCTTCGCCGTCCAGCATCCGCACCGCGTCGCGCAGAGCGGCGCCGACGATGTTCGACGCGCGTTCCCGCACGTTCACCACGTCGAGTTCGAACACCCTCAGGTCGTGTCCGGTCGGGATCGGTCGCCATTCGAACGACGCGTGCACTCGGTGCTGCACGCCGCCGGCGCCGGTCAGCTCCCGCACCGGCAGGTCGGTCGCGCGGCAGCGCACGTCCACGAGCCGGTACCAGTAGAACAGCGGGAACGCCCCGTGCGAACCGGGTCGCAGCACGACGACCTCGCCCACGGCGCCGCTGAGGCGCGTCTTGCGCCGTGGCGGCCGGTTGCGGATGATCGGCTTGCCGTTCCGGGTGCGGATCGCGGCCCAGCCCTCGTCCACGGTCACGATGAAGAGCTTCATCAGCGCCGGGAAGACGAGCACGATCGTGAGGATCGCGGTTCCAGTCTTCAGCAGGCTCGAGATCCCTTTGCCGCTCACCATCGTCAGGAGCATCTCCATGAGACCACTGTGCCGGGTCTGTGCGGATGCCGTATGCCGATCGAGCCCCGTCGAGCAGGTGCTCACGGGGCGTTCGCCGTCCGTTCCCCGCAGACGCGGAACGGGCCGCCCCGAAGTCGGAGCGGCCCGTCGTGCGACGTTCGTCAGCTGTGCGCGATCCCGCGGATCGGCGGGTTGTGGAAGGTGCCCTGGAACACGCGCTCCGAGGCTCCCTCGCGGTCGAGGTACGGTGAGGCGCCGCCGTCGATGAACGGCCAGCCCGCACCCAGGATCAGGCACAGGTCGATGTCCTCGACCTCCGGGACCACACCCTCGTCGAGCATGATCCGGATCTCCTGCGCCAGGCCGTCCTGCACGCGACGCAGGATCGTCTCCGCGGATGCCGGAGTCGAACCGGTCTGGCCCTTCAGCGCCTTCTCGGCGGCCTTCGTCCAGCCGGTCACGCGACCGCCCTTGTCCTTCTCGACGACCGCGTCCAGCTCGGCGAGAGCGTGGAAGTTGTCGTTCGCGTAGAAGCGCTCAGGGAAGGCGCGGACCATCGTGTCCTGCACGTGCGCGGCGACCTTCCAGCCGACCAGGTCGATCAGCTGGAACGGGCCCATGGGAAGGCCGAGCGGACCGAACGCCTTCTCGACGTCGGCGACCGGGGTGCCCTCGTACACGGCGCGCGCAGCCTCGCCCATGACCTTGGCCAGCAGACGGTTCACCACGAAGCCGGGGGCGTCGGCGGTGAGCACGGCGTTCTTGCCGAGGCCCTTCGCGACCACGAAGGCGGTGGACAGTGCGGCATCCGTCGTGGCGTCCGTCTTCACGATCTCGATCAGCGGCATGACCGCGACCGGGTTGAAGAAGTGGAAGCCGACCAGGCGCTCGGGGTGCGCGAGCTTGGAGCCGATCTCGGCGACCGAGAGCGACGAGGTGTTGGTAGCCAGGATCGCGTCCTCGGCGACGATCTTCTCGATCTCGCCGAACACGGCCTGCTTCACGCCGACCTCCTCGAACACGGCCTCGATCACGAAGTCGCAGTCCGCGTAGAGGGTCTTGTCGGTGGTGCCGGTGACGAGGCTGCGCAGCTTGTTGGCGGTGTCGCCGTCGAGACGGCCCTTCGCCTCGAGCTTGCCGATCTCCTCGTGGATGTACGCCACGCCCTTGTCGACGCGCGCCTGGTCCAGGTCGGTGATGAGCACCGGCACCTGCAGCTTGCGCACGAACAGCAGCGCGAACTGGCTGGCCATCAGGCCGGCCCCGATGATGCCGACCTTGGTGACCTTCTTCGCGAGCGTCTTGTCGGGTGCCCCGACGGGGCGCTTGGCGCGCTTCTGCACCAGGTCGAACGCGTACATCGACGCCGCGAACTGGTCGCCGGTCACGAGCTCGGCGAGCGCCTCGTCCTCGCGGGCGAAACCCTCCGCCTTCGTGCCGCTCTTCGCCTTGTCGAGCAGCTCGAGCGCGGCATAGGGCGACTTCGGCACGGTGCCGATCTTCGACTCGAGCATGTTGCGGGCCATCTTGATGGCCACCGGCCACTTGACCGTGCGCTCGATCTTGCCCGGGGCGTTCTTGCGCTCCACCTTCTTGCCGCCGAGGACCGCATCGGCCCAGGCCAGCGAGTTCTCCAGGAAGTTCGCTGCGGGGTAGATCGCGTCGAACAGGCCGAGCTCGAACGCCTGCTGAGGCTTGAGCATCCGGTTCTGCTTGAGCGGGTTGGAGATGACCACCTCGAGCGCGTTCTCGATGCCGATCAGGTTCGGAACAAGATACGCGCCGCCCCAGCCGGGGATGATGCCGAGGAAGACCTCGGGCAGCGCCAGGGCTGCGGCGGAGGCGTCGACCGTGCGGTAGGTGGAGTTCAGGGCGATCTCCATGCCGCCGCCGAGGGCGAGTCCGTTCACGAACGCGAAGGAGGGCACGCCCAGGTCGGACAGCGAGCCGATGACCTTGTGGCCCAGCTGCGCGATCAGGCGTGCGTTGTCCTTCGAACCGACCCGGCTGATGTCCGACAGATCGGCGCCGGCGGCGAGGATGTACTGCTTGCCGGTGATGCCGACCGCCTGGATCTCGCCGGCGGCCGCACGGGCCTTGAGACCGTCGAGGGTCTCGCCGAGCTCGGTAGCTCGGTGAG
>NZ_MKRT01000011.1:0-13102 GCF_001897945.1 Microbacterium sp. 69-10
ACCTCGCTGCGCCGCATCCCGAGTTCGCACGCGAGTCGCAGCGCGAGACTCCACCTGTCATCCTGTGCCGCGCTGAGCGCTGCCTGATATTCGTCATCCGTTGCGGGCACTCTGTCCGGTTCCCCGGCCTTCACTCGTGGCATCAGCTCGGTTGGGTCTGTCGCGGCCCGCCCGCTTGCGACGGCCCAGCCGTAGAAGCCTCGAAGGGTTGCACGATGCGTGCGCCGTGTCTCCCTTGCCCACCTGTGCCCGGCCATGTAGTCGAACACGTCATCTGTGCCCAACGCGAAGGGGCCCGCTGAGCGGTGCGCTCGGGCGAACTGCTCCATGTGCTCGGTGCGGGTGCGTACCGTCGCGGCGGTCGCGCCCGATCCGATCAGCCACCGTCGCCATGCCCGGATCTCCGGTTCCCATGCGTCGGGCACGCCGAGGCGCTGCGTGAGGCCGGTCAGCGCCGCGGTGGGATCCTCTGAGATCCGCCCTGCCCTCTCCGCCCATCTGTAGAACGCCCGCAGCGCGCCGCGCAGGCTCGCCCGCTGCACGTCGGATACCTCTTGCCGTGCAATCCATGCGCCGTAGTCCTCTGCCTGCACGTGCCACGGCCCGAGGTTGATCGTCGCCGCGAACCGGCGCACCCTCTGGAGCCGGTTTCGTAGCGTGGCCTGCGCGATCCCCTCAGCCGTCTGCGCGTTCGTGAATCCCTCAAGGGCATCTGCCCACTGATCGTCAATGCCGTACCGTTTGCCGCGCTCTGCGAGCGGGACAGCGGCAGGCACGGGCGATTCCGGTGCAACCCCCGCGCGAACCGCCCAGGTATAGAAGGCGCGCGCCGCTTGCACGTACTCGCCCGCAGTGCTGATACTGCCCGGCAAACCGCCCGCCCACGTGTCGAATTGCTCGGGCGTAACCGCCGAGGGGGCCGCGCCGAGGTCGCTCGCGAGCCGCCTCAGCCGTCCCATGCGGATGCGCAGCGTGCTCGCACTGACCTTCTGGCCCGCGTGCAGCTCGTAGCGCTCCAGAGCCGCAGCCCATGCTTGGGGGATCTGCTGACGAATGGATGCAGTAGCGGTGCTCATCGTGTTTCCTCCGGTGCGAGCTGGTTGAGTGCTTCGCGCATGTCAGGCGCGAGCGTGCTGCGCTTGGCGTAGTGCGCTTCGGTGACCCGGGCGCGGTTGTGCCCGAGCGTGAGCGCGGCGGCATCCAGCCCGCCGCTGGCGTGATTGGCGATAGTGGTTGCGACGGTCTTGCGGAACACATGCGGCACCAGCTCAGGCGAGAGCCCTGCCCAGTCCCGAACGGCGCGGAGCTGGCGGTGCACGGCGTGCGCCCCGGTGGGCTTGCCGCTGCTGGTGTGGAACAGGTAGGCGCTGCCGTCGTACTTGGCGGACAGCACCAGCCGCTCCAGCGTCGGCACGATCCATTCCGGGACGATGATCGACCTCAACCCCGCTTCGGTCTTGGTGGTGGGCTGCCAGTGCTTGGGCTGACCGTGACCCTCGATCAGCGTGCCCGCAATGGAAACGATGGTGAGGCGTTCCCCGAACTCGATGTCCTGCGTTCGCAGCCCGAGGGCTTCCCCGATGCGGGCGGAGGTCGCGAGCATCACATCGGTGACATCCAGCAGCAGCCGGGAGGGCTGCGGGCCTGACCTGTCGGGACGGTCGCGCCAGTCCGCGATGGTGCGCCGGAACTGCGCGAGCTGCATCGGCTCCAGGGTGACAATGGGCTTGTCCTTGCGCGGGTGCACACGGATGCTGTCGGACATGTCGAACGTGAACAGGTCGCGACGCTTGCCGAGCTTGACCACCTTGCGCAGCGCCACCAGGGCATTGCGTGCTTGCGCCGGGGAGCGCTGGTGCCACTGCTGATAGGCCGCATCCAGCAAGCTCGGGCGCACTGCTCCCAGGGGCACGGCCCCGAGCGTGGGGACGATGACGCGGCGGATCAGCCGCGTCTGTTCGTGCAGGGTTGCTGGGCGTGCTTCCGCGTAGGCGTCCTCCTCTGCGATGAGCGCTTCGCACAGCGCCTCAAACGTGCTGGCGAGCGTGAGCGTGCCCGGGGCCGCAGCAGGTGCGATGCTCACCCGTGCGGGATCGATCCATGTGCCGGTGGCGTGCGCTGCCCGCTCCGCCGCCAGCCATGCCAATGCTTCCGCTTCGGTGCGGAAGGGGGCGGGAGCGCTGATTCTCCGCCCGTTGGTTCGGTAGAAGGCCTGATAGGTGCCCGACTCACGCCGTCGCACCGTTCCCCACGCGGCGGGTGCCTTGCGTGTGCTCGACGTCCCGCTCATCGCTCTGCGCCTTGCTGTGCAATGAGTCCGCCGCGTAGCGACGCCAGCCCGGCTTGTGATGATGCGCCGGGGTGCTCGCCGTCCGCGGGCATGAGGGGCATGGCGAGCCGTGTCGTGTTGTCGGTCAGCGGCGGTAGCTCCCGCGCGGGGATGCTCAGCGCCGACGCGACAGCAGCGCGAGCGGCGAGCATGGCGCGGTGGGCGTCAAAGAATGCCCATGCGGCGCAGTCGCGGGATGCTTCGCGTTCAGCGCAGGCGAGCGCGTAGGCGTCGATCAGGGCGAACAGGTGTGCAGAAATGGGCTGCGTCTCAGCCATCTCGGGTTCCTCTCGGGACTCCCCGGGAAGCCTCACGAGTGCCCGTGAGTGCCGCCCGGTTACCGCGGAGAGGTCTGAACTCTTCCCCGAAAATAGCCAGTGACCTGGTATTTAAGTGGTGGACCTGAGGGGACTCGAACCCCTGACCCCCTGCATGCCATGCAGGTGCGCTACCAGCTGCGCCACAGGCCCATCTTCGCTGCCAGGACCGGAACCCCGGCAACCTGTTCAGCATACTACGGAGTCCGCAGCGCTCGCGAATCGTGCCGATACGCCGGGTGTGTCGCACCGCAGCCGATAACCTGGGCGCGTGATCCGCAACCTCCTCCGCCTCGTCTGGCTGCTGCTCTCCGCCTGGTTGATCGTCTGGGTGCTCGAGGGGTTGTTCGGCGTCGATCAGCGTCATTCCATCCTCCCGTTCCAGGGAGACGGATCGAGCCGTCCGGCTCTGTTCATCGGCGTCGCGTGGGGCATCCTGCCGATGCTCGGGATCTTCTCCCCGGCCGGACCCGGCCGCAGACGCGCGCGCCCCGACGACCGGATCGCCGTCGCCAAGGTCATCGCCGTCGACGCCACCGGCACCACGATCAACGATGTGCCGCAGTACGACATCTTCGTGCGCGTATCCCCGGACTCCGGCGAGGACTTCATCGGGCAGCTGCGGATGCTGATCACGCCGGACGAGCAGTCCTCTCTCGTGATCGGGGCGCCTCTGCCCGTGCGCTTCTCCTCGATGAAGCCCGACGCGGTCGCCCTGGCCGATCCGATGGATCCCGCGGTGCGCCAGGCTCTGCTGGACTGGCGCATCGCGAAGGGCCTGATCGACCCGCGGCAGGTGCGTGCCAGGACGAGCGGCATCACCTCCCCCGCGGACATCCTCTCCGTGCGCCCCACGGGGAAGCGCCTCGAGGGGCAGAGCGAACTCGCCCTCACCGTCCTCATCAGCCCGGAGGGGCAGACGCCGTGGGAGGCGGAGACGACGCTGTTCGCCTATCCTCAGGCGATCGGACGCCTGCAGGTCGGTTCACCCGTGTGGGCGATGTACCGGCGCGAGGACCCCAAGACCGTCGCGATCACGATCGAGAAGGAGACGGTGGCCTGAGATGTTCGACACGATCTTCTGGCTTCTGAACTTCCCCGCGTCCAACGGCTACGCGATGGTGTTCATCGCCGCGTTCGGCAGCACCGGCCTGGCCATGCTCGCCTTCGGCGGCGCGCGCGGGGGCCGGTCGCGGCTTCAGTCGCTGCGCGAGCAGGAGGGCCTGGCGGCCCCGACGGCATCCGCGGGTCCGGCGATGCTCACGCGGACGCGGCAGATCGTCTTCCGCATCGTCTTCGCCGTCGTGCTCGGCAGCGGAGCGGTCGGTCTGCTGGCGTTGATCGGGGTGCCGGTCACGAACGCGTACATCCACGCGAACGGCGTCGAGACCACGGGCACGATGGACTCGGGCGACTGGGTGACGTTCACCACCGAGGACGGCACCGAGTACACCCTCGCGAACGACTTCTTCACGCCTTCGGTGTACCCGGACGCGCACGCGAGCGTAGGCTGGGGCGACGCTCCCGTCACCGTGCGCTACCTGCCCGGGCACCCGCAGGCGTTCGTGATCGACAGCACTCCGGCGTCCGGCGACTGACCCGCCGGCCACGCTCCCGGTCGATTCGACCGGGACGGTCGGCTCGCGCCTATGTTTCTCACATGAGCACCGACGACGCGGGACGTCCCCTGACGAACTGGCACACCTCGCACACCGAGCAGCTGACCCGCGGGCAGCGAGCCGCCGACCGGCTGCGGAACGGGATGGGCTCGTGGACGTTCATCGCCGTGTTCGTGCTGTTCATGCTCGCCTGGGCGGCCGTCAACCTCACCGCCGTCGCCTGGGATCCGTACCCGTACATCCTGCTGAACCTGTTCCTCAGCATGCTCGCGGGACTCCAGGGCGCGATCCTGCTGATCGCAGCGAAGCGGCAGGATGCCATCGCCGCGGCGCTGGCGCAGCACGACTACGACACCAACCTCGCCGCGAAGAGGGAGATCGAGGAGCTGATGGAGATCAACCGGACGCAGCTTCAGCTGCTGCGCGAGCTGCGCTCGGCAGCCGGCGACCCTCCTGCGGCGCGCTAGCCGGGCCGCGGTCGCTCGTCAACCCGCTCGTCGCACAGACCGTTCGGACGTAGCGTCACCGGCATCCGTTCTGAGAGGAGCACGCCATGTCCGAACCGACACCCGACTACCTGCCCGAGGATCCCGACCTGGATGACGACGCGGAACCCGGCACGCAAGTCATCGACGGCGAGGAGGTTCTGGATCCCGATGCCGACCCCGACCTGATCGACAGCGCCGAGGCCGACCGGCTGGCGGCCGGTGCCGACGACGCGACAGATGTCGGCGATGTGCCGGCCAGTGGTGCCGGTGCCGACAGCGGCGCGGTCGGCGCCGTGCAGGTGGATCCGGACGACGAAGCCGAGATCCCGGACATGTCCGAGACCGACGACGAACCGGGCGTCGGGACGCGTCGTCCCGAGTGAACCGCGGAGGCTACTCCCCGGGGACCTTCGTGGTCAGCTCGATCGGAACGACCGGGCAGTCCTTCCAGAGCCGCTCGAGGCCGTAGTAGACGCGCTCCTCGGAGTGGAACACGTGCACGATGAGGTCGCCGAAGTCCAGCAGCACCCAGCGCGCCTCGGCGCGTCCCTCCCGGCGCACGCGCCTGTGACCGGCCTCGTGCAGCTGGTCCTCGATCTCATCGGCGATAGCGGCGACATTGCGCTCGCTGTTGCCGGTGACGAGCAGGAAGATGTCGACCAGCGGAAGCGGGCCGGAGACGTTGAGCGCGACGAGATCCTCGCCGCCCTTCGAGTCCGCCGCGTCTGCGGCGATCTGAAGCATCTCGAGGGCGTTGTCGGGGGACTGCATCAACCGAAGACTCCTGTGGTGAAGGCGATGACGAGGGTGGCGCCCAGCACGACGGCCAGGGTTCCCGCGACGATCGCCAGTGTGAGCATGAGCTTGTTGCCCTTGTCGGGTGCCGGAGGGCGGATGACCTCGCCGGCGGGCTTGGAGGTGCTGACGGCGGCGCTGGCCGCGATCGGCGTGGGCGACGAGGCGGGAGCGAGCTCGCCGTCGAGGAGCACGGCGTCGATGTCCTTGCCGTCCGTCGTGCCGTGCGCGTGCCCCTGCGATCCCAGCCCGTCGGGCAGGGCGTAGGTTCCGGTGACGAGGATCTCCCCGGTCGAGGCGATCGGGCCCGACAGCGAGCCGACGCCGGGCGACGGGGTGAAGATCAGCGCGGTGGAGGTACCGTGCTGCGCGCCGGACGAGGTGCCGCCGACCAGGGCGTCGAACGGCGCGGTGGCCACCGGGTCGCGGTGGTCGGTCTTGACGCCGATGCCGAACGCGGCGCCCACCTTCGGTGCCTCCTCCTGCACGGGAGCAGGAGCGGGCTCGGGCTCGGCCTGCGCCGGGACCTCGGGGATGACTGGTGCGGCGGCCGCGGGCGCGGCTGCGGGAGCGGGCGCGGGCGCGGGCGCGGGCGCCACGATGGGCAGCTCGTCGGACTCCGGTGCGGACGCACCGGGGAACATCAGATCCCGGACCATGATCTCCGGGACGATGCCCCTGCGCACCGGCGCGGGGGCCGGCTCCTCGATCGGCTGCTCGAAGATCGCGGCGACCTGCTCCTGATCCACAGACAGCGGATGCTCGTCGTCGAGCGCGGGATCCACGGGGGCCGGCTCGAAGCGCGGAGCGGATGCCGGCGCGGGCGTGGGGGCGAACGACGGGAGACCGGAGACCAGGCCCGGCTGCTCGCTCTGCGCGGCGGCGGGCGGTGCGGTCTGCGTCGCCTCGGCGGCGGGCACAGTCTCACGGACGGGCTCGACAACCGGTGCGGGTGCGGGCTCGACTGCAGGTGCGGGCGCGGCGCTCTCCGCGGCGTGGGCGTGCTCCAGGGCACGCATCTGGCGCCGGGTGAGCGGCGCGTTCGGGCTCGGCGGTTCCGCGGTCGGGGCCGGAGCGATCTCGATCGGCTGCGCGGCACGCGGCAGCACCGTGGTCGGCGGCTGCGTGGCGGCGGCTGCCGCCTCCTCCTCGCTGATGACCGGCGTCGAGCCGGTCAGACGGATCTCACGCAGCTGCTTGCGCGTGAGGGTCCTTCCGTTCTCTTCCGATGTGCTCATGCCTTGCTCCGATACAGGTGATGCTTTGCGATGTACTGGACGACGCCATCCGGCACCAGATACCAGACGGGCTGCCCCTCAGCGACCCGCTCACGACACGCCGTCGACGAAATGGTCAGTGCCGGCACCTCCAGCTGACTCACGTCATCCGTGGGCAGTCCGTCGGTGCTGAGCACGTGTCCGGGTCGGGAGACCGCGACGAAGTGGGCGAGATCCCACAGTTCATCATGGTCCCTCCAACTGAGAATCTGCGCTACGGCATCCGCTCCCGTGATGAAGAACAGCTCCGCATCGGGCCGTTCGGCCTTCAGATCGCGGAGCGTGTCGATCGTGTAGGTGGGCCCGTCGCGGTCGATGTCGACGCGGCTGACGGTGAAGCGGGGATTGGATGCGGTGGCGATGACCGTCATCAGATAGCGGTGCTCGCCGGGTGAGACGTTCTGCTTCTGCCAGGGCTCGCCGGTGGGGACGAACACGACCTCATCGAGGTCGAACGAGTGCGCCACCTCGCTCGCGGCGACCAGGTGCCCATGGTGGATGGGGTCGAAAGTACCGCCCATCACGCCGATGCGCGGTGCTCGAGCAGTGGATGGCTGCATGTGCGCCTTAGTGACCGTGGCCGTCCTCGCCGTGCTTCTCGGCGTATGCGTCGGCCTTGGCCGAGTGACGGTTGGCGACGTTGCGGTACGACAGCGTGACCAGGGCCAGCGCCGCGAAGATGATCGCCGCGATGATGCCGAAGATCACGGTCTGACCCATGACGTTGTGGGACTCGGACGCGGCGGCGGTCATCGCGATCTGGGCGACGAGGTTCATTCTGGCTCCGTTTCTGGGCGGTCGGGCGAACGCCTGACAAGTCTAGCGCTCAGCCCCGGGTCTGGCCCGTCCCCCGCGCCAGCCATTTGGTGCTGGTCAGCTCGGAGACTCCCATTGGGCCGCGGGTGTGCAGCTTCTGCGTGGAGATGCCCACCTCGGCGCCGAATCCGAACTCCCCGCCGTCGGTGAACCTGGTCGACGCGTTCGCCATCACGACGGCGGAGTCGACCTCCGCCAGGAAGCGCTCGATGTTGCGGGAGTCGGTGGTGATGATCGACTCCGTGTGCCCCGTGCTGTACTTCCGGATGTGCGCGAGCGCATCGTCGAGAGTGTCCACGACCTTCATGGAGATGTCCAGGCTCAGGTACTCGGTGGCCCAGTCCTCCTCGGTGGCGGGGATGACACCGGACACCAGACCGGCGACGACGTCGTCGCCGTGCACCGCCACGCCCTCGCTCTGCAGTGCGCTGGCCACGACCGGCACCAGCAGTGGCGCCGCCTGGCGCAGGACCAGGACCGTCTCGACGGCGTTGCAGACGCTCGGACGCTGCACCTTCGCGTTCACGACGATGTCGCGCGCCCAGTCCAGCGGGGCGGATTCGTCGAGCACGATGTGCACCACGCCGGCGCCGGTCTCGATCACGGGCACGGTCGACTCCGTGACCACCGTCTCGATGAGGGACGCGCTCCCCCGCGGCACCAGCACGTCGACGAACCCGCGGCCGTGCATGAGCGCCTTCGCGCCGTCCCGGCCGAAGTCGTCCACGGTCTGGATCGCCTCGCGATCCACGCCCACGGCGTGCAGAGCCTCGCGCATCAGCTCCACGAGGACGGTGTTGGACATCCGCGCGGCGCTGCCTCCGCGCAGCACCACAGCGTTGCCCGCGCGCAGCGCGAGCGCCGCGATGTCGACGGTCACGTTGGGGCGGGCCTCGTAGATCGCGCCCACCACGCCGAACGGCACGCGCACCTGCTCGAGGGCGATGCCGTTCGGCATCCGGTGGCCGCCCAGCACCTGTCCGATCGGGTCGGGGAGCGCCGCCACGTCGCGCACAGCGGATGCCAGCGCCGTCACCCGCTTCTCGTCCAGACGCAGCCGGTCGATCAGGGCATCCCCGATGGCGTTCTCCCGGCCGTGCTCGATGTCCAGCCCGTTCGCGGTGACGATGCGCTCGACGTTCGCCTCGATCGCGCGCGCGATGCTCTCCAGTGCCGCGCCCTTCTCGCCGCTGGTGAGTCGGGCGATCGATCGGGACGCCTCCTTGGCGCGCGCGAGGCGCTGCTGTGCGGAATCGGCGGTGAGGTCGTCTGCGGCGGGAGTGCTCATCCGGTCAGTGTATCGACGGCGGCACGGACGCCGGCGCCGTATGACCCACGGGATCAGGCCGTGACGGCCGGCTCGAACCAGGTGCCGATCGCGGCGCCCTCGAGCGCCCTGCCGATCAGATCCGCGCTGGTCACCATCACTCCGATGCCGGATGCGGCTGCCATCCGCGCGGCGGAGACCTTGGTGGCCGCTCCCCCGGTTCCGACGCTGTTCACCACGGATGCCCCGAACTCGAGTCCGGCCAGGTCGGCGTCGGGCGCGACGGTGTCGATCGGCCGCGCGTCCGGGTCGGTCGGCGGCTTGGTGTACAGCGACTCCACGTCGCTGAGCAGCACCAGGGCGTCAGCGTGCAGCAGCTGGGCGACGAGTGCGGCGAGCCGGTCGTTGTCGCCGAAGCGGATCTCCTGGGTGGCGACGGTGTCGTTCTCGTTGACGATCGGCAGCACGCCGAGCGCCAGCATCCGGTCCATCGCCCGCCGGGCATTGCTGCGCGAGGTCGCGTTCTCCAGGTCGCCGGTCGTCAGCAGCACCTGTCCCGCGACGATCCTGAAGGGACGCAGCGCCTCCTGGTACCGGAACACGAGCAGGTTCTGCCCGACCGCCGCCGCGGCCTGCTGGGTCGCCAGGTCGGTGGGGCGCGAATCGAGGTCGAGAACCGGGATGCCCGTGGCGATGGCGCCCGAGGACACCAGGATCACCTCGACGCCGCGTCGGTGCGCGCTCGCCAGGGCCTGGACGATCATCGGGATCCGCCAGGACGCCTCGCCGCTGATGGACGAGGAGCCGACCTTGACGACGATGCGCCCGGCGCTGGCGAGGTCTGCGCGGGTCTGCGCGCTCATTCCTCGCCCTCGCGGGATGCGAGTCGCTGCTCCTCGAGCTCCGCGCGGGCGGCCGCCTTGGCGTCCATCCGCTCGTAGTACTTCTCGCGGCGCTCGCTGGTGGTGCGGCGGCTGCTGCCGCCGATGCGGATGTCGGTGCCGCGCGGCGAGGTCATCAGCTCGGCCGTGGAGGCGATGGACGGCTCCCAGTCGAACACGACGCTGTCGTCGCCGGTGCCGATCATGACGGTGGAGCCGGGCTCCGCACCGGCCTTGACCAGCGCGTCCTCCACGCCGAGGCGCTCGAGACGGTCGCCGAGGTAGCCCACGGCCTCCTCGTTCTGGAAGTCGGTCTGCTGCACCCAGCGCACGGGCTTCTCGCCGATCACGCGGTAGACGTTGCCGTACGTGCCGCCCTCGACGCGGATCGTGAACTCCTCCTTCGCGCCCTTCGGGCGGATGACGACGCGCTCGGGCGGGGTCTCGACCGCCGTGGCCGCACGATGCTCGTCGACGAGCTCGGCCAGGGCGAAGCTGAGCGGACGCAGGCCTTCGCGCGAGACGGTCGAGATCTCGAACACGCGGAAGCCGCGCGCCTCGATGTCGGCGCGGACCATGTCGGCCAGTTCGCGCGCCTCGGGCACGTCGACCTTGTTCAGGGCGACCAGCTGAGGACGCTCCAGGAGCGGGACCTGTCCCTCGGGGACCTCGTAGGCGGCGAGTTCGGCCAGGATCACGTCCAGATCGGAGAGCGGGTCGCGCCCGGGCTCCAGCGTGGCGCAGTCCAGCACGTGCAGCAGGGCGCTGCAGCGCTCGACGTGGCGGAGGAACTCCAGTCCGAGTCCGCGGCCCTCGCTGGCGCCCTCGATGAGGCCGGGCACGTCGGCGACGGTGTACCGGCTGTCGCCGGCCTGCACGACTCCGAGATTCGGGTGCAGCGTGGTGAACGGGTAGTCGGCGATCTTGGGACGCGCGGCAGACATCGCCGCGATCAGGCTGGACTTGCCCGCCGAGGGATAGCCGACCAGCGCCACGTCGGCGACGGTCTTCAGCTCGAGCTGGATGGCGCCCTCGTAGCCGGGGGTGCCGAGCAGGGCGAAGCCGGGCGCCTTGCGCTTGGGAGAGGCCAGCGACGCGTTGCCCAGGCCGCCGCGTCCGCCCTCAGCCACGACGTAGCGCTCGCCGGGCGTGACCATGTCGTGCAGGACCTCGCCGTCGACCGACTTCACCACGGTGCCCAGCGGCACGGGCAGCTCGAGGGTCTCGCCGGCGTAGCCGGAGCGGTGGTCGCCCATGCCGAAGCCGCCGTTGCCGCTGCTGCGGTGCGGCGAGTGGTGGTACGACAGGAGCGTGGTCACCTGGGGGTCGGCGACCAGCACGATGTCGCCGCCGTCCCCGCCGTTGCCGCCGTCCGGTCCGCCGAGAGGCTTGAACTTCTCGCGCTTCACCGAGACGCAGCCGTTGCCGCCCTTGCCCGCACGCAGGTGCAGGGTGACGGTGTCCACGAACGTGACCATGGGTGCTCCTTGTGAAGATGGTCCCTGAGCCTTGCGGAGGGGCCTATACGCAGGAAGGGGCGAGCCGAAGCCCGCCCCGTTCCGAGAGTGTGTGCTGCGCTTACTGAGCGGCAGCGACGATGTTGACGACCTTGCGGCCGCCCTTCGTGCCGAACTCCACAGCGCCCGCCTCGAGGGCGAACAGCGTGTCGTCGCCGCCACGGCCGACGTTCACGCCGGGGTGGAAGTGCGTGCCGCGCTGACGGACGAGGATCTCGCCGGCGTTGACGGCCTGGCCGCCGAAGCGTTTCACGCCGAGTCGCTGTGCGTTGGAGTCACGACCGTTGCGGGTCGAGCTCGCACCCTTCTTGTGTGCCATTTCTCAGCTCCTCTTCGTGCTTACTTGATGCCGGTGATCTTGACGCGGGTCAGGTCCTGACGGTGGCCCTGGCGCTTCTTGTAGCCGGTCTTGTTCTTGTACTTCTGGATGATGATCTTCGGGCCGCGGAGGTCGCCGAGGACCTCAGCCGTGACCTTGACCTTCGCCAGCTTGTCCGCGTCGGTGGTCACCGTGGCACCGTCGACGAGAAGCACGGCGGGAAGCTCGATCTTCTCGCCCTGGGCAGCCTGAACACGGTCGAGCTGAACGATCGTACCGACCTCGACCTTCTCCTGCCGGCCACCGGCGCGCACTACTGCGTAAACCACTTCATACCTGTTTCGTTGGGGAGCGGACTGCTCCGGGAATCTCACGGGAAGACTTCTGCTTGCGTACGACGCCTTCGCGAAGGGTGCGGACGCAAGACTTCTCCTGCCGCCCGGGGAGCAGACAGGGGTCTCGCACCAAAGGACTACTTTACCTGAAGCGAGGCCATGCCGCAAAGTGAGCGGCGGGGTGTGTCACGGGCCTAGGATCGCGACATGACCGTTCTCGTCGACGACCCGATCTGGCCGGCGCACGGACGGCTCTGGGCGCACCTGGTCTCCGACGCGGACCTCGGCGAGCTGCATGCGTTCGCGGCGGCGCAGGGACTCCCCCGGCGCGCCTTCGACCTGGACCACTACGACGTCCCCGAGGACGCGCTGCCGCGGCTCCTCGCCGCCGGCGCTGTGCACGTCGGCGGCAAGGAGCTCACAAGGCGGCTGATCGCCTCAGGACTGCGCGTCCGGGGCAGGGATCGACACTGAGTCGGATGCCGACTGAGCGGACGCGGAGCCGGCGGTGAGCATCGCCGTCGTCACGCGGCGGCGGTTGCGCCCCTGACCGGGAGCCTTCGGCTCGGGCAGCGCGTCGAGCACGGAGTCGAGCAGCTGCTCGGCCTCGGTCTTCGGCCCACGGCGCTCACCACCGCGCTTGCGACGGCTCTTCTTGGGCCGCTCGGGCGCCTCAGGAGCCTCCGGAGCCTCCTGCGCCACCACGGGCACCTCGCCTGTGGTCGGCACGATCGTGGAGGCCGCGATCGCGGCGAGAGCCGACTTCGCGCCCTCGGTGATGCTGTGGGTGCCGCCGTTCGCCGCTGCGGCGGGCTGAGCGGGAGCGGCCTGCGGAGCCTGCTGCGGAGCGGAGGAGCCGCGAGAGCGGCGCCCCTGGCTGCTGCCCGCGGGGCCGCCGCGGTGCTTGACGACCGGGTCGTGGTGCACGACGACACCGCGGCCGGCGCACACCTCGCAGGGCTCGCTGAAGGTCTCCAGAAGGCCCAGGCCGAGCTTCTTGCGGGTCATCTGCACGAGCCCGAGCGAGGTGACCTCGGCGACCTGATGCTTCGTGCGGTCGCGGCTCAGGCACTCCACCAGGCGGCGCAGCACGAGGTCGCGGTTGGACTCGAGCACCATGTCGATGAAGTCGACGACGATGA
>NZ_MKRT01000011.1:13142-22610 GCF_001897945.1 Microbacterium sp. 69-10
CGAGGTTCCCGCCCGAGCCGACGAACTTGCCGGTGTTGACGTCGACCACCGTCATCGCCTCGGTGCGGTCGATCACCAGCGAACCGCCCGAGGGCAGCCAGACCTTGCGGTCCAGCGCCTTCTCGATCTGCTCGGTGATGCGGTACGCGTCGAACGGATCCACCTCGTCGGTGTAGGTCTCGACCCGCTCCAGCAGGTCGGGAGCCACGCTCTCGAGGTACGCGCTGATGGTGCGGTGCGCGTCGTCACCCTGGATGGTCATCCGGGTGAAGTCCTCGTTGAAGACGTCGCGGACGATCTTCACCAGCAGGTCGGGCTCGGCGTGCAGCAGCGCGGGCGCCTGCTGGGTCTGCACGAGCTTCTGGATGTGCTCCCACTGCGAGGTGAGCCGCTGCACGTCGCGCGTCAGCTGCTCCTCGGTGGCGCCCTCGGCCGCGGTGCGGACGATCACGCCGGACGACTCCGGCAGCACCTCCTTGAGGATGCGCTTGAGGCGGGCCCGCTCGTTGTCGGGCAGCTTGCGCGAGATGCCGTTCATGGAACCGCCGGGCACGTACACCAGGTATCGGCCGGGCAGCGAGATCTGACTCGTCAGGCGGGCACCCTTGTGTCCGACCGGGTCCTTGGTGACCTGGACGAGCACGCGGTCGCCGGGCTTGAGGGCGAGCTCGATGCGGCGCGGCTGGTTGCCCGTCTCCACGGCGTCCCAGTCCACCTCGCCGGAGTAGAGCACGGCATTGCGGCCGCGGCCGATGTCGACGAAGGCGGCCTCCATGCTCGGCAGCACGTTCTGCACGCGCCCGAGGTAGACGTTGCCGATCAGCGAGGCGTCCTGGTTGCGGGCGACGTAGTGCTCGACCAGCACGTTGTCCTCGAGCACGCCGATCTGGGTGCGGCCGTTCTTGGCGCGCACGACCATCATGCGGTCGACGGCCTCGCGGCGGGCGAGGAACTCGGCCTCGGTGACCACCGGACGGCGGCGGCCTGCATCGCGACCGTCGCGGCGGCGCTGCTTCTTCGCCTCGAGGCGCGTGGAGCCCTTGATGGCCTTCGGCTCGGTGATGTACTCGACCGTGCGCTGTCGCTGACGCGGCTCGTCACGACCTTCGTCGCCCTCGCCGCCGCGGCGGCGACGGGTGCTGCTGCCGCGACGCGAGAACGCCGAGCCGCGCTCGTCGTCCTCGTCGTCGTGCGCGGCGGATGCCGGCAGCGGGATGATCTCGGGAGCGTAGAAGTGCAGCTGCGTGGAGACCTTGGAGACGAAGACCTCGGGCAGAAGCCCCAGGCTCACCGCGGTGACGGGCTCGGGCGCGGCGGGCTTCTCCTGCGCGGGGGCCTCGGCTTCCGCAGGCTTCTCGGCCTCGGCGGGCGTCTCGGCCCCCGCAGCCTTCTCGGCCTCTGCAGACTTCTCGGCCTCCGCCGTCTCAGGCGCGGACGACCCGGACTCGGACTCGCCCTCCGGCGTCACCTCCGTCGGGGAGGCGTCCACCACGGGAGCGGCAGCCGACTCGGGCGCGGCATCCGGCTCCGCGACGACGGATTCATCCGTCTCCGCGACCGGGGCGTCCTCGACTACCGGCTGCGCCGGCGTCGTGTCGAGGGTAGGGGTGTTCTTGTCATCGTTCTCATCGGCCATCTCTGGCTAGCTCCCTGCGCGGGCACTGCGTGCGCCGCGAAAACTCGTGCGGCGAAACAGCAGCCGCGAACTCAATCGGCATGCGATCCGCTCAATGGCTGGATCGCGTGGGACATCCGGTCCCGAAGTCTTGTCGATGCGGCCGTGACTTCTCACGACGACACCTGTGACCATTATCGCATCCCGATCGTTCGACGGTGTCATCCGAGCGTGCGACGCGCGTCATGTCTTCACCCGAACCGCATAGCGAACGCTGGGATAATCCCGATATGACCGCACAGCGCACACGGCTCATCGGGTACGGCATCTGGCTCATCATCGCGAGCGTGGTGGGCTGGTGGGCCGCCTTCCAGCTCACGATGGACAAGTTCATCAGTCTGGAGAACCCGAAGGCGGAGCTGGGCTGCAATCTGAGCTTCTTCGTGCAGTGCGGCGCGAATCTCGAGTCCTGGCAGGGCTCGGTCTTCGGCTTCCCGAACCCGATCATCGGCCTCACCGGCTGGATGGCCGTGCTCGTGATGGGCGTCGCCGTCGTCGCGGGAGTGCGGTTCCCGCGCTGGTTCTGGGGCCTGTTCGGGCTCGGCATCACCGCCGCGTTCGCATTCATCGCCTGGCTCATCTGGCAGACGTTCTTCGCGCTGCACACGCTCTGCCCCTGGTGCGGTCTGACCTACCTCGTGATGATCCCGACCTTCCTCACCACGGTCGTGCACCTCGGCCGGAACGGGACGCTGTCGAAGAAGAAGTCCGTGCAGGAGGCCTTCGGTCGTCTGATGGCGTGGACGCCGCTCGCCTCGATCCTGTGCTTCGCGGTCATCGTGGCGATGTCGTACATGGCAGGTGGAGATCTGATCGGCGAGCTCCTGCGCCTCTTCTGATCCTGCGCAGACGAAAGAGGGACGCCCCGTCGGGGCGTCCCTCTTTCGTCTGCTCGAGGTTCAGCTGAACCAGATGCCGAGCTCACGAGCGGCCGACTCGGGGCTGTCCGAGCCGTGCACGAGGTTCTGCTGCACCTTCAGACCCCAGTCGCGGCCGAAATCGCCGCGGATGGTGCCGGGCGCGGCCGTGGTCGGGTCGGTGGTGCCGGCGAGGGAGCGGAAGCCCTCGATGACGCGGTTGCCGGCCAGGCGGATCGCCACGGACGGGCCGGACATCATGAACTCGAGGAGCGGCTCGTAGAACGGCTTGCCCTCGTGCTCGGCGTAGTGCGCCGCCAGCAGGTCGCGGTCGGGCTCGACCAGGCGGATGTCGACGAGCGCGTAGCCCTTCGCCTCGATGCGGGCGAGGATCGTGCCGGTCAGGCCGCGGGCGACGCCGTCGGGCTTGACGAGGACGAGGGTTTCTTCAGTGGCCATGTCATTCGCTCTCTGTGTGAGTCTCGGGCTGTGCGTGGGTGTCCGCCTGTCTGCGGTCCATCCGGGCCCCCACGATCGTCGCATATCCCCACATGCCGCCGAAAATCAGCGCGACGAGCGCGATGGCGGGGACGAGCAGGGCGGATGCCAGGACGAGCGCCTGCAGCACCCACCCGATCGCGATCGCGCCGGGGCGGGCGATCGCACCGGACAGGGCGATCATCGCGACGGCGAGCACGATGCCGCCGACGATGCCCCACCAGGACGGGATCCCCTGCGGCAGCACGTTCAGTCCGTACACCGTCAGGCCGGCGAGGAAGACGACGATCGCCTCGAAGCCCAGCACGATCGCGCCGAGCTTCTGCGCGAGGGTGCGCGGAGTCCTGGCGCGGGGCGCGCGCGAGGCCGTCATCCGCGCCATCCGCTCTTCCAGTCCTCCTCCTCGGAGAGCAGCAGTGCCTCGCCCGCGAGCACGATCGACCCGGCGATCACGACCGCGCGCCGTTCGGAGGCCGACGCCCACTCGCGCGCGGCGTCGACAGCCTCGGCGAGCGTGGGGTGCACGCTCGCGCGGCGGCCGCGCTCCTCGACCAGGTCGGCGATGGCATCCGCCTCCTCGGCGCGCTCGGAGTCGGGCGAGGTCGCGAACACCTCGGCGACGGCAGGCAGCAGGGTGTCGACGATGCCTGCGGTGTCCTTGTCGGCGAAGACGCCCAGCACAAGCCCCCACTCGTCGAAGTCGAAGCTGTCGTCCAGGGCGCGCGCCAGCGACGCCGCGCCGTGCGGGTTGTGCGCGGCATCCACGACCACGGTGGGCGCGATGCCGACCAGCTGCAGTCGGCCCGGAGAGGTGGCGTTCTGCAGCCCGTCGGTGATGATCTCACCGGCGATGCGCTGCGAGCCGCCGCCGATCAGTGATTCCACCGCGACGACGGCGAGGGCCGCGTTGTGTCCCTGATGCGCGCCGTACAGCGGCAGGTACTCGTCGGCGTACTCGCCTGCGAGCCCGCGGATGCTGATCATCTGTCCGCCCACGGCGAGCTTCTGCGCCGACAGGCCGAAGTCCTCGCCCTCGAACGCGATGGTCGCGCCCTTCTCTGCGGCGACCCGGCGCAGCACAGCCTCGGCCTCGGGCTTCTGCTCCGCGGAGACGACGGCTGCGCCGTCCTTGATGATCCCGGCCTTGACCTCGGCGATCTTCTCGATCGTGTCGCCCAGCCGGTCGGCGTGGTCCATGTCGATCGGGGCGAGCACCGCCACATCGCCGTCGGCCGTGTTGGTGGAGTCCCACGAACCGCCCATGCCGACCTCGAGCACGAGCACGTCGACCGGGGCATCCGCCGCCGCCACGAAGGCGAGCACCGTGAGCAGTTCGAAGAAGGTCAGCGGGGCGTCCCCGCCGGCCTCGAGCTCGGCGTCGACGATGCCGACGAACGGCTCGATCTCATCCCACGCGTCGGCGACCGCGGCATCCGCGATCGGCTCGCCGTCGATCATGATGCGCTCGGTGAAGCGCTTCAGGTGCGGGCTGGTGAAGAGGCCGGTGCGCAGCCCGTGGGCGCGTAGCAGGCTCTCGATCATCCGCGCGGTCGAGGTCTTCCCGTTCGTGCCGGTGATGTGCACGACGCGGTAGGTGCGCTGCGGGTCGTCGAGCAGGGTGAGGATGCGGGCGACCCGCTCCTTGCGGGGCTGCACCCAGCGCTCCCCCGCACGCTCCAGCAGCTTCTCGTAGACGGCGTCCGCCCTCTGCACGTCGCTCACTGCGCTGCTCCCGTCCGGGCGACGGCGACCGTGAAGTCACCGCGGTTGGCGTAGGTGCCCTTGCCGATGACGTTCTCGAACTCGCTGTCCGCGAGCGCGTCGTCCGCACGCAGCAGGCTGTGCTCGACGGCCAGGGTCTCGCCCGCGACGTCCGCCAGCGCGAACGCCGACTCCACGGCATCCGCATCCGCGGCATCCGCGAAGCGCAGCTGCAGGCGGATCCGGTCGCTGACGTCGAAGCCGGCCTTCTTGCGGGTGTCCTGCACGGCACGGATCACGTCGCGGGCCAGGCCCTCCGCCTCCAGCTCCGGCGTGGTCGCGGTGTCGAGCAGCACGAACCCGCCCGTGGGCAGCACGGCGAGCGCCTCGCCCTCCGGTCGCCCGGTGGTCTCCAGCACGAGTTCGTACTCGTGCGGCTCCAGGGCGATGCCGTCGGCGGTCACGACGCCGGCGTCCTCGGTCCAGAAGCCCTCCTTCGCGGCGCGGATGACCTTCTGCACGTCCTTGCCCAGGCGCGGGCCGGCTGCGCGGGCGTTGACGCTCAGGCGGTGGCTGATGCCGTACTCGCGCGCGGTGTCCTCGCCGAGCTTCACCAGCTCCACCGTCTTGACGTTGAGCTCCTCGCGGAGGATGCCCTCGAACTGCGCGAGATCGTCGGCGAGCGGCGAGACGACCGTGAGGCGGGCGAGCGGCAGCCGCACGCGCAGCTTCTCCTTCTTGCGCAGGGCGTTTCCGACGCTGGACAGCTCGCGCACGGCGTCCATGGCATCGCGCACGTCATCCGCGGCGGGGAACGCCTCGGCATCCGGCCAGTCCGTCAGGTGCACGCTGCGCCCGCCGGTCAGCCCCTGCCAGATGCGCTCGCTGATCAGCGGAACCAGCGGCGCCGCGACACGGGTGAGGGTCTCGAGCACCGTGTAGAGCGTGTCGAACGCCTCGGTGGCGGTTCCCTCCCAGAAGCGGTCGCGGGAGCGGCGGATGTACCAGTTCGTCAGCACCTCGGCGAAGTCGCGCAGGCGAGCGGATGCCGTGGTCGAGTCCAGGCCCTCCAGGTCGGCGCGCACGTCGCGGACGAGGTCGCCGAGCCGTGCCAGGATGTAGCGGTCCAGGACGTCCGTGGAATCGGTGCGCCAGGTCGCCTCGTAGCCCTCCGGGGTCGCGGCGTTCGCGTAGGTGGCGAAGAAGTACCACGAGTTCCACAGCGGCAGCAGGAACTCGCGAACCCCGGCGCGGATGCCCTCTTCCGTGACCGCGAGGTTCCCGCCGCGGAGCACCGAGCTGGACATCAGGAACCAGCGCATGGCATCCGAGCCATCGCGGTCCAGCACCTCGCTGACGTCGGGGTAGTTGCGCAACGACTTCGACATCTTGTAGCCGTCGGAGCCGAGCACGATGCCGTGGCAGCTGACGCCGGTGAACGCCGGACGATCGAACAGTGCGGTGGAGAGCACGTGCATCACGTAGAACCAGCCGCGGGTCTGCCCGATGTACTCCACGATGAAGTCGGCGGGCGCGTGCGTGTCGAACCACTCCTGGTTCTCGAACGGGTAGTGCACCTGCGCGTACGGCATCGAACCGGAGTCGAACCACACGTCGAACACGTCCTCGATGCGGCGCATCGTGGACCTGCCGGTGGGGTCGTCCGGGTTGGGCCGCGTCAGGTCGTCGATGTACGGCCGGTGCAGGTCGACCTCACCGTCCTCGTTGCGCGGGAGCGTGCCGAAGTCGCGCTCCAGCTCCTCCAGCGAGCCGTAGGCATCCACGCGCGGGTAGGTCGGGTCGTCGCTCTTCCAGATCGGGATCGGCGAACCCCAGTAGCGGTTGCGGCTGATCGACCAGTCGCGCGCGCCCTCCAGCCACTTGCCGAACTGGCCGTGCTTGACGTTCTCCGGCACCCAGGTGATCTGCTCGTTGTTCGCGAGCATCCGATCCTTGATGTCGGTCACGCGGATGAACCAGCTCGAGACCGCCTTGTAGATCAGGGGGTTCCGGCAGCGCCAGCAGTGCGGGTAGGAGTGCACGTAGCTCTGCTCGCGCAGCATCCGCCCAGCCGCGCGCAGCAGGCGGATCAGGGGCGTGTTGGCCTCCATCCAGAGCACGCCGGCGACATCGGTGACGTTCGGCAGGAACTTTCCGCCGTCGTCCAGCGAGAGGATGGTCGGGATGCCCGCGGCGTTGGAGACGCGCTGGTCGTCCTCACCATAGGCCGGCGCCTGGTGCACGATGCCGGTGCCGTCCGTGGTGGTGACGTAGCCGTCGACGAGGATGCGCCAGGCCTTCTCGGTGCCCCAGGTCTCGGCATCCGCGTAGTAGTCGAACAGCCGGTCGTAGGTGACGTCCTCGAGCTCCTTGCCCAGCACGGACCGGTCGACCGCGGCGAGCGCCTCCTCGGCCGACTCGTAGCCGAGGTCCTTGGCGTAGCCGCCCAGCAGGTCGCGGGCCAGCAGGTAGCGGTGCGCGGCGGTCTCGGCGGGGTCGTCCCCCGTCACGACGTCGGCGGCGCCGTTCGGTCCGGCGGGGAGCACGACGTACTCGATGTCGGGGCCCACGACGAGGGCCAGGTTCGTCGGCAGGGTCCACGGCGTCGTCGTCCAGGCGAGGGCGCGCACCGCGGTGAGGCCGAGCGACTCGGCCTTGGCGCCCGTGAGCGGGAACGTGACGGTGACGGACGGGTCCTGCCGGTCCTGATACACGTCGTCGTCCATGCGCAGCTCGTGGTTGGACAGCGGCGTCTCGTCGCGCCAGCAGTACGGCAGCACGCGGTAGCCCTCGTAGGCGAGGCCCTTGTCGTAGAGCGTCTTGAACGCCCAGATCACGCTCTCCATGTACCCGAGATCGAGCGTCTTGTAGCCGCGCTCGAAGTCGACCCAGCGGGCCTGACGGGTCACGTAGTCCTGCCATTCGCGCGTGTACGCGAGCACGGAGTCGCGCGCCTTCCCGTTGAAGACACCGATGCCCATGTCCTCGATCTCGCTCTTCTCGGTGAGCCCGAGCTGCTTCATCGCCTCGAGCTCGGCGGGCAGCCCGTGGGTGTCCCACCCGAACACGCGGTCGACCTTCTTGCCGAGCATGGTCTGGAAGCGCGGGAACAGGTCCTTGGCGTACCCGGTGAGCAGGTGGCCGTAGTGCGGCAGGCCGTTCGCGAACGGAGGACCGTCGTAGAAGACCCACTCGTCGGCGCCCTCGCGCTGCGCGATGGATGCACGGAAGGTGTCATCCGTCTTCCAGAAGTCGAGGACCTCGGTCTCGATCTCGGGGAAGCGCGGGCTCGGAGTGACGGCGGCCGGGCCGAAGGCCGTGCCTGAGGTGCGCGGATAGGTCATCGTGTCTCGCAGTGGTCGTGGGCGGATGCTGCTGCCGGGACGACCCGTGCTGCGACGGACCGCGGTACCACCCGACGTGCTTCTCGCGAAGCCACTCTCACTGCGGCGATGACGGGCCTGCCCCGCTCGGTTCTAGTGACCCCGCCGAGGCGGGACGTTCTTCCGAGAGCTCCCCGGTGATGGCCGGATCAGTGCTTGTCCGGCCATTCTACGCGCATCCGGTCAGCCTTCGCGGTGGTAGCCGTACAGGTCGGTCTGGACGCCGTTGATCCAGACGTCCGGTTCCGCGACGCGGACGGTGCGGGCGTACGCCTCGTCGACGACGGATGCCTCGAACCCGGCGTCCCTCAGCCGTGCGGCGAGCGCGTCGAGGTCGCCGTCGGCGAGGAAGCCCAGGCCGACCGCGGGCTCGGATGCCTCGTGGACTCCCACGGATCCGCCGCCGGCCGCGTGCAGCTCCGCCCAGCCGCCACGGTCGGCCACGATGTCCGGGCGAAGTCCGAGCGCCTCCAGGACGCCGCGGGCCTCGGCGACGTCCTCCTGGAACAGGATCGGCTGCACCGCGATCGAGCCGGCGGTCGCACGGGCGCCTGCCGAGACACTGATGCCGAGACCGGACGCGAAGCGCACGAGCAGCATGTCCCCCACGCCCTCCAGCGCGGTGCGGGTGACGTCGCGCCCGGCGAGCGCCTGCTGCGCGGCGTCGAGGTCGTCGACCAGCAGGTGCAGATCCACGGTGCCGTCCGCGTGACCGTCGATCTCGCGATGCACGGCGAGCACGCCTCCCCCGTCGAACTCGGCCCAGTCGGCCTCCGGAGGGTAGGGCGCGACGAACCCGAGGACCTCGGCGAGGGCGTGCCACCGCTCCGGGTGCCGGGCGTAGACGATCTGCTGCACGGTCGTCGTCACGATCCCGCCCCCTCCAGGTACTGCCGCAGTGCGCGCTCGACCAGCGCCGAGAGGCTGGACTCCTCGTCGATGGCCCGGTGCTTGACCGCGCGGACGACGTCGGGCGGCAGATAGACGTTGAACTGCACCTTCGCGTCACTTGACTGCATGCTAGCAACATAGCCGAACCAGCAGCGGGTCGGCAAGCCGTCGGTGCCCTCGCCTAGAGTCGAGCGCATGGCCCGCCGCAGTGAGGATCTCCGTCCGCCCCTCGTGTCCGCACCCGATCTGCCCGATCACCTGGACCCTGCGCCGCCCCGCCGGAGCGCGGACCTGATCGCCGCGCTCATCGAGCTGGACGACGACGCCGACCTGGCGCACTCCTCCCTGGAGCAGTGCGTGCTCACCGGCAGCGCCGACTCCCTCGACCTGCGCGGCGCCACTCTCATGGATGTCGAGATGCGGGATCTGCGCGTCGCCGATCTTCCCGCACGTGCGGCGAGCC
>NZ_MKRT01000011.1:22636-24709 GCF_001897945.1 Microbacterium sp. 69-10
TGCGCATCGACTACCTGACGCTCTCCGCCACGAAGGCCGTGGACGTGCGCATCGACGGATGCCGGATCACCGCGCTCGATCTGCCCGGCGCCACGCTCACCCGCGTCGCCTTCGACGGCACGCATGCCGACGAGGTCGACTCCCGCGGACTGCAGGCCTCGCACGTGGACCTCCGCGGTCTGGACGCGCTCTCGTTCCTCGACGTCGGCTCACTGCGCGGCACTACCCTGACCGTTCGGCAGGTGGAGCTGCTGGCGCCCGCGTTCGCGGCGTCCGCCGGGATCTCGGTGCGGGACTGACGCCTGATCCAGCGTTCCGACGTACAATAATACGTACGCAGAGGGGGGTTTCCATGAAGACCATGAGCTACAGCGACTCGCGGGCACGGTACGCCGAGGTCCTCGACAGCGTCGTGAACGATCGGGAAGAGGTGGTCATCACGCGCGCCGGCCGGGAACCGGCCGTCATCGTCTCCCTCGATGACTACGAGTCCCTCAAGGAGACGGCCTACCTTCTTCGCAGCCCCACCAACGCTCGTCGGCTGCTCCGCTCCATCGAGAGTCTCGAATCAGGTGAGGGAACCGCGAGGGAGCTTCTCGAGTGAGGATCGTCTTCAGCCTGGACGCTTGGGACGACTACCTGTGGTGGCAGGCTCAGGATCGAAAGCTGCTCAAGCGGATCAACCAACTGATCGCCGACATCGTGCGAAACGGCAACGAGGGGATCGGCAAGCCCGAACCACTCAAACACGGGTTCTCGGGCTACTGGTCGCGCCGGATCAATGATGAGCACCGCCTCGTCTACAAGATTGTCGACGACGAGGTGCGTATCGCCGCGTGCTGCTACCACTACTGATCCGCGGCACCTGACGACGCTCAGCGCCCTGCGGCGAGCAGTTCCCGGGTGAACGGATGCCGGGGGTCGGCGAACACCTCGGCCACCGCGCCCTGCTCCACGATCGCCCCGTCCTGCATGACCAGCACGTCGTCGCTGACCGCGGCGATGACCGCGAGGTCGTGCGAGACGAACACCATCGTGAGCGCGCGTTCCCGCTGCAGGCTGCTGAGCAGGCCGAGCACACGCTGTCGCACCGTCGGATCCAGGGCCGAGACGGGCTCGTCGAGGACCAGCACCTGCGGGTCGGCGGCGAGCGCGCGGGCGATCGCGGCGCGCTGGCGCTGACCGCCCGAGAGCTCATGGGTGCGACGGCGTGCGAGCGAGCCGTCCAGGCCGACTTCCGCGAGCAGCTCGAGCGCCCGCTTCGTGCGGGACGCACGTGGCACACCGGCGGCCTGCAGCGCCTCGCTCAGGGAGCGCCCGATCGTCCATCGCGGATCGAACGCACCGAGCGGATTCTGGTGCACCAGCTGCACCCGCTGCGGCGAGACCCATTCGAGAGCGCCGGAATCCGGATGCTGCACGCCGACGATCATCCGCGCGAGCGTCGTCTTGCCCGATCCGGACTCCCCCACCACGCCCAGCGTGCTCCCTGCCCGCAGGACGAAGCTCGCCCCCACGACGGCGGGACGGTCGAACGACTTCGAGAGGTCCACGGCGCGCAGCAGCGGTGCCTCCGAGGACGGCGACGCCGGTCGCGGGACCGGCGAGCTGGCCGCCACGAGCTCGCGCGCGTGATCGCTGCGGGGCGACCGCATCACCTCGTCCACCGGGCCCTGCTCGACGATGCGGCCGGCCTGCATGACGATCACTCTGTCGGCCACCCTGCGCACGGCCGCGAAGTCGTGGCTGATGAACACCACGGCGCGGCCGCTGTCCGCGATACCGCGCAGGAGCTCCAGGATGCGGGCTTGCACCGTGGCATCCAGCGCCGTCGTCGCCTCGTCGGCGACGATCACCTCGGGATCGGCCGCGAGCGCGGAGGCGATCAGGGCGCGCTGCCGGAGCCCGCCGGAGAGCTCATGGGGCCGGCTGCGCACCCGGCGCTCCGCGTCCGGCATCGAGACCGACTCGAGCAGATCGAGCACGCGCCCGCTGTCGGCACGCAGCCCGTGGATCTCCATCGGCTCGGCCACCTCGCGCCCGATCCGGCGGAGCGGGTCCAGCGCCGCCAGC
>NZ_MKRT01000011.1:24720-25175 GCF_001897945.1 Microbacterium sp. 69-10
GACCAGGGCGATCCGGCGCCCGCGCAGCGCCCGCCAGCCGGATTCTCCCAGCCGAGCGGCATCCGTGCCGGCGACGAGCAGCCGCGAGGTCTCCGCCGACGCGCCGTCGGGGAGCAGCCCGAGCAGCGCCCGGGCGGTGAGTGATTTGCCCGCGCCGGACTCCCCGACGATCGCCACGCACTCCCCCGGCTCCACGGTGAACGAGACATCGTCCACCACGGTGCGGCCGCCGAATGCGATGCGCAGCCTCTGCACGTCCACGGCGCTCATGCGGCCCGCCCTTCCATCCGTGCGCGCAGCGCACGGCCCAGCACGGTCGCGCTGATGACGGTGAGGGTGATCGCGAGCCCCGGGAACACCGAGATCCACCAGGCCTGACCCAGCACGTTGCGGCCGCCGGCGAGCATGAGCCCCCACTCGGGCTGCGGCTCGGCGGGGCCGAGTCCCAGGAAGCT
>NZ_MKRT01000011.1:25184-40306 GCF_001897945.1 Microbacterium sp. 69-10
GATGCCGATGGTGGCGAGCACGCTGAGGGAGCCCAGCACACCCGGGACGACGTGCCGGACGAACGCCCGCATCCGCCCGACCCCGAGGATCCGCGCGGCCTCGACGTGCTCGGCGACCCGCAGTGTGCGGGTCTGCGTGCGCGCCAGCCGGATGTACACCGGGACGGCCGCGATGGTCACCGCGATCGCGACGTTCGCGCCGCCCGGGCCGAGCACGGCCACGACGATCAGGGCGACCAGGAACTCCGGGAACGCCAGGAGGATGTCGGTCACGCGCATCAGCACGGCATCCGCCCACCGCGGTGCGATGCCGGAGAGCGCACCCACCGCGAGGCCTGTCACGAGCGCCAGTGCGGTCGCGAGCAGTCCGATGCCCGCCGAGCGCGCGGCGCCGTGCACGACGCGTGCGAGCACGTCCCGGCCGGACTGATCCGTGCCGAACAGGTGCGCGCCGCCGGGCGGCTGCAGCGCTGCACGGACATCCGTCTGCAGGGGGTCGTGCGTCGCGAGCAGATCGGGAGTGAATGCGGCCAGCGCGACGAGCGCGAGATACAGCCCCGCGATCCAGAGCCCCGCCGCCTTCATCGCCGCTCCCCGATCGCGGGCGCCTCGAAGCGCCCCGACGCGCCCAGGCGCGGGTCGATGAGCGGATGCAGCAGCTCCACCAGCACGTTCACGATCACGAAGACGAGCGCGCTGAGCATGATGATCCCGGCGACCACGGGCAGGTCTCGGTTGACGATCGCGGCCAGCGTCACGCGTCCGAGGCCGGGGCGCGCGAACACGGTCTCGACGAGCACGGCCCCGCCGAGCAGCGAGCCGACCAGGTACGCGGTGAGGGTGAGGGCGCTCGCCGCGCCGTGGCGAAGGGAGTGCCGCAGCACGAGCCGAGCCGGGGTCGCGCCGCGGGCTCGAACGGTCTCCGCGAACGGCTGCCGCTCGGCCGCATCGATCCCGTCGCGCAGGACCTGCCCTATCAGGGCCGCGACGGGAAGCGCCAGGGTGACCGCCGGCAGGACGAGCGTCGCCGGTGTGCGCGACCCGGCGACCGGGAACCAGCCGAGCGTGAACGCGAACACCGCCAGCAGCAGCAGGCCGATCCAGAACACGGGCGACGACAGCACGATCAGCTCGGCCGTCACGACCACGCCCCGCGCGAGCCCGCGACGGGCGACCAGCGCCGCGCCGAGCGCCAGCACGAGCGCGATCAGGAGCGCCACGGCGGTCAATTGCACCGTGGGGCCCAGCTGACGCCCGATGACCTCGGTCACCGGCATCCGCAGCTGGTACGACCGCCCGAGGTCGCCGTGCAGGAGCCCGCCGAGGTACGACAGGTACTGCACCAGCGGCGGACGATCCAGGCCCAGATCGGCGCGGATGCCGTCCTTGACCTCCTCGCTCACCTGGGCCTGCGGGCCCAGCATGACCGAGACCGCGTCGCCGGGGATGATCCGGAACGCCAGGAAGGCGAGCGTCGCCGCGCCCCACAGGACGACGACGACGGATGCCAGGATCCCGGCGCTCCGGATCAGTGCGCGCGACACGTCGGAACGCGACTCAGCCGGCCAGGCTCGCGGTGTAGAACTGCGGACGCCCGTACAGGTCGTAGGTCAGGCCCTTGACGCTCTTGTCCGACGCGGTGATGAGCGAGGGGACGTACAGCGGGACGATCGCGACGTGCTCGGCGTTCCACTGCTGCACCTGCTGGTAGATCTTGGCGCGGGCGACAGGGTCGGTGGTGGACAGGCCGTCCTGCAGGAGCTTGTCGACGGCCGGGTCGCTGACCTGGGATGCGTTCTGGAACCCGTCCGTGCCGAGGTGGTTGCGCAGCAGGTCGGCGTCGACGCCGGAGTAGTCCCAGTCGGTGAGGTCGTAGGTCTTCGGACCGTACTGCTCGTTGTAGGCGGCAGGCTCCAGGGTCTCGCGCACGACCTCGAAGCCGACCTTCTTCAGGTCGGACTGGATGGCGTTCGCCATGGCGGTGTGCTCGTCGGAGACCGGGGTCCAGGCGATCCAGCGCGCGGACAGGCGCTTGCCGTCCTTCGTGCGGTAGCCCTCGCCGTCGCGAGTGGTCCAGCCGGCCTCGTCGAGCAACTGGCCCGCCTTCTCCGGGTCGAACTTCCAGGTGCCCTCGAGCGCCTTGTCGTAGCCCGGCGTGGTCGGGCCGAGGATGCTCCAGGCCCGCGGGAACTCGCCGAAGAAGATCTGCTTCACGGCGGCGTCGACGTCGATCGACAGCTCGAACGCCTGGCGCACCTTCTGGTCGGCGAAGACGCCGTACTTCTCGTTGAGGAACAGCGAGTACGGCAGGCCCGGGTACTCCTTGGCGCTGACGGTGACGTCCTTGCCCAACTGCTTCACCGTGCTCGGCGGGAGCTGGCTGGCGACCTGCGCCTCGCCGGAGCTGAGCACCCCGGCGCGGACGGAGGCCTCGGGCAGGATCTCCACGCGCAGCGTCTTGATCTTCGGCGCCTTGGCACCGTCGGGACCCCAGGCGTAGTCGTCGTTGCGGGTGTAGACGATCTCCTGGTCGGCCGTGTACTCGGCGAGCTTGAACGGTCCGGTGCCGATGTTCACGTCGGGGCCGCCGGCCTTGAGCTGTGCGGCCGAGCCCTTGAGGACCTTGGGCGACCAGAAGCCGAGCTGGGCGGTGCTGGCCGCCTGCAGGAACGGCGCATAGGGAGAGGTGAAGTCCACCTCGACCGTGTGGTCGGAGATGACCTTGGTGCCCGCGTACAGCTCGCCGCCGAGCATGGCCGCCGCGGACGCGGACTCGGTCTTCGGGTCGATGATGCGGTCGAAGTTCGCCTTGACGGCCGCGGCGTCGAACGGGGTGCCGTCGGTGAAGGTCACATCGTCGCGCAGCTCGAACGTGTACGCCTTGCCGTCGTCGGAGACCTTCCAGCTCTTCGCGAGCCACGGAGAGAACGAGCCGTCGGCCTCCTGGAACACCAGGGAGTCGAGCACCTGCCGCTGCACCATGGCGGAGACGTCGAGCTGGCTGGTCTGCGGGTCCATGTGGCCGTTGGAGAGGTTGGCGCCCTCGATCGCCCAGCTGAGCTCGGCGTCGGGATCTGCCCCGGCATCCGTCCCGCCGGAGGTGGCGGGTCCGGCGCAGGCGCTGAGGACGAGTGCGGATGCTGCGGCGAGAGCCGCCAGCGGAAGAAGCCGACGCACGGGGAAGGAAGGCATTCGGGAACCTCGGGAGAGTGCGGAAAGGGTGACGTTCCATCCTATCCGCGGTTTCTTGGACCGGGTCGATCTACGTCGCACCCGCGGATGCCCGGTAGACTCGCCCCACAACCCACACTCAGGCACGCTCACACAGTGCCGCACACATCGCTCAAGGAGACCCCTATGTCCGTCATTCCCGACAAGCCCGCACTCGAGGGTCTCGAAGCGAAGTGGGGTGAGCGCTGGTCCGAGCAGGGGACGTTCCTGTTCGATCGCCTTCGTGCCGCCGAGGCCGGCCGCACCGGCGTGTACTCGATCGACACGCCCCCTCCCACGGCATCCGGCAGCCTGCACATCGGTCACGTGTTCTCGTACACGCACACCGACATCAAGGCCCGCTTCGAGCGGATGCGCGGCAAGAACGTCTTCTACCCGATGGGATGGGACGACAACGGACTGCCCACCGAGCGCCGCGTGCAGAACTACTACGGCGTGCGCTGCGACCCGTCCCTCCCCTACGACCCCGACTTCACGCCCCCGTTCGAGGGCGGCGACAACAAGTCCTCCCGCGCTGCCGACCAGCTGCCGATCAGCCGCCGCAACTTCATCGAGCTCTGCGAGAAGCTGACCATCGAGGACGAGAAGCAGTTCGAGGCCCTGTTCCGCCAGCTGGGACTCAGCGTCGACTGGACCCAGACCTACCGCACGATCTCCGACGACACGATCCGGCAGAGCCAGCTGGCGTTCCTGCGCGGGCTGGAGCGCGGCGAGGCCTACCAGTCGCTCGCCCCGACGCTCTGGGACATCGACTTCCGCTCCGCCATCGCGCAGGCCGAGCTCGAGGACCGCGAGCAGCAGGCGGCGTACCACCGCGTCGCGTTCCACAAGAGCGACGGATCGGGCGACATCCAGATCGAGACCACCCGGCCCGAGCTGCTCGCCGCCTGCGTGGCCCTGGTCGCGCACCCGGACGACGAGCGCTACCAGCCCTTCTTCGGCTCCACCGTGCGCACGCCGATCTTCGACGTCGAGGTGCCCGTGCTGGCGCACCACCTCGCGCAGCCCGACAAGGGCTCCGGCATCGCCATGATCTGCACCTTCGGCGACGTGACCGACATCATCTGGTGGCGCGAGCTGGACCTGCCCAACCGCACGATCCTCGGCAAGGACGGCCGCGTGCTGGCCGACGCGCCCGAGGCGATCGTGTCGGATGCCGGCCGGGCGGCGTATGCGGAGCTCGCCGGCAAGACCGTGTTCAGCGCCCGCAAGTCGATCGTGGAGCTGCTGCAGGCGTCCGGTGACCTCATCGAGGTGGGGAAGCCCTTCAACCACGCCGTGAAGTTCTTCGAGAAGGGCGACCGCCCCCTCGAGATCGTCTCGACCCGCCAGTGGTACATCCGCAACGGCGCCCGCGACGAGAAGCTGCGCGACGACCTGCTCGAGAACGGCCGCCAGATGGCCTGGCATCCCGACTTCATGCGCGTGCGCTACGAGAACTGGGTCGGCGGTCTGACCGGCGACTGGCTGATCTCGCGTCAGCGCTTCTTCGGCGTGCCGATCCCGCTCTGGTACGGCCTCGACGAGAACGGCGAGCGCGACTACGACCGTGTGATCACCCCCTCGCACGACTCGCTGCCGATCGACCCGACCAGCGACGTGCCCGCCGGCTACACGGCGGAGCAGCGCGGCGTGCCCGGCGGCTTCGACGCCGAGCAGGACATCTTCGACACCTGGGCGACCTCCTCGCTCACCCCGCAGCTGGCCGGCGGCTGGCAGCGCGATGAGGACCTGTGGAACCTGGTCGCTCCGTTCGACCTGCGTCCGCAGGGCCAGGACATCATCCGCACCTGGCTGTTCTCCACCATGCTGCGCTCGACCCTCGAGGACCAGCGCGCACCGTGGAGCAACGCGGCGATCTCCGGCTTCATCGTGGACCCCGACCGCAAGAAGATGTCGAAGTCCAAGGGCAACGTGGTCACTCCCGCCGACATCCTCGACAAGCACGGCTCGGATGCTGTGCGCTACTGGTCGGCCTCCAGCCGCCTGGGCATGGACGCCGCGTTCGATCCGCAGAACCCGACGCAGGTCAAGATCGGCCGGCGCCTCGCGATCAAGATCCTCAACGCCGCGAAGTTCGTGCTGTCGTTCCCGGTGCCGGAGGGCGCTCAGGTCACGCACGCTCTGGACGCCTCGATGCTCGCCACCCTCGACCGGGTGGTGCGCGAGGCCACCGCGGCGTATGAGAACTACGACCAGGCCAAGGCCCTCGAGGTCACCGAGGCGTTCTTCTGGGCGTTCTGCGACGACTACCTGGAGCTCGTCAAGGAGCGCGCCTACGATCAGACCGACGTGGGCCAGGCCTCCGCCGCCCTCGCTCTGCGGCTCGCGCTCTCGACCCTGCTGCGCCTGCTCGCCCCGATCGTGTCGTTCGCGACCGAGGAGGCGTGGAGCTGGTTCGAGGAGGGCTCGATCCACACGGCATCCTGGCCTGAGGCGCTGGACATCGAGGGCGACCCCGCCGTGCTCGCGACCGCGAGCGAGGCCCTGGTCGGCATCCGCCGGGCCAAGACCGAGGCGAAGGCCTCGCAGAAGACCCCGGTGGCGACCGCCACGATCGCGGCTCCGGCTGCGAAGATCGACGCGCTGCGCGCGGCGGCCGACGACCTGCGCGCTGTGGGCCGGATCGCCGAGCTGGGCTTCGCCGAGGCCGAGGAGCTCGCCGTGACCGCGATCGAGCTCGCCCCGGTGGAGGCCTGATCATGCAGCTCGGAACGCGGTGGGCGACCGGGGCCGAGCCGCCGGCATCCGTCCCCGCCGAGCTGCGCCCCGCGATCGCGGAGGTCGAGGCGCGCGGCCTGGCCGGTCACTGGACCCTGACCTGGCTGGAGGGCCGCCCCCTCGCCGAGCTGGATGCCGGGTGGGAGGGCCTGCTCACGGCATCCGGCGAGGTCATCGCCAGGCCGTTCGAGGACTGATCGCTCACACCCCGTTTCACCGTCGAGACCCCGGTCCGCAGACGTCTGCAGGCCGGGGTCTCGGCGATGAAGCGGGGTGTCAGCTGCGCGAACTCCACAAAGGCGGTACAACGTTTAGATGAGTGACTGGCGTAACCGTTGGAAGGTCATCGTCGCAAGTGACGTGAGCGTTCGCGACGGCATCGGCTGGGAGTTCTACGCGCTCGACGACGACCTCGTCTGGACGGTGTTCCGCGAAGACGGCGGAGAGGTTCCGGTGTTCTCAGCGACGCGGCCCGGCTCGAGACTCCCCTCCGCCACCGATCTGCGCGCTATGACTGAGGAGGCTGTCTCCGACCTGTTGGCAGCCGTCGGACTGCTCGACTCGATCGGCTGGAACGTGCGCAACCTCAGCGCCGCGCTCCTGCTCGCAGCCGTCGACGACACGGTCTGGGAGGGTGAGGAGTGGGCGACGGATGGCGACGACGCGACTGATGCCTCGTGGGCTCAGCCGGACGACCACCGCACGCCGTTCAGCTGGATTCGAACTACCAGCGCCGACTCCTTTGCATGCGTCAGCATCTACCAGGACGACGGCGTCTTCGGGCTGGACTTCCTCGCCGATCCGAGCACACATCGGCCGCATCCCGCCGAGGGCATCCGGAGGCCCCGTCCCGCGATGGCGCTCGGCATTGGGAGGATCCGAGCGGTCGAAGCGATCTACGACACCACAGTCGAGGACCAAGCCTCGCCCGGCTTGCTCAGCGAAGTGCTCCTGCACGGAGATTCCGGCACCGCGTTGCTGGTCGCCGCGGAACCTGTCGAAGGAGAGTGGCGTCTCTTTGATGAGTCCGTGACTCTCGTTCCCGGTCTGGCCGCAGCTGACGCGCTGCAATGGCATCCCGATCGGCGCCGCTGGACCTCCACCATCAACTGAGAGACGGTGTGAGACCCCGGCCTGCAGACGTCTGCAGCCGGGGTCTCGGCGATGATACGGAGCGTCAGCGGCGCGGGCGCGAGCCGATCGACAGCAGGGCATACTCGAGGGCGCGCGGGTCCTGCTTGCGCGCCCGCTGCTCGCGCAGCACGTCGAGTGCGATCTCCCGGCGCTCCGCGCGCAGCAGGCGGCGGTTCTCGGTGTACGCGGTGATGACGTCGGCGATCTTCAGCAGAGCGCGCTCGGCGGTCGTGGGTGAAGCGAGGTGAAGCGTTGCGGCGGTCATGATCACTCCTGATTCGTCGTGTCGCGGCTGCTCGCCGCGGGAAGGTCGAAGATCTCGGCGCGCAGCGAGACGCGTCGGGTTCCCGGCATGCCCTCCTGGCCGCGATAGCGCTCGATGGCGGCGTCGACCGTGTCGGAGAGCTGCTGCTTGAGTTCGGTCATCTGCTCGGGGGTGAGATCGAGCATCGTGGTCATCACGAGCCCGGCATCCCGCCATTCCTCGGGCTGGTCCGAGATGGACCTGTTGAGGTAGTCCATCAGCGTCTGATGGCGCAGACGGAAGAACTCCGAGGTGACGATCTGCGCCGCCGCCCGGTTGGCGGGCGACATCTTCTCATCGGGACCGGGCAGGTTGATGCGCCCCTTCGGGCGCTCCCACCACCGCTCGCGCGCAGTCCCCCGTCCCTCGACCTCGCGGATGAGATCCTTCGCGGCCAGCGCCCGCAGGTGATAGCTGGTGGCGCCGGAGGTCTCGCCGATCAGGGCCGCGAGGCTGCTCGCTGTCTGCGGACCGCGCTCGCTGAGCAGATCGTAGATGCGCACACGCAGCGGATGCGCGAGCGCCTTGAGCGCTCCCGCATCGAGCGTCCGTCCCTCTTCATGCTCCGTCATAGATGCAAAGATACTCTTGCAAACATTTCTTTGCAAGATTTTCTTTGCATCTAGTTCCCTGTATATGCAGCAGGCTCAGTCCACCGCTGCGCGCGCCGCCACGAATGCGGCCACGCAGCGCTCCACCTGCTCCGGCGTGTGCGCCGCGGAGAGCTGCACGCGGATGCGGGCGAGACCGCGCGGCACCACCGGGAAGCTGAACGCCGTGACGTACACGCCGTGCGCCTGCATCGCCTTCGCGATCCGCGCGGTGAGCGCGGCGTCGCCGAACATCACCGGCACGATCGGGTGGTCCCCCGGCTGCAGGTCGAAGCCCTCCTCCGTCATCCGCCTGCGGAACAGCGCGGCGTTCTCACGAAGGCGCGCGCGCAGATCGGCGGAGCCCTCCACCAGGTCCAGCGCGGTGAGCGTGCCGGCGACGATCGCCGGGGCGAGGGTGTTCGAGAACAGGTACGGACGCGAGCGCTGGCGCAGCAGCGCCACGATGTCGCGGTGCGAGGCGACGTAGCCGCCGGATGCCCCGCCCAGCGCCTTGCCGAAGGTGCCGGTGTAGATATCGACGCGGTCCGACACCCCGCACAGCTCGGGAGTGCCACGGCCGTTCTCGCCGATGAAGCCCACCGCGTGCGAGTCGTCCACGAACACCAGGGCGTCGTACTTCTCCGCGAGGTCGCAGATCTCCGGCAGCTTGGCGATGTAGCCGTCCATCGAGAACACACCGTCGGTCACGATCACGCGGAAGCGGGCATCCGCCGCATCCTTCAGCTGCTGCTCGAGATCCGCCATGTCGCTGTTGCGATAGCGGAACCGGCGGGCCTTGGACAGGCGGATGCCGTCGATGATCGAGGCGTGGTTCAGCTCGTCCGAGATGATGGCGTCCTCTGCGCCGAACAGCGTCTCGAAGACGCCCCCGTTCGCGTCGAAGCACGAGGAGTACAGGATGGCGTCGTCGGTGCCGAGGAACGCCGACAGGCGCCGCTCGAGCTCGAGGTGCTGCTCCTGCGTGCCGCAGATGAAGCGCACGCTGGCCATGCCGTAGCCCCACTCGTCCAGCGCGCTCTTGGCGGCATCCACGATGCGGGGGTCGTCGGCGAGGCCGAGGTAGTTGTTGGCGCAGAAGTTCAGCACCTCGGTGCCGCCGGCGGTGATCTCGGCGCTCTGGGGGCCGCGGATGCCGCGCTCGCGTTTGGTGAGCCCCGCCTCCTCGATGCCGGCCAGCTCTGCGGCCACGTGGTCCTTGAAAGTCGTGTACATCTCGGTTCCTTACAGCTCGGTCCAGTCGAGGATGATCTTGCCGGTGCCGGCGGATGCCGCGGCGGCGAAGCCCTTCTCCCAGTCGCGCGCCGGGATGACCTCGGCGATGACGCGGCTGATCGAGTCGCGCAGCACGGCACTTGTCTGCAGCATGGCCCCCATGGCGTTCCAGGTCTCGAACATCTCGCGGCCGTAGATGCCCTTGATGGTGAGCATGTGCGTGACCAGCTTGCCCCAGTCGATGTCGAATCCGGCGCTGGGCAGGCCGAGCATGGCGATCCGGCCGCCGTGGTTCATGTTGTCGATCATGGCGGGCAGCGCACTCGGGGCACCGCTCATCTCGAAGCCGATGTCGAAGCCCTCGCGCATGCCGAGGGCGGTCTGCGCCTCGCGGATGTCGTGCTGGGAGACGTCGATGGCCTGGTCGGCGCCCATGGTCAGCGCCATCTCCAGACGCGGGCCGCTGACGTCGGTCGCCGTGATGAAGCGCGCTCCGGCGTGCCGGGCGACGGCGATCGACATCAGGCCGATCGGACCGCAGCCGGTGACCAGCACGTCCTCGCCGACGAGCGGGTACGTCAGCGCGGTGTGCACGGCGTTGCCGAGCGGATCGAAGATCGCGCCGAGCTCGGGCGTCACGTCGTCGTGGTGCACCCAGACGTTGGTCGCGGGCAGTGAGACGTACTCGGCGAACGCGCCGTCGCGCTGCACCCCCAGGCCGATGGTGCGGATGCACATGTGCCGGCGGCCTGCGCGGCAGTTGCGGCACGTGCCGCAGACGATGTGCCCCTCGCCGGACACCCGGTCGCCGACCTTGATGTCGCGCACCAGCGGGCCGATCTCGACGACCTCGCCGTAGAACTCGTGGCCGGGGGTGAGCGGGGCGTTCACGGCGGACGCCGCCCAGTCGTCCCAGCGGAGGATGTGCAGATCGGTGCCGCAGATGCCGGTGCGCAGCACCCGGATGACGACCTCGTCAGCTCCTGCGGTGGGGTCTGGACGGTCGACGAGCTCGAGGCCGGCGGCGGCCGCCGGCTTGAAAAGGGCCTTCATACTTCGATGAGACCGCATCCAAACATGAAGATCAATCGCCACTCTCTGGACAATTGATGAAGATCATCTTCATGATTGACTGGAACCATGAACCTGCAGCAGCTCCAGATCCTGCGTGAGCTCGGCGCGCTGGGCAGCGTGACGGCCGTGGCCGAGGCGATGCGCGTCACCCCGTCGGCGGTGTCGCAGCAGCTGGCCGCGCTGCAGCGCGGCTTCCGCACGCCGCTGACCCGCAAGCAGGGGCGGATGCTCGTGCTCACCGCGGCGGGCGAGGTGCTGGCCACGGCCGGCGCGGAGGCGATCGATGCCATGGCTGCGGCCCGCAACGCGCTGGACGACTTCGAGCACGACACGGCCCGCGCGGTGTCCGTGAGCGGGTTCCACAGCGTCGGGCAGGCGCTGTTCGGGTCGCTCGTACGCGAACTCGGCGCTGCCGAGTCAGCACCCACCGTGCACCTGACCGACGAGGATGTCGCGCAGAGCGAGTTCCCCGCCCTCACCGCGCAGTACGACCTGGTGCTCGCGCATCGGATGGAGCACTCCGCGCCGTGGCCGTCGAGCGGCATCCGCAGTCTCACCCTGGTGCGCGAGCCGCTGGACGTGGCTGTGTCGGCATCGCATCCGCTCGCCTCACGCCGCACGCTCTCCCCCGCCGACGTCGCCGGGGAGCGCTGGGTGACCAGCCGCATCGGCTACTCCCCCGACGACGTGCTGCGGGCGGTCGCCGCCGTCGCCAACCGCCCGGTGCAGGTGCAGCACCGCATCAACGACTACGGCGCGGTCGCCGCCGTCATCGCCGCCGGCGATGCGATCGGGATGCTGCCGCGGTACACGTCCCGAACGGTCGACGACCACGAGATCGTGAGGCTGCCGCTGCGGGGCGTGAACACGCTGCGATCGATCGACGTGCTCGCCCGCCCGGAGAACCTGCGGCGCAGCTCGGTGCGGAAGGTCCTGGAGGCGCTGCAGCGCGTGATGGCGCGGCTCACGGATGCCGACGCGCGCACGCCATAGGCTCGAGGGATGACCGAGGCCACGAACCCGCTGCTCTCCCCGTCCACGCTCCCCTACGGCCTGCCCGATTATGCGGCGATCCTTCCCGAACACTACCTGCCGGCATTCCGTCAGGCGTTCGAGGAGCAGCTGCACGAGGTGCGCGCGATCACCGCGGTCCGCTCGATGCCGACGTTCGAGAACACCCTGGTCGCTCTGGAGCGCTCGGGCGAGCTGCTCGACCGCGTCGCGCATGCCTTCTACACCGTGAGCTCCGCCGACGCCACACCGGAGATCCAGGCGATCGACGAGGAGCTGGCTCCGCTGATGGCCGCGCACGAGGATGCGATCCGGCTCGACTCGCAGCTGTACTGGCGGGTGTCGCAGGTGCACTCGCAGCTGGGCGACCTGGAGCTGGATGCCGAGCAGCGCTACCTCGTGCAGCGCCGCTTCCGGGAGATGACGCACGCCGGCGCCGCTCTCGACGACGAGGCGAAGACGCGGCTGACTGAGCTCAACCAGCGGCTGTCCACCCTCAGCACCGCGTTCGAGAAGAACCTGCTGGCTGATACGAATGACCTGGCAGTGCTGTTCGATGACGCGTCCGAGCTCGACGGCCTCACCTCCGGAGAGCTGAGCGCGACCGCCCGCGCGGCGTCCGACCGCGGCGAGAACGGGAAGTTCCTGGTGAGCCTGCCGCTGTTCAGCGGGCACCCGTACCTGGCATCCTTGACCGTGCGCGAGAGCCGGCGCCGCATCCTCGAGGCATCCCTCTCCCGCGGCTCGCGCGGCAACGCGAACGACAACGGCGCCGTGCTCGCCGAGATCGTGCGACTGCGCGCCGAGCGCGCGGCCCTGCTCGGCTATCCATCGCACGCCGCCTACATCACCGCCGATGAGACGGCGGGCTCGCCGGAGGCTGTGGAGCGGATGCTGCGCGACCTGGCCGCGCCGGCCGCGCGCAACGCCGCCCGTGAGGCGGAGGCGCTGCAGGAGATCATCGACGCCACCGAGGCGGAGCCGTTCGCACTCGAGGCCCACGACTGGGCGTTCTGCACCGAGAAGGTGCGCCAGGCGCGCTACGACATCGACACGGCGGCGCTGCGTCCGTGGTTCGAGGCCGAGCGAGTGCTGCGCGACGGCGTGTTCTTCGCGGCCTCGCAGCTGTACGGCGTGACGTTCACGGAGCGCGAGGACCTGGTCGCGTACCACCCGGGCGCGCGCGTGTTCGAGGTGCACGATGCCGACGGACGGGCAGTGGGCCTGTACGTGCTCGACCTGTACACCCGCGACTCCAAGCGCGGCGGTGCGTGGATGAACCCGATCGTGAGCCAGTCCGCGCTGCGCGGCACGCTGCCCGTGGTGGTCAACAACCTCAACGTCGCCCAGCCCGGCGACGGCGAGCCGACCCTGCTCACCCTCGACGAGGTCACCACGCTGTTCCACGAGTTCGGGCACGCGCTGCACGGGCTGTTCGCGCGGGTGACCTACCCGCACTTCGCCGGCACCAACGTGTTCCGCGACTTCGTCGAGTTCCCCAGCCAGGTCAACGAGATGTGGATCCTGTGGAGCGAGGTGCTCGACAACTACGCCCGTCACTTCGAGACGGGTGAGCCGCTGGATGCCGCGATCGTGGAGCGCCTGCGCGCGACGGAGACCTTCGATCAGGGCCATGCGACCAGCGAGTACCTCGCCGCGGCGTGGCTGGACCTCGCGTGGCACAGCGTGGCGCCGGGGGCTGCGGTGGATGATGTCGCTGCGTTCGAGGCATCCGCCCTGTCGGAGATCGGTCTGCTGAACCCCCTGGTGCCGACCCGCTACTCGTCCACCTACTTCGCGCACGTCTTCTCCGGCGGCTACAGCGCCGGCTACTACTCGTACATCTGGAGCGAGGTGCTCGACGCGGACACCGTCGACTGGTTCCGCTCCAACGGCGGACTCACCCGCGAGAACGGCGAGCGGTTCCGGCAGCGCCTGCTGGGCGTCGGAGGTTCGAAGGATCCGCTGGAGGCGTACCGGGACTTCCGCGGCCGTGATGCCGAGATCGCCCCGCTGCTGAAGCGGCGGGGCCTGGATGGCTGAGTCGTCCGGCTTCGCCAAGACGTTAGCCGCCATCAGCGGGGCGTTCGATCGGCGCGCCGCGGACTACGACGAGAGCACGATGCATCGGGCCGTCGCAGATGCCGTCGCGGAGTTCGCCGACCTCGACGGCGCGGCGGACGTCCTGGACATCGCGACTGGCACGGGCTTGGCGCTGCGTGCGCTGCACCGCCGTGCGTCCGGACTGCGGCTGACCGGGGTCGACATCTCCGCGGGGATGCTCGCAGCCGCGGCATCCGCCCTGCCCTCTGCGCAGTGGATCGAGTCCGACGTTGCGGCGGTTCCACTGCCGGGTGTCTCGGTCGACCTGATCACCTGCGTGACGGCGCTGCACATCATCCCCGACATCGCGGGGACGATCGCGGAGTGGCACCGGCTGCTGCGCCCCGGCGGGCGCGTGGTGACGGCGACGTTCCTGATGCGCGAGGACGAGCGCCTGGTCGATTCGCCGACGCCGAAGCGCCCGTACATCAGCGACTACCGGCCGGTGCGCACCGTGGAGGCGTACTCCGAGACCTTCGCATCGCTGGGCTTCCGGCTGACCCGCCACAGCGTCTGGGCAGACGGGGTGGACACTGTGCTGATCGCCGAACTGGTCCCCGCCTGAGCCATCCTTCCGGCATCCCGGCGCGCATGCCCCCGGCATCCCGGCGGAGAAACGCACGATTGCTGAGAGATCCGGGCTGAACCCTTCGCGACCCTGCAGATCTCCGCTGTTCTGCTGCGCTCCGCTGTTCTGCTGCGCGATGCGAAGGTCAGGCGCTCTTGCGCTTGCGGGAGAGCACCACGGTCGGGGCAGCCCCCTCCTCGACTGCGGCCTTGGTGACGATGACCTTGGTGACGTCCTCAGCCGAGGGGATCTCGAACATGATCGGGCCGAGCACATCCTCGAGGATGGCCCGGAGACCACGGGCTCCGGTCTTGCGCAGCACCGCCAGATCGGCGATCGAGCGCAGCGCGTCCTCTTCGAACTCCAGCTGCACGCCGTCGATCTCGAACATCCGCTGGTACTGCTTGACCAGGGCGTTGCGCGGGCCGGTGAGGATGTCGATCAGGGCGTCCTGGTCGAGCGGCGACACCGAGGTGACGACCGGCAGGCGGCCGATGAACTCCGGGATCAGGCCGAACTTGTGCAGATCCTCGGGGAGCACCTCGCCGAACAGGTCGAGATCCTTGCCCTTGTCGTGCAGCGGAGCGCCGAAGCCGACGCCGTGCTTGCCGACGCGCGCGGAGATGATGTCCTCGAGTCCCGCGAAGGCGCCCGCGACGATGAACAGCACGTTCGTCGTGTCGATCTGCAGGAACTCCTGATGCGGGTGCTTGCGCCCGCCCTGCGGCGGCACGGATGCCACGGTGCCCTCGAGGATCTTCAGCAGCGCCTGCTGCACGCCCTCGCCCGAGACGTCACGGGTGATCGACGGGTTCTCGGCCTTGCGGGCGATCTTGTCGATCTCGTCGATGTAGATGATGCCGGTCTCAGCGCGCTTGACGTCGTAGTCGGCGGCCTGCAGCAGCTTGAGCAGGATGTTCTCGACATCCTCGCCGACATAGCCGGCCTCGGTGAGCGCGGTCGCGTCCGCCACGGCGAACGGCACGTTCAGACGCTTGGCGAGGGTCTGCGCGAGGTAGGTCTTCCCACAGCCGGTCGGGCCGAGCATGAGGATGTTGCTCTTGGCGACCTCGACCTCCTCGGCCTTCTGCTCGGCGGTCTGCAGCGTGCCCCGGGCGCGCACGCGCTTGTAGTGGTTGTAGACGGCGAC
>NZ_MKRT01000012.1:0-4287 GCF_001897945.1 Microbacterium sp. 69-10
CGTTCCTATCGGGCGGTTTGGGAGACGGGTGTCCCAAGGGTGTGTCGAGGCCAGCGTAGTAGTCGGCTTCGACCTCGGCGGGGGGGCGCATGTCCAGCTCTCCGTGGAGGCGCTGGTTGTTCCACCACCACACGTACCCGAGTGTCGCGAGTTCGACCTGCTCGACCGTGCGCCACGGGCCGCGGCGACGGATCAGTTCGGTCTTGTAGAGCCCGTTGACGGCCTCAGCCATCGCGTTGTCGAAACTGTCGCCGACGGTTCCCGTCGAGGGGTCGCGCCGAGTTCCTCGATCCGATCGGTGTAGACCACGGCGAGGTAGTTCGATCCGTGGTCAGCGTGATGGACGAGCCCGTTGAGGTTCCCGTCCGCCGCCCACGCGGCCATGTTCAGTGCCTGGAGCGGGAGGATGTCCGCTTTGAGCGTCGAGGCGACGTTCCACCCGACGATGCGGCGAGAGAACACGTCGGTGACGAATGCGACATAGGCGAACCCGGACCACGTCGCGACATTCGTCACGTCCGCGACCCAGAGCCTGCGGGGAGCGTCCGCAGTGAACCGTCGCTGCACGAGATCCTTCGGCTTCTCGTTCGCCGAGTCGGGCTTCGTGGTGAAGACCTTCTTCGATCGCTTCACGCCGCGAACCCCAGCGAGTCGCATGAGCCGGCCGGTCTGGTCGCGACCGATTGCCCAGCCCTGCCGCCGCAGCAGCGCGTGCATCTTCCGGACCCCATAGTTCTCCGCATGCAGCCGGGTGATCTCCGGGATCAGCAGCTCGTCTCTCAGCTGCCGGGCTGACGCCGGACGCGCTTTCGCGGCCCGGTATCCGCGGGCGGTGAGGAATCCCACCTCGGCCTGCCGCATCACGCGGCAGACGAGCTCGACCCCGAAACGATCACGCATCTTGTCGATGAACGCGATCATCTCGTCGAGGGGCGGCCGAGCTCGGTCGCGAAAAACACGCTCGCAGACGGGAGGATCTCGTTCGCCTTCTCCAACTCGGCGATCTGCTTCTTCAACCGCTTGATCTCGGCCTGCGCCTCGCTCGAGGCCCCCGACTGCCGGCCCTCGTCGACGTCGAGGCGCTTCTTCCGCAGTCGAAGCGTCTCGGGGTTAACGCCGAGCTTGCCCGCGACGTGCTTGATCGCAGCGTGATCGGTCTTGTAATCAGGGCGAGCCTCGCTCAACATCCGCAGCGCGCGCTGACGGAACTCATCCGGATACGGTCCTGGCATAACTCCATCCTCCAAAAGGAAAGGACGGAACGAAACTCAGCGCGAATCAGTCAGACCAGCCACGAACGTATCTGAGCTGCCGGGAACGTCGTCGACCCTGGCGCGAACGTGGCGATGTCACTCGGGGCCGGGGCCATCACCGGTGGCGTCGTCAACGCTCGACTCGCCAAAGAGGACACAGACACCGCCCTCGCCACGCCTGCGCGGGCGTCCTGACCGCGCACGCGGGCAGCGGCGGGTGCCGGTGACGCTATCGGGGCACCTATTGCTGTGGGAGGGTGAGGATCTCGGCGCCATGGTCGGTGATCGCGATGGTGTGCTCGGTGTGGGCGGTGCGGCATCCGGTTGCGCTGCGCAGCGTCCACCCGTCGTCCGGGTCGGTGATGAGCCGGTCGGTATCGGCCATCACCCACGGCTCCAAGGCCAGCAGCAGCCCCGGTCGCAGCCGGTATCCTCGGCCGGGTCGTCCCTTGTTGGACACGTGCGGGTCCTGGTGCATCGTCGATCCGATGCCGTGACCACCGAACTCGGTATTGATCAGGTAGCCGGCGCCCGACAGCACCTGCTCGATCGCGTGCGAGAGGTCCCCCAGCCGCAACCCCGGCGCGGCAACATGAATCGCGGCCACCAGCGCCCGTTCGGTGGCGTCGATCATCGCGACGTCCTGCGGGTTGCGGGTGTCGCCGACGATGAAGCTGATCGCGGCGTCCGCCGCGACCCCGTCCTTGATGACCGCGAGGTCTAGGGTGAGCAGGTCCCCATCCGCGAGGCGGTAGTCGCGTGGCATGCCGTGCAGCACGGCGTCGTTGACGGCGGTGCAGATGTAGTGCCCAAAGGGACCGCGCCCGAACGAGGGCGCATAGTCGACGTAGCATGAGGTCGCACCGGCAGCATCGATCATCTCCCGCGCCCACTGGTCAACCTGGAGCAGGTTCGTCCCGACCCGGCAGCGGGCCTTGAGGCGCTGGAGAACGTCGCCGACGATGCGGCCGGTGACCCGCGCCCGGTCCAGCTCGCTCGGAGTGAGGATCTCGATCATCCGGCACCTTCCCGCCAGATCTCCAATACTTATACCGGTACGACTATACCGTGATTAGTATTGGTGGCATGGTCAGATTGCCGCTCACTCGCGAGGACGTCAAACGCGGGCAGCGGCTCGGAGAACTACTCCGTGTCGCGCGCGGTCCACGTTCGATCCTTGACGTCGCGATCGAGGCGGGGATCTCCCCCGAGACGTTGCGCAAGATCGAGACCGGCAGGGTCGCCACACCAGCGTTTCCCACCGTTGCCGCGGTCGCCATCGTGCTCGGCCTGTCCCTCGACGACCTCTGGGCCCAGATCAGCACACGCCACGGATCACCTCCGGAGGCGCTGACGTCAGCGGCGGTGTTGGCTTCGCGCTAACGACACCGCGCGCGGACCTGCTCACCCGCAGTGTTCACCGGGTCGCCTCGTCGTTGTCGTATGGCGGACAGCCGGAGAATGTTGCGCGGTACTCGCTGGGAGAGACTCGGGTGGCGCGGCGGAACTGGTCGCGGAAGGCGCTGGGGCTGCTGAAGCCGACCTGTCGGGCGATGCGCTCGATGCTGTGGTCGGTGGTCTCCAGCAGCTCCTGCGCGTGCCGGATGCGCACACCGGTGACCCATTCCATGGGAGCCTGCCCGGTCTCCTGGTGAAAACGTCGGGTCAGAGTACGGATGCTCGTGTGGGCTGCTGTTGCGATGTCGGCGAGCGTGAGCGGACGGTGGGCGTTCTCCTCGATCCACACGAGCACGTCCTCCAGCGTGGCGGTGCGGTAGGTGGGCGGATTCCGGACGATGAACTGCGCCTGCCCTCCTGTGCGGTGCAGCGGCGCGACCGCCAACCGTGACGCGTGGGCGGCGACCGCTGCACCGAAGTCCCGACGGATCATGTGCAGGCACAGGTCCAGCCCTGCGGCCGCACCCGCCGAAGTGAGCACCTGCCCATTGTCGGTGTAGAGCACATCCGGCTCCACGATCACCCGCGGGAACCGTCGTGCGAGCAGATCGGTGGCGAGCCAGTGGGTCGTCGCGCGCTGCCCATCGAGGAGCCCTGCGTCTGCGAGCACGAACGCCCCCACGCAGATCGAAGCGATGCGCGTCCCCGCCGCCGCTGCCGCACGGAGCGCGTCCGCGACGCCGTCCGGGAGCGGCGCAGCCGCGTCGTTGCGCCCTGGAACCATGATCGTGTCCGCCCGCTCCAGCGCTTCGAGACCCACGCTCGTGGCGATCTGGAGGGGGCCCGCGTCGACCGTGGGCGCCGTCCCGGCGACGATCACCCGATACGCCAGGCGCCCGTCCGGGAGCGTCACACGACCAAACGTCTCCACTGCGGTGGCCAGATCGAACGCGATCACATCAGGAAGAGCGAGCGCGACGACGGTGTACATACCGTGCATCCTACAGATATTCAAGCGCGAGATTGACGTTCAGAACGCGTGGCCAGATTCCGGCGATCATTGGCCATCGGGCCGATTGTGCCCGATCGGAACAGGCCGGAGACTCGATAGCGTCGCCGCCGTTTCCGCCAACGCAAGGGAGTTCCCGTGTCGATGTCCGTGCAGATCGTGCTGTTCGACGGGTTTGATCCGCTCGATGTGATCGCGCCGTTCGAGGTGTTCGTCGCAGGCAGCGAGTACTTCCTCGACAACGCACTCGACATCACTCTGGTCAGCGCCGAAGGGGCGCGCGATGTCGTCTCCGGCTCGCAAGGCCTCAGGCTCCGCGCGACGGCGGCGCTCGATCCCCACCGGCCGGGGATCGTGCTCGTGCCCGGTGCATCCGGGCCGGTTGACGGCGACCCCGACGAGGGCGCCGAGACGATCCCGGTCCTTTTGGCACGGTTCGCGGCGACCGGGGCGATCCCGCTCATCGCCAACGCGATGCGCGACCCCGACGTCCTGGTCACGGCAGTGTGCGGCGGCTCGCTCGCGCTAGCGATGGGCGGACTCTGCGAGGGCCGCAACGTCGTCACCCACACCCTCGGAATGCCACTGCTGGAGGCGACCGGCGCGACAGCGGTCAACGCCCGCGTC
>NZ_MKRT01000012.1:4372-17226 GCF_001897945.1 Microbacterium sp. 69-10
ACGCTGTCGAGGAACTCTTCGAGTACGAGGGACGCGGCACCGCCTGGCGCGCCGTCGGCAAGGCCCCTGCCACGGTGCCCGAAGCCCCCACGCCGTGAGCATCCGGACCGGAGAACGAAAGGAACATCGAAGCGAATGAACCCTATCTGCGGCGACTGGCGACTCCAGATGAAAACTCCCATCGGGACCATCGAAGCCGACTACCACTTCGAAGAACACGACGGTGTGGTCACGGGGACAGCGAACGGCGCGGGCGAAGCCGTCGCCCTGACCGATCTTGTCACCGGAGACACCCCGGACGGTCAACACGCCGCCTGGCGGCAGCAGATCACCAGGCCCCTCCGACTCAATCTCGAATACGACGTCAGCATCACCGGAGACACCCTCACCGGAGAATCTCGCGCGGGACGCCTCCCACGCACCCGTGTCACCGGGCGAAGGATCACCGCATGAGGGCGTCCACCCACTTCATCGGCACGTCCACGCCCGCACCCGGATCGTCCGGGTCGAACGGGAGCGAGGTTGTTCGCGCATGAAGCTCAATCGTTCACCCGCAATGATTGTTCTGCGGGTCTTGTCCGCTCTGGAACTGATCTCGCTGGCCGTCATCCTCACCAACAGGTTCACTGTTCACCTTCCTGTCGTGACCTCGACGGGCGGCCCGCTGCACGGCCTCTTCTACGTGTCGACGATCCTGCTGGCGCTGTTCCTTCCGCTACCCCGCGCTTCGAAGTGGCTCGCGGCCGTCCCCGGTGTCGGCGGCGTACTCGCCCTCTGGCGGGCACACCGGCATACTCCGGCCCCGGCAGACGAGCCCCCGTCGGCGCTGGATGTCACGGATGACCAACGCAGACAGGCGATCGTCATCGCTGACCGTGTCACTGCAACACTGTCCAGCGACACGCGGATCGGCCCACTGAGTTTCGCCGTGCCGCGCGGGACGATCACCGGGCTGGTCGGACCGAACGGTGCGGGAAAGACCACGGCGCTGCGGCTCATGTGCGCACTGGTGGCACCGTCGAGCGGCAGCATCCTCACCGCAGACGACCCGTCCGGTGCCGCCGCACGGATGGGTGTGCTGATCGACTCCCCGGGACTGCTGCCCAGTCTCACCGCCAGGGACAACCTGCTCGTCCTTGCTCGCCTAGCCGGATGGCAACCTGCTGTCGCAGATCAGGCACTGGAACGTGTCGAGATGACCCCGGTGGCGCATCGCACGGTGGGAACCTTCTCGCTGGGCATGAAGCAGCGGATCGGTCTGGCGGCAGCTCTCCTGGCAGACCCGGACATCGTGATCCTCGACGAACCGACGAACGGTCTGGACCCTCGCGGGAAAGCAGACCTGCGCGTGTTCTTGCGGGAACTGTCTGCCGAAGGCAAGACGATCATCCTCGCAACCCACGCACTCGACGAGGTCGAGGAACTCTGCGATCACCTCATCGCGATGGATCGCGGACGCGTGATCTTCCAGGGCACTCCGGCTCAGATGCGTCGGATGATCCCGGAGACCATCCTGTGCCGTGCAGCCGGTCCATCTGAGCGTGACGCAGCGGCAGCGGCCTTCGTCAACGCGGGATACGCGGTTGCGCTTGACCGGGACGCCATACGAGTCACCGCCGATACCGGCCACGGTGCTGTCCTCAATCGCCTCGCGCAGAAGGCCGGGACAACGCTCACGGAGATCACCGCAGAACGGCCCACGCTGGAGCAGGCGTTCCTGCACCTGACATCCACACGCGCCACCTCTGACGCCCATGACCGTGCAGGAAACGAAGAAGAGGATCTGGAGGTGCCGGCGTGATCGGTGCGTTCTCGTCCGCGTGGACGATGCTCAAGCGTCCGACGATCGTGTGGCCTCTGCTGGCGGCGATCGTCGTGTTCTCCGCGATATCGATCGTGTTCACCTTCTCGACCGCAGCCGCACCCGGAGGATCGCGTTTCACGGATCCTCCCACCCTGCTCGCCGACCTCGCCGACCCCGACGCGCTGGTGCAGTTCGTCGGCAGGCCGGTCATGGTCACGGGCCTGGTCGTGCTCGCCGCGTCCATCCTGCACATCACCGGCCAGTACTCGTCCGGTCTTGTGCGGATGCAGTTCGTCGTGCAGCCGCGCCGTTCGACTTGGCTCCTGGGAAACTGGGCTGCTCTGGCAACTGCGGCGATCGCCTGCGCGCTCATCGGAGCGCTCACCGCTGTCGCCTCCGGCTACGTGTGCGCAGCGATCTGGGGAGTCGACACCGGCGAATGGTTGAGCGGGCTCGGCGGCGCAGCCGGCGCGACCGCGAACCTCGCACTCGGCATGGTCGCGTTCGCGCTGGCGGGCGCGACACTCGCGCTCTGGTTGCGTTCGTCGATCGCGGCGCTCACCGTTGCGCTGGTGTACGCGCTCTTCGAGAACATGATCAATGCCGCCGCACCATTCGGCCAGGGTCTCATGCCTGCGAGCGCATTCAGCACCGTCGCGACATCCGGCCTCAACGGGAACCTCTACTTCCCGTCGCTGATTGCCACGATCGTGCTGACCTTCGCGTTCACCGCGGGCGCATTCGGGCTGGTCGTGAACCGGAACGTGACCGACTGATGGCCGAGCACCACACCAGCCGTCGCGCGTTCCTCATCGGAGGCGCCGCCAGCCTCGGAGCCGCAGCCGCAGGCGTGGCCGCCGGAACACTGCTGACCACCGCCGTTAGCCCGGAGACCGTGTCGGATGCGGAACCCGAAACGCAGACCACGGTTCCCTTCTACGGCATCCACCAGCCTGGCATCGCCGAACCACCGCCTGCTCAGGCAGCGTTCCTCGGATTCGACCTCGCGCCAGGAACTAGCCGCACTGCTGTCGCCGAAGTCATGAAGAAATGGACGACGCTTTCAGCCGCGCTCGCAATGGGCGACACCTCGGCCGATGAATCGCTCGTCTCGGTGGGAACCGCACCTGGCCGGTTCACCATGACCGTCGGGATCAGCGGCCCTGGACTGGATGCGCTCGGCGCTGACCGCCCCGCACAGCTTGTCGATCATCCCGTCTTTCCCGGCGACCAGATCGACGGACGCATGTCGTTCGGGCACATGTTCGTGCAGTTATGCTCAGCGGACCGCGTCTACCTCGCCGGCGCGGTTCGCGCGGTGCGACAGTCGGCAGCGGCCGCGTTGACGCCGCGATGGCAGTTCAACGGTTTCCGTAACGCGGATGCCGACGGCACGTCGCGGAACGGCCGCAACCTCATGGGCCAGATCGACGGCACCAACAACATCGCCGCCAGCCGGGCCACCGAAGGCGGGGCTGTCTGGGTGAAAGACGCCGGACCCCGATGGCTGGTCGGGGGAAGCTATGTCGCGATCCGCCGCTTCCGCATGCTCCTGGCCGCCTGGGAAGACACGCCACGCGATACGCAGGACCGTACGATCGGCAGGCATCTGGACACCGGCGCACCGATCGGTTCCCGTCATGAGCAGGATCCGGTCGACCTGGATGCGACAGACGCCTCCGGGGCTCCCCTGATTCCGCTCGACGCGCACATCCGGCTGGCCGCACCCCGCCGCGGCGCTGGCGAGGAGATACTGCGACGGTCATACACCTACTCCACCGGCCAGTTCGACAGCGCGATGGGCGATGAGGATGCCGGACTGATCTTCGTGTCCTATCAGTCCGACCCCACCACCAGTTTCATCCCTGTGCAGCAGCGTCTCGCAGACAGCGACGCGCTGAACCGGTTCGTGATCGCCACGTCGAGCTCACTGTTCGCAGTCTTCCCCGGCGTCCAGGACTCCGACGACTGGTACGGACGAGAGCTGCTGTCGTGACACGCTCGGCACCAACCAGCGCACCAGCGGAACCCCCCGCACGGTCCTGCCGCGTCACCAGACCCGGACAGGCGAGGACCACACCGACCATAAGGACACACCAAGGGATGAGATCTCTGACAACCCGCTTCTCCGCGGCCGCTGCCGCCATCGTTCTCGTGCTGACCGGCAGCGGATGCACGAGCGCACCCTCCGAACACGACGAGTTACGCGCATCCGCCATCACGATCGCCAAGTTGCCAGGGCTCGGTGACGTTCTCGTCGACGGTGAAGGCTTCGTCCTGTACGTCTTCGAACCGGACGCCGCCCAGACGGTGACCTGCACCTTCACGTGCGCCAACAGATGGCCCCCGCTACGCGCGATCGACGGCGGTACCCCAACCGCGGGAGACGGTATCGACGCCTCGCTCATCAGCACACTGCCAAACCCCGCCGGTGGTGAAGTCATCACCTACAACGGTTGGCCGCTCTACGGCTACACAGCCGACACGAACCCCGGAGATGCGCGCGGACAGGACACCTACCTCAACGGAGGCGTGTGGTACGTCATGCAACCCGACGGCCAGCCCCTGATCCCATAACCCCACAACAAGCCATGGCCTACTTCTTGCTCATCGTGCACATCGCCACCGCGATCGTCTTCATCGGCGCACTCACGATCTCCGTCAGCCTCTTCCCTCGGTACGCCGCACCGGCCTCTGACGTCAACGACAAGTCCCACGACACACACCCCGTCGCGCTCGCAATGCACCGGATCACAAAGGTGTACGGACGCCTCGCGATCATCCCGCCCGCCGTCGGCATCACCCTCGCAGTAGTCCTCGGAAGGCTGGACGAACTATGGATCATCCTCTCCGTTGCCCTCTCCCTCATCGGCGGAGCCCTGCTGACCTGGGTCATCATCCCCGCACAGCGACGGATGCTGGCGGATCCACGACACGAACCGAGCACCCGCCGCCGCGCCGGCGCAGCAGCAGGAATCCTCAACTCGATTTGGTTCGCCATCCTCATCCTCATGATCCTGAAACCCGGGGCAGGCGGATGACGGAACGCGGGCTCCGCTGGGATGTAAGAAAAACGGTGTGTGAGGGTCCGGCCTGATCCGTAAGGAGATGGCCGTGGCTGACACGACCGACGTCGTCGCTGATGACGAGATGGTTGATCCGGTGACCGGGGAGATCGTCGACCAGAAGGAACTTGCAGAGCGGTTGCTGACGCAGGCGAAAGAACAGGGCGTGAGCCTGGCAGGGCCCGGTGGCCTGCTCAGCCAGCTCACGAAGAACGTCCTCGAAACGGCTTTGAATGCCGAGTTGACCGAGCACCTCGGTCACGAGCACGGTGGGACCCCGATCGGCGAGAACATGCGCAACGGGACCCGGACGAAGACCGTGCTCACCGAGATCGGCCCGGTCGAGATCGAGGTGCCTCGTGATCGTGACGGGTCATTCGAGCCGCTGATCGTCCCGAAACGGAAGCGCCGCATCGACGGGATCGACCAGATCGTGCTGTCGCTGACCGCCCGTGGGTTGACGACCGGGGAGATCGCCTCGCACTTCGACGAGGTCTATGGGGCGAAGGTCTCGAAAGACACGATCAGCCGGATCACCGAGAAGGTCGCCGGGGAGCTCACCGAGTGGTCCTCGCGCCCGTTGGATCCGCTCTATCCGGTGATCTTCGTCGACGCGATCGTCGTGAAAGTCCGTGACGGGCAGGTCCGCAACACCCCGTTCTATGTCGTGATGGGCGTCACGACGAACGGGGAGCGGGAGATCCTCGGCATCTGGGCCGGCGACGGCGGTGAGGGAGCACGGATCTGGCTGCAGGTGTTCACCGAGCTGAAGAACCGGGGCGGCGACGACGTCCTCATCGCCGTCTGCGACGGGCTGCAAGGTCTCCCTGCGGCGATCAACACGACGTGGGAGCAGACGGTCGTGCAGCGTGTATCGTCCACCTGATCCGCAAAGCTTCCGCTCTGCAGGACGGCAGCACCGCGACGCGATCGTCCGTTCACTGAAGCCGGTCTATACGGCCCCGTCCGAGCAGGCGGCGAAGGACCGGTTCGAGGAGTTCGCCGCCTCGTGGGGCGGACGATATCCGGCGATCGTGCAACTGTGGCGGAACTCTTGGGCGGAGTTCGTGCCGTTCCTCGAATACGACGTCGAGATCAGGCGGGTGATCTGCACGACCAACGCGATCGAGTCGATCAACGCCCGCTACCGCAGGGCCGCCCGGGCGCGCGGGCACTTCCCGAACGAGCAAGCCGCGCTGATGTGCTTGTATCTGGTGACGAGGTCGCTTGACCCGACCGGCGGCGGGCGGGCACGCTGGGTGATGAGGTGGAAGCCCGCGTTGAACGCGTTCGCGATCACCTTCGCCGGACAGTTCGAGAGAACCACTCACTAATGAAAACGCCGGACCCCACACAACATTCATCAGACAGACCCGCGAGCCGCTGTGCAGGGGTGCGCTTTCTTGCGGAACGGCCTGCGTCGAACACACTTGCGCCATATACGGCGCCATAGCACCTCGGACAGAAACGTGAGACTCCCCCGTGATCTTCTCCTTATCTGAACCGTGCACCACCTCGACTGTCTCGTGGTCAGGCGCAATCGCAGGATCTTCATGCAGGAACGACGCAGAGGAACTTCGCGAAGGAGTCTGTCGATGCCACCAATCTGCTCATCGAGGTGAGGTTCGCCGAGAGGAACTTCGAGCCAACGGAGGGACTTCAATTACAAGGCGGCAAGGTGGATCCAAGCGCCTTCGCTCGCGGGTCACGATGGACTTCCGCCGGCCCGCATCGCGCCTCGAACTCACACCAACGAGGCCGGTCTCCAACGAAATGCGGACTGAGCGCCATACGCTGGCACGATGAGCCCACGTCAGGAAGAGCATCCCCGACACCTCGGAAACAGGCGGTGACGACGTGTCGTCCCCCGTGTGGACGAGCGCCGCGCGGTCCAGCTACGCGACGGGGCGGATGCCGTGGGAGGTGACCTCCGCCAGAGATGCGGCGGCGAAGCGTCCCGTGGCTCGGCGCCGTGCCGTCTCGGTTCCGACCCCGCCGGCGCGGATCCGGCGTCCGATCATCGACGGGTCGAGGGTACGTGCTGCGGCAGCGGCCTGGGCGTAGAGTCGGATTCCGTTGTAGGCGTTGACCGCGAGGCTCGTCAGCGGCGCCGACGTGAGACCGAAACGGCGGCGGTAGCGGATGCCGAGGTCGCTGCCCAGCCCGATCACTCCGGCGTGGTCGTTGCTGACGAGGATGCCCGCCGCGACGCCCGTGCCCAGATGGTCGAGCTGCGCCTGGTCGAAGTTCGTGGCCAGGGTGCGGAACGAGCTGCGAAGACCTTGGGCATGGAAGGTGCGCTCGAATCGGATGGCATCCTCGCCGATGAACGAGGAGAGGATGAGATCCCCGTCGCCGGCGCCGATGTCGTCCAGGATCCGATCGAATCCCGACGATCCGATTGGTGCGAATGCCGTGCCGCTGATGCGTCCGCCGTGCTGCGTGATCAGCCTCCGTGCGACCGCGGAGACGGTCCGCGGCCACACGTAGTCGTTGCCGACGAGGTACCAGTTCGACGCGCCCGCGGCGGTCATGGTCTCCGGGATGGCCCGCCGCAGCTGCTCGAGCGGCGATTCGCCGAGGTCGATGAAGTTCCGTCGCGGACCGGTGCGGCGCTCCGCCATCGCGGTGTTGAGGACGAGCCTGCCTGTCGCCACCGCATAGGGACGCACGGTCTGCATCGCGGCGGAGGAGATGCTGGCGATCACCACGTCGCAGGCGTGCTCCTCCACCAGGCGCCGGTAGGCCGACAGTGCGCGTTCCGGGCTCGTGCGGTCGTCCTCGACAAAAAGTCGGGCGGTGCGGCGACCGAACGCGCCGTCCGCGTTCACGTCCTCGATTGCCAGCGCGGCACCGTTGACGATGCTCCGGCCCATCAGCCCCGCCGCGCCCGAGAGCGAGACGAGGAGGCCTATGCGGACGTCGATGTGGGCGATTCCGGAAGAACGCAGCGCCCCCGACGAACCGCGGTCGGCGAGCCACTCGACGCCGGCCTGCTCGACCGTGACGAGCACGCTCAAGCGTGTGCCGGACTCTTCGGGGTGAAGGACCAGCTTCACGCGTCCCACCCACGGCGTCTCCTGAGCGATCGTGAGGGAGCGGTTCTCTTCGAGCCCGACGATGCGACCGGCGCAGCGCACCGCCGAGCCGTCGGGCTGCGGGATGTCGAACATGACCGGCGCGCCGCGCTCCACGCGACCGCACTCGCGGAGCATCGGCCATCCGCTCGCCGCCCCCGTGCGTAGCGCCGACCACAGCTCGGCAGGACTGCGGGGCGAGGAGCTCCCCACGACGAACGACAACTCCTCGGCCATCGCTCACTCGCCGGTCTGGTTGTTTCGGACGAAGGCCTCAACGCCGTCGGCGTAGACCTTCATCAAGAACTGGATGATCTCGTCGGCCCGGTTGGGGCCGAGACGATACATGCGCCGCTGGCCGCGGCGCTCTTCGGCGACGAGATCCGAGTCCCGCAGCACCCGCAGATGCGCCGACACGGCCGCGCGCGTCATACCGGGGAAGAGCTCCGCGATCTCGCCGACCGAGATCTCATCGCGCTCCCGCAGAGTCGTGAGGATCGCGCGTCGCGTCGGATCCGCGACCGCGGTGAACACCTGGTTCTGCCCCATTCGGCTTGCTCCTTCAGGACGTCGGGTCGAGGTCGACACTATCGCGGCCGAGCAGCTCCCGCAGCGCGCGGTCGATGAAAGCATTGTCCGGCGGGTTCAGACCCACTCCCGCGGAGTGCCCCCACGTCCCCGGAATCACCTCGAACGTCGCGCCCGGGATGCGCTCGGCGTCTCGTGCGCCCTGCTCGGGAGTGAAGTACATGTCCAGCGCCGCCGAGACGATCGCGGTGCGTGCGGTGATCCCGGCGAGCGCCGCGTCCGTGCTGCTGCCGGCCGTCGTCCCGACATCGCCCTCGCGCCACGTCCGGATCATCGTGATCAGGTTCCACGGGTCCTGCGCGAGCAGCATCTCCTCCCAGAAGCCGCGCACGAAGTCCTCCCGCGTGTCGAAGCCGAGGGTGCGGTATTCCTGGCCCTCGTAGAAGGCGCCGCTGAAGCCCCAGCCGGCATACACGCGTGCGGCGGCTCGCAACCCAGCGGTCGGGATGCCGTCGGCGAGCATCGGGTCGGTGCGGATCGCGGCCTCCACGCTGTCGAGGAACACGGCGTTGAGCTCCGACGTCCGCGCCGAGCCGCAAAACGCGAAGACGCGCTCGACCTCCCGCGGAAAGGCGACCGCCCAGTGCAGCGCCTGCGCAGCCCCCATCGACCAGCCGACGACCGCGTGCAGCTGCGCCACCCCGAAGACCTCGCGGATGAGACGGCGCTGCGCGCGGACCTGGTCGCCGTACCCCACCGTCGGGAAGTCGGCGCCGCGCTGCCCGGCCGCGGCGTTGCTGGGCGAGGTCGAGACGCCGTTGCCCAGCAGATTCGGGACGACGATGCAGTAGCGCCGGGGATCCAGCGGCCGGCCGGGCCCGATGAGCCAGCGGTTCTCCGCATGCGTGCCCATGAAGAAGGTCGGGAACAGGATCACATTCGACCCGTCGGCCGCAGGCTCGCCGTGCACCTCGTAAACGAGTGCGGCGTCCGAGAGACGTCGACCGGTGTCGAGGGCGAGATCCCCGAGCGGATGCGTGCGGACGACCGAGCCGCTCACGATGCGGCCTCCGGCATCCGCCTGGACCCGCCGGCGCGCAAGACCCGTTCGATCTCCACCGCGGTAGCCAGCACATCTCTGTCGCTGCCGGGGAGCGACTCGATCGTGAGCCCGACCGGGGGGCGATCGGGATCCCGCTCGGCGGGAACAGTGATCATCGGATGCCCGAGCATGCTCGCTGTCTCGGTGTTGCGTGTGATCGTCTCGAACAGGGGCGACTCGTGGCCGTCGACCACAGCGCGATCTGCGCCGAGTTCCACGGCGACCACCGGGGTGGACGGGTAGACGAGCGCATCCACCCCGGCGGCGAGGACGCGATGCTTCACGATCGCGCGCAGATCGCGGCGCAGTCGGAGGGCTGCGCGATAGCGGCGCTCACCCACCGGTGCGGCGACGAAACCCGCCAACGCCGCACGAACGTCCGGTGAGCGCACCTCTCCGACGAGTTCCGCCACGGAACGGATGCTGAGGTCCGACGCCTGCAGGAGCGCGTCGAGCGCGCGGGGCGCCTCGTAGCCGACGAGGTCGTGGCGGTGCTCCAGCGCGCGGGCCTGCACATCGCTCAGGTCGATCTCGACCAGCTCGAATCCGTGGGATGCGAGCTCGTCGAGCGCGTGCATCGCGGCGCCGCGCACCGCGTCGTCGATCTGGTCCCAATAGGCGCCCTGAGGAACGCCCAGCCGCGTGCCCGCCGACCCGGCCGTCGTGTCTCCGCTGATCAGCCCGTCGATGAACTGGACGTCGCCGACGTTATGTGCCATGACACCGATCGTGTCGCGGCTCTGTGAGATCATCAAGACTCCGTCTCCCGCGTAGCGTCCGTGGGTGGGACGCATCCCGACCACACCGCAGAACGAGGCCGGTATCGTCATCGATCCGCCGGTGTCGGTTCCGAGGGAGAAGGCCGCGGAACCGGCGGCGATCGCAGCCGCCGAGCCGCCGCTGGAGCCGCCCGCCGACCTTCCCGGATGCCGCGGGTCGCTCACGGCACCGTAGCCGGCATTGTCGGATGTGACACCGAGAGCGAGTTCGTGCATGTTGGCCTTGCCGACGACGGTCGCCCCGGCGGCGGCGAGCGTGCGCACGACCGAGGCGGTCGGCGAGAGCAGCAGGTCGTCCAGCGCGAGACTTCCTGCCGTCGTGGGTGCTCCCGCGACGACGATGTTGTCCTTCACCGCGAACGGCACCCCCGCAAGGACGCCGGAGGACGATGCGGAGGGCTCCATCACCCGGACGTAGGCCCCACACGAAGCCGCCGCCTGCGCCGCCCGCGATCGCATCTCCCGGAGATTCGCCGCGCCGTCGCGCGCGTGGGAAGCGCGCCAGGCGGCGATGTCATCGGGGACGGCTGAGTCGGTCGGATGCATGAACGCTATTCTTGCACAAATGGGTAAAGATGTGTTTACTCATGATCACAAATCGACGACGATCCGGTCGTCAGGGGGCGCACTGCCGCCGACCTGCCCGGCATTCACACACCCGAACGGAGCCGCCATGACCGACATCCACACGCATCCTCCGCGTCTGGACGACCAGTACGAACACACTCCCGTGCCTCCCGAGCACCGCAAGAGCACGCTGGCGATCGGGGCGGCCTGGGCCGGCATGCCCATGGTCCTCACGGCGACGGTGATCGGAGGGCAGCTCGCCTACTTTCTCGGCTTCGCGCAAGGGCTCCTCGCTCTGGTGATCGGCGCCGCGGTGCTGGCGGTCTACGTCGGCATCCTGAGTTACACGGCCGGGCACACGGGTCGCAACTTCGGGCAGTTCTCGCGGTCGGTGTTCGGCCGCGTCGGCGCTCTGGTGCCGGCTCTCCTGCTCTCGACGGTGATCGTGGGGTGGTACGCCTTCCAGACCGGGCTGACGGGGTCCCTGCTCTCCGCGATCACGGGGTGGAATGCGGGCATCCTCGCCATCGCGGCGGGGATCGTCTTCATCTTCATCACCTTCGTCGGTATCCGGGCGATCTCGTGGATCGGATACATCTCGGCCCCGCTGTTCATCGTCTTCGGCGTTGCGGCGCTGGTCATCGGCGGGACCGCCCAGGGGTGGCCCGACATCGCCGCGTACGCCGGCGCGTCCCGCACCGCCGCGGCGTGGCCCCTCGGGGTCGGAGTGACCGTCGTCATCGCGAGCCTGGTCGACGCCGGGACGATGACCGCCGACTTCACCCGGTTCTCGCGGACCGGTCGAGAGGCCGTCGCGGCAACTCTGGCGGCCTTCCCCGTCGGCCAGTTCGTCTCGGCGTTCATCGGGGTGCTCGTGGTCTCGGCCGGACTCGCGGTGGATCCGGCCGTCAACGGCGGCATGTTCATCGGCGTCCTCCTCGGCAGCCCCGTCTCCCAGGTAGTCGTCGCCGTCTTCGTGGTGCTCAACCTCGCCGCCGTCTGCGCCCATTGCCTCTACAACGGCGCGATGGGATGGAGCCACGCGACCGGCGCCCGGTTCCGCACGACCACGGTAGTGCTGGGGCTCATCGGTCTATTCGCCGCCGGGCTCGGAGTGTGGTCCTTGTTCAGCGACTGGCTCACGATCCTCGGCGTCATCGTGCCCCCGATCGGCGTGGTGATCATCGTGAGCGTCCTGGTTCGCGGCTACGGGTTCCTCGCTGCGGATGCCGCGCGTGTGCGCGTCGGAGCGTTCGTCGCGTGGGCCATCGGGTCCGCCGCGGCGCTGCTCACCCACCTGTTCGCCCCGGCGCTGAGCGACGCGGTCGTCGGGATCGTCGTCGCCGCTGTCGCCTCCCTGATCGCCGAGCGCCTCGCGTCCCCCGCGCGCAGCGCCGTCCGCACCGAGGCGTAGCGAGTGCCTGCCTGCCGAGACCGCCGCCCCCGGCAGGCGGGCACTGCCCCCGCGTCAGCGGGCCGGTTCGAAGGCCGCGATGGCGTCGGCCAGCGCCTCGGGCGCCTCGAACGGGATGAGGTGGCCGGTGACCGGGATGACCTGGAGTTCGGCGCGGTCGAGGAAGGGCATCAGGTTGTGCCGCAGCACGTCGACGGGCTCGACGGCGTCGCGCTCTCCGGCCACGACGAGCGCCGGCACGGTGATCGCGCGGGTCTGCTCGGCGACATCCTCGGCGATGCCGCGCAGCGGCCACTCCGTGCGGGCATCCTCGGCGCTCGCGAGGGAGTCCGTCACGATCCGATCCGCCAGCCGCTGCGGAAGCGGCGTCGCCGTCAGGACGTGGTCGCGGACACCGGCGATGGACTCCGCTGTGTCGTACGCGTGCGAGAGCACCTGCTGGTACTCGGGCGTGATCTTCTCGTGCGGCTTCGCCGGTCCCGATCCAACGAGCACGATGCCGCGCAGACCGGCGGGCT
>NZ_MKRT01000012.1:17243-34909 GCF_001897945.1 Microbacterium sp. 69-10
ACGTAGTCGTCGACGCCGGCGTCCTCGATCACGGTGAGCACGTCGGCCGCGAGCTGCCGCAGCGTGTAGGGGCCCGAGAGATCGCGCGAGCGGCCCCAGCCGCGGAAGTCCAGGGTGAGCGTGTCACGCTCGGGAAGGCGCTTCAGAACGAGATCCCAGGTGCGCGACGAGCCTCCCCAGTAGTGCAGGAACACCAGGGTGGGTCCCGTGCCGGTGCGGTGGTCGTAAGCGGGCAGATCCGTCAGTGTGGTGTCGGCCATCGAGTGCTCCTTCGATCGGTTGGTCGAGGTACTTCTCCTCGAATCCATCCAACGTGGGCCTCGGCGGCTGCGCATCGCCAGAACCTGACCTGAGATAGGGGAAACTGGACACGTGCCGAGCATCGCGCAGATGACCTATCAGCCTCCGAACGGGCGTGCGACGCCGGTCGAGACGATGACGTTCCGCCAGTTGCGCGACCGGAACGACGGCGGGACGCAACGTGCCGATTTCCACGTCATTGGACTGGTCGACGCCGGGCACGGTGCGGCGACCGTCGATTTCGCCTCCTTCCCCCTCGAGCCGGGGTCGGCGGTGTGGATTCCGCCGGGAGCCGTTCACCGGTGGGACGACATCGCGGCGGTGTGGGGAACCCTCGTGCTGTTCGTGCCGACGGCCCCGGTCACCGATGTCACCCGTCGGATCGTCGCCGACCCGGACCTCGTCGGCGCGTGGCGCCTGCCGGAGGCGGAGCGGATGTTCGTCGACGCGGCTCGTGCGCACCTCGTGCTCGAAACCGCGGCCGCAGGTCCGGGCTGCGCCGGCGAGGTCCCGTCGATCCTGCTGTCGGCGCTGTTGGGCAGGCTGCGGCCGCCACACGGGGAAGCGGCCGCGGCGAATCGGGTGTTCAGGGTCTTCCGGGAGAGTGTGGAGACGCACTTCCGCGAGCACCACGACACGCTCTTCTACGCCCGCACTCTCGGATACGCGCCGCGGACGCTCTCACGCGCGGCGCTGCGGGCGACCGGTCGAACCGCGAAAGGCTGCATCGTGGACCGCATCGTTCTCGAGGCGAAGCGACTGCTGGCCCACGATCGGTTGACGGCGGCCTCCTGCGCGGCCGTGCTCGGCTTCCCCGACCCCTCCACCTTCTCCGTCTTCTTCCGCAACGCCACCGGCATGCGCCCCGGTGCCTGGCAGACCGCCGCGCTCGATCCGGTCGGATGACTGCTCCTCAGGCGACGTCGGTGCGACGCAGCCCGACACGGGCGAGCAGAACACCGGCGGCCGCCGCACCGATGCCGCCGGCGACCATGTCGCCGATCGTGTCCTGATAGCTCATAGACGTCGCTGCTGATGAACCGCCACCCGGCCCACTCGACGATCTCCCACAGTGCGCTGAGGTCGAGGCCCAGAAGGGCGACGAGCCGCATCCATCCTTCGACCGTACTGGTCGATCCCGATGTCGGATCAGCGCATGGCGTCGTCGATGCTCACCCGAGTGCCCAAGGTCGCCCGCCCGATGGTCGCGGCGATCATCCGCACGATCTTCGTCCCGCGCGGTAAACGCGACCTCGTCGGCGCCCAATTCGACGAAGTCGTCACCATGCTCGCCCGGTCCCACCCGACCGTGGCGGACATGCTCGACGACGCCCGCGAAGACTGAATCGCCCCGGGTTTAGTGGAGGGCGAGTTCTCCCAGCGCCGGCTGGTGCTGGGGGTTCATCTCACGGTAGTACTCGTTCTCCTTCTCGATCGGTGTGAGATACCCGATCGATGAGTGCAGCCGATTCTCGTTGAACCAGTGCACCCAAGACAGCGTCGCGAGCTCGAGGTCATCGGCGCTGCGGAACGGGCCGTCGATCTTCACGCACTCGGTCTTGTAGAGGCCCACGACGCTCTCTGCGAGGGCATTGTCGTAGCTGTCGCCGACCGTTCCGATCGAGGCGATCGCGCCGACTTCCGCGAGCCGCTCGGTGTAGCGCAAAGCCGTGTATTGAGAGCCTGCGTCGGAATGTTGAATGACGCCGGTGACGTCCTCTCCGGCCCGGTCGCGAACCCAGAGAGCCATCTCCAGTGCGTCCAGCGGCAGATCGGTGGGCATCTTCGACATCGTCCGCCAGCCCACGATCCGGCGGGAGAACACGTCGGTGACGAACGCGGTGAACGCCATCCCCGACCACGTCGGCACATAGGTGAAGTCGACCACCCAGAGCTCGTTCGGCCGATCGGCATGAAACTCGCGCTTGACATGGTCCTCCGCCCGCGGCGCTGATGAATCCGGGCGGGTGGTGATGAACTGCTTGCCCCGGCGGATGCCGCGCAGACCTTGCTGCCGCATGAGGCGTTCGACCGTGCACCGGGCGACGATGATGCCCTCGCGGCGCAGCAGCCGCCAGATCTTGCGGGCACCGCTGATTCCGCGGCCGAGCTTGCGGTCCCAGAACACCCGCTCGATCTGCACGACCAACTCGGCGTCCGCGGTCGCTCTGGCCGAGGCGGGCCGTTTCTTGAACGCGTAGTACTGGGTCACCGCTGGCGTCCTCATCCTCGTCGTCGGAGTGATCGGGTGGTGGGTGTGGCGGTTCTTCCGCGAGCACGGGCGCCAGGTGAAGAACGATCCCTACCGCATCCCCGGGATCGCCACCCGCACTGAGGTCACCAAGTCCGCCTCCGAGGGCGCGTTGCTGTGCCGGGCCGGGCACCTGCGGCCCTCGCTCGGCAAGCCAGCACCGGAGGATGTCGGCTACCGGATCGGCACCTCGCGTGGCAAGGGCGTGTGGGCGAGTGTGGAGGACAGCATCCTGCTGATCGGGCCGCCCCGCTCCGGCAAAGGCGCCCACATCGTCATCAACGCCATCCTCGACGCGCCCGGCGCGGTCGTCACCACCTCGACCCGGCCGGACAACCTCACCGCGACGCTCCGCGCCCGTGAGAGCGTCGGGCCGGTCGCGGTGTTCGACCCGCAGCACCTGGCCGAAGGCGTCCCCGCAGGCCTCAGGTGGTCACCCATCCGCGGGTGCGAGGACCCGCTGACCGCGATGATCCGCGCCACCGGCCTCGCCGCCGGCACCGGCCTGTCCGCTGGCGGCGTCGAAGGTGGCGGATTCTGGGAAGGCAAGACAAGAACCGCCCTCCAAGCCCTGCTCCACGCCGCCGCCCTCGACCGTCGCCCGCCCGGCGAGCTGTTCCGGTGGACCCTCGACCCGTCCGCCGCCGCGGACGCGGTGGCGATCCTGACGGCGAACCCGAACGCTGCGACGGGGTGGGCGGAGTCGTTGCAGACGATGATCGACTCCGACCCGAGAACCCGCGACTCCACCTGGCAAGGCGTCTCTCTCGCCCCCGCTGCCCTCGCGGACCCGCGCGTGCTCGATGCCGTATCGCCGCGCGAAGGCGAGGACTTCGACCCCGAAGCGTTCCTCCAAGCCCGCGGGACGCTCTGCCTTCTGGCGACCGGCGCTGGCGCGAACAACAGCGCGGCGCTGGTGGCGGCGTTCGTGGAAGACGTCGTGGAAGCCGCCCGCCGCATCGCCGCCCGCAGCCCCGGCGCGCGACTCGACCCGCCACTGCTGCTCGCCCTCGATGAGGTCGGCAACCTCGCCCCCTTGCCGTCGCTGCCGACGCTCATGGCGGAGGGCGGCGGCACCGGGATCACCACCATGCCGGTGTTGCAGTCGCTCGCGCAGGCGCGGGAGAAGTGGTCGGAGAACGCGGCCGGCGCGATCTGGGACGCGAGCATCGTCAAGATCATCCTCGGCGGCGCCTCGAACTCCAAAGACCTGCACGACCTGACCACGCTCATCGGCGAACGTGACGAGGTCACCGACTCCACCACGGTCGGAGACCACGGCTCCCGCTCCGCCCAACGCTCCATCCGCCGCGTGCCGATCATGCCGCCCGACGCGATCCGCACGCTCCCGTTCGGGACCGCGCTCATCATGCTCCGCTCCGCACCGCCCATCGTCACGAGAATGCGGACCTGGACCGACCGGCCCGACGCGAAAACGCTGCACGCCGACCGGGCAGGAATCGAAGCCCTGCTGCAACGCCGTCCGCCGGAGGAGCCAGGCGCACCTGCCTGATACAAGGGCGGCCCCAGCCGTGGAGCCGCCCGCCGATGTCAGGAGGGCATTCGTCATGGCGATTCGTACGCAGGAGTCGTTCTCGGGGTTCATCGCCTCGGAACCGCAGTTGAGCTACACCGCCCGAGGTGAGGCGAGGTTCTATGCACGGGTCGGGCAGGAGCACTACCGCAAGGAGCAGGACGGCACGTTCACCGAGCTCGATCCGACTTTCCACGACCTCGTTGCCTACCGCGCGACCGCTGAGCGGGCGTACGAGCGGTTCGCCAAGGGCGACAGCTTCGTCGCCGAGGGCTACACGCACCCGTACGAATACGAGCGGGACGGCGAGACCGTGCAGGGCGAGGAGTTCGTCGCCAAGAAGGTCGGCCACGACCTCGCCCGCACCAGTTATGAGGTCACCCGCGCACGCTCGCAGCGCTCCGTCGAGCAGGAGGCTCCGTCGCAGTCGGCTCGGCTCGATGCGCCGCAACAGCCGCAGCCGCGTCGCTCGGCCGCCGCCCCGGCGGCGCCAGCGCTGGGCATGTGACGGAGCAACCGATGACCGAGATGCATGCGATTCCCGAGCTGGACGAGCCGGAGCCGACGCCCCTTGATGACGACGAGAGCGAGGAGCAGATGCGCCTCGACGTCGGCTTCGTGGCGGAGCCACCGCATCCGGTGAACTGGAACCTGCTCACCGCCGACGAGGCACGCGACGAATGGGCCGAGCTCGACAAGTGGGTGACGTGGCTGCGCCACACCTACGGGCTGCCCGCCAGCGTCATCCCACCCTTCTGGCACCGTCATGCGGAGCTGGTCGGGGAGCTCTCCGCGCTGCACCTCCACTGGCTGTGCGCGTACGACCCGGAGCAGAACGGATCGGCGCCGTCCGGCTGGCACCGCGACTTCGCAGAGACCCGCCAGCGTCTGCGCGACTGGGTCGCCGCCAGCGGAACCCGCCTGGACCGAGATCGGCCCACCCGGCAGACAGCTTGGCCGGGCGAAGAACCCGCCGACCCCGTCGAGGACATCGTGATCCCGGATCGCGCCGAGGACTTCCGTGCCTTCGTCGAAGCCGATGTTGCGCGCCGCCAAGCCGCCGAGGAGGCCTTCTACGCCAGCCTCGGGGTCGATCCGTCCACCGGCGAGGTGCCCGATGACGATGACGGCTCTGACGAGTGAGAGCGGCGTCAGGCCGTCCGAGCCGCTGTGGTGTCCGAGGGATGTCGCCGAGTTTTTGAATGTCTCCCAGGCCACGCTGTCCCGGTGGCGGCGCGAGAAGGTCGGGCCACCGTTCCTCCAGGTCGGCGGCGTCTACCGCTACAACCCCGTCACCGTGCGGGCGTGGGTGACCAAGCAGGAGACGGATCGTGGCTGATCCACGCAACCACCGGATGCCGCCGGTCGGCGTCAAACTCACCACCGACGTCGAACGCCGCGTTGACGGCTTCCGTGCCCGCGTCCGCTGGACCGACCCCTCGACCAAGAAGCGCGTTGGCCGCGTCAGCCACGTCCGCACAGCGGAAGAGGTCGAGGAGTTCTTCGAGCAGATGCGCGCGGCCACCGAAACCGGCAACGATACCACCATCACCCTCGCCGCCTACGTCACATCGATCGGTGACAGGTGGCAGCGGGGCCTCGACCCGACTTCCACCGCCGAGCTCTACGAGGCCGGGTTGCGGCTCCGCGTGCTGCCCGCACTCGGACACATCCGGGTAGCGAAGATCACCGCCGGAATGATCGACCGCACCATTGACGGCTGGGAGGCCGAGCACTCCGCCTCCACGATCAAAAACTCCATCGCACCCCTGGTCAGGGTTCTGGACGAAGCCGTCCGCGACGACATCATCTCCATCAACCCCGCCAAGCACCGCGCCCGCCGCAACCTCGGCAAGCACGTCACCCACACCACCGGCGCGCTCCGCCAGTACGCCCTCCCGGACCTTCCGACGCTGCAGAAGCTCGCGGACGCGTGCGGGAAGGTGCACCAGTCGTACTCCGATCACGTCATGCTCGCCGCCCTCCTCGCCGCCCGCGGCTCAGAGGTCGCCGGGCTCCGCGCAGGCGACGTGGACTGGCGCAACCGCATCGTGTGGATCAGACGCCAGCACTACCCCGGCAGAGGCGGCCTGGTCATCAAGCAGACCAAAGGGCGTCGAGACCGCCCCGTCCCCATGCTCGACGCGCTCGAACCCGTACTCGAACGCCTCACGAGCGGCAAGGAGCCCGACGACCCGCTCCTGCGCGGGCCACGCGGCGGTGTCCTCACCACCGCCACCGTCCGCGATGCCACTCACTGGGACGACCTCGTGAAGAGCCTTCGGTTCGAGAACCTCACCCGACACGGGCTGCGCCACACCGGAGCTACTTGGATGGCCGACGCCGGGATCGCGCTGCACGTGCTCCAAGAGATCCTCGGGCACCAGTCGATCGAGACCACGAAGGGCTACCTGCACCCCGACCACCGGCACCTCGCCGAAGCCGCTCGACAGGCCAACCAGTTCCTCTCGGCAGCCCCCACAAGAAGGGACACCACCCGCCGCGACGGACCCCGCCTGTGACCGCTTTCCAGAACTCCGCTCCGACCCTTCCAGAAGGAGCCGGAGCACCGTCTTGCGCGGATTCTGGTCCACTCTACGGGCACCTTCTGGTGCACTTCGCGGGCGACGATGTCGAACGGGACTGGTCCACTTCGACGGCGGGCGGGTCGAGCAAATCGAGCGAGTGGACCAGCCAGTGACCACTCCCGGAAACGACGAAGCCCTGGTGAAAATTGCTTCTCACCAGGGCTTTTTGTCGGGATGACAGGATTTGAACCTGCGACCCCTTGACCCCCAGTCAAGTGCGCTACCAAGCTGCGCCACATCCCGTTGTTCATTTTTCGGACTGCCAGGGGGTCTGAACCACTTAACCCCCAGGCGTCCAAACGTCTCCGCCAAGGCCAGGTTCCGCGTGATTCCGGGCGGCGCGTCATGCAGAGCGCATCACGAAATGCATGGATTGCATGATTCTGGTCCCCTATTGGTCCCCCTGAACCGTCACACCAACGACGGGAAGGCCTCATACTTATGCCGCCGGTTGTCGAAGGCTGGCTTGGTTCCCTCCAAGATGTCGAGTGCAAACTTCGCGACGTCGAGCTCCGCGATACTCCCGCTGCTTACGGTGAATCGCCTCTCATGCATCTGGCAATGAATGATCTGGTCTGCATCTCCGACTACGGCCAGGTTCGCGTTGTGTGTGACCACGATCGTCTGGCGCCGACCGGCTGCCTCGTGGATCGCGGGTACCAGCTTCGACGCGATCGTCTCGTTGTCGAGGTTTTCTTCGGGCTGGTCCAGTAGCAACGGAGTAGTCCGACGATCGACCACAAGGTAGAAGAGCGCGAGCACAAGACCACGCTGCCCGGGTGAAAGCTGCGAGAGTGGCTGTCCGTCGCCCGTCAGTCCGAACCGCACTTCGAGCCAAGTCAGATCGAACATGTTCATCAGGAAACTGTCGAGGGATGTCGTGCTTCGCAACGCATTCGAGGGGTTGCGTAGCTCTCCGTCGACTTCACCCCTCTCATGCTCAAGCCGGTGCAGCGCCTCCGAAAGCTGCTTGGCGAGTTGTTCCCAGCTCGCATCTTCGAGCCGTTGCGGAAGTTCCGTGAGCCAGTCCGTGAAGTCGCCATTCCTGCGGCCATCGAGACCTGCCGAGACACTTCTCCAGGTCGGCAACAGTCGCAGTTCTGCGTTGAACTCGAGTCCAGCGTTCTTGACAACCTCGGACCGCGCAATGAAGTCCGACGCTGGCGCATACAAGCTCTCAACGGCCCGGAGCTGCGCTTCAAGAGCTTCGTAGATGCACTTCGAGCGTTCGACGATCTGGGCACGGAGTGCGTTCACTCTTGCCGGCGTCTCACTGATGCGTTGGAGCAACGCGGTGAGACCGGCATGGGATTCTTCATCGCTCTCGTCGCCGATGAGGGCGGCTACGCGTTCCTCCGATTGAAGAACACGTTGCCGCGCTCGTTCGCGAGCGCTGTCCGCAGCAGCGAGCGCGTCGGTGTTCTCGCGCCGGGCTTGATCTTGCGCCGCGATCTCGCGGTCTAGGGCTTCGCGCGCGGCGCTGAGCTCCGCAAGGGTTGCTTCAGTTAGCACGCGCCAGGAAGCATATCGAGAGTCGTTGACTCTAAGAATTAGAAACGGGTCGCCCTCACCGCCGAGGATCGCTTCCGCCTCGTCGTTTAGTTCCATGACGTCCGCGCGGATCGCTTCTGCCCTGTGATTAATGGCCTCCATGTTGGCGAGTTGTTGTCGTGCCTGAGCTTGCTGCTGCTCATTCGTGCTGCGTCTCGTCAGCAGGTCTGAGCGAGTCTTCTCGATGTCTTCGGAGCGTTGTCTCAGCTCCGCAAGCTCACCATCGTCCTTGCTTTCTGAATCAATCGCAGCCAACGCAGCCTTGGCGGTATCGACCGCTTCCCTCGCGGCGTCGACTTCCGCCTTCTTTAGCGCTAGTCGGCTCTGAACCTCCGCGGCCTGGTTATCCGAACGGAAGGCAATTGCGGCGGCATACTGGCGAACAGTCGCTTGAAGTTCATCCCTGAGTCTAAGGATGTCGTCGCGCGAAGACTGCGTCTTCTGCGCTAGAAGTGCGTCGAACGTCTTCTCGCCGGCCTTCTCGCTTTCGGGGATGTGCGTGAAGAGGATAATCCTCAGCTCCCGCTCAAACTCGTCTGTGTCGTCGGTGTCAGGGTCAAGATTGCAAACACGCTCTACGAACATCTGCGGCAGGTACTCAACTGAGACGGGCGCGGCCCTATCGTGAGCCTGAGTTAATTGAACCTTACGAGCTGTGCCGGTCGCCCACACGAGTTCGGTAGCGTATTCCCGCGCAAGCTTTTGGTTCGGCGCACTGAGGAACCGAGATGGGCTCAGGAATGCGAACTCGTTTCTTCGCGAAGAATTTCCGCCGAGTGCGATGCAGTCGAGCAATGCCGACTTTCCTTGCCCCTTGTTACCAACGACCGCTACAAAGCCAGAGTTGAGAGGAAGATCGTGATCGAAGAGGTCATGTGCTTCCTTCTCCGAAGCAACGCGAACGCGCTCAATGAAGCGTTCCGGGTTCCTTCGAACTCGCGCGAGTGCTGGAGGCTCTAGCCCGACGTAGACGCGGCGATCGAACTCCTCGATGGCATACGCTAATCCAGCCAAGGTAGGCGTTGTGTTCATCCATGTCTGGCAGGCTCCGAGGCGCATATGCTGTTCAGAGTCGGAGAAGTAGTGAGCATCGCTGCAATCTAGAATCTTGTGCGTGACGTTGCTCGAACGCAGCTCTCTTACGTCTTCCGCCCAACGTGCGGTATCGGGGTAGGCGGTGAACACGAAGCTTGAGGAGTTGATTACGTTCTTCTTCGACGCGATCGACTGCTCGTTCCACTTAATATTCCGCCATTCGGTCTTGCCGATGCCGATGAGCGCCCTGCCCTTAAAGTACGGCCCGTCAAGTACGGCTTGAACATCATCGAGTCTGACATTGATGTTGTTGAACCCCTCCATCAGGTCAGGTCCATAGTGTGGGAGCTCTTCTTCTGGCACGGTCTCTTTGATCCGTCGGCCGAGGTCTGACAACGAATCTCTCGTGATGACTGCCTGCCACCCAATGCCCGCATGGTTCGGCGCCAGAATTATCTTCGGCTGGAGAGCACCGATGAACTGCGCCTTGATCATCTCTGCGTCAAGATCGGGATCGAAGACGACGTGGAGGTTGACCCTGGAGAGATTGCCATCGGTCCCACCGAAGTGGTCAAGTCGCATCTCGATCACAGGGAAGATCGCTTCAAGATTCTGGAGCCTTCCATTCTTCTTGGCGTCGAGTACACGCTGGTACCCGTCGAGGAACCAGTAGTCGTTGATGCCGATGACGCTGATGTCTTCTGGAAGCGCCTCGAGTTCGCTGATGAACCGTTCCCAGGTCTCCTCAGTGGCGGCGCCGTAGTGCTGCACGATCGAGGCTGGCGTGTGAACGTGCAAGTCCCAGATGCGCCAAGCTGTTCCGCGTTCACGCTCCGCGTTAGACGGTGTCACAAGCTGTCCTTCCGACCGACTCCAACGTCGGCCGACCAGGTAGGACAGCCGCTATGAGTTCACGACAAAACGCTATCCGCCGCGGCCACTGGAAGTGACTGAGACGCGCCGGTGCGGCAGCAAGCCTCCATCACGACGTTGTTATCCGTGCATCGATCTCGACGAACCGAACGTGCTACGAGACGGCGTAGTCACGCAACCGATACTCAGCTCATCTCAGACGTCTGGCACTGCCGCTCCTCGCTCCCGCTACCCACCACCAACAGTGTCCCGCGGGCTAGCCTTGGAGTCATGGAGACCATCGCGGACGACGCCCCGCTGCGCGTCCCCGCGGCGTCGAGCTCTGGGCGGCGCCGGAACATGCAGGCGAACCGTCGTCGGGACACGAAACCCGAGCTCGCGCTGCGTTCCGTCCTTCATCGAGCCGGGTTCCGCTACCGCGTGGACTACCGCATTGACCTCCCCGGCGGACGGGTACGCCCAGACATCGTGTTTACCCGCAAACGGATCGCCGTGTTCGTCGACGGGTGCTTCTGGCACTGCTGCCCTGAGCATGGCTCGCAGCCGTCAGTGAACCAGCCGTACTGGTCACCGAAGCTCGCGCGGAACGTGGAACGCGATGCACGGAACACGAAACTGCTGAGGGAAGCCGACTGGACTGTCCTGAGAATCTGGGAGCACGAGAGCGTATCCTCGGCGCTGAACCGCGTGACCGAAGCCTTGATGACATGTGCCGTTGGGAAGCGCGCAATGCAGAAGCCAAGACTGGCAACGGCCGTCGAGTCATGCAGCACTTCGTCGGACTGATCGATCCCACACGCGTCATCCTGCGTGTATTTCGTGGCTTCAGCCGACGGGCTCGAGCCAGAGATCTTGCGTTGGACACGAACAGCGAGACCAGTAGGTAGAGGTGTCTCTGGCCAGTCGGCTTGGGCAGGCATACCCTGACGATGCCACGTCTACGGCGAGAGATCAGCCGGTCGTCGCAGTTGGGCGCGAGGTGCGCTGAGATGATTTCTCTTCCAGGACTTGCTTTTGGTACGTGATGCCGCATCCATACTCATCAAGACGAGAACATGCATCTTCCAGAGCGCTCCTGTCGTACGCATAGACCATCCAAGGCACATCTTCCAGTAGCTCTGCTAATCGATCGAAGTACGGTTTGTCGACTAAGCCGAACGAGAAGCCGTAGACAACAACGCGGTCAAAATGGCGAGGAACTCGAGTGAGGAACTCGGACATTCTCTCCACCTGGTAAGTCTTCTCAAACTCCTTCAGGCGTTTCTCGAGCGCCCCGTGGGCGATGGATCGATAGTAATCAAAACTCTCTTCGTCATCCCATTCATGTAATTCTGGCAGATCTCGAAGCGCTCCGGGCGCATATCCGAGGATGAGTGGTTCACCGCCAACTTCGCCATGCACGTGTAGAACGCGAGAAGGATCAATCTCATAAAGACGTTCCAGAGTGTGCGTGTAGTTGAAGTTGAGGAAGCAATCGCGAGGTCCGAATATCTTCTGAAAGATACCCAACGGTTTCTGCTCTTCAAGCGCCTCATCGGCGCGCCTCGCGAACTCCTCAAGAGGAAAGTCGAGGAGCTGCTCAGCTTCGTGGATAATGCCGTCTCTGTCACCCTCGCGTTCCGATAGAAGATCGGGCGCGTAGCTCTCAAGGTGCTGGAGAAGCATGTCCATATCGGGATGTGCGAGATTCGCTTCCACGTCTGACCAGAGATCTTCCGCATCGCTGTAACACTCCCACTCCCCGTGGAAACGCTCGGCCTCAACAGCAATCTTCTTCAGGTGCGGGGCGTATGCAGTGGGAAGGTCGTGTTGCAGATCAAACCCGTTTCCCAGGACGTGCAGAGCGACCATGTGACAGCGTCTCCATTCCGTTGGCTTACTAGCTTCTTCTTCGACTTAACCATGCAGACCGGGGCACTCACGCCGTTGGACCGGGCATAATCCCCGAAGACTCGCACCGGGATGATTCGCCTGCTGAGCGCTAGGCGCCCATTCGTCCGTGCGAATCACGATTCGGGCAGGATGCGGAGGCGGCTGCTGCTGCTCGCCGACCAGTCACCGGATGCGTTACCTCTACGTCGGCGGACGCGAACGGCGCGCGCGAACTGGCCAGGTGCCAGGTTGCTGGGGAGGAGGGTAGCTGATATTCCCGTCAGCCACTGGCCCCCGATCTGTACTGCGGCTGTCCCGGAGCTGGAGTGTTCGATGGCGGCGACCTCGCCCTCGATCGCGTCAGCATCGTCCCAGGCGGAGATGGCGTCCCAATGCGGCTCGCATCTTGAGCGTTTCGGGCAGTAACGGCATACGTCAGCGTGCGGATAGGCGGTGACTCGATCCGAAAGTTGCGCGGCGTGAATCTTGCTCAAGAATGGGGCGATGTCAGAGCTGGTCACTGGAATCTCTACGAGGCCGCGCTGCAAGCTAAAGACAAGCACACGTTCCGGAAATGCCCCAAAGTTCACCTGGAACAGATGCGCATAGAACGTCATCTGGTGGTCGATCGCGGGTGATAAGGCTGCGGAGGCGTTGCGTCCGGTCTTGAGGTCGATGATGAGCCCGCCAGCCCCGGGAGACACGATGTCGAGGACGCCGAAGAGGCACCGATCGTCGTCACGCAAGAGCACCTCGCTTTGCGGCCGAGAGCCGGCACTGGCGAGAATCTCTGAGAGGGCCTGCCCGCGAGTCTGGAGCCGTGCCCGGGTGACGATTCCCTGGCGCATGCGTGCCGGTTCGGCCTCATGAGCTTTCGCGACTTCGTCGAAACGCTCCTGGAGCCGCGTGCCTGGGTGTGCGGACGACCACTCTCCTGCCTCGATCCAGCGCTGCAGCGCAAGGTGTGCGATGGCTCCGGGGTTATCTGGGGTATGCCCTGCTGGTCTCGACGGCGCCGAGGCTGGTGCCGCGGATGCGGGACAGTGCAGCAGACGCCAGCTGGTCGTCGCTGACCACCATTGCGGTTTCGGGGCTTCAGGGATCACGCACCTGCCAGTTCAGAGTCGGAGATGAGTTTGAGAACGCGACGCGGATCGCGGTCGAGGGTGAAGGAGTCAACGAAAACCACGCCATCCAGGTCTTCTTCGGAGGATTCGATCTCGGCCATTGCTTCGGCAAGACGAGGGGCGATGAGCGTGTCCTCGGAGGCTTCGAAAGCGTGGCGGGCGATTACCGCGAATGAGCCGGCGCTGGGGCTGTTGTATCGCGCGGCTGGGACCACGCTGCTAATCGGTGCAGCGTTGTAGGCCTGGGCCCAGCGGTCGATGGCGGCGGTTTCTGCCGCGTCATCGATGATCAGCGGCAGCCCTTGCAGGAGCCGGAACAGGTCCCTGGCAAGCCGCCAGTCGAGCAGGGCGTGATAGGCCATGTTTCCGTAGTCGCGAAGGCAGCGGTAGCACGATGAGCTGCAGACCTTGGTATGCGAAGGGTCTTCTAGCTCGGCTAAGTAGCTGTCCACCGCCCTGAGAAATTCGGGTAGAAACCCGGGTGAGCCGAGCTGGGTGCTGAACCCTGCGCCGTTCTCCAGAGTGTCGGCCAGGAACGCGTACGTGGCGGGTTCGCTTCCGGTAACGCCGGAGTAGATGCCCGCGGCAAGTTCGAGAGGCTGGATATCGAGCGCCGCAGAGGCAACAGTGCGCAGAAGGAATGCGAGCGAGTACCACGCGGCACGTCGACTGTCAGTAACTTCCTGCGCACCGTAGGGCTGGCGGATTCCGGAGACGAGGTTGAGGCGGAGCCCGGCTTCGAGATTCGTGGGTGCACCGGCCCCCGCGAAGAGGAAGTCGGTGTGCTGCACGGCACCGAGGGCGACGCTGATCGGATCTCCAGTGGCAAACGACGGATGGAGCAACCCCGCATCGATGGCACGGGTGGAGACGTAGCCGCCCCATTCAGGACCGCCGTGAGCCGCACGGCGGAGAGTGAAGAGCTGCCCGCCGTTGTCGTTGATGACGTACCGGGAGCCGGGTCCGGAGAGTATCAGGGAGTTTCCAGGGTCTTGGCAGGCGAGGGCATCCATATCTGTCATTGCCCGCGCAGCCATCGCGCGGGGGTTCCACGAGAAGTTGCCATCGAAGTCTGTGCCGGTCCCGCTGCGGAACCCGAGCGGTTCCCGTAGAGGCACGGTCGTATAGAAGGTAGGGCCGGCACCGCATCTCGGGCAGGTACTTAGGTCTTGTTGCTCGCCGAGGTAGGAGCAAGCACGACAGATGGAGAGAGGCGACTCGATACCGAGCGGTTCGGGTTCTGGCTGGGGTCGTGGTCCAGATGGCTTGAATGCGGTGACGCCGACGACCGGATAGACGGTCCCGTCGCGGACGACTTCACTCATGGGGGCGAACTGGCTGACTGCCATGCTGAGGTCGCGGTCAATGACTCCTGCTGGAGGCCAGGGGTAGGAGCGCTGAGGACGCTTTAGGTAGAGGTACCTGACCGAGGTGGGGAATCCGAACATGGGGAGGAGCCCATCCTCAGCCAGCTGCTGGCTGAGGTCATCGTGCCGTTGCGTCAGGACCGAGTGATCGATGTCGTCGAGGAGCGCACTGATGCACCGTTCCGCCTCTTCGTCCGCAGTGCCTTGGAATGCCGTGCTACGGGCGAGCGACCGCGCGGTTTCCCGCACGACGCCTGGGTGGTCCGCTAACCACTCCTCGAGCCTGGGCCGGAGGAAAGCGTGCCAGTCAGCGGTCTTGCCGAATGCGCCGTGTACGTTGCTGCTGGCGTCTTCGCCGTCGGTCGCGGAGATGAGCTCCGAGAATGCTTGGCGAAGGACCTCGCTACGAAGCGATCGCGTGAAGATCTCCGGTCGGTTCAGAGCGAGGTAGGGCTTCGGCGTGGGCTCATTCGTGATGCGGTCTGGGCGTTCGAAGTAGTACTCGTCATGACTGCGGCCGCGGCATACGGTTAGCGCGACCGCGACGGGTGAGTTACGTCGCCCTGCACGTCCGACACGCTGCTGATAGTTGAATCGAGTCGGCGGCATGTTGCCGAGAACCACTGCGGAGAGGGCGCCGATGTCTATTCCGGCCTCCATCGTCGTCGTGACCGAAAGGACGTCGATAGCGTCGGTGAGCTCATTTTCTCCTGAGCCCAGGAAAACATCCTGGAAGCGTGATTGGCGGGACTGCGCGTCGATGCGGTCGGTCTGGCCGGTTAGCTCTGCGGTGTTGAGACGGAATCTGCCATCGTCACGGGTTGCTTTCCACGCGTAGTAGTCCTGGTCGAGATCAACGGGGACAGTATCGGCAGGAAGCGGTGCCGCGCACTTGGTGCAGTAACCATTGCCAGTAGTCAGATGCTGACGGCTGCATCTCGTGCAGGTCCAGGCGCGCCCCTCCCCCATTCGCAAGACCACGGCCGAGGGGTCGATCAAGTATTCGACGACTGCACTCCCGGCTCGGTTCAGGGCATCGTCGCGGAGGCTATCTGCCGTTGAGCCCTCCGAGCTGGCCACGGCTGCCCAGAACTTGCGGAGTTTGGGGGTCGGGTCATCCCGTACACCTCGTAGACCGAAGAACCGGCGCTGGTCAGCCAAGATACGCAGCGCTGCCCTCGCTTGTCCGGTGGCCGGGTCAGCCGGCGCATCGGCAGGTGCGGTGTCGGAGGCTAGGGCCAGCCAGCCGAGGCCGAGGGATTCGAAGTCGCGTCCTCCGCCGGAGAACAGCCCCTCAAGGAGCTCTTCCTCGAGGGAGCGGCCGATGTCGTTGAGGAGTGACCTCTGCGGGTCCGTGAGGCCTGGCTTCGGCGCTGGTGGCGTGAGACGCCAATCGTAGAGCTCGCTCCATGTCACTGCATGGTCTTCAGCGGTCTCGCGGAGGCGTGCATGAGGTCCTCCGGGGTTCATCCCGAGGCCCAGAAGATCGGCGGATACTTCAGCGGCGAGTTCCCGAAGCGAAGGCGGCGCGGAAAGCGCTGCTTTCAGGCGTTCGGCGTCGCCCGGACCGGTCTCGGGCTTGCCGTCCCAGATGTCCCGGAGTTCATCGAGAAGCGGGGCGTTGCGTTGCCTGAGCCGGGCAAGAGCTGCGAAAGACTCGACTGACTTCTCGTTGCGGACCACGTGGCCCTCGGCAAGAACAAGATCTAGCACGGCGCTGCCAGAACCGGCGAGGCGCGCGTAGAGCAGCTGGCGCAGCAGGTCCTGGTAATGCCGGAGGCTGAGCCCGGCGGAGAGCTTTGCGGCGTCCTGCCTGCTGTCGGTGAAGACGATTAGCTTGCGGTCGGCGTCTCGAAGGTCATTGGCGAGCTCCGTGGTGAGCACCTGGTTGATCTTTTCGAAACCGGTGCGCATCTGTCGGATGGGTGAGCGCTGCGTCGCGGGATCGGTGGCCGGAAGCCTTCCGTTGCGGCCGTACTGGATCTCCCAGTCATCGCCGCAATTCGGGCATTGCGTTGGAAATGGACTGACTGTCTCGGGAGCGCGGCGCAACTCTCCGGTGGCGTTGTTGCGGGCGAGGCGGGCGTGGAAACTCCATCCGGTGAATCCTTCGGCAATGTTGCTGATTTCACCGGAGGCAGGGTTGAGCTTGCTTGGGCGGAAGCCGTAGGAGACTGCGTTATTGTCGCGATTCCAGGTGGCTGAATCGAGGTTCGTCAGCGTGGTTTCAGGGCGGGGCCAGTAGACGAGGTAGTTATCGGGAGTGCGCTGCAAGGTGACCTGGTCGGGCAGCTTGGCGAGCTCGGGTACGTCGGCCAGCAGCATGGTCTTAACAGCTTGCTTCTGCAGTTCCCCTTCCGGGGCGAAGCCGCCGAGGAGGACATCGCCGCAGTTCTGGCAGTACAGCAGCTCGAGTACTCGTGCTCCGCATTCGCAGCGGGTAGCTGGCTCGGCGTAAAGCTTTCCGACGGTACGCGCGGCTTGCGGGTCGGTGACGGCGCTGCATGAGGGGTCGCAGCATGCCCACATGCCGACGACGTTTCGGAAGAATAGGTGGGCGCGGAGCTTCGGGTCGCCCGTCTGAGGGTCCTGGGCAAGTCCGGCGAGGACGTTGGCGATTGCCTGTTCAGAGAGTTCGTCTGGCGTGGCAGGGAAGACTTCCTGGGCGATCTGGCTGAGTGTTTTCGCCCCGCCGGTTCCGTTGCCGTGAAGTGCGCCCCGAAGGGCATTCACCACACCGCCGGCTCGTCCGGCTGCCGCAGCGTTTACTGCGTCAGCGGTCGCGAGCTCGGCGGGATCGACAGCGGGAGGGACCTGGTACTCGGCCGGCGTGATGCTGGAGCCAGTGATGAAGGAGAAGGTTCCCGGGTCGACGTCGAAGAACTGGTGCAGGTAGTCGCTGTCGCGTTCAGAGTCGAGTGATGCGGATGCCGCGAGGACGCGGAACTGCTCTGGCCGCGCGTCGAGGCCGAGGCGGCGCTTGAGCGTGCGCAAGAGGTAGGCCACTTCAGTGCCGGCGGTTCCGCGGTATGTGTGCAGCTCGTCAACGACCAGGGTGAAGACGTTGGCGGGGTTGTCGAGCCATCGCCTTGTGGAGTCGAAGAAGTGGCCGTCGCGTTCGCGCAGCAGCATCACGTTGAGCATGGAGTAGTTCGTGATGAGGATGTC
>NZ_MKRT01000012.1:34959-35514 GCF_001897945.1 Microbacterium sp. 69-10
GTCATCCGCCTTCTGCGTGGCGATCTGCCGTGCGCGAGCGCCGCGCTGGTCGGTCTGTCGCAGATAGCGGCGTAGTTCGCCGAGAGCGAGGTTGTTGCTGCGAGTGCCAGTAACAGGGGTAGCACCGGTGTACCGGCCGAAGTAGAACCGGTGCCCGTTGCGGTTGGCGTCCAGCCATGCGCGGATGCCATCGTTGTCGAGGGCGCGGCGCAGGCGGATGAGCTGATCATCGACGAGGGCGTTCATCGGGTACAGGACGATGGTGCGCACGGCGGCTTCGCGGCCGGTTTCCCCTTCGCGCTGAGGACGGTACGGATTGCCTTCGGAAGTCCACCAGTCGTCTGGTGACGTCCCGTGTCCGGTCCAGGTCCGGGATTCGCTCAGCAGTGAAGACAGGACCGGCATGAGGAATGACTCGGTCTTACCGGAGCCGGTTCCGGCGGTTATGACCATGTGCTGGCCTGGCTGAACTCCCGCGGTGAGGGCTTCTTCCTGGTGCCGGTATAGCGAGGGGACTCCCTGTAGCAGGCCTGTGCTGATGAAGTCGGCCAGGTC
>NZ_MKRT01000012.1:35526-36087 GCF_001897945.1 Microbacterium sp. 69-10
CGGCCGGAGCTTTCGTACTCGGGCCTCAGCTCGAGCAGGGGTTTGCGGTAGGCGCCGCCGTCGCGGTCCAGGAGCGCTCGGCGCTCGGCTTGAAGGCGCTCGTCGGCGAGACCGAATGGCGTGTCGTAGTAACGGAAGTAGGCGTCGCGGAGATGCTCGAACGTCTCGATGGCGTCGAGATGCCTGCTGCTGTTGGTCATGTGAACGCCGTGTCTTCCTGCTCAGATGCTGATTTCCATAGTTTGCCCGAGCGAGTCGGCAACTTGGGCGGCAATCTCGCGGGGGACGTTGTCGTAAAGGACGGTCTCCGCGGTACCTCCGAACCGGGGGACGAAGCCGCTGCACAGAACGAGCGCACGCGAGTGAAGTGGCGGGAGCGGTGCTCCCCAGTCGATGATGACCGTGCCGGTGCTAATGCGACGGTCACTGTCTGACCGCCAGCGGACGACGGTTTCGCCGCGCCGGGCGAGTTCGGCAAAGACTCCATGCGAGAAATCAGTGGCATACCAGTTGCCGTCGCGGCGCAGCGTATGCCGCCACCGGCCGTTGATTTGCTCGCGG
>NZ_MKRT01000012.1:36115-36616 GCF_001897945.1 Microbacterium sp. 69-10
TCGGGCAGGCGGGGATCGCTGGATGATGCCTGCACCCACGTGTGCGGCCCGAAGCTGACGAGCTGTTCGAATGGCGAGTCGTAGGCGGGCGGCGCGCTCGCGCTAAGAGGGGGTGGAGTCCGGAGCAGGGCCGCTATGCCGGCTGCGGCGCAACCGGCATAGGTCGCACCGAGTGCGACAGCTGCTTCCTCGAGGTCGCTCGCTCGCTCGTAGGGGATGAAGATCGTGTGCGGTGCGGGTATGTCGCGCTCCGAACCGGGGCGCGTCGCATGCTCGGTGTAGATTCCCCCTTCTTCGAGGGCACGGACTAGTCGCGGTCGTCGGGCGCCGGTGAGGATCGCGAGGCCGTCGGCAAATGGGAGCCGGGTGATGACAGGCGGGGCGACTGACCATTTCCCGGTTTTCCAGTCGACTTCGCAGTGGCCGAGGGAGGCGACGTCGCGCAGCCAGCGTCCTGTGGCGCTTTCGTGCAGGTCGAGGTTCTCGGTGCGCGCGAGCCAT
>NZ_MKRT01000012.1:36743-39625 GCF_001897945.1 Microbacterium sp. 69-10
GTTGGCGTCCCTGCATGCCCGTTTCCATGCGTCGAGGACATCGATGTCGAGGTCATACTCGTTCGGCTTTGATGAACCGATCTCTGTGAGCCGCCATCGGTTTCCGCGTCGTTGGGCGAGCCACCGGGCGGTTGAGGCGGCACTGATTTCGAAACACGGTGAGTGGAGCTCGATGTCGATGCTGGATAGGAACACGGGCGGTTCGGTTTCCGCCAGGCGCTCGGTGCGTCCGTTAGCGTGCAGGAGCCAAGATTCGTCCCGGCCGCGACGCACGAGGATGGGGTACGAATCCGACGGGTCACTCACGCGGGCGCCAGTTACGGCGAGCAGGTGGCCTTGTGCACTCATCTGAGCGTCCTGAGTCCAGCCAAGTGAGGCTGTGCCGGGTGGCTGGGAAGGGTCCGGCCCTTCCTCCAGCGTGGTGAAGGAGAGCTCTTGCCCGTCTGCGTCCACGATGTGACGGCCCGTGTCGCTGATGAAGCGGCGCAGCTCTAGCGGAAACCCGTTTGCCTGGAGCTGTTCGCGCCGACCGTCGAGTGTCACGGTCGCGGTGCGTGAGTCGGGCCCAGAGGGTAGTAGCAGGTCCGGTTCGCCGCCGATGAGATAGTGCGTGCCTGAGATCGATGTGGCGAGAGGAAGGCCACGGACGAGCCGGGCACGAGGGATGGCAGCGGGCGTGACGCCGATGCGACGAAGGCCCGGAAGCCCCGCGAGGGCTTCCTCGAGTATCCCTCCGTTAGTAAAGCGAACGCCCTGAAACAGGGCATATCCGGAGAGAAGAACAGATCCACGCTGAGGGAGGAGGCGCCAGCCGTCAACGGCGGCCTGGCTGAGTACCTGCCGAAACTCCGTGACGTGAGGGGCGCTAATAGCGACCAGATGCTCTTCGAAAGGAAGCATTCCAGGTACGGACGTCCAGGCACCCGTTTGCGCGTCCGGGCTCAGGAAAAGCACGGGGGATGGAGGAAACTCTGCCGTGAACTCATTACCTCGTAGCCGGAGCCCGGAAGACAGCAACTCCGGCGTCACTGCCGGGCTTCCTTGGACCGAGTAATAGTCAAGTCCAGTAACAGACGTGAGGCTTACTTCCCGGTCGCTGCCGGGCGCGAGCACAGCAAGCTTGTCGGGGCCGCCCGGAGGAATAGGAAAAAGCCAACGAGCCTTCCAGGCGTCGATATCGATGCTCAGCCGGATTTCGATCCGCTGTTTCCCCTCGCCGGTCAGCACCCGGCCGTCCCATGCTTGCGCGTGGGCCTCGACGACGATGGCGAGGAGCGGGCGGAGGTCCGCGTCACCCAGGGCCCGCATGAATGCCTCGCTGAGACGGTTCTGAGCGGCTGCTGTCCAGACATCGAGCGCGGCGGCAATCACGCGAGCATCGGGGACGGCACCGGGAGTGACGTCGAGAGCCTGGAAGAAGCGGGTGAGCGCCATGCGGTCGCTCTGGCGTACGAGTGCTTGCGACAGCGGGTAGCCGATCCGCTGGAGGTGGGGGTGGTCCCGGATGGTCGAGGCGCCTATGGCGCCGTCTTGCGCTTCTATCCAGCCGTGCAGCCCGCGCCACATCTCCACGACGTCAAGAAAGGCACCGCCCTCTCTGAGATCGTTGCGGAGTGTCCCGATGGCCTCGACGTCGGCGCCTGGGCAGAGTGCTTGCGCGAGCCGGAGATAGTAGTTAGTCGAGCGCGCATCCGCGTCCGATCGCATCCTGGTCGCTGCGAGGACAGTAAGGGCGATAACTGGCAGAACCGGCGGCGGGTCAAGTTGCGGGCTGCGCTGCCATTGCCGGTGAGAAGCCATGATGGGCGCGAACATGGATCGGCCATCGACGAGCCTGAGCCTGCTGCGTACCGCTTCGGCGAGGTCGTCGGCCGCGTTCTCCGCCTCTGGGCGGAAGCGGGCAAGCTCGCTGTCATCGAGGAATAGCACAGTTGGGCCCTGGGGCGGGATGAGGAAGGCGGCAGAAAGCACCCGCTGCCAATCCTCGTATCCTCCCGCCATAGCGCCAGCTCCTTCGGTCACCGCCTAAGCGTCAGGTTAGCAATGCCATCGGACACGGCAGGCGCACGGGCACTTCTCATTCATGCCACTCCGGATATTGGGGGTCGGATTGCCGGCGAAGTCAGCGACCGCCGCATCAGGCGGCGACTTGACTCGGGGACCAGGAGTCAAGGGGTCTACCTTCTAGAGTGGTCGCATGGGCTTGTTCGAACTGGAAGAGCCTCCGCACGACGACGCGGTGGCCGAGGTCGCTACGGTGCTCCGAGCCCTCGATCCGGACGGGCAGCGGATGGCGAAGGTGTTCCGTGCGACCTTCGACCAGCTCTACGACGGCCAGCACACGGGCCGGTACCGGCTCGATCAGCTGTTCAAGACCGAGAAGACCCACTTCGGTACCCTCGCTGAGATCAACCTCCAGCGTGAGTTGCGGCTCGATGACGGTCAGGTGCTCGACTTCTCGATCGCCAACCACGAAGTGGACTGCAAGTACTCCCATACCGGCGCCTGGATGCTCCCCATTGAGAGCTTCGAGCAGATCGTCCTGGTCACACAGGCCGACGACGCGAAGTCCGTGTGGAGTGCGGGCTTGGTGCGGGTGAGCGAGCAGAACCGCCGCACCAGCGAGAACCGCGATCGCAAGACCGGCCTCAATGCGCACGGCCGCTCGCAGATCCTCTGGCTGCACAGGGACGCGCCGATGCAGCCCAACGCCCTGCTTCAGCTGCCGCCGCACGTCGTCGGCGAGATCATGAGCGGACGAAGCGGGCAGGCCCGGCTCAATGAGCTGTTCCGGAGAGCAACCAACTTGCGCCTGTCACGCAACATCATCGCGACCGTAGCCCAGCAAGACGACTACATGAAGCGCGTCCGCGACAATGGCG
>NZ_MKRT01000012.1:39699-47932 GCF_001897945.1 Microbacterium sp. 69-10
GTGCTGTCACTCCCGAGCCCGGAGAGCTGGTCAGCGTCCGTGTCGTCCCCGCATCGCCCGCCGATGGCGCCGAGATCGCGGATGGCTGGTGGCGGATGGCATCGGACAGCGAAAGCGTGAACGGTCCTGCTCCGGTGGTGCCGAGGAGATGACTTCTGCTGATCTGCCGGAGCCCGATAGCGACGAGCTCAAGGCCCTGCTGCGCGAGACGGAACAGCAAGTGATCTACCGCCTCCTGTATGAACGGCGCGACGATCCACCGACGATGACCGAGATCGAGGCGTTCTACGCCGACCAGGCTGGTGGAGCCCATGCCCAGACGGGGCGGCGGCTACGCGATATGTACGCAATCTTCGATATGAAGCCCGAGCGCCGGGACGGCGTGTGGGTGTATCCGCTTCGAGGACGGGCTACGTCGAAGCCGAGCACTACGACGAGACGGAAGGGGATCTCAGCCCGCGTGCGCGGCGAGGTCCTCAGCAGTAAACGCTGCGCGCAATGCGGGAAGACCCCAACTGACGATCACGTGAAGCTGGAAGTCGATCACAAAATCCCTCACAGCTGGGGCGGAACAGACGACATCGAGAACCTCCAGCCCCTGTGTACCCAGTGCAATCACGATAAGCAGGCGTTCTACTCGTCGATGGACCCGTTTGAGGACCAGATCCGCGCCGCGACGCAGCATAAGGAGCCGCATCGTCGGATCGGCGAGCTTCTCAAGGCGTTCCACGCCGCAGACGTTGAGGCGCCCGCCCAGGTAGTCAGTGTCGTCGCATCGATGCATCAGTACCAGGACGACTGGCAGCGGCGGATGCGGGAACTGCGTGTGCTCGGCTGGGACTATACGACGAGCAAGCGCAAGGAGAACGGGCGCATGATGAGCTATTACCGGCTCACCGCGTTCGCTGACTGGCCCGACGGCAATATCCGGGCGGAGATCGAACGCCTGAAGAAGGCGAAGAAGAACCCGGCCGGATGAGCTCTCTTAGCTGACGGCGCGGAGGCTGGTGCCGGTGCGCGTTGTGCGAGACACGACGGCGCCCATCGCCTCGGCGATTGACTCTCCGATCGCCCTGGCGACAGGCGGAGGGAACGCATTTCCGATCTGGCGGTACACCGACGTCTTGCGGCCGGAGAAGTGCCATTCCGAATCGAAACCCTGGATGCGGGCTGCCATGTCATTCGTCAGCCGCGGCACGTAGTCCAGCGGCGCGTCCGGTGCGGGTGCCTCGTCAGCAATGCCCTTGCCGTCGACACCGAGCTGCAGCCACGCCTGCTTCGCACGAGTCGGGCCGAGGTCAGCGCCGCCGTGCTTCTTGGAACCGCCGACCAGCGTAGGCGCGATATTGTTCGCGCGCTTGGCCCACTCTGCGGCGCCTTCCCAGCCGCGGGACCCCATGAGGGGGCCGAGGACGCGGCCGACGGTGGGCGGGGTGCCGATCGCACGGGGCCACGTGAACTTGCGGAAGTTGCGGCGCTTCATCGCGACGAGGATGAACCGGGGCCGCAGCTGCGGGACACCGAACTCGCTGGAGTTGAAAAGCTGCCAGTCAGCGTCGTAACCCATGTCGTCAAGCGAGTCCAGGATGGACTGCCGGTACGGAGCGAAGCGCACGGAAGCGAGGCCCTTGACGTTCTCCAGCATGACGGCGGTCGGGCGTGCCTCACGGACGAGCCGGATGGCCTCCGGGAAAAGGTCGCGCTCGTCGTCGGCGCCGAGCTGCTTGCCGGCGATGGAGAACGGCGGGCAGGGCACTCCCCCGGCCAGCAGATCGATGCCTTTGTAGTCGCGGCCGTTGATGTCGCGGACGTCGCCCTCGTGCACGTCCCACTCGGGCCGGTTCAGGCGGAGCGTGGCCGCTGCGTCGCGGTCGATCTCAACGGCGAGCGAATGGCCGAACCCTGCCATCTCCAGGCCAGACGACTGCCCTCCGGCACCTGCGCAGATCTCCAGGACACTCAGTTCGGGCGCTCTCGTCATGCCTCTATCCTCTCATTGAAACGGCCAGATCCCGGGACCCTCGGGGCGGCGTGACGGATCATGTCACGAACCTCAGACATCCCACGGCAGCGGGCCTAGCGGGTATCGCACGGCGATCATCCGGCCCTGCCGAAGGCCCGCTCAAGATGCTCAGCCGTGACAGGGTTCACGGTCTCGTTACGCTGGATGTAGTGCTGCATCGTGATCCGCGGGTCGGTGTGCCCGAGGAGCTCGGAGGCGAGAAGCGCGCCTTGCGCGTCGTTGACGACAGTGGCGACGGTGCGGCGGAAGCGGTGCGGGGTGACGTTCTCGATCCCGGCCTCGTCCATCACGTCGCGCAGTAGCCGACGGATGTTGTTCGTCGTGTGCGGCGTCCCGACCCGCGTGCTGAACAGGAGGTCACCCGCTTCGGTGTCGCCGCTACGCAGCAGGCGTGAGCGGATCGCCTGCAGCGCGAACGACGGCAGTGCGACGCGGCGAACCGAGCGATCCGTCTTCGGATGATCCTGCCGGTGGGTCGGCTCACCCTTGCGGCTGATGATCGTCCCGGCGATCCGTGCCGTCGGGATCGGGCCATCCAGATCGAGATCCTGGAGGCGTATGGCGAGGACCTCGCCGATGCGCGCAGAGGTACCGAGCATGACCTCGACGATCTGCCCGAGCTGCCGATCCGGCCTCGGACCCGCCAGAACCCGCCGGGACTCCCAAGCCTTGATCGCCGCCCGGATGTCCTGCACCTCGCCGATCGTGAACGCGTCGGGGATGGTCTTCTTCCGGTGGAGCCGGGAGACGTGATCCATCGGGTTGCGAGGCAGGATCTCGTGCCGGACCGCGAGCGCGAGTGCGAGTCGGAGGACGACGCGGGCGTGCTTGGCGCGGCTGTAACTGCGTCTGGCGAGTTGCTTGAGGAAGTAGTCGCAGCGGGCGACGCCGATCTCGCGGAGCGTGAGCTCTTTGAAGGCCGGGAGCACGAGGGATCGCATGTCCCGCTCGTACAAGTTCCTGGTGGTTCGTGAAAGCCGGTCTTCGATCTCCATGTCTTCCAGCCAGTAGGCGACGAGCTCCGGGAAGGGGCTGTCGGCGCTCATCCCGTTGAATCCCGGCTGGTACAGCGAGCGTTCGGAGAGCTTCTGCTTCAGCTTTCGCTCGGCTGCGGAGCGCGAGGATCCGGTGGCCTGGACGAGTCGGCTCTTGCCGTCCCAGTCGCGGTAGCGGGTCTTCGCGACGTGGCTGCCGCTGGGCTGTGCGCTGGTGGCGATGACCCCGAAGGTGCCGATCGGGGTTCGAGGCCTACCCACGCGCGCTCCCCGCACCGCCGGGAAACGTAGCGGCGCCGGCGGGTTCGCGCATAGTATCCATCCAAGTGCGGACGTCGCCGACGCCGAACTTGATGCGCTTCCCGAACCTGTAGGCTCGAGGGCCCTTTCCGTTGGTGCGCCAGTCGTAGATGGTCGAGACGGGGATGCCGAGGTAGTCGGCGAGTTCGTTGATATTCAGGAGCGGTTCTAGACCGTGGAAGTTGGACTGCTGTTCTTCGTTCACTTCTCCAGTCTCGGAGTAGTTTCAGGGACCCGACTCAATCTGAAGCTCCGGCGAGCGAAACGTAGTCCATGCTCGCGCGCGATGTCCGACTAGAAAGAATCCGGTTTCGAGCGTCCGAAGTGCGCCGATTACGAGACCGGAGCGTTGCGCCTGGTACTCGTCAAGATGTACTTGGCACCTATTTGCCTGCCTTCTGCTGGAGTATGGCTTCTGAAATGCGTGTACGAATTTGAACGATGATGGTGACCGGGCCGATCCAGAGCATCTTCATCGCGTTCCAGATGAACAGCACCACGAGAACGTAAAGCGCGCGCGGGCCTCCCCCGTCGATGACGGTGGTGCAGAGATACGCCGCCAGGAAGTACGGAACTGCCAGTAGCATCGCCCCGAGAGCCCACACGGGTCTGAGGCGTTCAGAGCGGATCGCATCGCTCAGGATGTTGGTTGGTGCGTACCGGTGAAGGGCGTTCCGAACGTGAACGCTGAGAATCCAGATGAGCCGGAACATGGGTGTAGTCCTTTCAAGGTTCGGCGATGAAGAACCTTGATGGACCGCCAGTCGAGCGGTCATGCCATCGCGTCGAGCGACGGCGAACCTTGAAGAGTCGCCTCATCGTTCAGGATACGACCGGCTCGCGACATTCGTAAGAGGTGCGATCAGACTCCCCGGTGGGTGAGGCGTACCTGCTTGGCACACGACTGGATGGAGCCTCGCATGGTCACGATCACTTCTCTCGCCAAGGACGAACGATCTGCGAGGATCGTCCTCGCTGCCACCGCGGAGCCAAACGACTCCCGTACCGGACGGCTCATCGCCGCGGTCGGCGCGGTCGATACGGTGCGCCTCGCCCAGAGCGACGGTGCGCTGCCGACGGTTCTCGATTCAATGGAGGGTGAGTTGTGGCGTCGCCAGCTCGCCCCGCGCCTGCTCGTTCCGGTCGTGGAGACGGCGAGGAGGGAGACCGACAAGTTCGGGCTGCACGTCCTGATCCCCGGCGACAAGGACTGGCCGACCGGACTGGATGCGCTTGGGGATCGGGAACCTGTTGCGCTGTGGACGAAGGGTGCGAGTTCGTTGCTGTCGATGCCGCTGCGTGATCGGGTGACGATCTCCGGCGCCCGCGCTGCCACCTCCTATGGTGTCCAAGTCACGACTGAGCTGGCGGGCGAGCTTTCGAACGAGGAGCTGTTCATCGTGTCCGGTGGTGCCTACGGTGTCGATGCTGCCGCGCACAAGGCCGCGCTCAGTGTGGGTGGGAGCACGATTGCGGTCATGGCCGGCGGGCTGGATCGTCCGTACCCGTCGGGCAACAGCGACCTGCTGAGCCGCGTCGCTGATCTGGGTGTCCTCGTGAGTGAGATGCCGCCGGGTGCGGCACCGACGAAGTGGCGGTTCCTGGCACGGAACCGGATCATGGCGGCCTTGTCTGCGGCGACGATCATTCCCGAGGCCGGGTATCGTTCCGGCTCGCTCCACGTTGCGAAGGAAGCCCGCGACCTCGGGCGGCCGGTCGGCGCCGTACCAGGGCCGATCACCTCCGCTGCCAGTGCCGGCACGCATCGGTTGATCCGGGAAGGCGTCGCCCGGATCGTGACTATGACGCAGGATGTTCGCGAGATGGTCGAGGACCCCCGCCCGAGCACGGGCCGTTCCTTCGGGGTCGCGAGCCCCGCCCAGCGAAGGGCCGCGCCTTCGTCGTCGCCGCAACGTTCGCTCTGACCTCGACCGAAACGGCACGGGCACCCCTCTTCGGGTGCCCGTGCCGTTTCTGCGCCTGCTGGTCCTGCTGCCGGTCAGAGCGCCGGGCCTCGGCGGGCCGGGGTCTGTGGGCGGCGGCGCAGTGTTCGGCTGGTCGGGGCCGCGAGAGCCTGCGCCCGGTCGATGGCGGCTTGGGCTCGGGCGGCGTCGATCTTCTGCGCCTCCGACTCCGCCGGGGCTCCGAGTGGCTGTTCGGTGGTGATGTCGTAGCGATCCCGGTACGCGGCCACCGTCTGCACCTGCCGCCGCCATGCTTCCGCTGACCTGGTCTCTTCGGGCTGCGTCCCGAGTGCCGTGATCCACGGCGTGCGGTCTGCGAGTGCCGTTTCGGTGATGGCCGTGGCGCGTTGTTCGATCAGCTCGCGGCGCTCTTCGAGGGCCTGCCGCATGTCGGTGCTCATCGCCCCGGTCGCTTCTGGGATCAGGCCGGCGATGAGCCGGGGTGCTTTGCGGGTTCTACCGGACCCGGCGGGCCGGGCGGTGGCGCGGGCGACGCGGTAGTGGAGCACCGCTGCGACATCATCTGCGTCATCGAATTCGCGGGCCGCGACCAGGCGCGGTACGAGCGTATCGAGGTCGTGATGGTTCGCCTCCGCGCGGCGAAGCTCCGCGGTGAGCGCGCCGAAGGCATCAGAGGTGATGGCCGCTTCGGCATCGTCATCGCTGAGCCCGGAGGCGCGGATGAGGTTCGCCCAGCGGTCGCGTTGGACGGCTGCGGCGATGGTCTCGTATTCGGCGGCGAGCTGGCCGATGTTCGACCATGCCTCGTGTTCGGCTTCGATGGTTTCGTGGGCGGAGAGTTCCGCGCCGACGTGCTGCAGAACACCGGACAACACGCTCCGGGCGGTGGCTTCGGTGTTGTCGCCGGGATGCGGGCCTTCGTGTGAGGCGTCGGGCTTGTCGACGGCGACATACGCCCGGTTCGACTCCCGGCCTCTGGTGAGGGCGACGTACAGGTTCTCGCGCGTCATCGACGGATCGACCAGCACATGTGAGGTGTCAACGGTGATGCCCTGCGCCCGGAAAGACGTGACGGCATATCCCAAGTCCAGGTCGTCCGAGACGTACTCGGCGGGCAGGATCACGGTGCCCCACTTCTTCCCGACCCGCCGTACCGCTATCGAGCCGTCGTCGCGAACGTCGGTGACCGTCCACCGGTCGCCGTTACGGACCCAGGAGCGGCCGGTGCGGAGGCGGCGATCGTTGCTGCGGGTGATGACGGTATCCCCGATAGCGGCGCGGGCGCCGTCTCGAAGCTCCGCCTCCCGGCTGCCATGCACGGTGCCGTCCAGGATCAGATCGGTGCGGGCACGGTTGTTCAGGGCTGCGACGGCTTCGTTCGAGTCCGTCACCAACACGCTTGCTCGTCCAGCTTGCGTGTCGGCGCGCCAGGCTGTGTAGGCGGCGTCGATCATCGTCTCCGTCTCACCGCCTCGAACACGGTCATGCTCGATATAGGTGTCGATGACTTCCGTGTGCCCGTGGCGAAGTTCGAGGGAGGCGACCTTCTCCCACGGGTTCACGAACCGGTGCACGTCGACCAGCTCCGGCGCATCCTTCCGATCATGAACCAGGAGCGAGAACGCCCCGCCAGCGTCGACCGATTGGAGTTGCGCGAAGTCGCCCACCAGGAGAACTTTCGCGCCGGCTTCGGCGGCGAGGCGGGTGATGCGGTCGAGAGAGAAGGTGCCGGCGAGGGAGGCTTCATCCAGAATCACGAGCTGCCCGTCCTGGAAGGTCTCGCCGTACATGATGTGGTTCTGCCACCACTTCGCCGTGTTCTCGGTGGCGATGCCGAGGTCATCGGCGAGAACCTGCGCCGCCACCGCCGACGGCGCCAACCCGACCACGGAACCGGCGCCGTGCTCTGCTTCCCACGCACGGCGCAGGCCGTTCATCGCCGTGGTCTTTCCGGCCCCGGCAGGGCCGACGAGGACATCGACGATGCGCCCCGACACGGCAACTTTTGCGAGCGCGTCGGCCTGATCCGGGCCGAGCATCCGCCCCTCCCGATCCGGCCTCGCGGTGATCTTCTCGACCGTCGCGAGGGGAACGGTCGGGCCGGTCATCGTGCGGGCGCGCTCGAGGAGCCGGTCTTCCGCCGCGAGGAGCAGTTCGGAGGAGAACGCGGCGGAGTGCTTCGGACGGAACACGCTCGTTCCGTCCGGGCGCTGGAACACCGCCGGACTCGATGCGAGCTCGGGCGGGGTGAGGCGCAGGGAAGCGGCTTCGGCGGCATCTACGACGAGCCCGACGATGGCTTCCCGATCCTCCGTGCTGGCGAACCGGTAGCCCATCGTCTGCCGGGCGGCCTCGGACGTGAGGTTCCAGCGCCGCCACGTCGACCGCTTCTCACCCACCGTCTCCACAACGCTCTGCCCGAGATTTGCGATCACCTCCAACGGCACGTCATCAGCGCGCAGGAGCAGCGGGGCGTCGTTCGCGGTGACCGACCTTGCCCATGCGGTCGCGTCGGCGTCGAGGAGCCGGCCGGCGCGCTGCCGCCACTCGCTCGTGAGGTCGGCGAGGGAGCGGACCTGCTTCTCGGGCCGGGTGGTGAGGGTAGCTTGGGCGCGGAGTCTCAGGATCGTCGCGCTCGACGGCTGCCGCCCATGCGCCGCAACGTATTCGGCGATGAGCCGGTTCTTCTCCTCCTCGATATGCCGAGACCGTGAAGAGAACTCCGACACCAGCGACTCGGGAACCGTCGTGATGGCCCAGGCGGGGTTCCTGTCCTTGCCCATGTCGCGGGCCTCCCACGAGACCCCGAACATCCGGGTCAGGTGATCGGCGAACACCGCCTCGTGCAGCTCGGACAGCGCGACGGTCGCGGCGTGCATCGGGCGCCCGTCGAGGGAGCGCCATTTGCCGTCGAGGACGGTCATGGTCTTGTTGCTGATGACGACGTGCGTATGCAGATGCGGATCGCCTGCACGGGAGTCGTAGTGGTC
>NZ_MKRT01000012.1:47947-52764 GCF_001897945.1 Microbacterium sp. 69-10
CCGGTGACGCCGGTGCGGGTCGCGGCGACCTCGCGTTCCAGATACGCGATCATGTCCGCGACCGCCGCATGGTGCGCGTCGGCGATGAGCGCCTGCGTTCCCGCGTCGGCGACGGCCCAGAGCACGCTTGCGGATTTCGGGATCGAGAAGGTGAAGTCGAACCCCGCGACCGCCCGCCGCGTGCCCCGTTCAGCCTCTTCCGTCTCGATGGCGGCGATGGCCTCGCCGCGCGCCCGCGGAGTGAGCTCGGGGTCAAGGGTGGCGACGCGCTCGGCTACTCGTTCTGCGACCGGTGCGTAGACCGGGTAGGCGCGTCCGAGCGGGTTGCTCGTGATCGGGTCACGGCCCATGCCGATGAGGAGCTGGAGCTGCGGTTCCGAGACCGGATCGCCCTCCATGAGTCGGGCGGTCTCGGTGCCGAGGAAGGAGACGGCGGAGCCCAGCCAGAACCCCGGCGGCGTACCCTGCTCCGCGTAATACCTCGTCAGGGATGTTGAAAGGCTGCGATCGCCATCGCCCGCGACGATCGTGCGAGCGAAGTATTTGTACCCGTCGCCCGCCGACATCACCCGCATCGAAACCGTCATCGCGACCTGCCCCGGCTACAGGCTGCGACCGCGGGGCGGCTCGTTTCGGTCGTGCCGGCCTGCCCACGGGTGCCACCCGAACTTGCGTGGCTCGGCGCGCGGCGATGGCTTGGTGGGGTCAGCATGCACGGCACGGAGAGTCCCAAGCACGCTCGGTCGCGGCGGGAGTTCCCTCGCGTGTACTTCAACCTTGTGCCGCACGATCAGCTCGCGTTCATCGCGCCACTCGTCCGCAACCGTGTTAGCGGCGCGTTGGCGGACTTCCCACATCGCAAGGTAGCGGGGCTCGTGCTGACGGTGCCAGCTCTTCGCCGCGCCCAGCCGGGCCTCACGTTCGCCGGCCAACGTCATCACCTGTAAGCGGGTCTGCTCGGGCACTTCCTGCCCGTGGCGTTCGCGCCACGCTTCAACGAGAATCGCGACATCGTTATTCGCTTCGCGCGGGTCGAGCGCGAGCGCGTGGGCGTGCGCCCAGGCCATGCCGAGCCGATCTCCGAGCCAGTCGATCCCGTGCTCGACCTCCGCGACGTTGCGTGGTGGCGTTGGCGCAACCCCAGGGGTTGCAGGGGGTTGCATCTCGGCGGCGACCGCAACGAACTCGCTGGTCGCTGCTTGCCGGTTCGCGAGCCACGCGAAGGCGCTCATCCGTGCGAGTTCCGGGGGCATCTCCACCGGGTGTGCGTAGGCCAGCGCGGTGCGAATCAGGATGATCGCTTCCAGCGTCATCGGCACCGAAGCCTCGTTCTCGAAGGCCACGGCCAGCGCCTCGCATTGGTGCGACATAGTCGCGTGCGAGCCGATCACGGTTTCCATGTCGTCGCCGAGCGTCAGGGAGCCACCGCGAGGGCTGGCCGGGCCGTACTGATTGTCGGGCACCGCGGCGTGGACGACGCCGTAGTGGTGCAGATCGGACGCGATCGCGTCTCGTTCGCGTTTCGTGAGCACGAGCTGGATCGGGTCGGGCATGAGCAGGCCGCCTTTCGTCTCGACCGCGCCCGAACGGGCGCGGCTTCTAGTCCCCAGGTGATCGCCCGCTGCCGTCGAAGCGACGCTGCGGAGCGGTCAACTCTGCGTTGACTCGGGGCGGGCAAACCTCGATCTGCAAGACGCGTGGTAGCTCGGGAAGCCGGGATCTGACGAGGCCGGACTGAGGGTGATCTGGCGAGGAGCGGCGGCGGTCTGCGCGGCGCTCACGGAGCACCTGGCAGGTGACCAGCCTGGTCGGAATCTCAGCGTGAGGCGACGACTAGGGATCACCGATCTGCCGGAGTCCTCATGCCGAAACCTGTTCTTTCGCGTCCTCGGATCGGGTCGCTGTTCTCTGGGTACGGCGGCCTCGACCTCGCCGTCGAACACCTCACCGGCGGCGAAACGATCTGGTTCTCTGAACTCAACGAACACGTCGCCCGCGTCTTCTCCCACCATTGGCCGGATGCCCCCAACCTCGGTGACATCTCGGCCATCGACTGGGCGACCGTGCCGCCCGTCGATGTACTGTGCGGCGGGTTCCCCTGCCAGGACGTGTCGACCGTCGGCAAGCAAGCCGGTCTCGCACCCGGCACCCGCTCCGGTCTCTGGTCCTTCATGGCCTCAGCGATCGAAGCGCTGCAACCGGAACTCGTGGTGATCGAGAACGTTCGTGGACTGCTCTCCGCACCCGCTGACCGCCCCAAGACCGAAGGAGAAACCGATGCCGACGGCAACCCCGACGATGCAACCCCTACCCGTGCAACCCCTGGCGGTGTGGAACCCGACTCGTGGGTGCTGGGAGACGAGTCAGCCCGACCTCTTCGGGCGCTCGGCGCCGTTCTCGGCGATCTGGCCGACCTCCGGTATGACACGGAATGGATCGGCCTACCCGCATCCCTGGTCGGCGCACCTCATCATCGGTTCCGCATCTTCATCACCGCGCACCGCCAAGACATTGTTCCGAACCCCGCTCGCCTCGGACTCCTCACGGGGCGGGGAGAGCCTGGACACCGTGAAGGCCAGGCGAGGAACGGTGGCGCTGTCGCACCAGATCATCGACTTCGCCCTTCACGGACCGCATGGCTCGCCGGCCAGGCAGAACGCATCGGAGACACTGTTCACCCTGATCGACACTATCTTCGCGAATGGGGAGGCTACGCCGAAGCCATCGCTAGATGGGAACACATCACCGGACGACCAGCGCCAGCTCCCGCGTTCCTGACGGAAGACTCGATGCCGCGCCCCGCGCCGGAGTTCGTGGAGTGGTTCATGGGTCTCCCTCCGGGCTGGGTCTCCAGCCCCTTCCACATGCTTACGTCGAACCAACAGCTCACCGCACTTGGAAATGGCGTGCTCCCTCTACAAGCATTCCTTGCGCTCAAACGGTCAATGTCTCGGATAGGGCGAATCTCCTAATTACCGACTTTAGGTGGAGTCGTATCCTCCGTGAGCCACCCGCCCGGGTTCCGCGCACCGATGGCCGCCCATAGGGCTGTGTTGCCTAGTCCCGCAGCGGAGGTCCCGGCGGCGACTAAGCAAGTCGGACGAATGTTAAATTGCTGACAATGGTTACGAGATCTCCTTGGTTCCACCCCCGTCCTTCTGAGTCGGGTATTCACCTCGACATCGTGCCGGAGAGCGTCTTGGATGCCTTGGCCACAGGCGAAACGGCCTCACTTGCCCTGCCGTACGCGTCGTCCTACCTGCAGGGGCCCGATTGCGTTTGGTTGTGGCGGATACGAAGCGCGCAGATCAAAGAGACACCAGGGGACGCGGCCTGGATCACGCGGTTGATCATCGATCCCGAAATTGATATGCCCGTGGGCTTAGCAGGATTCCATGCAGCTCCTGATGCAGCGGGGATGGTCGAGGTCAGTTACCAGGTGGCCCCTGAATTCCGCCGCCGTGGCTACGCGCGAAGGTCGCTCGACGCGCTTCTTGCGGTCGCCGGCAGGGAGCCGGGTGTGAAAGCGGTGCGGGCGACGATCAGCCCGGACAATGCAGCTTCGCTCGCACTCATCAGCAGCTACGGGTTCGTCGAGCACGGCGAACAGTGGGACGAAGAAGACGGCAGGGAAATCATCTTCGAGATTCCCGCATGAGCAGCAGAGCCCTGCCGATGTTGATGGGCAGGGCTCTGCTGCCTGGATGGAGTCGGTGCCCGCGTCCGATCACACGAGGGTAGGAAACTTTTTCACTCCACCGGACTAGCCCAGTCGACGCGCATGAGCTCTATCGCGCACCGGGGACGGCGACTCTCCTTCAGGGCTGGGCCTCCCGCCCGTGCCACATGCTTACGTCGAACCAACAGCTCGTGCACTCGTCTCCAGTGCGCGCACCCTGCTATCGTTCTGTTATCAGAACGATAGCGAAGGATACGCCGATGGATGACTCTCTGGCCTCACGACTTCGTCAGGCACGTCAAGAGCGCGGGCTGACGCTGTCGGAGTTGGCGCGTCGGAGCAGGATTGGCAAGGGCACAGTTTCGGAGCTAGAGAACGGGCTACGCGGTGCTCGTCTTGACACCTTGTTCGCGCTGTCGACTGCCCTGCGTATCCCGTTGGGTGCCTTGATCCCAGCAAACGAGGGTGAATCACCCGTCTCTGTTTCGGGCGCTTCGGTTACAGCGATCCCGCTTGGTACTTGGAGAACTGGCTCGATAACCGTCGAGGCGTATCGGGCAACGGTCACCACACAGGAACAACACTCCGACGCTCACCAAGCGGGCGTCGAAGAAACGATAACGGTCATCTCAGGAAGAGTCCGCGTTGGTGTTTCCGGCAACGAACGCGAGCTCGGAATCGGCGAGAGCATCCGATACCCCGGAGACGAATCGCATTCTTTTGTTTCTATCAGCGGTGACGCCGAGATCGTTCTCCTCATGCACTACCCAGAACCTGTCGAAACAGAGAGGCACGAACAATGACCGAAGCTCATGCACTGCCAGAACGCAGCCAGATCGTACAACAGCACCTTGACGCAGCTGGAATCGCGAGCCGTGTACGTGAACTCCCGGAATCCACCCGGACCGCGGCGGATGCCGCTTCCGCGCTCGACTGCGAGGTCGGCGCAATCGCAAGCAGCCTGGTCTTCATTGCTGACGACCAACCGATACTTGTGATGACCAGCGGCCGACACCGGGTGGACATCACTGTCCTCGCTCGTCAGCTTGGCGCTCAATCGGTCGCGATGGCGCCTGCCAAAGTTGTGCGCAACGTTACTGGACAAGCCATTGGCGGGGTTTCACCGGTCGGGCACCCT
>NZ_MKRT01000012.1:52785-54500 GCF_001897945.1 Microbacterium sp. 69-10
ACGATCTGGGCAGCAGGCGGCACGCCACACACCGTGTTCCCGCTCACCTTCAATGACCTCCTTGCGATCACGAATGGCATCTCTATTTCAGTCGCCGACAACTAGCCCGCCAGAATACGCGCGCCAGAGGTGTGCAATGAACCACGAATGACAACGAGATGCGAATACAAGATCAAGTCACTCCAGAAGCACTGACGTCGGCGGTGCCGGCGAAGGCATGGCGGATGCTTGCCCTGGGCGTATCCGCCCAAGCGGCGGGAACGTTCCTTATCTCAGCCCCGGCGTATCTGATCGTTCTGCTTCACACAGAGCAAGGGTTCACGTTGACCCAAGGCGGCATCCTCGCATCTGCTCCAACATTCGGAATGGTCCTGACGCTAGTTCTTTGGGGCGCTGCCGCTGACCGCTACGGCGAACGCGAGGTCATCGCCCTGGGATCGGCGCTCACCGCGGTCTTCGCTCTGGCCGCCGCATTTGCTCCGAACATTGTGTGGATGGCGATCCTGCTCATGCTCGGCGGGGCCGCTGCGGCCAGTGCTAACGCGGCCAGCGGGCGAGTCGTTGTCGGCTGGTTTCCGAAGCATCGACGAGGCCTAGCGATGGGGATTAGGCAGATGTCGCAGCCTCTCGGCGTCGCTATCGCCGCGCTCGTCGTTCCTCCGGTCGCGGCTCACATCAGTTCGGGGGCGGCTCTGCTCGTCGCGGCGGTGCTCACCGCAGTCCTTGCGATCGCGAGCTGGGTAGGCATCGAAAACCCGCCGAGGCCAGCCGCCAGCCAAGACCGTGAAGGGCTTGTGCGGCCCGCAAACCCCTACCGCCGAGACGCTTTCCTGGCGCGCATTCACGCCTTGTCACTGCTCCTTGTTGTGCCGCAGTTCACCCTGTCGATCTTTGGTCTGGCCTGGCTCACGATTGGTCTGGGATGGAGCGCGGCCTCCGCCGGAGTAGTGATCGCAGCTTCACAATTCATTGGCGCATTGGGGCGCATCGTCATCGGCCATGCGAGCGACCGCGTTGGGAGCCGAGTGCGCGTCCTGCGTTGGGTTGCCGTCGCCGGAGTAGCTGCGCTGCTCGCCCTCGCGGGGGCAACTTCATTGCATTGGAGCGCTTTGGCCGCGATCCTGTTTGTCATTGCCACGACAATCAGTGTTGCCGACAATGGGCTTGCGTTCACGTCCGTTGCCGAAGCGTCGGGACCCGCTTGGTCTGGGCGAGCTCTCGGCATTCAGAACACTGGCCAATTCATCGCAGCCTCAGCGGTCGGCCCTGGTATCGGTGCGCTCATCACTGTCGCTGGTTACCCGCTCGCGCTTGCCGCTGTCGCGATCACACCCCTTGCCGCCATAGTCCTCATCCCTCGCCGTGACCAAAGCTACGGTGACGAGGGAAATTGATCATCCACTCGTCGGACTCAGGCCATGCTCTCACCCGCACAGGGCCAGAAGGATCGGTTGAGTCCTCACCCTACAAAGACCGCCTTGAGCGCGTCGAGATGTGCGCGGCTTGTCCGCGCCGCCGCGTCTGGCATCCGGTCGGCGATCGCCGACACGAGGACCGCGTGCACGTCATGGTCGGCATGCTCGTCGCCGACCGGATGGATTCGGAGCATGTCGATCATGGCCCGACGCACTCGCGGCACAAATCCATCGAAGAGCTCCGTCAGCACCTCGTTGTGTGCGGCGACGACGATGCTGCGATGCAGGGCCATGTCGGCA
>NZ_MKRT01000012.1:54513-67107 GCF_001897945.1 Microbacterium sp. 69-10
CGTCGGATCGCACGGAGGTCGGCTGGTGTGCGTCGCTGGGCCGCGAGCATCGCTGCCTCGACCTCGATCGCGGTTCGCGCCTCAATCACCGCGACGATGTCGGCTCGTCGGAGCACCTGTTCCCATTCCTCGGCCACATCCAGAGCCATGAGGTACACGCCGGATCCCTGACGCGCATCGAGGATCCCCCGTCCGGCGAGGAGGCGAATCGCCTCTCGCACGGTCGAGCGTCCGACGCCGAGTTGCGGCGCGAGAGTCGTCTCGCCGGGCAGTTTCGCGCCCAGGCTCCACTCGCCCGACTGTATCCGCTCGAGAAGCGCGCCCGCCGCGAGCTCGGCCAGGGGCACCCGCCTTACCTGCATCACTCCATCTCCTCTACTTGTCTGAGGACTTGTGGTACATTTTACCCGTGTTCATCGCTTTCCTTCTTCTTCGCCGCCACGGCGGGGCGTAGCCAGACCGGCTCCCCGTCGTGGAGTCGAACGTTGCGCCGGTCTGCATCTCTCCAGACCCCAGAAGGAACAACGACATGACCACCACAACCACTCCCGCCTGGAACCGGCAGCGCCCCTCCGGCATGCCGTCGCACCGCTACAGCGACGCGTATTCTCGCGTCGACGTGCCCTTGGCCGACGCCGACCGGCGCTGGCCGACGAACCGGATCACGGCGGCGCCGCTGTGGGTTCCCGTCGATCTGCGCGACGGCAACCAGGCCCTCGCCGAGCCGATGGATCCCGCGCGCAAGCGCCGGTTCTTCGAGCTGATGGTGAGGATGGGCTACACGGAGATCGAAGTCGGATACCCCTCCGCCTCCCAGACCGACTACGACTTCGTGCGGCTGATCGCCGACACCGACATCGCGCCCGAAGACGTCACGATCGTCGTGTTCACCCCCGCCCGCCGCGATCTGATCGAGCGGACCGTCGAGTCGATTCACGGCATCCGCAATGAGGTCGTCATCCACATGTACACGGCAACCGCGCCGATGTGGCGCGACACCGTGCTCGGCAAGGACCGTGACGAGCTGCGAGAGCTGATCCTCGCCGGAGGCCGGGACGTGATGGAACTCGCCGGGCACCTGCCGAACGTGCGGTTCGAGTTCTCGCCGGAGGTGTTCAACCTGACCGAGCCCGAGTACGTCATCGAGATCTGCGACGCGATGACCGAGCTGTGGGACGCGCGGCCCGAGCGCCCCGTGATCCTGAACCTGCCCGCGACGGTCGAGATCGCGACCCCGAACGTGTATGCCGACCAGATCGAGTACATGCACCGCAACCTCGCCCGGCGCGACGGCGTGATCCTCTCCGTGCACCCGCACAACGACCGCGGCACCGGAATCGCCTGCGCCGAACTGGCGGTGCTCGCCGGTGCCCAGCGCGTGGAGGGATGCATCTTCGGCAACGGAGAGCGCACGGGCAACGTCGATATCGCCACCCTCGCGCTGAACCTGCACGCGCAAGGGATCGACCCGATGATCGACTTCTCCGACATCGATGAGATCCGTCGCACCGTCGAATACTGCAACCGCCTCGACGTGCATCCGCGACACCCCTATGTCGGGGACCTCGTGCACACCGCGTTCAGCGGCACGCACCAAGACGCCATCAAGAAGGGCTTCGCCGAGCACCGAGCCCGCGCGATCGCTGAAGGACGCGGCGAGCGCGAGATCGCCTGGCGGGTCCCGTACCTGCCCATCGATCCCGCCGACATCGGTCGTAGCTACGACGCAGTCATCCGCGTCAATTCCCAGTCCGGAAAGGGAGGCATCGCCTACCTGCTCGAAACCGAATACGGCATCGAACTGCCGAGGCGCCTGCAGATCGACTTCTCCCACCACGTGCAGCGGCACACCGACGCCACCGGAGACGAGGTCACCGCGTCAGACATCTGGAGCATCTTCGCCTCCGCGTACCTGCCCGACGGCGGTGCCGTGCGCCTGTCGGAGCTGCAGGTCAATGAGGCGGCCGCCAAAACGGAGGTCGCTATCCAGATCGCCGGTGTCGAACACCGTTCGAGCCATGACGGCGTGGGGCCGGTCGAAGCCCTCGTTGACGGCCTCCGAGCGCAGAGCATCCCCGTCGACATCCTGTCGCTCCACCAGAGTTCCATGCGCTCCGGGGCCGACGCCGAGGCCCTCACGCTGGTCGAACACCGCACCGCCACCGGTACGGCTTGGACCGCGGGACGCGATCGCTCGACCCTCACCGCCACGCTCGCCGCCGTCATCCGAGCGGCGAACACGGTGGCCACCGATAGCAATACAGAAGCACAGGAAGCGGTAACACGATGAAGACCGTCGCACACATCTTTCACGACGACGAGGATTCCCTGCTCACCGGCAGCAGGCTCCCGAGGCGCGTAGCCGAAGTGGCCGCACAGAACGATGTCGAAGTTGAGGTGTTCGTCTTCGGAGCTGCCCAACGCCGCCTCGGCCGCAGCGAAACCGACACGGACCGGAAGTTCAATGCCCAGATCGACGAGCTCATTGCCGCGGGAGTTCCCGTCGGTGCGTGCGTCAACGCGGCACGCGCCGACGGCGCCGAGACCGAACTCCTGGAGCGCGGCCTCACGCTCGCCGTCGCTCGCGATGTCTTCCTCCGCTACACCCTCGAAGGCGCCACGGTCGTCGGGTTCTAAGGCCCCGAGAGAATGCGCGGTCAAGCCGGCGCGAAATCTACGAGACAACAGGAAGCAGAAATCATGAGGATCTTCGTAGCCGGCGCATCCGGCGTACTTGGCCGTGCATTCACTCGGCGGGCTCTGGCCGCAGGACATGAGGTTATCGGCATGACCCGCTCGCGTCGTGGGGCCGGAACCGTTCAGAGCCTCGGCGCCACTCCGGTACTGGCTGATGCATTCGACCGTGACGGTCTGATGCGGGTGGTCGCTGAGGCTCATCCTGATGTCGTCGTGCATCTGCTCACCGATCTGGCGTCCGGGGATTCGGCGAGCAACGCGCGCATCCGGACAGACGGCACCCGGAACCTGATTCTGGCCTCCCGAGCAGCAGGAGTAAACCGGCTTATCGCTGAGAGCATCTCCTGGGTACACCCGTCCGGGACCGACCCGGCCACGGAGGACTCCCCGCTCGACCTCGACGCACCCGAGCCGAGAAGCACGACGATCCGTGGCGTGCTCGCTCTGGAGAACAGCGTGCAGGAGATACGTGAAGGCCTTATCCTCCGGTTCGGGCAGCTCTATGGACCCGGCACTTGGTATGCCCAGGACGGACGCTGGGCGGACGCTGCGCGCGCGGGAAAGCTTGCCGCCACCGACAACGTGACGTCATTCGTGCATGTCGAGGATGCCGCAGAAGCGACGCTCCAGGCGCTGACCTGGCCGGCGGGCATCTGGAATGTCGTCGATGATGAGCCCGCCGCAGGCTCCGCTTGGGTACCTGTCTTTGCATCAGCAATCGGTGCGTCTCGCCCTGCTCCGGAGATCGGCGGCGATATCGGCCGTCCTGTGAGCAACGCCCGTGCTCATGCCCAGGGGCTGGAGCTGTGCTTTCCGAGCTGGCGTGACGGCTTCGCTTCGCTATGACTTTCGCACTCTTCGTCGAGATCTCGGTGGTGACGCTGTGACAGTGCAATCGTCTTCCAAAACGGGCCTGCTGTCGCAGGCTCAGCTTTCTCAAGGTCACAAGCCCGGCGAAGTCGCGGTGCTTTTGCTGATCGATCTGCAGAAAGCGGCCGATTTGATCCAGGCAGATAGCGTTGACGCAAAGCCGTCCTGGGGCGGACGCAACAACACTGCGGCGGAAACGAACACCGCGCTCTTATTGGAGCATTGGCGTGAACGAGGCTGGCCGGTCTGGCACGTACGACATGACTCGTCGGAGCCGGCTTCTCACTATCGGCCAGGACAGTATGGCAACGAGTTCAAACCCGAGGTAATGCCGAATGCCGGCGAGCCAGTCATCCGCAAGACAACCAACAGCGCGTTCATCGGCACCGACCTTCACGAACGACTCACCGAGTGCGGCTACCGCTCGCTCGTCATTGTCGGTGTCGCGACGAACAACTCGGTAGAGGCCACGGTTCGCATGGCTGGCAACCTCGGCTACGACACGTTCCTGGTATCAGACGCGACATTCACCTGGGGAAGAATCGATTGGAATGGTGCCGTGCGCACCGCAGATGACGTCCACGCCATGTCGCTTGCGAACATGGACGGTGAATACTGCACGGTCGTGACAACCGCTGAGATGCTGTCTGCCTGACGTCGTTGAGATCGAAGACCCGAGCGCTTCGTGGAAAGGATCAACATACTATGCATGACTATCGCGCCGTCTTCGACGTCCGGGTCTCTTTCGTGAACGGCGGCAGCCTCTCCGCGGAGGGGTTCCGGCTCGACGTCCCGGATCAGAACCTCTCCGAAGAGGACGTGGCGAGGCTGCTGGTGCAGCACCTCGGGCTGGCGCTCGTCGGAGACGTCCGCTTCGACCGGTTCGAGATCGTGGCGGAGCAGCACAAGGGCAGCCGCGGTATGAACGATCGGTCGCCGCTGCCTCTCGACACGCACCACCGTCTCGTCGATCTCAGCCACACCATTCGCGAAGGTCTCGTCACGCTACCGGGCGTGCCGTCGCCGGTCATCACGTCCCACCTGAGCCGTGAGGACTCCGTGCAGCGATACGCGCCGGGGACGACGTTCGCCCTGGACGTCATCTCGTTGCCGGGTAACACCGGCACCTACTTCGACACTCCGTTCCACCGCTACGAAGACGGCTCCGACCTGTCTGCGGTCGAGCTCGACAGCGTCGTGGACCTTCCCGCCGAGGTCTTCCATCTCACCGACGCGACCGAGCGGGGCATCCCGGCCTCGGTCTTCTACGACCGAGACGTTCGCGGCAAAGCCGTGCTGCTGCACACCGGATGGGACCGCCACTTCGGCACGCCCGAATACCAGGAGCACGCACCGTTCCTACGGGAAGACGGCGTGGACTACCTGGCCGAGCAGGGCGTCAGGCTGGTCGGGATCGACTCGATCAACATCGACGACACCTCAGCCGAGGCCGGCGGCGAGCGTCCGGCGCACACCATCCTGCTCGCCGCCGGCATCCACATCGTCGAGCACCTCACAGGCCTCGCGGCCCTGCCGGCCACCGGCGCCGCCTTCACCGCCGTCCCGCTCAAGGTCGGGCACTTCGGCACCTCCCCGGTACGGGCGTTCGCCAAAGTGCCGTCCCTCAGCACATATTGACCCGTCCGCGCTGCAGATTTGTGGGGCTTAACCAACCGATCCAGATACTTACCTGCCGCGTGCGGCCTCTCCTCTCAGGGTGAGAACTGCGCTCGTAACCGTGGCGATCGGCTTGCCATCGTCTCGGGTGATCTCGCAGATGTATTGGCTGATGGTTCGCCCCGCGTGCGTGCAGTGCGCGTCGGCGAAAAGCTTTCCGGACCAAGCTGGCCGCAGGAATCGCGCATTCAGATCGAGGCTCGTGAACGACTCATCGATTCCGATGATGGTGGAATGTGCGGTACCGATGGCGGCATCGGCCAGTTCGCACAAGGTTCCGCCGTGGATCGTTCCTTGCTGGTTGCCATGTTTGTCCACATCCGCGAGGAGTCCGATTCGTGCGGAGCGTTCTGACACCGCGAGAAGCTGTAGATCAAGCAGCCGCGATATCGCAGTCGGATACTTGAGATGAGTGTGCTCCTCGGAATGCAGGGTCCCGGCAAGCTGGCGTTGCAGAAAGTCCAGAACGGGTAACAGGGCACGGTCTTCGCTTGTCATTCTTGGGACTCTTTCTCGCGGTGATCCACGCCATTCGCTGCGTCAGCGGACAGTCGTGACGTTGGGCCATTGTGCACGAAATGTTCATCGCTACCCGGCACAGTAAAGAAGCTGAGCTCGTGTGCTGCGGAGATCCGGAAAGCGCTCCACATCTCATGTTGCGTCATCTGGTCAGAAGCCGCCGCGAGCCTCGTCGTGATGTCGAGTGCGCTACGGACGGAGGCGGCGAAAGCAGGATCAGCGTAGGTGTCGAGCCATGACTGGTAAGGATGCTGAGGATGCGAGTGCGCGTGCAGCCGTTCGCCGACGTCCTGGTAGATCCAGAAGCACGGTAGGAGCGCCGCGGCGAGTACGCGATAGTCGCCGCGCGCCGCGGTCTCGAACAGGTGATTGAGGTAAGCCGTGGTTACGTCGTCGGGTTGCGCGATGTGCAGGCTCTCGTCCGTGAGCCAGCTTTCGTGCAGTTTCAGTTCGCTGATCGCCGAGTACTGCGCGCATTCCGCCCAGAACGTTTGCTCGGCCGATGTCGGCGCGAGTCGAGACGCCTCGGCAAGCACGCGAGCGTACGCACGCAGATAATGAGCGTCCTGCGCGATGTAGCGGAGAAATCTGTCGCGTTCCAGCGTCCCGTCGCCCAGCGCGCGCACGAACGGTAATGCGTCGATGTCCTCACGGATCTCCTGGATACCGTCCCACCAGGCGACTTCGATATCGCCTGGTGTAGCAACGCTCGTGGTACCGCCTCGAGCCCAGAGGCCAGCGAAGTGGCTGACGGGGCCGTTGCCGGAGCCGACATTGAGCTGCGCGCCATGACGGATACTCTCGGAGAGCCAAGCCTTGGATCTTGCGACGGCGACCTCCCAATCTCCGGTTGCTGCCATGAGGGTCGCGACGGCGGATGAGAGGGAGCATCCTGTGCCGTGCGTGTTCGTTGTCCTGATCCGCACGCCAGGAAACTCCGTCACCGTGACTTCGGCACCCACGGGGTCGACCAGAGCATCCGGTAGATCGAGGCCGTCTAGATGCCCACCTTTTGCTAGGACGCGCACGCCGTAGCGTTGCGCGACACGTCGCGCCTGCGCGAGAACGTCTTCCCAGGTCTCAGCGGGAGGCTCGTCGGCGATGATCGCCAGCTCCGGCACATTCGGAGTCACGAGATCCGCTCGTGAAATCAGTTCGCGGAGCGTAGCTTCCGCGTGTGGATCGAGCAGTCGATCGCCGCTGGTTGCGACCATAACCGGGTCAAGCACGACGATCGGTGGTTTCACACGGTCGAGCCAATCCGCGACCGTGTGAATGACGGCCGCTCTCGTAAGCATTCCGATTTTCACCGCATCGATCTCGACATCATCGGACACAGCATTGAGCTGCTCGGCAAGGAAGGCGACAGGCGGCACGTGTATGGAGCGAACGCCGAGGGTGTTCTGCGCGACCAATGAGGTGACCACCGCCATGCCATAGCCGCCGTTCGCCGCGATGCTTTTCAGATCTCCTTGAATGCCAGCACCGCCGGTCGGGTCGGTGCCGGCGATGCTCAGTACGCGTGGCACTCGCTGATCGTCGTTCACGCGGCATCCCAAGTCGCGCGAAGCTGAGACGCCGCCTGAGCTGGATCGGTCGCCGCGCAGATAGCTGAGACAACTGCGGCGCCCGCCGCGCCTGCGTGACGCAGTGGTGCGAGATCGGACGCTCTCACGCCGCCGATGGCGACCGCAGGCAGCTCGCTGAGCGCGACGAGCCGCGCGAACTTGTCATGTCCGAGCGTGGCCGGTGCGTCGCTCTTGGTAGTCGTGGGATGCAGCGCTCCGATGCCGACGTAGTCGGCCACACCGGATGCCGATGCCAACTGTTCCGGTGTCGCCGCGCTCAGTCCGAGGACTGCGTCAGCGCCGATGAGATTGCGCACCGCCGCAACGGGCAGGTCGGACTGTCCGACATGCACACCTGTCACACGGACACCCGCGGCACGAGCTGCGAGGAACACGTCGACGCGGTCATTGATGATCAGTGCTACATGCTGCGGGATCGCAGCCGAGACCCGGAGCACCGTCGCGAGGAAGTCGCGTGCGGGTGCGTGCTTCTCGCGGATTTGCACGGCTGTGACGCCGTTTTGTGCCGCGGCCTGAACCAGCTCGACCAGATCGTGTCCGGCGGCCGTCGCGGTTCCGGCATCCGTTACCAGATAAAGGGAGAGATCTAGGTTCATGAGATCGCCGCCGGGCGGTGCGGAGCATCGTTGGTTATCCGCTGTATGTCCGACGTTCCCTCGTCGGCGGTCATCCGCTTCTCGATGGCGAATGTGCTGAGTTGTTCTGGCGTGCGCATCATGCGCGACATCCCTTCGCTAGTACGAGCTAGATCAGGTTCGACGGGTGTGATCTCAGCCCTGTGGGCACCCCGTGTCACTTGTGTGAGTGTTCGTTATCTGAGTTGTTGCGTGAATCTGCGGTGTCGGGCGCGGTCACCGATGTTGCGACATTGAGGCTGCGCGGGAATCGTGTGCTGCGATGACGCCGATCATGTCGAGCGCGCCCATTCCCATCTCAACCGCTTCGTCGTAGAGCTCTCGGCTCGCCGTGATCAGCGGATGCGCGGCCCCGGCCTCCTCGGCCGCGCCCTCGGCGAGTTTCGCATTCTTGAGCACATCCGCGATCGCCGCCTGCGCGGACAGATCGTCGCCGGTGAGCTTCTGCGCCTTCCCCCGCGACACGACAGACGCCATCGGCCCCGCCGCGAGCACCTCGCGCAACACGTCCTGATCCGCACCGATGCGCCCCGCGATGTGGAACGTCTCCGCGAGGCCCGTGACCATCGTGATCAGGAACGTGTTCACCGCCAGCTTCATCGACAACGCGGCGGGGATCTCGCCACAGCGGAACGTCTGCGAGCACATCGCGTCGACGACCGGTTCGACATGGGCGATCGCCGACGCGTCGCCGGCCAGCATCGCGACGAGGGTGCCCTCGGTCGCGGGGCCGCGGGAGCCCGAGACCGGCGCTTCCACGTATCGCCCGCCGGCCGCTTTCATCTGCGCCGCGAGCGTCCGCGAGAACGCGGTCGTGAAGGTCCCCATCTGCACGACCGTGTGCCCCGCCACGAGCGTCGCGAACGTCTCCGTGCCGCGGGAGAGCACGGCATCCACGCCGGCCTCGTCGCGGAGCATCAGGACCACCGTCTCGGCCGCCGAGAAGACCCCGGCGATGTCGTCCGCGGCACGTGCTCCTATCGAGACCGCCTCGTCCATCGCCGGGGCGGAGCGCGCCCAGACGACCACGTCGAAGCCGGCCCGCACGAGATTGGTCGCCATAGGCACGCCCATGATCCCGAGGCCGATGAACCCCACCGTTCTGGTCGTCATTGTTCTTCTTCCTCCGCGTCTGACGTGATGTGCAGGTGCCGCAGCGCCGCGAGCGCGTGCGATGCCGCAGCAGTGGCATCCGGGGCGGCTTGCAGCCCAAGAAGGCGCAGGCGATGCGGTTCTCCCAGTAGCAGCGAGAACAGCGACGCCGCCAGTTCCTCGTCGGGTGCCGGAAGGAGGGCGTTCAGCGCGTGGATGTATGCGTGCGGACCCTCCTGGTAGAACCGGTTCGCGAGCTCGGGGAACCGAGCAGCCTCGATGATCATGAGTCGGTGAAGTCCGATGGCTTCATCGGAGTGCAGCGCCATGACGATGTTGACGGCGAGTTCTTCCAGGCTTTCGCCTGTGGCTGGACGCTGGACAGTACGGTCGCGCAGACGCTCAATGCTCGCGAGGAACACATCATTGCGATCGCCGTAATGCGCGTAGATGGTGCGCTTGGTCACGCGCGCTTCCGCCGCGATCTCGTCGATCGAGACCTGTGCGAGACCTTTTGCGGCGAAGAGCCGGATCGCGGCATCCAAGAGGTCGTCCAACCGCTGCGCGCGCTCCGCGGCGGTGGGACGCCCCCGCTTCCGGGGTGTGGGATCGGCACGATCGCTCATCGCTGGTCCTTCCGGATCGACAGTCTCGCTGAGAACACTTTATAATGATACGACGTTCGTGTCATTATTTCACATAGGTCGACCTCGACATCTCCCAGGCCGGCCCGCTTCACCGCATCCCTGTGCGGACCACGCGCTTGCCGATGCCATATCTCCGGACGAGAGGAGAACCCCCCATCATGTCCACCACGAAACCAAAGGTCGCTCGCGCGTCTACTCGCAGCGCCACCGCCGGAACCCCCACGAAACAGAGCCCACCATCGGGCATATCCGTGACCGAGGCCCAAGAACTCGCCTTCTACCGCCAGATGGTTCTGGTGCGCCGCTTCGAGGAACGCGCAGCCCGCGCCTACACCGAAGCGAAGGTCGGTGGCTACTGCCACCTGAACCTCGGCGAGGAAGCAACCGTTGCGGGGCTCACCGCCGCGCTTGAGGCGGGCGACTATCTTTACACCAATTACCGTGAACATGGCTACGCCCTTGCGCGCGGTATCGCACCAGGCCGCCTGATGGCCGAACTGTATGGCCGTCAGGATGGCGTCTCGCGCGGCTGGGGCGGGTCCATGCACATGTTCGATGTCGAGGCGCGCTTCATGGGTGGCTACGGCATCGTCGGCGGCCAGGTGCCGCTTGCGACCGGCACCGCGCTCGCGATCGACTACCGGGGCGGCGCGGAGGCGGTGGTCTGCCTCATGGGCGATGGCACGACCAATATCGGCGCGTTCCACGAGTCGTTGAACATCGCCGCCCTCTGGAACCTCCCCATCGTGTACGTCGTGAACAACAACGGTCTGGGCATGGGCACCACCGTCGAGCAGTCCTCGGCCGAACCCGAGCTGTACAAGCGCGCAGCGTCGTACCGGATGGCATCGGCGCGCGTAGACGGGAACGATCCGGCGGCCGTATACGAAGCGATGCGGGTCGCTCTCGCAAGCGCCCGCAACGGCAAGCCGTACCTGCTGGAGACGATGACGGGCCGCATGAAAGGCCACTCCGTTGTTGACCCGGCGAGGTACCGCAGCCGCGAGGAAGCCGAAGCACTGAAAGCGGCCGATCCCATCGCGGCCTACGCCGTGAGGCTGCACGAACACGGCGTTCTCACCGACGACCTCATCGCGCAGGTCGATGCCGAGGCCATGTCGACGGTCGCCGATGCCGTGGCGTTCGCGGATGCGAGCCCGCACCCGGACGTGTCCACCCTGTTCGACTACACCTACGCGACCCCGGTGCCGAACGATTCGCGTCGCCTGCCCGGTGAGGCGCTGTACCCCGCAGCGCCTCGCCCTGTTCTTTCGGAGGTGTCCGCGTGAGCGTCATCAGTTACCGTCAAGCCCTGCACGATGCGCTCCGTGAGGAGATGCTGCGCGACGAGGACGTGTTCCTCATCGGTGAGGAGATCGGCCTGTTCGAGGGCTCGTACAAGATCACCGCCGGGATGCTCGAAGAGTTCGGACCCAGACGGGTTCGCGATACTCCAATTGCAGAAGAGGGCTTCACCGGGGCCGCGATCGGTGCGGCGATGGTGGGACTGCGCCCCGTCGTGGAGATCATGACGATCAACTTCTCGCTCCTCGCCCTGGATCAGATCGTCAACCACGCCGCCAAGATCTACGGCATGTTCGGCGGCCAGGCTCGCGTGCCGATGGTGATCCGCACGCCCGGTGGCGGCGGGCAGCAGCTCGGCGCGACCCATTCGCAGAACATCGAGCTGTACTACGCCTTCGTCCCCGGCATGAAGGTCGTCGCCCCGTCGACCCCGGCCGACGCGAAAGCGCTCATGCTCGCCGCGATCCGCGACGACGACCCGGTGCTCGTGCTCGAGAACCTTGCCCTGTATAACACGACCGGTGAAGTACCCGACAACGTGCAGCCTGCGGAGATCGGACGCGCGAAGATCGCACGCCCCGGCACGGACATCACCGTCGTGTCGTACTCCCGCATGGCGACCGTCGCCGTGCAGGCGGCGGAACGCCTTGCGGCAGAAGGTATCGATGTCGAGGTGATCGACCTGATGAGCCTGCGCCCACTCGACCGAGACACGATCATCGAGTCCGTCAAGAAGACCAGCTGCGCGGTGATCCTCGAAGACGACTGGCTTACCTACGGGATCGGCGCGGAAATCGCCGCGACCATCTCCGACGGCGCATTCGACTGGCTCGACGCTCCCGTTCGGCGCGTCGCGATGGCCGAGGTGCCGATGCCCTACGCGAAGTCCTTGGAACTGGCCGCGTTGCCCTCTCTCGACGACGCGGTGAACGCGATCCGAGAAACGCTCGACGCCGTGGCACGGCGTCGCTGAAAGGACCCCTCATGATCGACATCCTCATGCCGCGCCTCTCGGACACGATGACCGAGGGCGCTATCGCAGCCTGGCTCAAGAAGCCGGGCGATACCGTCGCTCCCGGCGACGTCCTCGTAGAAATTGAGACCGACAAGGCTGTGATGGAGCAGGAGGCCTACGAGGCCGGTATCCTCATGGAAATCCTGGTCGAAGCAGGCGAAAACGTCGCCATCGGCACCCCTATTGCACGCCTGGACGATGGCAGCAGCGAAGCACCTGCACCCGTGCCCGCCCCGGCAGACGCGCCGGTGTCGGCACCTGTCGACCCAGAGACCGTCGAAGCCGTGGAGCTGGAACCGGTGGAGGCGCCCACTGTGGTGGCGGCAGCACCGTCGAAGTCCCGCCCCGAACGCCGGGCGGCAACCCCGCTTGTGCGGAAGATCGCCAAGGAACGCGGCATCGACCTCGCAACCGTCGCAGGCAGCGGCCCCGGCGGGCGCATCGTCCGCGCCGACCTCGACGTGCTCCCCGCACCGCAGGCCACTTCGCCGATTGCGGTGCCTGCTCCAGCGAGCCCGACGGGCACGGACATGCGCGAGCCTGAGGCG
>NZ_MKRT01000012.1:67138-71034 GCF_001897945.1 Microbacterium sp. 69-10
CGGTCGCGTCCCGCCTCACCGAAAGCGGAACGACGGTCCCCACATTCACTGCGACTGCCTCTGCCAACCTGGGTGCCTTGCTCGCATTGCGGGCGCAAATCAATGAGGCGAACACTGATACGGGGGTGAAGGTCAGCGTGAACGACCTCCTCGTCCGTGCCGTCGCAGTAGCACTTCGGGCGCACCCCGGAGTGAACGCCTCCTATTCGGAAGAAGGACGTGGACAGACCCTCGTGCACAGGCGAGTCCACGTCGGCATCGCCGTCGCTTCTCCCGCTGGACTCGTCGTTCCCGTCGTCCGCGACGCGGATCGCACCGCGGTTTCGGCGATCTCCACGATCACGAAGGAACTCGTCAGCAAAGCATCGGAGCGCAAGCTCTCGGCAGACGACATGGCGGACGGCACCTTCACGATCAGCAACCTCGGCATGTACGGCATCGAGCACTTCACCGCGATCATCAATCCGCCCCAGGGTGCGATCCTCGCTGTCGGCGCGGCCCGAGACGACCTCACACTTGTGGAAGGCGAGGTCGTCGTGGCCAAGCGGATGCGGTACACGCTCACCGCAGACCACAGGATCATCGACGGCGCGCTGGCAGCGCAGTTCCTCGCTACGCTCACGGAGTTGATCGAGAACCCACTCCGGATCGTCGCATAACTCGGGCAGTGGTGCGATAGGTGCCTATCGCACCACTGCCACGCGACCCGCGCCATTTCCGAAAGTGACGTGGGTCTCTGACTCGTTGCGCAAGTCTCCGCTTCGCGTTGATCCGCGGACTGTCACGATTCGCGCGCTCCCCACCGAGCTCCTCGGCTCGTCCGGCGCCAGATGACGAGTTCCCTATTCCATCGCTTCGCAGAAAGTGCGAGGGCGAATGATGCTCAGTGCTCAATTGAATAATCGCGAGGGTGCAGCTCACGGTAGGCGGCTCCTCGCCGCATCTGCCTCGCATTCCACATCAGGCATGCTGACTGCCGTCGAATCTGTTCGCATAAGCGCAACTAGACGGGTGGTCTTTGCGCAAGCCCAGATCATGCATGTCCTCGAAGGTGCAGTTGAAGTCAAGACAGAACATGGATCTACATGGCTAACGCCAGGGATGTCCGTCGCGCTCGGCAGCGGTCGATGGTCTAGTACTCACCCGCGCCCCAAAGCCAGGATGTGGACCATTTACGTAGACGAGTCTTTTCTTCGATTGCAGATGTCTTGGTTTCTCCCCGACCCTCAGCGCGTTCTTCCGGGGCTGCATCCTGACGAATGGGATGGACGAGCGATGGTGCTGAACTCCGGCACCACCGCCTTTCAAAGCATTGAGCCCATATGGCGGAAGCTGAGCGTAATTCACGATGGCTCGCTTACGCCAGAGACAGCCGCCACCCGCTCCATCGAACTCTTTGCTCAATGGGTAGAAGTCGTATTGCCTGTTTTTGTGAGTGACCCCGTGAACGGAAACCGCAATGTCGTGCTGGCCAATCCTGTTAGGGGAAGTCTCACAGCGGCCGTCACTGGCAGGCACATCGAACGTGCAGTGCAGATCTTGCGGTCTCGCATATCCGAAACTTGGAGCGTCGATGCCTTGGCGCGTGCCACCGCGATGTCGCGAGCGCATTTGAGTCGTCTCTTTGTGATCCGGACGGGGCTCCCTCCAATGCGTTTCCTGAGCGAGATACGGCTCACAGAGTTCACGCGACTCATTGAAGAGACCGATATGTCTGTTGCCAGTGCAGCTCATGCGGTGGGATGGACCGATCCTCGGATAGCATCAGCGTGGTTCTACCGACGTTTCGGGGTTGTGCCGTCGAAGTACCGCCTCACCCCGCACCCGGATTGTACGGACGGCGGGAAGATCGGCACCGATTCATGCGACGAACCAAACAGCTTTCAACGGGAACTCGTTGACTGACTCAGAGTGCTCGGCAGGACGCTCACATTCGCCTTGCAAGTGTCGACCTTGCACTGTCTGCGGCAGTAGACCGTGTAGACACGTCGGACCGCATGAGAAACCTACCGAACGTATTCATCCACCAATCGGTCGATATCTCCTGGCATCCCCGGCGTACCTCATGGTGACAGGGCCGCCGCCGCTTCGGTGCGCGGCCCGCCAGGGAGGAGGCGGATCATGGCTGCACCGAGGAGAACAACCGAAGAAGCCCGCGCTGCGCGGGATGCGAAGCTCGATGAGCTGCACGAGCAGTTGGCCGCGCAGGTCGAGAAGTTAGTCACGGGCGAGGACTGGGCGCGGGCGTTGACGTTCGCGGCGCAGTTTCGGTCGCGCTCGTTCAACAACACGATGCTGATTTTCGCGCAGCATCAGGCCGCATGGGAGGCGGGCCGGGTTCCTGATCCGGTGCCGTCGTATGTGGCGGGGTTCCGGCAGTGGGAACAACTCGACCGGCACGTCGAGAAGGGCCAGCGCGGCTACGCGATCCTCGCCCCGGTGATGGGCCGGTTCGCGTCAGCGACCCCGAAAGATGCGATGTCATGGCGCAGGCTGGCGCCGCGTGAGAAGCCGAAGCCGGGCGAGGTCGTGCGCTCGAGAATGGTCGGCGCGAAACCCGCCTACGTCTTCGACCTTTCCCAGACCTCCGGTGCTGAGGTACCGACACCGCCGACCCCAGCACTCCTAGAAGGCGAAGCCCCTGCCGGTCTTCGTGAGGGCCTGATCCGTCAGGTGGAAGCGGCGGGGTTCTCATTCATGCCGGTGCCGCATGAAGGCATGATCCACGGCGCGAACGGCGTCACTGACTTCGAGGCACGGCAGGTTGCGGTGCGGACAAACATGGACGATGCCGCACAGGTGAAGACCATCGCACACGAGCTCGCCCACGTGCTGCTGCATGACCCGTCGGATGAGGACGCGACGAAGCATCGCGGCATCGGCGAGGTTGAAGCCGAGTCCGTCGCGCTGATGGTCGGTACCGCCCACGGCATGGACACCAGTTCGTACACGATCCCGTATGTCTCCGGCTGGTCCAACACCGTCGCCGGCAAAGAACCCGTCGCGGTGATCCAGGCGACCGCGGAACGGGTGCGGAAAGCGGCGGTCGGCATCCTCGACCAGCTCGACACCGTGCAAATCGGCGACGGCACCCCACCCGGCCTCACCCAAGACACCCCGGCAGAAACCGTCGGACGCTCGGCGTCACCGGCGCGGGAGTTCCCTCGTTCTGAGCGCCGCCCTACCTCTGCGGTTCGGAGCCTCTGATGGGGGTCGCGGACGTATTCAAGGAAGTCAGGGGCCTGTCGTTGCCGGAGGCGGCGGCACGATTTACTGCCGCGAGGGTGCCGATCTTCCCGTGCGTGCCGGGCGAGAAGCGGCCACTCGTGGAGCATGGCTTCCGCGATGCCTCGCTGAACCCGGCGCAGATCACCGCGTGGTGGCAGCGCTGGCCGGGAGCGAACATTGGCATGCCGACCGGACTCCTCTCCGGTGTCGATGTGATCGATGTCGACCGGAAACCGGGCGGCGACGGGTTCACCGGGTTCCAGCGACTTCAGGACGCGGGGCTGATTCCTGGGTGGTCGGCGATGGTGATGACGCCTTCGGGTGGGATGCACGCTTACTTCCCAGCCCCCAGGTTCGAGCCGCAACGATCTTGGCAGGCCGCGAACGCGCATATCGACTTCCGCGGAGAAGGCGGCTACGTCGTCGTGCCGCCCTCCGTCGTCACCCAGCCCGACGGTGCGGCACGCCCGTATCTACTCATCTCGGGATCAGACACCGCCCCGAGACGCGTGAACGCCGGCGCGATCCGGCAACTCCTCGATCCCCGCGAACCGGCAAAGTACCGGCCTCGGCCTGGCGGGTTGCGGTCGCAGGATGCGGAGCGGCTGGCGGGCTGGGTCGCCGCTCTCGGTGAGGGCGAGCGCAACCGGGGGTTGTTCTGGGCGGCG
>NZ_MKRT01000012.1:71153-74575 GCF_001897945.1 Microbacterium sp. 69-10
TTCGGGCAGAGCGTGCCTGTGCGCCGGGGTGCTGGCGTGAATCGGCAGGTGCTCTCGTGAACCCCCGGTTGCCGAGCGGGCGGGTCGCGGTCTCGACCGCGACGACGGGCACGGTACTCATCGCGGCGGCCGCGTTCTGGCTCTCGTTCACGGCACTCACCGATCTTGCCCGCCGCTCCGGCATTGACGCCGGCCAGGCGTGGGCGTGGCCGCTGATCGTTGACGGCCTGATCGTCGTCGCGACCGTCGCGGTAGTCGCGCTCGATGGGCATCGTGCGGCCTGGTATCCGTGGCTGCTGTTGATCGCTGGCACTCTCGTGTCGGTGGTCGCGAACGCGCTGCACGCGACCGTCGCCGCCGATGCCGACGTCCCCCCGCTCCTCGCGGGGTGCGTGGCGGCGGTGCCTCCGCTCGTGCTCCTCGCCTCGACCCATCTGACCGTCGTGCTGGTTCGTTCCCACCGTGCCCGCACGACCGATGCCGAGGGCCAGGAAGCCCGGCTGGCGCCCGCGGGAGTGACTGACCCGGTAGATGAGGATTCCGCCGTGCTGCCGGAGGTGTTCGCAACAGCGGCGCCGGTTCTGACAGCACCGCAGGTGCCGTCTCTGGAAGGCGAGGACCGCCGGCTGGTCGCGGCGCGCATGCGGGATGAGGGCGAGTCGAACAAGGCGATCGCCCGCGCATTGCGTGTGGCGCCGTCGACGGTGGGCCGCTGGTTCGCAAAAGAGCTCAACGCGGGTGCGAGCGCACCTGCTGAACACGAGGAACCGAAGGAGCAGGACTCATGAACATCGACCAGATGACCGCCGACCATCCCACCCATGCCGAGCCTCCGGGCCGAACCCCGACGCCGGAAGCGGTCGAGGATGCTGAGGTGTCGGAGCTCGCCCGGCACGCCGACCCCTCCCAGGCGACCAAGACCGTCGCCGCTGCGAAGCGGAAGCCGGGGCGCGGGGTCGAGTGGGTGCGCCCGTCTGACCTGATGACCAGGGCGGGCAGTCACGTCGCGGGGCGCGGGATCGACTTCCAGGCCGAGCTCGCCCGCCGCGCCCGTGGCCTCACCGCGGATGGGGCTCGTGCCGCGGGGCGCGGTGCGCGGAACGCGGGCCGGGCGCTGAGTGAGCGGGCGCGTCGGTTGCCGCCGGCGTCGGCGTTCGGGCGCGGTCCTGGGCCGAATCACTTCTCCTGGGTGTCGCGCTCAGGGATCGGGCTGGGGTGATGCGCGATGAACAGGAACCAGCACGGTCAGCGAGCCAGGCAGGGGGTGTGCACCTCCTGTTCAGGAGGTGCCGACATGCACGAACAACACCACACCCCGAAGCCCGGCCACGATGGGCGCGGCTTCGAGGACTCTGAACGACTCCGCGAACTCCTGACCCGCCTCGACCAGGCTGGCCAGTCAGCGTGGCGGAGTGACCCGGAAGCTGCAGGGCTGATGCGGCACGCCGCCCAGAAGTACGCCGCACTCGCGAAGAAGCACGGCCTCGACCCCTGGGAGGCCGCCTCTGCGGCGTTCGTCGCGATGCAAGGGCCATCCGCGAGGCGTGCGAACGACCCGTGGGCGGTCGTGACCCATGCGGTGCGCATCACCTGCATCGCCGAAGAACGAGGCCAAGGACTGCTGTGCTCGGTGAACCGCGCCCGCCGCCCGCACTACAGCGCCTTCCATGACGCGGAGCGGTTCAGTGACCGGGAGAACGAGCTGCCCGAGTACCATCCCGCGTTCCAGACGCCCGGCCCCGACGACCTCGACGATGAGGAGGAGCCGTCGAGTGCCGTGGAGGCGTGTACGGGGGTGGAGTCAGCGATCGCGGACACGATCGCGCTGTTCTGCTATCTCGGCTGGCCGGCGGGCACCGCCCACGCCGGTATCGAGTACATCTGCACGAGGCTAGCGGAGTGCCCGAACCGGGTGTCCGCGTTCGAGTCGCTGCGCCGCGACTACCAGGCCCGCGCCCTCCTCGACATCCCCGGTACCTCCTGGCTGGCGATGCTGCGCGCGGTGCTCGGGAACCCCGACCCCGACCAGACGCACACCAACACCGGCCGCGGCGTCCTCCTCCGGCTGCTCATTGATGAGCCGCTGCGGGTGCTGCTGACCGATGACCGGCTGCTGGCGGAGGTCGCGCAGGCTGCGCCGGGACGTTCGGGAAGAGGGCATCGTGGGTAGCGGGCCGGGGCATATCGAGTTGGAACGCGCACTCGATTCCATCCAGGTCGGCCGCCGGCATCGCGACGATCTGGGAGACCTCGACCAGCTCACCGAGTCCATCGCCCGTGACGGCATGTTGCAGCCCATCACGATCACCCCGGACGGGGTACTCGTGTGCGGACTACGCCGCCTGACCGCGATGCGGAAGCTCGGCTGGAAGACCGCCAACGTCTGGGTGCGCTCCGGCATCACGGACCGGCTCGGGGAACTGCTGGCCGAGCAGGACGACAACGCCCTGCACAAGCCCCTCACCCTCACCGAACAAGCCGCCCTCTACCGGGAACTCAAGGAAGTCATGGCCGAAGACGCGGCACGCCGACAGGAAGCGACCCGGTTCGGCGCCGCCGATTTCGTCGGCGGGGCCGCGGAGGTTTTCGGCGGAGCCTCCGGTGGTGCCACCGTGGCACCACCGTCAGAGGCCACCGGGAAATCACGCGCCCAGGCAGCCAAAATGGTCTCGGGCCGCAACTCCTACACGAGCTTCGAGCGCATCAACGAACTCCAGCGCCTCGCCGCCGACGAGTCTCAGCCGGCATCCGTGCGGGAGCGGGCGGCAGCGGAGCTGGAAGGGATCGACGCGGGCGGGTCGATCACCGCCGCCCACCAGCGCACCCACGCCGAAGCGTCGCTTGCGGAACTCGACCGCCTCGCCGCCGACCCCGCCGTATCCGCCGATGTGCGCGCACGGGCCGCGCTAGATGCGGACCGGTTGCGGGCGGCGGATGCGCAGGTGCGGGCGGCGGAGCTGGAACAGCTCGCCGCCGAAGCCCTCGCCCGCCTCACCCACCAGCAGAAAGCAAAGAAGAGCAAGAAGCCGAACGGCCAGGCGGCACCGGCCCCGGTGCCGGTGATCGCGGCGGTCATGAGCGTGCGGGCGTTCGTGCTGACCTGGGAGGACCTGGCCGGCTGGTGGGAACGCGCCGACCCCACCGTGATCGGCCCCGAACTCACCGACGCTCAGTGGGACCTCTTCACCGCGACGGTGGCCGGCACGGTGCAGTTCATGGATGCCGCCGAGACCGCCCGGCACGCCGACGCCGATGATGCAACGGAAGACCGGAGGCGGCTGCACGCGGTCTGAACCAACACAGCCAGGGCGGGGTGTGCACCTTTTGGGTGCCACCCCGTTTCGTCTGTCTGGAAGGCGCACCCCGTCATGGACCCCACCGCTGATCGTCGCCGTTCTCGCCGTCTCCTCATCGCCGCCATC
>NZ_MKRT01000012.1:74655-82312 GCF_001897945.1 Microbacterium sp. 69-10
CGTGAGCATGAGCGAGCGGCCGGGGCCGGAGAAGATCGCGGCGACGGGTGACCCGGAGGAGTTCGCTCGCCGGGTCGCGGGCGCGTTGTTCGCGTGGGATACGGCCTCGAGTTCTGGCCCCGCCGACTACGCCCAAGTCCTCATCGACGCCGGCGACCCCTCCGAACTCGACGCCCTCGCCTCGGATGTGCGCTCATACCTACCGACAACGGAGGCGTGGGTGCAGTTGAAGACCTACCAGGCCCGGCAGTGGCTCACCATCGACACCGCCGACGTCCCGAAGGCCTGGGAGACCGCCGTAGCGCAGGCCGCACCGGGGCAGCTCCCCACAGGTGCGACCGCGTACACGATCACCGGCACGAGGCACCGGACCGGCACGTGGGGTACGACGCCGCAGGATGCGTCCCGGTCGGTGTCGTTCACGGTGTTCATCGCCTGCCCGAGACCGGCACCGGAGTTCCACGGCACCTGTTCGCTGGTGCGGCTCTCCGACCTCGACAACCCCCTCCGATAAGGCGGGGTGCTCTCATGTTGAAGAAGCTGCTGGGGATCGGCCTCGCGTTGGTGTTCCTGGGGCCGTCGACGGCGCTGGTCGGGGTCGGGGTGCTGATGAACCCGTCCTCGACCGCGGCGGCAACTTGCCTGTCGGGGTCGCTCGTGGTGGGGCCGGTCCCGGACTCGCTGACCGCGACGACGAAGGACGGCACTACGGTCACGCTGAACAAGTCCCAGCTCACGCATGCCGCGACGATCATCACGGTCGGCTCGCAGACCGCCGGCGTCGGCCGCCCCGGCGTCATCATCGCGATCATGGCCGCACTGACCGAATCAAGCCTGCGGATGCTCGCGAACACGGGCACCTACCCCGAGTCCGCCGACTATCCGAACGACGGCAACGGCGGCGACCACGACTCGTTGGGACTGTTTCAGATGCGCCCGCAATCCGGGTGGGGCACGGTCGCGGACCTCATGGACCCGAACTATCAGGCGCGGGCGTTCTTCGGCGGCCCGGACGGACCCAACTACCCGTCACCGCGCGGGCTGCTGGACATTCCGGGATGGCAGCAACTCGACCCCGGCGAAGCAGCGCAGTCGGTCGAGGTCAGCGCGTATCCCGACAGGTATCAGAACTACCAGCCCGTCGCGGAAGCGATCGTGACGGCGCTGACGAAGTCCGCCTCCTCGAACGGCGACGGCGGCACGGAGGCAGACCCGACCGTGCCGGAGACCCGCACGATCGTCTTCCCCCTGCCCGAAGGAACCTGGGTGAAGACGTCGCCGTTCGGGTGGCGTACCGATCCCATCGACGGCGACCGGCGCTTGCACGCGGGCACCGACTTCGCCGCCCCGGATGGCACCCCGATCCTCGCGACCGCGGATGGCGTCGTGGTCCGCGCCTCCTACACCGATACCGACGGGGGCTCCATCGTCATCAACCACACCGTGAACGGCGAGCTCGTCGCATCGGAGTATCACCACATGTGGCAGACCGGCATCTACGTCACGGTCGGCGAGACCGTCACCGCCGGGCAGCACATCGGCGACGTCGGCAGCTCGGGGCACTCGACCGGGCCGCATCTGCATTTCGAGATCCACCCCGGCGGGATCAGCCAGCCCGCGATCGACTCCGATGTCTGGCTCACCGACCACCACGCCGAAGGCATCCAACCCGGCGACACGCAACCTGCGACCTGCACCGCGAACACGAGCACGGGAGGCCAGTGATGAACGTGTTTCCCGACTTCGGGGCCGTGAACGGCTCTGACCAGCTCAGCCAGGTCGTCGGTGCGCTGCTGATGTTCGTCCTCATCATCGCCGTGCTCATGCTGATCGTCTGCGCGATCACCTGGGCCATCGCCTCCTCCCACGGCAACCACCACGCCGCCGCCAAAGCCCGCACCGGCCTGTTCGTCGCCGTCGGCGCGGCAGCCCTCGCGGGTGCCGGGGTCGCGTGGGTCAACTTCCTGCTGAACGTCGGCGACACCTTATAGCCGCATTCGCTTCCGAGACTGCGCCCCGCATCCCAGCCCCCGAGGGATGCGGGGCGCGCTGCTGTGCACCTGACGGGCGAGAACACCTCTCCACCGTTTCGACCCTCTCAGGAGCATCCCGTGATCGACATCAACCCCAACAGCGACGGGCTTCCCGGCATCGAGCAGCTGCGCACCATCGTCGGCGCCGTCATGACCATCGGCCTCATTCTCTCCGTCCTCGCGCTCATCGTCAGCGCCATCATCTGGGGCTTCGGATCGAACTCCTCGAACCCGCACCTCGCGAGCCGCGGGAAGGTGGGCGTGCTCATCTCCTGCGGGGCCGCGATCATCTGCGGTGCCGCGGTGACGTTGATCAACTTCTTCTGGAACGTGGGCCAGTCGGTATGACCCCGCACCCCGCCCAAGACGGGGGTGACGGGTCATGAGCGTCTGCGACATTCCCGTCATCTCCAACGTCTGCGATGCCGTCGGCGATGGCGTCGCCACCCTCATCTCCGCCCCGTTCGACTGGCTCGCCCAGGCGATGGGCGCCGCCGCCGGCTGGCTGTTCGAGTCGGTCTGGACCGTCATGGACACGACCACGCTGGTTGACCTCACCGGCGGCGAGTACGTCGGCGTCTACAACGTCCTGTTCGGGGCCGCGATCTTCCTGTTCTTGATCTTCTTCTGCCTGCAGCTCATCACCGGGCTCATACACCGCGACCCGACCGCCCTGTCTCGTGCGGGCCTTGGGCTGGCGAAGAGCGTGCTCGGGTCATTCGTGATCCTGACCGTCACGGGGCTGCTGCTGGAAATCACCGACCAGCTCTCCGTGGGGATCGTTCAGGCGACCGGGAACACGATGGAGACGATGGGCGACCGCATCGCCCTCCTCGCCGCCGGGTTCGCGGGCATCAACATCGCCGCACCCGGCGTCGGCGCCATTCTGACGATCTTCCTCGCGGGCCTGGCGATCAGCGCGGCGGCGATCGTGTGGTTCTCCCTCCTCATCCGCAAGGCACTCTTGCTGGTCGCGGTGGTGTTCGGACCGGTCGCCCTCGCTGGCGCGAACTGGGATGCGACCAAGGGCTGGTTCGGGAAATGGGCCAGCTTCGTCATTGCTCTCATCGTGTCCAAGTTGGTCCTGGTCGTGATCTTCCTCGTCGCGGTCGCGCAGATGTCGGCCCCGATTGAGTTCGACCTGGCCTCGATCAGCGACCCCATCGCCGGCGTCGTCCTCATGGGCGTCGCGGCCTTCGCGCCGTACATCACCTACAAGTTCGTCTCGTTCGTCGGGTTCGATATGTACCACGCGATGAGCTCCGAACAGGAAGCCAAGCAAGCCCTCAACCGTCCCGTGCCGATGCCGGGAAAGTCCTCCGGTGACGAACCGAAGAAGGTGCTCGACGGAGGCGACGGCGGAGGCGGAGGCGGTGGGAGTAATCCGCCGCCACCGCCCGGAGGAGGCGGCGGTGGAGGGGGCACCCCGCCCCCGACGCCGCCTTCCGGCGGCGGAACAGCCAGCGCGAGCGCCGCGCCGGCCTCCGCTGGTGCAGGCGCGAGTGCAGGCGGCGGTGCGAGTGCCGGGGCCGCTGGTGGTGGGGCTGCGGCCGCTGGCCCGGTCGGGCTCGCCGTGGTCGCCGGGGCTGCCGTGGTGAAGGGTGCCGCGACCGCCGGGCCGAAGGCCGGTGCCGCGGTCGGAGGTGCGGCGGAAGGTCACGCGGGCGCTGCGTCCGAGTCGGCATCCCCGCCGCCGGTACCTCCCGCACAGCAACAGCCCGGCAACACGCCCGCCCCGTCGTCGCCGTCGGCTCCGGCTCCGCAGGCGCCCGCGGCGCCGTCGAGCGGGCCACGCTCTGATCCGCCGCCGGCCCCGCCGGTTTCTGCTCCGTCTGGAAAGGACTGACCTCTCATGGCTACCAACAGCGCGGCGGAGTATCCGCTGCATCCGGTGCAGTTCTCCCGCCTGACCAAGCGGGGCATCATGCTCGGCCTGTCGCTGTCGCAACTGATCGTCCTCGGCATCGCCGTGCTCACCCTCGTCGCCGCCTTGTATGTCGGCGGCGGGATGGCGCTCGCCTGGACCTCACCCGTCTGGGGCACCTCGGCTCTGCTGGCCGTGGTGCCCTCGGGAGGGCGGAAGGTCATCGAATGGGTGCCGATCCTTGCCCGCTGGACGATCCGCGTCTATGGCGGGCAGCTCCTGTTCCGCACCCGCATCATCAAACCCCGTCCCGCGGGCACCCTCGCCCTACCGGGCGATGCGGCAGCTCTGCGGGAATGGGAGGACCCGGAGACCGGGGCCGCGATGATCCACGACCCCCACGCCCAAACCCTCACCGCGATCCTCGGCGTCTCACATCCCGCCTTCGTCCTCCTCGACCCCGGCGAGCAGCAACGCCGCGTCTCAGGGTGGGGCCGCGTCCTCGCCGCCGCCTGCCGATCCGGGCGGATCGCCCGTATCCAGGTGTCGGAGCGGACCCTGCCGGACTCCGGCACGGGGCTTGCGGAGTGGTGGCGGGCGCACGGCGTCGATGACGGTTCTTGGGCGGCGACGACCTATCGGGAGCTCATCGACCGTGCGGGACCTGCCGGGGAACGCCACGCCACGACCATCAGCCTGGCGCTGGACATGAAGGCCGCGACCCGGCAGATCAGGACCGCGGGCGGCGGGATACGCGGCGCCGCCGCCGTGCTCCGGCAGGACATGACCACCCTGACCACGGCGCTGCGGGCAGCGGAACTCACCTCGACCGGGTGGCTCACACCGGGCGAGGTTGCCGTCATCCTCCGCTCGGCCTACGACCCCGCCGCCGCCGCGTCGCTGGAACGACACGGGGCACTGGGGCGAGACCTGGCGACGGCGGGGCCGGTCGCGGTGACGGAGACGTGGGAACGGCTGCGCTCCGACTCCGCCTTCCACGCCGTCCTCTGGATCTCAGAGTGGCCCCGCTCCCAGGTGTTCCCTGGGTTCCTCGCCCCGCTCGTGCTGTCGAACGGCGTGCTGCGGACGCTCGCGCTGCATTACACGCCGGTCCGGGCGGATCAGGCCGCCCGTGACCTGCGGAAGAAGAAGACCGAGCTCATCAGCGACGCGGCACAACGGCGAAAGATCGGGCAAGTCGAAGACGCGAGTGCCAGCGCGGAGCTCGATGACGTGCTGCAACAGGAAGCCGACCTCACCGCCGGGCACGGCGTGCTCCGTGTCTCTGGGCTCGTCTCCGTCTCCGCGCCGACCGCGGACGAGCTCGACGCGGCGGTGTCGGCGATCGAGCAGGCCGCTATCCAAGCCTCCTGCGAGACCCGCCGGCTGGTCGGTCAGCAAGCCCAAGCGTTCACGGTCGCGGCGCTGCCGCTGTGCCGAAACGTCTAACCCGTTCATTCCAAGGAGATCGATCATGCCGACATTCAACGATCCGAAAGCCGATGCCGATGAGGCGTATGCGGCATTGCGGGGCCTCGCCCACGCGACCCGCACCTTCGAGAACCCCGCCGACACCTACGACGTGCTCGGAAACCTGCTCGGCGGGATGGGATCACTCGCCCAGGTCATCGACCAGCTCGCCGGCGCGCACCTGGCCGCCCGGCATCGCGCATTCGATGACACTGGTGACCAGCTCGCCGGCGAGACCGCCGCCGAAGCCGCAGGCCGGGAACTCCTCGCCGTGAAGGCGCTGCTGGACCAGGCGTATCGCGGGCTCGATGTGGCCATGTCGCAGTCCGGGAAGATCGCCTGGCACCCCGAACCCCCGGTGTCGGCACTCGGGCAGGTGAACGAGGCCGACGCCGTGCGCACCGTCGAGGAGATCGGCACGCTGAAGCTCACGGTCTGGCCGATCACCCCGCTCGGCGTGCACCACCGCTACGGGTATCTCATCGAGGACCAGGCCACCGGGGCCGTGGCCGGCGGGCGTGACCTGTTCACCGGCATCGAGCCCGTCACCCCGGAACAGGCGATGCGGGAACTCGTGATCTACCTCCAAGCCGAGGGCGACAACAGGCAACGCGCTCTCGACCATCCCGACGAGCCGGCACCGGAGCTGATGTTCCCGGAAGCGATCGCGGATGCCGCGCACGCCAACGATGCAGCCCTGGACGCCCGAGCATCATCCACTTGGCAGGGGCCGGTGCAGCTGGCTGAACTCCTCGGAGCACCGCGCGATCCCGTGCCTGAGCCGGAGAAGGCGGGGCGGTGGATCAGCGTCGTGTTCCTCCACGGCGAGGACGCAGACCACGTGCTCGACCTCATCGAGAAGAACGGCCCGGACGCCGCGATCGAACACCTCGCCGGGTACGACTTCGGCGAAGAGACCGTACAAGCAGCGCTCGCCAACGGGTACGTCTACGACGAGCCGCCGACCGGGGCGCTGGATCGCACCGCAACCCACGACGTCTACACGCTCACCTACAGCCCCTCGCTCGGACACGTCGCCCTGCTGCGAGAGTACGACGCGACCCCTGACCCGGCGCTGCTCGACATCGACGACCCCGCCCCTGTGGAGCGGCAGGAGCCGACGGCAGCGCGCGAGGCGCGATCGCCGCGGGCTGAGCGTTCGGGCTCGAGTTGGTTCGGGCGCCGCACCGGCACGGCTTCGTCGTCGCAGGGGTTGGCGCTGTGAGCCGGGAAGAGGAGCGCCTGCACACATCGACGTTGATCGACCCGGAAGGCGAACGACGCCGCAACCGCAAGGCACGCCGGCAGGCCGCGACCCGGATCGAGACCACCGCCCGCGAGACCCGCAAGGCCGACGCGAAAGCGAAATGGGAAACCGAGCAGGCCGAGAAGCGCGCGACCACCTACCTGCCCGCCTCCGGCGAGCCTGGGCCGGCGGCGCTGCGCACGCCCGGCAGGTTCCGGCTCCCCAAGCACCAAGACACCTCGGCGACGCTCGCAGGCCAGTACCCGTTCCTCGCCGAAGGCGGCCTCGGCTCGTCGGGAGTGTTCGTCGGCCAAGACCTCTACAGCGGCGGGGGCTTCGTCTATGACCCGTGGGTGCTGTACCAGCGCGGCCTCATCACCGCCCCGAACCTCGTCCTCGCCGGCATCGTCGGCTCCGGGAAGTCCTCGCTCGCCAAGAGCCTCTACACCAGGAGCCTGCCGTTCGGTCGGCGCGTCTACGTGCCTGGCGACCCGAAAGGCGAGCACACGGCGGTCGCGGAGGCTGTTGGCGGGAAGGCGATCGTCCTCGGCCACGGACTCGCCAATAGGTTGAACCCGCTCGATGAGGGACACCGCCCTTCCGGCATCTCCGACGCGGAGTGGGCCATGCAGGTCGCGTCCCGTCGCCGTGATCTGATCGGTGCGCTGGCGGAGACGGTGCTGGACCGGGCACTGTCGCCGTTGGAGCACACGGCGATCGACCTCGCCCTGACCGACGCGGTGCGGTCGGCGGACGTGCCGATCCTGCCGATGATCGTGGACCGCATCCTCGCCCCCGACCCCGCCAGCGATGAGGACGGGCGCCTTGCGGAAGACGGCCGCCTCGTCGGGCACGCACTGCGCCGCCTCGTCGCCGGCGACCTTCAAGGCCTCTTCGACGGGCCGTCAACCGTGAAGTTCGACCCCTCTCTGCCGATGGTGAGCCTGGACCTGTCGCGGGTCGCGGAGAACTCCATGCTCATCTCCGTGCTCATGACCTGCTCATCCGCGTGGATGGAATCGGCCCTCGCCGACCCGAACGGCG
>NZ_MKRT01000012.1:82348-88205 GCF_001897945.1 Microbacterium sp. 69-10
CACTTCGGGATCAGCAACATGCTGATTTTCCACAAGCTCAGCGACTTGGACAACGTAGGCGATCAGGGATCGGCGATGCGGGCGCTCGCCTCGTCACTGCTGGCGAATGCTGAGACGAGGATCGTCTACCGGCAAGAGCCCGACCAGCTCGGCACGACCGCAACCGCACTAGGCCTGACCGGCACGGAACAGAAGCTCCTCCCGTCGCTGGGTACCGGGCAGGGGCTCTGGCGCATCAAGGACCGATCCTTCGTCGTGCAACACCAGCTCCATCCGGCAGAGCTCACCGCGTTCGACACGACTGGGCGCATGACGCGCTGATAGAGCAAAGCGGAGCACTCAAATGAGTGCTCCGCTTGTTCGTTGATTCAAGGTGGCTAGCGAGGACCCAAGGACCCCGACGCCCGCCGCCCAGATGGTTTCGAGCAGATACTGCCAGAACCTCCTCGGTTGTGCGGGTCGACTGTTGGGGACGCTTGCCTTGTTAGCTTTCATTCGGTTCTCCGTTCGACTGCTCCACACGGGAGCCTCACTCAGGAGGCGGACGAACGCCAGGGCCAGAGCCACCGCCAGCCACACTGTGCTCTCGATAGCACCTTGAACCAACGACACTCTCATTCTCCTGGCACAGCACCGCTGCGTCCAGTGGACTTCGTCTCTCTGCCTGGTGATCGGGCATTTGTCGGTGCACCTGTTCTGTGCCCGAACGAACAGAGAGAACCCCCGATGAAGGACCCCCTATACAAGCGCACCACCGACCAGCAGCCGCCTGCGCACCGTGAACCCGACGTGCCGGTGGTGCTGCCGCACGTCATCATGACCATCGACGGCGACGGCACGATGACCGTCACCGTCGACGGGCAGGCGTATGAGCCGGAACCGTATGCGCCGCCCTGGCGGCGCGAGTCGTTCGCCCGCCTGATCGACCAGCTCACCAACCTGCGGCAGTGCCCGATCCGGGTCGAGGTCCGCGAAGCCGACGGAAGCGTGTTCACCGACATCATCACCCCAGGCCGACGCCGACAGCCCGTGCCAGAGCCCCACGCGCAACCGGCACCGCCCACGCTCATCAGAACGCAGGCTCCGGCGGGGCCGCCGGTGCTGGTCGGGCTACAGAGCGAGGGCTTCGTCCCCGGCGAAGATGTCGCCGTCGCGGTCATCGTCGCGCACACCGACGCCACACCGACCGGCGCCGTGCGAGCCATGCTCACCGCCGAGCAAGTCGCCCAGGCACCGACCGGTGAAGTCGTGCTCCTGGGCCGCGTCTCGGGCACCGTCGCGGTCGGGAGACCGGTGTGAGCACCCCGCGCCCGACCGGGGCACTCGGGGATGAACTCTCCAACCTCGGCATCGGCGTCCTCATCGGCGCCGCGATCCTCGCCGGCATCCTCCGCGGCGCCGGCTCCATCGCCGCCTGGATCACCGGACACGATCAGCCGACCGGCGGGATCGACGCCGGCCTGGGCGTCATCCTGCACCCCGGCGACCCAGCCCTGCCGCTCGGTGCACCGGGGCTAAGCCCGGTCGCGTACTGGATCACCGCCGGCATCCTGATAGTCGCCGCCGGTGTCGCGGCATGGTGGGTGTGGCATCTGATCCGTGAACACGGCAGGCAGACCAAAGCAGACCCGTACCGCATCGCCGGGATCGCCACCCGCACCGAAGTCGCCAAGAACGCCTCCGACACCGCGCTCCTGCGACGGGCGGGGCACCTGCGACCCTCGCTCGAGAACCCGAAACCCGACGACGTTGGCTACCGCATCGGCGTCTCACGCGGGAAGAGCGTGTGGGCGTCGGTTGAAGACTCGATCCTGCTGATTGGACCGCCGCGCTCGGGCAAAGGCGCGCACATCGTCATCAACGCCATCCTCGACGCGCCCGGCGCGGTCGTCACGACAAGCACCAGACCCGACAACCTCACCGCCACGCTCACAGCACGGGCGAAGATCGGGCCGACCGCGGTGTTCGATCCTCAGCACCTCGCCGAAGGCGTACCGTCCGGGCTCAGGTGGTCGCCCATCCGCGGCTGTGAGGACCCGCTGACGGCGATGATCCGCGCGACCGGGCTCGCCGCAGGCACCGGGCTGTCTGCTGGCGGTGTCGAGGGCGGCGGGTTCTGGGAAGGAAAGACCAGGACCGCGCTCCAAGCCTTGCTCCATGCTGCCGCACTGGATCACCGGTCACCTGCTGAGTTGTTCCGGTGGACCCTCGACCCTTCTGCCGCCGCTGATGCCGTCGCGATCCTCACCGCCAACCCGCGAGCTGCCACGGGGTGGGCGGACTCGCTGCAAGCGATGATCGACTCCGACCCTCGCACCCGCGACTCGATCTGGCAAGGCGTCTCCCTCGCCCTCGCGGCGCTTGCAGACCCACGTGTGCTCGACGCCGTATCGCCGCGGGAGGGCGAGGACTTCGACCCCGAAGCGTTCCTCCGCGCAAAAGGCACCCTGTACCTCCTCGCCACCGGGGCCGGCGCGAACAACTCCGCCGCCTTGGTGGCGGCGTTCGTGGAAGACCTCGTGGAAGCCGCACGCCACATCGCGGCAACGAGCCCCGGTGCTCGCCTTGACCCGCCCGTGCTGCTCGCTCTCGACGAGGTAGGCAACCTCGCACCGCTGCCGTCGCTGCCGACGCTCATGGCGGAGGGAGGCGGCACCGGGATCACCACCATGCCCGTGCTGCAGTCGCTCGCGCAGGCACGGGAGAAGTGGTCGGAGAACGCCGCCGGAGCGATCTGGGATGCCTCCATCGTGAAGATCGTTCTCGGGGGCGCATCGAACTCGAAAGACCTCGCTGACCTCTCCACCCTCATCGGAGAACGCGACGAAATCACCGACTCCACCACCATCGGCGACCAGGGCTCACGCTCGGCGCAACGCTCGATCCGCCGGGTGCCGATCATGCCGCCCGACACCATCCGCACCCTCCCGTTCGGCACCGCGCTCGTGCTCCTGCGTGCCGCGCCGCCCATCGTCACACGCATGCGGATCTGGACCAGGCGACCCGACGCGGCACAGCTTCGCACGGACCGGAAGGGCATCGAGGCTGATCTGATCCGCCGTGCCGCGCCCTGAAGAGTGCCGGGCCGCGCTGCGCACCTGGTGATTGAACCGCTCTCTCGCTGAGAGACGGCGATATGAGACAGGAGCACGAGACATGAGCAGCATTGAGACGAAGCCGTCTGTGACAGGCTTCATCGCGACGGAACCGAAGCTGAGCCGGACAGAAGACGGCACGCTCCGGTTCTATGCGCGGATCGGTATCGAGCATTCGAGGCAAGAGCCCGACGGTTCGTGGACTCAGCTCGAAACGACCTTCCACGACATGGCCGCCTTCCGGCGTGCAGCGGAGGAAGGCCATAAGCGGTTTCACAAGGGCGACAAGTTCGTCGCGAGCGGTCGCGTACACGAGTACACGCGAGCAAAGGACGGCGAAGCGGCCGAGGAGTTCATCGTCAGCAGCTTCGGCCATGACATTGCTCGCACTCAGTATGAAGTTCACCGCGCTCCGCGTCAGTCTGCACCGTCGCGAGGCGCAGGGTTCGGCTCGAAGGCGCAGAGCGCCCGGGGCGCGAGCCCCGCCGCGATGGGGATGTGATCGAAGATGAGTGACTTCATTCCTGAACAGGAACCCGCGGAAGCTGCCGCAGGGTTCCAGGACCCGGTGATGGCCGAGCCGCCCCATCCGATCAACTGGAACCTGCTGACTGCAGACGAGGCCGAGGCGGAATGGCTCGAGCTCAACCGCTGGGTCGACTGGCTCCGCAAGACCTACGGTCTTCCCGCCTCCGTGGTCCCGCCCGCCTGGTTCCGGCACTCTGAACTCGTCTGGGAGCTCAGCGCCTTGCATCTGCACTGGCTGTGCGCCTATGACCCCGAGGAGAACGGGTCGGCACCGCTGGGTTGGCATCGCGACTTCGCCGAAGCACGCGAGCGACTGCGCGACTGGGTGGCCACCTGCGGAACCCGGCTGGACCGTGATCGCCCGACCCGCCAGACGACCTGGCCGGGTGAAGAACCTGCCGCTCCAGTGGAGGACATCCCGATCATCAACCGCGATAGCGAGTTCGTGGACTTCATGATGGCTGATGTCGAACAGCGACGTGACGCTGAGGAGGCGTTCTACCAGCGGCTCAATCCAGACACGGGCGAAGTCTCATGAGCGAGAACATCGATGCGCTTGTGGTCTCGCCGCTGATGAATAGCCGTGAGGTGGCTGCCTACCTGAAGGTGTCGGAGTCCACTCTGTCGCGGTGGCGGTCTGCGCAGACCGGGCCGCCGTTCCTGCGGCTGGGCGGCATCGCCCGCTATCGGCTCGATGCCATCGACGGATGGCTGGCCGGGCTGGAGCACGACCATGCCGCGGAAGGCTGATCCGCTGCCGCAGGCGGCACCCAAGCCGGTGCCGCCTATCGGCGTGAAAGTGTCCACCGACATGGAGCGCCGCTCCTACGGCATCCGCGCCCGCGCCCGGTGGACCGACCCGATCAGCAAGAGGCGCGTTACCCGCTCGGAGATCGTGCCGGACGAAGCCGCCGCGCACGCCTTCTTCGATCAGCTCCGCACATCCTCCAGCAAGGGCATGGACGTCTCCATGACGCTGCTGGAATTCGTCACCTCTATCGGGCAGCGATGGGCGAGAGGCCTGGACCCCACCTCGACGGCGGACAACTACGGAATCGGACTGCGGCTCCGAGTACTGCCCGCGCTCGGGCACCTGCCCGTCTCCCAGATCACCGCGGGGATCATCGACCGGACCATCGATGAGTGGGAGACCAGGCACGGGGCCTCTACCATCAAGAACACCATCGCCCCGCTCGTGCGCATCCTGGACGAGGCAGTCCGCGACGGGATGCTGACGACGAACCCGGCGAAGAACCGCGCCAAGCGCAGCCTGAACCGCAACGCCTTCCGGGAACAGTCCGCCGAGGACGCCTCACCGCGGGCGCACGCCATCCCTGACCTCGCCACGCTGAACAAGCTGGCCGGCGCGTGCGCAGAGGTGCACCAGTCCTACTCCGACTTCGTAATGCTCGCAGCTCTGCTGGCCGCCCGATCCTCCGAGGTATCGGGGCTGCAGGCCGGGGACGTCCGGTTCGACAAGAACATCGTCATCATCAGTCGGCAGACCTTCCCCGGCAAAGGCGGGCTCATCACGAAAGCGACGAAGAACCGCAAGGAACGCCGGGTGCCGATCCTCGACCCGCTCCGCCCCGTCCTGGAACGCCTTACCGAAGGCAAGGAACCCGAAAACCGGCTCCTCGTCGGGCCGAAGGGCGGAGTGCTCACCACCGCGACAGTGAGGGACGCGACGAACTGGGACGAGCTGGTCGCAAAGCTCGATCTGCCGAACCTCACCCGTCACGGACTGCGTCACACCGGCGCGACCTGGATGGCCGACGCCGGCGTGCCCCTGCACGTCCTTCAGGACATCCTTGGTCACGCCTCGATCGAGACCACCCGCGGCTACCTGCACCCCGACGACCGGCACCTCGCCTCCGCCGCCGAGCAAGCCAACGCGTTCCTCCGCAAGTCGGGCCGACCGGCATCGAAGCAGCCGGCCTCCCGGCGAACGACGGCGCGCGGGCTATGACCACGCGAGCAGTCCTCGGGCCGCCTCGGATGGCGTTCTGGTCCCCTTATGGTCCCCTTATCCACAGAAACCGCGGAAGCGAAGCCTTCGGAGCTGCCGGACGAACACGCCGCCGCGTTCACGGGGACCAGAAGGGGACCAACAAAAATGACCCCGGATACGACGAAGCCCTGGTGAGATTTGCCGTCTCACCAGGGCTTTTGCGTCGGGATGACAGGATTTGAACCTGCGACCCCTTGACCCCCAGTCAAGTGCGCTACCAAGC
>NZ_MKRT01000012.1:88249-93321 GCF_001897945.1 Microbacterium sp. 69-10
CGCTACCAAGCTGCGCCACAGCCCGTTGTGATCCGCACCGGAGCGCGGGCATCTCCACAATCCTAGCCCACTCCAACGGTGCTCGCGAACCGGCGAAGCCGGGCGTGGCGCGAACGGCCCGTTGCCGATGTCCGAGGCTCCGCGTAGCGTGCCCTGCATGACTTCGATCACCACGGAACGCGCGACGATCAGCCGGTGGGACGACGTGCAGCATTCCCTCACGGGAGGGGGCGACGGCCGCAGCTGCCAGTGCATCTGGCCGGTCGTCAGCAACAAGGAGTGGCAGTCCACCACTGTCGAGCAGCGGCGCGACATGCTCAAGGACGAGATCGCGGCCGGTTCCCCGCCGGGCCTGATCGCCTACGTCGACGGCGAAGCCGCGGGCTGGATCCGGATCGGACCGCGCAGCGCGCAGACGCGCATCGTCCGCACCCGGGCCATCGTCGCTGCCACCGCCGAGCCGCTGGACGATGCGAGCGTGTGGGCGGTGACCTGCTTCGTCATCCGGCGCGATCACCGCGGGAAGGGCCTCAGCGCCCAGTTGCTCGACGCTGCGATCGACTACGCGCGCGAAGCCGGCGCGCGCCTCATCGAGGCGTATCCCGTGGACACCTCCGAGGGCACGCATCGCTCCAACGACCTCTTCCACGGCACGCTCTCCACCTTCCTCGCGCACGGATTCCGGCAGACCGAGCCGCTCACCCGCGGCCGTGTCCTCGTGGTGCGCGAGCTGGAATGACCGTCCGCGCTACCGTGAAGCCATGAGCGCACAGCATCCGCCGATCGACGACCCCGCCCTCGGCCTCCTCACCCGCGCCGAGAGCACCTTCGACGACGGCACCGTCGCCGTCCACGATTGGTATGCGGGCAGCGTCGACGACGGCGACGCGCACGTCGAGCTGATGATCGACGGACCCGAGGTCGACGACGTGCGCGCCCGGCTCCCCCGCCTGCGCTCGGTGGTCGCCGATATCGACAGCATCCGTCGTCGCGCCTCGGATGCCGTGATCGCCCACTTCAGCGATGTCGAACCCGAGCCTCATGAACTGGATGAGGGCGCGTCCGACCTGCGACTCGAGGCCATCGAGGCATCCTCCGACGACGAGATCGTGCTGCACTTCGTGGACACCTGCGGTCAGCACTTCCCCGAGGGCTACTGGCCCGCCGCGCACCTCGCCGCCGACGGCACCGTCGCCGCCGTGACGGTCGAGTCGTGAGCTTGCAGGCCGTCTCTCGCCCGGATCGACAGGAGCGGATGCCGCGCACAGCGCGCCCGCTCGATGTCATCGCGTGGATTCCCTACGTGGCCCTCGCACTCATCCACGTCACCGCCATCGCCCTGGACAGCCCGCTCGCGCCTCCGACCAAGCTGTGGCTGATGCCCCTGCTGGCCATCCCCGTCGTGTGTGCGGCTACCCGGGTGCGCCCGCGGGTGGTCATCGCGCTCCTGCTCGTGGCACTGCTCTTCTCCTGGCTCGGAGACTCCGCCGGCGCCTTCTTCCCGACACTGCCCGAGCTGCCGCTCATGCTCGGATTCTTCGGCATCGCGCACATCGCCTACATCGCACTGTTCCTCCGCTTCGCGCGCGTCCGTCGCCTCCCCTGGTGGACGCTGATCTACATCGCGTGGTGGGTCGGGATGCTCGCGATCCTCGGCCCGCACACCGGCGGCCTCTTCCCCGCCGTGGCCGCGTACGGGCTCGTCCTCGCGGGTACGGCCGCGACCGCGGCGCGCTGCCATCCGATCGTCACCATCGGCGGCGCCTTCTTCCTCGCCAGCGACTCGATCCTCGCCTTCCGACTGTTCCTGCCGGAAGGCCTGCCCGCTTGGATGGGGCCGGCGGTCATGATCACCTACACGATCGGACAGGGACTGATCGTGTGGGGTGTTCTCAGGACGCTCGTCGGAAGGACGCAGAGATGACGGATGCCGTGAAGCCGGCGCGCATCGACAGTTGGCTCTGGGCGGTCCGCGTCTACAAGACCCGATCCGCCGCCACCACAGCGGTGCGCGCGGGGCATGTGCGCGTGAACGGAGAGCGCATCAAAGCCGCACAGACCGTGAAGCCCGGAGACGAGGTACGCGTGCGGATCTCCGGATTCGACCGGATCCTCATCGTGCGGCAGACCCTGACCAAGCGCGTCGGAGCCCCTGTGGCGGCCACCGCCTACGACGACCGCACACCGCCGCGTGACCCAGTGGCCATGCTCGCCGTCCGGGACCGCGGTGCGGGTCGACCGACCAAGCGCGAGCGCCGCGAGATCGACCGCCTGCGCGGGCGCGACGATCTCTGAGAACGCGTCGCCTGAAGCGGGTGACGGGCCGAACCGCATGTGCGTGATCGAGAAGTCCAGATCATCAGAAGAAAACGGCACTCGAATCTCTTCCAATCTTCGAACATCTGTACTACACTGGATGCATGACGACGGGACTCGACTCTCTCCTCCAGCGGCGTGATGCGCTGCTGGACGCGTGGGTGTCGAAGCAGCGGCAGATCGCCCGCCTGCAGGCCGAAGCCGCCGAGCTGCTCGCAGAGCGGTGGGAGCTGTTCGAGGAGGAGAACGCCACCGCACCAGGGCATCAGGGCGTGATCGAACGCTCCATGCTCGCGGAGTACTCCGCGGCCGGGCATGTCTCCAAGGGTGCGATGGAGTACTCGTTCGCGGATGCCCGCATGCTGGCCCAGTTCCCGGCCACCCGTGCCGCCTTCCAGGACGGGCGTGTCACGCCCGGGCATGTGCGGCACCTGCTGGCCGAGTCTCATCCGGTGCGGGAAGCGATCGACACCGGCGAGGTCGCGCCGGAAACCCTGGGTCTGTATGAGCAGGCAGTGCTGGAAGTCGCCGAGCATGACACCGCCGCCCGCACCCGGACCCACGCCCGGCAGGTCGCGGCGGCACTGGCCGGTGCGACGGTGGTGGAACAGCACACGAAGGCCTTCGACGAACGGACGGTCACGATCCGCTCCGTCGGTGACGGGCTGGCGCTGCTTCAGGCTGTGCTGCCCGAGGTCCTCGCGGTGGCGATCCACGACCGTCTCACCCGGATGGCGCGCCACCTCTCCGGCCATCCGGAAGACCGCAGCCCGGCTCTGCCCCCGTTCGTACCGTTCGAAGCGGAGTGGGCAGCGTGGGAAGCCGAGTTCACTGCCGCGGATCGTGCCGAGCGGGCCCTGTTCGCAGAGATCGCCCGCGGCGATGCCCTCACCTCACAGGAGGACGAGGGCCGCTCCACTGCTGCGGGTCAGGCCACCGCGATGGCGGGCCCGGCCGGCACGACAGCGGGCGCCGACGACACGATGAACAGCATCGGCGGTTCGAACTCCGACGTCGACGACACCTCCGACCACTTCGACGATTACCTGAACCATCGGCTTGACGCCGACGGGTACTGGCCCGATGAGGATGATCCGGATCCTGGTGGGCCGCGGCCGGAACCGGACCTGGACTACTGGACGGACCCGAACGTGGATCCGGACAGTCCGTGCATCATCCACCTCTCCGATGACCCGCGCACCTACGACCAGTTGCGCGCGGACCTGCTCGCCGACCTGCTTCTCACCACGAACCCATCGGATGCGCACGGGACCGCGCTGGGCAGCATCCGCGCGACCGTCCAGGTCACGGTCGCCGCAACGACCCTGCTCGGCGACGATGGTCGTCCGGCTGAGCTCGACGGGCACGGGCCCATCCGCCCGGACACCGCCCGCACCCTCGCCGGCGCGAACTCGGGGTGGACCCGGTTGTTCCTGAACCCGGGCGGCATGGTCACCGAGACCGACACCTATACGCCGACGGAACCGATGCGCAGGTTCCTCAGGGCCCGAGATCAGCACTGTCGATTCCCCGGCTGCCGCCAGCCCGTTCACCGGTGCGAGTCAGACCACAACCTCGACTGGGCACTCGGCGGTCAGACCTCCACCGACAACCTCGCGTACTTCTGCAAGACCCACCACGGGCTCAAGCACCCCGACCTCCCCGACTTCGCCCGCTGGACAGCGAGGCAGACCGAGGATCAGACCGTCGAGTGGATCAGCCCCACCGGACGCCCCCACCCCGACCCCGTGCCCAGACGCGTCATGTTCATCCCATCCGAAACCGAACCGGCTGGCTTGTGGCACAGGCCCCAGACCGCCCAGGAAGCCGGCTCCCCGTTCTGAATCACAGACGGAAGGCTCGTCGACAGCCCCACCCTGCGACCGGCAACGGTCGATACTCGGTTCGGCGATGCCGTGGAGCGACAACAGGCACCGTCGGGCGCCCGTCGATGCCGGAGGAATCACAGCGCCCGTCGGTGCGCGAACGGCGCGCTGCCGGGATGCGGAGGTTTCCCGGCCGTGGCTGCGAAGCTGCTCTCCGCCTCGATCACTCGCGCATCATCAGCCGAGTTGTCGACGACCAGGTCAGCATGACGCCATGGCGATGCCGCACCGAAGTACAGGCGTTGTCCTCCCACGTACCGGCGCATACTGGCATGCTCAGGATCGGGGTTCGTCCCATCCCTCTCCGCCATGCGAGCGGCCGTCACCGCGAAGGGGACGTCGAGGAGCACCGAGAAGTCCCACCGGTCTCTCAGCTCCTCGCGATGCAGGAACATGCCCTCCACGATCACGAAGGTTCCGTCATCCAAGGCGCGACAGGCGTCGTCTACAGCCGCGATCATCGACGGCAGATCGTATGTGTCGAGCCAGAAGCCCTCAGGCGAGGATCGGCCTCGCGCGTGCCGGATCTCGGGCGGATGCAGATGATCGTCAGCATGGACGACCGTCATGGATGACGGTCGCAGCGCGTCGACGAGCCGCGCGGTGAACGTCGTCTTGCCGCTGCCGTCCACGCCGTCGATGGCGATGAGTGCTGCCCGATGCGCCACCGAGAGCCCACGAGCTCCCGCGACCACGGCATCGAGCGCCTCGCTCACTCCCTCAGCCCAGCCGCTCCAGCAGCCAACCCGACGACTGCACCTGAGCCCCGAGCTCCTCCAGGCGTTCTCGCAGACCGCGATCGCTGGTGACGGCCGTCACGACGAACCCCCCATCGCGCAGCCGCCGCGCCTCGTCGACGATCGCGTCGTC
>NZ_MKRT01000012.1:93411-93889 GCF_001897945.1 Microbacterium sp. 69-10
GCATCCGGGATCTCCCGCGCCTCGCCTTCCACGACCATCGACACCGGCGGGTACCAGAGGTCCGCCGCGACACCGAGGTCGGGTGCGACCACTCCCCTTGCCGTCCACGTCGACAACCGCTCGCGCAGTCGCTCCGCCGCTCCGGCACGGTCCTTCCACCATCCGTCCGGCACGGAACCCACGACGTTCGCCGCATCGGCCACGATCGCCGGGTGCGTCGGCAGCAGCGATCTCAGCATCGGCCACGCTGCGCCGAATCCCGGATGGAGCGGACGCTGATCCACCTCGTCCACGGGAACCCACTCCAGCGCGAGGCTCTCGGGGTCGCTGATCACCGGCTCGAACGCGGACACGACGTCGGCGACCACGGTCGTGTACGACCAGATCCGCAGATCCAGCACGCTCGCGAAGCGCGCCCGCAGGGCGCCGTCCGGGATCCCCGCCTCCTCCTGCGCCTCGCGCAGTGCACCGTCACGCG
>NZ_MKRT01000012.1:93985-108956 GCF_001897945.1 Microbacterium sp. 69-10
CGGGGTCGAACGCGAGCACACCGGCGGCACCGAATCGACCCCAGTACCGCTCACCCGACTCCGCGACGACCCACGCGTCCCCCGGATCCCGCGGTCCGTCCGGACGGCGCGGCTCACCGGGTTGCACAGGAATGATCGTCACCCGTTCAGCCTTTCACAGCTGCGCGACGCAGCGGCCACGAAGACGAAGTGAGTCAGCTCACGGCATCCGGCGCGTAGCGCAGCACGTTCGTGTCACGGCGGACGAACCCGACCGACTCGTACAGCCGCAGCGCCGCCTCGCGCGACGGGCGCGAGGTCAGATCCAGCGTCCTCAGCCCGTGCTCGCGCGCGAGAAGGGTCGCCCGCTGCAGCAGCAGACGGGCGATCCCCTTCCCGCGCATCGACTCGTGGACGGCGACATCCTCGACGATCCCGCGGATGCCCGTCGGGAGCGGGAACGTGACGACCGTCGTCATGCCGACGATGCGCCCTCGCTCCCGGACGATCAGCATCTCCGTCGCGTCATGGGCGACCATCGACTCGATGCGAGCCCGATCGAACACCGCGGTCGTCGACAGCAGGCCGAGCAGGTGCCGCAGGTCGGCGGCATCCTCATCGCTCACCGAGGTGAGCACCTCCACCTCGTGCCGCGTCCCGTCGCCCATCGCCGTCCTCTCGTCAGCCGTTCTCGCGTTACCGCGCACCCACCGCGGCACCGGCACGCAGCCGCGATGCGGCGAGCTCCTCGGCCGCCTGCAGCGGCGTGATGCCCCGCTCCTCGGCGTCGCCCAGGATGGTGCGCACGGTGTCGCCGATCGCTGCGACACGGGACATGATCTCGTCGCTCGTGCCGAGCTGCTTCGCCTCCAGGTCGAGGTAGATCACACCGCCCGCGTTGACCACGAAGTCGGGCGCGTACAGGATGCCGCGCCCCGCGAGGCGATCCGCTCCGGAGCGCTCGGCCAGCGGGTTGTTCGCGGGTCCGCACACGGCTTTCACGTCCAGTGCGTCGATGACCTCATCGGTCAGCACACCGCCGATGCCGGCGGGAACGAACACGTCGCCGGCGACCAGGTGTTCGGTGCCCGGCTCGACCCAGGTCGCACCGATCTCCTCGGCGAACGAGCGCCGCGCGGGGTTGATGTCGGTCACGGTCAGCCGCGCGCCCTGCTCCGCCAGGCGTGCCGCGAGGCGTCCGCCGACCTGTCCGAGGCCCGAGATCGTGATCCGGCGCCCCTCGGCGGAGGCCGATCCGGAGACACGCTCCAGCACGGCCTGCAGCGAGGCGTGCACGCCCAGGCTCGTCGGCCCTGCGGGCTCACCCGAACCACCGACGGTCGACGGCAGCCCGACCACATGCTGCGTGCGCTCGCTCACCGTGAGCATGTCCTCGGTCGTCGAGCCCACGTCCTCGGCCGTGCGATAACGGCCCTCGAGAAGCTCCACGGCGTCGCCGAGGTCGAGGAATGCGGCGCGACGCTGGTCGGCATCCAGCGTCTGCCCCGGTTGCAGACGGATGACGGACTTGCCACCACCTGCATCCAGGCCGGCCGCGGCGTTCTTCAGCGTCATCGCGGCCGAAAGGCGCAGCGCGTCGCCGAGGGCGTCGCTCCAGTGCGGGTACGTCCACAGCCGTGCCCCGCCGAGGGCGGAGCCGAGCACCGAGGAGTGCAGCGCGACGGCGATGAACAGTCCGCTGCGCCGTCCCGTCGTCACCTCCACGCGCTCGTGGGCGAAGTCGGGCAGGGGCAGGGTGTGCGTCATCGCAGTCTCCTTCGGCGGGCCTCGTGTGCCAGGCGGGAACGGATGCCGGGATCATGGCATCCGCTCCCCATTCTGCCTCAGAGAGCGTCAGCGCTGCCGGCGCTCCCGTACGCGCATGTTGATCACGATCGGCGTGCCCTCGAAGGAGTACAGCTCGCGCAGGCGACGCTGCACGAACCGGCGGTAGCCCGGGTCGAGGAAGCCCGTCGTGAACAGCACGAATGTCGGCGGACGGGTCGACGCCTGAGTTCCGAACAGGATGCGCGGCTGCTTGCCGCCACGCAGCGGGTGCGGGTGCGCGGCCACGAGCTCGGTGATGAACGCGTTGAACTTGCCGGTCGGGATACGGCGATCCCAGTTCTCCAGCGCGCGCTCCAGGGCGGGCACGAGCTTGTCGAAGTGCCATCCGGTCTTCGCCGAGATGTTCACGCGCGGAGCCCACGCGACGTGCGCCAGGTCCTGCTCGATCTCGCGCTCCAGGTACCGGCGGCGGTCGGAGTTCTCCATGTCGTCGTCCGACAGGCGATCCCACTTGTTGAACGCGAGCACCAGTGCACGGCCCGACTCCAGCACCATGTCGACGATGTTGAGGTCCTGCACGCTGATCGGCTGGCTCACGTCGAGGACGACGATCGCGACCTCGGCCTTCTCCAGCGCCGCGGAGGTGCGCAGCGAGGCGTAGAAGTCGGCGCCCTGCTGCAGGTGCACACGACGACGGATGCCTGCGGTGTCGACCAGCCGCCACATCTTGCCGCCCAGCTCGACGATCTCGTCCACCGGGTCGCGCGTGGTGCCCGCGAGGTCGTTGACGACCACGCGCTCCTCCTTGGCCGCCTTGTTGAGCAGCGAGGACTTGCCGACGTTCGGCCGGCCCAGGATCGCCACGCGGCGCGGTCCGCCGATCTCGGCCTTGGCCACCGCCGATACCTCGGGCAGCTTCTCCACGATCATGTCCAGCAGGTCGGCGACGCCGCGTCCGTGGATGGCGGAGACGGGGTACGGCTCCCCCAGGCCCAGGTTCCACAGCGCAGCCGCCTCGGGCTCCTGCCGGGCGTCGTCGATCTTGTTCGCGATGAGGAACACCGGCTTGCCGCTCTTGCGCAGCAGCTTGACGACGTGCTCGTCGGTGGAGGTGGCGCCGACCTTCGCGTCGACGACGAACAGCACCATGTCGGCCAGGTCGATCGCGACCTCGGCCTGCGCTGCCACGGAGCGGTCGATGCCCTTGGCATCGGGCTCCCACCCGCCGGTGTCGACGAGCGAGAAACGCCGCTCCATCCACTCGGCCTTGTAGGTGACGCGGTCGCGCGTGACGCCGGGGGTGTCCTCCACGACCGCCTCGCGGCGGCCGAGGATGCGGTTCACCAGCGCCGACTTGCCCACGTTCGGGCGGCCCACGATCGCCACGACCGGCAGCGCCGGCATGACCGTGATGCCGTCCTCGCCGAGGGTCACGCCCTCGAGCAGGTGCGCGTCCTCCTCGTCCAGGTCGTAGTCCGCGAGGGTCGCGCGCATGAGGTCGGCGCGCTGGTCGGCCAGCTGCTCGTCGAGCTCGGCCATCTTCTCGGCGAGGTGGTCGGGGCCGCCCTCGTACTCTTCATCAGCCATGGTGGGGCTCCTTGTCGGCATCGAAGGCGCGCTCGATCACAGCGAGCACGGCGTCGATGGTCTGTGTGAAATCCAGGTGCGTGGAGTCGACCACCGTCACGCCGGGGGCGGCGTTGAGGAAGTCGACGACGCTGCTGTCGGAGGCATCGCGCTTGCGCATGGCCTCGCCGACGGCGGCCGCGTCCGAGCCGGCGAGCTCGCCCGCACGGCGGGCGGCGCGCACCTCGGGTGCGGCGGTCAGCAGGATGCGCACCGGCGCATCCGGGGCGACGACGGTCGTGATGTCACGGCCCTCGACGACCACGGCGGGATAGGCGGACTCCGCCACCATCCGCCGGAAGATCTCGTTCACCTGCACGCGCACCTCGGGCACGCGCGCCACGCCGCTCACCGCGGCGGACACGCGGGGGTCGCGGATCGCGTCGGTCACGTCGACGCCACCGACCAGCACGCGGCGGTCGTCGGGGTCGAGCTGCTGCGACAGGGGGAACTCGGATGCTGCGGAGCGCACGGCCTCGGCATCCGCGGTGTCCGCCCCGCGCTCCAGCACATGCCAGGCGAGCGCACGGTAGGCCGCGCCGGTGTCGAGGTAGCCGTAGCCGAGGCGACGCGCCACGGCCTTGGAGACGCTGGACTTGCCGGACCCGGCGGGCCCGTCGATCGCGATGAACTTGTGCGCGTCAGTCATTGGTGTTCCCTGCAATCCGCCAGCCGCGTGCTTCCAGGCCCTCGATGGCGCCGCGCAGCGCGGCCGGCGCCACGCTGATGTCGGCCAGGCCGAACTGCGCCCCGGGCGAGTGCTCCAGGCGCAGGTCCTCCACGTTCACGCCCAGCTCGCCCAGCTCGCCGAACAGGCGGCCCAGCTGGCCGGGGGTGTCGTCGACCATGACGATGAGCTGCTCGAAGCGGCGGTTCTGGCCGTGCTTGCCCGGGAGCCGTTCCACACCCTCGTTGCCCTGCCGGATGGCATCCGCCACCGCACGGCGCGCGCCCGGCGCGTCCGGCTCGCGCAGCGCGTCGGAGACGGCGCGCAGATCGGATGCGAGCGCGTCGAGCACCTCGACGACGGGCTCGGCGTTCGCGCTCAGGATCTGAACCCACAGCTCGGGGGCGGATGCCGCGATGCGCGTCGTGTCGCGCACGCCCTGGCCCGCCAGCTGCAGCGCGTCTGCATCGGCATCCGCGAGGCGGGCGGCCAGCAGGCTCGCCACCACCTGGGGCACGTGCGAGGTCAGCGCGACGGAGCGATCGTGCTCCTCCGGGGTCATCTCCAGCGGCGTGGCACCGAGGTCCAGCGCGAGCGCCTCGACCAGTGCGAGGTCGGCGGCACGGGTCTCCTCGTCGCGGCACACCACCCACGGACGGCCGATGAACAGGTCGGCGCGCGCCGAGATCGCCCCACCGCGCTCACGTCCCGCGAGCGGATGCGAGCCGATGTAACGAGTGAGGTCGACGCCGCGACGGCGCAGCTCCTGGTACGGCTTCAGCTTGACGCTCGCGACGTCGGTCACCACGGCATCCGGGTGCGCCTCGAGCTCTGCCTGGATGACGTCGGCGGTCACGTCCGGCGGCACCGCCACCACGATCAGGTTCGGAGCATCGTCGTCGCGCGCCGCACGTCCTGCTCCGTAGTCGATCGCGAGCCGCAGCTGCGAGGGCGAGGCGTCGGAGAGCACCACGTCCACGTCGTGCGACCGCAGCGCGTGTCCGATGCTCGCGCCGAGCAGGCCCGCGCCGACGATACGCACGGTGCCCGACACGCGCGATGCGCGGGCGTTCGTGGTGTCGCTCACTCGGTCTCCTGCTTGTCGTCATCTCCCGCGGCCGCAGGTGTGTCCTGGCGCGACAGAGTCAGCAATGCGCCTCGTTCGATTTTAGTCAGCTCCCTGGCCTTCCCGACCGGGAGAGTTCCCAGGTGCAGCGGACCGAACTGGCGACGCACGAGCTCCTCGACCGGATGACCGACGGCGGCCATCATGCGACGCACGATCCGGTTCCGCCCGGAGTGCAGGGTCAGCTCGACCAGGCTGCTCCCCCGCGACGCGTCCAGCAGCCGCGCCTTGTCGGCCTTGATCGGGCCGTCCTCCAGGTCGAAGCCGCGGGTCAGCTTGGCGATCGTCTGCGCGGTCACCGTGCCTGTCACCTTCGCGATGTACACCTTCGTCACGCCGAACGAGGGGTGCGCGAGCACGTGCGCGAGCTCGCCGTCGTTGGTGAGGATCAGCAGCCCGCTGGTCTCGGCATCCAGCCGGCCGACGTTGTAGAGGCGCTCCTCCCACTCCTTCGTGAAGCGGCGCAGGTCGGGCCGGCCCTTCTCGTCGCGCATGGTGCTGTAGATGCCGGTGGGCTTGTTGAGCATGACGTACCGCTTGGACACGTCCAGCTGCACGGCCGTGCCGTCCACGTCGATCAGGTCGGTCTCCGGGTCGATGCGGGTGCCGAGCTCGCTGACCGTACGGCCGTTGACACGGATGCGCCCCTCGACGATGTACTGCTCGATCACGCGTCGCGACGCGACGCCCGCATTGGCCAGCGCCTTCTGCAGCCGCACACCGTCACTTTCCTGGTTTCCTGCGGTGCTCATCGGGTCACTCCCTCATCGAAGCCGTCGGCCCCGTCATCGAGCAGCGGTGAGATCGGGGGCAGCTCGTCGATCGAGTTGATCCCCAGGTGCTGCAGCAGCTGGTCGGTGGTGCCGTAGTTGATCGCGCCGGTCTCGGAGTCGGCGAACAGCTCGGTGATCAGTCCCCGCGCCAGCAGCGTGCGCACGACCGAATCCACGTTCACGGCGCGGATGGATGCCACCTGCCCTCGCGTGACCGGCTGCTTGTAGGCGATGACGGCCAGGGTCTCCAGCGCCGCCTGCGACAGGCGCGCGGGTGCCTGCCCGCCGATGAAGTCCGCGACCAGGTCGTCGTGGTCCTCGCGGACGTAGAGGCGCCAGCCGCCGCCCACCTCGCGCAGCTCGAAGCCGCGACGCGGCCCGGTGCCGCGGCCGTCGTAGTCGTCGACCAGCGTCTCGAGCGTCTGCCGCACGGCGGGGACGGGCGCGTGCACGGCCGCCGCGAGGGCGACCAGGGCGATCGGCTCGTCGACGATCAGCAGGATCGCCTCGACGCGCTCGCTCAGCGGCGTCTCCAGGGTCGTCTCGAGGACGGCATCCTCACTCATCCGGGCATCCTCACTCATCCGGAATTCCTCATCTTCGGCCATGGGCTCTGTCATGATCCGCTCACCTGTCGTAATCCGCGCCGAGCGTCGCCAGCTGCTCGTCCGACCAGTTCTCCGCCGACCAGCGCAGGGTCAGCTCGCCCAGGGGCTCGAGCTGCTCGAAGGAGAGCGCGGCGTGCCGGTACAGCTCGAGCACCGAGATGAAGCGCGCCACGACGATACCGGGCTCGCTCACCCCGCTCACCAGTTCGCGGAACGTCAGCGAGTCGGTGCTGCGCAGCAGCGTGACGACGACGGCCGCCTGCTCCCGGATGCTGACCAGTGGCGCGTGCAGGTGATCGAGCCCCACCGAGGGGATCTCCTTCGGCGCGAACGCCAGCAGCGCGAGCGCTGCGAAGTCGTCCACGCTCAGCGACCACACCAGCTCCGGGGTCTTCTTGCGGTGCTTCTCGTCGAGCGGTGCCGCCCGCACGTGCCGACGGTCCTCCCGCTGCAGGCAGCGCGCGAACCAGGCGGAGACCTCCTTGAAGGCGCGGTACTGCAGCAGCCGGGCGAACAGCAGGTCGCGGGCCTCGAGCAGCGCGACGGACTCGGCATCCACCAGTTCGCCCTGCGGCAGCAGCCCCGCCACCTTCATGTCCAGCAGGGTCGCTGCGACGACGAGGAACTCGGACGCCTGGTCCAGCTCGTCCGGACCGTCGAGATCGCGCAGGTACGAGATGAACTCGTTCGTCACCCTGCTCAGCGACACCTCGGTGATGTCCAGCTCGTGCTTGGAGATCAGGTTCAGCAGCAGGTCGAACGGGCCGTCGAAGTTCGACAGCGAGACCCGGAACCCGGATGCATCCGCATCCTGGTCCACCGGGCCCGTCGAAGCGTCCTCAGGCGACGGCGCCACGGGCGACCAGCTCCCGCGCCAGTCGCAGGTAGGCCTGGGCGGCTGCGTGCTCCGGCGCGAACTCGGTGATGGGCACGCCCGACACCGAGGCGTCGGGGAACTTCACGGTGCGGCCGATCACGGTCTCGAGCACGTCGTCGCCGAAGGCCTCGACGACGCGCTCCAGCACCTCACGGGAGTGCAGCGTGCGCGGGTCGTACATGGTGGCGAGCAGTCCGTCGAGCTTGATCGACGGGTTCAGTCGGTCGCGCACCTTGTCGATCGTCTCGATGAGCAGGGCCACGCCGCGCAGCGCGAAGAACTCGCACTCCAGCGGAATGAGCACGCCGTGCGCGGCCGTCAGCGCGTTGACGGTGAGCAGCCCGAGCGAGGGCTGGCAGTCGATCAGGATGACGTCGTACTCCCCCGCCACGTGCCGCAGCACGCGGGCGAGGATCGTCTCGCGGGCGACCTCGTTGACCAGGTGCACCTCGGCGGCGGACAGGTCGATGTTCGCCGGCAGCACGTCGAGGTTCGGGGTCGAGGACTGCACGATCGCCTCGCGCGGGTCGCGCTTGGTGTCCAGCAGCAGGTCGTAGACAGTCGGCACGTCGTGCACGGTGATGCCGAGTCCGGCCGAGAGCGCACCCTGCGGGTCGAAGTCGACGGCGAGCACCCGGCGGCCGTACTCGGCGAGAGAAGCGGCCAGGTTGATCGACGTGGTCGTCTTGCCGACGCCGCCCTTCTGGTTGCACAGCGCGATGATGCGCGCGGGGCCGTGCGAGTCCAGCGGCGCAGGGACGTCGAAGCCGTGGTACGGGCGACCCGTCGGGCCGATCGGGAGGTCGTCCCCCTTCGTCGCCTTCGACTTGGTCTTCGTCACCTTGTCCGCCACCGGTTCTCCTGCTCGTCGTGCTTGCTCGAGTCTAGCGGCAGGGCCCTCCGGCTCAGCCTCGGCGCGCGGCGCGCTCCCGGGCCGCGGCCACCAGACCGTCGAAGACGCCCGAGTCGTCGGCGGTCTCCGGATGCCACTGCACCCCCACCGCGAAACGATCACCGTCGGCCTCCATGGCCTGCACGACCCCGTCGCCGTCGCGGGCGACGACACGGAACCCGGGGTGCTCGTCGACCGCCTGATGATGGTGGCTCGGCACCGTCAGGCGATCGGCGATCAGTGCGGCGATGCGTCCTTCGCCGTCGACCGTGACGTCGGTCGAGCTGTACCCGGCCGGGGTGCCCCCGTGATCGCCGTGCCCGACGACGTCCGGCAGGTGCTGCACCAGCGATCCGCCGGCGGCCACCGCCATCATCTGCATCCCGCGGCAGATGCCCAGCGTCGGCAGCCGCTCCCGATCCGCCTCCGCGAGCAGCCACAGCTCCCAGGCATCCCGGTCGTCGTACCAGGTGGTGACGTGCTCGTGGGGCTCCTGCCCGTAGCGGGCGGGGTTGATGTCCGCCCCGCCCGCTATCAGCAGACCGTCGATCCGGCTCAGCGCGATCCGCGCGGACTCGGCCGAGCCGAGCGGCGGGAGCAGCACCGGCACGCCGCCGGCGCGCTCGACCGAGAGCGCGTAGTCGGCGGGCAGCAGGTCGGCCGGGATGTGGCGCCAGTCGCCCCAGTTGGCCAGCTGCCGGTAGGTGCTGATGCCGATGACGGGCCGCACGGCCGCCTGCTCCGGCGAAGGATCACTCAAAGTCGCTCTCCAGGGGTGTGACGTAGGCGTTGGACAGACCTCCGTCCACAAGGAAGTCCATCGCGGTGATGAAGCTGGATTCGTCGCTGCCCAGGAAGGCTACCGCGTTCGCGATCTCCTCCGGCTCGGCGAAGCGTCCCATGGGCACGTGGATCAGCCGGCGCGCGGCCCGCTCGGGGTCCTTCGCGAACAGCTCCTGCAGCAGCGGCGTGTTCACCGGGCCGGGGCAGAGCGCGTTCACGCGGATGCCCTTGCGCGCGAACTGCACGCCCAGCTCACGGGTCATCGCCAGCACGCCGCCCTTGGACGCCGTGTACGAGATCTGCGAGGTGGCTGCTCCCATGATCGCGACGAACGACGCCGTGTTGATGATCGAGCCCTTGCCCTGCTCGAGCATGTACTGGAGCACGGCCTTGCAGCAGTAGTAGACGCTCGTGAGGTTGACGTCCTGCACCAGGTTCCAGGCGTCGATGCCGGTCTTCAGGATCGAGTCGTCGGATGCCGGGGAGATGCCGGCGTTGTTGAAGGCGATGTCGATGTGACCGTAGGTGTCGTTCGCGACCTTGAACAGGTTCTCGACCTCGGCCTGGTCCGTGACGTTCACCTTCACGAACACGCCGTCGAGCTCCTCGGCGATGCGCGGACCGTTCACCTCATCGAGGTCGCCGATCACGACCTTGGCGCCCTCCGCGACGAACTTCCTCGCCGTCGCGAGGCCGATCCCGCTGCACCCGCCGGTGATGACGCCGACCTTGCCGTCCAGCTTTCCCATCTGCTCTCCCTGTCGTCTTTCCTGAGATCTGATCAATTGTCGGTCGAGATGAAGACGTTCTTCACCTCGGAGAAGGAGTCCGGTGCATCCGGTCCGAGCTCGCGCCCCAGACCCGACTGCTTGAACCCGCCGAACGGGGTCCAGTAGCGCACGGAGGAGTGCGAGTTCACCGACAGGTTGCCGCTCTCCACGCCGCGCGCGACGCGCAGCGCACGGCCGACGTCGCGGGTGAAGATCGAGCCGGACAGGCCGTACTCGGTGTCGTTGGCCTTGGCGATGGCATCCGCTTCGTCAGTGAACGGCATGACGGCCAGCACCGGGCCGAACAGCTCCTGCGACCACACCGGATCGGACGCTCCCCGCGGCATGACCACGGTCGGGGCGAGCCAGTACCCGCTGGAGGCGTCCGGAGCCTGACCGCGGAACGCGACATCGGCGCCCGCCAGCGCATCGGCGACCGAATCGCGCTGCTTCGCCGAGATGAGCGGCCCCATCTCCGCGTCCTCGGCAGCGGGATCCTTCACGCGGAACGACTCCACGGCGGGCTGCAGCAGCTCCAGGAACCGATCGTAGACGCTCTGCTGCACGAGGATGCGCGAGCGGGCGCAGCAGTCCTGCCCCGCGTTGTCGAGGCCTGCTCCGGGCGCGGATGCCGCAGCCCGTTCGAGGTCGGCGTCCTCGAAGACGATGTTCGCGTTCTTGCCGCCGAGCTCCAGCGTCAGCCGCTTGACCTGGTCTGCACAGCCGCGCATGATGCCCTTGCCGACGTCGGTGGAGCCGGTGAAGCACACCTTGCGCACCAGCGGATGCGTCACGAAACGGTCGCCGACGATCCGGCCCTTGCCCGGGATCACGGTGAACACGCCCTCGGGGACGCCCGCTTCGAGCGCCAGCTCGCCGAGCCGCATGGCGGTGAGCGGGGTGAGCTCGGCGGGCTTGAGCACGACGCTGTTGCCTGCTGCGAGAGCCGGGCCGAAGCCCCAGCCGGCGATCGGCATGGGGAAGTTCCACGGCACGATGATGCCGACCACGCCGAGCGGTTCGTGGAAGGTGATGTCCACGCCGCCCGGTACCGGGATCTGCCTGCCGAAGTGCCGCTCGGGCGCAGCGCTGTAGTAGTTCAGCACGTCGCGGACGTTGCCCGCCTCCCAGCGGGCGTTGCCGATGGTGTGCCCCGCCCCTGCGACCTCGAGGTCGGCGAGCTCGTCGATGTGAGCGTCGACGACCGAGGCGAACGAGCGCATCAGCCGGGCCCGCTCCGCGGGAGCGATGGCGCGCCAGGCGGGATAGGCGCGATGCGCGCGCTCGATCGCGGCATCCGTCTCGGCGAGATCGGCCTGCGGGACGGTGCCGACGGCAGCGCCGGTCGCGGGGTTCAGCACCGTGAAGGCGCCGCCGGCGCCGAACGGGGTGGTGGGGATCCTCATGTTCACAGCCTCTCGAATCCGCGGGTCAGCTCCCAATCGGTGACGGCGGCGTCGAAGGCCTCGATCTCGACATCCGCGTAATGCACGTAGTGCCGGACGACGTCCTCGCCGAACACCTGCGCGGCGATCTCGGAGTTCGCCAGCGTGTCACGGGCCTCGTGCATGGTGGTCGGCACGACCGGCGCCCCCGACTCGTAGGCGTTGCCACGGGTCTCCGCCTCGAGCGAGAGCTCGTTCTCGATGCCGTACAGGCCGCCGGCGAGCATCGCCGCCAGCCCGAGATACGGGTTCATGTCGCCGCCGGGGAGGCGGTTCTCCATCCGGGCGCTCTTCCCGCTGCCGACCAGCCGCACCGCGGTGGTGCGGTTGTCGATGCCCCACGCGACGGACGTGGGCGCGAACGAGCCCTTCACGAAGCGCTTGTAGGAGTTGATGTTCGGTGCGTAGAACAGCGTGAACTCGCGCATCGTCGCCAGCACGCCCGCGATGAAGTGGTCGTACACGGCGGAGCGGCGGCCGTTCTGCTCGTCCCAGAAGACCAGGCCGTCGTCCTCCTTGCCGCGCAGCGACATGTGCACGTGACAGGAGTTGCCCTCTCGCTGGTTCGGCTTGGCCATGAAAGTGATCGACTGGCCGTGCTGACGGGCGATGTCCTTCGCCGCGGTCTTGTAGTAGGAGTGGTTGTCGGCGGTCGCGATCACCTCGTCGAACAGGAACGCGATCTCGTGCTGGCCGAAGTTGCACTCCCCCTTGGCCGACTCGACCGTCAGCCCCGACGAGTACATGGTGTTGCGGATGTCGCGCAGCAGCGGCTCGACGATCGAGGAGCCCAGGATGGAGTAGTCGATGTTGTACCGGTTGGCCGGGATCAGGTTGCGGTAGCCGTCGTCCCACGCCTTCTCGTAGGGCGTGTTGTAGATCACGAACTCCAGTTCGGTGCCGGCGACGGCCTTCCAGCCGTGCGCCGCCGCACGATCGACCTGCGCGCGCAGCATGCTGCGCGGCGACACCCGCACCGCCTCGCCGGTCGTGCTGGTCAGGTCGCACTGGATCAGCACGCTGCCGGGGCGGTGCGGCATCAGCCGGATGGTCGACAGGTCGGGGATGAACTCCATGTCGCCGTAGCCGCTCGCCCAGGACGCGTGGTCGTAGCCGTCGACCGTGTTCATGTCGACGTCGACGGCGAGCAGGTAGTTGCAGCCCTCGGTGCCGTGGCCCAGCACGGAGTCGAGGAAGAAGCGGGCGTGCAGCAGCTTGCCCTGCAGCCGGCCCTGCATGTCGGTGAAGGCGAGGACGACCGTGTCGATCTCCCCCTCCAGGATCATTCCGCGCAGGCGGTCGACGGTCAGCATCCGACCGTTGCGAGGAGGTGTGGGGGTGATGTTCATCGTGCTCATTTCAGAAGGCCCTTCAGGAGTGCGGCCGTGGCGTCGCAGTGCGCTGCCATGACCCGGCGCGCGCGCTCGGCGTCGCCGTCGAGGATCGCCGTGACGATCTCCCGGTGCTCGGCGTCGGCGTGTTCGATGTTCTTCTTGAGGAATGGGATCTCGGCGAGCAGCTGGTGGATCTTCGCCTGCACGCCGCTGCAGGCGTGCGCGAGCTCGTCCGACCCGCAGACCGTGCTGATGGCGAGGTGGAGCCTGGCATCCGCCTGCCGGTAGTCGGCGGGCGTCTCGGCGGCGTCGACCTCGGCGAGGCCGGTCTGCAGCAGCTGCCGCTGCTCGTCGGTGAGATCGGTGAGCGCGGCGCGGTGCGCCGCGCCCGGTTCGATCACCGAGCGGAAGATGATCAGGTCGTCGATCTCGGCTCGGCGCGGCGGATGCTGGCCGGCCGGCCACGCCTCCTTCGGCGGCTCGACGACGGTGCCCCCTCCGCGCCCGCGGGTCGTCGAGACGAGCCCGGCGGCGCGGAGGGCACTGATGGCCTCCCGGAGGGTGGCGCGCGAGACGTTCAGCCGCTCGGCGAGGTCGCGCTCGCCGGGCAGCTTCTCGCCCACCCGGAAGATGCCGAGCTGGATGGCTGATCCGAGCTGCTCCACGCAGGATTCGAATGCCATCTGCCCGCGCACCGGGTGCAGCGCGGCATCGACCAGGAGGGAGTCCATCATCGTCGTCCGGTCGCACTCACTCGTCGAGCAGCGTGTCCGCGGACTTTGTGAGGTGCTCGGCCTCTGCGCTGCTGTTCATGAAGTCGCGCTTGCCGTAGGCGTACCACAGCACGATCGACAGGATGGCGACGACGACGACGGCGATCGGCGCGTAGTTGAACGTGTCGACCGTGATCGGGGTGACCGGCGGCAGCACGAACAGGATGACGATGAACACCACCCAGACCACCGCGATCCAGCCGATCAGAGCGCTCCAGCGGCCGAGGTTCCACGGCCCCGGCTGGAACGCCGGGTTCAGCCGGCGCAGGAACACCGGGGTCACGTAGGCGATGTACAGGCCGATCACCGCGATGGAGGTGACGGCGGCGTACGCGGTCGTGTTGAACAGCGCGGGGACCGTGACGACGATCGACAGCACCACGCACAGCCAGATCGAGTTGGTCGGCGTTCCGGTGCGCTTGTTCACCTGCGCCCACAGCCGAGCGCCGGGGATCGCGTTGTCCCGCGAGAACGCGTAGCTCATCCGCGAGTTGGCGGTGACGGATGCCATGCCGCAGAAGAACTGCGCGCCGCACACGATGAACAGCAGGAACTTCGCGACGTCGGGGTTGTTCAGCGCGTCCATGAAGATCTGCGCCGGGCCGGAGCCGAGACCCGTGCCGACGATCTTCGACAGCCCCGCCTCGCTGCCGTCCTGGATCGCCGCGACGATCGTGTACAGCAGGATCCAGCCGCCGATGATCGAGATCAGCACGCTCATCACGATGCCCTTCGGCGCCGCGACCGAGGCGTTCTTGGTCTCCTCCGCGACGTGCGCAGAGGCGTCGTAGCCGGTGTAGGTGTACTGGGCCATCAGCAGCCCCATCAGGAACACGTAGGGGCCGAAGCCCCAGCCGGTCTCGTTGTGCCAGGTGGTGAAGGTCCAGGCGACGTCCTGGTGCTGCGAGGGCATGATCCACAGCACGGCGACGATGATCACGACGCCGACGATGTGCCACCACGCCGACACCGAGGAGAGCAGGCTCACCAGGTTCACGCCGAAGGTGTTCAGCAGGCCGTGGACGACGATCAGCACCACGAACAGCAGGAAGGTGTTCAGCGCGGTGACCTCGGTCCCCCACATCAGGTTGGCGAAGGCCATCATGGTGGCGGCCGCGCCGTAGTCGATGGCGGCGGTCACCGCGACCTCGCCGAGGAAGTTGTACCACCCGACGAACCAGGCCCACTGGCGCTTGTTCTTCTTGGCCAGGCGTCCGGCCCAGAAGTACAGGCCGCCGGCGGTGGGATAGCGGGAGCAGACCTCCGCCATCGCCAGCGCGACGCACAGCACGAAGACGCCGACCAGCGGCCATCCGATGGTGATCGCGCTCGGTCCCCCCGACTTCAGCGCGATGTTGAAGGACGTGATGCAGCCGGCCAGGATCGAGATGATCGAGAACGACACCGCGAAGTTCGAGAAGCCCGACATCCCGCGATGGAGTTCCTGCTTGTAGCCGAGTTCGGCGAGAGCGGCGGCGTCATCGTCGACGGGGCCGGTCCCCACAGCCTTTGTGGATTCGCTCATGGAAG
>NZ_MKRT01000013.1:0-5881 GCF_001897945.1 Microbacterium sp. 69-10
GAAACTCATGACGACGATGTCCACCCCGCAGCCCTGGCGAACCAACACGGTCGACGGCGTCCTGCGACGCACCGCCTCCCGCACTCCCGGCACGATCGCCCTCCGCTTCGAAGCACGGGAGTGGACCTATCGCGATCTCGACGACGCGGTCACACGGGCCGCCGCGGGCCTGCGCGACCGCGGCCTCGCCGCCGGCGAGCGCGTGGTCACCTACGGCACGAACTCGGATGCCTATGTCATCGCGTTCCTCGCCATCGCGCGCGCGGGGCTGGTGCACGTCCCGGTCAACTACGCGCTGCACGGGGGCGAACTCGCCTATCTGATCGCCCAGTCCGGAGCGAGAGCGGCGCTGGTCGACCCGCAGCTGCGCGAGCACTTCGACGCCGTCCGCGCCGACACGGATGTCGAGATCGTCGTCGCTCTGCGCGACGAGGAGGACTCCTTCCTCGCGCGTGCGAGTGCCGGCGATGCCGTGGAGCTCCCCGCGGACGTGGACGGCGAGAGCCTGGTGCAGCTGCTCTACACATCCGGCACCACATCGCAGCCGAAGGGAGCGATGCTGACGCACTCGGCTCTCGTCGCCGAGTACTCGGCGGTGATCGTCGCGCTGGACTTCACACCCGACGACGCGCCGCTGATCTGCATGCCGCTGTACCACTCGGCGGCCATGCACGTGTTCATGCTCCCCTATCTCGCCATCGGCGCGACCGTGCGGCTGCTCCCCGCGCCCGACATCCCCCGGATCCTCCGCACCGTATCCGAGGAGAGGATCGGGTCGCTGTTCCTGGCTCCGACCGTGTGGGTTCCGCTCGCGAATCACCCCGATCTGGACGCTGCGGATCTCTCCTCACTCACCAAGGCGCAGTACGGTGCGTCGATCATGCCGGTCACCGTGCTGAACCGCCTGCGCGAGCGGTATCCGGCACTGGGCTTCTACAACTGCTTCGGACAGTCCGAGATCGGCCCGCTGGCGACCGTGCTGCGCCCGGAGGAGCACGAGGAGCGGCCCGCGTCGGCGGGCCGCGCCATCCTGTTCGTCGAGACCCGCGTCGTCGACGAGAACGGGCAGGACGTGCCGGACGGCGTTCCCGGCGAGGTGCTGTACCGCTCACCGCAGCTGGCGCTGGGCTACTGGGACAAGCCCGAGGAGACCGCGGAGGCGTTCCGCGACGGCTGGTTCCACTCCGGTGACCTCGTGGTCCGTGACGAGGCCGGGTACCTGACGGTGGTCGACCGCATCAAGGACGCGATCAACACCGGCGGGATCATGGTCGCGTCCCGCGAGGTGGAGGATGCGATCTACACGCACCCCGCGGTGGCCGAGGTCGCGGTGATCGGGGTCCCCGACGAGCGGTGGATCGAGGCGATCGTCGCATGCGTGGTGCTCAAGCCGGCTGCCGCGGTCGCGGAGGATGAGCTCATCGCGCATGTGAAGGATCGGGTCGCCTCGTTCAAGGTTCCGAAGGCGGTGCGGTTCATCGACGCGCTCCCCCGCAACCAGAGCGGGAAGATCCTCAAGCGGGAGCTGCGCGACGCGTAGCCCGGGGATAGACGACCTTGGGGTCACTCCCCCATGCGGTTGCGGGTGCGCATGGCGCGCTCGGCCTCGCGGGTGTCCTGGCGCTCGCGCAGGGTCTGGCGCTTGTCGTACTCGCGCTTGCCCTTCGCGAGAGCGATCTCGACCTTGGCCCGGCCGTCCGAGAAGTACAGCCGGAGCGGGATCAGCGTGTAGCCGCCGGCCGAGACGGCGTGCTCGAGCTTGTGGATCTCGTCGCGGTGCAGCAGCAGCTTGCGAATGCGCTTGGCCGAGTGGTTGGTCCAGTGCCCCTGGGAGTACTCCGGGATGTGCACGGCGTCGAGGAACGCCTCGCCGCCCTTGATGTACGCGTAGCCGTCGCTGAGGTTCGCGCGCCCCTGACGCAGCGACTTGACCTCGGTGCCGGTGAGCACGAGGCCCGCTTCGTACGACTTCTCGAGGCTGTAGTCGTGACGTGCGCGACGGTTGGTCGCGACGACCTTCTCACCGCGTTCCCTGGGCATGTTCTTCTCCTGACGATGGGACAGCCCACCAGCATATACCGGGTCAGGTGCGCAGCCAGCGACGGATCGCGAAGCCGGCGGACAGCGCCGACAGCAGGATGCCGATCCCGATCAGCACCGGGACGACGAACGCGGCCTGCTCCATGCCGACCAGGGGACGCATGAAGGGCACGCGGTCGGCGAGATAGCCCTCCACGCCGAAGTGGACGCCTGCGAGCACGGCCGCGCTGGCGAAGACCGAGCCGAGGAATGCGGCGAAGACACCCTCCAGCACGAACGGCGTCTGGATGGATCCGTTGGACGCGCCGACCAGGCGCATGATCCCGATCTCCTTGCGCCTGGCATAGGCCGACAGCCGGATGGTGGTGGCGATGAGCAGCACGGCCGCGATGAGCATGAGCACGGCCACGCCCACGGCGATGTACGTCGCGACCGTGAGGGCCGAGAAGAGCGGGTCCAGCAGCTTGCGCTGGTCCTTGACCGCGTCGACGCCGGCCTCGCCCGAGAACGCCTCCGTGATCACCTCGGACTGCTGAGGATCCTTCATCGTGACGCGGAAGTCCACCGAGGTGTTCTGCACGCCGATGACGCTGGCCTGCTCCTCGCCGAGCTGCGCGACGATGTCGTCGTACGCGTCCTCCTTGGACTGGAAGCGCACCGAGCTGATCAGCGGGGCGAGCGCGTCGCCCTCCAGGGCCTGCTTGACCTTGTCGATCTGCTCCTGGGTGGCCTCGCCGCCGACGCACGTCGACGAGGTCGACAGGGGCGAGCACATGTAGACCGTCACCTCGGCCTTCTCGCCCCAGTACGCGCGCATCGTGCTGATCTGCGTCTGCATGAGGATGGCGGCGCCGACGAACGTGAGCGACACGAAGGTGACGAGCACCACCGAGATGACCATGGAGAGGTTGCGGCGCAGGCCGAGCAGGGCCTCGCCGACGATGAGTCCGAAGTTCATGAGGTCGGACCCACTTCCTCGTCGCCGCCGTCCGAGAGGCCGAGGCGATCGGCGACCCCCAGTTCGTCGACCTTCACGTCGGGGATGATGATCGGATTCGTGCGCGGGGTCGCCGCGGCATCCGGCTTCTCCTCCGGCGGAGCGGGCGGCACGACGTCCTCCCGCTCGGTGGCGGGCGTCTCGGGCGCGCGCGTGGCCGCGACATCCGGGGTGATGACGGGCGTCGCGACGGCCTGCCGCTGCACCTCCTGCACGGCGGTGAGCGCGGCCGCCGCGGCAGCGCCGGGGATCGACTCGGGCCGCAGGCGAGGGATGCTCGAGGTGTCGCCGTAGCCGCCGCCGAGCTCGTCGCGCACCATGACGCCCTCCTTGAGCTCGATCACGCGACGCTGCATCTGGTCGACGAACGCGGCCTCGTGGGTGGCCATCAGCACGGTCGTGCCGCCGGCGTTGATGCGCGCCAGCAGCTGCATGATGTCGACGGAGGTCGCAGGGTCCAGGTTTCCGGTCGGCTCGTCGGCGAGCAGCACCTTGGGACGGTTCACGATCGCGCGCGCGATCGCCACGCGCTGCTGCTCACCGCCGGAGAGCTCGTGCGGCATCCGCTTGGCCTTGCCGTCCAGCCCGACCAGCGCGAGCGCCTCGGGCACGGCCTGCTGGATGAAGCCGCGCGAGGTGCCGATCACCTGCAGCGAGAACGCGACGTTCTGGTAGACGGTCTTCGACGGCAGCAGCCGGAAGTCCTGGAACACCGAGCCGATGTGGCGACGGAAGTAGGGGACCTTGCGATTGGCGAGCGAGCGCAGATCGCGCCCGAGCACGGCGACGCGGCCCGTGGTGGGCACGTCCTCGCGGAGGATGAGTCGCAGGCAGCTCGACTTGCCGGAGCCGGAGGCGCCGACGAGGAACACGAACTCGCCGGCCTCGACATTGAAGTCGACATCGGAGAGGGCGGGGCGTTTGGTGCCGCGATAGCGCTTGGTGACGTTCTCGAACCGGATCATGGCCTTTCGAGCCTAAGCGCGGCCCGCCGTGGTCGGTTCAGCGACACTCGCCTGCGCTCAGTCCTCTTCCTTGCGCTTGCGCCAGCGGATGCCCGCCGAGATGAAGTCGTCGAGGTCTCCGTCGAACACGCTGGCCGGGTTGCCCGACTCGTGGCCGGTGCGCAGGTCCTTGACCAGCTGCTGGCCGTAGAGGAAGTAGGAGCGCATCTGGTCGCCCCAGCTGGCGGTGATGTTGCCCGCGAGCTCCTTCTTCTTCGCCGCTTCCTCCTCCTTCTGCAGCAGCAGCAGGCGGGTCTGCAGCACGCGCATGGCCGCGGCGCGGTTCTGGATCTGCGACTTCTCGTTCTGCATCGAGACGACGATGCCGGTGGGGAGGTGCGTGATGCGCACGGCGGAGTCGGTGGTGTTGACGGACTGGCCGCCGGGGCCGGAGGAGCGGAAGACGTCGACGCGGATGTCGCCCTCGGGGATGTCGACTTCGGTGGCCTCCTCCATCAGCGGGATGACCTCGACCGCGGCGAACGAGGTCTGGCGCTTGTCGGCGGAGCCGAACGGGCTGATGCGGGCCAGGCGGTGCGTGCCGGCCTCGACCGACAGGGTGCCGAAGGCGTAGGGGGCGGTGACCTCGAAGGTCGTCGACTTGATGCCGGCGCCCTCGGCGTAGGAGGTGTCCATCACCTTGACGGGGTATCCGTGCTGCTCGGCCCAGCGCAGGTACATGCGCATGAGCATCTCGGCGAAGTCGGTGGCGTCGTCGCCGCCGGCGCCCGAGCGGATCGTGATGATCGCGTTGCGGTCGTCGTACTCGCCGTCGAGCAGGGTCTGCACCTCGAGCTGGTTGATCGTCTCGGTCAGCGCGGCGAGCTCCTTGCGGGCCTCCTCGGCGGAGTCCTCGTCCTGCATCTCGTTGGCGAGCTCGACCAGCACGTCGAGATCGTCGAGGCGGCGCTCGACCTCGGTGACGCGCTTGAGGTCGGCCTGCTTGTGGCTGAGGGCGCTGGTGACCTTCTGCGCCTTCTCGGGGTCGTCCCAGAGGTCGGGCGCGCCGGCCTCCTCGCTGAGCCGCGCGATGTCGGCGTTGAGGGAATCGACGTCGACGACCTCGCGGATGTCGCCGAAGGTGTGTCGCAGGGCCTGGATGTCGGCGGAGAGATCGAGTTCGAACATGGCACCCCAGCCTATCGCGCCGCGCCCATCATTCCGCGCCGCGCGGGCTAGCGTGAAGGGGTGAGTGACAGCGCGGGCAGCATCATCAGGCAGTTCGGACCCATGGTCTACATCCCCACGGTGCTGTTCGCGCTCGGTGAGGGGGCCGTGATCCCGCTGATCCCGGTGTTCGCCACCGAGCTCGGCGCCGATGTTCCGCTCGCGGCCCTGGTGGCCGCGATGCTCGTGGTCGGGCAGCTGTGCGGCAATCTTCCGGCGGGCTGGCTGGTGACGAAGATCGGCGAGCGGCTCACCATGGTCTACGCCGGTGTGGCAGCGATCGCCGCCGGAGTCGGGATGCTCTGGGCGCCCTCACTGGGCTGGCTGACCGCCGCGGTGTTCCTGCTCGGCTTCTGCGCGGCGTCGTTCGGACTGGCACGGCATGCGTTCATGACCACGCGGGTGCCGATCCGGTTCCGCGCCAGGATGCTGTCGCTGCTGGGCGGATGCTTCCGGTTCGGCGTGTTCGTGGGGCCGTTCGTGGCGGCGGGTCTGATCCAGCTCACGCGCACCGAGCACTCCACGGTGTGGTTCCTGCTGGGCTGCGTGGCCGTGCTGGTGGTGCTGGTGCTGTTCGGCCCCGATCCGGAGCGCACGATGCCCGCGCTGCTGAAGCCCACGGGCGCCGCGATCGCCGAGGACACCGGCGAGGTCGTCACGGGCTCGATCCCGG
>NZ_MKRT01000013.1:5936-30201 GCF_001897945.1 Microbacterium sp. 69-10
GTGCGCTCGGCACGGCAGGTGGTCCTGCCGCTGTGGGGCGTCTCGCTCGGCCTCGACGCGACGACCATCGCCCTGGTCGTCGGCGTGTCCGGCGCGATCGACTTCGCCCTGTTCTACGCGAGCGGCCAGGTGATGGACCGGTTCGGGCGGATCTGGGCGGCGATGCCCGCGCTGCTGCTGATGGGCCTGGGGTTCACGGCGCTGTCGTTCACGCACGATCTGGACTCGGCACTGCTCTGGTACGGGCTGCTGGCGGCGGTGCTGGGTGTCGGGAACGGGCTCTCCAGCGGCATCCTGCTCACCTTCGGCGCGGATCTCGCGCCCGAACGCGATCCTGCGACGTTCCTGGGGTCGTGGCGGACGCTGACGGATGCCGGGGGCGCCCTGGCGCCCGTGCTGGTCTCGGCGATCACCGCCGCGGCGACGCTGTCGCTGGCCACCGGGCTGATGGGCGTGGTAGCGCTGGTCGGCGCGGCAGGTTTCCTGCGGTGGACGCCGAAGTACCTGCCGCGGCCTGAGCGCGACTGAATTCCTCAGCGCAGCGCGGTGCGGGTCGTGGCGGTGGCCTCGATCGGCACGCCGTCGGGCACGAACGGGGAGATCAGAGGCGGATGCCACACGGTGGCGACCGTGACTCGCGCGGAGACCCCGTCGGGCGTGCCGGCCGACACGAGCCGCGTCTCCGGCGAGACCGCGGTGACCACGACATCCGCCTGCTCACGCACCTTCTCGTCCGTGAGCTCGGCGCGCACGCTCCCGCCGGTCGCCTCGAGCGTGAAGCCGTCGGCACCGGCGAGGGAGGCGGCGTCGGCGAGGGAGTCGAGTCGTTTCTGCGCGATGTACAGGTCGGTGGCGCAGACGCAGACGAAGATCACCGCGACGGCCAGCAGCATGTAGCCGAGGATCAGCGGCAGGATGCTGCCGTCCTCGTCGTCGGCGAGCGCGCGGAGCCGGGCGATCATCCGCTCCCCCACAGCCGGGAGACCTTCTGGGCCGACTCGGCCTGCACGGGTATCGCGGCGATCCGGTCCAGCCCGAACAGGGGCGGCATGAACGGAAGGCTCACACGCGTGGTGACGGTGACGATCACCGTGCTGCCCGCGGCGGGGCAGGTGGCCGTCGCGGGCCGGCATGTGATTCCGACCTCGACGGTGTCCTCGTCCATGCCGTACTCGCGGATCACGCTCTGCAGCACGGCTTCTCCGCGTGCGCTGGCGGTGGCGGCGTCCGGGGCCTGTCCGATGACGCGGGCGGTGTGGCGGGCCGCGGCCTCCGCGCCCAGCGTCTGCTCCTGGATGGCGCCGAGCATGAGGACGAGATAGACCAGTGGCACCAGCAGCAGCACGCCGACCGTGATGAACTCCAGTGCTGCGGAGCCGGTCTCATCCGACAGGGTCCCCGGCTCGGCGGAGCCGCGCCGGACGCTCCGACCGGTCCGCTCACTTGTCACCGAAAGACTCCACGGGTGCACGCGCTTCCACCTCCATCCCGTAGGGCACGCCGATGAGGCCGAGCACCGGCAGGGAGGTGCGCACGCGGATCACGACGCTCTCGTGGCCCAGGCTGCTGTCCTGGCCGACCGACACGTCCCCGGCGTAGTCGGCGCCGACGGCACGGGTGATCACCGTGCGCGTGCGCTCGGCCCCCTCGCCCAGCGTGGTGTCCGCGAGCGCGGCGTAGTGCGCGCCCTCCACGGCGGCGTCGTGCACGACATTGCGGACGTAGACAGCGAACGCGACCTGCAGCACCGACAGGACCAGCGCGGTCAGCAGCGCGCCGACGAGCACGAACTCGACGGGGCTGGAGCCGCGCTCATTGGCGAGCGCTGCGGTGGGTCGCATGGGTCTCAGATGCCGGAGACGCGGGCGATCGCCTGCTGGAAGAGGTCGACGAGCGCCGGCCCCGCGACCGCCCAGATCACCACGACAAGCGCGGCGGTCATCAAGGTCACCAGCACCCAGCCCGGAACATCCCCGGTCTCGTCCTCGGCGAGCGTCCTGCCTGCGGTGAACCATCTCCTGAGCGTCGTCATGTCTGCTCCTCGTTTCGTGTCTGTCTCGTGTCGGTCGTTGGTCGTGAGGCTCAGCCGAGGCCGAGCCGGAGGATGAAGAGGCCGGGGTAGATCGCGAAGAGGACGCTCAGCGGCAGGATCAGGAAGACCAGCGGCAGGAGCATCAGGATCTCCTTGTGCCCGGCCTGCTCGATGAGCACGCGCTTGGCCTCGTCCCTGGCATCCGCGGCTTGGGAGTGCAGCACGGCGGCCAGCGGCGCGCCATGCTCGAGCGCCGCGATGATCTGGTCGACCGCCCGCGACAGTCCAGGCAGCTGCAGCCGGGTGGCGGTCTCGCCGAGCGCGTCGGCCAGTGGCGAGCCGGTGTGCACTGCGAGCACGGCGTGCCGCAGCTCCTCGGTGAGCTCGCCGGTGCCGATCCCGGACACGCGCCGCAGCGCATCCAGCAGCGACTCCCCCGCCGACAGGCACAGCGCGAGGAACTCCAGGGTGGTGGGCAGTTCGTCCGCCAGCCGCGCCCGACGTGATTTCGCGCGCGAGGTGAGCTGCATGTCGTACGCGACCGCGACGCCGGCCGCGGAGAGCAGCGGCAGCAGCGCGGCGGGCGGCGTCATCCGGCCGGCGACGGCGATCAGCACCACCAGCAGGGCACCGGCGACGAGCCCCGCGACGCCCCACGCCAGCTGACGTCCGCGGAAGGCCGCGGGGCCGAGCGGGGAGCCGGCCTGTGCGAGGCGGAGTGCCAGCGCATCGCCACCGCCCAGCATCCGCTCGAACGCCGACTTCACGCGCTCCCACACCGTGCGACCGTGAACCGGCAGCATCCCGACGCGCGGCAGGATGCCCGAGGGCATCGCCTCGTCGGGAACCACGTCACGCAGGTACGGCGCGATGCGGCGGTCCAGCGGCAGGGCGCCCCAGCGCGGGAGTGCCGACAGCACGCCGAGCACGCCCAGCGCGAAGGCACCGCCGAGCAGTACGGCGAGCGCGAGGTCGGTCACGGTGCTCACCCGAACCACCTCGCAGGCTCGGCGAGGCGGCCGATGCGCAGCATGATCCGGTACGCGACGACCGACACCACGGCGCCCACGACGATGACGATCACACCCTCCGCGCTGGCATACGCCTCTCGTCCTTCCGGGCGAGACACCAGCAGTCCGAGGATCACCCACGGCGCGACCGCGCCGAGCACTGCGGCTCCGCGGATCCACGACTGTCGCGCCTCCACCTCGCCGCGCAGCGCGGCGTCCGCCCGCACCGACGAGGAGAGCGCCCGCAGCACCCCGGTCAGCTCGGTACCGCCCACCTGCCTGGCCATCCGCAGCGTCTCGATGATGCGATCGGCGATGGGATCGGCGAGCGTGGCCTTCAGCCGATCGAGGCTGGTCTCGAAGCGCCCGGTCGAACGCAGGTCGCGGGCGAACACCGCGAACGCGGGACGCACGGCCGCGGGCGCGGAATCGGCGAGGCTCGCCACGGCGTCGGGCAGGGACAGCCCGACGCGGATCGCCGCCACCAGCAGGTCGCAGACATCCGGCCACAGCTGTCTGCGCGCCTTGCGCAGACGAAGACGGCGGCCGCGCAGATACAGGACAGGAGCGGAGCCGGCCGCGAGCCCGGCCAGGAGCGCGAGCACCGGCAGACCGGTGAACAGCCATGCCAGTGCCGCTGCGACCAGCCCGACCCCGACCATCGTCACGACGAGCGTGCGGGTGGTGGTGCGCGAGAGCCCTGCCTCCTCCAGCAGCCGTCGCAGCCGGCCGCGCTGCACCGCCCGTGGCGCCCGCTCCCGTGGCGGCCACAGCCACGGCGACGCGCACAGCAGCAGCCCGGCCCCGAGCACCGCCCCGATCAGCAGCGTCATCTGGGCCCCTCCGCGCGATGGACCGGAACGGTCAGGATGCGACCGTCCGCGACCTGGCCGGTCGGCGAGACGACCTCGACGACGCGCCGCGACCCGTCGGGCTCCCGCCGGCAGTGCACCACGTACGAGATCGAGGTGGCCAGCGCCGGCGCGATGAACGCCCGATCGATGTTGCGCCCCGCGAGCAGCGGCAGGAGGGCGAGCTTCTCGAGCGCCTCGTCCGCGGAGTTGGCGTGGATGGTTCCCGCCGACGGCACGCCGGTGTTCAAGGCCAGCACGAGATCGAGTGCCTCCGCATCGCGCACCTCGCCCACCACGATCCGGTCGGGGCGCATGCGCAGCGCCTCCTTGACGAGCCGCCGAAGAGTGATCTCGCCGGTGCCCTCCAGGCTCGCCTGCCGACCCTGCAGCGCCACCACGTCGGGCCCCTCGACGGCCAGCTCGAAGGTCTCCTCCACCGTGATGATCCGCTGGCTGTCGGCGACGGATGCCAGCAGGGCGCCCAGCAGGGTCGTCTTGCCCGCGTGCGTGGCGCCGGAGACGATGATGCTCCGCCCCTCGAGCAGCGCTCCCCGGAGCAGTTCGGCGATGTGCGCGGGCACCGACCCCTGCGCGACCAGCGACTCCAGAGTGCGGTGCTGCGGCAGGAACTTCCTGATGTTCACCGCCCAGGAACCGCGCACCACATCCGCGATCGCCACGTGCAGACGGGAGCCGTCCGGCAGGGAGGCGTCCACGAAGGGCTGGCTGATGTCCACGCGACGGCCGGTGGACTGCAGCATCCGCTCCACGAGATCGCGGACGATGGCGTCCGTCAGCCGCAGGTCCAGCCGCTCGGTCGCGCCGTCCCGCGCGACGAAGATGCGGTCGGGGCCGTTCAGCCAGATCTCCTCGATCTCCGGATCGTCGAGCAGGGGCTGCAGAGCTCCGAATCCGGAGACGGACGCCAGCACGTCCCGGATCAGCGCCGCCTCGTCGTCGATGATCGCCTCGCCGCGCTGCAGGGCCAGGTCGTTGTGGCGCCGCACCTCGGTCTGCGCGATGTGCCTGGCCTCGTCCGGATGCGACGAGGGGTCGGTGTGCTCGAGGCGCAGACGCCGCCGGACTCGCTCGGCGACGACCAGGGACGGATGACTCACGCGGGCATCATGACAGAATCCGCGATCCCCGCGTCAAAGTTATCCACAGCCCCACGGCTCGGCAGATGTACGGGAACCCGTAACCGTCGATCAGTAGACTTGCTGACGCGCGGGAGTGGTGGAATCGGTAGACACGCAGGATTTAGGTTCCTGTGCCCCTGGGCGTGTGGGTTCAAGTCCCATCTCCCGCACGCATCGACCTGTTCCATCCCCCAGTTCCATCCGCCGCTGCACGACCGACGGGAACCTCTCTTGCTTCACTCGCTCATCCAGGCGCCGACCGCGCTGATCCCCTGGCTCGACCCGGCCACCATCATCGGCACCGCCGGACCGTGGGCACTGCTCGTGGTGTGCTTCATCGTGTTCGCCGAGACCGGCCTGCTGATCGGATTCCTGCTGCCGGGCGACACCCTGCTCGTGATCTCGGGTCTGCTCTCGCACACCTCGGCGGCCCTGCCGCACGGCGTGTTCGGGATCAACGTCTGGGTGGTGGCGCTGCTGATCGGACTGTCAGCGTTCATCGGCGGCGAAATGGGGTACTTCATCGGGCACAAGGGCGGCCCGGCGATCTTCGAGCGCAAGGAATCCGGCCTCTTCAGCCGCAAGAACGTCGAGCGCACGAACGCCTTCTTCGAGCGCTTCGGCGGAATCACGGTCATCCTGGCGCGCTTCGTCCCGATCGTGCGCACGTTCGCTCCGGTGGCCGCCGGCGTCGGGCATATGCCGTGGAAGCGGTACTCGCTGTACAACTTCATCGGCGCAGTGCTGTGGGGCTTCGGCCTGACGATGTTCGGCTATCTGATCGGCTTCATCCCGCCGATCGCGACGTTCGTCGAGAACTACATCGACCTGATCCTGCTGGCGGCAGTCGGCGGCACCGCCCTGGTCACGCTGTGGCACTACCTCAGCGAGCGCCGCAAGGTGAAGAAGGAGGCGCGGGAGGGCGAGGCATCCGCTCCCGCGACCACCGCGCTGCAGCTCGACCCCGAGGTCTTCGACCGCGCTCCCGACCTGGACGGCGACGGCAAGCACTGATTCCCGAGAAGGCGGGCTGACGGCGTCGCTCGCGACGGCGTCAGCCCGCCTTCTTGCGCCCGCCGGACTTCGCGGTCTTCTTCCCGGTGTCCTTCTTCCCGGCATCCTTCCTCTCACCGGCGCGTGCCGCCTTGGAGCGCTCGACGCTGGCGCGCAGCGCCTCCATCAGGTCGATGACCTCGCCGCCGTCGCCCTCGCCCTCCTCGGCGAAGGTCTCGGCGGCGTCGAAGGTCTCGCCGGCCTTGATCTTCGCGTCGATGAGCGTGCGCAGCTCCTTCTGGTACTCGTCCACGAACGACTCCGGCTCGAAGTCGCTGGAGTAGCTGTCGACCAGCGATGCCGAGAGCTCGAGCTCCTTGTCGCTGATCTTCACGTCCTCGTCCAGCGACGGGAACGCCGCCTCGCGCACCTCGTCCGCCCACAGCAGCGTCTGCAGCACGAGCACGTCGCCCCGCACCCGCAGGGCGGCCAGACGGGTCTTCTGCCGCAGCGTGAACCGCACGATCGCCGTGCGATCGGTCTGCTCGAGGGTCCGGCGCAGCAGCACATAGGCCTTGGGCGACTTGGAGTCCGGCTCGAGGTAATAGGCGCGGTCGAGGGTCAGCAGGTCGATCTGCTCGGTGGGCACGAACTCCACCACGTCGATCTCCCGGCTCCTCTCGGCCGGCAGCGCGTCGAGGTCCTTCTTGGTGAGCACGACGGTCTGCCCGTCGTCGTCGACGTAGGCCCGGTCGATGTCCGCGTAGGGCACGGTCTCGCCGTCGATCTCGCACACGCGCTGGTAGCGGATGCGACCGCCGTCCTCCGCGTGCACCTGGTGCAGCGAGATGTCGTGGTCCTCGGTCGCCGAATAGACCTTCACCGGCACGTTCACCAGGCCGAAGGTCACTGCGCCCTTCCAGATGCTCCTCATCACACAAGTATCACCAGTCACAGTGGTTCCGGCCAGGGGCTTGCGCCGCCCGGCTAATCTGTCCCCATGGCAGCGAGCGGGCAGGTCGTGCAGATCGACGGCCGACGCCTGCGTGTCACCAACCTCGACAAGGTCGTGTATCCGGAGACCGGCACCACCAAGGGCGAGATCCTCGCCTACGTCTCGCGGGTCGCGCAGGTCATGCTGCCGCACGTGCGCGGACGGCCGGTCACTCGCAAGCGCTGGGTCGACGGGGTGGGCACGGCGGATGCCCCGGCCGAGAGCTTCTTCACGAAGCAGCTCGAGCAGGGGGCGCCCGACTGGGTCAGGCGGATGCCGATCGAGCACTCCGACGGGCCTGGGCAGTCCAAGAACGTCAAGGAGTACCCGCTCGCCGACGACACCGCGACACTGGTCTGGTTCGCGCAGATCGCCGCGCTGGAGCTGCACGTGCCGCAGTGGCGCTTCACGCACTCTGGGGGCCGCGGCGGGCCCGACCGGCTCGTGCTGGACCTCGACCCCGGCCCCGGCGTGGGTCTCGCGGAGTGCGCGGAGGTGGCGCGGATCGCCCGCGGCATCCTCTCCGGCATGGGACTGGAGCCGATGCCGGTGACCAGCGGCAGCAAGGGCATCCACCTGTACGCCCGTCTGCCCAACGCCGACGACGGCACCGGACTGCAGAGCAGCGACGAGGTGTCCGCCGTCGCGAAGGAGCTCGCCCGGCTCATCGAGGCGGATCATCCCGACCTCGCCACGCGTACCATGGCGAAGTCCGCGCGCGGGGGGAAGGTCTTCATCGACTGGAGCCAGAACAGCGCCTCCAAGACGACCATCGCACCCTACTCGCTGCGCGGGCGCGCCCGCCCGTGGGTCGCCGCCCCGCGCACCTGGGAGGAACTGGACGATCCCGGGCTCCGCCAGCTGGAGTTCGACGAGGTCCTGGAGCGGGTGGATGCCGGGATCGACCCGCTCGCGGCCCTCGCACCGCCCAGCACGGCGCTCACCTCCTATCTCGCCAAGCGGGATGCCGCGAAGACGCCCGAGCCGATGCCGACAACGGCCGTCGCCGGCAACCCCGGCGCACCGCGTTTCGTGATCCAGGAGCACCACGCGAGCCGCCTGCACTACGACCTGCGCATCGAGCGCGACGGCGTGCTCATCAGCTGGGCGGTGCCCAAGGGCGTCCCGGAGACGCCGGATCGCAACCACCTGGCGGTGATGACCGAGCCGCATCCGCTGGAGTATCTGACCTTCGAGGGCGAGATCCCGCGCGGGGAGTACGGCGCGGATTCCATGACCGTGTGGGACACCGGCACCGTGGCGCTGGAGAAGTGGCGCGACGACGAGGTGATCGGCACGTTCACCGGGCAGGCGGGCGGGCGTCTGGGATCGGCGCGGCTCGCTCTCATCCGCACCGAGGGCGAGGGCGAGAAGTCGCAGTGGCTGCTGCACCGGATGAAGGACGCCGGCGGTCATCCTCCGGCTTCCCAGCGGCGACGAGTATCGCCGGCCCCTGAGCGCCACCGTCGGTCCCCGGCGCGAGAAGCCGCCATCCCCGCGGAAGCACCCGCGTCAGAAGAAGCCCCCATCCGGCCGATGCTGTCGGAGACGGGCTCCCCCGGCCTCGCCCGTGGCTACGACTGGGCCGAGATCAAGTGGGACGGCGTCCGCGCGATCGGGACCTGGGCAGACGGCAGGCTCACGCTCCGCGCCCGCAGCGGCACGGACATCACCGCGCGCTACCCGGAGCTGACCGCCGACGGCGCGCCGCACCTGCCGGCATCCGATGCGGTGATCGACGGCGAGATCGTCGCGTTCGACGCTCAGGGCAGGCCGAGCTTCACCCGCCTGCAGAACCGGATGCACCTGACGCGCGGCCGCGAGATCGAGAGGGAGGTGGTGCGCACGCCGGTGGTGTACCTGCTGTTCGACCTGATGCGCCTGGACGGCCACGACCTCACCCGCATGCCGCTGCGGCAGCGGCGCAAGCTGCTGGAGCAGCTGGCATCCGATCTCGATGCGCCGGTGCAGGTGCCTCCCGTGTTCGACGACCTCGACGCGGCGATGGAGATGAGCGGACGGTACGGGCTGGAGGGCGTCGTCGCGAAGGACCCGGAATCCGCCTACCGCCCCGGCGCGCGATCGACGTCGTGGTTGAAGCTCAAGCACACCCGCACGCAGGAGGTGGTGGTCGTCGGCATCCGCCCCGGTCAGGGCAACCGTCGCGACGGCATCGGCTCGCTGCTGCTCGCGGTGCCCGACGACGACGGCGCACTGCGGTACGTCGGCCGGGTCGGCACCGGCTTCACGGATCGGATGCTGAGCGATCTGAACGCACGCCTGGACCCGCTGCGCACGAGCACACCGGGCCTGGACGGCGTGCCCGCACCGGACGCATCGGATGCCGAGTGGGTGCGGCCCGAGCTGGTCGGCGAGGTCGAGTTCGCGAACTGGTCGCCCAGCGGCATCCTGCGGCACTCGCGCTGGCGCGGACTGCGCCCGGACAAGTCCCCCGAAGAGGTGCGCCGGGAGTCCTGATCAGGCGTGCGTTGCCTCGCAGTCATCGTGCCCGGCCGGCTCGAGCTGGAAGGTGGAGTGCTCCACATCGAAGTGGTCGGCGAGGCACGACTGCAGCCTGGTGAGCAGCTCCGCGGAACGCCCCTGCGCGTAGACGGACGAGGCGACGCTCACGTGCGCGGTGAACACCGGGGCGCCGCGGGTGAGCTGCCAGACGTGCACGTCGTGCACGTCGACGACTCCCTCGTACCCCTTCAGGTGCGTGCGGATGTCGTCCACCGACATGCCCTTGGGCGCGGACTCGGCGAGCACCGAGAAGACCTCGCGCAGCAGCGAGATCGCGCGGGGCACGATCATCGCGGCGATCACGAGGGAGGCGATCGCGTCGGCGGGCATCCAGCCGGTGGTGACGATCACGATCGCCGCGAGGATGACCATCACCGAGCCGATCAGGTCGCCCATGACCTCCAGGTACGCCCCGCGGACGTTGATGCTCTTCTCCTGCGCACGACTGAGCAGCCACATCGACGTGGCGTTGGCCAGCATGCCGACGACGGCGACGGTGAGCATGACGGGACCCACCACCTCCACCTCGCCCGGGTTGAGCAGGCGGTTCACGCCGCCGACGGCGACGCTCACGGTCAGCACGATGAGGATGATGGCGTTGATGAGCGCGGCGAACACCTCGGCGCGCTGGTAGCCGAAGGTGCGCCGGTCATCCGCGGGCCGCGCGGCGACCGCCGTCGCGATGAGCGCGATCACGAGCGCCGAGGAGTCCGTGAACATGTGCGCGGCGTCGGCCAGCAGCGCGAGAGACCCCGACAGGATGGCCCCGACGATCTGCACCACCATGATGGTGGCGGTCAGGCCGAGCGAGACGGCCAGCAGGCGCCGATGACCGGCGTCGCGGATGCCGCCCGGGGCGGGTGCGTGATCGTGCATGCCTCCAGGCTAGGCCGGGAAGACGCCGGTCAGCACCGATTCCGCCTAGTCGGGAATGGGGATGATTCTCAATAGCCCCTAGAGCTCGGCCAGAAGCGGGATCAGCGCCTGGAACGCGCGGGCGCGGTGCGACTGGGACTGCTTCTCGGCATCCGTGAACTCGCCGACGGTGCGCTCGGATGCGGGGTCCTGACCGTCCGGGATGAAGATCGGGTCGTAACCGAATCCGCCGGGGCCGGCGGGGCGGTGCGCCAGGCGGCCGGGCCAGCTGCCCTGCACCGTGCGCTCCGTGCCGTCGGCGGTCACCAGCGCGATCGTCGAGTGGAACTGCGCTGCGCGATGCGGGTCGGCGATGTCGTGCAGCTGATCCAGCAGCAGTTCGAGGTTGGCCGTGGCATCCTTCTTCTGCCCCGCCCAGTACGCCGAGAACACCCCCGGCGAACCGCCGAGGACGTCGACGCAGATGCCGGAGTCGTCGGCGAGCGCCGGCAGCCCGGTGTGCGCAGCGGCCGCACGCGCCTTGATCAGGGCGTTCTCGGCGAACGTCACGCCGTCCTCGACCGGCTCGGGGCCGTCGTAGCCGATCACCTCGAGGTCGGGACGGGTGGCGGCGACGATCTGCTGGAACTCGGCGACCTTGTGGGGGTTGTGCGTTGCGAGGACGACCTTCATCGCTCCGCCGCCAGCGAAGCCAGCTGGTGCTCCCGGAGCGAGGCGCAGCCGTTGACGCCGAGCTCCAGCAGGGCGTCCAGCTCACGCTTGTCGAACGGTGCGCCCTCGGCGGTGCCCTGCACCTCGACGAACAGGCCGCGGCCGGTGACGACCACGTTCATGTCGGTCTCCGCGCGCACGTCCTCGACGTATGCCAGATCGAGCATGGGCTCGCCGTCGATGATCCCGACCGAGACCGCGGCCACCGAGTCCAGCAGCGGCGTCGCGTTCTTCCCGATGAACTTCTTCTCGCGGCCCCACTCGATGGCGTCGGCCAGGGCGACGTAGGCGCCGGTGATCGCGGCGGTGCGGGTGCCGCCGTCGGCCTGCAGCACGTCGCAGTCGATCACGATCGTGTTCTCGCCGAGCGCCTTCGTGTCGACGACGGCGCGCAGCGCGCGGCCGATCAGGCGGGAGATCTCGTGCGTGCGACCGCCGATGCGGCCCTTCACGCTCTCACGGTCGTTGCGCGAGTTGGTGGCCCGCGGCAGCATCGCGTACTCGGCGGTGACCCAGCCCTTGCCCTTGCCGGTCAGCCAGCGCGGCACGCCGTTCGTGAACGACGCCGTGCACAGCACCTTGGTGCCGCCGAAGCTGACGAGCGCCGAACCCTCGGCGTGCGCGGACCAGCCGCGCTCGATCGTCACCTCTCGGAGCTGGTCGGTGCTGCGGCCGTCTGCGCGGACGATGTCTGACATGGTGTCCTCTCGGAAGGGGTTTCGGGAGTTCAGGGCCGCAGCGCGTCGGCGCCGTCGACGCCGGACAGGTCCGGCAGGGTGATCACGCCGGTCTGCACGAGCTGCACGTCGCGCACCTCGTGGCCCATGAGCCGGTTGGCGAGCACGGTGAAGTCCTCAGTCGAGTCGCCGGTCGCCTCGTAGGTGTAGGTGGGAACGGCGTCCGCGGGGGCGAGCTGGTCGTGTCGCACCAGCTGCCGGTAGACGTCCGCGGCGGTCTCGTCGTCACTGGAGACCAGCGAGACCCCGTCCCCCATCACATAGCTGATCGCGCCGCGCAGGAACGGGTAGTGCGTGCAGCCGAGCACGAGCGTGTCGACCTCGGCGTCCCGCAGCGGCGCCAGGTAGTCCTCGGCGACCGCGAGCACCTCGGGAGTGCCGGTGATGCCGGCCTCCACGAACTCGACGAAGCGCGGGCAGGCGGCCGTGAACACCTCGAGGCGCTCATTGACCTCGAGCATGTCCTGGTAGGCGCGCGAGCCGATCGTGCCGACCGTGCCGATCACGCCGATGCGGCCGTTGCGGGTGGTCGAGACCGCGCGTCGCACGGCCGGGCCGATCACCTCGACGACGGGCACGTCGTACCGCTCACGCGCGTCGCGGAGCATGGCCGCGGATGCCGTGTTGCAGGCGATCACGAGCATCTTCACGCCCTGGTCCACCAGCGTGTCGAGCACCTCGAGGCTGTACCGGCGGACATCGGCGATCGGCTTCGGCCCGTACGGCGAGTGCGCCGTGTCTCCGATGTAGACGAGCGACTCCTGGGGCAGCTGGGCGCGGATGGCCCTGGCGACCGTCAGCCCGCCGACTCCGGAGTCGAAGATGCCGATGGGCGCGTCGTTCATGATCCCCAAGCCTACTCGGCGTACTCAGCACCCCGGGTCGTGGACGAGGTCGCGGCGAGCGCCTGACGCAGGTTCCCGCCGGCGGCGTCCAGCGCGCGGCGCATGGTCTCGGCATCCGCACCCGTCTCCACGATGCCGATCGCCAGCTTCACGGAGCCGTCGGCGGATGCCAGTGCCGCAGCGGCCGCCTCGGGGGTGACGCCGGTGGCGTGCATGACGGTGCGCTCGGCGCGGGCGCGCAGCTTCTCGTTCGTAGACTGCACGTCGACCATGAGGTTGCCGTAGACCTTGCCGGACTGCACCATCGCGAGAGTGGAGAGCGTGTTGATGACGAGCTTCTGCGCGGTGCCCGCCTTCAGCCGCGTGGAGCCGGCCACCACCTCGGGCCCGACGACGACCTCAATGGGCGCGTCGGCGTGCTTAGAGATCTCGGAGTCGCGGTTGCAGGCCAGGCTCACCGTGAAGGCGCCCTGCTCACGTGCGGCGCGCAGCGCGCCGACGACGTAGGGGGTGCGGCCGGATGCCGAGATCCCGACGATGGCGTCGTCGGGACGGAGCTCGCGTCCCGCCCGCTCCCCCGCGTCGATGTCGTCCTCGGCGTTCTCCACGGCGTTGCGCAGCGCGTGCTCCCCGCCGGCGATCAGGCCTGTCACCAGCGAGGGGTCGGTGCCGAAGGTGGGCGGGATCTCGCTGGCATCCAGCACGCCCATCCGCCCCGCGGTGCCGGCGCCGATGTACACCAGGCGTCCGCCGCGGTGCAGGCGCCCGACGATGCCGTCCACGGCGCGCGCGATGCTCTCCCGCTCGGACGCGACCGCCTGCGCGGCGACGACGCCCTGCTCCGCCATGAGGGCGACCTGATCCGAGGTGCCGAGCAGGTCGAGCTGGGCGAACGCGGGATCGACGCGCTCGGTCGAGAGCGTCTCGAGGGTGGATCGCAGCTGTTCGCGGTCGGACATCTCGTCCTTCTTCCTGTTCGGGTCTGTGCTGGTGCGGCTTCGGGTTCAGTGGGAGACGAGCAGCGCTCGTCGGGCGGCTCGCGCCGCGAGCAGGCTCGCTGCGGACGCCGTGATCACGGTTCCCGCGTCCGCGACGGGGAGCCCGACGTTGACGGCCACGACGGCGGGGATCGCGCCACGGATGCGGTCGAGCGCGACCCGCTGCGGAGACCCGACGTCGATGCGGTCGACGAGCGCGACGCTCTGTCCGGCACCGGCCGAGCGCACAGCCGCGTCGATGTCGGCACCCGCGGCCCGCTCAGCGTCCATCCGGATGACCTCTCCGCCGGCGGCGAGCGCCAGGGCGACGTGCGAGGCGGCGCTGTCGACGGCGAGGCTGGATGCCCGGCGCAGGTCGATCACGGTCGTGGGCGCGTCATCGAACGCGGTGAACGCACCGTCCACGCGCAGCGCTCGGTCGGCGATCGCATCACCGTGGAAGGGCACCTCGGCGACCGGACCGCGGTCCCGCACCGCCGCGGCCATCACGGCCACCCGCCGCGCGGCCTCCTCGACCCGCTCGCGCGGCAGCTCGCCGGAGCGCAGGGCGGCCACCACGGCATCCCGCGCCTCGCGGTAGTCGCGTTCGTCCTGGTCGGCCAGCATCGCGTCGCCGGGGTTCGTGGGGTTGCCGATGCAGAGCAGGTCCGCGCCCGCGGCGAGCGCGCGCACGGCCCCGCCGCCGATGCCGACGCTCTCGCGGATCGCGGCCATGTCGAGCGCATCCGTCACGATCACGCCGTCGAAACCCGTCGCGCGCAGTCGCCCGAGCACCACGGGGTTGAGGGTGGCCGGCGCGTCGCCCCACTGCGGTGCCGCGATGTGCGCGGTCATGATCGACAGCACCCCGGCATCCGCCGCGGCGGTGAAGGGCGGCAGGTGCACCCGCTCGATCTCGTCCTGGTCGAGAGTGATCCTGGGCAGGTCGTGGTGCGAGTCGGTGTGGGTGTCGCCGTGTCCCGGGTAGTGCTTGGCGGAGGCGGCGACGCCCGCGGCCTGGATGCCGGTGACCGCCGCGGCCACGTGCCGCGAGACCAGCGAGGTGTCCGATCCGAAGGCGCGCACGCCGATCACCGGGTTGCGGGGGTCGGTGTTGACGTCGGCGACGGGGGCGATCACGACGTCGGCGCCGATCGCGGCCACGCGGCGCCCGATCTCGTAGCCGGTGGCGCGCGTCGCCTCCACATCGTCCAGCGCGCCCAGTTCGGCGGCGCCGGGGATCGTGGATCCGGTGGTCGTCTCCAGCCGTGTGACGCTGCCGCCCTCCTCATCGATGCCGATAAGTGCGTGCGGGGCGATGCGGTGGATGTCGGCGCTCAGCGCCGCGGTGTCGCCGCCGAGGTTCTGAGCGAAGTAGACGACACCGGCGAGTCCGTCGCGGAGAGCATCCGCGAGCCAGCCGGGTACCACGCGGCCGAGGAATCCGGGCCAGAGCACGGAGTTGGCGAGTCGTTCGATCTCACGTCGTTCGGAGTCATCGGGCACGGACATCAGTATCCCCGATTCGAGGGCGCGGCACAGCGCGCGAAATCCGTCACCGGGCAGGCTGCGACAGCGCGCGCCGCATACACTGAGCGGATGAGCTCCGCGTTCCTCACCGACCGCTACGAACTGACCATGCTCGCCGCCTCGCTCCGCGACGGCACGGCGAGCCGGCCCTCCGTCTTCGAGCTGTTCTCCCGCCGGCTCTCCGGCGGTCGTCGCTTCGGCGTCGTCGCCGGCACCGGACGGCTGCTCTCGCTGCTGCGCGAGTTCCGCTTCGAGGAGGACGAGCTGCGGTATCTGCGCGACAACGACGTGGTGGACGCCGCTGCCGTGAAGTACCTGGAGGACTACCGGTTCACCGGGACGATCCTCGGCTACCGCGAGGGCGAGCTGTACTTCCCCGGCTCCCCCATCCTCACGGTGGAGGGCAGCTTCGCGGATGCCGTGGTGCTGGAGACGCTTGCGCTGAGCGTGCTCAACCACGACTCGGCCGTCGCGACGGCCGCCTCCCGGATGAGCATCGCGGCAGGTGAGCGTCCGCTCGCCGAGATGGGCTCGCGTCGTGCCGCCGAGCATTCCGCAGTCGCCGCCGCGCGTGCCGCGTACATCGCCGGCTTCGGCGCGACGAGCAACCTCGAGGCGGGCCGCCGGTGGGGCATCCCGACCATGGGCACGGCCGCGCACTCCTGGACGCTGCTGCATGACAGCGAGGAGGACGCGTTCCGCGCCCAGGTGGAGAGCCTGGGTGAGAGCACCACCCTGCTGGTGGACACCTACGATATCCGGACCGGGGTCGAGACCGCGATCCGCGTGGCCGGCACGGGCCTCGGCGGGGTGCGCCTGGATTCCGGCGACCTTCCGATCGTCGCGGGCGAGGTGCGGGCCCAGCTGGACGAGCTCGGCGCCACCGAGACGAAGATCACGGTGACCAGCGATCTGGACGAGTATGCGATCGCCGCCCTGGCCGCCTCACCCGTGGATGCGTACGGTGTGGGCACCTCCGTGGTCACCGGCTCCGGTTATCCGACCGCCGGAATGGTCTACAAGCTCGTCGCGCGTCAGGACGCCGCAGGCGGCTGGGTGGCCGTGGCCAAGGCATCCGCCGACAAGGGTTCGAAGGGCGGGCGGAAGGCCGCGTTCCGGACGCTGGAGGACGGCGTCGCCGTCGCCGAGACGATCTCCGTCGCCGACGGATTCGAGCGGGTCGACACGGCAGCATCCCACCCGGATGCCCGCGCCCTGCAGGTCGTGCTCGTCGAGAACGGCGAGATCGACAGCGCGTACGAGGGACACGACGGCACGGCCTCCGCGCGCGAGCATCATCTGCGCGTGCGCGAGGAGCTGCCGGTGCGCGCCCTCGCGCTCAGCAAGTCGGACCCTGCGATCCCGACCCACTTTGTTGATGCCCCGGAGGGGCCGACCGGTTCCTGAGCGAGGAGCGAAGCGACGAGTCGAAGGGCGTCGACGTCGACTAGGACCGACGTCGACTAGAACTGCATGCTCTCGTAGATCTCCTTGCAGGTCGGGCAGATCGGGAACTTCTCGGGGTCGCGCCCCGGGGTCCACTTCTTGCCGCAGAGCGCACGCACCGGCTTGCCGGTGATGGCCGACTCGAGGATCTTGTCCTTCTTCACGTAGTGCGAGAAGCGCTCATGGTCGCCGGGCTCGAGGTTCTCCTCGCGGAGGAGCTCTTCGAGTTCGCGATCAAGTGTTGCCACGCCACCCTGATCGGGGCTGTCCAGCGGAGTACTCATGCGCCGATTCTAGCCGTGATGATCCGCCCGGGGCCCGGTTCCCGGGGGCTCAGGTGGTCTCGGCGAACTCCATCAGGCGCGCGCCGCTGCGCTCGAAGATCGCGCCGCCGATCGCCGCACCGCCGAACAGCACGAGCACACCCGTGATCACGCCGGTCCAGAACGTCGCCGGTGCGTGCCGGTCGCCGTCCACGACGGTCAGCACGAACAGCCACAGCGTGGGGATGCTGAAGACGAGCGCCCCGACGAACGTGCCGGCGGCTCCCCACGACCCGTGCGAGGACGAGCGCTGCGGCTGCTGGAACGGGCTGTCCCCCGGACGCGACACCGCATACGGCGCGATGACCGAAGCGATGCTCGACATGCCGAGCCCGGTGAGCAGAAGCGCCGCGGCCACTCCGATGAGCGGCAGGAGCAGCTCCCACTTCCCGACGAATGCGAGAGTCACGGACACAGCGATCGCCAGCACGGGGATCGACACCAGCAGCACGGGCACGAGCCGTCCGAGCCGGTCGGGCAGTCCCCGGACGCCGCTCGCGATGTGCACCCACAGCGCCGTGGAGTCGTACGCGACATCGTTGTGCGGCAGCCAGCCGAAGAACAGCGCCATGAGCGGCACGGGCACGAGCGCGGCGGCCCACGGCGGGACGCCGGCCACCATGAGCGGGAACACCGTGAGCACTCCGGCGATCGGCACGATGAGGATGTTCACGATGTAGCGGCGATCGCGCATCCAGTAGACCAGGCTGCGGGCCGCGACGGCACCGAAGGCGTTGGCCGGCAGCACGGAGAACCACCCCAGGCCGGAGCGCTCGCGGGTCGCGTACGGACGCTCGGTGGTCGTCAGCATCCGCCGGACGAGATACACCCAGAGCGCCAGGATGCCGGCCAGCGTCGCCACGGCGATGAGGCCGCTGCCCCACGCCGCTCCGACCTCGCCGGCTGCGACGTGGAACAGGAACGCCTGCGGGGCGGCCAGCGGCGTGAAGCCCACCGCCGCGGTCACGGCGGCGACCCCGGCGGGTACATGGCCGTTCCACTCCATCGACGAGACGTAGGCGGCGACCGGGAACGCGACGACGATGATGGGGATCCAGAAGAGCACCGTGAGCTCGCGGGAGCGGCGCTCGGGCAGCGCGATGGCGCTGATCGCCATGCCGATGCGGGCGATCAGCGCGGTGGAGATCACGCCGACGAGCCCCGCCAGCACCGCCACGGGCCACGCGATGCGTCCGACCGTGATCGAGACGGCGACGAAGAACGCATGGACGACGAGGAGCGCTGCGCTCGGGACGCTGACCAGGGACGCGAGCGCCAGTATCCACGGCATCCGCTTCTCGTCCACGCCGAAGGGCGCGAAGCGTCGGGGATCCAACTGGTCCTGCGTGCCGGTGAGCATCGGGCCCAGGAAGAAGGCGAGGAACGCGGCGGCGGCGCTGAACACGATGATCGCGCGCGCGGTGGGCAGCGGTGCGCTGCCCAGACCGAGCACGGCCAGGCATACGGCTACGGTGATCGCAGCCGTGACCAGCACCGCGAGCACGCTGCGCACGAGTCGTTCGCCGCGCAGAGCGCCCGCGACAAGCGCCAGCCTCAGTCGGAGAACGTGTGCAACCACTCCAGCCCCTCCACTTCGCCGCCCGTGCCGGAGAGCTCGACGAAGCGCGCGGCGAGCGTCTGGCCCGCGCGCACCTCTTCCACGGTCCCCTCGGCGAGCACCTCGCCGCCGACGATCACCGCGACACGAGTGCACACCTGCTCCACCAGGTCCATGCCGTGGCTGGAGAGGATGACCGTGCCGCCGTGGGCGACGTAGGAGCGCAGGATGTCGAGGATCACGCTCGACGAGACCGGGTCGACGGCCTCGAACGGCTCGTCGAGCACGAGCACGCGCGGCGAGTGGATCAGGGCGCCCGCGAGCATGAGCTTCTTGGTCATGCCGGCCGAGTAGTCGGAGACCACGCGGCTAAGCGCCTCGCTCAGGTCGAACGCGCGCGCCAGGTCGGCGACGCGCTTCTCGATGACCGCACGCTGCAGACCCCGCAGCTGGCCGTAGTAGTGCAGCAGCTGGCGGCCGGTGAGGCGGTCGAACGTGCGCAGCCGGTCCGGCAGAACGCCCATCACGCGCTTCGCGCCGAGCGGGTTCGCCTTCTGATCGATGCCGCTGATGTGCACTGTGCCGGCATCGGGGCGCAGCAGCCCCGCGATGATCGACAGCGTGGTTGTCTTGCCGGCGCCGTTCGGCCCCACCAGTCCGTAGAACGATCCGGCGGGCACGGTCAGGTCGATGCCGTCGACGGCGTTCGAATCGCCGAAGCGCTTGACCAGCCCCCGGATGAGGATCGCCTCCGCGCCGGTGGCCGGAGCGGGTGCAGGGCGCGGAGCGCGGGTGACCGCCGGTGTTACCTCGGGCTCGGTGGGCTGCTCGGCGGCGGGCGCGGGGACCGGCTCGGCAAGCTCGGCGTCCGGCACGACGACCGCGGACGCGGCTGCCGGCTCGGCCGGAACCTCGTCGGCGGGTAGCGGATCGACCGGCGGCGACTCGACAGAGGAGGGCGACGGCTTCGTAATGGCCTCGGGCGTCGCCGCGGAGGCGGCGGGCGCGGCCGCGTCGACATCGACCGCCGCCGGCTCGGACGCTGCCGGAGAGGCCTCGGCCGCGGGGGCGGGGTCGGACGCTGCAGGCACGGAATCGGATGCCACGGCGGGCGCGGATGCTTCCGCAGCGGGCGCCTCCGCAGGAGTGCGGGGCGCGCGGGCCTCCGTGGCGGCCGATCCGCTGTTCGAGGCGGCGGTCTGGCGGCGAGCGGGCGCCTCCGCGGCATCCGCTGCCTGTCCGCCGGAGGAGGGCAGAGCCGGGATGTAGGCGATCGGGGCCTCCGCGGTCGGCTCGGCCGGCGATGCCGCGGGAGACGTCACGACGTCCTCGGCAGGTGCGGGCGCGGCCGCCGCCGTCTTCGAGGTGGCGGCGCGGGATGCCGTGGTGGAGCGTGCTGAGGTCTTGGAGCCGGCCGTCTTAGCCGTGGTCGTCTTCGCACCCGACGCAGTCGTCCTCTTCGCCGCGGACGTCTTCGTCGCGGTCGTCTTCGCCGTGGTCGTCTTCGCCGTGGTCGTCTTCGCCGTGGTCGTCTTCGCGGTGGGGGTCTTCGCGGCGTCCGTCTTCTTCGCGGTCGTCGCCTTCGCCGCCGTGCTGCTCTTTGTCGTCGCGGATGCCCGCGTCGTCGTGGTCTTCTTCGCAGCGGCCGCCGTCTTCTCCGCGGCGGTCTTCGCCGCGGCGGCCTTCGTGGTCGCCCGCGCGGACGCGGTGGCGGCGGTGGCCTTTTTCACCGCGGCGGTCTTCGCCGCCGCCGTCGCGGCAGTGCGCTTCGTGGCAGCGGTCTTCGCGGCAGCCGTGCTGGTGGCCGCCTTCTTCACCGCAGCGGTCTTCGCGGCCGTCGCCGCCGCGGTGGACTTCACGGCAGTGGACCTGGATGCGGTGGTCCGGGTCGTGGACGTCCGGGCGCGCGGGCTCTTCGCCGCGGCATCCGCAGTGCCGTCGACGGATTCGGCATCCGCCTTCTTCGCGACGGTCTTCCGGGGCGTCGCGGCACGCTTCGCCGGCGTGCGCGCCGGCTTCTTCTCGGCTGCGGGGGCAGCGGCGGCGTCCGCGCTTCCCGGCTGGGAGGTGTCGTCGCGGTCGGCCCCGGAGTCGAGAGAAGCTGTCACGCGTACTACGGTATCAAGCGGCAGGCAATGTTCCCGGAGCGGGGGTCATGGTCGGAAACCGCAGAATTCGGCCGCACGGAACCCTGAGTGTTACGTGTGCGAACCATCACGAAACAGCAACGGCGACCACAGCGACCCGGGTCTTCCCAGGTGCGATCAGTAGCATGTTCCTGGCACGAAGAGGTGTCCCGTCGATGAATCGACAGTGAACACAAGTTCTTTCTAGGAGAAACCGTGACTCTTCAGACCGTCATCCTTGCAGCAGGCATGGGCTCGCGCCTCGGGCGCGCGCTGCCCAAGCCGCTCACCGAGCTCAGCGACGGCCGCACGATCATGCAGCAGCAGCACGACAACATCCGCGCTGCGTTCGGACGCGACGCCCGCATCACCGCCGTCGTCGGCTACCGCGCCGAGACGATCATCGAGGCGTTCCCGTCCGCGAACTACGTGCACAACGAGCGCTACGACGTGACCAACACCTCCAAGAGCCTGCTGCGCGCACTGAGCGCGACCGGCAAGGGCGGCGTGCTCTGGATGAACGGCGACGTGGTCTTCGACCCGCGCATCCTCGGCCGTGCGATCGAGTACATCGAGCGCGACCAGTCCTTCGTCACCGTAAACACCTCCAAGGTGAGCGACGAGGAGGTCAAGTACACCGTGACCGCCGAGGGCTTCATCAAGGAGCTGTCGAAGACGGTCAAGGGCGGGCTCGGCGAGGCCGTGGGCATCAACTACATCTCGTCCGCCGACAAGAAGGCGTTCATGCGCCAGCTGCAGCGCGTCGAGGACCAGGACTACTTCGAGCGCGGCCTCGAGCTGTCGATCGCCGAGGACGGCCTGCTGCTCGAGCCGATGGACGTCTCCGACCTGTACGCGGTCGAGGTCGACTTCGCCGAGGACCTGGAGCGCGCGAACCTCTTCGTGTGACCTCCGGGTCGCCGAGGCTGTCGAAGCACTGAAAGCCCCGCCCTGTCAAGGGGCGGGGCTTTTCGGCGTTCTCGCGGATGCCGCGCATAGGATCGCCCCATGCCAGAGAAGGTCCACAAGCTCCACATCCTGGACGAGCCCGCGCTCGCTCCGGCGCCGCCGAGCGTCGCCGACGAGCGCTCGTTCTCGGCGCGCGGCCTCGACCGCGTCCTCTCGGTGCAGCGCCCGCTCGTCGTCGCGCACATCCGCAGCATCCGTCTTCGGCATCCGGATGCGACGCCACAGGAGATCGTGCGCATCCTCGAGACCCGCTATCTCGCCGCCGTGACCACCGGCGGCGCCGCGGTCGGCGCGACTGCGGTGATCCCCGGCATCGGCACGGGAATCACACTGGCGCTGTCCGGTGTCGAGACGGTCGGGTTCATGGAGTCGACGGCGCTGTTCGCTCAGTCGGTCGCCGAGGTGCATGGCATCGCGATCCAGGATCCGGAGCGCGCCCGCGCGCTGGTCATGGCGCTGATGCTCGGCAAGGAGGGCGTCGACCTGATCAGGCAGCTGACCCGTCAGGCGTCGGGCAAGGGCGACACGCGCGCGGCCTACTGGGGCGAACTGGTCACGAAGTCGCTGCCCCGTGCCGCGGTCGGTCCGATCGTGGACAGGCTGAAGTCGGCTTTCATCCGGCAGTTCGCCACGCGCGGCGGTGCGTCGTTCGTCGGCAAGGCGCTGCCGTTCGGTGTGGGCGCCGTGGTGGGAGGCACGGGGAACCACCTGCTCGGCAGGCGGGTGCTGAGCACGTCGCGGCGCGCCTTCGGCGCCGCTCCCCCGTGGCTGCCGCCGGAACTGGAGCCGGCATCCGGGAGCGAACGACTCGAACGGCGGATGCTGCACGGCGCGCGTCTGGTCGGTGCGGGCGTCGCGACAGGCGCCGCCGGCCTCGCGTCGAAGACGGCCGAGCTCGCGTCCAGGACAGCGGAGGCGGCCTCGAAGTCGGCAGGGGTGGTCAAGAAGATCACCCGCAGGCGCGGGAAGGCGGATGCTGCGCCGCCCAGCGATCCCTCGCCGGAGGATTCGCCCTCCACAACGACCGACTGATCGCGGCCTCTGCACAGTCAGTGCGGGCGTCGCACCGTCCCTGCCTGTGGCGTCCGTCACCGTTCCTACTGTGGCGGGATGCTGCATTCCATCGACATCTCCCAGCCCCCGCCGCCGACCGCCTACTGCGTGCCCTGGGTGGTGACACGTGGCGATCGCACGCATCCGGTCGTGATGAACGCCGGCAAGGAGGCGGTGGACTTCGTGAAGGTCCTTCGCAGCGATGCGCAGGACGGCCGGCTGGTCGATCTGTGGGGCCAGGTGCTGCCCACCGAGACCATCGAGCTCTGCCTGTGCGATTCGAACGTGGACGATGTCGTGATCACGATCGCCTGGTTCCGCCAGCGCGACGGGCTGGAGTACGTGTGGCGGTTCGTGGTGTGAACACGTGCGGGTTCCCGGTCGCGGAGCGCGCAGAGTGAGACGAAACGATCCGGGCCGGCAGACCCCCGCGCCCGGTCGCTGAGCGACGGAGTGAGACGAAACACCCAGACAGCCAAAAATTCGCGACCATGAGATCAAAAGAGTTCTCCACACTCCTTCCATTCTTCGTACTTTTGTTCTAAACTGTGTGGATGATAAGCACTCCCACTCACCGGACGGATCAGCAGGCGTCTCTGCTGGCCGAGTGGGTGGAGGTGCGCCGTCAGATCAACGCCCTCGAAGCACGTGCGGCCGCTCTTCTGGGTGACCGGCTGGCGCTGATGGATGCCGATGTGGCCGAGACTCCGTTGCACCGGAATGCGATCGAGCGGTCGATGATCGCCGAGTACACAGCGGCCGGGCGGATGGCGAAGGGCAGCGTGGAGCACGCGTTCGCGAACGCTCGCACCCTCCGTGACTCGTTCCCCGCGGTGCGGGAGTCGTTCGAGGCCGGGGAGATCGCCCCGGCGCATGTGCGGGAGATCCTGACCGCGGCATCGCCCGTGCAGCAGGCGATCAGCGACGGGGAGGCTCACGCCCAGCTGCTCGAGCTGTTCGAGGCGGCGGCTTTGGAGTTCGCAGAGGTGGAGGCCCCGGCCCGCACCCGGGCACATGTCCGTGAGTTCGCTGCGGCCCTGGCCCCACGCAACGTCACGGAACGGCATGCGGATGCGCGTGCCGAGCAATGCGTGAGCGTCCGCGCTGTCACGGACGAACTGAGCCTGCTGAGTGCGTTGATGCCCACCCACCGGGCAGAGGCGATAATGGATCGCCTCACAGCCATGGCCAGACTGCAGAAGCAGCAGGATCGGGAGCCAACTCTCCCGATGGACGAGCAGTTCGAGGCCGAAGTCGATCGGTCCGTGGAGGTCATCACCGCATGCGGCACGTTCACCGTCGACCCGTTCGCGTGGAACGGCCCTGTCGAAGACGACCCCGCCGACACCCCGGAGGCCGTCGACGCATATCTGGAGATGATGGACCGCGCCATCGCACGGGGCCCGGTCCCGGTGCTGATCCCCGAAGACGAGCGCGGGATCGACCGGATCCGCACCGAACTCCTCACCGATCTGCTCCTGACCGCGAACCCCGGCGACATCCTCGGAGACGGCCTGGAGAACATCACCGCCCACATCCAGGTCACGGTCGCCGCGACCACGCTCAGCG
>NZ_MKRT01000014.1:0-7028 GCF_001897945.1 Microbacterium sp. 69-10
AAGCGGCACTGTCACCCTGACACTGACCCCACGGTATCGGCTGTGCGCGGGAAGCACGGCACCGTTCACGCCCGCGTCAGCCGTTCTCGTCGTGGCGGGCGCGCAGCCGCTGCTCGGCGGCGATCCTTCCCTCATCGAGGTGGGCCGGGATCATCTCCTTGATGGCATCGACGTCGCGCTCGCGCATGACCCGGAGGATGTCGCGGTGCTGCACGGCCATCTCGGCGAGCTCGTCGTGCTGGCCGAACAGCCAGCGCAGCCGGGTGACCAGCGATGCCGCCAGCTCGGTGAGCATCGCGTTGTCGGCCACTTCGACGGCGGCGATGTGGAACATCGCGGATGCCTGGCGCGAGGCGACCGCATCGCCGGCGAGCGCCGACGCCTCCTCGGCGTCGATGATCGACTCCAGCCGGGCGAGGGCGGCCTCGTCTGCCCGCTGCGTGGCCAGCACGAAGGCCAGGGTCTCCATGGCCGCGCGCACCTCGGCGAAGTCCTGCAGGTCCTGCACCGAGAACTCGCGCACGACCGCCCAGCTGCGGGGCCGCGCCACGACGATGCCGTCCGCGACCAGCGCCTTGATGGCTTCCCGCACCGGAAGCCGGGAGACCTGCAGCGCGGCGGCGATGTCGCGCTCGATCAGCCGCGAACCCGGCTCGCGCCTGCCCAGCATGATGTCGTCGCGGAGGGCATCCGCCACCCGTGACGACTCCAGCCCGGTGATCCTCTCCAGCGCCATGCCTGGATTCAACCATCCGGTGCGACTTCCGGCCAGTATTCCGGTGAAACCGGTGCCATTCTGGGTGCATGACGTCTCCTCGCACCCTGCTCGATGGTCTCGCCCGCCTCTACCCCGCATCCGACGGTCCGCTGCGCGGATCGGCTCTGCTGTGGGCGCACGGCGGCGGCTTCGTGCACGGGGATCTGGACATGCCCGAGGCGGATGCCGTGGCCCGCGCGTTCGCCGATCGGGGCGCCACGGTCGTCTCGGTCGACTACGCCCTCGTCGGCGATGACGGCTCGCGCACGTTCCCGGCCGGGTCGGACGACATCCTGACGGCGTGGGCGTGGCTGGTCGAGCACGCCTCCGAGTTCGGCGCCGAGAGGTTCTTCGTCGGGGGCACCAGCGCCGGCGGCAACCTGATCGCCGGGGCGGTGCTGCGACTGCTCGGGCACGCGCCGGGCACGGCATCGGCTCTGCCCCTGCCCACCGGTGTCTTCCTGGCGTACCCGACCCTGCTGGCCGTGCAGCCCGCGCCGGATGCCGAACTGCGGGCGGCGCTGGACGCGAACCCGGCCGCCGACGTGTTCACCCCTCCTGCGGTGCTCGCGATGTACGAGACCTACCTGGGCGGCGATGTCGCGCAGGCGCCGCTCAGCGCCGTCCCCGGCCGGGCGACTCCCGCCGACGTGGCCGGCTTCCCGCCCACGATCATGGTCAACGGGCACGTCGACGAGCTGCGGGTGTCGGGCGAGCTGTTCGCACGCACGCTGGCGGATGCCGGTGTCGACATCGACGTGTCCTTCGAACCCGGCACCACCCACGGGCACCTGAACCGCCCCGAGGAGCCCGGGTTCGATCGGACCATCGAGCGCGTGTCGGGGTGGATGTCGCGGCGCTGAGCGCCTGGCCGGGCTACAGCTCGGCGGGCGGCTCCGGCTCGGCGTCCGCGACCTCGGGATGACGGGCGAGGTTGACGATCCCGGCGATCAGGCCGCCCCAGACGGTGACCATCGCGACGATCATCATGACGACGGCGATCGGGGTCATGACCGCGCTCCTTCCGCGACGGCGTCCGACACTCTGACGGTGCCCGTCTCCGCATCCGGTGCGTAGCTCTCCCCGACGAGGAACTCGTCGTAGTCCGGATCGTCCTTCGCGTGCGAGCGATGACTCCACGGGAGCAGCGACAGCAGGATCGCCAGCACCACGAGGGCGATCACCATGCCCCAGCCGAAGATCGAGAGGAACCAGCCCGGGAAGCCGCCGTACGGCTCGGAGACCTTGGCGATGACCTCGCTCACGAACAGATAGCCGAGCACGATCGGCGCGAGCGCGCCGACCAGCAGCATCCAGAACCAGCCGACCTTGAAGCTCGAGCGGCGGTTGAGGTGGTCTCGCAGCGCCGGCAGCCGGTGCAGCAGCCACGCGACCACGATCACCGCGACCAGGGCGACGGCCATGATGCCGAAGGCGTTGACGAAGGCGTCGGTGGTGTCGAGCACGGCCAGCGCCGTGGTCGTCGAGAACATCGCGATCGAGATCAGCGCGATCGGGATGGACACGACCAGCGTCGTGCGCACCCGGCCCCAGCCGAGCTTGTCCTGGAGAGCTGCGACGACCACCTCGAGCACCGAGATGAGCGAGGTGACGCCGGCGAACACCAGCGCGCCGAAGAACAGGACGCCGATGATCGATCCGCCCGCGGCGTTGGAGACGATGGTCGGGAAGGCGACGAACGCCAGGCCGATCCCCGCGGTCGCCGTGTGCGCGACGTCCGTCCCCTGCGCCTGCGCCATGAACCCGAGCGCCGCGAAGACGCCGATGCCGGCGAGGATCTCGAAGCCCGAGTTCGCGAAGGCGACCACCAGGCCGGAGCCGGTCAGGTCGGTCTTGCGCTTCAGGTACGAGGAGTAGGTGACCATGATGCCGAACGCCACCGACAGCGAGAAGAAGATGTGCCCGTAGGCCGAGGCCCACACCGCCGGATCGGCGAGAGCCTCCCAGTTCGGGGTGAAGAAGGCGTTCAGGCCGTCGACCGCGCCCGGAAGGAAGAGCGACTGCACGACGAGCGCCACGAACATCACGGTCAGCAGCGGCATGAGCACGGTGTTCGCCCGCCCGATGCCACGCTTGACGCCGAGGCCCATGATCACGATGACCACGACCCACACCGCGATCAGCGGGAAGCCGACCTGCGGCACGAACTGCATCGAGACGCCGCCCTTGGAGACGTCGCCCATCTGCAGGAAGTCCTTGAAGAAGAAGTCGTTCTCGTTGCCCGCGCCCCAGGTGATCTGCGCGGAGAACCAGGTGTACATCGCCGCCCAGGCGATGATCACCGCGTAGTACGTCGCGATCACGACGCAGATCAGCACCTGCCACCACCCCAGCGGCTCGGCCGCGCGATGCATGCGGCGGAACGCCAGCGGCGACGACCCGCGGAACCGGTGCCCGATCGCGTAGTCGAAGAACAGCAGCGGGATACCCGCGGTCAGCAGCGCGCACAGGTACGGGATGAGGAAGGCGCCGCCGCCGCCCTCATAGGCGACGTAGGGGAACCGCCAGATGTTGCCGAGGCCGACCGCCGATCCGATGGCCGAGAGGATGAACACGTTGCGAGATCCGAAGGCCTCGCGCTTGGTGGACTGCGTCGTCGCGGCTGGCATGTGTCCGAGGGTACCCGAGGGGCAGCCACGGGCTCAGGGAGTTGAGGGAGGCTTGAGGCTCTACCCCCGGCTGGAGTCGCGCACCACGAGCTCGGGCTGGAACCGCACACGGCGGTCGTGGTCGGCACTGTCCTGGGTGGCACTGTCGAGCTCCTTCAGCAGCAGCTCGACGCCGGTCCTGCCCAGCAGCCTGGCGGGCTGGCGCACCGAGCTCAGCGGCACGACCGTCGCCGAGGCGAAGTCGATGTCGTCGTACCCGATCATCGCGATGTCCTCGGGCACGCGCACGCCCGAGGCGAAGCTGAACGCCTGCAGCAGGCCGACGGCGATCAGGTCGTTGGCGGCGAACACGGCATCCGGGCGGTCCTGCTCCGCACGTGCGGCGAGCGCCTCCCCCGCTGCCCGCCCCTGCAGCACGGTCAGCGACGCCTGCTCGACGACCTCGAGCGTCGCTCCCGGAACCTCCGCGACGGCGGCCTGTGCGCCCTGCAGACGCTCGGCGACCTGGCGCACGGAGCGCGGCCCGCTCACGTAGGCGATCCGGCGTCGGCCCGCGTCGAGCAGATGCTTGACCGCGAGCCTCCCGCCCTCGACGTCGTCGACCGACACCGACGGGATCCCGCCCTCGTCGACCTCGTGGTCCACGAGCACGACCGGCATCCCGGCATCCGTGAAGCGACGCAGCGACGACAGGTCGTCGGATGCCGGCGTGAGCAGCACCCCGTTCACGCGCTGCTCCTGGAACAGCTCCAGGTGCGCCTCCTGCCGGACGTCGCTCTCGTCGCTGTTGCCCAGCAGCACGGTCATGCCGGCCTCGGCCGCCCGGTCCTCCGCGCCCCGCGCGACCTCGGCGAAGAAGGGGTTCCCGATGTCGGGGATCACCAGGCCGATGCTGCGACTGCGGCCGGCGCGGAGCTGGCGGGCGGCGTCGTTGCGCACGAAGCCGAGTTCCCGGATCGCCTTCTGCACGCGCTCGGCGGTGCGCGCGGAGACGCGATCCGGCTGGTTCAGCACGTTGGAGACCGTGCCCACTGACACTCCGGCCGCGGCCGCGACATCCTTCACGCCCACTGCCATGGTTCACCCTCCCGAACTTCTCTGCGGGCACCGCATTGACATCCTTCTCGAGCAAGCCTAGAGTCGATCTATTCAATGAAACGATTCAAGAGACATCGGACCATCACATCGATGTGAGAGGACGTCACCATGACCCGAGTCGGGTTCCAGCTGCAGGTGCGGCCCGAACTGCTCGACGAGTACCTCGCACGGCACTCCCCGGTATGGCCGGAGATGCTGTCCGAGATCGCCGCCGCAGGCCGCCGCGACTACTCGCTCTTCCTCGCGCCCGGAGGCGTGCTCTTCGGGTACTACGAGACCGACGACGATGCCGCTGCACAGGCCTATCTCGCAGCATCCGAGGTCGCCGCCCGCTGGGAGGCCGAGATGGCGCGGTTCTTCGTCGGCCTCGAAGGACGGCCCGACCAGGCCGCCACACCCCTCATCGAGGTCTTCCACCTCGAGACGCAGCTCGCCGCAGCAGAAAGCACCGAATCATGAGCATCCTCACCCCCGAGATCCTGTCCGAGCTCGAGAAGCAGGCGATCGAGCTCCCCTCCTGGGCGTTCGGCAACTCCGGCACCCGGTTCCGCGTGTTCGGCACCCCCGGCACGCCTCGCGACCCCTTCGAGAAGATCGCCGACGCCGCGCAGGTGCACGAGCACACCGCGCTGGCGCCCAGCGTGGCCCTGCACATCCCGTGGGACACCTGCGACTTCGGCGACCTGCGCAAGCACGCCGAGGACCTGGGCATGACGCTCGGCACGGTCAACTCGAACACGTTCCAGGACGAGGACTACAAGTTCGGCGCGCTCACGCATGAGGATGCCGCGGTGCGCCGCAAGGCCATCGACCACCACCTCGCGTGCATCGACGTGATGGACGCCACCGGCAGCCGCGACCTCAAGATCTGGCTGGCCGAGGGCTCGAACTACCCGGGCCAGGCCGACATGCGCGGACGGCAGGACCGGCTGAACGAGTCGCTGCGCGAGATCTACGCCCGCCTCGGCGATGACCAGCGGCTGGTGCTGGAGTACAAGTTCTTCGAGCCGGCGTTCTACCACACCGATGTCCCCGACTGGGGGACGAGCTACGCGCAGGTGTCCACGCTGGGCGAGAAGGCGATGGTGTGCCTGGACACCGGCCACCACGCCCCCGGCACGAACATCGAGTTCATCGTGATGCAGCTGCTGCGCTTGGGGAAGCTCGGTTCGTTCGACTTCAACTCGCGCTTCTACGCCGACGACGACCTGATCGTCGGTGCCGCCGACCCGTTCCAGTTGTTCCGCATCCTGTTCGAGGTCGTCCGCGGCGGGGGGCTGAACAACCCCGACGTGGCGTTCATGCTCGACCAGTGCCACAACATCGAGGACAAGATCCCCGGACAGATCCGCTCGGTGCTGAACGTGCAGGAGATGACCGCGCGCGCACTGCTGGTCGACCGCGAGGCTCTCACCGCAGCCCAGAGGTCGGGTGACGTGCTCGGCGCCAACGCCGTCTTCATGGACGCCTTCTACACCGACGTGCGTCCGGCGCTGGCCGAGTGGCGCGAGTCGCGCGGGCTGCCCGCCGATCCGATGGCGGCGTTCGCGGCATCCGGATATCTGGAGCGGATCGCGGCCGACCGGGTCGGCGGCGTCCAGGCGGGTTGGGGGGCCTGAACCCCGACCCTCTTCTGATTCGAATCGCTCAAGTGGCTCCATTCCGCCCCGAAATGCCGCAACTTGAGCGATTCGAACGCCATCCACAGCCTGATAAGGACCCCAACATGACCAACCCCACTGCCGCCGCCCTCATCGCCCGGTCGAACCGGCTCGGCGCCGACCCGAAGAACACCAACTACGCCGGAGGCAACACGTCCGCCAAGGGCACCGAGACCGACCCGGTCACAGGGCAGCCCGTCGAGCTGCTGTGGGTCAAGGGCTCCGGCGGCGACCTCGGCACGCTCACCGAGCAGGGGCTGGCCGTACTGCGCCTGGATCGCATGCGCTCGCTGGTGAACGTCTACCCCGGCATCGACCGCGAGGACGAGATGGTCGCCGCCTTCGACTACTGCCTGCACGGAAAGGGCGGCGCAGCGCCGTCGATCGACACCGCCATGCACGGGCTCGTGGATGCCGCGCACGTCGACCACCTGCACCCCGACAGCGGCATCGCCATCGCGACCGCCGCCGACGGCCCGGAGCTGACGGCGAAGATCTTCGGCGACAAGGTCGTGTGGGTGCCGTGGCGCCGCCCCGGCTTCCAGCTCGGTCTCGATATCGCCGAGATCAAGAGGCAGAACCCGGATGCCGTGGGCTGCATCCTCGGCGGACACGGCATCACCGCCTGGGGCGACACCTCGGAGGAGTCCGAGAAGAACTCCCTGTGGATCATCGACACCGCCGCCGCGTACATCGCCGAGCACGGCAAGGCGCAGCCCTTCGGCGGCATCCGCCCGGGCTTCGAGGCACTGCCGGATGCGGAGCGCCGGGCCCGCGCCGCGGCCCTCGCCGCGACCGTCCGCGGCATCGCCTCGACCGACAAGCCCATGGTCGGGCATTTCACGGACGCCGCCGTGGTGACCGACTTCCTGGCATCCGAGA
>NZ_MKRT01000014.1:7124-15189 GCF_001897945.1 Microbacterium sp. 69-10
GCCTGCACGAGCTGCACGCCGAGTACCGTGCCGACTACCAGGCGTACTACGACGCGCACGCCATCCCTGAGTCGCCCGCGATCCGCGGCGCCGACCCGCTGATCGTGCTGATCCCGGGTGTGGGCATGTTCTCCTACGGGGCCAACAAGCAGACCGCACGCGTCGCCGGCGAGTTCTACGTCAACGCCATCAACGTCATGCGCGGTGCGGAGGCGCTCTCCACCTACTCCCCCATCTCGGACGCTGAGAAGTTCCGCATCGAGTACTGGGCGCTGGAAGAGGCGAAGCTGCAGCGCATGCCGAAGCCGAAGAGCCACCAGGGCCGCATCGCGTTCGTCACGGGCGCGGCATCCGGCATCGGCAAGGCGATCGCGACCCGTCTCGCCGCCGAGGGTGCGTGCGTGGTCGTCGCCGACCTCGACCTGGAGAAGGCGCAGGCCGCCGCCGCAGAGCTGGGTGGCACGGATGTCGCGATCGGCGTCGCGGCGAACGTCGCGGACGCGGATGCCGTGCAGGCCGCGCTCGACGAGGCCGTGCTCGCGTTCGGCGGCGTGGACCTGGTCGTCAACAACGCCGGTCTCTCGCTGTCGAAGCCGCTGCTGGAGACCACTGAGAAGGACTGGGACCTGCAGCACGACGTCATGGCGAAGGGCTCCTTCCTGGTGTCGAAGGCCGCGGCCAAGGTGCTGATCGAGCAGAAGCTCGGCGGCGACATCATCTACATCTCCTCGAAGAACTCCGTCTTCGCCGGCCCGAACAACATCGCCTACTCCGCGACCAAGGCCGACCAGGCGCACCAGGTGCGTCTGCTGGCGGTGGAGCTCGGCGAGCACGGCGTGCGCGTGAACGGCATCAACCCCGACGGTGTCGTGCGCGGCTCGGGCATCTTCGCCTCGGGCTGGGGTGCCAACCGCGCCGCGACCTACGGGGTGGCCGAGGAGGACCTGGGTCAGTTCTACGCGAACCGCACCATCCTCAAGCGCGAGGTCGTGCCCGAGAACGTCGCGGACGCCGTGTACGTGCTGACCGGCCCCGAGCTGTCCCGCACCACGGGCCTGCACATCCCCGTCGACTCCGGCGTCGCCGCGGCCTTCCTGCGATGAGCGCTACGCATCGACAGCACGGGATCTCGCCGAACGCACGGGAGGTTCGCGTGAACGTCCGGTGCGCCCGACGAGATGTCGTGCTCTCGACGATCGGATGCCTGGGATGAGCGCCGTCAGCGCCTTCGCGGCGGTCGACCTGGGGGCCACCAGCGGCCGCGTGATGATCGGACGCGTGCACGACGATCGCGTCGAGCTCGAGCCGGTCTCGCGCTTCCCCAACGGCCCGGTCGAGAGGGAGGACGGACTGCACTGGGGCTTCGGCGCGCTCTTCGAGAACGTCGTCGAGGGGCTCACCGAGGCGGTGCGCCGTGAGCCGGGCATCCGGAGCATCGGCATCGACTCGTGGGCAGTGGACTACGGGCTGCTGCGCGACGGAGAGCTGGTGGCGGAGCCGTTCCACTACCGCGATGCGCGCACCGGACGCGGCGTGGACGAGGTGCACGAGATCATCCCGTTCGAGGAGCTCTACCGCCGCAACGGCCTGCAGTTCCTGCCGTTCAACACCCTGTACCAGTACCGGATCGACGGGCATATCGTGCAGGCGGACGCTGCACTGCTGATCCCCGACCTCATCGCGTTCCTGCTGACCGGCCGGCGGGTCGCAGAGCGGACGAACGCGTCCACGACCGGTCTGCTGGACGTGCGGACGTCGGAGTGGGACCTCGAGCTCGCCGAGCGGCTCGGCATCCCGGTCGGCGTCCTTCCCGAGCTCGTCGACCCGGGAACCCTGATCGGCACGCTGCGGCCCGAGCTCGCTCAGCGCATCGGGGCGGAGCTGCCCGTCATCGCCGTGGGTTCGCACGACACGGCATCCGCGGTCGTCGCCGCACCGCTGTCGTCGCCGAACTCCGCGTACATCTCGTGCGGAACGTGGGGGCTGGTCGGGCTGGAGCTGGCCGATCCGGTGGTGACGGATGCCGCTCGCGCGGCCAATTTCACCAACGAGCTCGGCGTGGACGGCCGCATCCGCTTCCTGCACAACGTCACCGGCCTCTGGCTGCTCAGCGAGACCGTGCGCGCATGGGAGGCGGAGGACGGCGCACCGATCGACCTGCCGTCGCTGCTGTCGCAGGCGGCGGATGCCGACGGCGAGACGCCCCTGTTCGACGCGAACGATCCGTCGCTCAGCGCGCCCGGCGACATGCCGGCACGCATCGCAGCGCTGCTCGGGCCGGCTGCGCCGACCTCGCGACCGGCCTTCACCCGCAGCATCGTGGAGTCGATCGCGGCGGCGTTCGCGGACGCCGTGCGAACGGCATCCGCTCTGTCCGGGCGCGAGATCGAGAGCATCCACCTGGGCGGCGGCGGCTCGCTGAACCGACTGCTCTGCCAGGCGACCGCCGATCGCACCGGGCTTCCGGTGCTGGCCGGCCCCGTCGAGGCGACAGCGCTCGGGAACGTGCTGATCCAGGCACGCGCCGCGCAGGATCCGCAGGCCTCGCTGGAGCAGCTGCGCGCGATCGTCGCGGCGAGCCAGAGCCCGCTCCGGTACGACCCGCGCTGACCAGGACGGCGACGCCGCCCCACGGGAACGCCCGCTCAGCTCCCCCTCTGAGCCCGCTCCACGAGCTCTACCACCTCCGCGCGAGGCAACGGCATCCCGTCGAGCCGGCCGACCGGGAAGTTGCCGAGCAGCGTCACGCTCGGACTGTCCGGTCCGTACTTCTCGGTCAGGGCGGCGTTCAGCTCCTCACCGACGACTGGGTCGTCGAGAAGCTCCTCTATCGAGGATTCCAGCGACGCCGGCAGCATCACTCTCTCGCCCTCCATCTCGACGGAGACGCTGGAGCGCAGATCACGACTGGATGAGCCGACCGAGACCACGTACTCGCCGCTTTCCACCACCCACCGGTCGACGCGCACATCCCAGTAGGTGAGTTCCTCGCGACGCAGACTGCGAGATCACACCGAATGAGAGAGCGCTCGGCCTCGTCTCGCTCTCCTGCTATGCCGCTCCGTCGAGGATCGCGACATCACCGGCCGAGAGCTCGAGCTCGGCAGCCAGCACGTTCTCCTCGAGGTGGGCAGCGCTTGCGGTTCCCGGAATGGGGAGGATGTTCGGCGAGTGCTGCAGGAGCCAGGCGAGTGCGAGCTGGGACGGCGACGCTCCGGTGCGCTGCGCCATCGCGCCCAGGGGGCCGGTCGGGTGAGTGAGCCCGCCGGTGGCGAGCGGGAACCACGGGATGAACCCGATCCCCCGCTCGGCAGTGTGGCGGACCAGTTCCTCGGAGGATCGGTCGGCGAGGTTGTAGCGGTTCTGGACGGTGACGATCGGCGCGATCCGCTCCGCCTCACGCAGCTGATCCACGGTGACCTCGCTCAGCCCGATGTGCAGGATGAGCCCCTCATCGCGCAGTTCAGCCAGCGCACCGATCTGATCGGCGAGCGGCACGTGCGGATCCACCCGATGCAGCTGATACAGATCGATTCGATCCATGCGCAGACGCCGCAGACTCCCGCGGACGGCCGCTCGCAGGTGCTCGGGCTGCCCGTTCACGATCCACTCGCCGCGCGAGCCCCGCACGAAGCCACCCTTGGTGGCGACGACCAGTTCGTCGGGGTAGGGCGACAACGCCTCGCCGATGAGCGTCTCGGCGACCTCTGGACCGTATGCATCCGCCGTGTCGATGAGAGTCACCCCCAGCTCCACCGCACGACGCAGGACCCGACGCGCGTTCTCCGCATCGCGAGTGGGGCCGAAGGCGTTCGCGCCCGGCAGCTGCATCGAGCCGTAGCCCAGACGCGCGACCGGGAGGTCACCCGCGATACGGAAGTCGCCTGCGGCGGCGGCGGAGATCGGGACGGTCGTTTCAGACATTCTGAGGTTTCCTTTCGAGAGGGACGAAGGCGTCGTCTGCCGGGGTGTCTGCGCGGTCGCGGCGCGCCCTCGCACCGACCGCGAAGAACGCGGTGGCGGCGAGCACGCCGACGACCGCCGCATGGAGTGCGGACACGGACAGCAGTCCGAGCGCAGCGGACAGCGCACCCGCGATCAGCACCGGCAGTCCGTACGCGGTGTACGCGATGAGGTAGACGCCCGACAGCATGCCGCCCCGCGAGGCGTTGCTCGCCAGCGGGCCGAGGAGGCGCAGTGACGAGCCGAATGCAGCGCCCTGACCTGCGCCCCCGACGAGTGCGGCCAGCAGCATCAGCGGGAGATCCGCGGTGATCAGCGCGATCACGGCTCCGGCGGCGCCGACGACCAGCAGGGACGCGCCGACGCGCGTCGCGGATCGAGCCGGCATTCGGGTGAACAGTATCCCCGCGACCGCCGAGCTCGCCGGCTGAAGCGCCACGATCGCGGCGTTCACGGCCGGATCCGCGACGCCGAACAGCGCCTCGTCGAACCGGGGCGCCAGCCCGAGGAACAGACCCGAGTACATCCAGCCGGCGGCGGTCAGCGGAGCGAGCGAGGCGAACCAGGCACGGGCATCGGCAGGGACGGCGACAGCCGGACGCAGAGACCGGATCGCGCCGGGCCGACGCCCGGCGGTCTCGTCCACGAGGAACACCGCAGCCATGCCCGTCACGATGGCGATCCCCAACGACAAGAACACCGTCCGCGTGGGATCGTCCGAGAACTCGGCGGCCAGCCCGCCTCCGAACGCGCCGAGCGCGAGTCCTCCGACCGGTGCGGCGCTGGTGACCACGGTCATGAAGCCCCGGCGCCGTGGGCTCGAGAGCTCGATGATCGCCGCCGTGAAAGTGCTCGTCGCGGCCCCGGTCGCCACTCCCTGAACCGCGCGTGCGACGATGATCCCGGCGATCCCGTCCGCATACAGGAAGATCATGCTGGACAGGAGCATGAGTGTCAGCGCCGCTAGCAGCACCGGTCGCCTCCCGACGAAGTCGGACAGCCGTCCCGCGACCAGGAGCGTGCCGAGCAGCGTCATCGCGTAGACGGTGAACGCCGCGGTCAGCTGCCAGTCCGGGAATCCCCACTCAGCCTGGTAGACGATCAGCAGCGGGCTCCCCGCCCCCGCCCCGAACGCCACGGCGACCGATGCGACGACGACTCCCGCGAGCCCGGCGTTCCGGTACAGGCGCGATCCGGCGCGGGTCCGCCACGATTCGGAGTCGTGCAGCAGCCCCAGTGAGCGTACGGCGATGGTTCCGATGAACACCGTCGCCGCGGCCAGGGTCAGCCACGATGCCGCGACCGTCACCCCGGTGCGGGGCAGGAGGCTGAGCAGCCGGATGCCGTAGGTCGCGCTCGCGGCCACCGTGAACGTCATCGCCCAGAACCCGAGAGCGAAACCGGCCTGCGCATACTGCCGGACCAGGAAGACGTGCGGGAGCAGGAGCGCGATCATCAGGGCCCCCAGGATCAGCTCCCCCTCCGAGCCTCGTCCACCGGTGATCGCCCACAGCGCGTTGCCTGCGACGGCGGGCGGAGCAGAGAAGATCGCGAGCGTCGGCAGAAGGCCCGCCGGTGTCGCCGGCCCCACCATGAAGCGCCCGATCAGCACCGCGCCGACGAGAAGCCAGAACAGCACCCCGACCGCGAGGTAGCCGATCGCGACCTGACGCTGTCCGATGACGGCGAGCGACTGCGAGGCGATCAGCGAGCCCGCGACCGTCGGCAGCAGATAGCCGCCGTGAAGCGACCCCGGATTCCGGGGCACAGTCATCAGCGTCGCCACGAACCAGGCGCCGAGACCCGTCGCCAGCAGCACCATCGACCAGACTCCGATCGCTGCCACGACCGGGCTCCACGATGTGAGATGAGCCGCGAGCAGCGACCCGACGGCGGGGAACAGCGACCCGAACGGGCCCAGCACGGGATGGCGCAGGTCCTCCGCGATGCCCCGCAGTCGTCCGGAACGACGCAGGTATGTCACGGTGATGATGGCCCATGCGGCAGCCGCGACCGCCCAGACGGCGTCGCCCGTCCACGTCGGCGCGCCGATCAGTTCGCCCGCGGTCGTCCAGGTCCCCGCCAGCCCGGCGGTTCCGAACGCGATGCCGAAGGTGTTGAGAGGAAGACGTGCTCTCGTCACCGTGGTGGAAGTCATGCGAGCCTCATTGTCTGGTCAGCACAGGGGATTCGGCGTGGCGTGCACGGGTCCGGCGCCTGCACGGCCCGCGAGGCCGGTGCATCGGCGGCCAGGATCCGATCCGATCAGCGTCGGATCCACTCGAGGATGTCCTGATCGAGCTGCGCCCGATAGTCGCCGTGGATGCCATGCGGCGCCCCCGGGTAGGTCTTCAGAGTGCCGTTCTGGACGAGCTCGACGGCCTTGTGCGCGGAGTCGGCGATCGGAACGATCTGGTCGTCCTCGCCGTGGGCGATCAGGATCGGCACGTCGATCGCCCGCAGATCCTCGGTCTGCTCCGTCTCGGAGAACGCCGTGATGCAGTCGTAGACCGCGGAGAGGTTCGCGAGCTGACCCTGCCTCCAGAAGTCGAGCTTCGCACCGAAGGAGACGTCGCGACCGTGATTCGCTCCGAAGAAGCTCTCCGCGAGGTCCAGCCAGAACTGTGATGCGTCGCCCAGAACGCCCGCCCGGATTCCGTCGAACACCTCGATCGGCGTTCCCTCCGGGTTCGACTCGCTCTGGACCATGATCGGAGGAATGGCGCCGATGGTCACCACCTTGGCGACCCTGCCGTTCGCGTAGCGCGCCGCATACCTCACGACCTCGCCGCCGCCCGTGGAGTGACCCACGACGATCACGTCACGAAGGTCGAGTGCCTCGATCACATCCGCGAGGTCGCGGGCGTACTGGTCGATCGTGTGCCCCTCGGCCGTCTTGCCGCAACGACCATGTCCCCGCCGATCGTGGGCGATGGCACGAAATCCGTTGTCGCTGAAGAACTTCAGCTCGGGCTGCCACGCGTCCGAGCTCAGCGGCCACCCGTGGCTGAAGACGATCGGCCGGCCTTCGCCCTGATCGGTGACGTAGATCTCGACCCCGTCGGACGTGGTGATGTACGGCATGGCTGCTCCTTCGAGACGTTTCGCGCCGCCTGTGTTCGACGGCACGACGACAGTACGTCTGCGCGGAGCGTGCGAGCGTGGCCCCGACGGGGACACCATCCGATCGGCGAACTGCGAGGCCGCGGATGCGCGCAGCACGGCGAGGTCGCCGAGGCCCGGATGCCGGCGGTCGATGGCGCGCACCAGCTCCGCCGGGCTGTGCGCTGCAGCGGCGAGCTCGTCGAATTCCGAGAGGTAGCGCCGCATCCACGCCACCTGCGGTGCCGCCGCATCGCTGGCGGCGCCCCGGGCTCGATGCGCCCCCACCGCCCATGCCGGGCGGAGTGCGTCCATCAGATCAAGCGAACGCGACCAGAGACGACGATCCGCTGAACTGGTCCCGGCAAGGCGGGGGTGAACGCCGTTGTACATCAGGTCGCCCCCGATCATGGCATCCAGATCGCGGACCCAGACCGCGCTGGACGCATGCCCGGCGAGGGTGCCGAGGTCGAACAGGTGGATGGCGTGGCCGTCCAGTGTGAGCCCGCCCGTGGCCTCCGGCGCCGGCGTGGCGGTCGGCTCACGACCGTACTCCGCGTCCACGTGCCCGCCGTGGACTGCGAGCCCGGGCAGCGCGGTGCGGTTCGTCCCGCGGGCCAGGACCGCGGAGGTGGCGACTGCTCGCGCGCCAGGGTAGGAACGGAGGAGCACGTCCAGACCCCGCGAATGGTGCGCCTGCTCTTGAGTGACGACGATCGTGTTCAGCGGCCTGCCGATCGACTGCAGCCACGCGACGAGCTCGACCGCCTGCTCCGCCGGCATCCTCGCATCGATCAGAATCGTCTCCGCAATTCCCGACAGCAGCGTCGCCGTCGTCGATGAGCGGCCATCGTCCCCTCGGCCGGTGGACATCCGGGATCCACCGAGCCAGATGTCCATGGTGAGCGGCGGGAGGAGCCGACCCCCCGCGTGCTCCAGCCTGCGCGACAGCCCCCGACGTGTCGCCTCGCGACCCTGCCCGCCACGGTCTGAGACGAGT
>NZ_MKRT01000015.1:0-823 GCF_001897945.1 Microbacterium sp. 69-10
CAGTTGTTCCGCCAGGAGCACCGCTGGTTAGCTACGTTCGGGATGGATAACCGCTGAAAGCATCTAAGCGGGAAGCCGGCCTCAAGATGAGACTTCCATCACCTTCGGGTGGAGAGGCTCCCAGCCAGACGACTGGGTTGATAGGCCAGATGTGGAAGCGTGGCAACACGTGCAGCTGACTGGTACTAATAAGCCGATGACTTGATAACACACTCCTTCTGCGAGATGAACGCGTCCACTTTGTGGTTCTCGACGTACGGTCGGGAACCAACAACACACACTTTTCGTTGTGATGTTGCCTGATACATGTCAATAGTGTTTCGGCGGCCATAGCGTGAGGGAAACGCCCGGTCACATTCCGACCCCGGAAGCTAAGCCTCACAGCGCCGATGGTACTGCAGGGGGGACCCTGTGGGAGAGTAGGACACCGCCGGACTTCTCTTAAGTAAGATGGCCACCCAGGGTTGGGTGGCCATCTTGCGTTAACAAGCAAAAAGGGAGTCAGAATGTCGGATGAGCAGCGGGACCGCCGAGACGGTGAGGGCGCGCGCGATCGACGTTCGGGCTCCGAGCGCAAGCCGCGATACTCGGACTCCTCCTCGAGGTCGCCTCGCCGCAACGACGCCGGCAGCTCCCGTGATGGTGAGCGTCGGCCGTACGGCGATCGCAACCAGGGCGAACGTCGCCCTTACGGCGACCGCGACCGCAGCCAGGGGGACCGACCGTACCGTGGTGACCGTCCGCAGGGCGAGCGTCGCCCATATGGTGACCGTCCGCAGGGCGAGCGTCGCCCATATGGTGACCGTCCGCAGGGTGAGCGTCG
>NZ_MKRT01000015.1:829-7086 GCF_001897945.1 Microbacterium sp. 69-10
CGGTGACCGTCCGCAGGGTGAGCGTCGCCCTTTCGGCGATCGCGACCGCAGCCACGGCGACCGCCCGTACCGTGGCGACCGTCCGCAGGGAGAGCGCCGTCCTTACGGTGATCGTGATCGCAGCCAGGGCGACCGCCCGTACCGTGGCGACGGTCCGCAGGGAGAGCGCCGTCCTTACGGTGATCGTGACCGCGGCCAGGGCGACCGCCCGTACCGTGGCGACCGTCCCGAGGGTGAGCGTCGTCGCTATGGTGACCGTCCCCAGGGTGAGCGTCGCTCCTTCGGCGATCGTGACCGCAGCCGTGGTGACCGTCCCCAGGGTGAGCGCCGCCCCTATGGCGAGCGTCCTCAGGGCGACCGTCCGTACCGTGGTGACCGTCCGCAGGGTGAGCGTCGCTCCTTCGTTGACCGCGACCGCCCGCAGGGCGAGCGCCGCTCCTTCGGGGACCGCGATCGTGATCGCGGCGAGCGTCCGTCCTACCGGGACCGTCCGCGTGGCGGCGCCGACCGCCCGGTCAACGAGTTCGCGCCGGTGCGCGAGCGCATCGAGGAGCCGCCGATCCCTGAGGAGATCACCGCGCGCGACCTGCACCCCTCGGCGCGCAACGAGCTGAAGACCCTCAGCAAGGAGAACGCCGACCAGACGGCCCGCCATCTGGCGATGGCCGCGCAGCTGATCGACGAGGAGCCGGAGCGCGCGCACGCGCACGCCTTGGCGGCATCCCGTCGCGCCGGCCGCATCCCGGTGGTGCGCTCCACCCTCGCGATCACCGCGTACGGCATCGGCGACTTCGCCCTCGCCCTTCGGGAGCTTCGCACCTACCGGCGTCTCTCCGGCAAGGACGACCTGATCGCGCTGATCGTCGACAGCGAGCGCGGCGTCGGTCGGCCGGACCGCGCCCTCGAGGAGGGCCGTGCCGTGGATCGCTCGGCGCTCGAGCCCGAGGTCCGCGTCGCGCTGGCGATCGCCATGTCCGGTGCCCGGCTCGACCGTGGTGAGACCGAGCTTGCGCTTGGCGAACTCGAGATCCCGGAGCTCGACCCCGATCGCGCGTTCGAGTGGAGCCCCGCGCTCTTCTCGGCGCGCGCGGCGGTGCTCGAGGACCTCGGCCGCACCGACGAGGCGGCGTTCTGGACCGAGCGCGCCGACGTCGCAGCATCCGCTCTCGGCCTCGACGGCCAGTTCGACGAGATGATCGTCGAGGACGGTCTGGTCGAGGACTTCGACGAGGACTACGACGACGAGGACGAGTCCGGTGACGTCGAGGACGTCGAGGCTCCCGAGTCGGACGAGCCCGCCGACTCTGCGGAGGCCGAGACCGCGACGACCTCCGACGACGCAGCTGCGGACGTGCCGGAGGACGGCACCGATCGTGACCCGGAGTCCGAGGCCTGATGGCGCTGTTCCGCCGCGCGAAGCCGGCGCCCACTCCGCTGACCGACCGTGACGCACTGCTCGCCGACCTCGACGGGGTGGTCTATGCCGGACCCGGTGCCCTCCCGCACGCGATCGAGAGCCTGAACCGCGCGGCCGAGCAGCTGCGCCTGGGGTACATCACGAACAACGCATCCCGCACGGATGCCGCGGTCGCCGCGCACCTGAGCGAGCTGGGCCTCACGGTGGCTCCTGCCGACGTCGTGACGAGCCCGCAGGCGGCCATGCGGCTGCTCGCGACGATGGTGCCTGCACCCGCGACGATCCTCATCGTCGGGGGAGACGGCCTGGTCGACGAGGCGCACAAGGCCGGATACACGGTCACCCGCAGTGCCGAGGACTCGCCGGCCGCGGTCGTGCAGGGCTTCGCCCCCGAAGTGGGCTGGACCGACCTCGCTGAAGCCGCGTTCGCGCTGCAGGTGCCCGAGGAGGAGGGCGGGATCCCGTGGATCTCGACCAACACCGACTGGACGATCCCGCGCGATCGCGGCGTGGCCCCGGGCAACGGCACGCTCGTCTCCGCCGTGCACACCGCGATCGGCCGGCTCTCGATCGTCGCGGGCAAGCCCGAGAAGCCCATCTTCGAGGTGGCCGTCGAGCGCTTCAGCGCGCAGCGCCCCCTCTTCATCGGCGACCGGCTCGACACCGACGTCGCCGGAGCCGCCCGCGCCGGCATCGACTCCGCGCTGGTCCTGACAGGCATCGACCGTCCCAAGCACGTTCTCGCCGCCCCGCAGGGCTCGCGCCCCGACTACATCCTCAGCGACCTGCGCGAACTGCACGAGCCGTATCCGGAGACGATCGAGAAGAACGGCGTCTTCACGGTGAACGATGCCGCCGTGCGCGTGGTCGATGCGGACGTGCAGATCGTGTCCGAGGGCTCGTCGCAGATCGACCTGCTGCGCGCCGGAGCGGCAGCGATCTGGGCGACGGGCCTGATGATCTATGCGTTCCGGGTGCCGGAGCGGCTGTACGCGGATCCGTTCCACAAGCCCTGAGCCCCGCACGGTCTCCGTTCCTTTCCACAGGCCCTGAGCGTCTCCCTCGGCTCGTCGGCGGTGCGCGTTACAGTGGTCAGATGGAGCACACGCGCGACGAGCCGGCCGACGCCCTGTGGAGTCGGCTGCGGTTGATCGAGGGGCAGCCCCTCGACTCCCGCGCGGATGCCTACGGATCCCTGCATGACGAGCTCATGAAGCGACTCGAGAGCGCGCCTCGCGGCGACGCCGCCCCGGGAACGCGATGACCAGACTCGATGCGGCCCTCGCGGCGCGGGGCCTGGCCCGCTCGCGCTCGCACGCCGCGACCCTCATCGCCGACGGCCTCGTCCGGGTCGCCGGTCACCCCGTCGTGAAGGCCTCGACGCCCGTCACCGACGACACCGAGATCCGCGTCGACGGAGCCGACCACTACGTCAGCCGCGGCGCCCGCAAGCTCATCGCGGCACTCGACGGCTTCGCCATCGACGTCCACGGCAGGCTCGCCCTCGACATGGGCGCCTCGACGGGCGGGTTCACGCAGGTGCTCCGCGAGCGCGGTGCACGGCGCGTGCTCGCGGTCGACGTCGGTCACGGCCAGCTGGCCCCGTCCGTCGCCGCGGATGCCGGCGTCACGTCGGTCGAGGGATTCAACGTGCGGCACATGACCGCGGAGAGCCTCGCCGACGCCACGGGCGAGCCGGCCCGACCCGAGCTCGTGGTCGGCGACCTCTCGTTCATCTCCCTGGAGCACGTGCTGCCGGCCGTCGCCGGCGTGATCGCGCCCGGCGGTGACGTCGTGCTACTGGTGAAGCCCCAGTTCGAGGTGGGCCGCACGGCCATCAAGGGAGGGCTCGTCACCAACCCCGCCCTGCGGGTGGACGCGGTCGAGCGCACCCTGTGGACCGCACACGACAGCGGGCTGGGCGTGCTCGGCATCCTGGCCTCGCCCATCCTCGGCACGCACGGCAACGCCGAATACCTGGTGCACCTCGCGCCCGGCCGCGGCACGGATCCGTCAGAATGGTCGGAGCAGATCGCACACGTGGCAGGAGGACGATGAACGAGCGCCGGATCCTGGTCGTCGCCCACGCGAAGCGACCCGACACGGTCGATGCGGCTCTGCGCGTCATCGACGCACTGCACCAGGCGGGCGCGGTCCCCGTGCTCGCCGCCCCCGATCGTGAGGAGCTCTCCGACGTCGACGCCCGGTTCGCCGAGATCGCGCAGCTCGGCGAGGACGTGGTGGCAGAGGATCTCGAATTGGCGATCGTCCTCGGGGGCGATGGTACGATCCTGCGCGCGGCCGAACTGGTCCGCGACTCCGGAGCGCCCGTGCTCGGCATCAACATGGGGCACGTCGGCTTCCTGGCCGAGATCGACCGTGACGACATGGACGCCGCCGTGCACCGCGTCATCGCGCGCGACTACGAGGTCGAGGAGCGCATGGCGCTCTCGGTGCGGGTGAAGGACGTCGAGGGCACGGTCGTCTACGAGACGTGGGCCCTGAACGAGGCCACCGTCGAGAAGGCCAGCCGGGAGCGGATGATCGAGGTCGTCATCGAGATCGACGGGCTGCCGCTGTCGAGCTTCGGATGCGACGGGATGGTCGTCTCCACGCCGACAGGCTCCACCGCATACAACTTCTCCGCCGGCGGACCCGTGATCTGGCCGACCGTGGAGGCCATCGCCGTCGTGCCGCTGTCGGCGCACGCGCTGTTCGCGAAGCCGCTCGTGGTCGGACCCGAGGCATCCGTCGCGATCGAGATGCTCGAGCGCACCAGCGGCACCGGCATCCTGTGGTGCGACGGCAGACGCTCGCACGACCTTCCGCCCGGAGCGCGCGTCATCGTGCGCCGGTCGTCACGGCCGGTGCGGCTCGCGCGACTGCATCCGACAGCGTTCACGAACCGCCTGGTCCGCAAGTTCCAGCTGCCCGTCGCAGGATGGCGAGGTGCCTCGTGATCGATGAGATGCGCATCCGCGGCCTGGGCGTCATCGATGACGCCGTGCTGCCGCTGGGCCCTGGGTTCACCGCCGTCACCGGCGAGACCGGTGCGGGCAAGACCATGGTCGTCACCGGACTCGGCCTGCTGCTCGGTGCCAGGGCGGATTCGTCCGCCGTGCGCGCCGGAGCCTCCCAGGCATCCGTCGCGGGTGTGTGGCTCGTGCCGCCGCACGGGCCGGTCGCCGACATCGTCACGGATGCCGGCGGCGAGCTCGAACCCGCCGGCGACGCCTCCGAACTGTACGTCTCGCGCACGTTGAGCGCCGAGGGGCGCAGCCGCGCGAGCGTGGGCGGCCGCGCGGCCCCGGCCTCCGTGCTCTCCGCCCTCGCGGATGAGCTGGTGGTCGTGCACGGCCAGTCCGATCAGCTGCGCCTGCGGTCGGCATCCGCTCAGCGCGACGCCCTCGACCGCTTCGGCGGCGAGCGGATCGCGACCGCGCTGGCCGAGTACACCGAGCGGTTCCAGGCATGGCGGGCGCTGGATGCCGAGATCGCCGAGCTCACCGAGAACCGCGACCGTCGCGCAGCCGAGGCCGCGCAGCTGCGCGAGCAGCTCGCCGAGATCGAGCAGCTCGAGCCCGAGTCGGGGGAGGACGTCTCCCTGAACGAGCGCGCCGAGCGCCTCGCGAACGCGGAGGAGCTGCGGCTGTCCGCGTCCCAGGCACGCACCGCGCTCTCCAGCGAGGACGACGAGCCCGACGTGGCCGGACTCGTCGCCGAGGCGCGACGCGCCCTGGAGCGGGCCGCCGACCCGCAGCTCACCGAGATCGCCGAGACCCTCGCCGATCTGGGCTATCGGGCCGCCGACCTCGCGGGGCAGCTGTCCACCTACCTCGCCGACCTCGACGAGTCGGGCCCGCACGAGCTGGCGGCCGTCGAGGAGCGCCGTGCGGCGATCGGCGGGCTGATCAGACAGCACGGCTCCCTGGAGCAGGCGCTCGAGGTGTGGCGGACGGGTTCGCTGCGCCTGGCCGAGCTCGACGACGACGGCGACCGCATCGAGCGGCTCACCGCCCAGGCATCCGAGGCGCGCAGCGCGCTCGACGCCGCCGCAGACGCGCTCACCGCAGCCCGCACCGACGCCGCCGTGCGCCTGTCGGACGCTGTCACCGAGGAGCTGCACGCCCTGGCGATGCCGGATGCCCGGCTCGAAGCGCGGGTCTCGCCCGGCACCGAATCCGCGCACGGACGCGACGACGTCGCGATCCTGCTCGCCCCGCACCCCGGCGCCGAGCCGCGCTCCGTGTCGCGCGGCGCCTCGGGCGGCGAGCTGTCCCGCGTCATGCTGGCCATCGAGGTCGTCATCGCCGGCACCGACCCGGTCCCGACGTTCGTGTTCGACGAGGTCGACGCCGGCATCGGCGGTGCAGCCGCCATCGAGGTCGGCCGCAGGCTCGCGCAGCTCGCCCGCACCTCGCAGGTGATCGCGGTCACCCATCTCGCCCAGGTCGCCGCATTCGCGACCAACCACCTGTCCGTCGTGAAGTCGAACGACGGCTCCGTCACCGCCTCCAGCGTCACGCGACTCTCGGGCGAGCAGCGCGAGGCCGAGATGGCGCGACTGCTCTCCGGGCTCGCCGATTCGGCTGCCGCGCTCAGCCACGCCCGTGAACTCCTGAGCCTCGGCTCGGGAACGAACTGATAGGATAAAAGCCCGTGATGAACTCTTCTGTTGCGGGGCCCAAGAACGACACCACTCGACACATCTTCGTGACAGGCGGTGTCGTTTCGTCGTTGGGGAAGGGTCTCACGGCGGCCAGCCTGGGCAACCTCCTCACCGCCCGCGGACTTCGCGTGGTCATGCAGAAGCTCGACCCGTACCTGAACGTGGACCCGG
>NZ_MKRT01000015.1:7101-10054 GCF_001897945.1 Microbacterium sp. 69-10
GGACCTCGACATCGGTCACTACGAGCGCTTCCTCGGCATCGAGCTCTCCCGCGCGGCCAACGTGACCACCGGCCAGATCTACTCGCAGGTGATCGCCAAGGAGCGGCGCGGCGACTACCTCGGCGCCACCGTGCAGGTCATCCCGCACATCACCGACGAGATCAAGCGCCGCATGCGTCTGCAGGCCACCGAGGAGCCCCGCCCCGACGTGATCATCACCGAGGTCGGCGGCACCGTCGGCGACATCGAGTCGCAGCCCTTCCTCGAGTCCGCTCGTCAGCTGCGCCACGAGCTCGGCCGTGGCAACGTGTTCTTCGTGCACGTCTCGCTGGTGCCCTTCATGGGCGCCTCCGGCGAGCAGAAGACCAAGCCGACCCAGCACTCCGTCGCTGCCCTGCGTCAGGTCGGCATCCAGCCCGATGCCCTCGTGCTGCGCAGCGACCGCCCGGTCAGCGAGAGCAACCGCAACAAGATCGCCCTGATGTGCGACGTCGACACCGAGGGCGTCGTCAACACGGTCGATCTGCCGAGCATCTACGACATCCCGTCCACCCTGAACGATCAGGGCCTGGACGCGTACATCATCTCCAAGCTGGGCCTGGCCGAGCGCGCAGGCGAGGTCGACTGGACCCGCTGGAACCAGGTTCTGCACGCCGTGCACAACCCCAAGCACGAGGTGACGATCGGCCTGGTCGGCAAGTACATCGACCTGCCCGACGCGTACCTGTCGGTGACCGAGGCGCTCAAGGCCGGTGGCTTCGCGCACGAGACCAAGGTCAACATCCGATGGATCGCCTCGGACACCTGCGAGACCCCGGAGGGCGCCGCGAAGAACCTCGGCGACCTGGACGGCATCCTCGTGCCCGGCGGCTTCGGCATCCGGGGCATCGAGGGCAAGCTGGGCGCGCTGCGCTTCGCCCGTGAGCAGGGCATCCCCACGCTCGGCATCTGCCTCGGCCTGCAGTGCATGGTCATCGAGTACGGCCGCCACGTCGCCGGAATCGCAGGGGCGTCGTCGACCGAGTTCGACCCCGAGACCGCCGAGCCCATCATCGCGACCATGGCCGAGCAGGTCGAGATCCTCGACGGCGGCGACCTGGGCGGCACCATGCGCCTGGGCCTGTACGAGGCCGCCCTCGCCGAGGGCTCGCTGGCCCGCGAGCTGTACGGCGCGGACACGGCCTCCGAGCGTCACCGTCACCGCTACGAGGTGAACAACACCTACCGGGACCGCCTCACCGACGCCGGGCTGGTGTTCTCCGGCCTGAACCCCGACCTCGACCTGGTCGAATACGTCGAGCTCCCGCGCGATGTGCACCCGTACTACATCGCCACGCAGGCGCACCCCGAGCTGCGCTCGCGCCCGACCGCGCCGCACCCGCTGTTTCGCGGCCTGATCGGCGCCGCCATCGAGCGGCACCGCTCCAGCGAGCTGTTCGGCGATGACGAGTCCTGATCCTTCGGGAGAAGGCCTGCGGGACGAGCCCTTCGAGCCCGAGGTCCTCTCCAGCGAGATCGGGTTCCGAGGAGCCGTGTGGAACGTGCTCGATGAGCGCGTGGCGTACGGCGACGGTGAGATCCGCCGCCAGTACGTCGCGCACACGGGCGCCGTGGCCGTCGTCGCGATCGACGATCAGGACCGCGTGCTGCTGATCCAGCAGTACCGGCATCCGATCCGGCACCGCGACTGGGAGCTGCCCGCGGGCCTGCTCGACATCCCGGGGGAGGACCCGATGGTCGCCGCGCAGCGCGAGCTGGCGGAGGAGGCCGACATCACCGCCGAGCACTGGGAGCACCTCGTCTCGAGCTGGACGACTCCGGGCGGGAACGACGAGATGATCCACGTCTACCTCGCCACCGGCATCGGCGCTGCCGCCGCCGCGCACGCGCGGGAGGACGAGGAGGCCGACATCCGCGTGGAGTGGGTGCCGCTGGCGGATGCCGTGGATGCCGTGCTCGAAGGACGGATGCACAACGGCATCCTCTCCATCGGCGTGCTCGCGGCCGCGACGAAGCGCGACCGCCGCTGACGACATGCCGCTCCACCGTGCGCTGAACGCCTACCTGCGGCACATCACGATCGAGCGCGGGCTGTCAGAGCACTCGATCGCCGCGTACCGTCGCGACCTGAACGCGTACGTCGACTGGCTCCGTGAGCGGGGGATCGAGGCGACCGAGGGCATCACTCAGGCGATCGTGGCGGAGTTCATCGGCGAGCGCTCCGCGGCCGACCCGCCGCCGGCGGCGACCAGTCTCGCCCGGTTGCAGTCCTCGGTGCGGGGCTGGCACCGCTTCCTCGCCAGGGAGGGCATCGAGGAGGACGACCCCACCGGCCGGATGCGCCCTCCGAAGACCCCGCAGCGGCTGCCGAAGGCGCTGACGATCGAGCAGGTCGAACGGCTCCTGGCCGCACCCTCGCCGGAGGATCCGATGGGCATCCGCGACCGCGCCCTGCTCGAGCTGCTCTACGCGACCGGAGCCCGCGTGTCCGAGGCCGTGTCGCTTGATGTGGACGACCTCTCCTACGGCGACGTACTGCGCCTGCGCGGCAAGGGCGACAAGGAGCGCATCGTCCCGGTGGGCTCCTACGCCCGTGCCGCCGTCGACGCGTACCTGACCAGGGTGCGCCCAGGACTGGCGGCCAAGGGGCGCGCGACCGCCCGGCTGTTCCTGGGCGCGCGCGGCGCCCCGCTGTCGCGACAGAGCGCTTGGCTGATCATCCGCGCCGCGGCCGAGAAGGCGCAGATCACCTCGGAAGTGTCCCCGCACACGCTGCGCCACTCCTTCGCCACGCACCTGCTGCAGGGCGGCGCCGACGTCCGCGTCGTGCAGGAGCTGCTGGGTCACGCATCCGTCGCCACGACGCAGATCTACACCCACGTCTCGGTCGACACCCTGCGGGACGTCTACGCGACCTCTCATCCGCGGGCGACCTAGGTGTACTTCCCCGTGA
>NZ_MKRT01000016.1:0-499 GCF_001897945.1 Microbacterium sp. 69-10
AGGGATTCCCCTCCGCGGTCATCAACGACCTCGCCGAGGAGGCCCGGCTCACAGTCGTCGGCAGCCGGGGCCACGGCGTCGTACGCCGCTTTCTGCTCGGGTCGATCAGCCATGAGGTGCTGCAGCGGCTCGCGTCCGTCACGGCCGTGGTGCGCTGACGGCGGCGCTCAGCCGACGGATGCCAGGGCGTGCGGCGCGTTGTTGAGCCGCACGCACCCGTCCGCCGTCACCACCACGATGTCCTCGATGCGGGCGCCCCAGCTGCCGGGGAAGTAGATGCCGGGCTCGATGCTGAAGGCCATGCCCTCGCGCAGGGGAAGGTCGTTGCCCGGCGCGATGTAGGGCTCCTCGTGCACGGATACGCCGATGCCGTGGCCGGTGCGATGCAGGAACGCCTCGCCGAGCCCGGCATCCGTCAGCACCTGTCGCGCCGCCCCGTCCACCTCGTGCGCGGTCACGCCGGGGCGCACCGCGTCCACCGCGGCCTGCTGCGCGCGGA
>NZ_MKRT01000016.1:535-1238 GCF_001897945.1 Microbacterium sp. 69-10
TACGTGCGCGTGCTGTCGGAGTTGTAGCCGCTCGGCACCGCCCCGCCGATGTCGACGACGACCACGTCGCCGTCCTCGATCACCCGATCCGAGACCTCGTGGTGCGGATCGGCGCCGTTGGGGCCGGAGCCGACGATCACGAACTCCACGGTCTCATGCCCCTCGGCCACGATCGCGTCGGCGATGTCGGCCGCCACCTCGCGCTCGGTGCGCCCCGCGCGCAGCCAGTCCGCGACACGACGGTGCACGGCGTCGATGGCGTCGCCGGCCCGGCGCAGCTCCGCGACCTCGTCGGCGTCCTTGATCATGCGACCCTCGCGCAGCACGGGCGTCGCCAGCTCCAGCCGGGCATCCACCCGATCCCCGATCGGGATCACGTGCAGTGCGGGAAGGGCATCCGACACCGCGATCCTCCCGCCCGGGGCGGGCAGCGCGTCGATGACCAGCGCATAGGGGTCCTCGCCGTCCACCCAGTCGGCGATTCGCACGCCCAGCTCGCCCGCCGCGGTGTCGCGCACCTTCGCGAGCTCCATGCGCGGCACGACGATCGTCGGCTCGAATCCGGGGCCCACCACCAGCGCCGTGAGGCGCTCGATCGTGTCGCCCTCCACGCCCAGCAGGTAGCGCAGGTCGGGGCCGGGACCCACGATCACCGCGTCGATACCGGCGTCGGCGGCCAGGGCTCCGGCCCGCTCGAGGCGGG
>NZ_MKRT01000016.1:1264-11232 GCF_001897945.1 Microbacterium sp. 69-10
GCATCCGCACGCGGGACAGGTGTCAGGATGCGGCGATCCGCACGCGCTCGGCCAGGAAGGCGAGCTGCTCCGTTCCCAGCGCGGTGACCGCGTATGCGGTGGGCCAGATCGCCCCGTCGTCGAGGTTGGCGGCCTGTTCGAACTCGAACGTCGAATAGCGCACCTTGAACTTGGATCGCGGCTTGTAGAAGCACACCACCTTGCCGGCCTCGTTCGCGTACGCCGGCATGCCGTAGTACGTGCGCGGCACCAGCTGCGGCGCGGCCTCCCCGACCATCGCGTGCAGCGCCTCGCCGAGCGCCCGGTCGTCGTCGGGCATGTCGGCCAGCTTCGCACGCACCTCGGCCTCGCCCTCACGGCGCACCTCGTCCGGGTCCTTCTTCGCCCGCGAACGGGCCGTGCGGCGCTCGCTCGACGCCGCCTTCATCGCCGCGCGCTCCTCGTCCGAGAACACCACGGTCTTCTCCTGCTCAGCCATGTCGGCCTCCTTCGTGTCTGATCCCACGCTAGAAGCGGCGTCCTCGCCGCGCTTCTCGATTCCTGATCGGATGCCACCGGGCACCCGGACTCCGCATTGCGGGACCGCCCGGGATGCTCGCGGGAACCGGCGCTACTGTGAATCCATGGATCTGCGCGTCGCCGCCTACGCCGTCGTCACCGACGATGAGGACCGCATCCTGCTCGCACGCTGGACCGAGGGGCGCCGCGTCGCCTGGACCATGCCGGGCGGAGGACTCGAGGAGGGTGAGGATCCCGAGGTCGCCGTGCGGCGCGAGTTGCGCGAGGAGACGGGTTTCCACATCGAGACGACCGAGCTGCTCGGCATCCACTCCCGCGTCATCCCCGGGTCGCAGCGGGTGCACCGGGAGCGCTCGCCCCTGCACACCATCCGCATCGTGTATCGCGCGGAGATCACGGGCGGTCGGCTGCGGTTCGAGCAGAACGGGTCCACCGACATGGCGGCGTGGTTCACGATCGCCGAGGTCGCGGAGCTGCAGCGGGTGAAGCTCGTGGACATCGCGATGCGGATGGCGGGAATCCTCTAGTCATCCTGGGGCGGTGAGCTCAGCGACATCCTGATCGACGGCGACAGCATCTCGCAGGTCGTCGCGGCTTCCGGCGCTCCGATCGACGCCGGAGAGATCGACGGGCGCGGCCTGCTCGCGATCCCCGGCATCGTCAACGCCCACGCCCACGTCGACAAGTCGTGGTGGGGTCTGCCGTGGCAGTCCTACGGCGGTGTCCGCAGCACCGACGGCCGCATCCAGCACGAGCGCGCGCACCGCGACGAGCTCGGAATCCCCAGCCGCGAGCTCACCTCGCGCGTGCTGGACGAATTCGTCAAGCACGGCACCACCGCCATCCGCAGCCACGTCGACGTGGACCTCGGCCTCGGCCAGCGCGGCATCGAGGCCGTCCGCGAGGCCGTCGCCCCCTACGAGGGCGGCATCGCCTGCGAGATCGTCGCGTTCCCGCAGGACGGCGTGCAGCGCCGCCCGGGCGTGCTGGAGCTGCTCGCGGATGCTGCGAAGGCCGGCGCCGAGCACATCGGAGGCCTCGACCCCGCCGGCATCGACAAGGACCCGGTCGGACAGATCGACGCGATCTTCGCCCTCGCGGCCGAGCACGGCGTCGGCATCGACATCCACCTGCACGACGGCGGATCGCTGGGCGCCTTCCAGTTCGACCTGATCGTCGACCGCACCCAGAAGCTCGGCCTGCAGGGCCGGGTCAACATCGCGCACGGCTTCGCGATCGTGGATGCCGACGATGCGCGCCGCCACGATCTGCTGCAGCAGATGGGCGAGCTCGACATCTCCATGACCACCGTCGCGCCGCTGCGGATGAAGCAGTTCAGCCTGCACGAGTTCGCCGAGGCCGGCGGCGCGCCGTTCGCGGGCGTGCAGAAGAACGACCTGACCGCCGGATCGCGAGCGGATGTCGTGCTCGTCGACTCCGAGAACACGATGGACGTGCTCGTGCGCACCCTTCCCCGCGAGCTCACCGTCGGCGGCGAGAAGCTGCTGTACCAGCGCTGAGCGTCAGTCGCGGGGCTTCTCGGGCTCGGAGATGTCGGCGACCGTGGCGCCGTAGGCGCGGATGAGATCGTCGGAGTCGACGAACAGGCTGTAGCCGTGCGCGCCGGCGCCCATCGCGATGCGGCGGCCCACGATGGTCTCATCCGCGAACACCGGCCAGTCGGTGGTGCTGCCGATCGGCACGATGGTGCCGCGCTCGTAGCCGGTCGCGGCCAGCGCCAGCTCGGGCTCGGGCAGGCGCAGCTTGTTCACGCCGACGATCGCGCGCAGCTTGGGCCACGAGATCGACCGCCCGCCGGGCACCAGGGCGAACAGGTACGTATTGTCGGACCTTTTCACCACCAGCGTCTTGACGATGTCGGACGGCTGCAGGCCGAGCAGCTCGGCTGCCTCGTGCAGGCTGCGGGCGGCAGGACGCTCGCGGATCTCGATCTCGAGTCCGCGAGCGGATGCTGCTGCCCGAACCCGCTCGTGCGGGTCGGCCATGCTCAGGCGTTCGGCGTCGACAGCGGGTCGTCGGCGACCCACAGCTCATCGTCCGCGCGCAGCGCCTGCCAGGCGGCCACGACCACGCCGATGGCGGCCGCGGCGCCGAGCACCAGGGCCACGACAGAGCCGAGGCCCATGCCCTTCTTCTGCGGTGCGGCGGGCGCGCGGTGCAGCACGCCGTTGCGCTTGGCGTTCGCGACGTCCCAGGCCGACAGCGCCGTGCCGACGACGCCGCCCACGATCGGGACCACCTTGTCGTCGACGACGTGCTTGCCGATCTTCAGCCCGCGATCGACCGTCGGGGCGACCTTGCGGCTGTAGGCGTCCTGTACGACCGGCACGACCTGCTCACGGTTGAAGTTGCCGAGCTGGCGGCCCGCCTCGCGGGCGATGTCCGCGGCGTGGCCGACGAGCACCTGCTGCGCCTCCCACAGATGTCCTGCATCATCCTGAAGCTTGCGCAGTTCCTTCTTGCGCTTGCGGCTGAGGTTCACGTTGCTCTCCCGTCGGTCGGAGTCCGTTCGTGTTCATCTTGCCATGCGAGGCTGGATGCGGGCAGGGATCTGGCGCTGAGGGCGAACATCTGCGAACATGCCAGCCCGGTCAGAGGTCGCTCTGCGAGAATGTCACCATGCCTCACGCTTCTCACGTCGCAACCCTGCACACCAACCACGGCGACATCGTCGTCAACCTGTTCGGCGACCACGCCCCGAACACGGTCGCCAACTTCGTCGGCCTGGCCGACGGCACCAAGGACTGGACGCACCCCGCCACGGGCAAGCCCGGCGAGGGCCCGCTGTACAAGGACGTCATCTTCCACCGCATCATCCCCAACTTCATGATCCAGGGCGGCGACCCGCTCGGCCAGGGCGTCGGGGGCCCCGGCTACAACTTCAACGACGAGATCAACATGGAGCTGAACTTCAACGAGCCCTACATCCTCGCCATGGCGAACGCCGGCCTGCGCCGCAACGCCATCACCGGCCAGGTCGAGGGCACCAACGGCTCGCAGTTCTTCATCACCACCGACCCGACCCCGTGGCTGCAGGGCAAGCACACGATCTTCGGCGCCGTCGCCGATGAGGCCTCCAAGGCCGTCGTCGACGCCATCTCGGCCGTGCCGACCGCGGCCGGCGACCGCCCGATCGAGCCGGTCGTGCTGCAGTCGATCGACATCGTCAAGGCCTGAGAGCGCGAGCCGATCCGGATGACGACCCCAGAGTTCACGAGCAATCGCGACAACTTCTGCTACCGGCATCCGGATCGGCAGAGCTTCGTGCTCTGCCAGCGCTGCATGCGCACCATCTGCCCGGAATGCCAGACGCAGGGACCCGTCGGGGTCATCTGCCCCGAGTGCATGAAGGAGCAGCGCAAGGCGGAGTCCCCGGCCCAGCGCCGCGCCCGTCGCGCCTGGGGCCGGGGCCCCGTCGCGATGACCGGCCGCGGCGGCCGGCCCGTCGTCACCTACGTGCTGCTGGCGATCACCACGGCCATCGGCCTGCTGCAGCTGCTGCCGGGCGTCGGGGCGCAGATCACCAGCGCGCTGCTGTTCAACGCCGTCTACCTCTATCCCGACCTCTCCGGCTTCCCGTTCGAGCCGTGGCGGCTGCTCACCTCGGTCTTCGTGCACGGCGGCATCCTGCACCTCGGGCTCAACATGCTCGCGCTCTGGATGCTGGGACAGACCCTCGAGCCGATGCTGGGCCGTGGCCGCTACCTCGCGCTGTATCTCATCAGCGGTCTGGGCGGCTCGGTCGCCGTCGCGCTCATGGCGCCGGGCACCTCGACGGTCGGCGCGTCGGGCGCGCTGTTCGGCATGATGGCCGCCCTGCTGATCATCGGGCGCCACATCGGCGCCAACGTCACCGGCATCCTCGTGGTGCTGGCCATCAACTTCGCCTACGGCTTCATCGTGTCCGGCATCGCCTGGCAGGCCCACCTGGGCGGTCTGATCGTCGGCGCCCTCATCGCGCTGATCTACATCAACACCAAGCGCCGCGACCAGCGCACCTGGCAGATCGTGCTGCTCTCGGTACTCACAGTCCTGGTGCTCGGACTCGCCGTCGCGGGCAACTGGATTCTCGCTTAAGGCTGATCAACGGTTGTTAACAGGGTTATCCCCCTGTGTGAATAACACCGGTGTAATTCTCCCCAGCCTGTGGATAACTCTGGGGAGAACCCCTGTGGACAACGGGGGACGGAAAGGGCCCCTCGCTGCGCGAGGGGCCCTTTGAGTCTGTGTGCGACTGGCGTCAGCGCCAGCGGGTGGTCATGAGGAAGCCGACCAGGGCGATGGCCAGGCCGATGCCGAGGTTCCAGCCGCCGAGGCCGGGGATCGGGTACAGCGAGCCGGAGATGTAGTACACCAGGATCCAGGCGAGCCCGAGCAGCATGAAGCCGACCATCACGGGCTTGAACCAGACGGCGTTGGGGGCGGCGTCGTCGACGCCCTCGGGGCGGTCGACGGGCTCTTCGGGTACGCGAGATCGTGCCATGGGGATCAGTCTAGCCGGGCCGAATAGACTTCCCCTCATGCACGCTTCCGCGCCGACACGCCGTACCCGGCGCGTGGCGGGTCGCTCCCGCGCGACGGTCACGAGCGTGCTCGGTGAACTGCTGCTCACGGCCGGCGTGATCGTGCTTCTCTTCGTGGCCTGGCAGATGTGGATCGGTGACGTCATCATCAACGCCCAGAAGAACGCCGAGGGCGCGGCGACCATCCGCCAGTGGGCCGAAGCCCCCGCTCCCGAGCCGCCGCCGCTGGTCGAGGCCGCGGACGGCACGACCAGCTATGCGCTGCCCGTCCTGCGGCATCCGGCCGACGGCCAGCGCTTCGCGATCATGCGCATCCCCCGGTTCGGTGCCGACTACGCCAAGGACATCGCCGGCGGCACCAGCCGTGCACGCACGCTCGACCGGATCGGCATCGGCCTGTACACGCAGTCGAAGATGCCCGGTGAGATCGGCAACCTCTCGCTCGCCGGCCACCGCACCACCTGGGGCAAGCCCTTCAATCAGCTCGACAAGCTCAAGCTGAATGACGCCATCGTCGTGGAGACGCCGGGCGGCTGGTACACCTACCGCTTCCGCACGCTGGAGTACGTCAAGCCCACCCAGGTCGACGTGCTCGACGATGTGCCGCAGATGCCCGAGCAGCAGACGGGCGAGCGCTACATCACCCTCACCGCGTGCTCACCGCTGTACTCCCTCGCGGAGCGCATCGTCGCCTACGGCGTGTTCGAGGGCTTCCAGCCGCGCGCCGAGGGCCCGCCGGCATCCCTCGCCCCCGTCGAAACCGCCACCCCGTCCCTCTGAGGAGAACCACCGATGTACGCAGCACTGTGGCGCCTCCTGCCCGGCCCCTGGTGGGTGCGCCTGATCATCCTGCTCGCTCTGCTGGCGGCGGTGCTCTACGCGCTGTTCTTCTGGGTGTTCCCGTGGGTCAGCCCGCTGATCACCCCGGGAGAGGTCGACGTGGAATGAGCGTGCGGGTGCTCGTGGTCGACAACCACGACAGCTTCGTGCACACCCTCATCGGGTACCTGCGCGAACTCGGCGCCGTCGTGACGATGGTGGAGGCGGACGCCCTGGACGAGAACGACCTCGATCCTCGGCTGGACGCCCACGACGCCGTCATGATCTCCCCCGGCCCGGGCACCCCCGCCGACGCTGGGGCGTCGCTGGCCGTCGTGCGCGCCGCGGCGGAGAGGCGGATGCCGCTGCTGGGCGTGTGCCTGGGCCATCAGGCCATCGGCGAGGCGTTCGGCGGCACGGTCGCGAGAGCGCCCGAGCTCATGCACGGCATGGTGTCGCAGGTCACCCACGACGGGTCCGCGCTGTTCCACGGCATCCGCTCTCCGTTCGCCGCCGGGCGATACCACTCCCTCGCCCTGGTCGAGTCGGATCTCCCCGCCGAGCTGCGGGTCACCGCGCGCGCCGAGAACGGCACGATCATGGCCGTCGCCCACGAGAGTCTGCCGATCCTGGGCGTGCAGTTCCACCCCGAGAGCGTGCTCACCGATCACGGGCACCGCCTGCTCGGCAACTGGCTGGCGGGCGTGCCCTCAGCCGCGGAGCGGGATCAGCCGGCCGTGCAGTAGCTCAGGCCAACCGTCGAGAGGATCGGCACCTCACCGGGCGAGACCGTCATCGACAGCACGGTGTTCGGGGACCGCCCGTCGGTGCAGGCGCCGACCTCGGTCGGGGTGACCGTCAGCGACAGCGCCTCGAGCTTCTTGGTCGCGGCATCCATCGTGAAGCCGGTCATGTCCTCGACCGTCACCTTGCCGTTCGCGACCACCAGGTTCACGGTCGTCCCCGGCGCGACCTTCGTGCCGGCCTCCTGGCTGGAGTGCAGCACGGTGCCCGCCTTGGCGGTCGGATCGTTGGTCTGCTCGATCGTGCCGAGCACGAGCCCGTTGTCCTTGAGCACCTTGGTCGCGTCGTCCTGCGACAGCCCCTCGATCACAGGCATGTCGATGGTGTCGGCGCCGGTGGACACGTACACGATGATCGACTCGCCCTTGGAGACCTTCGCATTCGTGCCGGGTTGCGTGCGGATCACGTGATCCACCTCGAAGTCCGCACTGGACTCGTGGCGCACGTCGGCGACCAGCCCGACGTCCTTGAGCTCGGTCTTCGCCTTGGCGACGGTCAGGTCCACCAGGTTCGGCACGGTCACCGACGATGAGGGCGTCTCCGGCGGGCGCATCGAGAGGCTGACGACCCAGAACAGCACGGACACCAGCAGTACGGCGAGCAGCGCCACGCCAGCCCAGATCCACGCCACCGGAGGCCCGGACTGGGTGCGGGTCATGGTCGTGTCTGTGCTCAGCTGCCGCAGCGATCGGGCCGTCTCCTGCGCCTGACGCGGGCTCGACCCGTACAGCTCGCTGGTGAGGGCGCCGATCTCCTTCTTCGTGGGCGCGTGCCCTGTCGTGATGCCCTGCAGGGCCATGCGGAACGAGCCGGCGTCGGGGAAGCGCTGGTACGGGTCCTTGGCGAGAGCACGAAGCACCACGGCATCCAGCGCGCGGGGCAGCTCCTCGTTCACCTCCGACGGCGGAACCGGCGTCTCGCTGACGTGCTGGTAGGCGACGGCCACCGGCGAGTCGCCGCGGAACGGCTGACGTGCGGTGAGCATCTCGTACAGCACCACGCCCGTGGAGTACAGATCGGTGCGCGAGTCGACCGACTCGCCCTTGGCCTGCTCGGGCGAGAAGTATGCGGCGGTGCCGATGATCTGCGTGGTCTCGGCGACGGTCGACGACGAGTCCGACACCGCGCGGGCGATGCCGAAGTCCATCACCTTGACGGTGCCCTTGTCGGTGATCATCACGTTGCCGGGCTTGATGTCGCGGTGCACGACACCGGCGCGGTGCGAGTAGTCCAGGGCCTCGAGGATGCCGTCCGTGTAGCGGATGGCATCCTCGACCGACAGGGGGCCCGCGGCGATGATGTCCTTCAGCAGCGTGCCGTGCACGAGCTCCATGACGATGTAGGGCTCGGTCTCGCCCTGCGAACCAGGGGTCGCGCCCGGGTCGCCGGCGTCGAAGACGCGGACGATCGAGGGATGCGACATGCGCGAGGCGGCCTGCGCCTCCAGGCGGAACCGGGTGCGGAACGCGGTGTCGCGCGCGAGCTCGGGGTCGAGGATCTTGATCGCGACCTCGCGGCCCAGCGTCAGGTCGTACCCGCGGTGCACCTGGGCCATGCCGCCCTTGCCGATCACCTCATCGACCCGATAGCGGTCGGCGAGAATGCGCGGCTCTGTCGTCACGTCCCGTCTCCCCCTGATGCCTTGAAGTCTCCTGTCAGATTACCCGCTGGAACCTGATCAATTGGCGGGAGGCGGCGTGATCCCCTCGGTCGGCAGGGGGCCGCTCGCCTGGACAGAGGCGACGGCTTCGGGCGAGTCGCCCGTCGTGCGCTCGCCAGCGGTGCCGCCGGAGCACGTGACGGTGTACTTGACCACGAGTGCGGTGTTCGGTGCGCCCGTCACCGTGATCGTGGCGGTACGGTCGCCGCCGCCGAAGGATGCCGTCGACTTGCCGTTCACCTTGAACGTCCCGCCCTGAACCGTGAAGTTGTAAGCGCTCGGCTGACCCTGGCCGTTGCCGCAGCTGAAGCCGGCCCATGTCACCTGCACCTCGGTGCCGGTCTCGACGGTCTGGGGCAGCATAGGAGCACCCGGCTGCGCGAGCGGAGTCTGGTCGCCGTACACGAGCAGTTCAACGGTGGCGCCGATCGGCTGATTGCCGCCGTCGAGGACTTCGTACACCTGTCCGACCTTGTCTTCGGATGGTGCCGCCTGCTGCGGTGTGCACTTTGCGACAAGACCCTTATCATCGAGCAACTTGGTCGCCGCATCGCAGGTTTGTCCGACGAGGTTCAACGCGCCGACATCGACTGTCGTCGGCGTTGTCTCGGTCGGAGTGTTCTGCGGAGTCGTGGGGGGCGCCGAGCTCGACGTCTTGTCGACTGGCTTGCCGTCACCCTGGTTCAGGAGCAGACCCAGCAGGGTGCCGCCGAGCGCGATGACGAGCAGCGCGATCAGGGCCACCAGGGGCCAGGTCCACGGGCTGCGCTTCTTCTTCTGCGGCTGCTCCTCGGCATCCGCCTGCCCGGTGGGCAGCTGAGCCGTGGTCGGCAGGATGCTGGTGGCCTGACCGTCGCCCATCCCGGTGAGGATGCGCGTCGCGGCGTCGGCGTTCGCCACGCCGATACCGGCGATGGCGGGCACGGCGATCGCGGCCGAGTTCAGGTCGCCGCGCCGCAGGGCCTGCGCGGCGCGCGACACGGTCGCAGCCGAGGACGGCCGGTCCGCGGGCTTCTTGGCGATCATCGCCATGACCAGGTTCTGCACCGGCTGAGGCACCGTCGACGGCAGCGGCGGCGGCTGCTCGTTGATCTGGGCCATCGCGATGGCGACCTGCGACTCCCCCGTGAAGGGGCGCTTGCCCGCCAGGCACTCGTACGCGACGATGCCCAGCGAGTACACGTCGGTGGCCGGTGATGCGGCGTGGCCGGAGGCCTGCTCGGGCGACAGGTACTGCACGGTGCCCATCACCTGGCCGGTGGCGGTCAGCGGCACCTGGTCGGCGATGCGCGCGATGCCGAAGTCGGTGATCTTGACGCGGCCGTCGGGCGTGATCAGCAGGTTGCCCGGCTTGATGTCGCGGTGCACCAGGCCGGCGGCGTGCGCCGCCTGCAGAGCGGATGCCGTCTGCGAGACGATGTCGAGCGTCTTGTCGGCGCTCAGGGCGCCGTCGCGCTCGAGGATCGTGGACAGCGCCTCACCGGGCACGAGCTCCATGACGAGGTAGGCGGAGCCGTTCTCCTCGCCGTAGTCGAACACGCTCGCGATCCCCTCGTGGTTGACGAGCGCGGCGTGGCGGGCCTCGGCGCGGAAGCGCTCCAGGAAGCCCGGGTCGCCCATGT
>NZ_MKRT01000016.1:11240-82827 GCF_001897945.1 Microbacterium sp. 69-10
CCGATGACGTGATCCGTCGCCTCCCAGACCTCACCCATGCCGCCGATCGCGATCCGCGACTGCAGCTCGTAGCGACCACCGAACGACACACCCTGCGTCGGCCTCATCTGCCCAGCACCGCCTCTATGACTTTCTTCGCAATCGGGGCGGCAATACCGTTGCCGGAACCCGACTGTCCTCTTCCACCGCCGTCTTCGACGACGACTGCCACCGCAACCTTCGGATTCTCCGCCGGTGCGAAACCTGTGAACCACAGCGTGTACGGGTTGGATCCGTTCTGCGCCGTGCCCGTCTTTCCGGCGACATCGACGCCGTCTATTCTTGCACCCGTCGCCGCCCCGGAACTGACTCCCTGCACCATCACAGAGGTGAGCGCCTTGGCCTGGTCGGCGGGCATCGCCTGGTCGAACGCCTCATCGGTGTACTGCTTGTACACCGAGAAGTCGTCGCGGATCACGGCATCCACCATCCGCGGCTTCATCACGGCGCCGCCGTTGGCGATGCCGGCGGCGACCATGGCCATCTGCAGGGGCGTCGCAGTGACCTGTCCCTGGCCGAACCCGGTCAGCGCGGTCTGCGGGTCGTTGAGCCCCTCGGGGTACTTCGAAGGCGTGGCCTTCAGCGGGATCGCGAACTCGGAGTTGAAGCCGTACTTCTCCGCCGTCTCGCGGATCGCCTTGTCGCCCAGCTCGGCCGCCAGCTCCGCCATCGGGATGTTGCAGCTGCGGATGATCGCCTGGGCGATCGTCGTCGTCTCGCCCTCGCCGCAGGTGGTGCCCGAGGCGTTGGAGATCTCGGTCGAGGTGCCGGGCAGCGTGTAGCGGGCCGGGTTCGGCAGCGTGGAATCGAGCGTGTACTTGCCCGAGCTCAGCGCGGCGCTCGCGACGACCAGCTTGAACGTCGACCCCGGCGGGTTGAGGTTGCCGGCGATCGCGCGGTTGTACAGCGGCTTGGTCGGGTCGGCCACGAGCGCGTCGTGCTCGGTGTTCACGGCCTTCGCGTCGTGCACGGCCAGCTTGTTCGTGTCGAAGCCGGGGGTGGATGCCATGGCCAGGATGCGCCCGGTGGAGGGCTCGATCGCGACGACGGCGCCCTGCAGGCCCTGCAGCGCGTCCCAGGCCGCACGCTGCGCGTTGGCGTTCATGGTGAGCTGCACGCTCAGACCCTGCTGCGGCTGGCCGGAGAGGATGCGCTCGATCTCGGCGACCAGCGAGTTCGAGGTCGTGCCCGAGAGTTCGGCGTTCAGCGCGCTCTCGATGCCCGTGGAGGACTGCAGCACCGGGTTGAAGTAGCCCGTCACGGGCGCCCACATCGCGGCATCCGTGTAGACCCGCTGGTACTGGTACTTGTCGTCCGTCGGCACGGAGCTCGCGATCGCCGAGTCGCCGACCAGGATCGATCCGCGCTGGATCTGATAGCTGTCCAGCCGGCTGCGCGTGTTGGCCGGGTTCTGGGCCAGGTTGTCGGCATCCATCACCTGGATCCAGCTGGTGGCCAGGAACAGCGACAGGAACATCGCGAGGATCACGAAGCTGAGGCGCCTGAGCTCTTTGGTCATCCGATCACCACCCCCCTCATCCGATCACCACTCGGGGCTGGCGGCGCACGCCGTCGCTGATGCGCAGCAGCAGCGCGACGATGAGCCAGTTGGCGACCAGCGACGATCCGCCGGCGGCCAGGAACGGCGTGGTCAGGCCGGTGAGCGGGATGACGCGGGTCACACCGCCGACCATGATGAACACCTGCAGGGCGATCGTGAACGACAGCCCGGTGGCCAGCAGCTTGCCGAAGTCGTCCTGGCCGGCGAGCCCGATGCGCAGGCCGCGGCTGACGAACACCATGTACAGGCAGAGGATCGCGAACAGGCCGACGATGCCGAGCTCCTCGCCGAGGCTGGGGATGATGTAGTCGCTGTTGGCGAGCGGGGTGATCTGCGGACGGCCCTGACCCCACCCAGTGCCGATCAGGCCGCCGTGCGCCAGGCCGAAGATGCCCTCGACCAGCTGGTAGCTGCCGCCCTGCGCCTGGATCAGATCGGGGTTGAACGCGTCCAGCCAGTTTGTGAACCGGCGCTGCACATATGCGAGCACCCGGGTGGCGAGGAACACGCCGATGGCGACGCCGGTGAGGCCGATCAGCACCCAGCTGGTCTTGCCTGTCGCGACGTAGAGCATCGCGATGAACATGCCGAAGATCAGCATCCCGGTGCCCAGGTCGCGCTGGGTGACGATGATCAGCAGCGAGATGATCCACACCACCAGCACCGGGCCGAGCTCACGCATCCGCGGCCAGGTCATGCCGAGGAACCGGTTGCCCACCGAGCTGAGGCTCTCACGGGTGCGCACCAGGTATCCGGCGAAGAAGATCGCCAGGCAGATCTTGGCCAACTCACCCGGCTGGAACGAGAAGATGCCGCCCAGCGACACCCACACGTCGGCGGTCGCGCCCCTCGCCTTCAGACCGGGGATGAACGGCAGGATCAGCAGCACGATGCCGGCGAGGCCGAAGATGTACGTGTACCGGTAGAGCACGCGGTAGTTGCGCAGGGCGATGACCAGCGCGATGACGCCCGCCAGGGAGATGGCCGTCCAGGCGAGCTGCTTGTTCGAGAACGCCGGCCAGCCGGAGAGCTGCTTGGCGATGTCGATGCGGTAGATCATCGCGATGCCGAGACCGGTGAGGGTCGTCGCGATCGGCAGCACGAACGGATCGGCATCCGATGCCACGACGCGCAGCACCACGTGCACCGCGAAGACCAGCACCGCGAGCGCCCCGCCGATCACGAGGATCATGGGGTCGATCGCGCCCAGCGCGCCGAGCTGCACGAGCGTCAGGGACGCTCCCGAGATGGCGATGGCGAACAGCAGCAGCCAGAACTCCCGGTTGCGCTGCTTCTGCGGCATCCGGATCCGTTTCAGCGCCTTCAGGACGCTGGTGTCGGCGGCGACGTCGGTCATGGCGTCGGCACCTCCGTCGGCGTGGGTTCGGGAGCTGAGGGCGTCGGCGTCGGGATCGGCACGGGGATGGGCGGGAGGGCGCTCTGCCGCAGTCGCTCGGTGATGGCGATGGCATCCGCCAGGGAGCGGGCGTTGATGGTGCGCTCGACGGAGTCGCGCTGGTACGAGGGCAGGTCGGCCAGCAGGATGAAGGTGTCCTTCACCTCGGTGGAGAGCTTGATCGGCCCGAGGTCCTGCTGGATGCCGCGGTAGATCACCACGCTGTCGTCGTCGGCGCCGACGAAGTAGCGCGTCTGCGTCCAGTTGTAGGCGAGGATTCCGCCGCCGATCAGCGCGAGCACCGCGACGAGCAGGCCGGCGAGCCAGGCGATGCGCCGGCGGGTGCGGCGGCGCTTGTCCTCCTCGATGATCTCCTCGAAGTAGTCGGAGTCGGGCTCGAAGTGGCTGGGCTCGTTGGCGGCCTGCAGCACGGGGTGCAGCCAGCCGGTCAGCGAGCTGCGCGGCGGCGCGACCGGGAGGCTGGACGGGTTGGATGCCGCGCCGACGACCGTAGGGGTGCCGGAGGAGAGCGGATGCGCCCCGCCGACGTCGACCAGCACGACCGTCACGTTGTCCGGCGCACCGCCGTCGAGCGCCTGCTTGAGCAGGTTGTCGGCCGTGCGGCCCGGGGCGAGGCCCTGCCCCATCGCCTTGGCGATGTGCGCCTCGTCGACCACGCCGGACAGTCCGTCGGAGCAGAGCAGCCAGCGGTCGCCCGGATGCGTGGGCATGACGAACATGTCCAGGTCGGGCGCGATGTCCATGTCGCTGAGCACGCGCATCAGCACCGAGCGGCGCGGGTGGTAGCGGGCCTCTTCGAGGGTGATGCGACCGGAGTCGACCAGTCGCTGCACGAACGTGTGGTCGGTGGTGATCTGGGTGAGTGCGTCGTCGCGGTACAGGTAGATGCGCGAGTCGCCGATGTGCCCGATGACGGCGTGATCCTCGACCATGACGATCGCGCTGAGCGTGGTGCCCAGGCCCGCGAGTTCGGGTCGCTCCTTCGAGGCGCGGACCAGATCGGATGCCGCGGCCGTGGCCGCGGCCTGCAGCGAGGCCTGCGCGTCGTCGGTGGACGCGTAGGGGTGGTCGAGGCCCTCCATGCGGCCGATGGCGATGCTGGAGGCGACGTCACCGCCGGCGTGACCGCCCATGCCGTCGGCGACCACGAACAGGTTAGCCCCGGAGTATCCGGAGTCCTGGTTGTTGGAGCGGACCTTCCCGGTGTGGGAGATCGCGGCGCTCGAGCCCTCGAAGACCATCTGGCGGCTGCGCCTTACGCTCGCAGCTCGAAGGTCGTGGCGCCCACCTTGATGGCGCTGCCGATCTGCACCTGGACTGGCTTGTCGCTCAGCCGGTGGCCGTCGAGGAATGTGCCGTTGGTGGAGCCGAGGTCCTGCAGGGTCCAGATGTCGCCACGGCGGGTGAGCCGGGCATGGTGGCTGGAGGTGTAGTCGTCGCGGATGACCAGGCCCGATTCGCTGGAGCGGCCGATCGACATGGAGTCGGCGGTGCCGAGGGGGACTTCGAGGCCCTCCTTCGGGCCCGAGGTGATGATCAGGCGCGTGGCGGCCTTCGCCGCGGGGGCGCTCGGGCGGGGAGCCTGATGCACGGGAGCCGCCGGGACCGGGGCCTCGGCCGCCGGCATCTTGCGCACGCGGACGCCGAACAGATCGGCCCGCAGCGAGTAGACCACCGCGAACACGAAGAACCACAGCATCACCAGGAAGCCGATGCGGAGCAGCAGGAGCAGCAGGTCGCTCATCGGGCGGCTCCCTTCGAGACCGGGACCACGCGGAAAGTCAGCTGCGTCCGCCCGATGGTGAAGGTGGACCCGGGGGCGAGCGCCGCCTCGCGGATCTTCTGCCCGTCGACCTTGGTTCCGTTGGTGGAGCCCAGGTCGCGGAGCATGGCGCGCTCGCCGTCCCAGAGGATCTCGGCGTGGCGCCGGCTGGAGCCGGCATCGGCGATGGTGATGCCCGCGTCGCTGCCGCGGCCGATCACCGTGCGGGCGCTGGTCAGCGGGTGCTCGCGACCGTCCACCTCGACGACGCCCTGCCAGGAGACGCTGCTCTCCACGGAGGAGGAGTTCACGCGCACGGTGCCGGTGGCGACCTGCGGGTCGCCCTCGATCGAGATGTGCAGGGGGCCGGAGAAGCTGTAGCCCTGAGTGCGGGCGTGCTTGGTCAGCAGGGCGAAGAGCTCGTCGTTCAGAGCGTGGCCGAGGCTCAGCATCCGCTCGTGGTCCTCGAGGCTCAGCCGCACGAGGTAGTCGCTGGGGGTGATGATGCGCTCGCGGCTGACCACGGCCGCCTTGGTGTCCGCCTCGCGGCGCAGGGCCGAGGCGATCTCCACGGGCTGGATGCCGCTGCGGAAGGTCTTCGCGAACGCGCTGTTCACGGCGCGCTCGAGACCCTTCTCAAAGCTGTCAAGTAGTCCCACGGGGCTCCTCTGGCATCCGACCTGTTTGGGGCCATCGTAGCCAGCCCCGCTGAATATGCGCCTCTTGAGGCGGGATTACGGCATTCGGACGCCGTTCGCAGGATGCTGTCGCCGGTCGCCGTGTTCGGAGCACGGGCTCGGACATGTTAGTGTTAGCAGGTTGAGTTCTTCGGAACGAGACACTGCGCGAGTGGCGGAATAGGTAGACGCGCTGGCTTCAGGTGCCAGTGTTCGCAAGGACGTGGGGGTTCAAGTCCCCCCTCGCGCACAGTACGAAAGAGACCCGGGTCCAGAGGACCTGGGTCTCTTTCGTTTCGTCCCAGCATCGGACCTCACCGCAGCTCGAGCAGCTGCTCGCGCAGCGACGTCGCGCGTTCGGGAACGGTCGGCAGCGCGGCCTCCACGATGCGTGCGCGAAGGGCGGTGTCTCCCAGGATGTCCGCGACCCGCGCCCAGGTGAGCAGATGGGCGGGATGCATGCCGGAGTCGACGCTGGATGACGCGCCGTCGTGGAAGCTCTCGGGGAACCGGGACAGCGGCGAGAAGAACTCCGAGGACTGACGCGCCCACTCCGAGACGAGGAAGGCGACCGATTCCGATGCCTCCTCCTCGGTCGAGCCGTACGCGAACTCCGAATCCGAGCTGTTCCGGAAGCCCGAGACCACGGAGGAGCGCCACGCGCAGTCGTACTCCCGCATCTGCTCGACAGGAACTCGCGTGCCTCCCGCGACATCCCCGAGCGCCGGCAGGTGCGCACCGAGGTTCACCTGGAAGACGCCGCTTCGCGGCCGGTGCTGCACCTCGACCACGTGCATGACCGGACCGTCCAGCTCCCGCCGCAGGATGTCGCCCTTGCGGGAGAACCCTTCGGCGAGCAGCAGGGGGTAGAACTTGCTCCGAAGCTCGGCCGTGACGGTCTTGCGGTCCATGGCGGGGTCCTCTCAGCGATTCCGCGGGAACGAGTGCGACGAGCGGGTCATGAACCGCCTCGCGCGGAAGCATACGCTCACGCAACATCCGATCGGATGGAGTGGTGTCATGACGACTTCGAGTCTGCAGCTTCCAGCCCGTTCCGGCACGGGCATCCGGGTCCTCCTGATGCTCGTGTCGGCCGCGACGATCCTCATGCTCACGCTCGCACCGCGGGCGCTCGTGGGTCCGGCCCGCGGACTCTTCATGCGGTTCGCGCACCTCGTCGCGAACCCGGTGATCGAGCCGATGACCTACGCGCAGGTGGAGAGCACGCTGAACGCGCTGATGTTCGTCCCGCTCGGGGCCGCGCTGGCGATCCTGCTCAGCAGGCGGCTCTGGGTGCTGGCGCCGATGATCGGGTTCTTCCTCTCGATCGCGGTGGAGACGCTGCAGTCGCGCATCCCCGGTCGCGTGCCCGACCTGGGGGATGTCGTCTGGAACTCGCTCGGCGCGCTCGCCGGGGCGATCGTCGCCGGTGTGCTCCGGCTGGTCGGCCTCGGCCTGCGGCGGCTCCGGATGCGCGCCGATCGGCACTCCGTGGCGACCTCAGCCTGACCAGGGAGGCGCAGGGCAGCTGCTCGGGCCCCCGGTCGTGCGCATCACACGCGGGGCGGATGCGTCGCGAGTGACGCGTCGATGAGGATCTCGGCGGCTGCGCGCGCATGCCGCGCCGCGTCAGGGGCGGCGGCGATCGCCGCCGTGGTCTGCGCACCCTCGGCGAGTATCGACAGCTGGAATGCGACAGCGCGCGGCACCCCGGCCTCCTCCGCCAGCACGGCCATGCGCTCCTGGAAGGCCGCCTTGTGCTCGCGCACGACGCGGGCGACCTCGGGATCGTTGCCCCCGAGCTCTCCGAACGCGTTGATGAAGGCGCATCCGCGGAAGTCGTCGTCGCAGAACCACCTCTCGAGATGCCCGTAGACGGCGAGCAGCCGACCCCGCGCGCTGTCTCCGGCGGCAGTCACCGCCGCCTCCAGCGCCGCTTCCCACTCCTCGTGCTTGCGCTGCAGCACGGCGGCGATGACGTCGATCTTCGACGGGAAGAGGGCGTACAGGCGCCGGAGCGACACGCCGGCGGCGGTGCGCAGCTCGTCCATGCCGACGGCCGCGTATCCCTTGCGGTAGTAGAGGTCCTCCGCGGCGCTGAGGATCTGCTCGCGTGCATCCGTCTCGGTCATGACCTCAGCATACTTGACATGAGAACGATCGTTCTCGTAAGGTGAGCAGCGAAGCGAGAACGATCGTTCTCGCTCACGTCGAAAGGAACGATCCCATGGGGTACATCAACGTCGGCACCGAGAACACCACGCCCATCGAGCTCTACTACGAGGACCAGGGCGAAGGGCAGCCGGTCGTGCTCATCCACGGCTACCCCTTGAACGGTCACAGCTGGGAGCTGCAGACCCGCGAGCTGCTCGCTCAGGGATACCGCGTCATCACCTATGACCGTCGCGGATTCGGCAACTCGTCGAAGGTGAGCATCGGGTACGACTACGACACCTTCGCCGCGGACCTCAACACCGTGCTGGAGACGCTCGACCTCCGCGACGTGGTCCTGGTCGGCTTCTCGATGGGAACCGGCGAGCTCGCGCGGTACGTCGCCACCTACGGACACGACCGCGTCGCGAAGCTCGCCTTCCTGGCGTCGCTCGAACCGTTCCTCGTCCAGCGGGACGACAACCCCGAAGGCGTGCCGCAGGAGGTCTTCGACGGCATCGTCGAGGCCGCCCGAACCGACCGCTACTCGTGGTTCACCCAGTTCTACAACGACTTCTACAACCTCGACGAGAATCTCGGCAGCCGGATCAGCCAGCAGGTCGTGACGGCGAACTGGAACCTGTCGGTCACCAGCGCGCCCGTCGCCGCATACGCCGTCGTGCCGGCGTGGATCGAGGACTTCCGCGGTGATGTCGAGGCCGTCCGGCTCGCGGACAAGCCGACTCTCATCCTGCACGGGACGAAGGACAACATCCTTCCCATCGACGCGACCGCACGGCGCTTCCACGAGGCCGTCCCCGCGGCCGACTACGTCGAGATCGAGGGCGCCCCGCACGGTCTGCTCTGGACCCATGCGGACGACGTGAACGCCGCGCTGAAGGCATTCCTCGCGAAGTGACGGACGTGCGCGGCCCCGCCCCCGGATGACCGTCCGGAGGCGGGGACGGGCGTATCCTGGTGCACATGCGTTCCCTGACCCGATCCTCGTGGTGGCTGCAGTAGCAGCCGGTTGACGCATGTTCGCGGGCTGCACGGCAGCCCGCGCCCCGGTTCGCGGCATCCCTCGTCGTGCGGCCCTTCTCTCGGAAGGACTCACCATGACGGATTCATACGCGGCGACGCAGGAGCGGATGCCGGACCTCGAACGCAGGATCACCGACGACCCCGGGGCGTTCCGCGTCCTCACCGGGGAGCGGCCCACCGGGAGCCTGCATCTCGGCCACCTCTTCGGCACGATCCGTGAGCGCGTGCGTCTGCAGGCGCTCGGCGTGGAGACGTTCGTCATCCTGGCCGACTACCAGGTGATCACCGACCGGGACACCGCGGCGAACGTCGGTGACCACGTCCGGGGCGCGGTGCTCGACTATCTGGCCGCGGGACTCGACCCCGAGCGCACCACGATCTTCACCCACTCCGCGGTCCCGGCGCTCAATCAGCTCCTGCTGCCGTTCCTCAGCCTGGTCAGCGAGGCGGAGCTGCACCGCAACCCCACCGTGAAGGCCGAGCAGGCGGCGTCCGGCCGCGCGCTGAGCGGGCTGCTGCTGACGTATCCGGTGCACCAGGCCGCCGACATCCTGTTCTGCAAGGGCAATCTCGTGCCGGTCGGCAAGGACAACCTGCCGCACGTGGAGATCACCCGCACCATCGCGCGCCGCTTCAACGAGCGGTACGGCGAGGTGTTCCCCGAACCCGAGGCGATGGTCACCGAGACGCCGGAGATCCCCGGGCTCGACGGCCGCAAGATGTCGAAGTCCTATGGCAACGCGATCGCGCTGTCGATGAGCGAGGACGAGACGGCGGATGCCGTGCGGCGCACGGTCACCGACAGCGACCGCGTCATCACCTACGACCCGGTGGGTCGGCCAGGCGTCGCGGGACTGCTCTCCACGGCCGCGCTGTGCACCGGGAGCACCCCGGACGCCGTCGTCGAGCGGATCGGGGATGCCGGAAGCGGCGCGCTGAAGGCGTTCACCACGGACGCCGTGAATACATTCCTCTCGGGGCATAGAGCCCGCAGGGCCGAACTCGCCGATGACGCCGACCTCGTCGACCGGGTGCTCCGCGCGGGCAACGCGCGTGCGAACACGATGGCCGAGGCGACGCTCGCCGAGGTGCGCGAGCACATGGGCATGGGCTACGCCAACGGCTGACTCGGTGCGTCGAAGAGCTCTGCCAGCCCTTCGACCCCGCCGCTCGCGTGCGCTCGCAGCTGGCGCTCGGCGCCCGTGCCCTCCGCCCGCAGGTAGGCCAGGCGATCGTCCACGAACTCGGCGTCGCCGAGCTCGTCGAGCACGGGACGGATGCCGGCCAGCACCCGCTTCGCGGCCGCCCACGCCGACTCCGAGCCCCCGTCCGCGATGCAGAACCGCGCCTGCATCCCGTGCCTCGCGGCGAGCCACAGCGAGGCATCCAGGTCGTCGGGAGCCGAGCTGGTGGGGACGACGTCGTCGGCGAGGACGATCGCCCGGGTCAGGGCAGCCAGCAGCAGCGTGTCCTCGACCTCCAGCTGGGCATCCGCGACCCGGGTCTCGACGGTGTCGTACTGCTCCGACAGGCGCACGGCCCAGGACACCGACGAGCGGGCCGGGAGCAGCCCGATCCCGACGAGCCGGTCGACCGTGCGACGGTAGTGGTCGGCGTCCGTGAAGATCGGCGGCCCCCACGATACCGGAAGCCGCCGGATCAGCGTGCTCCGCCAGCTGGCCAGTCCGGCCGGCACGCCGAACGCGAAGGGCGAATTCGCGCTGAGCGCGAGCAGCAGCGGAAGCGCCTCGCGGAGGCGCAGCAGCGCGCGGACGCGCTCCTCGTCGCCTGTCACCTCCACGTGCACGTGCAGCCCGTTCACGGTGTGCTCCGACGCCAGCCGGCCGATCAGCTGCGAGACGTCGTCGTAGTGCGGCGTGGGGGTGACCCGCCCGGCTCCGGCGAGAGCGAAGGGCGCACCCGTGGCCGCGACGACGGTGCCCTCCGGGGCGTGCTCCGCCAGCATCCGACGCATCCGCCCCAGCTGCTCGCGCGCCTGCGCGAGCGAACCGACCGGATCGGTCGCCGCCTCGACCTGGCTCGTCATGAACTCCGCGCTCAGCCGGCCTCCGCCCTCCACGTCGCCGAGCACGGCGGCGTGGACGCCCTCGGCGGACACGGGCACGAGGGTGCGGGCGTCGAGCAGCGTGAACTCCTCCTCGATGCCGAAGCGACCGGTGAGCGGAATCCGTGCCCCCTTCACAGCCGAGAGCGGGTGCGCCGCGGTCCCGTCCGGGACCGACGGTGCACCCGCCCGTTCTCAGACGGCCCGCCGTGCGAGCCGTCGCATGTCGATGATCCGACGACTACTTGTCGAAGGCGTCCTTCACGTCGTCGCCGATCTTCTTGGCGCTGGCCTTGGCCTGATCGAGCTTGCCCTCGGCCTCCAGGTCCTCGTTGTCCGTCGCGTCGCCGATGTGCTCCTTGGCCTTGCCGACCAGCTTCTCGGCGTTGTGCTTCGCATCGTCCATGACACCCATGGGATATCCCCTTCCTGTGGTGGGCGGTACGCCGCCCGATTGCGGAGAGGCAAGACTCTCATCCGCCAGTATCCGGATGAAGGGGATTGACAAGCAGGCGGTGATCCGTCAGCGCCGCTTCAGCCACGCCTTCCAGTTCGCCTCGCTGAAGCGCGGGTCGTTCTCGATCTCGATGAGGTTCTTGTCCACGGCATCCGCTCCGTCGAGCGCGAGCTTCCACGGGTCCCCGCCGTTCTCGGCGACGAACAGGTAGTACGAGCCCGCCGCAATGTACGACAGCCACGCGTCGTCGCTCTCGGTGAGCGCCTGGTCGGACAGCGCCGCCACGCCCTGGGACGCGACGAGATCCTTCACGTCCTGCTCCTGCAGCCAGCGGATGTCGGTGATGCCCGTGCGCAGCTCGATGTACGTCGCGAAGCCCTCGTACACCGCCACCGGCGGTGCGTCGAACGAGGTCAGCGGGGCGGCCGCGTAGTGCAGTCCGTGCGCGAACTCGTGCGTGAACGTCGCCAGCCGGTCCTCGGTGCTCAGCGGACCCATCATCACCAGCACCCCGGAGGTCGCATCGCCCACGGCGATGTCGGGCTCGAAGAAGTCCGAGCGGAACGCGGGCCTGTTCGTGGCGGTGGCGTAGCCGGCGATCGTCGGGTCGCCCTCGGGCACGTCCTCGCCGTACTGCCAGCGATCCATGCGCTCCTGGTCGCCGGTGATGCCCGAGACGAATCCCGCCATCGGCACCTTGCCGCCCAGGTCGGTGATCGTCCTGATCGCCAGCACCGCACCCTGCTCGGCGGTGTCGACCGTGGCGTCGACGAGGGCCTGCTCGTCGGCCATGCCGTACAGCACGACGTGGTCGCGTCTGGCGACGTACAGCTCGCCCTCATCCCACGGCATCGGCGTGACGGGCGTGAACGACGTGAGGCGCATCCCTTCGCCGTCGCCCCTGGTGGTGATGTCGTACGTGAAGCCCTGCGTCAGCCGGTAGCCGGCATCCTGATCCCCGCTCCCCCGCAGCGGACGCGACGAGAACGCCAGCTCGGCGCCCAGGAACGCGCCCGCCCCTCCGTCGCTGCCGGTCGTCGGGACGATGTAGGCGGTTCCCCGCCCGATCCGCTCGGTGTTGTCCCACCACAGCGCGAGCTGGTCTCGGGCCTCGCCCTCGGCGTAGGAGAGGAACGCATCTCGATCCTTGGCGCGCAGCGCCGCGTTCATCGATGCCCACGCCTTCGGGTACTGCGCCGAGTCGGGGACGTAGTCCGGCAGCCAGGGAGCCTGCGGATCGGGCGAGGCGAAGTCGGCGGAGCGCCCGGCTGCTGGCAGCTCGGGCCACTCGGATGCCGCCCAGCCGCCGCTGAGCAGCAGGGCCAGCACTGTGAGCGCGAGAATGATCGGCTTCGGGCGCAGCGGGCGGCGCACCGCGGGCTGCGGCCGCGGAGTCGCGAGTCCGCCGAAGGCGTCCGGCAGGTGGTGGGAGCCGAGCGAGAGCGGGATGCCGGCCGGCTCGGCGTGCACGGCCGGAGCGGCGGGCGGGTCAGGGACGCGGCCGACGGAGGCCGGGGAGCCGGGAGCGTGCTGGGCGCCGGGGATGCCCGGCTCTGCGGGGCCGCGCGGATCGCTCATCGCCCGGGACCCTTCTCGCGGATGCTGACGATGCGCACGGCCTGTCCGCCGTCATCGGTCGTGACCGCCGCGACGGTCAGGACGTACCGGTCGGCGATGAGGAATTCCGTGAACGGAGCCCGCGCCGCGCCGAAGGCGTTCGTGTCGATCCGGGTCAGCTCGGGCGGCATGCTCGCGGCATCCGTCCTGTCGATGGCGGGGAACGCCTCGAGCAGGGCATTCGCATCCAGCCCGGAGGCCAGGGCATCCGCGCCGTCCGCCGCTCCGAGGAAGCAGTCCGACGCGAGCCGGCCGTCGACGCGCGCGCTGTCGGCGATCTGCTCGAGCGCGGTGTCGGCCGAATAGCACGCGAGATCGTCGGCATCGCGGGCGTCGGAGGTGAGCCCGGCCGCCGCTGCCGCCGATCCGTCGCCCGTGCCGGGAGCGGTCAGCCCGGTCACCCGCCACGGACCGACCGCGGTGGGGGCGATCTTCGGGCGCACCTGCTGCGGCTCATCCGTGCCGTAGTAGAACGGGCGCGTCAGCCACACCTTCTGCTGGATCGACGAGGCGCCCCGCCGTCCATCGATGGTGAAGCGGTAGTCGATCGTCACGAGCGCGCTCGCGGTGTCGCTGCGCTCCACGCTCCGCCCCGAGAAGGTCAGCTCCCCGATCTCGTAGCGCGCCGTCAGCTTCAGGGCATCCGCTGTCCCCCGCTCGCCGACCAGAGGCGCGCCCACAGGCACGACCGCCCGCAGCAGCGGGCTCGCGGTGTCCTTCCAATCGGCGTCGAGCGCCGCGGCGTCGGAGAGGAACGCACGCAGGGTGCTCTCGGCATCCCGTCGCGCCCCGTCGCGGACGTAGCCGGGCAGCAGCACGGCGGTCGCCACGGCGACGGACACCACCAGTGCGCACACGACCAGCAGCACCGTGGTGCCGCGCGTCCAGGTGCGTGCGCGCGGCGGGCGGGGAAGCGTCATCGGTCTCCTCGACGGAAGGTGATGACTGCAAGATTAGGGCCTGCGAGCGACGCCGGATGCACCCCGGAAGTGGAGCGGCTCGGAGGGGGCCGGCCGCCTCGCTGTGCAGCCTTTCCCTCTCCGAGCCTGCTGATCTCCCCTCAAAGTCCTTCACACCTGTCGGGCTTGAAGCCGTGGACTTCGAACCACCCCTCCTCTAGTGTGAAAGAGCATGCGCGTGGGAAATCGATCGCCTTTCGCTGAACCCCAGTCAGCGACGGGTTCCCCAGTCACCCGGCGATCCACGCATGCACTTTGGCCCTCTCGTCTGATGCAGTCCCCAGACGCACCTCGCGAGGGGGTCGAATCCATGATGACACCGTTTGGGAAATTTGTCCCCCATATGGGGGACAAATCATCCGAAACCTGTGTATGCTGAAACCTGACGCACCCTCCGGTCGTCTTCGGCCCTCACCGCTCCCCCCGCGGTGGGGGCCAACCAATTTCCCCGGAGGTCGCTGCGCAGGCCGAGATCTCGGGCCGCGGACACGCCGATCCGCATGCAACATTTAGATCACCTTCTGCCGCCCGCTGTTGCCGGGCGGGTCGTCTGGGATAGCGTTAGCGGCAGTCGGTGCATCCTGCGTCGGCATCGCAACAAGCAGAACGGCAGTAAATGAGCACCCAGGGCACGGTCAAGTGGTTCAACTCGGAGAAGGGCTTCGGCTTCATCTCCCCCGACGACGGAGGCGCTGACGTGTTCGCGCATTACTCCGCAATCCAGTCTTCCGGCTACCGCTCCCTCGAGGAGAACCAGCGCGTCGAGTTCGACGTCGCGCAGGGTCCCAAGGGCCTGCAGGCTGAGAACATCCGCCCCGTCTGAGGCGAATGCGAAGAACCCCGCCGAGCTGCTGATCGCAGCGCGGCGGGGGTCTTTTCGTATCCGGGGCCCGTCTCCGGGCCCCGGACCCGGGTCAGGCGGATGCCTTGGTGGTCTTCCGGCCTCCGCGGCGGCTGCCGTCGCCGTCGGCGGCGACCTGGGCGGCCGCAGCGGCCTCCTCGGCCGCGCGGGCGGCGAGGAACAGGCCCTCGCGGTTCAGGTGGCGCGAGTACCGGGCGTCCAGGTACAGCACGGGCACATCGCCGGCCGCCTTGATCAGCTCGGGGTACAGCTCCTCCTTGATCGGGCCGGAGCCGCCGCCGTAAACGTACACGACCTCGGTCGACTCACCCGACTGGCTGAGCGTCTCGCTGAAGGCGCGACGGATCTGGTCGACGAGGTGCTTGATGTCCGGCTCGACCAGCTGCACGGCACGCTGGTGCCGGTTGCGCTGCAGCACCGAGGGCGTGGTCTGCAGGAAGTCGGCGAGCTGCTTGCGGCTGGTGAAGCGCAGGTCGGCCTCGTCCTGACGGTCGAGGGCGTTCTCAAGGATGGTGCCGTAGCCCATGTCGAGCGTGGACGCGGCCTCGGCGTTGAATCGGGCGTTCGTGAACACCGGGAAGTTCACGGTGCCCTCGCCCACGTCGATGCCGACGGTGTTCTGCGCGGCGACCAGGTCGGCGCCGGTCACACCGGGGAGCATCTCGGGCTCGCGGGAGCGCAGGTCGGTGAGCAGAGCGTTCGCGAGCGGCTCGCCCTTCTCGGAGATCGCGTACTGGGCGGAGGCGCCCTCGGCGACGACCTGGACGTCCTCGAACTCGATGCGCACGCTGACGGGCGTGTTGAAGTTCTTGATGGTCACCAGGTGCACGGCCGAGCCCTTGGCGCCGATGAACTCGCCGGCGTAGCCGTAGCGGCGCGCGACGAACTCGCTGATCGGCAGCGCCAGGCCGGTGCGCACCTTGACGCGCAGCTCCTGCTCGGGGAGCTTGTCGTTGACGCGCACGTAGTCGCGCAGCGCCTTGGCCGCGTACACGCCGAGCACGAGGATCTTGCTGAGCTGCTGGTCGGCCTTGCTGGCGTGGCCGTCGTGCACCTCGAACTCGCTGAACACCGAGCCGCGCACGCTGAGCGCGGAGCGGCCGAAGATGCGGCGGTCGCTGTCGGAGACGAGCGGCGACGAGAACGAGGCGTCGAGACGGTTGTAGAAGTCCTCCTCGGCATCGTTCATGGTCTGGAAGGCCTCAGCGTCCTCCAGCGGCACCTTCGGCGACTGCCGGGGCGTGGCGACGATCGCGCTGGGCAGGTCGATGCGGTCCCGAACACCCGTGTCGGTGTTGAGGATCATGCCCTTGACGTAGCCGTTGCCGACGTCGATGCCGCCGGTCAGGTGAATGATGTCCGAACTCATGGGAAGGCCTTTCGTTCCGAGTCGTCGGTTGAATGGTGGTGGTGATCGATCACAAGCCGAGGAGATCGTCGATGGTCGCCGTGGCGTCGGTGTTCTCCGAGCGAACCGATCGCCGCGTGGGCGTGGAGGGCTCGTCGTCGGCGTCGTCGTCCGTCTCGGTCTTCCGGGGGGCGGGCTTCGGCGCCGCGGCCTCCGGAGCGGATGCCTCGGATGCCGGGCTCTTCGCCGTCTTCGCGGCCGCCTTCGGCGCCGGGGGCTCCTCGGAGGGCTCCTCGACGTCGGCGGGGAAGCTCTCGGCCACGTACACCGGATTCGCCGGCGGACGCACCGGCCGGTTCGCCACGTCGGTGAACCCCTCGCGGGCCACGGACTCGCGGATCAGGCGGCGGATCGATTCCGATGCGGAGTACTGCAGATCGAGCCATTCGGCCACGGTGGTGTCGGCGGTGGGGACGCTGAGCTGCACCTTGCGGGTGGTCGGTGCTTCAGCCACTGCGGTTCCCTCTCTCCTCGTCGCGCGATTACCAGGGCACGCGCATAATCACGGTACAGCACGAGGCTGTCCGCTGAGCCGATACCGTCGCAGAACCGACCGCTCGTCCGGGGCCGGATCAGTGCAGCAGGAGGGTGCGCAGCGACGTGGGATCGGATGCCCGGAAGGCGGCGGCATCCGCTTCGCCCTCTCCGCCGAAGCCCCAGCCGACGAAGATCACCGGGATGCCGTGCTCGGCACCGCCCTCGACGTCGTGGTGGCGGTCGCCCACGAGCACCGGTCGCGACGTGTCGACGCCGGCCGCGCGCAGCCGCTCCAGAGCCTGCCCGATCACGAACGACTTGCCGTCTGCACGCCCCTCCGGCGTCGGGCGCGCGCCGGAGAGCGCGGTGAAGGCGTCGATCAGCTCGTAGTGCTCGAGGATCGCGCGCACCTGGTTCTCCGGCTTGGTGCTGGCCGTGGCCTGCGGGATGCCGGCATCCTGCACCGCCCGCAGGATCTCGGGGACGCCAGGGTAGATGTCGACGGATGCCGCGTAGCCGTCCGCTGCGGCGAGCTCCCGGTACCGGGAAACCGCCTCGTGCGCCTGCTCCTCGTCCATGCCCGCCCGCTCCTGGAACGACACGTACATGGGCGGACCGATCCAGAGCGCGAGCTCACCGGCATCCGGCTCCGGCAGCCCGTACGAGGCGAACACCTGGCGCAGCCGCGGCAGGATGCCGGCGGACGCGTCAGCGATGGTGCCGTCCACGTCCCAGAGGATGCAGGTGTAGGGACTCATGCCTCCCACCCTACGGGTGCCGTGCTCACCTGTTTCCGTCGAGAGCACGGGACTTCGCCGAGTGCACCGGACCTTCGCGCGAACAAGCCGTGCGTTCGGCGAGATGTCGTGCTCTCGACGGGTGCGGGGATCAGGAAGCCGGGGACTCGGCGGCCTCGTCCGGGGCGTTCGGCGTCCAGCCGAGCCATCCGTCGTCGGTGCGGACGACCGACCACGAGCCGCAGGCGAAGACCTCGTCCATCTCGTAGACGGCGGGGGCGTCCTTCAGCGCGTACACGGGGGCGGACCGTCGCGGAACCTCGGCGCACACCTCCGGATCGAGGTCCTCCTCGCTGCGGAACATGATCGCCGCATGCGGGCCGTCGGTGGCCGCCGTGCCGACGATGTGCGTGGCATCCGCCGGCACCCACTCCTCGAAGCGGTTCCACCCCTCCTTCATCGCGGCGCGGTCCTCGAAGCTCAGATCCTGCTGGTGATGCACCACCACGTCGATCACGGATGAGCAGCCGGTGGCGAGCAGGGCGGCAGGAAGCAGGATGGCACCGAGCGCGAGGGCGCGGATGACGGGACGCGTGTTCATGCTTCCAGCCTTCCGGAGCGGCGTGCGCCGATCGTCAGCCTGCGGAGTGATCCCGCGTACGCCGCGGGGATGATCCCTGCGACGGCCTCGCTCAGAACAGGCGCGGGGCGCCCGAGGCGGTGCCCTTCATGTCCTCGTAGTCGAGCACGACGCAGCGGATGCCGCGGTCCTCGGCGAGCACGCGCGCCTGCGGCTTGATCTCCTGCGCGGCGAACACCCCCGTGATGGGCGCCAGGTGCGGGTCGCGGCCCAGCAGCTCCAGGTAGCGGGTGAGCTGCTCCACGCCGTCGATGTCGCCGCGGCGCTTGACCTCCACGGCGATGGCCGCACCGCCGGCATCCCGGATCATCAGGTCGACCGGGCCGATGGCCGTCGGGTACTCGCGGCGCACGAGCGTGCCGCCCTCGCTGATCAGGTCGACCTGCTCGGCCAGCAGCCGCTGCAGGTCGGCCTCGACGCCGTCCTTCTGCAGGCCCGGGTCGATGCCCAGGTCGTGGTTCGAGTCGTGCAGGATCTCGTAGATCTGCACGCGCAGGGCGTCGCCGGTCTTCTTGTGGGTGACGCGCCACACCTCGACGACGCCGGCGCTGGCCTCCTCCTCACCCGGCACCTCGGGCGCCAGGGTGCACGGCGGGCTCATCCAGTTCAGCGGCTTGTAGCTGCCGCCGTCGGAGTGCACGAGCAGACTGCCGTCGCCCTTGTGCACCAGCAGGCGCGTGGCGAGGGGCAGATGGGCGTTGAGCCGCCCGGTGTAATCGACGGAGCAGCGGGCGATGACGAGACGCACCCGATGAGCCTACTTCGTCGTGACGGGTGCCGACCCGCTGCTTCTGCACAACGAGAGCTGGGTGGCGGTTCTCCACAGTCCGTGGGCGATTGCACCACACTGGTCCCTGGCGTGTCCTAGCGTCGTGACTTCAGTGAGGTTCCGAGCCACAATGGAGGTATGACCGTGTCCATCGAGGTGATCACGATCGTCGTGAGCGCGGCGACGCTGCTCGTCGCCGTGCTGGGCGGCTTCGCCTGGGTGGTGAGCCATCTGGTGAACCACATGGATTCAAGGTTCGCGCAGCAGGATGCGCGGTTCCACGCCCGGTTCGTGGGCATCGAGACACGTCTCACCGCGGTCGAGCACGAGCTCACCGAGGTGAAGATCAGCGTGGCGCGCATCGAGGGTCCGCCGCGCCGCTTCATCGAGGCGCGCTGACCGACCCGGCCCTACGGTCGTCAGGCGGTCGGTGCCTTCTCCGCCATCTTCAGCGGCTTCGCGGCGCTCGAGAACAGCCCCGAGAGCACCACCAGCGCGACGAGGATGAACAGGGTGTTCAGCAGCCCGATGTGCTCGCTGATCACGCCGAGAACCGGAGGGCCGCCGAGGAAGGCGATGTAGCCGATGGTGGCCGCGGCGCTCACGCGTGCCGCGGCCTTGGCCGGGTCATCGGCCGCGGCGGACATGCCGAGCGGGAAGCCGAGGGACGCACCGATCCCCCACAGTGCCGCGCCGATCAGCACGAGCGGCAGGTTCGGACTCAGGATGAACAGCAGGATGCCGGATGCCGCGGCCACGGCCAGCACGCGCAGCACGGCCACGCGGCCGAAGCGGTCGACGAGCGGGCCGCCGAACAGCCGCACCACGGTCATGCCGACCGAGAAGACCGCCAGGGCGAGCGCGCCCATGCCGGACTCCTGGTGGTGCCCCTGCACCACGCCCAGCGCGATCCAGTCGTTGGCCCCGCCCTCCGCGAAGGACATGCCCAGCATCACCACGCCCAGGGCGTAGGTGCGCGGCTCGCGCCAGGCCTCGAGCGCCGTGTGCACGCGCGCACCGAAGCGGGGCTTCACGTCGGGCTCCGGGTCGAGCGCGGCCTCGCGCACCGGCACCTGGAAGAAGCAGACGATCGCGGCCGCGATGATGGCGGCGCTGATGATGCCGGCGTGCACCGCGACGATCATGCCCAGGCTGGCGGCCAGCACGCCCGCACCGGCGCCGAGCACGGTGCCGAAGCTGAAGAAGGCGTGGAACACGGGCAGGATCGTGCGGCCCATCTGCTGCTCGATGGCGGTGGCCTCGACGTTCATCATCACGTCGACCGAGCCGTTGCCGTAGCCGAACAGCACCATGCCCAGCACGACCAGCGGCACGGATCCGAAGAGGTCGGCGCCCAGACCGATCAGGCACACGCCGGCGCCGAACGACAGCATCATGACCAGCATCCCGAGCCGTGCGCCGGTGCGCGCCATGACGAGCGGGCCGGTGGAGATGCCGACGATCGAGGAGATGCCCATGCCCAGCAGCAGCAGGCCGATCTGAGCCCGGTCGATGCCGAGCGACGCGGCGATGTCGGGCACGCGGGAGGCCCACGTCGCGACCGAGAGGCCGCTGGCGAGGAAGATCGCGAAGATCGCCGCGCGCCAGCGAACGAACTGCGAACGGGTGAGCGCGGTGTCCATCGGGCCAGTGTATCGAATCGATTCGATGATGCGCGACGCGGCGGGTTATCCTCGGAGGATGAGCAGCACCGCACGCCGTGCGACCATCGCCGACGTGGCCCGCGAGGCCGGCGTCTCGACGTCGACGGCCTCGGTCGTGTTCAGCGGCAAGGTGAACGTGGCCGACGCCACCCGCGAGAAGGTTCTCGCCGCCGCTGCCGTGCTGGGATACACCGGGCCCGACCCGCGGGCCGCGTCGCTGCGCACCGGACGCAGCGGGATCGTCGCCGTGGTGCTCGGGGGAGAGCTGCGGCATGCGTTCCTCGATCCGGTCACCACGGCCATGATGGACGGCCTCTCCGACGCGCTCGCCGCGATCAGCGCCGGCATCCTGCTGCTGCGCGACGACCCGCAGGGCGATGAGGCGCCCCCGATCACCGAGGCGCCGGTCGACGCCGTGGTGCTGATCGGATGCTCGGGCCGCACCCGCTCCGCGCTGGAGACCGTGCGCCAGCGCGGGCTGCCGGTGGTCGTGATCGAGGGGGACGCGGGGGAGGGGATTCCCCAGGTCACACTGGACAACCGTGAGGCAAGCGCGGAGATGGCGGACTATGTGCGCCAGCTTGGGCACACCGACGTCGCGACCGTGACGCTGGCCCTGGACGCAGAGCGCGAGCGCGGCCGGATCACGCCCGAGCGCGTGGCGGGGGCGACGGTCGATGTCACCCTCGACCGCCTGGCGGGGTTCCGTGAGATCTACCCTGATGCGCCCGGCGTCACCGCCGCGGCGAGCCTGGTGGACGAGGGCATGATCGCCGCCCGCATGCTGCTGACCCGGGCATCCGGCGAGCTGCGCGACGACCGCCCGACGGCGATCGTCGCGCAGAGCGACCTGCTGGCGGTGGGAGTGATCCGCGCGGCCGAGGAGCTGGGTCTGCGCGTGCCGGACGATCTCACAGTGGTCGGCTTCGACGGCATCAACGCCGATGGTCTCGGCTCGCTGAGGCTCACCACCATCGCGCAGCCGGCAGTGGCCAAGGGCCGGGCGGCGGGGGAGCAGGTGGCGCGGATGCTGGCCGGCGAGCCGGGGGAGTCCGTGCACTTCACCTGTTCGTTCCGCGAGGGGGAGACCGCCGCGTCGCCGGCGCGCTGACGGCCTACCAGAGGCGCCGAGGGTCTTCTCGTACCAGGCGGCGGAGCGGGCTTTGGGCCGCGGCAAGCGTGGGAAAGTCAGGATTGATCTTCGCGAGCAGAGACAAAGACTCGTTCATCCTTGCGCGCACATTGACTCCGAGGAGATTGTCGTGATGCGCAACACGATTGCGTAGCCGTCTCATCGACTCCAACTGCGCACCCAGGCGGAGGCGGTCCTCATCGGATGACCCCGTGAATGGGAACGCCTCGTGCAGCGCGTCTCGCCAGAGGTCTCTCTGTCGGTGGCCTCCACCCGTGTCGTGGATGAGCTTCACCCAGGCTCCGAACATCAACTGCGCGACGATGTCGTCATGCGTGACCGGTGCGTCGCGCCGAGGGTGACCCTTCGGGCGACGCTGGGACTCCTGAAGGGCGAACCGCCTGGCATCCGGTAGCGATCGCTTCAGGAGGCCGTACACCGGATTGGCGGCGCCATGCTGTGCAGTCCAATCGCGCGCATAGCCTGGTTGCGCCGCGTTCCAGTCGGCCAAGACCGGATCCACGGCATTCCGCACTGCGATTTCGACGAATGACAGCTGCGCGTGCAGCGCGCCCGATACCTGTGTGGCCCACAGGTAGAGGTCTCGGGCGCGTGCTTCATCTCCGGCGCTGGCGATGAGGTAGCCCCTCAGCCGGGCAGCGCCAAGAAGAGACTCAAGATCGCGTTGCACGTCCATAAGCGCCACGGTAACCTAGATGGCGAGAGCGTCGGACAAGGGCCGGCGCGTTGTTTCCCGGAAACCCCTGCTTCGGCAGGGGTTTCTTGTTGTAGCTCAGGAGCGCTGGGGACCGATCTCCAGCGGATGCGAGGTGTAGTCGAGGATGCGGTAGCGGCCGCATCCGATCACGGCATCCGGCCGCGGATCGCCGGCGATCTGCCAGCGCACGGTCTGCGCGTCCTCGATGAGGAAGGTCAGCTCGCCCGCCGCGAAGTCGGTGCGGTTGGCCAGCCAGTTGTAGCCGCGCAGGGTGTGGTCGACCTGCACCAGCTGGGCGGGGTCCTTCAGCAGCATCTTCGGCAGCCGCACGGTCCAGAACTGCCCGCCGCCCGTGCGACCCGACGCGTTCACCCAGTCGACGATGCACGCGGCATCCGGATCGGGGGCTGTCGCTGCGGCGTGGATGCGCGGGACGGATGCCGCGGCTCCCACGGCCAGCAGCGCTGCGCCGATCGCGACCACGGCCTTCACGGGGGAGGGGAACCGGATCGCCCGCGGATGGGCGATGAGCCCGAGAACCGGGGCGAAGGCGATCGGCTCGAGATAGCGAGCCGCGTGCGTGCCCAGCAGGATCGCGCCGACGACCGTCGCGAGCGGGGTGAACCAGCCGTAGGCGGCGAGCAGCATGCCTCCGGCCTTCGAACCTCCGTCGCCGGATCCGGATCGGAAGGTGCGCTGTACGCAGATCAGCAGCAGGGCGAGAGTCAGTGCGGCGGCGCCGATGCCGGCCGGCGTGATCAGCCGCTCACCCGTGAGCGCGCCGTAGTACGCGGCCGACCTCAGCAGCTCGGTCGGATGCGCGTACCCTGTGCCCGGATCCGCGATCCATGCCGAAAGTGGAATACGAATGAGCATTCCCAGGATCGAGCCGCCCACCACCACGAGCAGCGGACGCAGCGCGGGCGGGCCGCACAGCCGCGGATGCACGGTGACGAGCAGCAGGACGATCAGGGGAGCAGTGGCCCAGGCGAGGAACAGCGGATTGGTCGCGGTGGACAGCGTCGTCACGAAGCCGAGCACCGCGAGCAGCGGCCATCCGGCGCGATGTCCGAGATCTGCGCCACGGGGTGACGACGCGCGCGCCTCGAACCAGCGCCGCACCAGCCCGACGGCCAGCACAGCACCGATCACGGTGGCCGAGTAGTAGGTGGTGGTCAGCAGCAGGGACGCCGGCTCCAAGGCATCCCGCGAGGACGACGTCTCGGTCAGCGCCAGCATCCCGAATGCACCCAGGGCGACCAGCGACCAGGCGACGGGCGCTCGACCGGGGCGACGCCGCCCCGCGGCGAGACGGATCGCCCCGTACAGGGCCACCAGGTTCACCACCGCGTTCACGGCCAGCACGCCCATGACAGACAGGGCAGGCAGCAGCATCCGCAGCACCGTGTACACCGCGGTCTCCGGCAGGAACAGCACACCCGAGAACATCCAGTCGAGCCGGTCGTGCTCCAGGATCGACCGCGCCACGAGGGCGACGATGAGCGAATCGCCGTCGCGGAACAGCAGCTCCGAACGCGCGGTGGACGCGACCTGTCCGACGATCACGGTCGACATCGCGACCGCAGCGGCCCACCCCGACGCCTCGCGCCATGCCCCACGCATGGGTTCACTCTCGCACGGCCGGCCTGTCGAGCGGCTGAGATCCGGGGGTGCGAAGGGGTGCCGCATTCGACTCCGGGGAACCGGCGGACGTATCGCCCCGGTAGAATGGACGGAGATTCGCCCGCCCGTGCCGGAAGGCCCCGACGAGCTTGAGGAGCCGCTTATGCTGTTGCTCCTCGCCGTGTTCCTGATCGGGTCGCTGCTTCTCCCCGTTCTGGTGCGCTGGCTCGGAGCACAGGCATTCGTGATCGGCGCGCTGGTTCCGGCCGCCGCATTCGTGCACGCGCTCACGCTCACTCCGCAGGTGCTGGACCCGAAGACGGTTCCGTTCCAGGACTACGAGTGGATCCCGCAGCTCGGTCTGCACCTCTCCATGCGCATGGATGTGCTCGGCTGGGTGCTGACCCTCATCGTCACCGGCGTGGGCGCGCTCGTGCTGCTCTACTGCCGGTGGTACTTCCACGACGACGGGGTCGAGGTCGGCCAGTTCGCGGGCGTGCTGCTCGGCTTCGCGGGCGCCATGTACGGGCTGGTCCTGACCGACGACCTGATCATGCTCGTGATGTTCTGGGAAGTCACCAGCATCCTGTCGTACCTGCTCATCGGCCACTACCGGCGGCGCGCCGCCAGCCGCCGTGCCGCGCTGCAGGCGCTGCTGGTCACCACGCTGGGCGGGCTCGTGCTGTTCGTCGGCGCGGTGCTGCTCGTCGTGGATGCCGGCACGGCCAGCATCCGCGAACTGCTGGAGCTCGCGCCCACCGGACCGATCGTGGATGCCGCGGTCGTGATGCTGCTGATCGGCGCCGTGTCGAAGTCGGCGATCTTCCCGTTCCACTTCTGGCTGCCCGGTGCGATGGCGGCGCCCACGCCCGTGAGCGCCTACCTGCACGCGGCCGCCATGGTGAAGGCCGGCATCTACCTGATCGCCCGATTCGCGCCGATCTTCGCGCTCTCCGCGCCCTGGCGTCCGATCGTCATCTCGCTCGGCGTCCTCACGATGCTGCTGGGCGGCATCCAGGCCCTCCGCGAGACCGACCTCAAGCGCATCCTCGCGTTCGGCACGGTCAGCCAGCTGGGCTTCTTCTCGGTCGTGATCGGGTTCGGCACGCCCGGTGCGGCTCTGGCCGGACTCGCCCTGGTCATCGGGCATGCGCTGTTCAAATCGGCGCTGTTCCTGATCGTCGGCGTGATCGACCGCCAGCTCTCCACGCGTGACATCACCGAGCTCTCCGGCGTCGGGCGCCAGGCGCCGGTGATGGCGACCGCGGCGTTCATCTCGGTGGCCTCGATGATGGGCGTCGCCCCGACCATCGGGTACGTCGCGAAGGAGTCCACGCTCACTGCTCTGCTCGAGGACGCGCAGCACGGATCGGCCTGGGGCTGGGTCGGGCTGATCGGCGTCACTCTCGGCGCGGTGCTGACGGTGGCGTACGGATGCCGGTTCCTCTGGGGCGCCTTCTGGCGGAAGAAGGATGCCTCCGGCGCATATATGCCCGAGACGGCATGGCCGGATCCGCCGGTTGGCTTCCTGGCGTCGCCGATCGTCCTGGCGGGCCTCAGCATCGCCGCGGGCATCGGAGCCCCGGCAGTCGACGTGGCGCTGCAGGGGTACGCGCGAAGCGTGGATCCCTCGACGGGCTCGGGCCACGAGGCGGCCGACCCCGGCCACCTCGCGCTCTGGCACGGATTCGAGCCGGCCCTGTTCCTGTCCATCGGCGCGATCGCCCTGGGCATCGGGACGTTCGTGCTCAGCATCCGCTCCGGCTGGCACCGCTGGCCGCGCCTGCTGCGCTTCACCGCGGCCGACGTCTACTACCTGACCATGCGCGGCGTCGACCGTCTTTCGGTACTGACCACGAGCCTGACGCAGCGCGGTTCGCTGCCGCTGTACGTGGGCACGATCTTCGTGGTGCTGCTCGCCGCGGAGGCCACCGCCCTCGTCGGCGCGGCACCCGAGCGGCTCGCCCTCTCGGCCTGGCACACGCCGGTGCAGATCGTCGTCGCACCGATCATGGCCGTCGCCGGCGTCATCGCCGTGCGCGCGCAGAAGCGCTACACCGGCGTGGTGCTGGTCTCGGTCACCGGCCTCGGCATGGTGGTGCTGTTCGCGACCAGCGGCGCTCCCGATCTGGCGCTGACGCAGATCCTCGTCGAGACCGTCACCATGGTCACCTTCGCGCTCGTGCTGAGGCGGCTGCCCTCGCGGATGGGGAAGCACAACGCATCCGTCGGACGCGTCCCGCGCGCCGTCCTGGCCATCGGCGTCGGCGTGACCATGGCCCTGGTCGCGATCGTCGCGACGCAGGCGCGCATCTTCGACCCGATCTCGGTGGAGTTCCCGCAGCTGGCCTACGACCTCGGGCACGGCAAGAACGTCGTGAACGTGGCGCTCGTCGATCTGCGCGGCTGGGACACGATGGGCGAGCTCAGCGTGCTGGTGCTCGCCGCCACCGGCGTGGCATCCCTCGTCTTCGTCACGCATCGGGCGGATCTGCCCTCGACGACCCGCGACCTGCCGCAGACCGCGCGGCGCCGCACCGCGCGCCGCCCGATGGTCGAGACCGCCGACGGCCCGCGCTTCCAGACGTCGGAGAACCGCGACGCGCCGCGCGCCTGGCTGGTCAGCGGCCAGCGGATCAAGGCGGAGGACCGCTCGATCCTGCTCGAGGTCATCGTGCGGGTGCTGTTCCACACCATCATCGTGGTGTCCATCTACCTGCTCTTCGCCGGGCACAACGGCCCGGGCGGCGGCTTCGCCGGCGGACTCGTCGCCGGCATGGCGCTGGTGATGCGCTACATCGCCGGCGGCCGCTGGGAGCTGGGAGCTGCGGCGCCGACGGATGCCGGTCGTCTGCTCGGCTTCGGCCTGATCCTGGCCGTGGGCGCGGCGCTCATGCCCATGTTCTTCGGCATGGCGCCGCTGGAGAGCGCGGTCTGGTTAGCCGACGTGCCGCTGCTCGGCCACCTGGAGTTCGTGTCGTCGACGGTCTTCGACATCGGCGTGTACCTGGTCGTGATCGGCCTGGTGCTCGACGTGCTGCGCAGCCTGGGCGCCGAGGTCGACAGACAGGCCGCCGAGCGCCGCGGCCGCTTCCAGCCCGCCACCGAGCGCGGCGGCAAGGGGGTGCAGCGCTGATGGACGTCTCGCTGACCCTGATCATCATCATGGCCGTGCTGTTCGCCGCCGGCGTCTACGCCATGATGGAGCGCAGCCTGACCCGCGTGCTGATCGGCTTCCTGCTGCTGGGCAACGCCACCAACCTGCTGCTGCTGATCGTGATGGGCGTCCCGGGCAAGGCGCCGTTCTTCGGCGAGGAGGGCGCGATCAGCGATCCACTGCCGCAGGCGCTCACGCTCACCGCCATCGTGATCACCTTCGCGGTGTCGGCCTTCCTGCTGGCGCTCATCTACCGCTCCTGGCAGCTGGGCCAGGCCGACACCGTCGAGGACGACGTCGACGACATCGCGCTGCGCGAGCGGACGGATGCCGAGGAGGAGCTGTTCGAAGACGAGTCCTCGCCCGACGAGGAGGAGGCCACCACCGACTTCGTCGGGACCGCCACCTCGCCGATCACCGTGCTGCATATGCGCGATCACGCATCCATCGACGACGACGCCCCCATGGACGTTCCGGATCCCTCGCCCCGACCCGCGGGAACCGCGGGCGATGACGACGAAGGGCGCCGTCCTGAGCGAGCGCAGCGAGACGAAGGGGACCGCCCATGACCTCGCTCGTTCCCCTCATCGTGATGCTGCCGCTGCTCGGCGCCGCGGTCACGCTCGTGTTCGGCCGCAACCCGCGCCTGCAGATGCTGGTGACGGCGGCCACCCTGGCTGCGGTCTCGATCATCGGCGCGGTGCTGCTGGTGGCGGTGGATGCAGCCGACAAGCCGTTCGCGGTGTCGGTCGGCGGCTGGCCCGTGCCGTTCGGGATCGTGCTGTACGTCGACCGGCTCGCCGCGCTGCTCGTGCTCGTCTCGAGCATCGTGCTGCTCGCGGTGCTGCTGTTCTCGATCGGTCAGGGTGCCGCGGACGGCGTCGAGGAGACGCCGATCTCGATCTTCAATCCGACGTACCTGATCCTCGCTGCGGGCATCTTCGACGCGTTCATCGCCGGCGACCTGTTCAATCTCTACGTCGGGTTCGAGATCCTGCTGGTCGCCTCGTACGTGCTGATCACGCTGGGCAGCACCGAATCGCGTATCCGCACAGGTGCGGTCTACATCGTCGTGTCGCTGGTCTCGTCGATCCTGTTCCTGGCCGCGATCGCGATGATCTACGGCGCCGTCGGCACCGTGAACATGGCGCAGGTCGCCGAGCGCGTCGCGCAGCTGCCGACGGAGACCCAGCTCGTCCTGCATCTGATGCTCGTGATCGCGTTCGGAATCAAGGCCGCCATCTTCCCGGTGTCGTTCTGGCTGCCCGACTCGTACCCCACGGCCCCGGCGCCGGTCACCGCGGTGTTCGCCGGCCTGCTGACGAAGGTCGGCGTGTACGCCCTGATCCGCACCGAGACGCAGCTCTTCGCGAGCAGCGACATCAACACTCTGCTGCTGATCGTGGCCCTGGCCACGCTGGTGATCGGGGTGCTGGGCGCCGTCGCGCAGGCCGAGCTCAAGCGCATCCTGTCGTTCACCCTGGTCAGTCACGTCGGATACATGATCTTCGGCCTGGCCATCGCGACCGAGGCCGCGATCGGCGCCACGGTGTACTACATCGTGCACCACATCGTCGTGCAGACCACGCTGTTCCTGGCCGTCGGTCTCATCGAGCGCAAGGCGGGCAGCACCTCGATCCTCAGGGTCAGCGGCCTGATGAAGGCGGCGCCGCTGCTGGCCGTGCTCTACTTCGTGCCGGCGATCAACCTGGGCGGCCTCCCGCCCTTCTCCGGCTTCATCGGCAAAGTCGCGCTGTTCGAGTCGGCTGCGCAGGTGGGCACGCCCCTGATGATCGTGCTGATCCTCGGCGGCATCCTCACCTCGCTGCTCACGCTGTACGCGCTGATGCGCGCCTGGAACCTGGCGTTCTGGCGCGAGGGCGACGACCTCGCCGAGATCGAGGGCCGTGTCGGCTACCTGGGCAACGCGCCGGACGCCGACGTGCAGACCGAGACCCGCCGCATCCCCGCGATCATGACCGTCGCGACGGCGGGCATGGTCGCCGTCACGATCGCCCTGACCGTGTTCGCCGGCCCGCTGTACGCGCTGTGCGACCGGATCGGCGCGGGCCTGCTCCAGCCGATCACGCTGCAGCAGATCGATGAGGAGGCCGGATGAGCCCCGAATCGAAGCACCTGACCAAGCGCGGCCTGCTGCGCGACATCCTGCTACAGCTGCCGTTCATGCTGTGGCTGATCCTGATCTGGATGCTGCTCTGGCACCAGTTCACTCCGCTGGCGCTGGTCACAGGCATCCTGGTCGCGATCTTCGTGACCCGCGTGTTCCGCCTGCCGACCGTCGAGCTCGTCGGCCGCATCAACGTCTGGTACTCGCTGGTGTTCATCGTGCGGTTCCTGGGCGCGGTGGTGCTGGGCGCCATCAGCGTGGCCATCCAGGTGTTCGACTTCCGGCGCCAGCCGGGCGCCGCGATCGTCGAGATCCCGCTGCGATACGCCGACGACATCGTCACCACGCACGTCGCCGTCACGGCATCCCTCATCCCGGGGTCGCTGGTGGTCGAGAGCGATCGCGACCGCCGCATCCTGTACCTGCACGTGATCGGCGTGCGCAGCCGCACCGACGTGGATGCGTTCCGCGACGAGGTGCTGCGCTGGGAGCGCCGCATCGTGCGCGCCGTGGGGACGCCCGAGCAGTACGCGGCGCTGAAGGCGGACGAGAAGAGGGGAGGCGCCCGATGAACGACATCCTGTTCATCGCGATCATGGTCGTGTTCGGCCTGGCCGCGATCCTGAGCGTGATCCGCATCGTGCGCGGCCCGTCGATCCTCGACCGCACGGTGGCCTCCGACGTGCTGCTCACCGAGGTGATGTGCGTGCTCGGCGCCGACATGGCGATCAACGGGCACATGCGCAACGTCCCGGTCATGCTCATCATCGCGGCCGTCGCCGTGTTCGGCTCGATCGCGGTGGCCCGGTACGTCGCGCGGAGGGACAACACGGCACCATGACCTTGACCATGACCTCGTTCCTCGAGATCGCCCTGCCCCAGCCGGTCGCGGATGCGATCGTGCTGGTGCTGGTGCTGATCGGCGCGATCCTGTGCCTGTCGGCCGCTGTCGGGCTGCTGCACTTCCGCGACGTGCCGAGCCGCTTGCACGCCGCCACCAAGCCGCAGGTGCTCGGCCTGGTGCTGATCTGCCTGGCGATCGCGGTCGCGCAGCGCACCATCGGCGGGATGCTGCTGGGCCTGCTCATCGTGATCCCGGTGATCCTGCTGCAGTTCGCCACGGCGCCGCTGTCGGCGCACATGGTGGGCCGCCAGGCGTACCGCAACGGCACGGTCGACCACCAGGGGCTCATCGTCGACGAGTACGCGGACTCCAAGACGACGCCGCCCGCCGCGGGCTGAGGCGCGCGGTCGCCATAACTCCGGAGATCTGAAGCCGATCGGCCCGGGTGCGCGTCTACGGGCGGGCTTCGGCGGCATTTTTCCGGAGTTATGGCGATGACGACTGCTCCTGCACAGGACGGAAGTCACGCGAACCTGTCCACATCCGCCGGATTCGAGCCGGACGGAGTTGCCTCCGTCCGTCAAGATCGCGTGCATGCCGAGATCCGACCCCAGCCCTCGCGAGCGACTCGCTGCAATTCAGGGGATCAGAGTCCTCAGCCGTGATGACCTTCGGGCGGCTGGTCTCACCACTCAAAGGGTGACGGCGAGCGTGCGCGAGGGGCGCCTCATGCGGTTGCGCCGCGGTGCATACGTCAGCAAAGAGGTACCGAATGAAGTCGTCGAGGCGGTGCGGTCGGGCGGTCGTGTCACGTGCCTGACGCTGTTACGGCTGATCGGCGTCTTCGTGCTGGAGCGCGCCGAGGTGCACATCCACATGCCGCCGCATCTGTCACGTAGTCGACATCGCCGACCTGACTCGGCAGTGCTGCACTGGGGAGAATGCCAGAGGGAAGGCCAATCACATGTGGTCTCGCTGTGGGATGCTGTGCGCCAATCGGTCAGATGTCAGACGCCGAGGGCCGCCATCGCCACGCTCGACAGTGTCCTGCATCATCGACTGCTGACGTCGGCGGAGGTCGAGTCGATCTTCCGGACACTTCCTCTTCGCTTCCAGGTGCTGTCGCCGCTGATCGACTCGTCGGCGGAATCGGGGCCGGAGACGTTCATGCGACTGCTGCTCCGCTCGCTCGGGTTGTCATATGAGACTCAGGTACGACTGCCCGGAGTCGGTCGGGTCGACTTCGTTGTTGAGGGCTGGCTCGTCATCGAGTGCGACAGTCGTGAGTTCCATGAAGGCTGGGAAAAGCAGGTCGACGACCGTCGCCGAGATCTCGCGGCTGCGGAACTCGGATATGTCACCATCCGTCCGCTTGCTTCGGACATCTTCGGACGGCCAAACGAGGTGAAGGAGGCCGTCAAAGCGGTTGTGGAGGCCTTCGGCACTCGTGTCGGCGAGCAGCGAGCGCCACAACTCCGGAGATCTGCGCGCGAGACTGCCGTTGCGCGGAGAACTGGGCAGAGAAAGGGGCGGTTCTCCGGAGTTATGGCCGCCGGCTGACTCAGAGCCCGCCCACGAAGTCGCGTATCTTCTCGGCCGCAGGGCCGACGTCGCTGATCAGGGTGCCGTGGCCATGGTCGGGGATCTCCTCGAACCGGGCATCCGGCACCAGTTCCACGATCTCGTGGCACCAGGTCATCGGCGCCAGCGGGTCGCGCTGGCCGCGCAGCACGAGCGTCGGCACCTGCACTCGCGGGTACGCCTTCTCGGGCTCGTGGACGATGGTCGCGCGCATCTTGCGGATGAGGTGCGGACCGCCGCGCAGGTACTCGCGCGCGCCGCGCCACAGCACGGTCGGCCGTTCGCCGATCAGGTCTCGAAGCAGGTAGCCGAACTGCACCCGGATGGTGCGCGCGGTGCTGTCCACGGTGGGTCCGGCCAGGATCAGCGCGGAGACGACGTCCGGATGCCGCGCCGCGACCTCTGCGGCGACCTGGCTTCCCATCGAATGGCCGAGCACCACGGCATCCGCCACCTCGCGGGAGCGGAGGAACGCCGCCACCAGGTCGGCGTGACGCTCCATGGTGAGCGTCCTGCGCGGCTCGGGCGCCTCACCGAATCCGGGGAGGTCGATGCCGATCACGCGGCCGCCCAGGCGCTGCACCAGGTCGATGTACACGCTGCGGCCCATGCCGATGCCGTGCAGCAGCACGACGGGGCGGGCGCCGGATCCGAAATCCTCGAAGACGAGCGTCGCCCCGCCGTGGTCGAACTCGCCCAGCTGCACGCGACTCCCCTCGGGTGCGAGCAGACGTTCCGGCATCCGTCCACGCTACCGGGAAGGCGGCGGGAACGCGCTGCACGGGACCTCGTCCGGGGCCGGATGGCAAGGAAGGGGACTGACGGTCGCAGCACCTGCGTGCTAGCGTCTTCCCCGCATGAGCACACACACCAGGGCACTCATCCTGGGCGGCGCGGGTTCGGCGGGTAACGCCTGGCTGATCGGCACCGTCGCAGGGCTCCTCGAACGCGGGGTCGATGTGACGGACGCCGATCTCATCGTCGGCACGTCCGCCGGATCGACGACCGCCGTGCAGCTGGTCTCGGGAGACCCGCGCGAGCTGTACGAGGCGACCATCGCGCCTGTTCCGCCACGGTCCCCGGCGGGTCCTGCGACGCGGGGCGCGGGCGGGCCTCCGCGCGTGAATCATCTCGAGCGCACGACCGCGATCATCGCGGCATCCGCGGATGCCGTCGACATGCGCCGCCGCCTCGGCGCCTCGGCACTGGAGCTGGACGCGTCCGACGACGGAACGGCCGCGCGGCGCTGGCGCGAGGTGTGCGCCTCGCGACTCCCCGCGCAGGAGTGGCCGGACAGGCGGATCGTGATCACCGCGGTCGATGCGCGCACGGGGGATCCGGTGCTGTTCGACCGTGACAGCGGAGTCGACCTGGCGGATGCCATTGCCGCGAGCACCTCGAGCGGCCTGCCGCACCGCATCGGCGAAGACCGCTACATCGACGGCGGCTACCGCACGAACGCCGACAACGCCGATCTGGCGGCGGGGTATCAGCGTGTGCTCGTGCTCTCGCCGTTCGGAGGGCGCACGCGCTCGCCGAAGGAGTGGGGCCTGCACCTCGCGGATCAGATCGCGGCTCTGCACGCCGCCGGAAGCCACGTCGAGACGGTGTTCCCGGACGACGAGCGGCTGTTCGGGGCGAACGCGATGGACCCGTCGCTGCGCGCGCCCGCGGCACGCTCGGGGCACGAACAGGGTATGGCACTCGCTGATCGGGTTCGCGCGCTCTGGGACTGACCGCGTCATTCCGGACGCGTCCGTGACGGCGCCCACCCCGTACCGACGCACCTTTCGTGTGCATGGGTTGGCGCAGATCCGAGCGTCCGACGGACGGTCACCCTTGCGGTGCGATCCAGAACGCGGTGTAGCGCCAGAAGAGCCGCCGACGCATTCGGATGCCAGGAAGCACGGCGGACGCTGCGGCACGGATGTCCTCGAAGGTCTGCGACGCCTCGGCTACGGGCGAGGTCATGTGCTCGGGATGGCGGACCGCCCGGCGGGGATGGCGCAGCAGGCCGATGATCGGATTCAGGGCCATCGACACGGCGGAGCGCAGCCCGTCGCTCGGCGTCTCCTTCGCGATTCCGACTACGACCAACCTCCCTCCTGGGCGCAGCGAATCGCGGACGGTCGTCAGCGCCGCGTCGAGCGACATGTGGTGAAGGGACGCCACGAACACGACGAGATCGTAGGCGTTCCGGGGCTCCGTCCCGAAAGCACGGACATCGATGCGCACTTGTGGAGATGCCGCCCGCGCTTCGGCGATCGCCGCGGATGGCGCGTCCGGCTCGATTCCGATCACTACGGGAAACACCCGAGCGAGCCGCCTCAACAGGTTTCCCGTGCCGCACCCGACATCCACGGCGGTGTCGCCTCCTGCGCGGCGGACGGCCCGGGCATGCCGGAGAACGAACCCCGAGTACGCGTCGTTGTGCGACCAGGGATGCGCCGCGTTGAACCGGCCGAGTGTCTCCAGAAGTCGCACGTCCATGAAGCTCACCATAGGCGCGGGGCCGCAGATGATGATCGCGGTGAATGGACGCATCGATCTGGACTGAGGTCGCCGATGAGCCGGGCTCGGTGGCGCGGGGTGCTCGGCGCGAGCCACCTCGCGCGTCCACGGGACGGCGGAGCCCAGGCGCGCGGGCTTGTACGATCGAGCGCAGGGGGAGGCCGCTCGGCCGAACCGGAGAGGACGAGCATGGCGGCGCAGCCGGGATGGTATCCGGCCGGGGTTCCCGGGCGTGAGCGCTGGTGGGACGGACTGCAGTGGACCGCGTACGAGCGCGAGGTGGCGGCGCCGGCGGCCCCGATGATCCCGCAGACGCCTTCGGTTCAGACGCCTTCAGCTCCGCAGACGTCGATCCCGCAGGCGTCAGTCCCGCAGGCCCCCGCGATCCCGCAGGCGCCCGCGATCCCGCAGGCCCCCGCGCCGCAGCATCTGCAGTTCGCCGCGCCCGGCGCCCCGTTCGCAACCACCGGCGGCGCCCAGTTCGCCGCCGCCCCGCAGTTCGCGCCGACGCCGCAGCCCACGGTCCACCCGCAGTCCGCGGCAGCGCAGGTCGTCACCCCGCCGATGGGCTGGTACGCCTTCCCGCCGTCGGGGCAGACGCGCTGGTGGAACGGTGTGGACTGGACCGCCTACAAGCTCAAGAACGGCCGGGTGCGGGCCGACGCCTATGCCGTGGAGCCTCCGGGAATGGGCTGGGTGCTTGGCGGGATGTTCGCGCTGATCGCCCTGATGAACCTGTTCATGGGACTGCTGAATCCCGGCATGGGCGCGCTGTCCATCGTGTGGTTCGCCATCTCGATCGTGTGGTTCGTCGGCGCCGGTCGCGACCACGCGCGTCGCCGGGTTCCGCCGCCCACGACCGCCCCGTCCGTGGACGCCGAGCTGCGGCCCTTCCCCGGTGAGGCGGATGCCGCCGGAGCCGGCTGGTACGTCGTCAGCGGCGCTGTGCTGCGCTGGTGGACGGGAACGCGCTGGGCGCACTACGTGCTGGACCGGGGCCGCGTGCGCCCCACGCACTTCGCTCCGCGGGCCTTCCGCACCTCGATGATCACGTCCGCAGTCATCGGCGGGCTGGGCCTGATCGGTCTGGTCGGCGGCATCGTGCTGGCGAACACCACCGACGACTCCGAAGCAGGAATCATGTTCGCCGTCCTGGGCGGCGCATTCGTGTTCATCGCCCTGATCCTGCTGATCAGCGTGTACGCCCGCCGCTACGCCCTGATCCTGCCGGCGAAACCGCCGCAGCAGCGCTGACCGCTCAGCCCGCGGGCTTCAGCACCAGGGTGTCGACGGTCGCCTCGGCGACGGCCTTCTTCGTGAACGCCCAGGGATGCTGGACCCCGGCGGCCCAGTCCTCGGTCTGGTCGGTGTAATGCTCGTTGAACGCGTGGCCGCTGGCACCGGTGAGGTGGATCCAGGTCGAGTCGTCGAAGTCGGCGAGGTCGACCACCATGCGCATGGACGGCACGGTCGTGGTCGCGTACGACTCGCCCACCTTCCAGCCGGTGGCGTTCACGAGCGACGACCCGCCGCTGACCGGGAACGGCCCGCGGTTGAAGAGCATCTCGATCGGGGCGATCCCCGACGAGCCCAGCGTCGAGCTGCGCAGCGTCAGCGCATGCAGCGAGCCCCAGTTCCAGCGGCTCACGTCGTCGCCCTGCAGCTTCGACAGTTCGGCGTACGCCTGCTCGGCGGAGTGCGCGAGCACAGCGTCCATCCCGTCGACCTTCAGCCGGTCGTTGGTCCACAGCGGGTCGGAGGGGTCGTCGAGCATGGCGCCGACCACCGTGAACAGCCGCCCCTGATCGCCCGTGGGCAGCGGCACCTCGCGGTCGATGAAGACGTTGCGCACCAGGTTCGACCACAGCACGTTCGCGTAGGCGGCGGCGGGCGAGTCGGCGCGGTTCTGGGCATCCCAGGTCCGCAGCAGGCCGACCGCGGCCTTCGGACCCGCGCCCTCGACCTTCACATCGGCCATCGCCACGGCGAGCTGCTTGCCGATCCACATCTCGTCGTCCATCTGGATGTCGCGCAGATCCTGCGGCTTCAGGGGCCCCGCGGCCGACTTCCGCTCGATCAGGTGCGCGATGCGGGCCGCGCGGTAGCCGTAGTCCCAGTCCCGCGACAGGAAGTACGGGTAGTCGTCGGCGACGATCGCGTTGTTGGCCGTGACGATGTAGCCGTTGCTCGGGTTGTACGACACGGGCAGATCCTCGAAGGGGATGAACCCGGTCCAGTCGTAGGCGCTGTCCCAGCCGGGCTGCGGCAGCCAGCCGTCGCCCGCGCCGCGGATCGGCAGCCGGCCGGGGGCCTGGTAGCCGATGTTCCCCTTCTTGTCCGCGTAGATCAGGTTCTGCGCGGGCACGTCGAACAGGGATGCCGCGTGGCGGAAGTCCGTGAAGTCCTTGGCCGTGTCGAGCGCGAAGATCGCCTTCGCCGTGGTGCCGGGGTCGAGCGCCGTCCAGCGCAGGCTGACGGCGATGTCGCCCTCGGGGATCTCAGGTGCATCCGTGAGCGGCAGCACGCCCTCGCCCGAGCCCTTGCCGACACCCACCACGGGCGCGTCCGCGATGGCCGTGAAGTCGTCCGTGAGACCGGAGATGATGGGGCCGTGCGCGGTGCGCCGGATGGTGAGCGGCACGTCCTTCCCGCCCGCGACTTTGATGACGTCCTTCTCCACCTCGATCGGCTGCAGCGCGCCGTCGCGCCAGTACTGCTCGCCCTGCACCTTCTCGATGTACAGATCGGCGACATCGGTGGTGAGGTTCGTGAAGCCCCAGGCGATCTTCTCGTTGTGCCCGATCACGATGCCGGGCAGGCCCGAGAACGAGAAGCCGGCGGTGTCGAACGGGCAGGCCTCACTGACCTTCGCGCACTTGAGCTGCATCTGGTACCAGACGGAGGGGAGCGCGGCGCCGAGGTGCGGGTCGTTCGCGAGCAGGGGCTTGCCGCTGGCGGTGAGGTCGCCGGAGACGACCCAGGAGTTGGAGCCGATGCCCTCGCCCACCGGACCCAGCAGCATGCTCGCCGCCTCGATCACGCTGTCGGCCTGCTGCCACTGCACGGTCGTGACGGCGTCCGACACGTCGGTGTTCGTGCCCGGCTTCGTCGAGAAGGATGCCGGCGCCGTGCCGCCCTCGTCGCCGTCGACCTTCAGAGGATCGAGCGTGGAGATCTTCGGAACGATCACCGGATTCTGCTCGAACGGGTACGCCGGGTACACGCGGTCGATGAGAGTCTTGGCATCGGCATCCGATTCGCCGGCCTTGCTCAGCTGCGCGGCGAGCATCGCGCGGTCGGTCTCGTCGCCGATGTTGGTACGCAGGTCCCACGCCATCGCCTTCAGCCACGCCACGGAGTCCGCTGGCTGCCACGGCTCGGGCTCGTAGTCCGGGTTCTGCACGCCGAGCACCGCGTACTCCAGCGACAGCTCCGCGCCCGAGCGCGACGCCAGGTAGGCGTTCACCCCGGCCGCGTACGCCTCGTAGTAGCCGCGGGTGGTGTCGTCGAGCGCCTCGACCTCCTGCTCAGCGACCTTCCGCCAGCCCAGCGTGCGCAGGAAGGCGTCGGTGGGAACCTGGGATGCCCCGAACATCTCCGCCACGCGGCCAGAGGTCACGTGCCGGCGGAAGTCCATCTCGAAGAAGCGGTCCTGCGCGTGTGTGAAGCCCTGGGCGAAGAACAGGTCGTCGGTGGACGATGCGGTGATCGTGGGGATGCCGAGGGCATCGCGCTGCACGGTGACGTTCTTCTCGAGCCCCTTCACGCTGAGCTCGCCGGAGGTCTCGGGGAAGGAGCGCTGGATGGTCCAGACCAGGAAGAAGGCCGCGGCGGTCGCGATGACCAGCAGGGATGCCAGTACGAGGAAGGCGATGCGCCCGATGCGGCCGCCGAGCGATCGGCGGGGTGCGGTCGTGGTGTCTGTCGTCATCGGCGGGTTCCCCAGGAGCGGATCGTGGGACCCCGTGTCACGGAGCCCGGGTGCGCGTCTCGGGTGACGCGCACCCCGGCATCCTATCCACTCGTTCGGTCTTTGACTGGGCCGCTTGACGTCGGCGGTGTATCTGGACTCTGTCTGAAAAACGCCGGTCAGAGGGCAGTCTTCTGCGCTGCGTCGGACGGGGCGACAGGTGCTGCCTATGATGAATATGTGCAATCAGTGACGTCGGGGGGAGAATCGGTGCTCTATCGGCAGGTGTATGAGGATCTGCGACGCCGCATCGCGGAGGGTGAGTACAGCGTCGGTGATCGACTTCCATCGGAGGTCGAGCTTTCCGAGAGGTACGCCGTGAGCGTGATCACCACCAAGCGCGCTCTGGAGCTGCTCCGCGCGGATGGGCTGATCATGCGCCGCCCGCGTCTGGGCACGTTCGTCACCAGCACGATGGCGGATTCCGCTGCCGAACCCGAGGTCGTCCACCCTGCAATCCGGTCCTCGTCGACGTCTGTGATCGGCTGCGTCGTCACGAACTTCGACGACGCATTCGGCACACAGGTGCTAGAAGGTGTGCTGGCTGCGGCGGGCACGGCCGAGCACATCCTGCTGATGCGCACCATGGGCGATGGTGCCGTGGAGGATGAGGCGATCCGATCGCTCACCGACAGCGGAGTCGCCGGGCTTATCCTGCAGCCTTCCTCCTCTGAGTACATCCCGCCGGCTGCCCTGGAGCTGGTCGCCCGACGGTTCCCTCTCACCATCCTCGACCGCGTCTTCGACGGGGTGCCTGTGACGTCGGTGCGCTCTGACAACATCGCGGGCGGGGTGGTCGCCACCGAGCACTTGATCGCCCTGGGGCATGGGCATATCGGGTTCGTGAGCGCGGCGAGTCATGTGTCGACGACCGATGAGCGCCGTACCGGTTACATCCGGGCTCACGCCGCGCATCACCTCGCTCTCGATCAGGCGGCCCAGCTCACGTCACTCGGCTCCACGACCCCCGGCACCGAGGCAACCACGCAGGAGGATGTCGCTGTGCTCGTGGAGTTCATCCGCGCTCGGCCTGACGTCACCGCCTACGTAGCTGCCGAGTACAACCTGGCGCTGCTGCTGCGCGATGCCTGCGAGCAGCTCGGGCGTCGCGTACCCGAGGACGTGTCGATCGTGTGCTTCGATCACCCGGAGGCGCACTTCGACTCTCGCTTGTTCCGGTTCACGCACGTGCGCCAGCAGCAGCACGAACTCGGCCGACGTGCGTTGCTCAGTGTGCGCCGGCAGATCTCCGCGCCCCAGGATGCCGAGAAGATCATGTTGCCGATCGACCTTGTGCCCGGGGGGTCGGTCTCCCCAGTGCGCTGAGCGCACCGCGCAGGCAGCACAGCGCCCGACAGCGCGATGCGCTGCTTCGACCTGGTCGTGAGCAGCGGCGCTCCGGCGGGAGTGTCAGCCAGTATTGAATATGCGTACCGTCGTCAACGCGTGAACATCTAGATTCATGCGGCGTGCTTCCCTGTGCTGGCAGGATTCTCGCGGAGCGTTGTGTGCACATATTGAACATGTATAATCGACGCAGGCGATGGTTGATCGTCTTCATCGTCGAAGAGGAGAGAGCGTGTTCCAGCTTCCGGAGTCATTGCGCACCGAGCTCGTAGCAGGGGTGGCCGCAGCCTGCGGGGAACGCGCGGCGGACATCTTCAACCGCTGCTTCACGGACACCCTCGAGAACACCATCGCGATGCAGGCCGACGGGACGGCGTTCATGGTGACCGGGGACATTCCGGCGATGTGGCAGCGTGACTCGGCGGCGCAGCTCGCGCCCTACCTGCACTTCCTGGATCGGGTGCCTGAACTCGCTGAGATCGTCATCGCGGTCAATCGTCGGCAACTCGGTGGCATGCTGCACGACCCCTACGCGAACGCGTTCAATGCCGAGGCGAACGGGAACGGGCATCAGGACGACCGCACGGACATGACGCCGTGGACCTGGGAGCGCAAGTACGAGATCGATTCGCTGTGTTATCCGCTGCAGCTCGCGGAGGACATCTGGCGGATCACCGGCCGTACGGACCACCTCGACGAGCAGTACGCCCGTGCCGTCCGTGCAGCGATGGGCGTCTTCCGTATCGAACAGGACCATGAGGCGCATTCGGCGTATCGATTCGAGCGCTTCGACGCCCCGCAGTCGGACACCCTCGTGCGAGCCGGTCGTGGCTCGCTCACGGTGCCGACGGGGATGTCATGGTCGGCATTCCGGCCCAGCGACGACGCATGCGACTTCGGTTACAACGTGCCGGGGAACGCCTTCGCCGCGGTCGTACTGGCAGGGGTCGTGCGGATCGCGCGAGACGTGCTCGATGATGAGGTGCTCGCGGATGAGGCAGACGCGCTGCGCGACCAGATCGAGACGGGAATCCGCGCGCACGCGGTCGTCACGGTGGCCGGCGGGGAGATCTACGCGTATGAGGTCGACGGGCTTGGCGGCGCACTGCTGGCCGACGATGCCAACGTGCCCAGCCTGCTCGCGCTGCCCTACATCGGATGGTGCGACGCCGGCGACCCGCTCTACCAGCGCACCCGGGCGTTCGTCCTCAGCGACGCCAACCCGACGTTCGCTTCCGGTTCAGCGGCGAAGGGCATCGGCAGCCCGCATACGCCGGATGGACACATCTGGCCGATCGCGCTCGCGCTGCAGGGGCTCACTGCCACCGATCCTGACGAGAAGAAGCGCCTGCTCGAGATGCTCGTGAGCACTGACGCCGGTACTGGCATGATGCACGAGTCCTTCCACAAGGACGATCCTGCGACATTCACCCGCGAATGGTTCTCGTGGGCGAATGCCATGTTCTGCGAACTGGCCCTCGATGTGGCGGGTCTGCGCAGTTACGTGCGAGTCCCGGAAGGAAGCGTCCGAGGATGAACTCAGCCTCGCCGACGACCGTCGAGCGACGCGCCGGCGCTCGTGTCGCGGCCGAACCCCGCCAGCGCACAATCGATCCAGTCGGAAGGCAGATGGCGCGCAGTGCCTGGTGGTTCCTGGCAGTGCCGCTGGTGCTGTTCGCGATCTTCGTGATGCTGCCGCTGATCATCTCTCTGGTCATGAGTTTCACCGATTACGCGGTGGTCAGTAAGCCCGAATGGCTCGGCTGGGACAATTACGTCGCCATCCTTCACGACGACTTCTTCTGGCTCGCGCTGCGCAACACCGCCTGGTACACCGTTCTCTTCGTGCCGCTTGGCCTGGTCGTCGCTCTGACGACGGCGCTTCTCGTCAATCGCAGCAGCAGACTCTCCCGGCTCTTCCGCACGCTCTACTACATCCCTGTCGTTTCGTCGACCGTCGGCACTGCGACCATCTGGTACTGGCTGCTGAATCCGCAGATCGGGCTTCTGAACGTCGTGCTCGGGTGGTTCGGTGTCGATGGCCCGGCATGGCTCTACGACTCCAACTGGGCCATGGTCGCCATCGTGCTCATGAGCGTGTGGGCGGGTTTCGGGACCCACATGATCATGTTCCTCGGCGGGCTTCAGGGAGTGCCGCTGGATCTCTACGAGGCGGCGAGGCTGGACGGGGCGAATGCCTGGCAGACGTTCCGCCACATCACGCTTCCGTCGCTGAGTCGCACCACCTATCTGGTGTCGACGCTGCTGATCATCGCCGCCTTCCAGGTGTTCGACCAGGCGTACGTGCTCACGAAAGGTGGGCCAGGGAATTCAACGGTCACGATCGTGTACTACATCTACGACAAGGGCTTCGGCTCCCTCGAGATGGGTTATGCGTCCGCGCTGTCCTTCGTGCTGTTCCTGGTGATTCTCGTCTTCGCGCTGATCAACACGCGCCTGACGCTGTCGCACGATCGGGCGCCGAAGGCGCGCGGCCGTCGAAACACTCGTCGAGGAGGCGTCCGATGAGGGGTGTCTCCGTTCGCAAGCGCATCGGCCGGATCCTCTGGATCGTCGCGGCGTCACTGGTGGCAGTCACCACCGTCGCACCGCTGGTGTGGACCCTGGCAACCTCCTTCAAGCCGGCCGGGGAGATCCTGGCGGGGGCACTGAACTTGATACCCCAGAACCCGACGATCGACAACTATGTGCGTGTCTTCAGCGACGCGCCATTCGCCCGCTACTTCCTGAACTCGCTCATCCTCGGCGTCGGCGGCGCGGTGACCAACGTCTTCTTCGGCTCCCTCGCCGGATATGCGCTGGCGCGACTCCGCTTCCGCGGCCGGGGCGGCATCTTCGCTCTGTATCTCAGCTCGATGATGGTGCCGGCCATCGTGACGATGATCCCGACGTTCCTGATCCTGCGGTACTTCCCGCTGATGGGCGGCAATGACATCCTCGGCCAGGGCGGTGTCGGGTTCCTCAACACCTACGCGGCGGTCATCCTGCCGGGCGCAGCCGGAGCCTTCGCAGTCTTCTTCATGAAGCAGTTCTTCGAGACACTTCCGCCGGAGCTCGGCGATGCCGCACGCATCGACGGTGCGGGCGAGTTCCGCATCTTCTCACAGATCTACTTCCCTCTTGCCAGAGCCGGGGTCAGCGTCCTCGCGATCCTGAGCTTCCAAGCCGGCTGGAACAACTTCGTCTGGCCACTGATCGTGCTCAACGACCCGGCGATGCTCACCGTGCAGGTGGGACTGGCGTCCTTCGTCGATGCCTATGAGACCGCGGTCGGCCCGCTGATGGCTGGCACGGTGGTCGCGAGCCTCCCGGTGCTGCTGGTCTTCCTGTTCGCGCAGCGCTACATCATCGAGGGCGTCGCGCACACCGGAAGCAAATGACGGGCCTTCGACAGACTCACCCGAACCAGACTCTTAACCGCAACAACCCACAGGAGAATCGATGAAGATCAGATACGTGACCGCCGCCGGGGCACTTCTCGTCACGGCAGCCCTCGCCCTCACCGGATGCTCCGCGCCCGGCAGCGGATCCGGCGATGGAGGACGCGAGCCGGTCGTGATGTGGGGCTCATGGTCGGGTGACCAGGTCGCCCAGCTCGACAAGCAGGCCGCAGCGTTCAACGCCTCACAGAACAAGTACGAGGTCTCCTACGTCGCGCAGGAGGCGGTCGAGCAGAAGCTGCTCACTGCCATCGCCGGTGGACAGGTGCCCGATCTCGTGATGTGGGACCGCTTCCAGACCTCACTCTACGCACCGAAGGGCGCGCTCGCAGACCTCGACGATCGGATCGCGAAGGACAACGTCGACACGGCGGCCTTCTACCAGCCCGCGCTGAAGGAGATGCAGGTCGACGGCAAGCAGTACGGCATTCCGCTGCTGGTGGACAACCGCTCGCTGTTCTACAACGTCACCGAACTCGAGAAGGCGGGATTGAAGCCACCCACGAACTGGAACGAGCTGCGTGATACCGCAGTGGCGCTCACGGAGCGTGACGGCGGCAAGCTCACGCGTGCGGGCTTCGACCTCTCCGACCCTGGCCTGTTCAGCATGTGGCTTGCTCAGGCGGGCGGGCACCTGGTCAGCGAAGACGGCAGCAAGACCGCCTTCAACAGTCCTCAGGGTCTCGAGGTGCTGCAGTTCTGGAAGCAGCTGATGGAGGACGGAGTGTGGCAGCAGGGCTTCGGCGACGGCGCCAACCCGTTCGCCGAGGGAAAGCTCGCCATGCGCCTGGACGGGCCGTGGGCACTCTCCGAGCTCGACAAGGTGAAGGGTCTCGATTACGGCATCGTCCCCCCGCCCGCTGGACCGAACGGCGACAAGGGCGCGAACATGGGCGGATTCGGGCTGGTCATCCCCGCCGCGTCGAAGCACCAGGACGGCGCGTGGGAGTTCATCAAGTGGTGGACCACTCAGCCCAAGAACGGTGTCGATTTCGGCAAGATCTCCGGCTGGATCCCGGCGAACATCGAGGCCGCGAACGACCCGTTCTTCACCGACGACCCGCACTACGCGGCATTCATCAAGACACTCGACTTCGCGACGACCCGCCCGCAGGTCGAGGGGTACTCCGACGTGGAGGGCAAGGCGCTCATCCCCGCGCTGCAGGAGTTCATGTCCGGCAAGCTCACCGCCGAGGAAGCGCTGAAGAAGGCCCAGCAGCAGGGCGACAAGATCCTCGCCGACGCCCGCTGACCCCTCTTGGGCCGGGGCGCTGCCGTGCTCCGGCCCATGCTCCCGAGACGCACAGAGAACGGAATCATGACCACGACCGACGTCCTGACCTGGACCGACTACGCGAATGCTGCTCAGTCCAGCCTTGACCACTACTTCGCCGTTCCCGGCATCCAGTTCCTCGAGAACAGCCACCCCCACGACACCGGGGACACGGCAACCTTCAACTACTGGTGGCTCGCGCACGTCATCGATGCGCGCATCGACGCCTGGCAGCGCACCGGCGACGAACGGTGGCACCGCGCGGCAGTCGCCGCCGTCGAGAACATCGTGGAGCGCAACGGCGGCTCGCTGTTCAACGACTACTTCGACGACATGCTCTGGTTCGCCCTGGCGCTCGAGCGCCTGCACCGGGCGTCCGGTGAGAAGCGCTGGCTCGATGACGCCCTGGCCATCTGGGATCACGTGGTGGAGTTCGGCTGGAACGACGCTCAGGGCGAGAGCCTGGCATGGCGGAAGCAGCAGCTGGAGTACAAGAACACCCCGGCGAACGGGCCGCTGATCATCCTTTCGCTGCGACTCGAGCGAGCACTCCCGCAGGGGACCCGCGACTTCCGCGACTATGCGGTGACTGCCATGGCCTGGTTGGAGGATCGTCTCGTCGGCGACGACGGCTTCGTCGAGGACGGCATCAACCGTGAGGGTGATGGGCGCATCGACACCCAGTGGCGTTTCACCTACAACCAAGGCCTGTATGTCGGCGCCGCGGTCGAGCTCCTGAAGACCTCCGGGGATCGCGTCTACCGCGAGCGGGCCACCCGAACGGCACTCACGGCGATCTCCGCACTCAGCGACGGCGCCGTGTTCCGCGACGAGGGCGATGGCGGTGACGAGGGGCTGTTCAAGGGCATCTACTACCGTTACCTCGGCGAGCTGCTGCCGCTGCTTCCGGTCGACGGTCTGGAGCGTGCGCGTTTGGAGCGCTTCGTCGTCGACGGGACCGATGCGCTCGTGGCGCACGCGTGGCGTGAGGGCACCATCTATCCGGGGAACGACTGGTCGAAGCCCTGGACCGGACCGATTCCCTACTCGACCATGCTGAGTGCGATCATGGCGACCGAACTCCGCGCCAGGATCGAGGACGCGCGGGCCTGACGCAGCGGTCTATCTCCACGTTCGACCCGGAGACGACGCGCCGGCCGCGCGGCTCTCTCAGTCAGGTGGATGTCGGCATCGTCGGCATCCACCTGGCAGACGGCTAGCGCTATCGGGCTACGGAGCTGTTCACATGAGCTTGGTGGAGTGCAGCGCCTGCAGCATCTTCTGGTTGGCGTGGATGAACGGCAGGCGCAGTGCAAGGCCGAGCAGCAGCGCAGGCACGGCGAACAGCGCGAGCCAGCCGAGCGAGACCCAGTAGTCGTTGCGGTAGATGCCGGCGATCGCCGAGCGCATCGCGTTCACCGCATGCGTGGCGGGGAGGAACGGGGTGATGTTCTGGAACCACTGCGGCAGCACCTGCAGCGGGTAGGCGCCTCCGGAGCCGGAGATCTGGATAACCAGCAGCAGCACGGCCAGCGCCTTGCCCGCGTTGCCGAAGGTCACCACGAACGTGTAGATGATCAGCTGGAACACGAGAGAGCTCACCCAGCCCGCCAGGAGCAGCAGGAGCGGATGCTGCGGCTGCACCTGCGTGAACAGGATGCTGCCCATGCACACCAGCGAGCTCTGCAGGAGACCGACGATCGCGAAGATCCCGAACCGGCCCAGGTACGTCTCGGCGGGGGAGAGCGGGGGAAGCGGCGAGCCCTCGCCCTGCGGCGGGTCGACGCGGATCGACACCGCGGTCAGCAGCGCCCCGACCCACAGCGCGAGCACGGTGTACAGCGGCGTCATCGCGGCGCCGAAGCTCACGACCGAGTAGACCGGCACGCGGTCCAGCCCGACCGGTTCGGCGAGGAACGTCGCCAGGGCCTTCGGGTCGGACCCGATCACGCTGCTGAGCTCGCTCAGGTCGCCCGTGTCGATGGCCTTCGTCAGTGCGGCATCCAGCTGGTCGAACCGGTCGGCGGTCTCCGAGAGCGACTGCGAGATCCCGGTGGTCAGACCCTCGGCATCCGCCAGCGCACTGCTCAGCGAGCCCGAACCGGTGAGCGACTTCGCCGCGGCGGAGAGCTCGCCGCAGATGCCCTGCACGTCGCGACCGATCGAGGCGAGCGTGCCGGCGAGGGCGTCGAGCTTGGGCTGCAGGCTGCCCGTGTAGGCGCTGCGGGCGTCCTGCACGGCAGCCTTGGCCTGGGCGATCAGCTGCGAGATCTCGGCGTGCATGGCCTGGCTGTCGGCGTTGCCCTCGGCGATCTGGGTCGCGCCGTCCTCCAGCCGGTCCTGCAGGGCCTGCTCGCGGGCGATCGCGGCGTCGATGCGCGACACGGCGGCGTCGAACGAGTCCAGCGTGCTCTCGGGGAGCAGCGGACGGACGGTGTTCACCAGGTCGTCGCGCAGCCTCTGGTGCTGATCGACCTGCGTCTGCACCCGGGTCGCGACGGCCCGGAGCGAATCGGCCGAGCTCGTCGCCTGCGCGTTCATCGACGCGAACACGTCGTCGACGCTGTCGGCGACCGCCTGATAGCTGTCGGCTGTGCCGGAGAGCGCGTCGCCGAGCGCCGAGGTGGTCGAGGCGAGCACCTGCTTCAGCGACTGCGCGGCCTTCTTGCCGTCGCCCAGCGCGCCGGTGGCGCTGCGCAGGGCATCGCCGGAAGCGGATGCCAGCCCCGAGGCGCTGTCGACCAGGGGACGGCTCGACGAGATCAGCGCGGTGAACATGTCGGCGGTCGACGCGCCGGCGCGCAGCTGCGCGGCGACCTCGCCCACGTGGGCCTGCAGGCGGGACAGCGCTGCCTGGGTGTCGGCGTCGTCGAGGTACTTCGACAGCGACGTGATGATCCCGAGGCCCGCCTCGCTGAGCGTGGACGTGAACGCCTCGTTGATGGTCGTGGCGACCTCGCCGGCGCCCTGTCCCGTGATCTTCGGGGCCAGGGCGTTCTTCTTCTCGTTCGTGTAGTACTCGATGCGCGTGCGCTCGGCGCCGTTCGAGTAGAACGTCATCATGTCGGTGCTGAACGTCGGCGGCAGCACGATCGCGGCGTAGTACGCGCCCGACCGGGTGCCGTCGATCGCGTCGTCCTTCGACGTGAACACCCAGTCCAGGTCGTGGTTCGCGCGCAGCGTGGAGAGCACCTGGTCGCCCACGTTCAGGCGGATCGGCACGAGGTCGCTCTGGTACCCCTCGTCGGTGCTGGCGACGGCGACCTTCAGGTTCTTGGTGTTGTCGAACGGGTTCCAGCTGGCGATCACGTTGAACCACGTGAACAGCGAGGGGATCACGACCAGGCCGAAGAGCACGATCACGGCCATGACGCTGCTCGTGGCACGGCGCAGATCGAAGCGGAGCACCTGCAGGATGTTCCTCATGCGCGCTCCCCTCCTTCCTGCGTGGGTTCCTCTTCGGAGACGTGCGGTGCTGTTTCGTCGGGTTCCGGATGCTGTGCATCCGCAGCGTCCTCGGGTGCGTCGACCGTCTCGGCATCCGCAGGATCCGGGTCGGTCGCGACGTCGGCATCCGCCTCGACATCAGCGTCCGTGTCGGCATCCGGGCCGAACAGCTCGTCCAGCACGGCCGTGTCGTCGTCCGGTTCGGACTCGACGTCCGTCCGCTCGAGCACCGCGGTGCGCACGGCATCCGAGCCTCCTGCCGACGCGACGGATGCTCCGGAACCTGCGAGCAGCACGCCGTCGCCGGCGGTCTCGTCGATCAGCGCTTGCCGCAGCTCGGCATCCGGCATCTCACCCAGTTCGGCTGCCCGCTCGATGCTCTGCTTGATGTACTCCAGGGCCACGAGGAACGCGATCAGGATCAGGCACCACAGCGCCCACAGGCCGAGCATGGTCGCCTTGGCACCGGGCAGCAGCCAGGCGGCGACACCGATCACGGCCATCACCGCGGCGCCGACGATCAGGGTGAGCCGCAGCCGGGTCGAGTACCGCTCGGTGAACCTGCGTGCACGCTCCGCGACCTGCGCGCGGTAGCCGTCGCCGTCGGTCAGGGCGCGGATGATCTGCGGCGTGTGACGACGACCGGTGATCTGCACGTCCTCGCTCACCAGCAGCTCGCTCTCCGACAGCCGGCGGTTGAACAGCAGGGCGAAGTTGCCCAGCCGGCGGCGCAGGAACAGCCCGAGCGCGAACGCCAGCACGACGTAGATCGCGAGCGTTCCCATCGCGCGCCACCAGGCGCCGTCGTAGAAGCCGCTGATGGTCTCGCGCAGGGCGTCGATTCCGTAGGTGAACGGCAGGAACGGGTAGAGCCCGCGGAAGAAGTCCGGCATCATCTCGATCGGGTACAGGCCGGATGCCCCGGGGATCTGGAAGATCGCCAGCAGGATGCACAGGCCCTTGCCCACATACCCGAAGCACACCGAGAGCGCGTAGATGATGCTGAGGTACGCCAGGCCGATGAGCACGCTGGTGCCCACGAACGCGAAGGCGTTCGCCGTCTGCACGCCGATGAACAGGTTGCCCACCGAGACGAGCACCGCCTGGCACACGCCGATCGCGGCGAACAGCATCCAGCGGCCGAGGTAGGCCTGCCGCACGGTGACGCCCTCGACGCCCTCGGTGTCGACCTCGAGGCGGAAGATCACCATCAGCACGAACGCGCCGATCCAGAGCGTGAGGTTCGTGAACAGCGCGGCCATCGCCGAGCCGTAGGCCTTGGTCGGGAACATGGCGTTCTCGTGCACCTCGACGGGCGAGGCCATGAAGTTCGCGATCTGCTCGGGGTTCAGGCCGCTGATGGTGCTCAGCCTGTTCCAGATGTCTGCCGCGCTGAGCGCCAGCACGTCGGTGCGCACACCGCTCAGGCCCGACTCCGCGGTGGCGAGGTTGCCGTCCAGCGCGCCGAGGGCGGCGGTCGTCGACGCGAGCTGGGTCTTCAGCCCGGAGAGCAGGTTCTGCGCCTGGGTGATCTGGGAGCGCTGGGCGCCGAGAGCCGCCGAGAAGCCGTCGGCGCTGGCCGACAGCGCCGACATCGCCCGGTTGAGCTCGGGGATGCTCTTCGTCAGCGCATCGCGGATGGCGCCCGCCGAGGTCGCCGCCTGCGAGGTCGCGGCATTCACCTTGTCGGCCGCGGTCTTGACCGAGCCGATCGTGTTCGTGACGTCGCCGTTCAGCGTCTTCAACTGGTCGAGCACCTGCTGGTCGTCGGCGTTGCGCTGCTTCAGGTCGTCGATGGCCTGGCGGAGCTTCTGCGCGGCCTCGGAGCCGGGGTCGGTCTGATCCAGCACGGACTGCAGCTCGTCGAGCGCCGCACCGTTCGCCTTGACGACGGCCGACAGGTCGTCGATCGCGGTGCCGACCGCCACGTTCGCCTGCTGCAGGCCGGCCGACAGGGTCGCGATCGACGCGTTCATCTTCGACGAGGCGTCGGCGATGAGCGTGGCACCCGACACGTAGGCGGACGTGACCTTGTCGGTGACGGTGAGCAGTTCCTGCTGCGCCTCGGCGGCGAGGGCCTGCGCCTGCGCGACCGCGGACTGCACCTTGCCGAGCGTCTTGTCGACCCTGCCCAGAGTGCCCGCGGCGCTGTCCAGGCGGCTCTGCGCGTCGGCGAGACCGCTCTGCAGTTCGGTGATGCGTCCGCGTGCGGACGAGACCTTCGCGACGGCGTCGTCGAGCGCGGCGACCGAGCTGTCGCGCGCGTCGCCGAGGCGGTCCTCGACATCTGCTCCGACGCCCTTCAGCTGCTCTGTGACGGCCTTCGAGACCACCGACACGAAGGTGCCGTTGATCTGGGTGTCGAGGGTGGAGGCCCCGACGTCGGTGATCTTCGGCGCGATCGCGTTGGCCTTCTCGTTGACGTAGTACTTCAGCTCGGGGCGGGTGAACTCGCCGGTCGTGATGCTGAGGAAGTCGCGGCTGAAGTCCGGGGGGATGATGATCGCGGCGTAGCTGCGGCCGCTGCGCACGGCATCCATCGCCTCGTCCTCGTCGAGGAACTGCCAGCCGAGCTGGTCGTTCTTCTCGAGCTGATCGACGAGCTCTCCGCCCACATCGATGCGGCCGGTGAGGTCGGAGGAGGCACCGTCGTCCTGGTTGACGATCGCCACGCTGACGTGCTGGGTGTTCGAGTAGGGATCCCAGAACGCGACGATGTTGAACCACGCGTACAGCGATGGTGTGACGATCACGCCGATGATGATGATCCACGCCTTGCTGACGCGCGCGAGGCGGCCGAGATCGCGGCGGAACACGCTCCACGCGTTGGGCATCGCACCTCCCGGCAGGCCAGCGGCATTCCGAGCATAGGGGCTCACGCGGCGCTCTCCGCGACATTCGAGGCGAGGGTGATGTCGGGGTGCGCGGTGAGCAGGGCATCCGCTTCCCGCCAGGAGAGTCCCGCGATGCTCAGCACGGTGCGCACGGCGAGGTCGGCGGCGCCGGCGCTCGCCGCATCCGTGCGGGCCACGACCGTGCGTGCCATCTCCTCGATGAGGCGGGCGAGCGTCGGGGCGGCGAGGTCGGTGCGGAAGCTGCCGTCCTCCTGCCCGCGGCGCACCAGGCCTGCCACGGCGTGGCGCAGCGGGGCGAGCGCGTCGGCGGTGTGCTCCACGTGCGCCTCATCGAGCGCGAGCACGGCCGCGAACTGCACGTGCGCGGCCTCCTGCCACAGGCGCGCGGCAAGGCGGGCGAGGGCCAGCCGGGCGTCCGCGTCGGCGATCGACTCCGCGATGGCGTTGAAGCGCTGCGCGCCGATGACGATCAGCTCGCGGATGAGGGCGTCGCGATCGTCGAAGTGGCCGTACAGGGTGCGGCGCGACAGTCCCGCGCTGCGGGCGATGACGTCGACCGAGGCATGCGGGTCGGTGGCCAGGGTGTTGCGCGCCGCGTCGAGGATGCCTTCGCGGTTCGCGCGGGCGTCACTGCGCGGCGTTCGGGTCGTCATGCATCCAGGATACGTAACTTGCACAGCGATGTGCAAGTTGGTTCGGCGGACTCACAGCATCCGGCATCCGCTCCTTCTCCCGCGCACAGAACGGGGGCCGACACGCCACATTTCGGACGTTCTCGCTGGAAACGTCCGAAATCTGGCGTGTCGGCCCCCGAAGTGGAACACGCAGAAGGGCCCGGAAGGCCCTTCGAGAGTGCGTCAGTCGGTGCCGGAGTCGAAGGCTGCGCCCTCGGATGCCGCATCCACGGCCTCTGCGAGCTCCTCGTCAGCGGTCTCGGACGCGGCGATCTCGTTCGCACCGCCCGCGGTGACCTTGCCCACGAGCTCGCCGGTGGCGCCGCCGACCAGGCCGAGGTCCGCGTACTGCTCCAGGCGCGAGCGCGAGTCGGCGATGTCGAGGTTGCGCATGGTCAGCTGACCGATGCGGTCGACCGGGCCGAAGGCCGCGTCGCCGACGCGTTCCATGGAGAGCTTCTCGGGGCCGTACGACAGGTTCGGCGAGACGGTGTCGAGGATGGTCCAGTCGTCGCCGCGGCGCAGGCGGATGGTGACCGAGCCGGAGATGGTGAGGCCCACCCAGCGCTGGATCGACTCGCGCAGCATGAGGGACTGCGGCTCCAGCCAGCGACCCTCGTACATCAGGCGGCCGAGGCGGCGTCCCTGCTCGTGGTACGTGGCGAGGGTGTCCTCGTTCAGGATGCCGTTGACCAGGCGCTCGTAGGCGATGAAGAGCAGTGCCATGCCGGGGGCCTCGTAGATGCCGCGCGACTTGGCCTCGATGATGCGGTTCTCGATCTGGTCGCTCATGCCCAGGCCGTGACGGCCGCCGATCGTGTTGGCCTCCATGACCAGGGCCACCGGGTCGCTGTACTCGACGCCGTTGATGGCGACCGGGCGGCCGCCCTCGAACGTGACCGTGATGTCCTCGGTCTCGATGGCGACGGCGGGGTCCCAGTACTTCACGCCCATGATCGGGTCGACGGTCTCGAGCGAGACGTTCAGGTGCTCGAGGGTCTTCGCCTCGTGCGTGGCGCCCCAGATGTTGGCATCGGTGGAGTACGCCTTCTCGGCGGAGTCGCGGTACGGGAAGCCGCGCTCGACGAGCCACTCGCTCATCTCCTGCCGGCCGCCCAGCTCGGTGACGAAGTCGGCGTCGAGCCACGGCTTGTAGATGCGCAGGCGCGGGTTCGCGAGCAGGCCGTAGCGGTAGAACCGCTCGATGTCGTTGCCCTTGTAGGTGGAGCCGTCGCCCCAGATGTCCACACCGTCCTCGCGCATGGCGCGCACGAGCAGCGTGCCGGTGACCGCGCGGCCCAGGGGAGTGGTGTTGAAGTAGGTCTTGCCGCCCGAGCGGATGTGGAAGGCACCGCACGACAGGGCGACGAAGCCCTCCTCGACGAGAGCGGTCTTCGCGTCGACCAGGCGCGACGCCTCGGCGCCGTACTCCAGCGCGCGGCCGGGGATCGAGGCGATGTCGCTCTCGTCGTACTGGCCCAGGTCGCCCGTGTAGGTGAAGGGGATCGCACCCTTCTCGCGCATCCACGCGACGGCGACGGAGGTGTCGAGACCACCGGAGAATGCGATGCCGACCTTTTCGCCGACCGGGAGGGACTGGAGCACCTTGGACATGCGCTCAAGTCTATCGGCGTGTCGCGGGTGGGCCCGTGCGAGTTGCGGAGCCCTCACCGTCCGGTGTGCGTCGCCAGCTCGCCCTGCGGGGAGTCCGCGTCGGTCATCGCGGACAGGAAGCGGACGACGGCGTCGCGGTCGGCGGCGGGGAGGGATGCCACGGCGGTGAACCGTCTGGCGTGCTGCCGGCCGATCGTGTCGTGGGCCGAGCGGCGGGTGCTGTCGGTCACCTGCAGGCACATGGTGCGCCTGTCCGAGGGATGCGGAACCCGGATCAGGTGCCCGCCGTCGACCAGGCGGTCGACGAGCTTCGTCGTCGACGCGCTCGAGATGCCCACCTCGTGGGCGATGTCCTTGGGCGTGACGAGCATGCCCTGCTCGGTCGCGCGGATGATCATGCGGATCGCCCGCATGTCGCTCTCATTGAGCTTCATGTAGCGCTTGGAGGCCTCGGACAGCTCCCGTGCGGCGGTCTGCCATCGTCGCAGCGCCTCGAGCACGCGGAAGCACGAGTCGACCTCGTCCTGCGACATACCTGAGCGGTCGATCAGGTCGGAGTCCGGCGAGAAGTAGTGCATGACTGCCATTCTGTGCGATTCCATCCCGGCGCGTGCGTCGGCTCAGTCTACCTGTTACCCTCGGCATAACTCTTTCCTGGCTAACGAAATCGAGGTGACGAGGTGGACGAGATGGTCGTGCTCGTGGACGAGGGCGGTGCGCCGATCGGGGAGACGCCGAAGCGGAGCGTGCACGGAACGTCGACGCCGCGTCATCTGGCGTTCTCCTGCCACCTCATCGACGCGCGCGGCCGGCTGCTCGTCACCAGGCGCGCGCTGGTCAAGGGGACCTGGCCGGGGGTGTGGACCAACGCCCTGTGCGGGCACCCCCTCCCGGGCGAGGCCATGGAGGATGCCGTTCGTCGTCGCGCCTGGTTCGAGCTCGGAGCGGAGATCAGCGGCGTCACGTGCGTCCTGCCCGATTTCGGCTACACGGCCCGCGATGCCTCGGGCATCCAGGAGAACGAGCACTGCCCGGTCTTCATCGCCGAGGTGGTCAGCCCGCTGGTCCCGCATCCCGAGGAGGTGGACGAGGTGGCGTGGACGACGGCCGGCGAGCTGAGCGCCGCCGCCTCCGCGGCGCCGTGGGCGTTCAGCCCCTGGCTGGTCGCTCATCTCCCCGCCCTCGCTCCGCACCTCGTCGAAGCCACGGGGAGGCGTCATGCCTGAGCCGGCCGCCGACGTCGGCCGTCGCACCGACGTCCTCGAGGTGCGACTGAGCGAGATCCTCACGAGGCGCGCGGAGCGCTCGCACGCGTTCTCCGCTCCGTACGCGGAGCTGTGGGAGGCGCTCGCGCGGATGGCCGCCGGCGGCAAGCGGATCCGCCCGCGCATGCTGATGGACGCCCACGAGGCGCTCGGCGGCACCGACCGGCGAAGCGCGCTGGACGCGGCCTGCGCGATGGAGCTCCTGCACCTCGCCCTCGTCATCCACGACGACGTGATCGACCGCGACCTGGTGCGGCGCGGCGAGATGAACATCACCGGACGGTTCGCGGCCGACGCGGTCGTCCGCGGAGCATCCCCCGAGGCCGCGCGCGCATGGGGCGAGGCGTCGTCGCTGCTCGCCGGAGACCTCGTCCTGACAGCCGCGCACTCCCTGCTCGCACGACTGAACGTGGCACAGGACCGGCGCGAGGCGATCCTCGACGTGTTCGACGACGCCGTGTTCGAGAGCGCGGCCGGCGAGCACGACGACGTCTGGCTGAGTCTGCACCTGGAGGAGATCTCGCCGCGGGAGGTGCTGGAGATGGCCGACCGGAAGACGGCGTCCTACTCCTTCGCCGCACCGCTGCTGATCGCGGCGATCCTCGCCGGCGCCGGCCGGGACCTGATCGCCGAACTGAGCACCATCGCGCGGCTGATCGGCGTCGTCTATCAACTGCGAGACGACGTGCTCGGCCTGTTCGGCGATGAGCGGCAGACGGGCAAATCGGCGCTCAGCGACCTGCGCGCGGGCAAGGAGACGCTGCTGGTCGCCTATGCCAGGTCCGATCCGGCATGGGCCGCCGTCGGCACGCTCTTCGGCGACGCCGACCTCAGCGTGAGCGACGCGCAGCTCATCCGGAGCGTGATCGAGGAGTCCGGGGCGACCATCTTCGTCGAGTCGATGATCGCGGAGCGGTGCGACGAGGTGGACCGGCTGGTCCGGGCATCCGGCCTGCCCGAGGCGCTCCGCGAGCAGCTCCTCGCCCTGACCAGGGCCTGCGTCTCGAGGAACTCGTGAACGGCCTGGACCTCTACAACGAGACGGCCCAGGCGAGTGCGGCCGTCGTCATCCGCCGCTACTCGACCTCGTTCAACTGGGCGAGCCGCCTCTTCGACGCGCCGGTGCGTGAGCACATCGCCCGCATCTACGCGCTGGTGCGGCTCGCGGACGAGCTCGTCGACGGCCCTGCCGAGACGGCCGGGCTGGACACCCGGATGCGGGGGACGCTGCTCGACGAGCTGGAGGCCGAGACCGGACGCGCGCTGCGGATCGGCTTCAGCGCGAACCTGGTGGTGCACGCCTTCGCCCTGACCGCGCGGGAGCACGGCTTCGGCACCGACCTGAGCGGCCCGTTCTTCGCGTCGATGCGGCGGGATCTCGGCGAGGGGACGTGGGATGCCGCCGCACTGGACGAGTACATCCACGGCTCCGCCGAGGTCGTCGGGCTGATGTGCCTGGCGGTGTTCGAGTCGCGCCGCGCTCGCGGAGGAGCCCCGTCCCGCAGCGACGAGGAGAACGGCATCCTGCAGGAGGGGGCTCGGCGGCTGGGGGCCGCGTTCCAGAAGGTCAACTTCCTGCGTGACTACGCCGAGGACCGCGGAGCGCTCGGCCGCACGTATTTCGCGGAGACCGCCGACGGACTCACCGAGGACGCCAAGCACCGGATCGTCGCGTCGATCAGAGCCGACCTTCGCGCCGCCGACCGGGCCGTGCCGTTGCTCGACCGCGCAGCGCGCGCGTCGGTGTGGGCGGCGCAGGCCATGTTCCGCGAGCTCACGGACCGCATCGAAGCGACACCGGCAGAGGTGCTCGCCGTCACGCGCGTCCGCGTTCCCGACACGGTCAAGGCGGGCATCCTGGTGCGGGCCCTGGCCAGGAAGGCGTCACGATGAGCGCGTCCCGGGTCGTCGTCGTCGGCGGGGGAGTGAGCGGACTTGCGACCGCGTGCCTGCTCGCCCGCGACGGGCACAGCGTCACGCTGCTCGAGAGGAGCGGAGAGCTCGGCGGGCGTGCGGGGGCGTGGGAGCAGGACGGCTTCGCCTTCGACACGGGCCCGTCCTGGTACCTGATGCCGGAGGTGTTCGACCACTTCTACCGGATGATGGGCACCCAGACCGACGAGCAGCTCGACCTGGTGCCGCTCGAGCCGGGGTACCGCGTCTACGGCGAGGCATCCGCCTCCCCGACCGTCGGCGTCACCGCGGCGATCGACGTCCCGGCGGGTGCCGACAGGATCGCCGACCTGTTCGAGGGCCGCGAGCGCGGGTCGGGCGAACGGGTGCGCCGCTACCTGGCATCCGCGACGCGCACGTACCGCGCGGCGGTCTCCTCGTTCCTCTACAACCCGTTCTCCTCCTGGCGCAGCTTCACCTCCCCGGCGGTGCTGCGGGCGGCGCCCGCCGTGGTGCCGCTGCTGATGCGCTCACTGTGGTCGTTCATCGCCCGGCGATTCCGCGATCCGATGCTGCGCAAGATCCTCGGCTACCCCGCCGTGTTCCTCGGCACGTCGCCGTTCGACGCCCCGGCGCTCTACCACCTGATGAGCCACATGGATCTCGTCGACGGCGTGAGGTACCCCCTGGGCGGATTCCGCGCGTTCGTGGCGTCGCTGGCCGCGCTGGCGAAGGAGGCGGGCGTCGAGATCCGCACCGGCAGCGACGCCGTGCGGATCGTCAGCGAGCAGGGGCGTGCCCGCGCCGTCGAGTTCGAGCAGGACGGCCGGAGGCAGCGACTGGATGCCGACATCATCGTCTCCGCGATCGACGAGCACCACACCGAGACCGTGCTGCTCGCCCCCGAGGACCGGTCCTACCGGCCCGGTCGGTGGCGCCGGCAGGTGACCGGTCCGAGCGCCGTGCTGGTGCTGCTCGGCATCCGCGGCGCGCTGCCGCAGCTGCCCCACCACACGCTGCTCTTCTCGGACGACTGGCGCGAGAACTTCGATGCGATCTTCGGCGCGACCCCGCGCGTGCCCCGCCCGCCGTCGATCTACGTCTGCAAGCCCAGCGCGACGGACGACTCGGTGGCGCCCGCCGATGCGGAGAACGTCTTCGTGCTGGTGCCGCTGCCGCCCGACCCGGAGATCGGTCATGGCGGGCTCGGTCGCGCGGGCGATGCGCAGGTGACTCGGATCGCGGATGCCGCGGTGGCGCAGATCGCTCGCTGGACGGGCATCCCCGACCTCGAATCCCGGATCGTCGTCCGGCGCACGATCGGACCGGCCGACTTCGAGTCGGACTTCAACACGTTCCGGGGCAGTGCGCTGGGACCGGCTCACACGCTGAGGCAGAGCGCGTTCCTGCGCGGCGTCACGCGCTCGCGCAAGGTGTCGGGTCTGTTCTACGCCGGCGCGACGTCGGTACCGGGGGTCGGGCTGCCCATGTGCCTGATCAGCGCGGAACTCGTGCTCAAGCACGTGCGGGGCGACCACTCGGCGGGTCCGGCGGAGGTGCGATGAGTCTCGTGTACGCGGCCGCGCTGCTGCTCAGCGGGGCATGCCTGGTGCTGCTCGACCTGCGCTTCGCGCTGGTGATGCGTCGGCGGCCCGCCGCTGCGGCGATCGCGCTGGCGGTGGGGCTGGCCTTCTTCATCGCCTGGGATGCCGCGGGGATCGCGCTCGGGGTGTTCCGCCATGTGGACTCGGGCTGGGCGAGCGGGATGCTGCTGGCGCCGGAGTTCCCGGTCGAGGAGCTGCTGTTCCTGCTCTTCCTCAGCTATCTGACGCTGATCCTGCTCAGCGGGTGGCGGCGCTGGAGCGAGAGCAGGGACCGGCGATGACCTATCTGCTCCTGTCGACGCCCTTCGTCGTGGCGGCGCTCGTCCTGTTCGGGATCGGCGCGGCCGACGCGCGACGCCGGGGCGACCTGCGGCGGTATCTGTCCGCGTGGGGTGCGAGCACGGCCGTGCTGCTGGTGCTCACGACCCTGTTCGACAACATCATGATCGCGGCGGGGTTCTTCGACTATCGCGAAGACGGCATCTCGGGCATCCGCATCGCGCTGATGCCGGCCGAGGACCTGCTGTATCCGATCGCGGGAGCGCTGCTGCTCAGCGGCGTCTGGCAGCTGCTGGACGCCGCGCGCGGAACGGGAGGACGCTCCGATGCCTGATCGCCCCTCCGCCGTGCGCACGCTGTTCGTGGCATCGCGGCCGCTGAGCTGGATCAACACCGCATTCCCGTTCGCCGCGGCCTACGTCCTCACCACCGGGAGGATCGACACCGCACTCGTGATCGGCACGCTGTTCTTCCTGGTGCCGTACAACCTCACGATGTACGGCGTGAACGACGTGTTCGACCACGAGTCCGATCTCGCCAACCCCCGCAAGGGCGGAGCCGAGGGCGCCAGGCTGCCTGTCGCGCTGCATCCCCTCACCCTCTGGTCCTCGGCGGCGCTCACGGGGATCTTCGTCGTGGCGCTGGTCGTGCTCGGCGCGCAGCGCCCGCTCTCGTGGCTCGTGCTCGCGATCAGCGTCTTCGCGGTGCTCGCCTATTCGGTGCCGCGGCTGCGGTTCAAGGAGATCCCGGTGCTCGACTCCATCACCTCGAGCACGCACTTCGTCACCCCAGCGCTGTACGCGTTCGCTCTGGCCGGCACGACCATGACGCCGCCGCTGATCCTCACGATGGTCGCGTTCTTCTGCTGGGGCATGGCCAGCCACGCGTTCGGCGCCGTGCAGGACATCGTCCCCGACCGCGAGGCCGGGATCGGCTCCATCGCGACCGTGCTCGGCGCCGCGCGCACGGTGCGGATCGCGATCCTGCTGTGGGCGCTCGCCGGGGTGCTCATGCTGTTCGCGCCGTGGCCGGCGTCGCTCGCGGCGCTCGCCGCCGTGCCGTACATCGTCATCGTCGCCCCCTTCGCGCGGGTGGACGACGCGCACTCCGGCTCGGCCAACCGGGCCTGGCGCCGGTTCCTCGCGATCAACTACGCGGTCGGCTTCGCGGTGACGATGCTGCTGATCCTGTGCGCCAGGGAAGGACTGTTCGCATGACCCGTGTACTCGTCACCGGCGCCACCGGCTACATCGGCGGTCGTCTGGTCCCCCAGCTGCTGGACGCCGGTCATGAGGTGAGCGTGTTCGTCCGCTCGGCGTGGAAGCTCCGCGATGTGCCGTGGCGCGCCCGGGTGAAGGTCTTCTCGGGCGATCTCGAGGATCCGATCGCGACCCGCCGCGCCATGGCCGGCATCGAGGTCGCCTTCCACCTGGTGCACTCGATGAGCTCGGGACGCGGGTTCCGCGCCGTGGAGAGGCAGGGCGCCGAGACGTTCGCGGATGCCGCCGCGGCATCCGGCGTGCGCCGCGTGGTCTACCTGGGCGGCCTGCACCCTCGCACCGGCGGTCTGTCCGAGCACCTCGCCTCGCGCGCGGAGGTGGGGAAGGTGCTGCTGGAAGCGCCGGTGCCCGCGATCGTCTTCCAGGCGGGGATCGTGATCGGCTCCGGCTCGGCGTCGTTCGAGATGATCCGGCACCTGACCGAGGTGCTGCCGTACATGCCCGCGCCCCGCTGGGTGCGGAACAGGGTGCAGCCGATCGCCGTGCGCGACGTGCTGCGGTACCTCGTGCGGTCGGTGGATGCGCCGGGGGATCTGAACCGGACGTTCGACATCGGCGGACCCGACATCCTGCGGTACGGGCAGATGATGAACGGGTATGCGGTCGAGGCGGGCCTGCCGCAGCGGCACATCGCCGCGCTGCCCGTGCTGACCCCCTGGCTCGCGTCGCAGTGGGTCAGTCTGGTCAGTCCCATCCCCCGCCAGATCGCCGTGCCGATCATCGCCTCGCTGCAGAACGACTGCGTCGTGAGCGAGCACGACATCGACGACGTCATCCCGCCGCCCGCGGAGGGGCTGCTGCCATACCGCACCGCCGTGCGTCTCGCCCTCCGGCGCGAGGCCGACGGCGAGGTGGAGACCAGCTGGCAGAGCGCGACGGTTCCCGGTGCGCCGAGCGACCCCCTGCCGAGTGATCCGGACTGGGCGGGGCACACCGTCTTCACCGACCTTCGCGAACGCCGGAGTGGCAGCTCGCCGGAGGCCATCTGGCGCGTGATCGAGGCGATCGGCGGGGAGAGGGGCTGGCACTCGTTCCCCCTGGCGTGGGCGGCCAGGGGCTGGATCGACCGCCTTGTCGGCGGGGTGGGCATGCGCCGCGGGCGCCGGCATCCGTCCCGCGTGAACAGCGGCGACGTCATCGACGTCTGGCGCGTGGAGTCCGTGGAGCGGGGACGGATGCTGCGGCTGCGTGCGGAGATGAGGATGCCGGGGCGCGGCTGGCTGGAGCTGGGGGTCGAGCCGGATCCGGCCGGCGGCAGCGTGTACCGGCAGCGGGCGATCTACTTCCCGAAGGGGCTCAGCGGGCGGCTCTACTGGCTGGTGCTGCTGCCCTTCCACGGCATCATCTTCAACGGCATGGCGCGCAGCATCCTGCACGAGGCCGAACGCAGCGAAGCCGCCGCCCCGGGACTCAGCCCCGGCTGAGGTCCGCGAAGCGCTCGCGGAGCGGATGCTGCGCCCCGAGCCCCGCGAGCGAGACCGCGCCGTCGAGGCCCGAGCCGGCCGGCGGCACGAAACGGGCATCAGGGCGATCGGCGCGCACCGCATCGGCGAACGCCGCGCGGATCAGGTCCGAGCCGAACACGCCGCCGACGGCGCCGACGGCGGCGTCGTCCGGGGCGTCGGTCACGCGCAGCGCGGTGGTGACGGCCAGGGCCAGTTCGGTCGCGGCCGCGCGGCAGATGCCTCCCGCGACCTCGTCGCCGGTGGCGGCGAGCAGAGCGGTGGGAGCGGCGAAGGATGCCACGGTGCGCACGCGGTCCTCGGATGCCTGCAGTGCCGTGTACGCGGAGTCGAGGTCGGGCCAGCGGTCCTGCACCACGGCGGTCAGCGCGGTGGCGGGACCGCGCCCGTCGTAGGCGCGCATCACGGCATCCAGTGTCGAGCGCCCGATCCAGTACCCGCTGCCGGCGTCTCCCATGATGTAGCCCCAACCGTCGACGCGGGTGGAGTGCTCGGGGCCGACGCCCAGTGTGACGACGCCCGTGCCGGCCGCGACCACGGCGCCGCACCTGTCGCCGAGCACGCCCAGGAACGAGGTGACCGAATCGTGGGTCACCACCACGCGGCGCACGCCGCCGAGGGCGGGGTGCGCGAGCAGGGCGGATGCCTCGGCATACGCGTCCGTGAGTCCGGAGACCCCGAAGGTGATGGTGTCGGGGGAGCCGCCGGCGGACGCCACGACCTCGGCCAGCTGCGGCAGCAGCGGGCGGTCGGTGAGCACGCCGGGGAACAGCGCATCCGTCGCCGTGCCGTCGGCGCGGATCAGCCGGGTCTTGATGCCGGTCTGCCCGGCGTCGATCGCGAGCAGCGCGCGATGTTCCTGTGACAAGACGTGTCCTCTCGTGGCGGGCCCCTTGCCAGCGTAGGACATCGGCTGGGTGGGATGTCCGCCGAAGTCAAGCCCCGCTGGGTTCGGCGCGCAGCGCGGTTGACTTGAGCTCCGCTCCCCGTGAAGGAGGCTCTCGTGGCATCACTGTGGCTCGACCGGCAGCGCGAACCGGTTCCGACCGACGCATTCGACCCTGGCGCCCGCTACGACGCGGTGGTCGTCGGCGCGGGACTCACCGGGCTGACCACCGCTCTGCTGCTGTCCAGAGCGGGACTCGGGGTGGCGGTGCTCGAGGCGCGCTCGGTCGGCGCGGTGACGACCGGCCACAGCACCGCGAAGCTGAGCCTGCTGCACGGCGGCGTGCTCTCGGGCATCCGCTCCCGAGGCTCCCGGCGAGTGCTGCAGGCGTATGCGGACGGGAACCGCGAGGGCCGGGAGTGGATGCTGCGGTACCTCGACGAGCACGGTGTCGAGGTGCAGCGGCGCGACGCGTTCACCTACGCGGGCTCGCCGGACGGGGCCGAAGCGCTCGACGAGGAGTACGAGGCGTGCCGGGATGCGGGGCTCGAGGTCGAGCGGGTGACCGAGACCGGCCTCCCCTTCGAGACCCATGGCGCGCTGCGCCTCCCGGATCAGGCCCAGTTCGACCCGATGGACGTGCTGCACGCGCTCGCCGCCGATCTCCGCTCCCGCGGCGGTGTGATCGTGGAGGGCGTACGGGTGAAGGACGTCGACACCGGCGACCCGTGCCGCGTCGTCACGCCTCTGGGCGACGTGCTCGCGACGACGGTGGTGCTGGCCACAGGCACGCCCATCCTCGACCGCGGCCTGTACTTCGCCAAGCTTAAGCCGTCGCGCTCCTACGCGCAGGCGTACCGGGTCCCCGGCGGCGGACTCCCGCAGGGCATGTACCTCTCCATCGACGCGCCGGGCCGCTCACTGCGCACGGCTCCGATCTGCGGTGAGGAGCTGCTGCTCGTCGGCGGCAACGGGCACACGGTGGGTCGTGAGGAGGACACCCGACGGCTCACCGACGACCTGGAGGACTGGACGCGGCAGAGGTTCCCCGGCGCCGAGCGCACGCACGCCTGGTCCGCGCAGGACTACGAATCGATGAACCTCGTGCCGTTCGTCGGATGGATGCCGCGCACCGGACATCGCGTGGCCCTGGCGACCGGCTACAACAAGTGGGGGATGACGAACGCGGTCGCCGCGGCGCTGAGCATCGCCGCCGACATCCTGGGCGGCAGCATCCCGTGGGCGCAGACGCTGCATCATCGGGTGACCCTGCCGAAGGACGTCGCGCACGGCGTCGCGGCGAACGCCCAGGTGGCGGGTCGCCTCGCCTCGGGCTGGGTGGGGTCGGGCCTGCATCCGCTGCCGGAGGACCCGCCCGCCGAGGGCGAGGGCGCCGTGGGGGCGTACGACATGGAGGCCACCGCGGTCTCGACCGTGGACGGCACCACCTGCCGCCTGTCCGCCGTGTGCACGCACCTCGGCGGCATCGTCACCTGGAACAGCGCGGAATGCACCTGGGACTGCCCGCTGCACGGCTCCCGCTTCGACGCGCAGGGCCGGTTGTTGGAGGGTCCGGCCGTCGAGGACCTGCACGCGATCGACGAACCCGAGCTCCCCGGCGACGCGCACGAGCCGGTGGAGGACCGATCTTAGGCCGCTGAGACGGTCACAGTGTTTTCAGGAAGAGTTGTGCCGAAGTGATCACGTCGGCCGTCAATTGTTCGGCGTCGGCTTCGTCACCCGCTCTGAGGAGCTGCCGGACCACGACATCAACCCACTCCGATCGCGGGTCGGCCAGTCGCTCGACTGCAGTCCGTACGTGAGGGATGAACGGATCCTGTAGCGGTGACAAGGGGACAGCGGCGACGGCGTCGGCAGCCGCACGCGGACCGCCGGGCGAGTACATCATCACGAAGGCGAGGTCGTATGCGTCCTTCTGAAGTCCACGGCTCAGCAACGCCGTGGACTTGGCGACGAGGTATCCGCCGAGGCTGGCGAATCGCAGCGACAGCTCCGTTGGCGCATCGGGAACCTCGGCGTGCACGGCGTCAGGTACACGGAGCACTCGCAGGACCGGAGCGCTCGTCACAGCCGCAGGTCCGCGCATGTTCTTCGCAGCAGCTCGAGCGGTGCCTGGCAGCTCGATGGGCAGCCCCGGGGTATCGGATACGTCGCAGACCAAGTCGAGCCGTACATGTGCGTCGCCGAGCACACCCGTCCATTGCCATCCGGTTGCATTGGCCTGGAATCCACCGACGTCAAGTGCACGCTCGAGCCACCCGAAGTCGAGGTCGTCACGATCGTAGAAGACCCCGAGTTCGAAGAGGAGGTCGACGTCCGTCGTACCGAGATGAGGGTGCGGCGCGGTTGGTGCGAGGAAGTCGGGGTTCAGGCCTCCGATGACGATGAAATCCGTCGCGTGCCTGCCGGCGAGCAGCGCGAACCGGATCAGCGCTTCCTCCGCGCGGGCGCGTGCGGGTCGACTGCGTTCGTCAGAATCCAATGGAAACCTCGCGGAGATGCTCGGCCGCATCGGCCCCGCGTCCGCCCTCGCGCACGAGGTCCGCGTATATGCGCACTGAGGATGCCACGGGGAGGCCGGCAGCGAAGCGGCGCATGGTGAGGACGTGAGATGGCGCGGAGTGCAGATGGATCCGAGCGCCGCGGTCGACTTCCGATAGGTCGTCATGCGATGCCAGTGCTGCACGAGCGTCCTCGAAGTGGTCTTCCTGCACGTAGATCAGGAGATCAGGGATGCTGGTGGCGAACGGGGCCACGGCATCGGCTGCCACCCATCCGGACGCCGCCCACGGAATCGAAGCGAGTTGTGATCCGACGATATCGACCCACGTGCTCGGGTCCCGCGAGAGTGTGTGGAGCTCGGAGCGTCGGTCCTTGCGCGACGTCCGCGCGAAATGGCCTGCCCAATCGCTGAGCAGGCGCCCGGGCTCGCGCAGCTCCCGTATCGAGGTTGGGCCCCTCTCAGGACCGAACTTGGCCGTATATCCCTCCTCATCGAAGGCGACCAGCACCTTCGCGACCTGTCCAGGAGAGATACCGGTGGCTTCTGCGATCTGGGTGAGTCGGTCGACGCCGTTCCATCCGGGCACGTGGCCCTGCGGTGGCATCCCGCGACGCGACAGTACGTACTCGGCCACAGCTTGAGAACTCCGCGACCACGAGAGGTCCGTCGTCGTGCGGTCCAGCAGACGCTTCGGCTTGAGCCGGTAGATGTGGAGGCCACCCGGCATGATGATCTCCGCCTGCCCGTCGGCATCGGCCCACGCGAGGGCGTGCTCCTCAAGCATCCGGATCGCCCCCGGGCTCATCCTGCGTGCGGTGATGACGGGGATCGACGAAGTCTCGAAGTCAATGCTGCGCAGTGAATCGAGTACGCGGATGACGTCAGCGGGAAAGCCTTCGCCCGCCCACACGGGGCGAAGGGCGATGAGCTGACCGTCGTTGATCACGATGCCGCCGCCGGGATCCGACTCCGAGTGCAGGCGGCTCGGGATGACGTTTCTCAAGATCGCCGTCGACAGGTTCTCTCCTCGAGGCATGGTTTTCACCATATCAGGAAACAAGTCCATTTTCTCGAAATAACCGGCTGAGTTGTGGATGAGGAGAAAACCATCAGAACCCGGGGTAGTCCTTCAGCTTCTGCTCGTACGCGGCGCGGTCCTTCTCCTGCAGCACCTGGCGCGCGAAGACGACCAGCTGCACGCCCTCGAGGGGCTCGCCGCTCTGCTGCTTGAAGGCCTCGCGCTGGGTGCGGAAGTCCCCGGTCTGGTCCTTCGACAGGTCGTACACGTAGGTGTAGAACCGCAGCGGATCCGGATAGGTGTCGGAGTAGTACTCCCAGGTGTGCTGGCGCTCGGGGTCGTCGGACCCGTAGAGCTTGGTGAGCATGTCGTTCGAGATGCCCATCACGCCCGGCTCGTTCAGCGCGTACAGATCGGACATGCCGTTCTCGGCGAGCACCTGGTTCACGACCCGCATCACATCGCGCTTGCGGCGGGTGTCCTGCACAGGCTGCTCGGTCGTCCACACCGTGGAGGTGTACTTCTGCAGCATCGACTCGCCGCCGTAGCCGTTGCGCTCCGGGCTCACGTCGACCTCGCCGGTCTGCACCCAGGTGAACCCGAACTGCTGCGTGAGACGATCGCGCACCTCGGCCATCAGCTGGTCGCCCTGCGCCTGCACATCCTCCAGCGACGGGTTGTCCAGAGCCTGCCGCTCGGGCACCCCCTTGATGCCGGGGTACGCCTCCTCGTGCTTCTGCTTGTCCGACTTCGTGCCGCCGTAGGCGTGCGTGGCCGCCGAGCGCAGCGCGCCCATCGCGCCGACCGTCGCGACGTTGAAGACCAGCGTCACCGCCAGGGCGACCACGCCCAGCGTCCGCCCGCGCGCCGTGAACAGCGCGGCGACGATCACGCCGAGCACCACGAACTGCACCACGATCATGGACGCCCCGTACAGGGCATCCGTGCCGCCGGCGCCCATCATCAGCAGCATGACCAGCACGAACAGACCCGTCGCCGTGATCGCGACCAGGCCCAGAGCGTTCACGCCCTTCTTCCCGGCCGGCGGTGCCGCCGTGTAGACCACGTCGCCGGATGCTGCGTTCGAGCCAGCAGAGTTCAGACCGGCCGCGGCGTCCAGCCCGGTCGACGTGCGACGCGCGCCGTGATACCCGCCGGGCGGCGGCAGCGGCGGGGCGCCCTCGGCGCCGCCGGTGTACCTGCTGCGCTGCTGCTCTACCATGGCTTGTCCGTCCCGCCGCCGGAGCCCTCTTGGTCGCCGCCGGTCTGGTTCTCGCGGTCCTGGGCGCCTTCGTTGAGCTTCTTCTCGATCTCGTCGAGGTCCCCCTGCGAGGGCTGGTCCTGCGGCTGCTCGCTCTCTTCGGGCTGCGGCTGCGGGTCCTGATCCGGCTTCTGCTGCTGCTGGCTCTGCTGCTGCTTCTCCTGCTGACGCTGCTGGTTCTGATCCAGCGTGTCCTTCATGTCGCGGTTCTGGTCGGGCGACTGGTTCTGCGCCTCGTCGCTGCTGCACTCCTTCGGGGTCTCCGCCGTGATCTGCAGCGCCTCGCCGTAGAACTGCGCGGCCTTCGCGGCGTCGCCCTTCGCCTGCGCGGCGTCGCCCTGCCGCTCCACCACCAGCGACAGGTTGATCCGCACGTAGCAGACGTCCAGCCCCTGGGCGAGGGGAAGCGCGCGCTCCAGCTCGGTGCGGGCCTGGGGCAGCTTCTCCGCGCCGGCCAGCGCGGTGCCGATGTTGTACGGCGCCTTGAACTGCTCGAACCAGTTCAGGAAGTCCTGCCCGCGAGCGGCCGACTCCGATTCGGCGTACCCGCCGGTGACGAACGCGCTGATCGACTGGTGTGCGAACGCGTACATGCTCAGCAGCTTGCCGACGAAGAGCAGCGCGGCGAGCGTGAGCGGCAGGGTGCCGATCGCGACCCAGCGGCGGATGCTGCGCCTGCGGCGGTTCGCAGCCAGCAGCGCCGCCGCGGCGTCGGCGGGCGTCGGGCTCGCGGGGGTCTCGACGGTGGCCGCCTCCGGTGCGGGGTGGAGGGTGGTCATGCGGTGCCTCCCTTGTCGCTCGACGGGCGCGGGGCGCGCGCGGGCCGGTCCGCCAGCCCGCGCAGCCGGGTGACCAGCATCGTCGCGCGGGCGAGCTCGACGCCGATCAGCGCGACCAGCACGAGCGCGAGCACCCAGTACAGCTCGATCACGTTCCCCACCTCGCCGGAGGCGGCGTAGTCGGTCGTGGTGGTCGGCGCCTTCGGCAGGGCGATCTCGGCATCCGCCGTGCGGTGCTGGTACTCCACGCCCAGCTGCGCGCCGATCCGACGCAGGTTGGCCTCGTCGATCACCGACTTGGCGCGCTCACCCTGGTACTCGATGTAGCCGCCCTGGCCGCTCGCGCCCGCCCGGCCGGTGGTCTTCTTCATCGGCCCGCCCTCGGCGGTGCCGTAGCCGAGCACGGCGCCGCCGTCGACGTACTTCGCGCTGCTCGCGAAGGACTCCGGATCGCTGGACGTCGTCTGCTCGCCGTCGCCGAGGTAGAAGACCATGCGGCTGCGGTCGGGCGACGACTTCGCCGCCGCCGAGAGGGTGTCGGCCAGCATCCGGTTCGCGATGCTGATCGACGAGCCCCGGGACTGGTCGGTGATCTCGGGGAGCATCACATCGAGCGAGGACATCAGCGCGGTGGCGTCCGTCGTCAGCGGCAGGCGCAGCTGCGCCGCCGCGTCGAAGCTGATCAGGGAGAACCGCGCGCCCGGGTACTCGGAGACGATCGACTGCACGTCGGCCCGCACGCCGGTCAGGCGCGGCTTGTCGCCGTCCCAGTCCTCGGCGATGATGCTGGCCGTGGTGTCGACGACGATCACGATGTCGGTGTCCGTCGCCAGGGTCTGCGAGGTGCCGCCGGGGATGCCGGGGCGCAGCAGCATGGCGAACACGACGACGATCATCCCCAGGCGCAATGCCCAGATCGGGCGGCCGGGGGTGCCCGGAGCGCCCTTCCTGGGACCCTTGATGAGGGCACGGATGACGAGCGCCGCCGGCGCTGCGAGCAGCAGCACGAGCAGGACCGGATGCAGGACGGGCTGGAGGATCACAGGCGCACCCTCCACAGCAGCACGAGGAAGCCGAGGATCGAGACCAAGGTGAGCGCGATCGCCAGGTTCGGGCTGTCCACGCGCACCACCTGCGCCTGACCCTTCAGCGCCGTCGCCTCCTGCTTCTGGATCTCGGCGATGATGTCGCCGACCGTGGTCGTGTCGCGCAGCGCGTAGGACCTGCCGCCGGTCAGCGCCGCGGCGTTCTCCAGCTGCGCGCTGACCTCGGCATCCTTGCCCTGCACCGGGTTGAGGGCGAACACGCGCACCTTCTTCGACTTCGCGTACTGCGCGGCCTCCTCGATGGTGAGGATCGAGGCGCCGGCCAGCTCGTTGTCGGTGGCGAGGATCACCGAACGGCTGCGGTCGTCCTCGGCGTGGTCGAAGCGCATGGTGCAGGCGGCGAGCCCGTCGCCGATCAGCGAGGCGCCGGGCCCGTTCAGCGTTCCCACCCAGTGCTCGGGCGTCTCGTCGTTGTAGTCGAAGCTGGTGCGGATGCGCTGCAGCTGCTCCTTCACGAAGGGGTAGTCGTCGGTGAGGGGGAACACCTGCACGGGCGAGCTGTTGAAGATCGTCAGCCCGATGCGCTCGCCCTTGAAGCCCTTCAGCAGCTCCTCGAACACGCTCAGCACCTCGACGTCGACGTCCGACATCGAGCCGGAGACGTCGAGGCACAGCATGATGTCGCGGCTGTTGTTGATGGGCTGGATGGTCTTGGCGGCCATGGGCCGCGCGGCGACCACCCCGCCCAGCAGAACGGCGATCGCGCCGACGATGAGGATGCCCGAGAGCAGGCTCATGCGACGGCGGACGGATGCCCGGAACGACGGCAGGCTGCGCAGCCGCTCGGCTCGGGAGACCAGCGCGGCCGGTGCCCTCTCGGCGCGCTCACGGCCGCGAAGGCCGAGCAGCACGCCCACGGTGGCGGCGGCGAGCAGCACGCCGAGCGCGACGAGGATCATCCACGGTGTGTTCAGTTCCATGTCTGAACCTCTCAGTGCCAGCTTCTGACGACTTTGCGCGCCGCCTCGGCGCCGTACCGTGGATCGATCGCCGGCCCGCGCTGGAAGATGCTCGGGTAGTAGTGCCGGCGGATGGCGTCGATCAGCGCCGGATCGACCCCGCGGGCGACCAGGTCGTCGAGCGCGAGCACGGGAGCTTCCAGGCCGGAGTAGTCGTTCACGAAGCCTCGCACGAGCCGGCTCAGCTCGAGGTTCGCCTGCTTCGGAGGCATATTCCCGGACCGGTATGCATCTTCGATGCGCTGCACGTCGGCGAGGTACTCGGTGCGCAGCTGCGTGAGCACGTCGGCCGTCGGAGGCGTGTAGGAGGGGGCGCCGTGCAGTGTGATGCTGTGCTTCGGCCGGGTGAGGAACCACAGCAGCCAGGCGGCGACACCGAGCAGAAGCAGGATGCCGATCGCGAGCAGGATCCAGCCCCAGCCGTACTGAACGGGCGGATAGAGGTCGTCAGGCGCGGGCATGCGACCTCCTGTTCAGCATCGTCAGCAGGGTCGCGACCGCGGTGTCCTGCCCGCCGAACTCGGCGTGCGTGATCTCGTGGCGGCGCAGCACCTCGTCGCGGTGCGCGGTGTCCGCCTCCTCGAGGGCTGCCAGCTCCGCCATCACCTCGGCGTCGCCGTGCACGAAGTCGGGGATGCCCCAGCCGCTGTCCACGTCGCGACGGTGACCGGGAGCCGTGCGGGCGAGGCTCGGATCGACGGCGCGGTCGAACGCGCTCGCGCGCCCGCTGCCGGCGACCACGATCTCGGCATCCCGCACCGTCAGCCACAGCACGTCGTGCTGCACCTTGAGCCGGCGCAGCAGCCGGTCGGTGTCATCCGACATCGGCGTCTCATCGGTGACGATCACGACGATCGAGCGTCGCGAGATGTTGCGCGCGGTGTAGCGGAGCAGGGCGTCCCGGTCGCTCGGGGCGTCGCTGTCGTCGATGGCCTGGCGGATGGTGCGCAGGGCGTGCTCGAGCGCCCCCTCGGTGCCGCCAGGGGGCAGCCGGCGCACGCGGGACGAGTCACCGTAGATGATCGAGAAGTCATCGCCGTGGCGAACGGTGAGGAAGCCGAGGGCGCCGGTCAGCAGCACCACCAGATCGCGCTTGGACCGCTCGTCCTCGGCGAGGGCCTTCATGCCGCGACCGGAATCCACCAGGAACAGCACCGTGTGCATGCGCGTCGCCTTGGTGCGCTTGATGAGCGGCTCGCCCTGCTTGGCCGTGGCGCGCCAGTCGATGTCGCGCACCTGATCGCCGAACTCGTACGGACGCAGATCCTCGAAGTCGAGGCTGCGCCCGCGCAGCAGCGATGCGTAGGCGCCATCGAGCGCGTGCATCGACTTCTGCGATGAGCGGATGAAGAGCTTGCTCTTCACCTGGGTGATCAGACTTGCCACAGCTTGGGTCCCTGAGCCTGTCGAAGGGTTACGGGGTGGGCACCGACGCGAAGATCTGGTCGATGATCTCCTCGCTGCGGATGCCCTCGGCATCCGCTTCGAAGGTGAGCAGCACGCGGTGACGCAGCACCAGGTGGCGCAGGCCGCGGATGTCCTCGGGCAGCACGTGCGTGCGGCCGTTCAGCAGCGCCAGCGCGCGGGATGCCTGCAGGAACGCGATGCTCGCGCGGGGGCTCGCGCCGTACTTGATGAACCGGGCGCGCTCCTCGCCGATGTACGGCCCCGGGTTCCGGGTGACGTACGCGAGCTGCACGATGTAGTTGCGGATCGCGGGGTCGATGTAGACCCGCGAGGCGATGTCCTGCAGATCCTGCACGTCCTCGAGCGAGATCACGCCGGGCACGTGCCGGTCGGGGTTGAGCACGCCGGAGTCGATGCGTCCGAGGATCTCGAACTCCTCGGCCGGGCTCGGGTACTCCACGATCTCCTTGAGCAGGAAGCGGTCCATCTGCGCCTCGGGCAGCTCGTAGGTGCCCTCCTGCTCGATGGGGTTCTGCGTCGCGATCACGAGGAACGGCTTCGGCAGGGCGTGGATCTCGCCGCCGATGGTGGTCTGCCGCTCCTGCATCGCCTCGAGCATGGCCGACTGCGTCTTGGCGCTGGAGCGGTTGATCTCGTCGAGCAGCACGAAGTTGGCGTGCACCGGTCCCAGCACGGTGCGGAAGGTGGCGGTCGCGGCGTCGTAGATCTGGCTGCCGGTGATGTCGCTGGGCAGCAGGTCGGGGGTGCACTGGATGCGCTTGAAGCTGGCCTTCACGGTGTCGGCGAGCGTGCTGGCCGCCGTGGTCTTGGCGAGTCCGGGCACGGACTCCAGCAGGATGTGCCCGCCGGCGATCAGCGAGATGAGCAGACTGCTGCGCAGCCGGTCCTGGCCGACCATCTTGGTGGAGTACGAGTCGGAGATGACCTTCAGGATGCGCTGCGCCCGGGCGAGCTCCTCGGGGGTCGCGTTCGCCTGGGGGGCCTGCGCTGCCGAGCCGGGGCGGTCCCCCGAAGGCACGGGGGCTCCCGAGTCCGTCGACGGGGTGGGCAGCGGCGGCCGCGGTGGGGCGGATGGACGCGTCGCATCGACGGCATCCGTGTCCCAGTGCGCATCAGCGGGGGCCGCCGCGGCGGTCGGCGCGGATGCGATCGGGGCAGCCGGGGCGGGCGGAGGCGGGGGCGCGGACGAAGCGGCTGGCCC
>NZ_MKRT01000016.1:82891-103490 GCF_001897945.1 Microbacterium sp. 69-10
GATCCCCCCGGTACAGGGTAACCGGCGACGGCGACGTCGTCTGTGCACCTGCTCCGACCGAGACCCGCATCGAGGCTCTGCCGTCTCAGATCGAGTCGCGGCGGGCGTGGATCGCGGCGCCGGCGGTGCCGTCCGAATACGACGCGCCGATCATCGGGTTGCTCAGACCCAGCAGCGAGGCGCCGACGACGAGGGAGGCGCGGCCTCCGCTGTCGAAGGTGACCGTTCCGGCGGGCAGGCCACCGTAGGTCACGGCCGCCTTCGCTCCGGGCTGGCCGGACAGCGAGAGCGTGTAGCTCGCCAGCAGCTTGAGGCCCAGGATGTTCAGGGCGTAGTTCGGGGTGATCCCGGTGAATGCCAGCGGCTTCGGCGCCGCAGGGGGCACCGGAGCAGGCGGCGTCGGGTCGGAGGGAACCGGGTTGGTCGGCGTCGTCGGACCGGGGTTCGTCGGACCGGGGTTCGTCGGGCCCGGATTCGCGGGGCCCGGATCGGCGGGCCCGGGGTCGGATGCACCCGGACCTGGTGCGGACGAGCCGGGGCCGGATGCCGGAGGCGCCCCGCCCGCATCGACAGGCGCGCCCGCGGCGCCGTCAGCCGCGGCATCAGGGTCCGTCGGCGTGCTCGGGTCCGCGGCCGCGCCCGCATCCCCGGCATCCCCGGCATCCGCCTGAGCTTCCTGCTCATCGTCCGTGACGGAGGGAACCCCTCGCTCGGCGAGCAGGGAGGTCGTGCCGTGCCTGCTCGCTGCGGCATCCGCCGTGACGCTCGGCCCGATCCCGGACGTGAGTATCCCGACGGTCGTGGCCGCGAGACCGATCACGGCGATGAACGCGAAACCGGCGATCAGCAGCCCCCGGTGCACTGCCGCGCCCTCCCGGGGCGCGTGCGCGACCGGGGCCGCAGCGGGCAGGCCCGCCGGGGCGGCGGCACGCGCATCGCGGCGGAGCGGATGGGCGGCACGAGCCCACAGCTCGGCCGTCGCCTCGCTCCAGTCGTCCGTCATCACACACCCCCTGACCGCTCCGGTCGACCTCCAGTATGCCTGCTGGCATCCTGGGATCACAGGACAGAAGGGGCGCCGTGCCCGGGAACCGCCTCGATGAGCGCGAGCTCACCGCATCAACGGGACGTTCCCACGAGCTCGCTCACCGGTCGTGTCCGCGGCTCCAGAGGTCCGGATGTACGGCGCCTCGCGGCTCAGTCGCACGTGATGTCGTAGGCCGTCGGGTTGAGAACCACAATCTCGCGGCCCTCCGAGAACCGTCGGGGACTGGGATCGTGAACTCCGCGATCGGAACCGCCGGCCGCGGCCGCATGTGTCGGACAACGTAGCGGAACGAACCTGCGGTCATCACGGCTCGGTGGAAGTTTCCATCGCAGGAAGACCAGCCGAGATCTCCTCGGGCGCGTGCCATGTGTAGAGGGCGGAGGGTAGCTTCCCTAGGCTACAGGCGGGGGAGTCTGAACCAAGGAGGGTGAAGGATGAAGATTCAGCGCAAGTTTGGAGTGATCGGTGCTCTTGCTCTGTTCGTACTGAGCGGGTGCGCGTCGGCTGATGCCGCGGGTCCGCCGGCCTCGGGGGGCTCGATCGAGGTGGCCGTAACGAAGATCTGTGCTGCTGGCTCTTCCGCTGACTGCGTGGCAGTCAACGGTGAGCATATTCTCTTGACCCACAGCGCCTTTCAAAGGGTTGAGTTGAAGGCCGCTGCGGCAGCCAATGACCAGTCCGGCAACGCCGTCGACCTCGAGCTGACGGAAGACGGTGCTTCCGTGCTCGCTGCATCCACCGCCGCCGCCAGCGAAGCCGGACAAGAAGCACGCGTCGTGATCAAGGTCGGCGACAAGGTGATGTCAGCCGTACGCGTCGCCGAGCCGCTACGCGCCGATCACGTCACGATTCAGCTCCCGGACGATGTCACTGCGGAAGAGTTCACGGCGCAGATCCGTCGATCTTGAACCGAGCAGGGCTGAGAGCTACGGCTGTCGCCTCATGATCAAATTTGGGGATATGTGACGTCGTCAGGCTGAGATGTCGTTGAAAGCGTCAACGAGGTGGGGGCGACTCCGAGCGCGTGAAGCACTCGGAGGATCGTCTCCAGCGTCGGGTTTGCGTACCCTCCGCCAGGCGCGATCCCGCGCTCCAGACAGCTGTAGGTCTGGACCGCGATGCCCGCATCATGTGCGACCTGTTCCTGCGAGAGTCCCCGACGCTGCCGAATGCTACGTAACCGCACGCCGAAGCGCATAACGGCACCTACCAAGAACGGCCGGAACTCGTCTTCCTTGCCAGAATTCATGATCAGCGGGCGAGTCTCAGGGCAAAGTTCTAAGTGACTGTACGCCTAAAGCTTCGTCTTCACCAGATGGTGAATTTGCTGGCCGACACGTCGTTGTTCCGGTCATTCTTCCTCCTATGAACGCCCTGAGGCGATCCCCCAGGGCCACCATAACTCAAGGAGGAAGTGCCATGAACTGAGGTTGCCCCCGGATCCCGGACAGGTGGTTGGTTGGTCAGGCTGCCAGTGCGAGCTGGCGGCGTTCGTACTCTAGCGGGCTGAGGTAGCCGATGCGGGAATGGCGTCGGCGGGCGTTGTACCAGCCGTCGATCCAGGCGTAGGCGCCTCGGCGAGCAGCGTCGATCGTGGCGAACACGTGCCGGTGGTAGTACTCGTTCTTGAAGATCGACCAGAACGACTCCGCGGCCGCGTTATCCCAGCACACGCCGGTGCGTCCCATCGACCGCAGCACCCCAAGCTCTCTCGCGGCGTCCGCGAGCTGGGCGCTGGTGTACTGGGTGCCCCTGTCCGCGTGGAAGATCACCTTCCCCGGCAACGCACCGCGCAGCGCGACTGCTTGCCGCACTGCTGCTTCCACGAGGTCGGTGTGCATGGTGTCGGCGACGCAGCGGCCGAGGACCCGGCGGGTGTGCCCGTCGCGGACGACGCACAGGTACGCCCACCCCTCACCCGTGTGGAGGTAGGTGATGTCGGAGAACCAGGCCCGGTCCCGATCGCCCTGGTCGAACTGCCGCTCCACGAGGTCCGGGACGGGGAACGGGTCCTCCCCGTGGACGGTCGTCGCCGGGTGCCAGGTGCGGGGGCTGATGCCCTCGATACCCTTGTCCCGCATCAGGCCGGCGACCTTCTTCCGCGACACCACGACACCGGCCTCCTGCAGGTCGGCGTGGATCCTGGGAGCCCCGTAGGTGCCGTCCGATGCGGCGTGGAGCGCCACGATCTGCGCGGTGAGGTCCGCGTCCCGCTGCTGCCGCGCAGAGGGGCCGGCGGCCTGCCGGGCCCGCCACTCGTAGAACCGGCGCCGGTCCACGCCGAGCAGAGCGCACATGCGGGTGATCGTCATCGTCGTGTTGCCGGCCTTCTCCGCCTCGATCACCGCGAACCGCTCCTCGGGTTCTGCTTCGATGCGAAGAAGGCCGCCGCTTTTCCCAGGAACTCGTTGTCCATCCGCAGCTCCGCCCCCTCGCGGCGCAGTCGTTCCAGCTCGGCCCGCTCATCCAGATCCAGCGGCGCCACGCCGTCGCCGCCGGTCCGGGCCCGCTCCGCGTGCACCCACCGGCCCAGCAACTGCTCGCCGACCCCGATCTCCCGCGCGACCGCCGCGATCGTCCGATCAGTGTCGATCACCAGCCGCGCCGCCTCCCGGCGATACTCCGGCGTATACGACTTCCTCTTCTTGCTCGTGCCCATCACGGACATCCTCCCCGACAGGCCCGCAAACACGCAGATCCCGCCTGGTCAGTGTCCGGGAATCGGGGTCAACCTCAGAACAAATCTGGAGTGGGGGAATTGCGATGAGCGTCAAAACATCGAAGTTGCGCGCTCTCGTCGTGGTTGCAGCGCTGATCGGTGCGGTGATGACGCCCGGCGCTGCGCTCGGAAGCGAGGCCCCGACAACCAACGCAAGCGCCTCATGGCTGACCAAGGATCCGGTCCGGGTCGCGAAAGCCGCCGACGCCGCCGGCTACATCATCGTCCCGGCAGCGGACGCCTTCCCCTACGAAGGCGGAACCATGTATCCCACTGGACCGATCAGCGCCGACACTCTCGTCGTGATTCAGAATCCGGATGGCAGCCTCCCCGACGGACTCTCAGTCCCGGCCATCGAAGCCGCCGTGGCTGCGAAACGCCAGGGTGGTGATCCCGCAGCGGCCGCTGCAGCTGTTGCGGCCGCCAAACCCCAGGGAGTATCCCCGGCTTTGACTGCCGCTGTCGGTTGGTACCCCGGCGCGAATGGCGGATGGAGCAGGGCGTTCACCGTGGGCTCCTTGATCGGATGGGACAAGACGGCGCGGGCAGGTTACAGCTACAGCACCTACATATACACCGACGCGTCCGGTAACGGTTTGGGCTACGAGTACAAGTGCGTGTCCAGCACCTACTGTGGGCAAGTTTCCGCCTACTACTGGGTCGGTTTCGCGGACTACCGCACCGGCTACATCTCAGGCGGATCTGTGCCTTGGGGCAATGTGGCTGCCAACCGCATGTTCATGGGTCGGTGTGTATCGGTTTACACCTGCGGTGGACGGGTCTCCTAGTCACGGCTGAGGCTCACCCGAACTCGCTGGGTGCGGCTATAGAGGGGGTCGCACGACATGTGGCCCCCTCTATTATTTGCGGCTTTCGACAGGTCCCCGTCTCGAGCTAACGTCCGGTGTCGTGTGGCGGCGGGAACGCGGAATAATCCTCGTTGGACTTCACAACCGGCGGAGTAGTGACCCGCCCCAGGTAGAGATCATTGATGGGCTCGCCCACACCCTCCAGGTCCTGGCGTAGGGATCTTCTGGAAAAGACCACACGCACCAAAAGCCCAACGACGATCAATGCCGCGAAGCCCCAAGTGATCGTCAACCCGACGCCTGTGCCCAGCGCCGTCCAACCAAAGATCCCAGCGAGAACGTACACAAGGATTCCAACCAGGACCAGAGCGATCGCGGCAGCAACCAGCACCCATCTCCAAAGACGTCGACTCATCATCTACCCCCTACACTGCGACAAGCGTGGTACCCACTATCCCTCCGTCCGGCACCTGAGGGAAGCCCCACCATCTCGATGCCACGGTGCTCGCGGTCAGAAGAACTCGGGAGGCTGACGGCGAGGTCATCGCGTTCGAGGGGATCTTCGGGTGGGCCGAAGAGGTGCACAACCGCTGGTGAGCGGGCGCCTCAGACCGTGGCCGACTCCGGCTCGGACTCGACGACGGATGCCGCGCGCTTCCGCGCGACCCACACCACGCCCGCGCCCACCGCGATGATCGCGACCGCGATGCCGACGATGTAGCCCGCCACGCCCAGGTAGCCGCCCGGGGTGACGTTCGGGTTCAGGAACGGATAGGGGTACCAGTACGGGTCGCCGGTGGCGGGCGCGATGATCAGGTTCGCGCGCACCAGCGTGTAGATCGCCCACGCGATCGGGAACGCGGCGATGGTCCCGAGCGTGCCCCAGGACAGCATCCGGCGCTTCGGCGCGAACAGCACGTCGACCAGCAGGAACAGCGGGATGACGACGTGCAGCACCTCGTTCGACCAGGGGACCGTGGCTCCCTGCGGCAGCTCGACCCCGCGCAGCAGCAGGTTGTAGACGATGCCGGTGACGATCATGTACGTCGCCACGCATGCCATTGTCACGGCCAGCCAGCGCGGCTCGCGCACGGCGTCCCTCCCCGTCGTCCGCGCCCAGATCGCCGCGACGGCGAGCAGCACGGCGGCGCCGAGGTTAGACAGGATCGTGAAGAAGCTGAAGAAGTTCACGGCGACGGTCGGCAGATGCGAGCCGTACGCCGTGGCGGCCTGGGTCGCATTGGTGAGCGTGAGCATCAGCTGAGCGATGATCGCCGCGAATCCGAGCACGGATGCGGTGATGCGGGCATAGGGCCACCAGGTCGTCATCGTTCCTCCGACGCTCACTGTAGCGATGCGGCGGGCATCCGGCCGGGTCATCCGCGCCGGCGCCACCCCATCCGCGTCACCAGCACTCCGAGCAGGCAGAGTGCCCCTCCGAGCAGCATGAGCGGTGTCGGCACCTCGCCGAGGATCAGCCAGGAGAGCAGGATCGCGATCGCCGGGACGACGTAGGTGGCGTCGAGCGGCGCGGTCTGCACGGCGTGGATCATGCTGCCGGTCCACGGCAGCAGAGCGACTGTGCCCGCGGCCGCACCGAAGAAGGTGAGCGTGGTGGAGTCCGCCCCGGCGCTGAGCAGGTGCTTCTGGAGCAGGGTGCATCCGGCGTACATGACGGCTGCGAGCAGGGCCAGCAGCAGCCCGGTGACGTCGAGACCGGCGTCCGTGTGCGAGGTCATGCCGATCAGAACGACACCCAGGAATGCGAGCGGCGCGCCGATGATCAGCGGCTTCGGGAAGCCCTCGTGCAGGAACAGTCCGCTGAAGACGACCACCATGAGCGGGGCGAGCCGATGAAGGCCGACGCCCACAGCACGACGGTGACCAGCGCTGCGAGCAGGACGAGCGGTCCGTTCGAGCGCGCGACCGGGGCCCGACCCGCGGTCTGCTCGAGCGCGGGATCCGGAGAGGAAGGCATCCTCCGATCGTCGCAGGTGGCACGGACATCGGTCGACCGCGGCGGTGGTCAGGCATCGTGCGTTTCCCGCCAAGGTCCTGCCGGAGGGCCTCCGGTAGGATGGACACGCCCGTTCGGGCCAGCTCATCTGCCGGTGCAAACCCGGCGAACAGCGTGCAGTACCAGGGGGTACACCCATGCCAGGAATCGTTATCGTCGGCGTCCAGTGGGGCGATGAGGGCAAGGGCAAGGCGACAGACCTGCTCGGCGAGCGCACCGACTGGGTCGTCAAGTTCAACGGCGGCAACAACGCCGGGCACACCGTCGTCGTCGGCGACGAGAAGTACGCCCTGCACCTGCTGCCCTCCGGCATTCTGACCCCCGGCGTGACGCCGGTGATCGGCAACGGCGTGGTCGTCGACCTGGAGGTGCTGTTCCAGGAGCTCGAGGCGCTCTCCGCCCGCGGTGTCGACGTCTCCAAGCTCAAGGTCAGCGCCAACGCGCACATCATCACGCAGTACCACCGCACGCTCGACAAGGTCACCGAGCGCTTCCTCGGCAAGCGCAACATCGGCACCACCGGCCGCGGCATCGGCCCGGCCTACGCCGACAAGATCAACCGCGTCGGCATCCGCGTGCAGGACCTGTTCGACGAGAACATCCTGCGGCAGAAGGTGGAGGGCGCGCTCGACCAGAAGAACCACCTGCTGGTGAAGATCTTCAACCGCCGCGCGATCACCTGCGACGAGATCGTCGACGAGCTGCTCACCTACGCCGACCGGCTGCGCCCGATGGTCGCCGACACCGGTCACCTGGTCGCCGAGGCGCTCGACCGCGGCGAGGTCGTCGTGTTCGAGGGCGGTCAGGCCACCATGCTCGACGTGGACCACGGCACCTACCCGTTCGTCACCTCGTCCACCGCGACCTCCGCGGGTGCGGCGGCCGGTTCCGGCGTGGGCCCGAACCGCCTGGACCGCATCGTCGGCATCGTGAAGGCGTACACGACCCGCGTCGGCTCGGGTCCGTTCCCGACCGAGCTGCTCGACGAGATGGGCGAGTGGCTGCGCAAGACCGGCTTCGAGTACGGCACCACCACGGGGCGGCTGCGCCGCACCGGCTGGTACGACGCACCGATCACCCGCTACGCCACGCGCGTGAACGGCATCACCGACCTGGTGCTCACCAAGCTCGACGTGCTGACCGGCCTGGAGCAGATCCCGGTGTGCGTCGCCTACGACGTCGACGGCGTGCGCTTCGACGATGTGCCGGTCAACCAGACCGACTTCCACCACGCCAAGCCGATCTACGAGTACTTCCCGGGCTGGAGCGAGGACATCTCGAAGGCGCGCTCCTTCGAGGACCTGCCGCAGACGGCCCAGGACTACGTGCTGGCGCTGGAGAAGATGAGCAACACGCGCATCTCGGTGATCGGCGTGGGACCCGAGCGCGAGCAGGTCATCGTGCGTCACGACCTCGTCGACTGACGCGCGCCGCCGAGGGCCGGTTCCGGCGCGGGTGAACCGGTTCCCGTCGAGCGCACCGGTTGCCGGCCTCGGCAGGTGGTTCCCTCGTCGCGAAGCGGTGCACTCGAGAAGCAGTTCGACATCGGAGGAGTGGGCATGACGCGGTTCTGGGTCGGTGGGTACGGCGACGACATGGACGGGGATGCCGAGGGCATCGGCTTCCTCTCCGTCGACGAGGGGCGTGGCGCGTCGACGCTCACCTACCGCGGCACGGCGGCGCCGGTCTCGTCCCCGTCGTGGCTGGCGCAGCATCCCACCCTCGACGTCGTGTACGCGGCGCTGGAGGGCTCGGCCGCCGTCCAGGCCTTCGCTCGCAGCGGCGAAGCGACACTGCGTCCGCTCGGCCGCCCTGTCGACGCCGGCGAGTACGTCTGCCACCTCGCGGTCTCCCCGGACGGGCGGATGCTGATCGCCAGCTGCTACGGCGACGGACGCGTCGTCCGCTACGCGCTCGGCGCTGATGGCAGCATCCTGCCTGCCGCACCCGACAAGGCCGCGGCACTGCGCGCGGCGCTCTTCGGGGAAGCGGAACCCGCGGACGACACGGACCCCGCCGCGGCGAAGGACCCGTACCCTACCCCGACCGGCGAGGAGCCGCGTGTCTCGCACGCGCATGCCGCCGTGTTCCTGCCCGACGGCCGCATCGCCACCACCGACCTCGGCTTCGACCTGGTGCGCATCTGGCGGTCCGCCGGCACCGGACTGGCTCTCGACCACGAGGTGGTGCTGCCCCGCGGCACCGGCCCGCGGCACATGGTCATGCACCCCAGCGGTCACCTGCACGTCGTGACGGAGTACTCCTGCGAGGTGTTCACCCTGGCATCCGCCCGCGACGGCAGCTGGGGGCTGGCCTCGGCGACCACCGCCTCGCCGATCGCGCAGGTCGGATTCGACACCCCCGCCGAGCTCGCCGTCTCCCGCGACGGGCACACGCTGTACACGGCGCTGCGCGGCAGCAACACGATCTCGGCGCTGCGGGTGCGCGGTTCCGGCGAGGCGGTCGAGCCGCTCGCGCTCGCCGACTCCGGCGTCGACTGGCCGCGCCACCACCTCGTGCACGAGGGCGTCCTGCTCGTCGCGGGTCAGCGCTCGGGCACGATCAGCGCGATCGACCTCGACGAGCGCACCGGGGCGCCGCGCGATGTGCGTCATACGACGTCCGCGCCCACGCCGACGGTGATCCTGCCCACGCGCTGAGCGCAGCCGCGCAGTTCGGCACATCTCCACAGACCTCCCTGCCCATCCCTGCGAAGTTGTGCAGATCTGCGAGGCGACGGCCCCACCGAGCGGATGCTGAGCAAGACTGAAGCAATGAGCGACGAATACGACCTCATCGTGCTGGGCGGCGGACCTGTCGGAGAGAACGTGGCCGATCGGGCCGTGCAGGGCGGGCTGACCGCCGTGATCGTGGAGAGCGAGCTGGTCGGCGGTGAATGCTCGTACTGGGCGTGCATGCCGTCGAAGGCGCTGCTGCGCCCGATCCAGGCGCTGCGCGCGGCGCAGCATGTCAAGGGCGTGAGCGGCGGAACGCTGAGCCCCGCCGACGTGCTCGCCCGCCGCGACTCCTTCACCTCGCACTGGAAGGACGACGGCCAGGTCGACTGGCTGAACGGCGCCGGCATCGACCTGGTGCGCGGCCACGGCCGCCTCACCGGCGAACGCGAGGTCACCGTCGGCGGCCGGGTGCTGCGCGCCAGGCAGGCGGTGGCGATCAGCACCGGCACGGATGCGACGATCCCCGGCATCCCCGGGCTCGCGGATGCGAAGCCGTGGACCAGCCGTGAGGCGACCAGCGCCGATCACGTGCCGGAGTCCCTGGCGATCATCGGCGGTGGTGTCGTGGCGGTGGAGATGGCCACCGCGTACGCCGGCCTCGGGGCATCCGTCACCCTCATCGCGCGGAGCGGACTGCTCGGCGGCATGGAGCCGTTCGCCGGTGAGCGGGTCGCCGACGGCCTGCGCGGCATGGGCGTGGACGTGCGGCTGAACACCGCCACCTCGGCGGTGCGCCGTGACGGAGACCACGTCGTGGTCACGGTCGGCGACGGCGAGGAGATCACGGCATCCGAGGTGCTCGCCGCCACCGGGCGCACGCCGCGCAGCGGGGACATCGGCCTGGAGACCGTAGGGCTGGAGCCCGGGCGCTACATCGAGGTCGACGACACCCTGCGCGTGCCGGGGAGCGACTGGCTGTACGCGGTCGGGGACGTGAACGGCCGGGTGCTGCTCACCCATCAGGGCAAGTACCAGGCGCGCGCCGCGGGCGACGTGATCGCGGCGCGCTCGCGCGGCGAGGTGGTCGCCGACCAGCCCTGGGGCCGACACGTCGCGACCGCCGATCACGCGGCCGTGCCGCAGGTGGTCTTCTCCGAGCCCGAGGTCGCCTCGGTGGGCCTCACGGCGGATGCCGCCCGCGCGGCCGGCCACGAGATCGAGGTCGTCGACTACGACCTCGGCTGGGTGGCGGGCTCGGGCCTGCACGCGGACGGCTACCAGGGGCAGGCGCGCATGATCGTCGACACCGAGCGCGAGGTGCTGCTGGGCGTCACGTTCGTCGGCGCCGATGTCGCCGAACTGCTCCAGGCCGCCACGATCGCCGTCACCGGCGAGGTGCCGATCAGCCGGCTCTGGCACGCGGTGCCGGCGTATCCGACCATGAACGAGGTGTGGCTGCGGCTGCTGGAGGCGTACGGCCGCCAGTCGGCCTGACTCCGAGGCCGCGGATGCCGGGAATCCGGGAAGTTCCCGCGACTCCTGCGCGTTGTCGGAGGTGTCGCCTACGCTCGAAAGGACGCCAGGAGGTACGCACATGAAGGCAGTACTCGAAGGAACCGTGATCGCTGAGGCGGATGACGCCGAGACGATCCTGATCGAAGGCAACCACTACTTCCCCACCACCGCGCTGCGGCAGGGTGAGCTCGTCGAGAGCCCGACGCCGTACACGTGCCCGTGGAAGGGCGTGTGCCAGTACTACTCACTGGTGCTCGACGGGACGACGCACAAGGACCTGGTCTGGGCGTACCCGACTCCGTACCCCACCGCGATCGAGAAGGTGGGTCGCGACTTCTCCGGCTACCTCGCATTCGATCCGAGCGTGCAGGTCGGCCGGTAGGCCGCGGCGGATGATCGAGTTCACTTCGGTCTCGAAGCGCTTCCCCGACGGCACGCTGGCCGTCGAGGACTTCAGCCTCGTGCTGCCCTCCCGCAAGACGACCGTCTTCGTCGGGTCGTCCGGATGCGGCAAGACCACACTGCTGCGCATGATCAACCGGATGGTCGACCCGACCGCGGGCACGATCGCGATCGACGGTGAGAGCGTGCTCGATCGCGACCCGGTGCAGCTGCGCCGCAGCATCGGGTACGTGATGCAGAACTCCGGGCTCATGCCGCACTTCACGGTGATCGACAACGTGTCCACCGTGCTGCGGCTGAACGGCGTGAGCCGTGCCGAGGCTCACGGCCGGGCGCGGGAGCTGCTGAGCACCGTGGGATTGGATGCCGCGCTCGCCGACCGCTACCCCAGCCAGCTCTCCGGAGGCCAGCAGCAGCGCGTGGGCGTCGCCCGCGGGCTCGCGGCCGACCCGAACATCCTGCTGATGGACGAGCCCTTCGGCGCCGTCGACCCGATCGTGCGCGCCGACCTGCAGCAGGAGCTCATCCGCCTGCAGGTCGAGCTCGACAAGACGGTCGTGTTCGTCACGCACGACATCGACGAGGCGTTCCTGCTCGGCGACCAGGTGGTCATCCTCGACAAGGGCGCGCGGATCGTGCAGGTCGGCAGCCCCAGCGAGATCATCGAGAACCCGGCGGATGCCTTCGTCGAGGCGTTCATCGGCGCCGAGCGCGGCCGCCGCGCGCTCTCGCTCAAGCAGACCCCGCGCGGCACGGTCGTGGTGGACTCCGAGGGACGCACTCAGGGCGTGCTGAGGGACGGGACCTGACGTGAACTGGGTCGGCGACAACCTGGATCTGATCCTCGGACTCACGCTCGTGCATCTCAGGCAGAGCGCGACGCCGATCGTGCTGGGCCTGCTCCTGTCGATCCCGCTGGGCTGGGTGGCCTGGCGATACCGGCTGGTGCGCGGCCCGGTCATCGTGCTCACGGGCCTGCTGTACACGATCCCCTCGCTCGCGCTGCTGATCCTCCTGCCGGCCGTCTTCGGATACTCGGCCACCGACGAGCCGAACCTGATCATCGCCCTCACCATCTACGCGGTCGCGATCCTCGTGCGCGCGGTCGCCGACGGCCTCGACTCTGTCGACCCTGACGTGCGGCAGGCGGCCACGGCCATGGGCTACGCCGCCCCGCGCAGGTTCTTCACGGTCGAGCTGCCGCTCGCCGGCCCGGTGATCCTCGCGGGTCTGCGCGTGGCAGCGGTCAGCACGATCTCGCTGGCCACCGTCGGCATCCTGATCGGCGTCGAGAACCTGGGCTACCTGTTCACCAACGGCCTGCAGCGGCGCATCATCGCCGAGGTGCTCGCCGGCGTGGTCGCGGTTGTCGTGATCGCCCTGGTCATCGACGTGCTGCTGGTGCTCCTGGGCCGGATGCTCATGCCGTGGACGCGGGCGACGTCGGCGGGCGGGGGCGCCCTCAGCCCGTCGAAGGCCCGGCGCGCAGTGGTGAGGTCGGCCGCATGAACCTCTTCACCGACGCGATCTCCTGGCTCCTGACCCCCGCGCAGTGGCACGGGCAGTACGCCCTGCCCACCCTGCTCGGCCAGCACCTGCTCTACACCGCGATCTCCGTGCTGGTGGCCGCCGCCATCGCGCTCCCCGCCGGCTGGCTGATCGGGCACACCGGAAAGGGGCGCGAGATCGCCGTGGCCGTCTCGGGCGCCGCGCGCGCCGTGCCGTCGTTCGGGCTCCTCATCCTGCTCGTGCTGCTGCTGGGCGTGCTGCAGACACCGCTGGCCGCTGTCATCACCTTCGTGCTGCTCGCGATCCCCTCGCTGCTCGCGGGCGCATACACGGGCTTCGAGGCCATCGATCGCAGGGTGATCGACGCCGCACGTGCCGTCGGCATGACCGAGTGGCAGATCTTCACGAAGGTCGAGCTCCCGCTCGGCATGCCGCTGCTGGTCGGCGGCATCCGCTCCGCCCTGCTGCAGGTGATCGCGACCGTCACGATCGGCGCGTACGTGAACCTCGGCGGTCTCGGCTGGCCGATCATCCAGGGCATCCCGCTGCGGCGATTCGACCAGGTGCTCGCCGGTGCGCTTCTCGTCGCCGTGCTCGCGCTCCTGGTCGACCTGCTGCTGGCCGCGCTGCAGCGCGCGGTCGTGCCTGCCGGCATCCGCTCCCCGTCCCCCGACCGCACCTCTTCCTCCGACCGCAATGGGCGGCGGTCCGCGCGACGCGCGGCATCCGTCACGGCCTGAACCGCTTGAACCACTCCACAGAGAGGCACATCATGATCACCGCACGGAAGTCCCGACTCGCACTCGCCGTCGGGGTCGCGCTCGCCGCGACCCTCGCGCTCGCCGGATGCGGCAGCAGCAACCCGCTCGACGAGCCCTCCGCCGGCGGTGGAACGGACAAGGGCGGCGAGACCATCGTCGTCGGCTCGCAGGCGTACTACTCCAACGAGATCATCGCCGAGATCTACGCGCAGGCGCTGGAGAAGGCCGGTTTCACGGTCGAGAAGAAGTTCAACGTCGGCCAGCGCGACGCGTACATGCCGGACGTGGAGTCGGGCAAGATCAACCTCTTCCCCGAGTACACCGGCAACCTGCTGGAGTACCTCGACAAGAGCGCCACCGCCACCAGCCCCGACGACGTCTACGCGGCACTGCAGAAGGCGCTGCCGAAGACCCTGAAGGCGCTGGACTACTCCAAGGCCAGCGACCAGGACACCTACACGGTCACGAAGAAGTTCGCACAGGACAACGGCCTCGAATCGATCGCCGACCTGGCGAAGCTGAACACGAAGCCCGTGCTCGGCGGCGCACCCGAGCTGGAGCAGCGTCCGTACGGCCCCGCCGGCGCGAAGAAGATCTACGACGTCGACCTCGGGTTCTCCGCCACGGCGCAAAGCACGCTCGAATCGCTGCTGGCGGGTCAGGTGCAGGTGGCCGACATCTACACCGCCGACCCCGCCTTCCAGACCAAGGACATCGTGGCGCTGAAGGATCCGAAGAACATGATCCTGGCCTCGAACGTCGTGCCCATCGCGTCCAGCGACATCGCCGACAAGATCGCCAAGGTCATCAACCCGATCAGCGCCGCGCTCGGCGCCGAGGACCTCGTCTCGATGAACGTGCAGTCGACGGTGGATCAGGCCTCGGCCGAGGACATCGCGGCCAAGTGGCTCAAGGAGAAGGGGCTCGACTGAGTCCGGTCTGCCGCGGCGGGACGCTCAGACGCGAGCATCCTGCCGCGGCAGCCACACCTGATTCCAGGCTCCACCTCGGCAGAGGCGCGCTGTGAAGCGCGCGCGATCGGACTCCCGGAGCGACGTGAGCTCGCTCTTGCTTGTGTATCAACGGTGATGGGCAATGGCCTGAGCGCCTCGCAAGAAGCGCGATGGGCGCTGCCACCTATCTCCTGCCACTGATGTCATGTGATTGACAGCGCCTCGCGGAATGCTCTAGCTTTGTCGCCAGCAACATAGTTTACTCACCAAACTAATACGCGAGGCCCCCGAGGCACTTCGCCGTATCCGAAGCCCGTCGCAGTGATGCGACCGAACGGAGTCCACGCATGCGCACGAAGAAGTGCTCGGAGCATCGACGTCGCAGTCTCATCGGAGTGGTCACGCTCACCCTGGCCTTGATCGCCTCACTGCTGCCTGCGCCGAGTGCGAGCGCAGCGAACAGTCCTGGCGGCAACCAGTACTTCACAACGGGCTCCGAGACGGTTCCTGGTGCGAACGGTTCAGACGGCATCGAGCCGTCACCGCTTGATGCAGGGAACCCCTGGGTGGCGACGTGGACGGCCTCACCGAACGCCGCGAAGTCCGGCAGCTGTCAGGACTGCACGATCCGGAACGTGCTGCGCACCACCGCGGCAGGCGACAAGGTCCGGGTGCACCTGTCGAACGACTTCAACTCGACACCGATGACGATCTCGGCATCTTCTGTCGCTCTTTCCGCGACGCCAGGATCGGCGGACGTCGCAGAGGGCACCCTCCGCCCGCTGACGTTCGACGGTGAGCGCTCCATTACCATCCCGCCCTACGGCCAGGTCGTCAGCGATGTCGTGCAACTGGAGGTCCCCTCAGACAGCGATCTGCTCGTGACCACCTTCGCTCCCGGTGCTCAGACCGGAAGGTCGTATCACGCCAAGACCGATCAGACGCAGTTCCATGCTGTGGGCACGAACGTCGTGGACGCGACGGCCGCGAGCGCGTTCCCGTTGAGTCAGGACACCTGGTACTTCGTGACCGCTGTCGACGTATCCGGCGGGCCCGCACGTGGGACGGTGGTCACGTTCGGCGACTCGATCACGGACTCCGGCCGTCCGACGCGGAACGCGAACCGGCGCTATCCGAACTTCCTCGCACGACGCATCCTCGCCGAAGCACCGCACGCCCAGCTCGCTGTCGCGAATGCGGGGATCAGCGGAAACCAGCTGCTCACAGACGCGGCCGCAGGCGCACAGCAGGGGCCCGCCGGGGTGTCGCGGTTCGCTCGCGATGTGCTCGGGGTCACAGGCGTGACGACGGCCATCGTGCTGGAGGGAACCAACGATCTCGCTCGCAATCGCACGGCACCCGAGATCATCACCGGCCTCCAGTCGGTGATCGCCGAGGCGCGCGCCGCCGGCGTCAAGGTGATCGGAGGGACGATCCTGCCGTTCGAGGGCGGGACCATCTGGCAGGGGATCACCCCGGCAATGGACGTGCAGAGGGAAGCAGTCAACGAGTGGATCCGCACCAGCGGGGCCTTCGACGACGTGATCGACTTCGATCTGGCGATGCGCGACCCTGCGAACCCGAAGCGGCTGCTGCCTGCCTACGACTCCGGAGATCGCGTGCACCCGAACGACGCGGGCAACGCAGCGATGGCCGCCGCCGTCGACCTCACTGCACTGGTGGTACCGGGCGGTTCGGCGGTGACATTCTCGGCATCCGGCGTCCGGACGGGCGAGCCTTCGACCTGGTCGGCCACCGTCGCGAACCTCTCCTCGACCGGCACGATCGATTCCGCCAACCTCACCCTGAACGTCCCCGACGGGATCGTCGTGGAGAGCCCGTCGGTCAGCTTCGAGGACATCGCACCGGGCACGACGCAGACGGCGACCTGGCGAGTCTCGGCGGCGGGCTTCCCGAAGGCCTTCGCCGATGTGAGCCTCAGCTCGACCGTCGTCGTCGAAGGGGATATCAGGCACGACGAGTCCTCCGAGCGGATCATGGTCGGCGCGGAGTCGGCGGCCCCCTGGCAGACCTACTCCACGGAGCCAGGCGCCGAGTTCGCCTTCGCCTCAGCGCAGATCGGGCTGCGAACGACAGGACGCGACTTCTCGAAGGCGAGCCGCTACTTCAGCGCCGCGTATCAGCCCGGCGTGCTCGCAGACGGCGCTTCGATGGTGACTCACGTCGACTTCCAGGACAGTGAGGGTGCGCGTCCGTGGGCTCGATCGGGACTGATGGTCAGCACTGGTGTCGCCACCGTGGGATCTCCGATGGCCGTCCTGGCGTTGACCCCGTCCAACGGCTGTGCGCTGACCTGGAACTCGAAGTCGACCGGATCACTTGACACGCACCGCAACAATGCGACGTTCACAGGATCCGCGTGGCTGCGGATGGATCGGGTGGGCAGCACGTTCATCGGTTCCTGCAGCCAGGACGGCCAGTCCTGGACGACGATCGGGACGGCGACTCCGACAGGGTTCGACGCCTCTCCGTCGGATGCAGGAGTCTTCTCCTCGGCCGTGAACAGCGGGGGTGCTGACAGCGTCGTGGCCGGGTTCTCGAAGTGGGCCGTCCGCACGGTCGCCGCCCCTCGTGCCTGGGCCGCAGTCGATGGCCGCACCGTGTCCTTGACCGCAGCGGCGGATGGGATCGAGCTGTCCCGGATCGAGTACATGATCGCCGATGGAGCGTGGCAGACATACGCAGAGCCGGTGACCGCTGAGGGCGTGGATGCGGTCAGCATCTCCTATCGCGCAGTCGACTCGCGCGGGGTGACCGGCCCCGTGGGAACGATCAAGGTGGCTAATGCCGACTCGACGACCGCGGCCGGACTGGAGGCACTGGGTACGGCCAAGACCGTGCTGACGGGAGACCAGGCGGGCGGCATCGGCGCCCGTGTGGTGGATGCGGCAGGGGGACCTGTCGTCGGTGCACGGGTGACCTTCACCGCATCCGGGGGAGAGTTCGCCGGCGGTGTCGCCGAGGCGACCGCGTTGACGAATGCGGCAGGCATCGCAGTCGCTCCGCTCGTATCGTCCTCGGCCGCCGGCGTGATCACCGTCACGGCAGGACTCGCCGGGAACCTGGTGGAGTTGCCGACCGTGACCGTCACAGCTCCGGCATCCGCACTGCATGCGAGCGTCAGCGCATCGACCCGTGCGGTCTCCGGAAAGGTGGTCGTCACAGTGGATGTCGTCAACGAAAGTGAGGAGCCGGTGTCGTTGAAGGTCGCGACTCGATACGGGACGAAGAGCGTTGCTCAGGTTGCCGCCGGGGAGAGTGTCTCCTTCGACTTCAAGACATATCTTGCAGCGATCCCGGCCGGAACGGCGACGGTCACGATGGTCGGCTCCGCGGGGACCTCATCGGCGGCGGGCGCCTACGAGGGCCGCTGAGCCGGAGTGCGCAGGATGCCCGGGTCTGGGATCAGGTCCGGGCATCCTGCCGCGGTAGCCACAGCTGGTTGATGATGATCAGGATGGATGCCGTGACCGGCACCGCCACGAGCGCGCCGAGCAGACCGAGCAGCGTGCCGCCAGCGAGTGCGCCGATCACGACCAGGGCACCCGGCACGGCGACGGCCTTGTTCATCACACGCGGCGTGAGGAAGTACGCCTCGACCTGCATGTAGACCAGGTAGATGACCGCGAAGATCAGGGCGTGCCACGGATCGGCGAACAGTGCGATCACCGAGCCGATCGCCCAGAACAGCACCGATCCGACCAGCGGGATCAGCGTGACCAGGAACGCGACCGTCGCCATCAGCGGTGGGAACGGCAGCCCCAGTGCCAGGTACAGCACGAGGGCCACGATCGCATTAGCGAACGCGAGAATCACCATTCCCTGTACGTAGCCGCCGACCGAGTCGGTGATCTGGTCGGTGATACCGCGGGCGCGCACACGGTCGCGGGCCGGTGCGAAACGCAGCAGGGCGGTCTTGATCGTCGGCAGGCCCGCGACGAAGTACAGCGTCAGCACGAGAACGACGATGAAGCCCGAGATGCCGGTGGCGATCGAGCTTCCCACCTGGAGGGCGCCACCGCCGATCACCTGCCAGGTCTTGCCGTCGGTGAGGAACTTCTGAGCATCCGTCACCAGCTGCTCGAACTGGTCGCCGAACTGCTTCTCGAGAAAGGCGTAGATGTCGCTGTGCATGAAGTCGGTGATCAGTCCCGGCACAGACTTCACGAACGACGTGATCTGCTCGACCACCACGGGCACGATCATCAGCAGCACGAGGGCGAGCACGATGACCAGGCCGAGGATCACCACCAGCACGCTCAGCCCGCGCGACAGCCCGCGCCGCTCCAGGAAGCGCACGGCCGGATCCAGGCCGAGCGCCGCGAACATCGCGAAGGCGATGTAGATGAGCACGGTGGAGAGGTTCGAGAGCGTGATCGCCAACAGGAACGCGACCAGTCCGCCCAGCGTCACCAGAAAGCCGAAGACGAACGGTTTGTCGATGCGCGTCCAGAAGGAGCGACTGGGCGTCGGCGGCTCAACGACCGCCCTGGCATTGGACGGCGCGGCAACCTCGGCCGCGATGGTCTGCGCCATCGCCTTCTCGGCCTCGGGCTCCGCCTTGATGGACTCGTCGTCGCTCATGCCGAACACTCTATGCGTGCTCACGCGCTTAGGACCGCGTAGCATGCGCGATTCCGCCGTCGGATGCCGCAATTCACGCCACTCGAGCGGAGTGCGCCGACTATCGTCGAAGTGTCGCACACGCGCCGCACGACCGAGGAGGAAACATGGCTGACGAAGCCGCCCGCGCCGAGCTGCTGCGCCTGCGCGCGAGCATCGACAACATCGACGCAGCACTGATCTTCCTGCTGGCCGAGCGCTTCCGCGCCACCCAGCAGGTCGGTCATCTGAAGGCGGACCACGAGATGCCCGCGTCCGATCCGAGTCGTGAGGAGCAGCAGGTGGCACGCCTGCGCGCGCTCGCCGTGGAGGCACACCTCGATCCCGAATTCGCGGAGAAGTGGTTCAACTTCGTCGTCGCCGAGGTCATCCGTCACCACACAGAGGCGGCCGGAGGAGCTTGAGTCCTCTACTCGCCGGCGTCGGTGATCTCGATGTCCACTTCGGTGGACTGGGATGCCGTGGCGATGCGCACCGTGATCGTTCCCGGGGCTTTCGCCTGCAGGCCGAGAGACGTCGCGACGCCGGTTTCATCGGTGGTGTCGGTCTCGAAGCCGCCGGGATAGCTCCCCTCCCCCTCGACGACGTCGAAGGTGACCTCCTGGTCTGCGAGTGGCTTGTCGGCGTCTCTGATCTCTGCGATGATGCGGATCTCTTCCCCGAAGGCGATGGGGCCGTCCGGGGAGACGATCTGGATTCCTGGTTTGCTCGTGGTGACCGCAGGACTGGGCGTCACCTGCGGGGTGCAGGCGACGCCCAGTCCGAGAAGTGCGGTCATCGCGAGGAGTGCGACGACCCTGCGCATGTCAGGCGCCGGTGAGTGAGACGGTGAAGTCCCAGCTCTGGTTCCCGATGCTGACCACCACGGTGAAGCTGCCAGTGCCGAGGATGGTGATCGGCAGGGCCAGTTCTCCGTCCAGGATCTCACCGGTGGCGGTGGTTCCTCCTGTGGTGACGCCGGGATCCCACTCCGCCTTACCAGCGGCCCCGACCAGCGCTGCCGTCGCGGTGCCGGTGTAGCCGCTTCCGCCGACGGTCACCTGGAACACCAGCGGGACCGTGTCATCGGGGGAAACGTCCGAGAAGGAGATCGCCCGCCCGGAGACGCTGCCGCTCAGCGCTTCGATCTCGAGTTCCCCGGAGGCTGCTGCCATCGGCACAGCGACGGCAGTGAGGATGACGGGTGCCGCCCACGCTCCCGCCACGAGGAGAGACCTTCTGCCCGGATTCTGAGGTGCGTCCGTGGTCTTCTCGGGATTCTTCATGTTCCTGTCCGTTCTCATCGAGCTTCGCTGCGTCACTTCGCCGCGTAAGAGGTTGTGACGGTCCGCAGACCGGATGCCCCGGTCACAGCCGCCGACACGGTACCCGCCGGGATGGCGGAGAGATAGGTCTTGATGTCCGCGCTCACGGACGCGCCAGGCGCGACCGCTGCGAAAGACTTCGTGCCGTATCGGGTGCTCACCTTGATCGTCGCGGCCTCCGTCCCGGTGTTCTTCGCGGTGACCGTGAGAACCACCTTCCCGGAAACAGACGCCGCCGTC
>NZ_MKRT01000016.1:103524-121596 GCF_001897945.1 Microbacterium sp. 69-10
GCAATGCAACCGTTCTTCCAGCGAACGCCGCACTGACCATGACCTGCCCCGCCGTCTCCGAAGACACAGCCGGAGCAACAGCGATACCCGCAGCATTCGTGGTGACGGTCGCCGTGGTGGCGTCGTTGGGGAAGACACCACCAGTCACCGAGAACTCCACGGTCGCTCCGAGCACAGGGCTACCAGCCGCATTAGTGACCAGCGCCCCGAAGCCCGTGGCCGTCTCACCGACAAGCACGGTCTTCGCCACACCCAGCGGGGCGATATCCGCGGCCGCACCAGGATCCGACGCCGCGACGGAGACCGACTTGCTCGGCCCGGTGACTCCTCGGTCGTCGGCCGCACGGTAGGCGACCACCGCCGAGTCGGTGCCCTCGATCGTGAACGGTGCGGAATACGACTTCCAGGCTCCGCCGTCGACCGCGTACTCGACCCCGGCCAGCGCGACATCTGCGCTCAGCGCGACCTTTCGTCCGTCGACCGACGCCCAGGCCTGAGGACCGGAGGCGCGATAGATGCTCCAGTCCGAGAAGACGGCGAGGATCCGGTCGGATGCACCGCTGTTCACCGCGGAGGAGAACAGCCCGGCATCAACGGTGTCCGCGGAGAAGCCCGCGGGCGTCGCCGTCCCGATCGTCGTCCAGTTCACGCCGTCCGTGCTGCAGGAGCCGACGAAGGTCTTCCCGTTGCGGAGGAGTCGGAGCCACGCCGAACCGCTGAAGCCCGTGACGTTGCGATGGGTGTCCAGCGAACCGTTGGTCCCGCTGTTCCACGTCAAGGCGCAGCCGTTGCCCGGTGTCAGGGCAAGGACCACCAGCGGTGTGTTCGTCCCGGTGATGTTGGTTCCCACCGCAAGGCCGCTCCGCGCCCAGGGGCGGGAGCCTTCGCTCTGCTGACGGTCGACGTGCACGGTGAGCACGTCGCCGTCCGCCAGCACCTTCTCGTGATAGGCCGAGCTGAAGAATCGGCTCGTCTTGGAGAAGTCGTTGCCCGTGGTGCGCAGCGCGATCTGATCCTCAGCGAAGGCGTACTCGGCGTCCGTCTGGGTCGAGTGCTTCTTCCACGGCGACGCGGACTCCGCACCGACGAGAACCGTTCCCGTCGTCGTTGTCGTGGTCGTCTCGCCCTCGATGGTGAGGTCGGTGTCGACGGAGAACTCCGCCACCGCCTGCGGGTACTCGTGGCCGTCCACGTTGATCTCCCACGTGGCGGTCTGTGTCTCGCCCGCACCGATGTTCTCGAGCCGGACGTCCGGGGCGGACACGGTGATCCCCGCCGGTGCGTTCAGCGTGAGGTCGGCGGAATCGATCGTGCCGAGCGGTGAGATGTTCTGAACCTTCACCGTGATCGTCGCGGGCGTGCCGGGACGGATCGCAGGAGAATCGAAGGTGATCCTCGTCTCACCCGTTCCGAGCAGGTCCATCGCCTTCCGGGCCTCGACGATGACGTCGCCGGACGGCACCGAGGGGTAGTTGTGATTGACCTTCGCCCAGTCGTCGTCCACAGTGAACCAGTCGATCGACGGCGCTGCCTCGCCGGTCTGAATGCTGGTGCGCAGTCCTGCGAAGTACTGCTGCCAGCGCGAGGCGTAGAAGTCGCCCATCAGGCCCTGCCACTCGCGGTTCGCGTAGTCGTGCAGCGAGAAGCTCTTCTTGGTTCCCCAGGTGGTGAGCAGGTTCTGCAGGTCGTAGGCGCCGATGCCGGGGTTCTGAGCCTCAGCCCGGGCGACGTAGCCGCCGAGCATGAAGTCCGCCTCGGTTCCGAGGATCTTGTCGAGCTGGGCGATCAGGTCCAGCCAGGTTCCCGTCAGCTCATCGAACTTCGCGAGATCACGGGCGTCATATGCCGCCTTGATCTGAGGGAGGAGGTCGCGAGAGACGTTGACGATGACCTGGCGCGCGACGTCGGTGACGTCATATTCATAGGCATCGCGCTGAACCACCGAGTCGTTGGCCGCGATGAGCTGCGGCAGAGCCGCTGCGAAGGCGGCCATGTCGTAGCGGACGATTCCCCGGGCACAGCAGGCCCGGCCCTTGGTCGTCGTCAGGCTCGGCTGAGCAGAGAACAGACCGTCGTGCGACTCGCTGTGCACCCCGATGGGGTCCATCGAGTACGCGGTCGAGGCGATCGTGTCCCATGCAGTCGCGGCGGCATCTGTTCCGTAGCGGCCCTTGGCGTAGTCGCGGAACCACTGGCCGTGATCCGGCGCACTGTCCATCCAGGGGAGCTCCGCCATCAGCTCGAAGGCCGCGGGGTTGTTGTAGAAGCCCTCGGGCAGAATGGCGACACCGTTCATCGATGAGTTCTGCTTGTCGCGTGCCGTGAAGTATCGCTCGAGCCATACCTTGCTGATAGCGCCCATCGAGGTGTTGCCGCCGAAGTTGTAGATCGATCCGAAGGCGTAGGGAATGCCCGGCCAGCGGCTCTCACGATCCAGCGTGGTGACGGTGTCGGAGAGTCCGTCCACGATCAGCAGTCGCGACTTGTCAACCACCCCGTCGAGGAGGGTCATGGTCGGGTTGCTCTGCCAGCCGAGGAGCGACCAGAGAGCCTTCGGGTGCGCGGTGTGCAGTGCCTTCTCGATACCGGCTGCCGCAGCGGGGACGTTGACGTTGCCGGCCCGACCTCCCTCGTGGAGCGGGTCCATCTTGTAGGCGCCCGAGGCTCCGATGAGCCTTTCCGAGATCTCGTAGTAGTCCGCGGCCACCTGAGCGAACATCTCGGTCGTCGGGTCGAGCCAGCCCGGGCGCTCGTAGCCACCCCACTTGCCTTGCGGAACGACGTTCGCGCCGGGGTTGCGGTCGGCGAAGTCCTGGGTGACCGTGCCGAAGTAGCCGGGAATAACCGGGGTGATGCCCAGTTCGTTCGCGCGGTTGACGATCCTCTTCGCGAGCGACGCGCGCTCCGCGAGCAGGGCCTTCGTCATCGGCGGCTGGCCGTTCTCATTGCTGATGTTCTGCAGCACCCACCAGGGCTGGTGAGACGGCTGCGGGATCCAGTTGAATGCCTCTGCCTCGGAGTAGTGCCATCTCTGCAGCAGCTCGGCGAAGACGGCGTCCGTTCCGACCGTCATGAACACCTGGTTCACGCCGTGCAGGGCCATGTTGTCGAGCAGTCGCTCCCAGCCCGCCCAGTCGAGGTACGGGTCGGTGTAGCCCTCGTTGGTGTCGTTGAGCGCGAAGCGGTAGGCGTCGTGGCCGGTCTTCGTGATGGGCGCCTCAGGCGCGGGGAGCGTCGCAGGCATGTCAGGGTAGGCGCTTCCGAGGTTGACGGAGGCGTTCACGACGTACTTGAGGTACCAGCCGGCACCCATCGTCAGGGCGGAGGGGGTCGAGGCGACGATCGAGATCGCGCCGTCGGTGCCTGAGATCGTGAACTGCTCGACGTTCTGCTCGGAGCGCTGCATGTCGAAGCTCATCTGGCTCGCAGCCGCACCTGCGGTGCGGGCGAAGACTGCGGCGGCTGCGTCCTCGTACTGGGCGTCGGTGAGGGGGAACTCCGGCGTCGGGATGACCACGGGGCCGGTGGGGTCGACGGGACCGGTCTCGTCATCGACTTCGTCGACGGAGATGGTCGCCGTGCCGATGGCACCCGAGTAGAAGTACTGAGGTTTGTTGGCGTTTCCGCCGCTTCCGAAGCGGAGCGTGGCGCCGGCGTCGACGGCGTTGTAGCCTCCTGCGATCGTGGCCTCTCCGTGACCCTCGCCGTCACCACTGACGTCGATGGAGATCTTGTTGCCCGCGCGCTGGACGGTGATGTCGTAGGACTTTCCGACCTGGGCGGTGACGCCGGACAGCGCCTTCGCGTATCCCGTCCCCGTTCCGGTCTGGGACATCCAGAACTCGATCTTGCCCCCGTTGAGATACAGCGCCCAACCGTTCTCGTTGTTGCGCGAGCCCATGATGGTGCGGTAGCTGGAGATCGGCGCCGCGGGGGTGACACCGGTGAGTTCTACCTTCCAGGCCTCGCCGTCTCCGGCTGCCTCGGGCTGGAACGACTCAGAGTAGGGGACCGTGATCACGCCGTTGCTGGTTCCATCGAGGACGGCGCCGGTCTCGGGAACGATCTGGGCGCCTGAGCCGAGCACTCCGTGGTGCTCTTCGGCAGGGGAGATGTCTTCGACGCCGGCGGCGAAGTTCCACTGCGCACGGACGGCCGCCTCGTCGGCGGTGGCCATGGTCGCTGGCGAGATGAGCGCCACGACCGTCGACAGTGCGAGGGCGACGGCTCCCAGGGACAGGGGCCGTCTACGCCAGGCTGATGGGTGCTTTTCGTTATGCATGTGAGGGCTCCGTTCGTTAACGGGAAAGCAATTGGATTGGAGGGTATTTAGTTCGGCAACTGAACTAAGCTGTGTTTGAAGAACCCTAGGAGCTTCCTGTATGCCTGTCAATACCCGCACTCATGTCGTCGGGTCGGCACTGAGCGCCTACGGATGAAGTTGACAGTCCTGATCGCGCGGAATACAGTGACACGAAGTCTTTAGTTTAGTAGCAGAACTAAAGTGATCAGTCCGGTGCAACCCCGGATCAGAGGACGATCTCACATCTGCCCAAGGGAGCGCGCATGGTGACTGAAGGAGGGAAGAATGCCCGGCAGTGCCCACATGTCAGCTCCGGCCGTGTCCCCCATCCGCACCACTTCGCGAGCGCAGTCTGTTCCGTCGCGCGCGGTGTGCGCGGGTCTGGATGTCGCCGGGGCGGAACTCCGGAGACGCTCAACGCCAGTATTGTCAGGCTGGGCATGCCTGTTTGGTGGCGTGTATCGCGTGACGGGGGAAGAAATGGTGGCGAGTACATGACGGCGGAGGATGTCGATCGCTGGAGCTCTCTGCAGATTCAGCGGGAGATTCCGGGCAGCAGTCAGGGCCGTTTGCTTCAGCTGCTGCACCAGAACGGGGACCGATCCCGCGCAGATCTGGCGCGGGCCGCCGGCTTCACCAAGGCGACCGTGTCCTCGCTGGTGACCGAAATGCTCGAAGAGGGCCTCATCGTCGAGACCAGGAGGCGTCCGATCGGCGGCCGCGGTCGCCCGGCGGTCGATCTGAACATCGATCGCGAGAACTGGCGCGTGGTCGCGCTCGACCTCTCCCATGACGACGGCTTCTACGGCGCCGTCCTCGACCTGAGTGGTCGTGTACTGCATCGGGACTCGATCCTCTCGCTGGCAGCACAGGGAGAGGTCGCCCTGCAGATGGCGATTGAGCTCGCCGAGCGGCTGTGCGCTGCTGCAGCAGGACGGATCATCGGGATGGGTGTCAGCGCCCCCGGCATCGTCGACGCCGACGGGGTGGTCCTGGCCTCGCACAACCTGCGATGGACGGATGTGCCGCTCAAGGATGTGCTGCTCGAGCGTTTCGACCTCCCCGTCAGCGTCGAGAACGATGCCAACGTCGCCGCCCTTGCTGAGCGGGACCGTGTGGGAGCGCAGTCCGACCTCATGGTCGTCAAGCTCGGCTACGGCGTCGGAAGCGGCATCATCGCGAATGGCAAGCTCATCCACGGATCGCACTACACCGCGGGGGAGATCGGCCATATCGCCAGCGGGGACAGCGCCGATTACCGATGCGTCTGCGGCAGGGCGGGATGCCTTGAGGCGACTCTGTCCCTTCCCCGCCTGAACGCCCGGCTTTCGGCCGCTGATGAAAGAGATCGTGCGGAGATCCTCGAGGATGCCGGACGAATCCTGGGCAATGCGCTCGCTCCGCTGGTCGGAGCCCTGGGGACCGAGGTCGTGATCTTGACGGGCGTGTCCGATGAAGTGGCGGACAGTCTCGTCGTTGCCGCGAGGGATGCCATGCGCCCCCGGTTGACCGAGGAGAGCTGGGCGTCGCTCGATCTGCGGATCAGTCCGCTCGGTGACGACCTCGCCTTCCAAGGAGCTGTCAGTCTCGTTTCCTCCGCCGTTCTCGGGGTGCCGTGATGAGTGTCGCCCGGATTATGCGTGATTGTGATGTTTTTTCCGATAAAAACACCCTAGAGTTGCAAGCATCTCAACTTGACGTTTGCAAGGAGCAGCAATGATCGAATCAGCCGCCGGCGCGCACATGCGCGCGGAGCTCACCTCGCAGCCGGAGACCTGGGCCCGCGCGGCCGGGATGCGAGCAGAGCAGGGGCTGCTCCCGGCATCCGGCGCACGCATCGCCGTCGTCGGCTGCGGCACCTCCTGGTTCATGGCGCAGTCCTACGCGGCCCTGCGCGAGGCCGCCGGCCACGGTGAGACCGACGCGTTCACGGCATCCGAGTTCCCGTACGGCCGCGGCTACGACGCGATCGTCGCGCTGACCCGCTCCGGCACCACCACCGAGGTCCTCGAGCTCACCGAGCGCGTCAAGGGCCGCACCCCCGTCGTGGCCGTGCTCGGCGACGACACCTCCCCGCTGGTCGACCTGGCCGACACCGTCATCGCGCTTCCGTTCGCCGACGAGCAGTCGGTGGTGCAGACCCGTTTCGCCACCACCGCGCTCGCCCTGTTCCGGGCATCCCTCGGCGAGGACCTGGACACGGCGATCGCCGACGCCCAGGCCGTGCTCGACGGACAGGCATCCGACGAACCCGCGCTCACCGATGCCGAGCAGTACAGCTTCCTCGGCATGGGATGGACCTTCGGACTCGCACACGAGGCCGGCCTGAAGATGCGCGAGTCCTCGCAGTCGTGGACCGAGTCGTACAGCTCGATGGAATACCGTCACGGCCCGATCGCCATCGCCGCCCCCGGCCGTATCACCTGGCAGTTCGGTGCTGCCCCCGAGGGTCTGCAGGCGCAGGTCGAGGCCACCGGAGCGCGCTTCGTGCAGCATCCGATCGACCCGATGGCCGAGCTGGTGCGGGTGCACCGCGTCGCACTCGACCGTGCCGTGGGGAAGGGGCTCGACCCCGACCAGCCGCGCAACCTCACCCGCTCCGTGATCCTCGACGACTGAGACGCGCCATGACCGAGCACGACCGCATCCCCGACGTCGTCAAGGACGAGTCGGGTGAGCGGCTCGCCGCGGCGGCGGGGATCGGTGCGGGTGCACCCGTGCTGGCCTTCGACGTGGGCGGCACCGACATCAAGTCGGCGCTGTTCGATGCCACCGGCGCGGCCGTCGGACTGCGGCGAACGCCCACTCCGGTCGGCGGTGACGACCCCGTGGGGTCGCTGATCGACCGGCTCGCCGAATTGGCCGACGAGCTGCGCGAGCAGCATCCGGAGATCGTGCCCGAGGCGATCGGCCTGGTGGTGCCCGGCATCGTCGACGCCGACAGCGGCATCGCCGTGTTCAGCAGCAACCTCGGCTGGCGGGATGCCCCGATCCGGGACCTGGCAGCCGCGAGGTTCGGCCTGCCCGTCGGGTTCGACCACGATGTGCGCTCGGCGAGCTGGGCGGAGCGCGTGCTCGGCGGTGCGCGGGACTACGCCGACGCGGTCGTGCTGATCATCGGCACCGGGATCGCCGGCGCGCTGCTGGTCGGCGGACAGCCGTACACCGCGGGCGGCTACGCCGGCGAGATCGGCCATTCGCCGATCGGCGAATGGCCCTGCCCCTGCGGGGCCCGCGGATGCCTGGAGGCCAGAGCATCCGCCGGCGCGATCTCCAGGCGCTATGCGGAGGAGACGGGCACGGTCGTCGACGGCGCACGCGAGGTGATCGCCCTGGCGTCCGCCGGCGACGAGACCGCCGCACGGATCTGGAACGAGGCCCTCGATGCCCTCGCCATCTCGATCGCGCAGCTGACCGCCGTCATGGCGCCGCAGGCCGTGGTCATCGGCGGCGGCCTGTCGCGCGCGGGCGGGGCGCTGTTCGACGAGCTGCGGACGCGGCTGGCCGACCGCCTGAGCTTCCACCGCATCCCGGTCCTCGTCCCCGCCGAGCTCTCCGGCAATGCCGGCATCCTGGGCTCCGCGCTGCGCGCTCGCGAGGCGGCGCACGCATGACCTCCGCGCTGCCGGGAACGGATGCACGATCCGGGAACACCTGCACGATCGGATCGCCGGATGCGTCGTGCATCCGTTCCCAGATCGTGCAGGTGTGCTCGCACGAGGCGACGGTGGCCGCATGATCATCACCGTCACGCCGAACCCCGCCCTCGACCTCACCTGGCATGTCGCCGCGCTGGAGATCGGCGGGGTGCACCGAGCGGATGCCGGGAAGTCGCGCGCCGGAGGCAAGGGCCTGAACGTCGCCAGGGTCGCGCACGCGCAGGGCGCGTCCGCCGTGGCGATCACGACCTCGGGTGGCGCGACGGGTGCGGAGTTCGCCGCGGAGCTGGACGCGTCGGGTGTGCCGCACGTGCTGGTGCCCGTGACCGCTTCCACACGCCGCAGCATCGCGCTGGTCGACGAGGTGCTGGGCGACACGACGATCGTGAACGAGCGCGGCGAGGCGCCGACGGATGTCGAGTGGGCCGCGCTGAAGGATGCTGTGGCGCGCGCGCTCGCGCGGGTGTCGGCCTCCGAAGCAGGGGCCGACGGGCTCGGGGACGCCGCCGGTCCGGATGCCGGCGGCCAGGACGTGCTCGTGATCTCGGGCAGTCTGCCGCCCGGTACGCCCGATGACCTGCTGCCGTCTCTCATCCGCCTCGGGCGGGATGCCGGCGCGACTGTGATCGTCGACACCTCCGGGCCGGCGATGCTCACGGCGGCGGATGCCGGGGCATCCGTCCTGAAGCCCAACCAGCATGAGCTCCGCGACGCCACCGGCCTGGACGATCCCATCGAGGGCGCGCGCGAGCTGCTGCGACGCGGCGTCGAGCTGGTGCTGCTCTCGCTCGGCGCCGACGGGATGCTGGCGGTGTCCGCCGCGCCTTCCGAGCCTCGGGCATTCGCGAGTGCCGGACACACTCCGGGGGGCGACACGCCAGATTACGGACAGATTCGCGGAAAGCGTCCGCTTTCTGGCGTGTCGGCCCCCGATGTGGAACGGGACGGCGGACTGCCCACGGTGGCGTCTGGAGCGAATGCCGCGCCGGTCAGCATCCTGCACGCCCGGCTCGACACGGCGCTCGCCGGCAACCCGACCGGTGCGGGCGACGCGGGCGTGGCCGCCTGCGCCGTGCTGATGGATGCCGGCATCCGAGACCCCGAGGCGATCCTGCGACGGGCGACGGCCTGGTCGGCCGCCGCCGTGCTGATGCCTCTCGCCGGCGACATCCACCCCTCCTGGCCCGAGCTCGAGCGCGCCCTCACCGTCGCCGCCCGACCCGACCTCGCGGACGCGCACCCGGGCACCGAGCGACAGCTTCCCGAACGAGAATCCCGCGCCGCCGACCCCGGCACCGCAGAATCCGACCCGAAGGAAACCCGATGACCCTCGTCTCAGCACGCGACCTGATGCGCGCGTCCGCCGCCGCCGGCACCGGCCTCGGCGCCTTCAACGTGATCCACCTCGAGACCGCCGAGGCGCTCGCCGCGGCATCCGAGCGGGCACAGCTGCCCGTGATCCTGCAGATCTCGCAGAACTGCGCCGACTACCACGGCGGGCTCGAGCCGATCGGCTGGGCGACCCTCGCCATCGCCCGCAGGGCGAAGACTCCGGTCGCCGTGCACCTCGACCACGCCGAGCGCCCCGAGCTCGTCGACGAGGCCATCGAACTGGGCTTCGGATCGGTGATGTTCGACGGCGGCAAGCTCGACTACGAGGAGAACGTCGAGCTCACGGCCGACATCGCCGGCCGTGCTCGCGCCGCAGGTGTCTACATCGAGGCCGAGCTGGGCGAGGTCGGCGGCAAGGACGGAGCCCACGCACCCGGCGTCCGCACCGACCCCGACGAGGCGCGCGCCTTCGTCGAGGCCACCGGCGTGGACTCGCTGGCCGTCGCGGTCGGATCCTCGCACGCGATGCTCGACCGCTCGGCCGCGATCGACATCGACCTGATCGGACGCCTGAAGAGCGCACTGCGCGGCATCGGCCGCAACGGCGGCGACGTGCCGCTCGTGCTGCACGGATCGTCCGGCGTCGCCGACGACGTGATCGTACGCGCCGTGCAGGCCGGGATGACCAAGATCAACGTCTCCACTCACCTGAACGGATTCTTCACGCGCGCGATCCGCGAGACGCTCGCCGCCGACGAGAAGCTCGTCGACTCGCGCAAGTACGTCGCTCCCGGCCGCGAGGCCGTCGCCGAGGAGGCCGCTCGGATGCTGCGCCTGTTCGCCCTCGCCGAGCGGGCGTGATGAGCATGAACCGCGCCGCCCGTCTGACCGCGATCCTCGACCTGCTCGCCGCACAGGGTGAGGTGTCGGTCGAGCAGCTCGTCGACCGCTTCGGGGCATCCGCCGCGACGACCCGCCGCGACCTGGACAGTCTCGCCGAGCGGCGCCTGCTCACCCGCACGCACGGCGGTGCCGTGGCGCAGTCGGTCGCCTACGAGCTGCCGATCCGGTACAAGAGCCACCTCGGCACGGGCGCGAAGGAGCAGATCGCGGTTCTGGCGGCCGAGCTCGTGTCGCCCGGCGACGTGGTCGGGCTCTCCGGCGGGACCACGACGACCGCGATCGCCACCGCGCTCGCCGCGCGCGACGACCTCGGTGCCGACGGGCTGACGGTCGTGACGAATGCGGTGAACATCGCGGCCCAGCTCGCGATGCGGCCCGAATTCAAGGTGGTCGTCACGGGCGGCGCGATCCACTCCCGCAGCTTCGAGCTGGTCGGCCCGTTCGCGGAGCAGCTGCTCACGGGCATCCGCCTGGACATCGCCTTCATCGGCGTGAACGGGCTGTCGGCCGCGGAGGGCGCGACCACCCACGACGAGGCCGAGGCCGCCGTGAACCGGATGATGGCCGAGCGCGCTGCGCGCGCCGTGGTCGTGGCGGACGCGTCCAAGCTCGGCCGTGCGTCGTTCGCGCACGTGGGCGGCCCGGCGCTGTTCCCGCTGGTGCTCACGGATGCCGGCGTCGCCGATGCCGATCGCACGGCGCTGGCGGATGCCGGTTTCGAGGTGCGCACCGCGGGCTGACCCCGCTTCGCCGATCGCCGCGTGCGGGTTCGGATGGACGCCGCTTCGCCGCGCCACTCGCTGGGGCCATCCGTGGCGTCCAGGTCGCGATCCGTCCCGTTCTGCGGGCAGGGGGACGCTTCAGGTCGCGATTCGTCCCGGAATTTCCGCGCCATACCGTGACGAACTGCGACCTGGGTTGCGGAGCTGCGCTTGTAACGGGTCGAACTGCGACCAGGGCGGCGCGGGCCGGATGCCGATGTTCCGCGGATCGGTCACAGGCGGGACGAATGCGCGGGCGGACGCGTGCCCTACAGCACCTGCGATCCGGCGGCGTGCGCGAAGATCAGGCTCGTCGAGGTCGACGCCACCTCCGGCCGAAGGCTGAGCGTGTCCGACACCAGCTCGCGCAGCGCGGCAGCATCCGGAACCGCGACGTGCACTAGGAAGTCCCGGTCACCGGCGAGGAAGTACACCCGCTGCGTGGCGGGCAGATCCTCCACATAGGCCTGGAAGCGGCGCAGGTCGCCCCGGGCGTGCGCGTGCAGTCGGATCGTGATCAGCGCCTCGAGATGCAGTCCGATCGCGGCCGGCGAGATCTCGGCGTGGAAGCCCACGATCACCCCGTTCGCCTGCAGCGCGCGCACGCGCTTGAGACAGGTGGACTCGGCGATCCCGGCGCGCGCCGCGAGCTCGGTGTTGGACAGCCGCCCGTTGCGGCTGAGCTCGGCGATGATCGTGCGGTCGACAGCGTCGAGCCCGGCGTCGGCCATCGCTGTGCGGTGGGCCGTCGAAGAATCGGATGCCGGCATGCTCGCGTTCCCATTCGGAGTGAAGATTCTGCGGTGTGCGCATCGATCTTACGCAGGAACTTTCGACCTTGACCACGCTGATGAGCGAGATCTGCATAATCGTGGATGAGCGGGGCTTCGTCGTGCCTCGACTCCTCTTTCAGTCGAACGACGTGTTCTTCAGGAGGACGCAATGACGCGCACGATCGTCGTCGGGGCCGGAATGGTCGGTCTCGCCACGGCATGGCACCTGCAGGAGCGCGGGGTCGAGGTGACGGTCATCGACCGGGTCGGTGTCGCCGCCGGCTCATCGTGGGGCAACGCCGGCTGGCTGACGCCCGGCAAGACCATCCCGCTGGCCGACACCGGCCTGTGGTCCTACGGGCCGAAGGCGCTGCTCGACCCGGATGCGGCCCTGCACGTGCCGTTCCGCGTGGACGCCGGCCTGTGGTCGTTCCTGGCGCAGTTCGCCGCGCACGGCACGAACAAGGCGTGGGATCGCACCATGGCATCCCTCACCCCGATCGACAAGATGGCACTGGAGTGCTTCGACGAGCTGCTCGACGGCGGCGTGGAGTCGTGGACCCGCGAGGGGCCGTTCGTGATCGGCTTCAAGCAGGAGGCCGACTCGAAGGGCTTCCTGCACGAGATCGAGGGCGTCGTCCGGCACGGGCAGGAGGTGCCGTTCGAGCGCCTGGAGAACCCGCGTGAGCTGGCGCCGGTGCTGTCGGATGCCGTCACCCACGTCTACCGGCTGGACGGGCAGCGCTTCTTCGAGCCGGCGCCCTTCGTCGAGGCGCTCGGCGAGGCGGTCGTCGCCCGCGGCGCCGAGTTGATCACGGGACTGGAGGTCACCGACGTGTCCTCCACCCGTCGCCCGGTCGTGGCGCTGTCGAACGGCGAGCGCATGGAGGCCGACTCGGTGGTCATCGCGACCGGCGCCTGGATGCCGAGGCTCGCCCGCAAGCTCGGGGTGCGCACCCGCGTGCAGGCCGGCCGCGGCTACTCGTTCACCGTCGCGACGGCGCAGCCGCAGGAGCATCCGGTGTACTTCCCGTTCCAGCGCATCGCCTGCACCCCCTATCAGGGGCGCTTCCGCATCGCGGGCACCATGGAGTTCCGCGGGCCGGACGAGCCGTTCCAGCCGCGCCGCATCCAGGCGATCATCGCCCAGGCGCGCGAGATGTTCCAGGGGATCGACTTCGAGGAGCGCCAGGACGAGTGGATGGGCTCGCGCCCGGTCACGCCCGACGGCCTGCCGCTGGTCGGTGCGACTCAGGCGCCGAACGTGTACGTCGCCGGCGGCCACGGCATGTGGGGCATCGTTCTCGGGCCCGCGACCGGCAAGCTGCTCGCCGAGCAGATCACGACCGGCCGCATCCACCCCGCGATCGAGCCCTTCGACCCGCTGCGCTGAGCGGCGTCCGGGCCCTCCTGGGCGCCCGCATCCGCAGACTGGATCAGAAACGCCTCGGAAGCGCGATTCCCCGAGGCTATTCTGATCCGGCCTGGCTGGCTGATGCGTTTCTGATCCGGCCCGGTGCGCGGGGCGGAGCGGATGCCGGTGCTCGAGCTCCTGCGGCCCGGACCCTCGAAGGTCCGGGCGCAGGAGCGTGAGGCGTCAGGCCCCGAGCACGACCCGCTTCGCGTGGCCGTGGCCGTCCAGATCGAACTCCAGGGTGAGAGGCGCCGTCGAGACGACCCGCACACCGGCATCGGCCTCCACGATCGATGCGCCCGCAGCGTCCGGGACCGTCACCCGTGCGACGGTCTGCGTGAGGGTGACGTAGTCGCGGTTCTTCGCCTCGTCGGTGCCGCCGGTGTCGGAGCCGGAGTTGATGGTCTTCCAGTCGCCGGTGCGCCGCACGACCTGCACGTCGATCGAGCCGCTGACGTTCTCCGCCTTCAGGAACACGTACCCGCCGTGACCGTCGATGTGCACATTGCGGCGCACCGGGATCGCCGCACTGCCTGCGGCCACGGTGCGATAGCGGTTGTCGGTGCGCAGCGTCGGCACGGAGTCCGGCGCGAAGGAGCGGTTGTCGATGGTCGTGAACACCTCGTGACCGGATGCCGAGGTGACCGCCGCTCCCAGGCACACGACCTTGTCGTCGAGGAAGAACCACGACTTGCGGGCGCTGAGCGTCTTGTTGAAGTTCAGGTGATCCATGCCCTGGATGCCCCAGCGCTCGTCCAGGGCGAGGCCGCCGCCGAAGGCCTGGTACGCCCGCGGGATGCCCGTGCCGTCGTTCGCGCCGTTCGCGCGGGTCTCGGCCGTGACCGTCGTGCCCGGCAGTCGGTACGGGTCGACGGTGGGCCAGAAGTCCGCGCTGAACTGATCGGGGGCCACCGGCGTGTAGAAGTAGGTCAGGCCGTCGCCCTGGTACCAGCCCAGGTTGTTCTCGCGGTTGCCCCATTCATAGCGGCCGATCCGCTTGGACGACACGTTCACCACCGCGCTGAAGTTCGGGCGGTGGTGCACCAGGCGGTCCTGGTCGCCGAACGCCTTCGTGTAGACGGGAGCGGATGCCGGGACCACCGAGTCATCGCCGAGCACGGAAGTGACCAGCAGCGACTTCGCCACGGTCTGCGACGGCAGGCCGTACTGCTTCTCGCTGCTGCGCAGCAGCCAGCCCTTCACGAGCGACAGGTAACGGCTGCGGTACGGCTCTCCCGCCCCCTGCGCCAGCAGCAGGATGGCGGTGATGGCGCCGGCGCCGTCCACGTAGTCCGGGGCCTTCTGGCGCGACACCGCGCGTCCGCGGACCGTGTCCATCATGCGGCCGTTCCAGATGAACGGCGCGTAGGCGCCTTCCACGGAATCCAGGACCACGGACTTCTTCGGATCGACGACGTCCCACTCGCTGCCGCCGAGCAGGCCGAGGATCTCGGCGATGCCGCCGAGCGTGACCACGCCGTAGGTGCCGACGTAGGGCAGGTAGGTGTGCTGGACGAACGAGCCGTCGGTGTAGAAGCCGTCGCCGCTGGTGACGTACCCGAACACGCTGTTGCGGCCGTTGCGCACGACGTCGCTGAGTGCGTCGCGGGCGAGCGCGATCTCGTCGGGGCGGGAGTCGAGGATGCCGCGCAGCGCGCACGAAAGCGCCTTGTCGGTGCGGTTCGCGCCGGTCTCGGCGAAGCTGGTGCCGCGTCCGCGCCAGTTCGGGTCGGGGGTGAAGTAGCGGGCGGCGGCCAGCAGGGAGCCGCGCACCTCGGCGGGGACGACGTCATGCAGCAGGACGAGGATGTCGGCGGCCTTGCGCGGCACGCCGATCTCCCAGAACCACCAGTTGCCGACGGGCGAGCGGCCCGCCACGTAGACGTTGGCCGCCAGGTAGGTGAGCGCATCGACGAGGTCGGCCGCCAGCGCAGCATCCTGATACTGCGTGCAGCCCGCGGTCGCATACGCGAGCGACAGGCTGAACAGGCGGTCGAACGTGACGCCCATGTTGCCGGAGAGCGTGGTCCCGGTGACGCCGGCGACCGGCAGGTCGGCCCAGATCCCGGGCGCGGCCGCCGGGCGCACCATCGCGCTCCAGCTCGCCGCGGCGGCGCTGCTCATCTCGCTGAGCACGCCGGCGAGTTCGGGGACGGATGCCGCGCTGCCGTCGCCGGCGAGCATGATCCGGCGCTTGGCGATGAGGGCGGCGAGCGGATCGTCTGTCGCCGTGCGCACGGTCGACGCGTTGGCGGGTGCGCCGGTCAGGGTGACCAGCGCACCCGCGCCGAGCACGGCGAGGAAGGAACGGCGGTTGAGTTCAAGAGGGGACATCATCGGCCTCCAATGGGTGGGAAGAGGGGTTGGAGGCCAAGGTATACGCTTTCCCGCCGAATTAGTAGAGACTATGGACTAATTCCGTCATCCGTCCGGCCACGTCGCGCGGGCTGCGTGCCGCGCGACGTGGATCCGTGCGGGCTGTTCAGCCCTGAGTGACGGGCTGCTGCAGCTCGGTGACCCAGTCGGACTGGTCCTCCGAGACCGCGCGCACGTACAGTTCGCGGCACGGGCCGGAGGGCACGAGGCCGCGGGCGATGATCTCCTCGTGCAGCGCCGCCCAGCTGTCGGGGATGCGCTCCATCGAGCCCAGGTGCACGCCGCAGATCGCCGTCTCGGCGGCGGGAAGCTCGACGATCTCCACGCCCTCGACGTCGGGGCCGGAGTACTCGTAGCCGACGGTCAGCAGCATCCCGTCCTCCGCGGACGAGTACTGCGCGATCGGCGTCGCCAAGGACGCGCCGACCCTGCCGAGCGCTTCGGACACGGCGTCGAAGGCCGGCCCGACGATGGTGCCGATCTCCGCCTGTTCGGCGGCTACGGCCGTGCGGGCGGCGAGACGGACGGCGGGCAGCGGCTTCTCGATGATCTCGATGCGGGACATGTGCTTCTCCTTCTGGATGAGATGGAGCCGCCGTTCCACGTCGACGAGTCTTGCGGCCGCGATCCGGTGCTCGCGCTCCACGCGGGATCGGTGGGTGCGCAGCAGCGCTTCGATGCGATCGGCATCCAGCCCCTCTTCGAGGATGGTGCCGATCTCGTCGAGACCGAACCCGAGCTGGCGCAGCGCCACGATCCGATGCAGCCGGTCGAGCTGCGAAGGGTCGTAGGAGCGGTAGCCGTTGAACTCGTCCACGTGGGCGGGCACGAGCAGCCCGGCCGTGTCCCAGTGCCGCAGCATGCGGTGGGTCACCTGACCGATCTGCGCGAACGCTCCGATGGACAACATGCTTCAGTTCTCCCGTCTCACACCGTGTCAGGGTCAAGTCTGACGGACCGCGGATGCTGTTCAGCGGACGGTGGACAGCAGGCCCGAGATGTACGGGCCGATCGACGCCAGATTCTGCAAGACGACCAGCGCGGACGCGACGACCGCAGCGACGACGCCGATCCCCCATGCGCGGCGGCGGCGGTCAGCGGATGCTCGTGAGGCGCGCAGCGCATCGAAGGCGGCGAGGTCCGGTTCCGCCAGCTCGGATGCTCCCCAGGTCTCGGGGTCTGCCGCGCGTGACGCGAGTTCCCGGACCTCAGGTGGGGTCAGGACGGGTGCCGAACGGGTCAACCATCGCACGAGGTCCCTCGATCGGAGCACGACGACCTTCTCGGATGGTTCCTTGACCGTGAAGGTTCGGGCTCCGGCGATCACGACGAGCGGCGTCACCGGCGTCGACAGGATCCGCGCCGCCCGCTGTCCCTCGTGCTCGGCGTTGCGCAGGTGGTGCGTCCGCTGCCCGTTGACCAGCAGCATCCGATTCCCGACCCACACCTTCCCCATATGCCGCTTCGCGTTGATCGTGAACACACCGGCGGGACCGATCACCAGATGGTCGATGTCGCTGCCGCGGGTGCCGATCGGGATCGCGTGGATCACGTGCCAGCCCTGCCCGAGATGCTCGAGAACGCGTCCGACCTCGAGCTCGCCGAGTGCTCCGCTGTACCAGGACTCGGCGTGCGGAGAGAGCGGGTCCCTGCCGAAGAACCACGCGGTACGCGTGCGGGGCGGCTGCAGGGCCTGGACCCGGAGCGTCTCGGCGATGACAGCGGATGCCGGTGGGCGAAGCCTCAGCGAAATCGTCGGCGAGGCCGGGGCGGACGCCGGAGGCTCCAGTGGCGCATCAGGGACGGACGCCGATGCGGGCGGGATCTGATTCTCGAGGTCAGGATCCGGACGGATCAGGTCGACGGAGTCGGCGTCAGCCGGGATGCCGAGCTGCACTGCAGCCTCAGCAGTGACACCCCCGCGCGCACCAGCCTGATCGGCGGCGGGCGCGCATTCCACGCACCGCACGGTACCGCGGGAGCGTTCGTACACCGCATCCGTCCCCGCGGGCAGATCGGTGCCGCACGAGCGGCAGCGGCCGGCGTAGCGCAGCCGCATCCGTCTCCCCTCTGCGCCCTCTTCAGGATCCGTCATCTGACCCGCTCCCCAGTCGGCCTTGTGCGGAGCCTATCGGCGCGATCACGGGCTGGGAAGAAGGTTCTCCACCGGGGTGATGGGCGATGCCGTCAGCGCACGGACGCCGGAACCCTCGCGTTCTCGAACTGCCGGGCGTGCGCGGCCCAGCCGGCCTCGGCAGGAAGCGAGCGCAGGCCGCGGTTGGTGACGGCCATCAGGGCGGCGATCGCGCAGAGGCCGGCGCCGAGCAGGATCGTGCCGCCTCGGCCGAGCCAGGTGAGGCCGAAGCCGGCGATCAGCGGGGCGAGCGGCGTGGCGCCCATCGCGAAGACGCCGGACGCGCTCGAGGCCCGTCCCATCAGCTCGCTCGGGGTCGCGACCATGAAGTAGCCGCCCAGCGCCGCGTTCAGCGGGGCGAGGGTCAGCCCGGGGATCGCCATCACGAGTACGATCCAGAGAGGCTCGTGCACGAAC
>NZ_MKRT01000016.1:121636-178228 GCF_001897945.1 Microbacterium sp. 69-10
GCGCCGATGCGCGAGACGAGGGGAGTGGCGAGCAGGGCGCCAGTGAGCATCGTCACGCCAATCCCGGCGCTGATCAGGCCGATCACCGCGGGGGAGTGCCCGGTCTGCTGCAGCGAATAGACGATCGTGGTCATCACCGTGTTGATCCCGAGGTTGATGATGGTCAGGATCAGCAGCACGCCGCGCAGGTCGGGCCGCGAGAACAGCCAGGCGAATCCCTCCCGGATCTCGCGGAGGGCGTTCGGCTTGGAGGAGGATGCCGCATCCCCATCGGGCTCCGCGCCCGTCGCCCTGCCTTCGGTCGGCTCAGCCGGCCCGGTGGCGGCATCCGCCCCGCGCAACCGAGGGATGGTCGCGGCCGACACGGCCGAGACCAGATGGCAGAGCGTCATGACGGCGCCCACGAGCCACCCGCCGGCCACGAGCAATGCACCGCCGATCGGGCCGCCGGCCAGTTGCAGCGCGGCATCCCTGGCCTGGTTCGCGGCCTGGGCGCGGCCCATGGTGTCGGGGGCCACGATGTCCTTCAGCGCGCTCTCGCCGGCGACGTCGAACAGCCCGGAGCGCGCCGCCAGCAGCACGTCGATCACCAGCAGCGTGGAGAACGTGAGCGCGTCCCCGAGGGCGAGCACGGTGAAGGCGGCGGAGAGCGCGACGCCGATCGACCCGCCCAGCACCATGAGCGTGATGCGGCGGTGACGGTCGGCCAGCACACCGCCGAACAGGATCAGCGCCACACGCACAGCGGTTCCGGCGGCGCCGATGATCCCGGCCTGAGCGGGGTCGTTGGTGACGATCAGGGCGATGAGAGGGATCGCGAAGCCGAACAGCGCGCCGGCGAGGCCCTTGCTCGTGTCGCTGACGAGCCAGGACACGTACTGAAGGTTGCGCCACAACGAGGTCATGACACTCAATCTAACCACGCAACTAAACTTGCGCAAGTAAAGTCGCGCAAATTCATCTGGATATACTGCGGGCATGACCGAGCAGCAGGAGGAGCGTCCTTCGCGGACCATGACCACCGCGATGCTCAAGGCATTCGCCAACCCCCTGCGGCGCGACATGATGCGGGTGTTCGCGAAGCGCGAGTTCCTCCGCGCGGCCGATCTCGCCGAGGAGCTCGGTCAGCCCGCCAACAAGATCAGCTTCCATCTGAGGGTCATGGCGGATGCCGGGCTCATCGTCGAAGCGCCGGAACACGCCCGGGACGGTCGGGACCGGGTATGGACGCCCATCCGGGAGTCGCTGAACGTCGGCTGTCCCGAAGCGCCTGTCGCCGACGTCGCGCTCGGGAACGTCGTGATCGCGGCACTCGCCGAGGACCATCAGAAGCTCGTCCAGCGGGTCGTGTCCTATGCCCTGGAGAACCTCGCAGGCGGGCGCGACGACGTCGAGCACGGCACGCTCGCCATCCACAATCTTCGCCTCACCGACGCGGAGTACGAGCAGCTCACCAAGAAGCTGGGGCGCGTGATCTCGGAGGCCGAGGCGGCGCACGACCGCTCCGCGCCGGACTCGCGGTTCTGGCAGATCGACATCGTCGCCGCCGACGAGGCGATCTGAGGCGGGCTTACTTGTAGAAGCCCTCGCGCAGGTTGATGCCGTGCTCGACCCACGCCTTCAGTGCGGCGAGCATGCCGGTCCAGCCCTCGCAGTTGCCGAAGGCGCTCTTCGCGCCGGCATCCGTCGCGCGCCACGAGCTCTCGGTGATCGTCACCAGCGTGCGCGTGCCATCGTCGATCGGCGCGAACTCGAAGACGACGCGGGTGCGATCGTCGACGGTCTCGTTGCCGTCCCACTCGATCACGATCCGTCGCGGGGCCTCGGCCTCGACGACCCTCACCGGGAATCGGCCAGGGAAGTCCGCGAAGTCCCAGCTGACCTCGGCGCCGGGCTCGAGCCGGCCACGGGCGCCGCCGGTGGTGAAGTACTTCGAGAGGCGATCCGGATCGGCGACCGCCTCGTAGACCTCCGCGACGGGGCGGGAGATGCGGCCCGACACGGTGAACGACAGTTCGGTGAGCTCAGACATGTTATAAGATTACAACATGTCATCGAGAGATCAAGCCCCCGACGATGACGACCTCGTGTTCAAGGCGCTCGCCGCCCCCGTGAGAAGGCGGATGCTCGACGCGCTGCGCCCCGCGGAGCTGACCACCGGCGAACTGTGCGGCCGCTTCCCCGAGCTGGACCGCACGACCGTGCTGCAGCATCTGCGCGTGCTCGAGCGCGCCGACCTGGTGATCGGACGTCGCGTCGGGCGGGAGCGGCGGCTGTCGCTGGCGCCCCTGCCCATCAAGCGCATCCACGACCGCTGGATCGGCGACTACGCCCGCGCTGCGGTGGAGCTGCTCGACGACCTCGACGGCTGAGTCGGCCAGCATCCGCTCGCCGACCTCCAGGTCGCATTTCGTGATGGAACCGACGGTCACCCGCTGTCCAGGTCGCGCTTCGTGCCGGAAAGACCGCCGGAAAGCGGGACGAACTGCGACCCGAAACGCCGGTGGAGCCGAGGAACGGGACGAACTGCGACCCGAGCGACCGCGCTCAGCTCATCGAGAAGTCGTACCGCGGCGGCACCGGGCGGTCGGGGAACGCCTGCCGCCACAGCTCCGACATGCTCAGCTCGCCCTCTCGGATATCGGGCACCTCGATGCCGTCCTCGAGCAGTCGGCCGGCCTCCGCGAGGTCGTCGGATGCCAGCGCTGCGCGCACGGCCAGCACGCGGAACCGCCCCAGCTCCCGCATCGACAGGGGCAGCGAGGAGACCAGGTCGCGGGCATCCTCTGCCCGCCCCGCGGCGAGCAGAGCTTCGCCGAGCTCCAGCGCGAGAGGTGCGACCTCGGGGGCCAGCATCCGGGCATCCACGAGGTCGGCGAGACCGGCATCCGTCTCGCCCGACGCGAGCTTCACCAGACCGAGTCCGCGCAGCGCCCACGCCGAGCGGCGCAGCCGCAGCGACGCCTCGTATCCGGCCGCGGCAGCCCGGAGCTCGCCGCGCGCGTGCGCCATCACGGCCCGGTGGTAGTGCGTGAGCCAGCTCGCCGGCACCTCGGCCAGCAGTCGTTCCCAGAGCTCGCCCGCCACGTATGACGACGGCGGCGCGGACGGGTCGTCAGTCGCGTCCGCCGACCCGAGCAGTGAGCGCCAGTACGCGGCCTCCGCTCCGGCATCCGCGTCGAAACGCACGCCGGGAAGACCCTCGAACGTGACGCCGTACCGGGTCGACAGGGCCTCCTCCAGCGCTCCCCACGGCGACCCCGCCTGCAGAACGCGCCGCGGTGCGAGATCGGCGACGGCCTCCAGCCGAGCGGGGCCGTCGGACGCCCGCGATGCCGCCGTGCGCACTGCCGAAGCGACCCGATCACTCGCCGCGGCCCACGCTCCGGACGGATCACCGGCGTGCACAGGAAGGAAGGTCTCCTGCCACTCCCACGTCGCACCGCCCGGCATCCGCAGGTGCTCGTACTGCGTGGTCGCCAGCCCGCCCTGGATCTCGAAGTAGTCGCCGCCCAGCCAGTCCTGCCAGTGGCGCCCGCCCGCGTTGTCGCCCCAGACGAACAGCTTGCGCCCCTTCAGCCGGGCGGTCGAGACGTGACCGAGGCCGGACCCGTCCGCCTCCAGCGCCGCGATCCACGGCAGCTCGCCCGCCGGGAGCACGTGGAACCAGTCGGCGGCCACGGGGGCGGACGCCGGGTACGACACGTCGTCGCTGACGAGGTCGACCAGCGACAGGCGGCCGTCGTAGTCGGTGCGGTACGCCTGCGTCGCGCTGGTGAACACCCGCGACTCCGCGGTCTGCGCCACGGCGATGTTCGTCCACCAGTACATGCCCGTCTCAGCCGGGTGGGGGTTGCGCACCCGCACCTGCACGTGCAGCGCGGGAGCGTGTGCGTCCAGGGTCGCATCGAGCTGCACGATCAGTCCCCGGACGCGCTCGTACTCCCACATCCGAAGCACCGGCTCGCCGTCAGGCCCGGTCACGTCGGCCGCGTACAGCGGATCGCAGGTGAGGGGCCAGTGGCCGCGCATCCCGATGTTCCACTCCACGCCGCCCGAGAACCAGGCGTTGCGCAGCGCGAGGTTCGCCGGCTGGAACACGTCGTTGCGGTAGACGAGGTCGCGTCCGTCCGCCTTGTCCAGCAGGCGCACCAGCCGGCCGCCGAGATCGAGCGCGAACTCCGCCCGCATGTGCCCGTTCTCCAGCACGGCCACCCGCATCGGGGCGGTACGGCGCTCGCGACCGTACCGGTCCTGCAGGAGGTACGGGTGGATGCTGTCGACCCGTCCGTACGCGATGTTCGACGCGATCTCGGCCGGAAGCCCCTCGGTCGACGCCTCGTACGGAGCCTGCGGCATCGTCGCCACCGCGGGCAGCGGATTCACCTCGCCGACGGGTGCGGAGGGAAGCGAGACCGAGGCGATCGTGAGCGTTGCAGTCATGATGATGCTCACGCTAGCCAATGCGCGCGCCCGCGCCCAGCATCCGGTGCAAGCGGCTCTGTCGCGGCGGCCCGCACCGGCGTAGCATCGCTTCTCACAAGCCGTTGGGGGCGCACCCCGACCACCGGCCGAGGCGGCGGCGATCACAGATGGGGATTCGATCATGCCGCTCTACATGGATGTCCATTCGCTCGGCGACGCCGTCAGTCTCGACGATGTCGCCAAAGCGCATGCCGCCGACCTGGCTCTGCAGGACCAGCACGGCGTGCAGTACCTGCGCTACTGGGTCGACGAGGCGGGCGGGAAGATCTTCTGCCTGGTCGACGCGCCCGACCCCGAGGCCGCGAACACGGTGCACCGCGAGGCGCACGGCCTGGTGGCCGACGAGATCCACCTGGTCAGGGAGGGCGCCTAGCCGGTGTCGGTAGGGTGAGCGGGTGCCCGACTTCGACTTCCGCGCGCTGCGCCGATTCCCCGACGTCGAGGCGCCGAATCTGCAGGCCTGGGACGCCACCGACGAACTGCTCGTGCGATGGGCGCTCGACTCCGGTGTCCCGGGCGCTGAGGTCGCCGTCATCGGCGACGAGTACGGGGCGATCGCGCTCGCCCTGGCGGATGCCGGGATCTCCGGCATCCGCGTGCATCAGGACCTGGTCACCGGCCGCAGGGCGCTGGCGCACAACGCCGCCGCGCTGGGCCTCTCCGGCTGGACGTCGCACGAACTCGGCGCCGATCTGCTGGCCGGCGCTCGCCTGGTGCTGCTGCAGCTGCCGAAGGCGCTCGCCGAGCTCGAGGAGATCGCGGATGCCGTCGCCCGCTGGGCCGCGCCCGATGCGACGCTGGTCGCCGGCGGACGCGTGAAGCACATGACGCTCGTGCAGAACGAGGTGCTCGCGCGGCGCTTCGGCGTCGTCCAGCCGCAGCGCGCGGAGCGCAAGTCGCGGCTGATCGTGGCATCCGAGCCCCTCGCCGTCCCGACGGAGCCGCCCTTCCCTGTCCGACAGGTGCATGACGGCCTCACGCTGTGCGCGTTCGGCGGTGCGTTCGCCGGCGCGCGGCTCGACATCGGCACGCGCGCGCTGCTCGACGCGATGCCCGGTCTCTCGGCGCACTTCGCGCCACAACTCCGGAGAAACGGGGCAGATCGGGTGGAATCAGCCGGAGGCGGGCAGGGCAGTGGGCAGATCTCCGGAGTTGTGGCCGGAGATGCCATGCAGGTCGTCGACCTGGGCTGCGGGACGGGTGCACTCGCCGCGGCATTCGCCCTGAGCCATCCGGATGCCGTGGTCATCGCGACCGACCGGTCCGCCGCGGCCGTCCGCTCCGCCCGCGAGACCATGGCCGCCAACGGCATCGACGGCCGCGTTCAGGTCACGCTGGACGACGCCGGCTCCGAACTGCCGGACGCCTCAGCCGACCTGGTCCTGCTGAACCCGCCCTTCCACCTCGGCGCGAGCGTGCACGAGGGAGCCGGACAGCGCCTCATCCAGGCCGCCGCGCGGCTGCTGAAGCCCGGCGGCGAGGTGTGGACGGTGTTCAACTCGCACCTCGACCATCGTCGTGCCCTCGGCCGCGACGTCGGGGCGACGGAGCAGGTCGCGCGTACCCCCAAGTTCACCGTCACCCGCAGCGTCCGCCGGGGTTGAAATCCGTCGAATCACCACCGGAAACCTCACAGCGATCGACTTTCCGACACGCGCATAACCCCCGGTGAGGCCGCGAAACCCGAGCGCGGATTTGCCACCCGACCAGCCATTCGTTAGCGTGGAAAGGTGGTCGAGGGGCCACAAACACCAGTCCGCGGCCGCGTCCTTCTTTCGACTCGAGCTGTACACGAAGAGGCGCGGGCGTACGGTCGATGTTCTTTGCGGGGATCCGAAATCCCCGACCGCGCCGCCAGTACAGCGATTGTCGAAACGGCCCTGTGATCATCACCCGGGCGTTACCGAAGCCGGCTCACACGCACCCTGGCGACAGGTGAGCCGCGCGGGGGAAACGTGTCCGAAATCGCTCTTGAAGCGCACCATCTCTACAAGGTCTTCGGCCGCAATCCGCAGCAGGCGGTCAAGCGGCTCAAGACCGGGGAATCCCGAACCGACGTGCTGGACGCCGGCACCGCGGCCGTGATCGACGCGAGCTTCACCGTGAACCGCGGTGAGATCTTCGTGATCATGGGACTGTCCGGATCCGGCAAGTCCACCATCATCCGCATGCTCAACGGCCTGCACGACATCACCTCCGGCGAGGTGGTCATCGGCGGCGACGACATCGCCAAGGCGAACCCGGCCGCCCTGCGCGAGATCCGCCGCGACCGCGTCTCGATGGTCTTCCAGCACTTCGCGCTGCTGCCGCACCGCACGGTGGCCGCCAACGTGGCATACCCGCTCGAGCTCAAGGGCGTCGGCAGGGCCGAACGGCTCGCCAAGGCCGAGGAGATCCTCGCTCTGGTCGGGCTGGAGGGCTGGGGCGACAAGCTGCCCAGCGAGCTGTCCGGCGGCATGCAGCAGCGCGTCGGCATCGCCCGCGCGCTCGCCGCGGACACCGACATCCTGCTGATGGACGAGGCCTTCAGTGCGCTCGATCCCCTGATCCGCCGCGAGATGCAGGAGCAGCTCGTCGAGCTGCAGGCCAAGCTGCAGAAGACCATCGTGTTCATCACGCACGACCTCAACGAGGCCATGTTCCTGGGCGACCGGATCGCCGTGATGCGCGACGGACGCATCGTGCAGATCGGCACGCCCGAGGACATCCTCACCGACCCGGCCAACGACTATGTCGAGCAGTTCGTGCAGGACGTCGACCGCGCCCGCGTGCTCACCGCGTCCAACGTCATGGAGCGTCCGCGTCCCGTGGTCGCCGAGACCGCCGGCCCGCGCACGGCGCTGCGCCAGATGCGCGACGCCTACATGTCGGCCACCTACGTGGTCGGCCGCGACCGCAAGCTGATCGGGATCGTCACCGACCGGGATGCCGTGAAGCTGGTCCGCAAGGGCGAGACGTCGCTGTCGAGCATCCTCAAGCCGGTGCCGCAGGCGGTGGACGTGGACGAGGTGCTGATGAACCTGTTCATCCCCTCGGTCGAGTCGCCGCTGCCCCTCGCGGTGACGGATGCTGCGGGCCGCCTGGTCGGCGTCATCCCGCGCGTGACCCTGCTCGCCGCGCTCGGCCCCGGCCCGGGCGCCACCGGTGAGCTGACCCTTCCGCTGAACCCGATGCCGCAGGCGGTGATCGACGAGGTGCTGGCCGAGGCTCAGGACGCCGTGGAGTCGGCCGCCTCGGAGACCGACCACACCGAGGAGGTGCGCTGATGCCCCGCATTCCACTCGGCGACTGGGTCGAGACCGTCGTCTCATGGATCCAGATCAACCTCGAGGGCGTCCTCGACTTCATCTCGATGGTCGTCGGTGCTCTGGTGAACGGCTTGATCGGCGCTCTGCTGTCGGTGCACTTCGTCGGCATCATCGCGATCCTCGCGCTGATCGCCTGGCTGCTGCGCTCCTGGCAGCTCGCCGTCGGCACGATCGTGTCGTTCGTGCTGATCCTGGGCCTCGGTCTGTGGGTGCCGACCATGCAGACGCTCGCCCTGGTGCTGGTCGCCGCCGTCCTGGCCGTGCTGATCGCGGTGCCGCTGGGCATCTGGTCGGCTCGCAATCCCACTGTCCGTGCCGTGCTCAAGCCGGTGCTCGACTTCATGCAGACCATGCCGGCGTTCGTGTACCTGATCCCGGCGATCGTGTTCTTCAGCATCGGCTACGTTCCCGGCCTCATCGCGACCGTGATCTTCGCGCTGCCCCCGGGAGTGCGGCTCACCGAGCTCGGCATCCGCGGAGTCGACTCCGAGACGGTCGAGGCCGGCCACGCCTTCGGTGCGACGCCGGGGCAGATCCTGCGCGGCGTGCAGCTGCCTCTGGCGATGCCGACCATCATGGCCGGCGTTAACCAGGTGATCATGCTCGCCCTGTCGATGGCGGTCATCGCCGGTATGGCGGGCGCCGACGGGCTGGGCAAGATCGTCGTCGAGGCGATCGCCAACGTGCAGATCGGCAAGGGCGTCGAGGCGGGCCTCGCCGTGGTGCTGATCGCCATGTTCCTCGACCGCGTCACCGCGGCACTGGGCGCGCCCGCGGGCAGCCGCTCTTCGCTGCTCGGCATCATCGCGCGTCGTCGGGATCAGCGGCGCCGCGCCGCGGCATCCGCTGTACCGGCGGATGCCGCCCTGCAGCCCGCCTGATCCACCTGCGTCACACCTGCATTCACACATACGGAACCGGAGAAGCATCATCATGAAGAAGAAGTTCACAGCACTCGCGGCGCTCGGCGTCGCATCCGCACTCGCCCTGACCGGGTGCGCGGGCGACGCCTCCGGCGGCACCGGCGCACCCGGCGCGGACGGCCCCTCGTCGGGCGGCGGCAAGGGCACGATCACGCTCGGCTTCCTGCCGTCGTGGACCGACGGTCTGAGCACCGCCTACCTGCTCGAGAACAAGCTCGAGGAGATGGGCTACAACGTCGAGATGAAGACGCTCACCGAGGCGGGCCCGCTTTACGCCGGCCTGGCCAAGGGCGACGTCGACATCTACCCCTCGGCGTGGCCCGAGCTCACGCACAAGTCCTACATGGACAAGTACGGCGACAAGATCGAGGACCTCGGCGCCTACTACGACAACGCCAAGCTCACGATCGCGGTGCCGGAGTACTCCGAGCTCACCTCGATCGAGGACCTCAAGGGCAAGGCCGCGCAGTTCGACGGCAAGATCATCGGCATCGAGCCGGGCGCGGGGCTCACCGAGCAGACGAAGAAGATGCTGCCGGAGTACGGGCTCGACAGCGAGTACGAGCTCGTCACGTCGTCGACCGCCGCGATGCTCACCGAGCTGAAGAAGGCGACCGAGGCTCAGAAGGACATCGTCGTCACGCTGTGGCGTCCGTTCTGGGCCAACGACGCGTTCCCCGTCAAGGACCTCGAGGACCCGAAGGGCGCGATGGGTGAGCCCGAGGGACTGCACTTCCTGGCCACCGAGGGCTTCACCGAGAAGTACCCCGAGGCCGCGGAGTTCATCGAGAAGATCAAGCTGGACGACGAGCAGTACGGCGCCCTCGAGGGCCTGGTCACCTCCGACGAGTACAAGGACAAGTCCGCCGAGGCCGTGAAGAAGTGGATCTCGGAGTACTCCGACAAGATCGACTGGCTGAAGAAGTAATTCTCCGCAGAGACCCGTCTGCCTGTCGAGGCCTCCTCCGTGTGACACCGCTCGGAGGGGGCCTCGATGCGAATGCGGGCGCTGTCGCAGCGGGCTGTCAAGGCCTCTGCCGCGTCAGGCCGCCGCGGCCTAGCCTGGTCGCATGGACGGGTTCGCGGCCATCGACTTCGGGTTCGCGCGCGAGATCGTGCAGCGCGGCATCGCGGCGCTGTACCTCGTCGCGTTCCTGTCGAGCCTGAACCAGTTCCGTGTGCTGCTGGGTGAGCGCGGGCTGCTCCCCGCCCCCGAACTGCTGAGCTGGGCGACCTCGTCGAAGGCGAGGAGGCGGATGCTGCGCCCGACGCTGTTCACGCGGATCCGCTACACGGACCGGCGCCTGGCGGCGCTGTGCTGGACGGGCATGGCGATCTCGGCGCTGCTGGTGATCGGCATCCCGCAGTTCGGGCCGCCCTGGGTGCCGATGATCGCCTTCCTGCTGCTGTGGGGCGGGTACATGACGGTGGTGAACATCGGCCAGACCTTCTACGGCTTCGGCTGGGAGATGCTGCTGCTCGAGGCGGGGTTCCTCGCGGCGTTCCTCGGATCCCGCGACCAGCCGCCGCCGACCGTGGTGATCGTGCTGCTGTGGTGGCTGGTGTTCCGGCTGGAGTTCGGTGCGGGGATGATCAAGATCCGCGGTGGACGGGAGTGGCGCGACCTCACCGCGCTGACCTATCACCATGAGACGCAGCCGATGCCGGGGCCGCTCAGCCGACAGGCGCACCTGCTGCCCCGCTGGTTCCATAAGGGCGAGGTGCTGGGCAATCACTTCGCGCAGCTGGTGGTGCCGTTCTTCCTGTTCGCGCCGATCCTCGGGCTGTGGACACCCGGGCCGATCCCCGCTCTCGTCGGCACGATCGCTGCGGCGATCGTCATCCTCACCCAGCTGTGGCTGATCGTGACCGGCAACTTCGCCTGGCTGAACTGGGCGACGGTCGTGATCGCGTTCTCGGCGGTGTCCTGGCCTGGCCTGCGCAACCCGGTCGTTGAGCGAGCGCAGCGAGACGAAACGCCGCTGTACTGGCTCGTCGTCACCTCGGCGGTCGGCATCCTGTACCTCGCGATCAGCTGGCCGGCGCTGCGCAACCTGTTCGCGCGCCGTCAGCTGATGAACGCGAGCTTCAACCGCTGGCAGCTCGCCAACGCCTACGGCGCCTTCGGCACGGTCACGAAGCAGCGCATCGAGTTCGTCGTCGAGGGCACGACGGATGCCGATCCGGATGCCGCCCGCTGGCGCGAGTACGAGTTCAGGGGCAAGCCCGGTGACCTGCGCCGCATCCCGCGGCAGTTCGCCCCGTATCACCTGCGACTGGACTGGCTGATGTGGTTCCTGCCGCTCGGGCGCTCGCTGGAGGACTGGTTCGCGATGTTCCTCGTGCGGCTGCTGGAGGCGGACGCGCCGACTCTGCGGATGCTGCGGCACGATCCGTTCGCGGGCGAAAGCCCCCGCTGGGTGCGCGTGGTGGCGTACCGCTACCGGTTCACCACGCGCACCGAGCACCGGGCATCCGGCGACGTCTGGACGCGCGAGCGGCAGGGGCTGGTGGTGCGCCCGCTGGGTGGGTGATCCCCCACGATCAGTGCCGTCGATCAGTGCTGTCGAGCGGCAGGTGCAGTCGCTTCGCGCGGTCTGTCACGCCAGTCCGTGGTGCGTGCGGAACAGGTTCTCCGGGTCGTACGCGCGCTTGATCCGCGCGAGCCGCTCGACGTCGTCCGTCAGGTACCCGGTCGCGAGCTCCTCGGCCGTGACGTCCGGGCCGGAGAGGAAGTTCACGCACACTCCGCCCGTCGCCCACGGCTCCATCGCGGCGAACAGCTCCGCGAACCGCCTCTGCAGCGCCGGAGCCTCGTCCGGTCCCGCAGCCCCGCCGACGTAGAGCACGAACTCGCCGTCGCGACGTCCGAGCGCGCTGGGCCGCTCCGTCGGTCGCGCCAGTGCCCCGCCGGCGTGACGGAGTTCCAGCAGGAACGGTGCCGCGGCATCCGGTCCGGCGTACCGGAGCACGGTCTGCACCGCGCCGGCGTCGAGCGTCCGCAGCATCCGATTCCGCGCATGGAAGGCGACCGGGATCGTGGGCTCGGCGTGGATCGAACCGACAGCCGAGTACGGCATCTCGGTCACCGTGTCGGTGACCGAGCCGAGCGCGCGGAACGGCGCGATGAGCCGCTCGCCCTGTTCGGTGGACCCGGTGAACAGGATGCGCAGGTGCATGACGTACTGGCCGCGCAGCGGCTCGGGGAGCACGGCGATGTCGGGCATCCGGATCAGCAGAACGGAGGAGGCCATCGTCTCCGGCACGGTGCGCGTCCACTCCGCCCAGAGCGTGAGCGCCTCTTCGACGCGATCGGCGGCGAAGTGCAGGCCGCCGCCGTAGAGGCGGGCGATCGGATGCAGGTCGATCTCGATCGCGGTCACGACGCCGAGCGTTCCCTTGCCGCCGCCGCGGAGCGCCCAGAACAGGTCGGACTCGCTGTCGGGTGTGGCGCGGCGCAGCACGCCGTCGGCGGTGACGACCTCGATCGCCCGCACGTGGTCGACGGCCCAGCCGAGGCTGCGGCCGAGCAGGCCCAGGCCGCCGCCGAGGTGGTACGAGACGACGCCGACCTCGGGCGACGAGCCCGAGAGCGGGGCGAGTCCGTTGATCGCGGCGGCCTGCACGAGGTCGCCGCCGCGCACGCCGGCCTCGACGCGGGCCCAGCGCGCGGCCGGATCGATCGTGATGCCCTTCATGGCGGAGGTGTTGATGAGCAGCTGCCCATCGGCCGGGCGCGACGGGCCGTGGCCGGTGGCGAGCACGGCGATGCCGAGCCCGCGACGGCGGGCCTCCCGCACGGCGTGCACGACGTCGTCCGCGGTCCGGGCGACAGCGATGGCCGTGGGGTGGTGCTCGACAGCGAGGTTGTAGCCGCCGCGCGCGGAGTCGTAGGCGGCATCCATTTCGGTGAGGTAATCGGTCATGTGTCCATCGTCAGCGGCACGGAATGGCCGAACAAGGACGGATCGCAGATAGATCGTTAATGTAGAGCGCATGGAACGTCGTGAGATCGAGATCTTCCTCACGCTCGCCGAGGAGCTGCATTTCGGGCGGACGGCCGACCGTCTGCTGATCTCGCCGTCGCGGGTGAGTCAGACGATCGCGAACCTCGAGCGCCGATTCGGTGTGACGCTGTTCGACCGCACGAGCCGACGAGTGGAGCTTTCAGCGGTGGGTGCGGCGCTGTATGCCGACGTGCGTGCGGGGCACGACCGCATTCAGCGCGGGATCACCGGGGCGCTGGCGGCCGGGCGGGGAGTGGTGGGCACGTTGCGGATCGGGTTGGAGGCTCCCGCGATCGCCGAGTTGGCGGCGCCGGTGTTCGATCGGTTCCGGGCGGAGAACCCCGAGGTGGAGCTGATGTTCCGTGAGGCAGGCTTCTCCGATCCGCTCGACCTGCTGCGTGCCGGCGAGGTCGACGTCACGGTCACGAACGGGCCTGTCGACGAGGAGGGCTTCCAGGAGGGGCCGCTGGTGCACTCCGAGCCGATGGTGCTGGCGGTGGGGCGGAAGCATCCGCTGGCCGCGCGCTCGACGGTGTCGGTCGGGGATCTGGCCGGCGAGACCGTGTTCCGGGCCGGGCGCCGAGCCGCGCCGTACCGGCCCGAGCCCGACCGCACGGCGCCGACGTTCCTCGACCTGCTGACGCTGATCGCGGCCGGCGAGGGCGTCGTGCCGCTCGCCACTCACGCCGCGGACTACTTCGCGCGGCCGAGCCTGGTGATGGTGCCGTTCGAGGTGGGCTCCCCGCCGGTGCGCTGGGTGCTGTGCTGGCGCCGCGGTCACGCGACGGCGCGGGTGGCCGCTCTCGCCGGTGCGGCGCGCTCGGTCGCTCAGGGGGCCTCGGCCGTGACCAGCGGATCCGGCGCCGGGCGCGTCACCGTCCCGTCGGCGGTCTCGGTCGCGTAGCCGTTGCGCACCCAGAACTCGTACCCGCCGAGCAGCTCGCGGAGGGCCGTCTCGCGGCGGCGTATCTTGTCGAGTCGATCGCCGGTGCCGGCTCGGCCCGAGACCATCACCAGCGGTTGCATACCGTTCTTCTTGTGCGGGAGTCAACTGGTCCTGCGCCGAATCGCTGAGCGATTCGAAGTCAGATGAGCACCGGATGCCCGGTCGCGAGCGACGCGTACGCGGCCTCCACCAGTGCGACGGCGGCGACGCCGTCGGCGGGCGTGACGCGTGCGTCGCGACCGGTGCGGATGGCGTCGAGGAAGTCGGCGAGCTGCGCCCGGTACGGATCCACGGCGGATGCCGGTGGCAGGTACCCCTCCCGTGCGCCGGACAGCTCGTCGGTGTCCACCGACAGCTCGCCGGCCGATCCGACCACGGACGCGCTCGAACGGAACCGGGTGTCCGGCCCGAACCAGTCCGCGCGAACGTGGCTGATGGCGCCGTTCGCGTGGGTGAGTGCGACGTGCGCCGACACCGGTGGCTGCACGACTCCGTCGATCGCCGGCGGATCCTGCGTCGCGGACACCTCGACCACGGGACCCGCGAGCCACAGCGCCTGATCCAGGTCGTGGATCATGAGGTCGCGGATGAGGCCGCCTCCGGCATCCTGCGAGTAGAACCAGGCGGATGCCGGGGCCGCGACCGTCCGGCGGAACGTCAGCTCCAGCAGGGTGCCGACCTCGCCGACCTCCTCGTGAACCTGCTCGTATCCGGAGAAGTAGCGCACCACGTGCGCGGGGAACACGCGAACGCCCGCCTCGTCCGCGGCATCCGAGATGGCCTGTGCGTCGACGACGGTGACGGCCAGCGGCTTCTCGCACACGACGTGCCTGCCGCGGGCGAATGCGGCCTTCGCGATGTCGAGGTGCGTCGCGGTGGGGCTGACGATGTCGATGATCCCGCAGGCGTCGATCAGCTCATCGAGGGTGTCGACGACGCGGAGACCGTAGCGCTCGGCGGGGGCGTCAGCGCCGGTGCGGCCCAGGATGTCGACCTCGGCGCCGAGCGCGAGCCATCCCTCGATGTGCGGCGGGGCGATGCCGCCGGCGCCGACGATCCCGATCCGCGGAGTGTCATCCATACGGCCGAGCCTACGTCGCGGGGCCCAGGACTACTCGGGGATCTCGTTGAGCGTCTTCTCGACCGAGGTGAGGCGCAGGTCCATGCCGTCGAGCCGGGCGACCAACTTCTCGTTTGCCTCGGCGTTCTGCTTGAGTGCCTGGGCGAGCTCGTTCCTGCCGGTGCCGCGGCTGGTGGACACGGTGACGATGGTGCCTGCGATGATCGCGGCGATCACGATCCAGACGAACCAGGGAATGTATTCCATCTACTCTTCTCCGTCAGTGGGGTCGGCCGCTATCGCGTCGACGATGGTCTCGGTGCTGATGACGAGCTCGAAGGGCAGCAACTCGAAGTACTTGTGCGCCTTGCCCTCCTCGCTCAGTTCGAGCCGGCCGGCTACGAATCCGGCCTCCTCGAGCTTGGTGAGGTGCATGTACAGCAACGGGCGGGACATGCCGATCCGGCGGGCCAGCTCGCTCACATGCAGTCGCTCCTCCGCCAGAAGTGCGATGATGCGCATCCGCTGGTGGCTCGCGATGGCGGCGAGTCTGCTGGTGAGTTCCGCCCCCGTGGTGGGTTCCTGCACGTCCGATCCGCCTCCTCTCGACTGCCTGTAAGAAGATTGTTTCAGGTGTCAGAGTCGTATGTCAATGACGGGTTGTGTCAGGCCTGCGTTCCCCGCGGCAGTTCGCCGGCGACCTTGGTCTCCAGCACCTGCACGGCCTCGTCGGAGAGCAGGATGAGGCCCTCGAGCTCGTCGCGCACGCGCTTGTAGGCGACCTGGCGCTCGGCCTGGGTCGCCGACTCGTCGAGGGCGACCTTCAGCATGTGCTGCGCGCGATCGAGGCGCTTGCGCTCGTCCTCGCTGAAGGTCGAATCGCGCAGGCGGCGGGCGTCGCGCTCGGCGACCTCGAAGGCCACGGCGTAGTTGCCGACGGCGTCGAGGTACTCGGTGACGCGCTGCTCGCTCACCTTCGCATCGGCGGATGCCGGACGCAGGGCGTCGGCGGTCTTCTTGGCGCGCAGGAACGCGGCGGTCAGTGGCTGGCGGCCGTCGCTCATGGCGGGGAAGGCGATGAGCTTGGCGACGTCGAGCTCGTAATCCAGCCAGCGCGCCGTGATCTCGTCGTGCTCCTTGAACAGGCGCTCCAGGAGCTCGTTCGGAGGGACGGATGCCGCCTCCGGCGCCGGCTGCGCGCCGCGCTTCGTGCGCACGGGACCGGTGAGCGCGCGGGCCTGCAGCTCCGCGGTCTTGAGCTCGCTCTTCAGACGCAGGGTCTCCAGGCGGCGCTCGTGGCGCTCGCGGGAAGCGATCTGCCAGCGACGGCCGATCCCGCCGGCGACGCCCATGATGGGGAAGATCAGCCACCAGTAGCTGCCGACGGCGTGCCAGAAGCCGGTCCAGAACGTAGGGTCCATGATGTCGCCAGCCTAATCTCGTCGCCTTGGATCCGCTGTGACGGATGTCATGCACGTCCCCGGCTTCTCATCCTTTCGATTGACACCGGGTTCACTCCCGTTCGCGATGTGCGCGGAAGCCGCCGCTGGTGGACTCGATGTCATGGCAGAACTCCGCTCTCGGTATCCGCTCTCCGACCGACTCACCTCGCGCCGCGGCGCATGGGTGTCGCTGGGACTCGTCCTGCTGGTGATGGTCCTGCTGTTCGGGGCGTTCGGCTCCGCGAAGGCGCCCGCGGGCAACGCGCAGGCGCCGGCGGCATCCGAGTCCGCCCGCGTGAGCGAGCTGCTCGCGAAGTTCCCCGACGCCGACCGGCAGTCGGTGCTCGTGGTCGCATCCCGCGACGACGGGGCGAAGCTCACCGACGCGCAGGTCGGCGAGCTGAAGGACCTGCTGCCCGTTCTCGACGAGAGTGCGGACGCCGATTCCACCGGCCCTCTGATCAGCGAGGACGGCGAGGCCGCCGTGCTGATCACCCCGATCAGGGTCGGCGAGACCAATGCCGGCACCGCCGAGGTGATCACGGCGCTGCGCGCGGACATCGCGGGCCCCGCGCCGGACGGCGTCACGCTGCAGGTGACCGGCGGTCCCGCGTTCGGCGCCGACGTCGCCTCGTCGTTCGAGGGCGCCGACTTCACGCTGCTGCTGGTGACGATCCTGATCGTCGCGCTGCTGCTGATCGTCACCTACCGCTCACCCGTGCTGTGGCTGATCCCGCTCGTGGTGGTCGCGCTCGCCGACGGTCTGGCCGGGCGTCTCACCGCCGCCGCCGGATCGCTGTGGAACCTGCAGTTCGACGCCGGGATCATCAGCGTGCTGGTCTTCGGCGCCGGCACGAACTACGCCCTGCTGCTGATCTCGCGCTACCGCGAGGAGCTGCAGCAGACGGAGGACCACCGTGCCGCGCTCAGCGACGCCTGGCGCAGCACGGCGCCGGCGATCGTCGCCTCGAACGTCACCGTGGTGCTGGCGCTGCTCACCCTGGTGCTGGCCGTGATCCCCGGCACGCACGGCCTGGGCGTCTCGTCGGCGATCGGCCTGCTGATCGCGCTGTTCTCCGTGCTGTTCCTGCTGCCGCCGCTGCTGGCGGTGTGCGGCCGGAAGGTGTTCTGGCCGTTCGTCCCCCGTCCGGGCGAGGCGTCCCCGGGTGAGGCGCCGCGGCAGGGCCGTGCCTGGCGGCGGGTGGCCTCCGGCGTGGTGCGTCGTCCGCTCGCGAGCCTGCTGGCCGGAGCGGCACTGCTCGCGGTGATGGCGGCGGGGGTGCTCGGCACCTCGGTCGGGCTCGACCAGCTGGAGAAGTTCCGCGTGCAGTCCGAGTCGGCCGCGGGCCTCGAGACGCTCTCCGCGCACTTCCCGCCCGGGGAGGCGCAGCCGATCCTCATCGTCGCAGACAGTGCGGCATCCGACGCCGTCGTCGCCGCGGCCGAGGGCGTCGAGGGCGTGGTCCGGGTGAGCCCGATCGGGCGGACCGACGACGGCGAGCTCACCCAGATCATGGTGACCAGCGAGTACGCGCCCAGCACGCCGCGGAGCCTGGATCAGATCACCGCGCTGCGCGACGCCGTGCACGCCGTCCCGGAGGCGGACGCCGTGGTCGGCGGCGCCGTCGCCACCGATCTGGATGCCAGAGCGGGGAATCAGCGCGACCTGCTGCTCGTCGCACCGCTCGTGCTGGGTGTGAGCCTGCTGGTGCTGATCGTGCTGCTGCGCTCGCTCGTCGCGCCGGTGCTGCTGCTGATCGTGAACCTCGCCAGCGCGCTCGCCGCGATCGGCGCCGGGGCATGGCTGAGCCGGATGCTGTTCGGCCAGCACGCCCTCGACCTGCAGGTGCCGCTGCTGTCCTTCCTGTTCCTGGTGGCGCTCGGCATCGACTACACGATCTTCCTGGTGCATCGTGCCCGCAGCGAGGCGGCCGCCCGTGGCACGCGGGCGGGGATGGTCGAGGCGATCGCGCACACCGGCGGCGTGATCACCAGCGCGGGCATCGTGCTCGCGGCGGTGTTCGCGGCGCTCGGGGTGCTGCCCCTGGTCACGCTCGGGCAGCTGGGCCTGATCGTCGGGGTCGGCGTGATCGTCGACACCCTCGTGGTGCGCACCGTGATCGTGCCGGCGATCTTCGCGCTCGTGGGCGATCGGATCTGGTGGCCGGGGCGGCCGCCGAAGGCTCCCGGCAAGGACGGCGCGCCGGTGCGCGCGGCATCCGCCGCGGGCGCACTCGCCACGCACGAACCGGGTGATCTGCCCGACGCGCAGGGAGAATCGACACATGAACGTCGTGAAAGCGCCGCTGGCGCGCGCTGAGCGGACGGGACGCGGTCAGGTCGAGCGTCCCGCGCACACGAGCCCGGTCGTGCGGGCGATGGAGATCGGCCAGCACGTCATGGCCGCGGTCCTCACCGTGATCGGCGTGGTCCGCGCGATCGGCGACGGCACGCCCGTGCCCGTCGCGGTGGTCGCCGGGCTCGCGATCCTCGTCGCGCATGCCACGGGCAGCGTGCTGCCGTTGCGCTCGCGCCGTCTCGCGGTGGGGTGGCTGATCGGATTCGCCGTCATCTGGCTGGCGGCTGTGGCCGTCTCGCCGGAGTTCATCTGGGTGGCGTTCCTGCTGTGGCTGCTCGCCGGTCATCTGCTCCCGGTGCCTTGGGGGCTGCTGTTCTCGGCGCTGGTGCTCGCAGTGGTGATCGTCGCGCCGATCGTGCATCACGGCGTCACCAGCTACGCGAACGTGTTCGGGCCGCTGATCGGCGGCGTCTTCGCGTACGGCGTCTCGCGCGGGTATCTGCAGCTGCTGCGCGACGCGACGGAGCGCGAGCGGCTGGTCGATTCGCTCACCCGCGCGCAGCACGAGATGGCCGACCTGCAGGACGAGCTCGCGCTCGCGCAGCGGGAATCCGGCGCGGTCGCCGAGCGCACCCGCATCTCCCGCGACATCCACGACACGGTCGCTCAAGCCCTCTCCTCGATCCGGCTGCTCGCGCACGCGGGTGCCGACAGGACGGCGGATGCCGATGCCGCGCGCGCCCTGTCGCAGGTCGAGGCGCTCGCGGGCGACAGCCTGGCCGACGTGCGCAGGATCGTCGCCGCGCTCGCTCCCGCCGAGCTGGAGGACGGCGTGCTGGCGGCGGCCCTGCGCCGCATGCTGGACCGCGCGCACGATGAGGCCGGCCTGAAGGCCGAGCTGCACGTCGACGAGTCGCTGCCCGTGCTGCCCACCGAGGTGGAGGTGGCGCTGCTGCGCACCGCGCAGTCGGCGCTGGCCAACGTGCGCCTGCACGCCGCAGCGAACCGGGTGGTGATGAGCCTGATCGATGACGCGCGCTCCGTGCGGCTGGACATCATCGACGACGGGGCGGGTTTCGACCTGGCCGCGTGGGAGGCGGATGCCGGGAGCGGTTCGTCCAGCTACGGTCTGCGGTTCATGCGGGCGCGGCTCCGCGAGCTCGGCGGCGGACTCGACATCGAGAGCGCCCCGGGCGAGGGGACGGCGATCTCGGTGCAGCTGCCGATCCGGCCGGAGCCGGCACCGCCGGCATCCGATTCCGCATCCCCGACCACCGAGGAGGAGAAGCGATGACCTTCACCGTGCTGCTCGTCGACGACCATCCGGTCGTCCGCAGCGGACTGCGCGCCGTGCTCGACACCGACGACGTGCAGGTGATCGGAGAAGCGGCGACCGGCGAGGAGGCGCTCGCACTGGCGGCCCACCTGCATCCGGACGTCGTGCTCTGCGACCTGCGACTGGGCGCCGGCATCGACGGCATCCGGACCACCGTCGCGCTGCGCGCGCTCGATCCCGCACCCGCCGTGCTCATCCTCACCACCTTCGACCGGGACGCCGAGATCCGCGGCGCCATCGAGGCGGGCGCCGCCGGCTACCTGCTGAAGGAGGTGGCGCCGGAACTGATCCTGGACGGCATCCGCCGGGCCGCCGCAGGCGGAATGGTGCTCGCGCCGGACCTGGCCGCGCGGCTGCTGGAAGGCCTGCGCAGCCCGCTGCCGCGGCTCACCGACCGCGAGACCGAGGTGCTGCGGCTGCTCGCCACGGGCGCCGCCAACCGCGAGATCGCCCGCACCCTGTTCGTCACCGAGGCGACCGTCAAGAGCCACCTCGCCCACATCTTCACCAAGCTCGACGTCGACAGCCGGTCGCGTGCGATCCACGTCGCCCGCGAAGCCGGGCTGATCTGACCCATCCTGGAGGACCCATCATGAAGAGACTCGTCAACGCCGCGTTCGCGTACATGCTCGCCGGGGTCGCATCCGGCCTGTTCTACCGCGAGTTCACCAAGGCCAACGACTTCACCGACGCGACCTTCACCCAGCTCAGCGTCGTGCACACGCACCTGCTGACGCTCGGCTTCATCGTGCTGCTGATCGTGCTCGTCATCGAGAAGGTGTTCGCGATCTCGCGCAGCCCGCGGCTGTTCGCCTGGTTCCTCTGGCTGTACAACGCCGGAGTGATCCTGACCGCGGGCATGATGACCTGGCACGGCATCCTCACGGTGCTCGGTCAGGAGTCCAGCGCGATGATCGCCGGGATCGCGGGCCTCGGGCACATCCTGATCACCGCCGGCCTGATCGTGTTCTTCATCGCGCTGCGGCGCGCGGTGGCTGCCGACGCCGGCACCACGGCCCGCCCCGCGGGCGCCGCGCTCGCCGAGTGACCATGAGTGCCGGCCGGCCGGGAGCCTGACCCGCGCCGGGCGCGCTGGGCGGGCGCGGACGGGGGCGATCGGCCGTGCTCAAAATACCCCCAGGGGTATCTGATAGGGTGTGATCCGACCGACCGAGAGGACCCGAAGCGATGTGTCGAGCCGTCACCTGCCGCACCTGCGGCAAGACCACCTGGGCCGGATGCGGCCAGCACGTGGACAGCGTCATGGCCGGAGTGCCGGCAGCGCAGCGCTGCCGCGGCCACGAGGACGAGCCGCGCACCGGCTTCCTGGCGAAGCTGTTCGGGAGGTCCTGAGCGCATGCGCGTGATCATCATCGGGGGCGTCGCCGGCGGCATGTCCGCCGCGACGCGCCTGCGCCGGCTCGACGAGACGGCCGAGATCATCGTGATCGAGCAGGGCGACCACGTCAGCTTCGCCAACTGCGGCCTGCCCTACTACGTGGGTGGTGTGATCGCCGACCGCGACGCCCTGCTCCTGCAGACGCCCGAGTCGCTGCGCTCGCGCTTCGCGCTCGACGTGCGCACCGGCCACCGCGCGGTCGCGATCGACCGGGATGCCAGGACCGTCAGCATCCGCGACCTGTCGACCGGAGACGTGACGGACGAGCACTACGACCACGTGGTGCTCGCCACTGGCGCCGTGCCACGGGACGAACTCGCATCGGCCGAAGGCGGCCCGGTCGTGTCCACCCTGCGCACGATCGACGACGTCGACCGCATCACGCTGGCGCTGGCCGACCTGCTGGAAGCAGGCCGCGCCGTCGTCGCGGGCGGCGGGTTCATCGGGCTCGAAGCCGTCGAGAACCTCGTGCACCGCGGTCTCGCCGTCACGCTCGTGCAGCACGGCGGGCATCCGCTCAGTTCCCTCGACCCGGAGATGGCGTCGCTCGTCATGGACGAGCTGACCGCCCACGGCGTGGATCTGCGCACGCACAGCTCCGTCGAGCTGCTGGACGCCGAGGGCGTGCACCTCGACGACGGCACGGTCGTCCCCGCCGACATCGTCATCGACGCCAGGGGCGTCCGTCCCGCGGCATCCCTCGCGGTCGACGCCGGTCTCGCCGTCGGTCCCACGGGCGGCATCGCCGTGGACGCGCTGCAGCGCACCGATGATCCGCGGATCCTCGCCGTCGGCGACGGCGTCGAGAAGGTCGACGCGCTCTCCGCCGAGCCGACCCTCGTCACCATGGCAGGACTCGCCAACCGGCACGGCCGCACCGCGGCCGACACGATCGCCGCCGCCGAGGGACTGCTCGAGGCTGCTCCCGCGGACGCGGTGCCCGCCCTCGGCACGGCTGTCGTCGGCGTCTTCGGGCTGACCGTCGCGATGACCGGCTGGAGCGAGAAGCGGCTGAAGGATGCCGGCCGCCCGCACCGCGTGATCCATGCGCATCCCTCGGACCACGCCGGCTACTACCCGGGCGCGGAGCGCCTGACCATGAAGCTGCTCGTCGACCCCGCGACCGACCTGATCCTCGGCGCCCAGGTGATCGGCCGGCGCGGGGCGGACAAGCGCATCGACGTGATCGCCACGGCCATGCACGCGGGGCTCACCGCCTCGCAGCTGAGCAGGCTCGAGCTCGCCTACGCGCCGCAGTTCGGCTCGGCCAAGGACCCGGTGAACATGCTCGGCTACATCGCTGACAACGCCGCGACCGGACTGACCGACAGCATCCAGTGGCACGAGGTCGACGATGCCGTCGCGGCCGGAGCCACCGTGATCGACGTGCGCACCGCCGCCGAGCACGCGGCGGGCGCCATCGACGGGGCGCTGAACATCCCGGTCGACGATCTGCGCGCGCACCTCGGCCACCTGCCCGCAGGCGAGCTGATCGTGCACTGCCAGGTCGGACAGCGCGGCCACACCGCCGTGCGCCTGCTGCGCCAGCACGGCCGGTCGGCGCGCAACCTCGACGGTGGGTACCTCACCTGGTCCGCCGGGATGCGGATGCTCGCGGCGTCCCGCCCGAGCGTGAAGGAGAACGCATGAGCACTGCACGAGACGACGAGATCCGCAAGGTGGTGAACCGCCTCAAGCGGGCGCGCGGCCAGCTGACCGCCGTGATCGACGCGATGGAGACCGAGGCCGACTGCCGCGAGGTGGTCATCCAGCTGGCGGCGGTCGGCAAGGCCATCGACCGCGCCGGCTTCGCGGTGATCAGCACCGCGCTGCGCCACTGCGTGACCGATGGCGAGGATGCCGAGGAGGGCGCCCCGAGCATGCAGGAGCTCGAGAAGCTGTTCCTCACCCTCGCCTGACGCGACGTCAGCGGGCGATCAGCATCCGATCACGCAGATGCGTGAGCACCCGCGACTCGCTGCCGGCGCCCAGCCCGAGCGCCTCGGCGACGCCGAGGGCCAGCGCGGCGTGCCCGGCGGCGTTCGGGTGGAAGGGATCGTTCATCATCCCCCACGGGATGCCGCCGGGACGCTCCTGGCCGAGCTCGGCGAAGCGCGCGAACTGATCGATGAGGATCACGTCCTGCGCGGCCGCGACATCCCTGATGGCCTGGGCGAATTCGGCGATCCGCGCCCGCTCCGGGGCGTTGCGCACGTCGATCGCAGGCTGGGTCTGCAGCACGGGGATGGCGCCGAGGGCGCGCACCCGTGCGACGAACTCGGTGACGGATGCTGCGAACTCGGCCGGCTCGATCACCGGGAAGACGCCCGCGGTGGAGCAGTCGTTCGTGCCGATCATGAGCGTGACGACGTGCGGATGCCAGGCGGCCACGCGCCGGTCGAAGTCCTCGAGCAGCTGCACGATGCGCCAGCCGCTGATGGCGGTGTCGATGATGACGTCCTGAACGCGGGACATGTCGCCGCGGATCAGCTCGTGCAGGTGGTCGACGTAGTTGCGCGCACCCTGGGTGTGGATGAGTCCGTGCGTGATGGAGTCGCCGGTGCACACCCAGTTCACGGGCGTGCCCTCGTCGAGCAGGGTGCGCAGGCGGGTCAGGTCAGTGGTCACGCGGATGCTCCTGTCGGGATGGTGCTTCCATCCTGGCGCATCCGGGCTGCGGGCCCCGCCGGGCACGCCCCCGATGGTCATGGATTCTCCGGATGCTGAGGGCACGCTGCTGCGCGCGTCGGTGCTGGCATCGACATGAAACCATGGATCACCACATCAAGGCAATCGGTTGCCAACGCTACGCCATGCGAGCCAGCTGATCGCGCCCCACCCGGTGCTGCAGCGGCAGGCCCTGCGCGAGTCGTCCGAGCTCGTCCGCGACCAGCCTTCCCATCGCGCCGCGGTCGTCGCACATCGAGCCCGCGACGTGCGGCGTCAGCTCGATGTTCGCCAGCTCCCACAGCTCCGAATCGGCTGCCGGCGGCTCAACCACGGTGACGTCCAGCTGCGCCGTCAGAGCATGGCGGCGCCGCGTCGCAGCCCGCTCGCGGCAGCCGAGGTCGGCCCACGCAGATTCGCGTCATTCGCGTGGTGGCTCGGAGGTACCTTGGTGGCTCGGCGAGCTGGGGTGGCGCGGCAAAATGAAGCCGCGTAGGGGGCCGAGCGGGCGCGCGTCAGGCGGCGGGGCCCGTGGAGCCGCGGACGACCAGGGTCGTCTCGAGGTCGAAGCCCACATACGGGGCGGCGTCGCCCGCAACTCGCGCCAGCAGGGCCGACAGGGCGTGGTCGCCCGCCTCGCGCAGCGGCGACTTCACCGTGGTGAGCGAGGGCGAGGTGAAGTCCGCGCCGAAGATGTCGTCGAAGCCGATCACGCTGAGGTCGGCGGGAATGCGGATGCCGGTCTCGACCAGCTCCTGCATCAGGCCGATCGCGATCAGGTCGTTGTAGGCGACCACGGCCGTCGCACCGCTGTCGCGTGCGGCGCGTGCGGCGCTGCGGCCGCCGGCGACGGTCGGGGCCACGGGGTCGAGTGCGATGAGGTCGATGTGCGCCCACTCGCAGCGCTGGGCGAGCAGCTCCCCGCGTCGCCGCGCCATCCATGACAGGGCGGGTCCCGGCAGGTACGCGATCCGCGAGTGGCCCAGACCGCGCAGGTGACGCACGGCCTCGGCGATGCCGTGCTGGGCGTCGGGGACGACCGAGAGGACATCCTCCACCTGGCGGTTGACCACGGCGACGTGCTTCTGCCCGGCGAGGGCGCGGATGTGCTCGTCGGGCATGCGCGGCGTGGCCAGCAGCAGGCCGTCGACCATGCGCAGCATCCGCTCGGCGCGCTCGTACTCGCGCTCGTCCGACTCCTCGGACTCGGTGAGCACCAGGGTGTATCCGGCGCGGGTGGCGGCGGTCTCGGCGCCGCGGACCACGTCGAAGAACACCGGGTTCGTGATGTCGGAGACCACCAGGCCGATGATCGAGGTGCGCCCGGTCGGCAGCGCGCGCGCCATCGGATTCACCTGGTAGTGCAGGGTTTCGGCGGCGGCGCGAATACGGCGCTCGGTGGCGGCGCTGACGCGCCCCGGACGGTTCAGCGCGCGAGAGACGGTGGAGGGGTTCACGCCGGCGAGGCGGGCGACGTCGTAGATCGTCGCGCTCTCCCCGGGGCGCACGTGCTCGCCCGCGGGCGCGCCCGTCGCGGCGTCGACGGTCTCGTCGTCGGCCATCGTCAGCTCCTCACTGCGCCGGCGCGCGGAACCGCGCCGGCGGACATCTCCCCCAGCCTACGGATCTCGTGCTCGATCGCCGCACGCATCGCGGCGGCGACATCGGCATCGTGCCCGGTGAGAAGGGTGTCGAGCGGATGCCCGGATGCTCCGCTCCACCGCATCCACGCGGCGATGGCGGATGCCGGTGCCGACGCGCTCCCGCCGGTGCGCACGGCATGCGCGAGCACGGGGACCACGCGATGCCGCAGCTTGATCTCGCCGTCCAGGGCGATCTGCGCCAGCGCGTGCCGGATCCGGGGGTTCGCGAACGACACCCGCGCGTTCTGCTCCATCCCCGCCCGGCACGACATGGCCCGCCGCGTGGATGCCTCGTATCTGGCATCCCTGGTCGTCACGCACCGGATCACTGAGGAGGACGCCGCCGAGATCGCTGACGACCTCGTGCGCCGGGTGCCCTACGACACGTTCCGCATCCCGCGGCCCTGACCCGGTCTCGCCCGGTGGCCTGTCCGGCCCGTCGCACTCCGGGGGCCGACACGCCACATTTCGGACGTTTCCCGCGAAATCGTCCGCGATCTGGCGTGTCGGCCCCCGATCTGTACCTGCCCCGGGCCGTAGGCCCGCACAGTGCCGCCTCAGGCCCCGGCCTTCTCCGCGCACGGCACGCACAGCTCCGCCGAGGGCCTGGCTTCCAGGCGTCCTTCCGGGATCGGCCTGCCGCAGGACGCGCAGATGCCGTACGTTCCGGCATCCCAGCGCTGCAGCGCCTCGTCGAACTGCCGCACCTCCTGGTCGGCGGCCTCCGAGAGCGCGGTCAGCCGCGACCACTCCGACGACAGGGTCACGCCCTCCGGGTCGTGCTCGTCGTCGTCGTTCGAGCCCTGACGGTCGTGCACCAACTCGGCCAGGGCGGATGCCGCGGAGGCGGCGCGCGCGACGGCATCCGCTCTCCGTGAGACGAGCGCCTCGCGACTGATCCGGCTCATCGACTCACAGTAGCGTGAGGGGTGGCACGGGAGGCCGGATGGCACGACGAGGCGCGGATGGCGTGGTCGCGCGGACGCCGTCTGGAGCGCCTCGGTCCGCTCCTGCGCGAGGAGTTCGGCTGTGACGTGCCGGTGCGCACGGCATCCGGCGACTCGTCGCCGAGACATCCGCTCCTCGGCGACGGCCGTTCTCGAGGGTGACACGGTGCGCCTGCCGCTGGACATGAACTCCTCGATCGGCGAGGTGATGGCGCACCCGTTCGCCGGTCCCATCGTGCAGCAGGCGCTGGCGGGGCTCAGCGAGCCGCAGGACGCCGCGGGCGCCTCGATGATGGAGGGCGACGGCATGGAGAAGATGATGGCGTCGTTCCCGATCGGGCGGATCGTCGGATTCCCCGGCATCCCGGTGACCCGCGAGCAGATCGAGCAGCTGATCGCCGGAGCGAACGCGCAGGGCTGATCCCCGTCCTCTCTGTGCGTTCTCCTCCCCAACGCGCGCCGCAGGGAGGATGATGGGAAGGCTGGAACGACGCGAGGAGAAGACATGCAGTTGGGAATGATCGGACTCGGCCGGATGGGCGCGAACATCGTGCGCCGACTGATGAAGGACGGCCACGAATGCGTGGCATACGACGTGAATCAGGATGCCGTGGCGGCGCTCGCCGCGGAGGGTGCGACCGGGGCATCCGATCTGAAGGACTTCGCAGCCAAGCTGCAGACCCCGCGCGTCGTGTGGATGATGGTTCCCGCTTCGCTGACCGGAAAGGTCGTCGACCAGATCGCCGAGGTGCTCGAACCCGGCGACATCCTGATCGACGGCGGCAACTCGAACTACCGCGACGACGTGCGTCGCGCCAAGGCGCTGCGCGAGAAGGGCATCGAGTACGTCGACGCCGGCACCAGCGGCGGCGTGTTCGGCCTGGAGCGCGGATACTGCCTGATGGTCGGCGGGTCGGATGCCGCGGTGAACCACATCGAGCCGCTGCTGAAGACCATCGCGCCGGGCGTCGGCGAGATCGAGCGCACCCCGGGCCGCACCGGCGAGCTCACCCCGGAGGAGCAGGGCTACCTGCACTGCGGCCCGTCGGGTGCCGGTCACTTCGTGAAGATGGTGCACAACGGCATCGAGTACGGCATCATGGCGTCGATCGCCGAGGGCCTGAACATCCTGAAGAACGCGGATGCCGGTGTGCGCGAGGCCGAGCACTCGGCCGAGATCGCCCCGCTGGAGGAGCCGGAGTACTACCAGTTCCCGATCGACACCGCGAAGGTCACCGAGCTGTGGCGCCGCGGTTCGGTGATCTCGTCCTGGCTGCTGGACCTGACCGCGACCGCGCTGAACGAGAACCCCTCGCTCGACGGGCTCGCCGGCCGCGTCTCCGACTCGGGTGAGGGCCGCTGGACGGTCAAGGCCGCGGTCGACGTGGGCGTGCCCGTGCCGGTGCTCGCGGCATCCCTGTTCGAGCGCTTCGCCTCGCGTGACGAGGACCAGTTCGCCAACCAGGTGCTCTCCGCCATGCGCCTGCAGTTCGGCGGTCACAAGGAGCTGCCGGCGGGCGACTCGCTCGAGGCCGGCGGACGCAAGTCCGAGGTCGGCTGAGCGCGGCTCTGGTACTGCGTTTCGCGGGTCCCAAGTGGTCGCTTCCTGAGAGTTGAGGCGACCATTCGGGCCCCGCGAAGGTCGGGTTCGGGTGAGCGGATGGACGTCCCGCCTACTCGTCGTCGACGGGGCGGTTGCGCGGGTCCTCCAGCGGCACCTTCGGGCCGGTGAAGAACAGCAGCGTCCCGGCGATGAGCACGAGCACGCCGATCGAGATGCCGATCGGTGCGAAGGCCTGCGCGCCCGGGGTGCCTGACGCCAATGGCAGCAGCGCGGGCAGTGTCAGCATCACGCCGAGCGCCCACAGCACGATCGCCGTGCTCTTGTACGGTCGCTTGCGTCGGGTCATCGCAGCCTCAGCCGAACAGCAGCGTGACCGCGGTCGCCCCGCCACCGCCGACGATGAGCGCGATGATGGTCACCCAGGCGACCAGGCGGATGCGGCGGTTGCGGCGCTCGCCGAGATCGCCGTAGTCCTCGTCGGTGCGGTTCATCGTGCCCGTCACACCGCCGCCGGCTCGGTGACGGTCGGACCGAAGACCGCAGGCAGGGTCGCCTTCGAGGCCTCGCGCAGCTCGGCGACGGTCGCGGTGAACACGTCCTGCACCTCGAGGGTCGGCTCGGAGTCGGTCACGCCGATGCGCAGCACGGGGTAACCGCGACCCTCGCACAGCCCGCGGAACTTCACGTCGTCCTCGCGCGGCACGGTCACGATCACGCGGCCGGTCGACTCGGAGAACAGGGCGGATGCGGCATCCACCCCGTCGCGCTCCATGAGTTCGGTGAGCCAGACGCGGGCGCCCAGGCCGAAGCGCATGACGCCCTCGGCGAGGGCCTGGCCCAGGCCGCCCTCGGAGAGGTCGTGCGCGGAGGAGATCAGCCACTCGTCACGAGCGGCGGAGATGAGACCTGCGAGATCCTTCTCGCGCGCCAAGTCGACCTTCGGCGGGAGACCGCCGAGGTGGTCGTGCACGACGTCGGCCCAGGCGGAGCCGGACAGCTCGGTCGAGGTGGTGCCGAGGAGGTAGATGTTCTGCCCCTCGTCCTGCCAGCCCGACGGGATGCGGCGGGAGACGGCCTCGATGATGCCCATCACGCCCACGAGCGGGGTGGGGTGGATCGGCACGTCGCCGGTCTGGTTGTAGAACGAGACGTTGCCGCCGGTCACGGGGGTGCCCAGCTCGTAGCATCCGTCGGCCAGGCCGTCGACGGTCTGCCCGAACTGCCACATGACCTCGGGGTTCTCGGGGGAGCCGAAGTTCAGGCAGTCGGTGATGGCGGTGGGGTTCGCGCCGGTGACGGCGACGTTGCGGTACGCCTCGGCGAGGGCCAGCTGCGCGCCCGCGTAGGGGTCGAGCTGGCAGTAGCGGCCGTTGGCGTCGGTGGCGATCGCGAAACCCAGGCCGGACTCCTCGTCGACGCGCATCATGCCGGCGTCGTCGGGGAAGGCGAGGGCGGTGTTGCCGCCGACGTAGTAGTCGTACTGGTTGGTGATCCAGCTGGTGTCGGCCAGGTTCGGCGAGCCGAGGATCTTGAAGAACTGCTCGCGCAGGGTCGCGGCGTCATCCGAACGGGGCAGCAGCTCCGCGGCATCCGCCTGCAGCGCGTCGATCCACGTCGGGTAGGCGACCGGGCGGTCGTAGACCGGGCCGTCGACCGCGACGGTGGACGGGTCGACGTCGACGATGCGCTCGCCCTGCCAGTCGATGACGAGTCGTCCGTCGCCGGTGACCTCGCCGAGCACGCTGGTCTCGACCTCCCACTTGTGCACGACGGCCATGAAGGCGTCGAGCTTCTCGGGGGCGACGATCGCCATCATCCGCTCCTGCGACTCCGACATGAGGATCTCCTCAGCGGTCAGGGTGGGGTCGCGCAGCAGCACGTTGTCGAGCGAGACGCGCATGCCGGAGTTGCCGTTGGCGGCCAGCTCGCTGGTGGCGCACGAGATGCCGGCGGCGCCGAGGTCCTGGATGGCCTCGACCAGCTCGCCCTTGTACAGCTCGAGGCAGCACTCGATGAGCACCTTCTCGGCGAACGGGTCGCCGACCTGCACGGCCGGACGCTTGGTGGGTCCGCCGTCGTCGAAGGAGTCGGATGCCAGGATGCTGGCGCCGCCGATGCCGTCGCCGCCGGTGCGGGCGCCGAACAGCACGACCAGGTTGCCGACGCCCGTGGCGTTGGCGAGCTTGAGGTCCTCGTGGCGGAGCACGCCGACCGCGAGCGCGTTGACGAGCGGGTTGGCCTGGTAGACGGCGTCGAAGACCGTCTCGCCGCCGATGTTCGGCAGGCCGAGGCAGTTGCCGTAGAAGCTGATGCCGGCGGTCACGCCGTGCACGACGCGCGGGGTGTCGGGGTGGTCGATCGCACCGAAGCGCAGGGCATCCATGACCGCGACGGGGCGGGCGCCCATCGAGATGATGTCGCGGACGATGCCGCCGATGCCGGTCGCCGCACCCTGGAAGGGCTCGATGAAGGAGGGGTGGTTATGCGACTCGGCCTTGAAGGTGACCGCCCAGCCCTCGCCCACGTCGACGACGCCGGCGTTCTGGCCCATGCCGACCATGAGGCGCTGCTTCATCTCGTCGGAGACCTTCTGGCCGAAGCGGCGCAGGTAGTTCTTGGACGACTTGTAAGAGCAGTGCTCCGACCACATCACGGAGTACATCGCCAGCTCGCCCGAGGTGGGGCGGCGGCCCAGGATCTCCTTGATGCGGGCGTACTCGTCGTCCTTGAGGCCGAGCGCCGCGTACGGCTGCTCCTTCTCAGGGGTCGCGATGGCGTTCTCGACGGAGTCGGGGACGTGGGTGGGGAGGGTGTTTGCGGTCACGCGTACTCCAAGGAGGGGGCCGAGCGGGCGACTCCAGTCTATCCGCGTGCGGACGGGATGACGGGATGACGGGGTGACTGCGGTGCGGGTCGGGGTGGCGGCTGGCCGGGATAAGCGTGAGGATGCTGGAGCTGGTGCCACTGGCCGAATACATCGACGAGGCCATGCGTCTGCTCGAGGACGAGCCGGAAGAGGGCGAGATCCTCGTCGAGCGGGTGAAGTTCCTGCGCTACGGCGAGGTCCGCGGCGACCAGAAGCAGGTCATCGCCACGCTGAACGGAGATCATGCCGCAGAGGCGGCGTGATCTCCGCAGCGCACACGGGCTCCGACGGCTACTGGGAGGCGACCGTCGGATCGACGGCGCGCTCGAGGATCGCCTGCGCGCGGAGGAGGACCGGACGATCCACCATCGCGCCATCGACCTGCGTGGCGCCGTTGTCGCCCTGAGCGCGCACGACGCGCTGCGCCCATGCGATCTCGTCGTCCGTCGGGCGGAAGGCGGAGGCGACGATGGGCACCTGGAGCGGATGGATGCACAGCTGGCCGCCGAACCCCAGATCGCGGGCGCTCGTGGCGCCGGCGTGCACCACTTCGCTCCGGCGGAACTCGGGTGTCGGGGAGTCCAGCGGTGCCGCGAGACCGGCGACCCGTGAGCTCACGACGATCTGGCAGCGAGCGAAATCGAGGATGGTCCGGCTCGATGAACCCAGATCTGTGGCGAAGTCGAGTGCTCCGAACGCCAATCGGGCGACCTGAGGGGATCGAGCGATCGCCTCGCACGCTGCGATCCCGACCGCGCTCTCGATCAAGGCGATGATTCCGACGCCGGGCAGTCCGTGCGCGATCTCCGCGATGTCCTCGGGCGATTCGGCCTTCGGCAGGATCACCGCACGCAGGCTCTCGGCTGCGTCGCGCGTGATCGTGGTCAGCATGGCGAGGTCCGCTCGCCCGCCCGCGTCGAGGGCGTTGATGCGCACCGCCGCACGCAACCCCGCTGACATCGAGTCGAGGACGGCGTCGCGCGCGACGCTCTTCGCGGCCGTCGACACGGCATCCTCGAGATCGAGTATCACGAGGTCGGCACCCGAGGCGGCCGCTGAGCTGAACCGATCGGGACGATCGCCCGGCACGAAGAGGGCCGTGCGCACGGTCGCGCTCGCGATTGGGTCCATGGGTCTCCTCGACTCTCCTGGTCACCGATTTCGGATCGTACCGATGCATGTTCTTCGCATCTTGAGTACTGTATACTGACAGCACGTTCTGAGAGGCAGGCAAGATGACCACGGTCGGCGGTTCGTTGCAGCAGCACCCGTCTCTCGCGGTGGCCGCCCAGGATTGGATCACCAACGAGATCCTGGCGGGTCGGATCGCTCCCGGCCAGAAGCTCGCGGAAGTGCCTCTCTCCGATCAGATGGGAATCAGTCGATCCCCGGTGCGTGAGGCTCTGCGTGCGCTTGCCGCCCAGGGCCTCATCGTCGTCGAGCCCCGCCGCGGCGCCTTCGTCGCGGACATCGACGCGAGTCAGGCCGCGGATCTGTACGCTTGTCGGCTGCTCATCGAACCGGAGTGCATCAACCAGGCCGCCGCTTCGCTCAGCGATGCGGCCCTGAACGGGCTGGTCGATGCCTTCGCGCGAATGGAGAGCGCAGTGCGGCAGGGCCTTCCCGAGGCCTATGTGACCGCCTTGGAGACCTACAATCGCGAATTGCTGGACGCGTGCCCCAATCGCCTCCTCTTCGGTTTCGCGGAGTCGACCTGGCGTCAGTCGCTCCGCTACTGGGGACTGCTGGCCCGACACTCTCCGACCTATCTGGGGGAGTCGCTGCGCCGCAACACGGCGATCCACGATGCGGTCCTGGCGCGCGACGGAATCGCCGCGGCCGCCGCGCTCACCGAGCTGCTGACATGGAGCCGTGACGGACTCGCCGGCATCATCGCCACCTTGCCACCGAGAGAAGCCTTGGAAGGGAAATAACGCATGCGATTGCACGACATGAACTGGCAGGCCGTCGACGAGTACCTCCAGCATGATGATCGGATAGTGATCCCTGTCGGTTCGACCGAGCAGCACGGATTCCTCTCGCTCGGCACGGACGCGATTCTCGCCGAACGCGTCGCCGTCGAGGCGGCTGAGCCACTCGGAATCCCCGTGCTTCCCGTGCTCCCGTTCGGAGTGACGCCGTACCTGGCGGCCTTTCCGGGCAGCATCACTCTGCGGCTTCGGACCTTCCTCTCCGCAGTGGAGGACATTCTCGACTGTCTCGAGGGGCAGGGATTCAGGCGGTTCGCGATCGTCAACGGGCACGGCGGCAACACCGCGGCGGCTGATCTGTGCAAGGAATGGACCGCCAAGACGCGGCCCCACCGCGTTCAGGCGCAGTTCCTGAGCTGGTACAACGCTCCGCGCACCTGGGCCGTCGCCGAGAAGTACGAATCCGATCCGGGGCACGGCAGCTGGTTCGAGAACTTCCCGTGGACGCGCATCCCCGGCGTCGAGATGCCCGGCGGACGCAAGCCGGCCCTCGACCGCCGCAAGATCGCCCAGTTCAGCCCGGCCGACGTGCGCGAGCAGTCCGGCGACGGGAACTTCGGCGGGTCTTATGAGCTTGGCGACGATGCCATGAACGAAATCTGGGAAACGGGAGTGAACGAAGTGCGAGACATGCTGACAGACGGATGGGCCTTCTGATGATCGGGAGCGGGCTGGCGGGCAAGACCGCCCTCGTGTCCGGGACGGCACACGGCATCGGCCTCGCCATCGCGCAGGTGCTCGTCGAGGAGGGGGCGGTCGTGCACGGCGTCGACCGGCTGGTCGGAGACCCGATCGACGGCGTGACGCAGTCCGTGCTCGATGTGTCGGATGCGGCGGCGGTGACCGCGTTCGTCGAGTCGATCGGGCACGTCGACGTGCTCGTCAACTGCGCGGGCGGCGTCGTCGGACAGGTGCACCATCCCATCGAAGAGGTCACCGACGAGCAGTGGGCGGCGGTGGTCAACGCCAACCTGACGTCGACCTTCGTGATGACGCGCGCCGTCGTGCCCGGCATGAAGGAGGCGGGCTGGGGGCGCATCGTCAACATCTCCTCCGGCGCCGGCCGCTCGGTGAGCCTCACCGGGATCCAGGCGTATGCGAGCTCGAAGGCCGGGCAGATCGGCCTCACGAGGCAGACCGCCCATGAGCTCGGCCAGTTCGGCATCACGGTCAACTGCATCGCCCCGGGCTTCGTCCTGTCCAACCCCACGTCGCAGGCGCAGTGGGACAGCTACGGTCCGGAAGGGCAGGCCGCGCTCGTCAAGGACATCGCGACCCGGCGCACCGGCTCGCCGTTCGACATCGCCAACGGCGTGCGGTACTTCACGTCCGAGTGGGCCGGCTGGGTCAGTGGGCAGACGCTGTCCATCGACGGCGGCCACTCGATGTTCTGAGGCCGACGATGACACTGGCTTTCGAACCCGACGACCGTCGCTACCTCGCCGAGCTGGCCGAGTACGTCGCGATCCCCTCCGTCAGCCGCGACGCCGACGCGGACGCGATGCGTCGAGCGGCCGAATGGATCGCCTCGCGCATCGATTTCGCCGATCCGCAGATCGTCGAGACGGGCGGGCATCCGGCCGTCGTCGGCTCCTGGCTCGGCGCTCCCGGAGCCCCGACCGTGCTCATCTACGGGCACTACGACGTGCAGCCCACCGGCTCGCTCGACGAGTGGATCACACCGCCCTTCGACCTCACGCCCTACGTCGACGAGGCGACCGGCGAGGAGCGGGTGCGCGGACGCGGCGCGGCGGACGACAAGGGACCGGTGTATCTCGTCGTCGAGACGTGCCGCCAGTTCCTCGCGCAGGAGGGCGCCCTGCCGTGCAACCTCCGCTTCCTCTTCGAGGGGGAGGAGGAGATCGGCAGCCCGAACCTGGGATCTTATGTGCGTACCCATGCCGCGGACCTGAGCGCCGATCTGGTGGTCTCGGCCGACGGCGCGCAGTGGCGGACCGACGAGCCGTCCTTGTCGATCGCGTCGAAGGGGCTCCTCGCCCTCGACATCACGGTCACCGGGGCGAACCGCGATCTGCACTCGGGCCGTTACGGCGGCACCGTCGCGAATCCGACCCACGCGCTGGCCGCCCTCCTCGCGTCGCTGCACGACGAGGAGGGGAGGATCGCCGTCGACGGCTTCGGCGACGGGATCCCCGCCCTCACGCCGCAGCGCCTCGCCGAGATCGACGCGGTCGCCTTCGACGAGGAGGCCTACCGCGCCGACCTCGACGTCCCGGCACTGCACGGCGAGCCGGGGATGTCGACGCTGGCCCGTCTCTGGACGCAGCCGACGATCGAGGTCAACGGGATCGCCGGCGGCGGCGCGTACTCGGTCATCCCGCATGTGGCCTCGGCGCACGTCACGTGCCGTCTGGTGCCGGGCCAGCGCCCGGAGACGGTCGCCCGCGCACTGGACGCCCACATCCGGGCGCACGCGATGCCCGGGGTGCGGGTCGAGGTGCGGTTCGAAGACGGTGCGGTTCCCGCGTACACGATCGACCCGGGGCATCCCGGAATCCAGATCGCGCGGGACGCGCTCGAGCAGGTGTATCCGGGGGAGGAGGTGCTGCTCGCGGTCATCGCCGGCACCCTTCCGGCGACGGTCCTCTTCGAGGAGGCGCTCGGCGCGAAGACGATGTTCTTCTCCTTCGCCGTCGCCGACGAGTGGCACCACGCGCCCAACGAGTTCTTCCGGGTGCGTCGTCTGCGCGAGGGGATGCGCGCCTGGGAGATCCTGCTGCGCGGGTTCGGCGCGACGGAGGGACTTGGGGACCGCGGTCTGGCCGCGGCGGGGGCGGTGCGCTGATGGCCTACACCTCTTACTCCTATCTGCCGGACGGGACGATCCCGCGCTTCGAGCTCGACCCGGAGGTCGACCGGGTTCCGCCCTACGACCTGGGTCTCACCCCGGAGCAGGCGGCCCGCGCCGCCGCGCTGCTCGAGGAGAGCCTGGTCGTCTCCCTGCACGATCATCCGACCGTGTTCCCCAAGGACGTGACGGAGATCCCCGCGTACAACCGCACCGGGCGCCAGCACACCGCCTTCGAGGGACTGCGTCGATCGGGCGTCACGGCGGTCTTCGACAACATGGCGGACGGGACGGCCTGCATCACCGGTCACGCGCCGTGGCGATGGGACGACGTCATCACCGATCTCGGGATGAGGCAGGTCGACATCGCGCATCAGGGCGATGTGGTCGTGGCACGGTCGGTCGCGGACATCGAGCAGGCGCGTCGGGACGGGACCGTCGCGATCGTCTTCGGCCTCGAGGCGGCCACGCCCATCGAGAACGAGCTCGACCGGCTCGACGTCCTGTTCGGTCTGGGGCTGCGGCAGATCGGGATCGCCTACTCCGAGTCGAACTCGCTGGGCGGCGGACTCGTCGACGGCGACGACGGCGGGCTGACCCGCTTCGGCGTCAAGGCGGTCGCCCGCATGAACCAGGTCGGCCTCGCCATCGACGTCTCGCATTCGAACGATCGCACCGGGATCGAGACCTGCGAGGCATCGGAGAAGCCGGTCTTCATGACCCACGCCGGCGCGCGCGCCCTCTGGGACATCCCGCGACTCAAGCGCGACCCCGCGCTGCGTGCCATCGCCGAGACGGGTGGCGTCGTGGGCATCTCCGCGGCGCCGCACACGACGATCTCCTACGAGCACCGGGCGCACTCGCTCGACTCGGTCATGGATCACTTCGAGTACATCGCAGACCTCATCGGGATCGAGCACGTCGCCTTCGGGCCGGACACACTGTTCGTCGACCACGTCGGACTGCACACCCAGTTCGCGAACCTGCTCTCGGGGGCGATGGCGGCGGCACCCGAGCATCCGCGCGTGAAGTACGTGGCTGGCCTGGAGAGCATGGAGGAGTCGTTCCACAACATCACCGGATGGCTCGTCGCGCACGGGTACAGCGACGATGACATCCGTGCGGTCCTCGGCGGCAACATCCTGCGTGCGCTGCGCGAGATCTGGCCGTGAGCGGCGAGGGGTGAGGGGCCGGTCCGACCGGGCCCTCACCACTCACCCACGCCCGGGCGGTTCGCTCGACGCGCCTGCACGCGACGCGAGCGCGTTCGTCAGGGCGCGGGGGAGGCGAGAACGGATGCCGCACGAGCGGCGAGGCGGAGCAGAGCCACGTCATCGCCGGGACGTCCGGCGAGCTGGAGCCCGACGGGCAGCCCGTCCGCGGTCATGCCGCAGGGGATGACGACGGCGGGCTGACCGGTGACGTTGTACGGGCCGGTGAAGATGCCCTCGATCTCGCCCTCGGGTGTGTCGACCGGCGGCGTGAGCTCGGGCGCCGGGTACGGCACGACGGGGCCGACGAGGGCATCGACGCCGTCGAGGAGGGCATCGACATCCGGGCGGAGCCGTTCGCGGCGTTCGAGGGCCGCGAGCCGGGCGGCCGGTGCGGCGTGCTCGGCCTCGGCGAGCAGCCGTCGTGTCGTCGCGCCGAAGTGCTCGGGACGGGTCTTCATGATCGCCTCGTGCACCCGCCACGCCTCGACCATGAGGATCGGGCCGAGCAGCTCGTCCATCGCCGCCAGAGGCGCCGCGTCGCGCGGCTCCAGGTCGAAGCGGCCGGCGGACGCGAGACGGTCCAGGGCGCCGCGGGTGATGGCGGCGATCTCGGGATCCAGCCGCGGGTCGGCGAGCTGGCCGTCGAGCACGCCCAGGCGGTAGCCGGCGCGCGGCGCGGCCTCGTGCGAGGCGACCTCCGATGCGAGGGCGGGGACGATGGACGGCAGCACGGAGAGGCAGTCGTCGACCGTCGCGGTGATGAGACCCACATGATCGAGCGACGGCGACAGGGGTGTCACGCCTTCGGCGGAGACGAGACCGAAGGTGGGCTTGTACCCGACGACGCCGCAGTACGCCGCGGGGATGCGGATCGATCCGCCGGTGTCCGTTCCGACGGCCACGCGGCACACGCCGGCAGCGACGAGCGCTGCTGATCCCCCGCTCGAGCCGCCGGCGGTGCGATCCGGCCGCACCGGGTTGCGAGCCTCCGGAAGATCCGGGTGTGGTGCGCCCGCGGCATACTCCAGCAGAGAGGTCAGCGCGAACACATCGGCCCCGGCGGCACGGAGGAGCGAGATGACCGGGGCGTCGTGCTCGGCGGGCGGGCCGACCATGTCCTCCGGGTTGCCGTTGCCCACCGGGTGTCCGGCGACGGCGATGATGTCCTTGACCGCGATGGGGGTCCCGACCAGCGGTCCGGTGGTCGCCCTGCGTGGGTGAGCGATCGCGGAGACGACCGCGTTGAGAGGCCGGCCGAGACGGTCGAGTCTGTCCAGCGCTGCGGACAGTTCGCGTTCCGCCAGTGACCGATTCCGGTGTTCTGAAGACCAGTTCTCGTCCTCTGCGTCGAGCATGGTGACCTCCGAGCGGAAAAGTGGAGAAGTTCTGGCGTCGTGTCCAGTGTACGCACTACAGTAGATTGAATACAATGCACTGTAGCTCGCGAAGCTGCCTGCCTCTGAAGGATTATGGAAGGAACGTCCGCATGGAAGTCCAGGACCTCATCGCCGTCCCCGCGCGCTCGGGCTTCTATCGTGACGATCAGGCGGCCATCGGCGGCGGAGCCGAACGCGACGGATTCCTCTACACGGGGCGACCCCGCACCGAGGGATTCTCCCGCGTCCGCGAGCCCGGATCTGCGGTCTCCCTCATCCTCGTACTCGAGGACGGGCGCATCGCGCTCGGGGACTGCGCTGAAGTCCAGTACGCGGGCGTGGGTGGTCGTGGCGCGGTCATGACGCAGCAGGCGACGATGTCCGAGGTCGAGAGTCTGCTTCGACCGCATCTCATCGGAACGGATGTCTCCGAGTTCCGCTCGGTCGCCGAAGCTGTGGACGGGATGGACCTGTCCATCCCGTCCCGCTACGGCATCTCGCAGGCCCTGCTGGACGCCACCGCTCAAGTGCAGCGACGGACGATGGCCGAGGTCATCCGGGACGAGTACAGCACGGGGATCGAGATCGAGCCGGTCCCTCTCTACGCCCAGAGCGGCGATGATCGCTTCCTCAACGTCGACAAGATGATCATGAAGGGCGTCGACGTGCTTCCGCACGGCCTCATCAACGCCGTCGACGACAAGCTCGGCTATGACGGCGGTCTTCTGCTCGACTATGTCGGATGGGTCGCCGAGCGCATCGGCGCGATCGGTGGTTCTGCCTACCGCCCCGTGATCCACATCGACGTCTATGGAATGCTCGGCGTCATCTTCTCAGGGGACCTCGGGCGCGTGGTGGCCTACCTCGGCCGACTCCGCGAGCGGGCCGCGCCGTACCGACTGCGCGTCGAGCATCCGGTGGATGCCGGCAGCCGCGAGGGGCAGATCGCTGCCGGCGTGCAGCTGCGACGTCTTCTGCGCGAACGTGACATCGACCTCGAGATCGTCGCGGACGAGTGGTGCAACACGCTCGACGACATCCGGGAGTTCGTCGCCTCCGGTGCCGCGGACATGGTTCAGGTGAAGACCCCTGATCTCGGCGGGATCGGCAACACCGTCGAGGCGCTGCTGACGGCACGCCGAGGCGGCGTCGGTGCGTTCTGCGGGGGAACGTGCAACGAGACGGACGTCTCCGCGCGCGTCAGCGCCCACATCGCGATGGCGTGCGGTGCCGACCAAGTGCTCGCGAAGCCCGGAATGGGCGTGGATGAGGGCCTGATGATCGTCGGCAACGAGATGGCGCGGATCTCTGCTCTGATCGCGGCCCGCGACCGCCGCGCCCACGCGGCCGAAGTGCATTGAGAACACACGACACCACCCTCCCGGACACAGATCAGGAGTCCTCATGAATGACACCCTCGCGGCCCTCGGTGAGACCTACTTCGAGGCGAAGCACACCTACGATCCGTTCAACGCGACGCTCCTCGGACTCACAGAGTTCGATGGGATCCTCGGCTCGCCGAGCGCCGAGACCTCCGACTCGGCCCGCGCGGTCTTCGCTTCGGTGCGCGAACAGGCCGAGAGCCTGGATCCCGCGACGCTCGATGCCGCCGAGGCCGTCGACCGGGACGTGCTGGTCGCCCTGGCACGGGGGGCGGAGACGGATGCGCAGCATTCGCTGTGGGCGGCGAACATCTCCGGCAAGGGGTACGTGAGCAGGCAGGGCACTCTGCTGCAGGCGCTTGCCGCGACGACGGTCAATGAGGCCTCAGGCGCCGAGCAGTACCTCGACCGACTGGCAGCCCTTCCTGACTATCTCACCCAGCTCGGCGAGCGATACCGTCATGAGCTCGCATCGGGGCGCACTCCGACGGCAGTCGGAGTGCGCAATGCAGCGCGACAGCTGCGCGAGGAGGCCGACGGAGAGGACGGGACGCTGCTGCGACCGGTCGCGAGTCCGGCGGGCGCGGCCTGGCGTGATCGCGCCGAGGCGCTTGCCGCACGGGTCGTCCCCGCGTTGGGCGAGCTGGCTGAACTGCTGGACCGCGAGGCGATGCCCTTCGCCCGTCCCGACGACAAGGCGGGGGTGTGCTGGATGGAAGGCGGCGAGGAGGCGTACGCCGATGAGCTGGCCAAGCACACCACGACAGACCTCTCCGCGGAACGTGTGCATGAGCTGGGTCGCGAGGCGCTGCGCGAGCTGGACCAGCTCTGGAGCGAGATCGGGGAACAGGCCTTCGGCGTCACGGATCGCGTCACGATCCAGCAGCGTCTCCGATCGGACCCCGAGCTGCGCGCGACATCGCGACAGCAGCTCGTCGACATCGCCGAGGGCGCCCTGCGTCGTGCTGAAGCGGCGCTTCCGGAGTACTTTCCCACGGACTGCCCGATCGGTCCCTGCGACATCGTGGAGCTGACGGCTGCGGAGTCCGCCAACAGCGCGATGGCGTACTACCGACCGCCGACGGTCGATGGCAGCCGCAACGGCGCACAGTGCCTCGCCACGGCCGACCCCACGTCGCGGTATCGCTATGAATACGAGGCGCTCTCGTTCCACGAGTCGGTCCCCGGGCATCATCTGCAGCTCGCGACCTCGCAGCTTCTGAACGTGCCGCGATACAGGCGCCACCTGGATGTAGAGGTGTGCGGGTTCAACGAGGGATGGGGTCTCTACTCCGAACAGCTCGCCGACGAGCTCGGACTCTACAGTGATGTCTTCGCGCGTCTCGGAAGGCTCTCCTTCCAAGCGCTGAGGGCCTGCCGGATGGTCGTCGACACCGGCATGCACGCGATGGGATGGAGCCGGCAGCGGGCCATCGACTTCATGTTCGAGAACACCGCCACGACCCTGGACCACGTCGTCCACGAGGTGGACCGCTACCTCGCCTGGCCCGGGCAGTGCTGCGCGTACGGCGTCGGCAAGAGGGAGATCCTGCGGATGCGCGCCCATGCCCGCCAGGAGCTCGGCGACGCATTCGACCTCCCGGGGTTCCACTGGGCCGTCGTCTCGAACGGGGCGGTTCCGGTGTCCGTGGCCTTCGCGTCGGTCGATCGATGGATCGCCTCGCAGCGCTGAGTAGGAGCACCCGTACGCGGGGTGCGGCCGCTCGACTCCGTTCCGAACGACAGCTGAGACCATGAGGGCGTACGTTGATCTGCTGCGCATGCCGGCAGTGCGGGACATGTTCGTCCTCACGCTGTTCTCGCGCACACCGATGTGGGCCGCCAATGTCGTGCTGACACTGCACGTGGTGGGGCGGCTGGAGGAGAGCTATGCGATGGCCGGCCTCGTCACGGGGGTTCAGGCCGTGTGTCTGGGCATCTCGGGGCCGTACCGCGGGCGGCGGCTCGACCGGCTGGGCCTGCGCAGATCCGCCCTCCCGTCTCTCATCGTCGTGCCCGCGTGCTGGGTGATCGCACCCTGGTTCGGATACTGGCTGCTTCTGCCGCTGGCCGCCATCGCGGGGCTGTTCGCCGTACCGACGTTCGCGATCACTCGATCGGTGCTCATCGGCAACAGCGACGCGAGTCAGCGCAACAGCGCCATGGCGCTGGACGGCATCCTGTCCGACATCACCTACATCCTCGGACCCATCATCGGAGTCGCTCTCGCATCGATGCTCCCGACGTCGGTCGTGCTGTTCATCCTCCAGATCGGCGCCGTGGCAGCCTGCCTGGCGATCTGGGTCGTCAACCCGCCGCTGCACGATGCGGACGGACCCCCGCCTCCCGTCATCGAGACGTCGAGCCGGTGGTGGCGCACGGTGCTCCCCGGTTGGCTCGGCGTGCGGGTCGTGATGCTGCTCGGGATCGGATTCGCGGCGAGCTTCACGCTCAGCGGTCAGAGCCTGAGCATCGTGGCCGCGATGATCGGATGGGGCAGCCCGCAGTCCGTCGGATGGGCGCTGGCCCTCTGGGGGTTCGGATCCCTCATCGGAGGATTCGTCTTCGGCATCCTGAAACGCCCCCCGCGGGCGGTCTTCATGCTCGCCGCGCTCGGTGTTTCGGCGCTGCTGGTCCTGCCCTCACCCGGGCGCGGATGGTTCGCCGTCCTCGTGACGCTGACCGGGGCGTTCTCCGCTCCTGTGGTCATCAGCGTGTCCAGCGAAGTCTCGCGCATCGTGCCGTTCGCGCATCGTGGTGAGGCGATGAGCTGGCTCGGCACCGCGACGATCTTCGGTAGCGCGGTCGGAGGCCCTGCGGCCGGCCTGGGGCTCGATGCCCTCGGCTGGCAGGGCGGGATGCTCGTCGCTGCGGCGGGCGCCCTGGTCATCGCGGGGATCGGACTGTGGGGAAGGAGACAACCGCGTTACATAAAAGTTACAGGCCTGTCATGACTTCGTCATCAGTGAGCCATATGGTATCGAACAGTACAAAGCTTCATATCTCGTAAAAAATGTATCGATCAGTACAACCCGGATTGACCTACGAAGGGATACAGCATGCGCAGGGCATTAGTGGCAAGCGCGGTCAGCTTGTTTATGGTGGCGGCACTCACCGCTTGCAGCGGAACCGCGAGCACGCCGAAGGATGAGCCGACATCGGCCAGCGGGGGAGACCTCGTCATCGGCCGAGACGGCGAGGGATCGACCCTCGACAACACGAACACGAACTTCGAGAACTACTCGATCTCGATCTTCCAGCAGATCGGCGAGTCGCTCTACGAGACGACGAAGGACGGCCAGACGCTCAAGCCCCTGCTCGCAGCCGACATGCCGGAGATCTCGGCGGATGGCCTCACCTACACGGTGAAGCTCCGCGATGACGTCACGTTCAGCGACGGCAGCCCCATGACGGCGAAGGACGTGAAGTTCTCGATCGACGCGGACACGGCCGGCGCGGGCGAGGGCGGCTGGGGATTCGTGAACCTGGCGATCGACACGGTCACCGTGGTCGATGACACCACGGTGAAGTTCCAGCTGAAGCATCCGTGGGCGCCGTTCGTCGCCGACCTGTCGATGTTCTCGAACGCGATCCTCCCGGAGAACTACGGGGGAAAGACGAAGGACGAGTTCTACGCGGCACCGGTCGGGACGGGTCCCTTCATGTTCAAGGAGTGGGTCAAGGGAGACCACGCCACGGTCGTGAAGAACCCGAACTACTGGCAGAAGGGGATGCCGTCGCTCGACTCGATCACGTGGCGCGTCATGCCCGACGCGAACACCCGCAAGCTGGCGCTCAAGAGCGGCGAGATCCACGCCGAGCAGATCACGGACTGGTCCAGCTGGAAGGAGCTGTCCTCCACCGCGGGCATCACCGCGGCTTCGTTCCCCTCGACCGAACTCCGCTACGTGGGCATGAACGTCGACCGTGCGCCGCTCAACGACCCGCACGTGCGGCTCGCGATCGCTCACGCCCTCGACCGTGAAGCGATCATCTCGGCGGTGCTCTACGGCAACGGCGAACCGGCGAACTCGATCATCCCGAAGGGCGTCCCGTTCTACAACCCGGACAACAAGGGACCCGTGTTCGACCTGGCGAAGGCGAAGGAGGAGCTCGCGGCATCGAGCGTTCCCGGAGGATTCACCACGACGATGCTCATCAAGTCGGGCGATGCCACCGAGGCGGCCATCGCTCAGATCCTGCAGAGTCAGTTGAAGGAGCTCGGCATCACCCTCGAGATCGAGCAGCTCGAGGCGACGGCGCAGAAGGCGCGCCGATTCGCCACGGACTACGACATCGCCATCGGCGGGTGGACGATGGACATTCCCGACGCCGATCAGTGGATGACAGCGGCTCTCGACCCTGAGGGCGGGCTCAAGTCGGCGTACACGAACTACGACAACCCCGACATCACAGCGCTCAACGCGAAGGCGCAGCAGGAGAACGACACGGCCAAGCGCGGGGAGCTGTACAAGCAGATCCAAGCCGACGTCGCGAAGGACTCGTCGCTGGCACTCATGTACTACGTGCCCTACGGCTGGGCTCACTCCGACAAGGTGAAGGACTTCTTCGTCACGCCCCTCGGGTATGTCGATCTGAAGAACGTCACACTCGCGAAGTGACATCCCTGAAAGAAATGGTCTGACACTCGGGTGCGGGTGCTGCAGGCAGCACCCGCACCCGAGCTCCCCCCACGCAACGAGAGAGGAACCGCAGATATGCTTCAGCGTCTCGGCTTCATCCCAGGGCGCCTGCTGCAGGCGATCCCGATCGTCTTCGGCCTCACCATCATCGTGTTCTCGCTCTCCAAGCTGATTCCCGGCGACGCGGCGGTCGCGATGCTCGGCGAGCGCGCCGGCCCCGATGCGCTCGACGCCCTCCGCGAGAAGCTCGGACTCGACCGCCCGGCGATCGAGCAGTACTTCCTGTACATCGGGCGGCTTCTTCGCGGAGATCTCGGCGACAGCCTCATGTACCACGTGCCGGTGATCGATGTGCTTCCGAATGCACTCCCGGTGACGCTGTCCCTGGTCCTCTACGCTGTCCTCCTCGCTCTGATCATCTCGATCCCGCTGGCTGCTCTCGCGGCTTCGCGCCCCAATGGCGTGCGGGATCTGGTCGTCCGGGGCTACACGCTGGTCGCGCAGGGCATGCCGCAGATGTGGGTGGGCATCATGCTCATGCTGCTGCTGTCGCTGCAGTTCCCGCTCTTCCCCATCGGCCGGTACGGCTCAGGGCTCGAGAACATCCGCAATCTCTTCCTGCCGGCTCTCACTCTCGCCATCGCCCTGACGCCGACGCTGATCAGGAGCCTGCGGCAGTCCATGATCACGGTGCTCGAGGCCGACTACGTCGCCACGGCGCGGTCCAAGGGTTCCGCCGGTTTCCCCCTCTTCCGCGACCACATCGTCCGCAACGCCATTCTTCCCACGGTGTCGGTCGTCGGCGTGCACCTCAGCTACATCGTCGGCGGCTCGATCGTCGTCGAGCGGGTGTTCAATCTTCCAGGAATCGGGCAGCTGATGGTCCAGGCGATCCTCAACCGCGACTTCCCCCTCATGCAGGCGGTCACGCTCACGGTGGGACTTCTCGTCATCGTCGTCGGCATCGTCACGGATGTCGTGTACAGCCTTCTCGACCCACGAGTCGCAGCCGGAAGGGCAAAGGCATGAGCGTCGTATCGGTCATCGTGCGGGGCAAGGCCCCCTCCAAGGCGCGTCCGCGCACGCGGCAGCTGCGCCCCTGGTACCAGAACCCACCGCTGGTCGCCGGCCTGATCGTCACCGGACTGCTCGTGCTGATCGCGGTGTTCGCGCCGTTCATCGCGCCGCATGATCCGCTGGCGCAGGACCTGCTCAACGCGCGCCAGGGCCCGAGTCCCGAGCACTGGTTCGGAACGGATTCGCTGGGGCGCGACATCGCCTCCCGCCTCATCTGGGGCGCGCAGGTCAATCTGCGCATCGGCTTCCTCGCCGTTCTCATCCCCTTCGTGTTCGGGACGATCGTGGGCGCGATAGCCGGCTATTTCGGCGGCTGGTTCGACATCGTCATCATGCGCATCGTGGACATCTTCTACGCGCTCCCCTTCTACGTCATCGTGATCGCGCTCGTCTTCGCCCTCGGCTCAGGAGAGGCGAGCATCTATCTGGCAATCGCGATGGTGTCCTGGACCGCCTATGCGACGATCGTGCGCGGCGAGGTGATCGTCGCGAAGCAGCTCGACTACGTGCGCGCTGCACGCCTGGGCGGCCTGCCCAAGTGGCGCATCCTCGTTCGCCACATCGGTCCGAACGTCATGAGTCAGGTCATCGTCTACGCCATGAGCGACGTCGTGATGAACATCCTCGCCGTCGTCACGCTGGGATATCTCGGGCTCGGGATCACGCCGCCGACTCCCGAATGGGGATCCATGATCGTGGAGGGTCAGACCTTCATCACGACGAACTGGCTCATGGCGACCATACCCGGACTCGCCGTGGTGGTCGCCAGCCTCGGCCTGTCGTGGCTCGGAGATGGGCTGTCCGATCTGCTCAACCCTGATAGGAGGAAGTGATGGCTGGCGAGAACCTCCTCGAGATCGAGGACCTTTCCATCGGCATCAAGCGCGGCGGTCGGCAGGTGCGCATCGCCGAGGACGTCAATCTGACTGTCGGCGTCGGCGAGCGCGTCGGACTCGTCGGCGAATCGGGCGCGGGCAAGTCGATGGTGCTGCGAGCGATCGCGGGACTGCTGCCGCGCGGTGTCGAGGTCCTCTCCGGTGCGATCCGATACGACGGGAAGAACCTGCTCGATCTGAGACCGTCTCAGCGTCTGCGACTCATGGGTCCCGAGATCGCCATGGTCTTCCAGGAGCCGATGACCGCACTCAACCCGCTCATGCGGGTGGGAGAGCAGATCGCGGAGGCATCCATCCGCTACAAGGGCATGTCCCGCAGAGCGGCACTGGCCCGAGCGGTCGAGCTCATGAGCTACGTCGGGATCCCCGATCCGAAGACGAGAGCGACCGCTTTCCCCCATGAGCTGTCCGGCGGCCTGCGTCAGCGCGTCATGATCGCCATGGCGATCTCGCTCAAGCCCCGCCTGCTGCTCTGCGATGAACCGACCACCGCGCTCGATGTCACCGTCCAGCATCAGGTGCTGCGTCTTCTGGAGGAGATGTGCGATGAGGTCGGTGCGGCACTTCTCTTCGTCACACACGATCTGGCGGTCATCAACCAGACGTGTCGACGTCTGGCGGTGATGTACGCCGGTCACGTTATCGAGACGGGAACGACCGAGCAGGTGCTGCACGATCCGCGCCATCCGTACACGCGAGGCCTGCTGGAATCCGCGCCGGACTTCGATCGTCCCGAGCGGCTTCTCGCCGCGATCCCCGGGTCTGCCCCGAATCTCGCGGATCGCCAGCCCGGCTGCGCCTTTGCCCCGCGCTGCCGTGACGCCGTGGAATCGTGCTTTGCGGGGGAGCCGACCCTGCATGCGACGATCGACGGACGCCAGACCGCGTGCTTCCGCGCCGACGAGCTCTTCCAGAAGGTGAACGCATGAGTTCTCAGACACCAGACGTGCAGCAGCCCGTGTTGCGCGGAGTCGACCTCACCAAGAAATACCAGGTCGGACGGTCGGTCGCCGATCGGCTGGCGAAGCGCGAAGGGCGGGCGCTGACAGCACTGGACGGCGTGTCCATCGAGGTGTTCCCGGGCGAGGTCCTCGCGGTGGTCGGCGAGTCCGGGTCGGGGAAATCGACCCTCGCGAAACTTCTGGTGGGCAGTGAGACCGCGTCCTCGGGCGAGGTCGTCTTCGAGGGCAAGGCCCTCTCCCCCCATCGGGATTCCGTCGAGGCGCGCCGTATCCAGATGGTCTTCCAGGATCCGTACTCCTCACTCAATCCACGATTGACGATCGGCAGCGTGCTGACCGAGCTCATCCGGTACCACCGGATCGTCCCGCGTGACCAGGTGAAGGCAGAGGCCAGTCGTCTGCTCAAGCTCGTGGGGCTCGACGACGACGCGCTGGAGGCCTACCCGAGTCAGTTCTCGGGCGGACAACGACAACGCGTCGCGATCGCGCGAGCGCTCGCCGTCCGCCCCGATGTCCTGATCGCGGACGAGCCGGTATCGGCGCTCGACGTGTCTGTTCAGGCGACGATCCTCGAGCTGATCGCCGACCTGCGCGACCAGCTGGGCCTGTCCGTGCTGTTCATCGCCCACAACCTCGCGGTCGTGCAGCACCTCAGTCAGCGCGTCGCAGTCATGTATCTGGGCCGGATCGTCGAGATCGGCACGGCGGCCGAGCTGTTCGCGAACCCCTCTCACCCGTATACGCGCGCGCTCATCGCGTCGATCCCGCGGATGAAGGCGGGCAGCTTCAACAGCGAGTTCCAGGTGAAGGGCGAACCTCCGAGCCCCTACTCGGTTCCGCAGGGGTGCCGATTCCACCCGCGGTGCCCGTTGGCCACCGACGAATGCCGCTCCGTCGATCCCGCACTCATTCCTGTGAGTGCGGGCGACACGGAGAGCATGCACCTCAGTGCCTGCCTGCGGATCGATGCACTGCCGCCGATGCCCGAAGCTTTCCAGCCGCCTGCCGAAAGGTCTTCCTTATGAACGTTTTCGAGTCACCCGGCGGGCATGCGTGGTCGTTGGCCATTCACGGTGGAGCCGGAGGCCGGGTCGAGGAGCTCGGCGTCCAGGGCGACGGCGAGTACGAGCAGGGCCTGGCCGACGCGCACCGCGTCGGCGCACGCGTGCTGGAGGACGGGGGCAGCGCCCTGGACGCCGTCTGCGCCGCTGTCGCCGCGCTGGAGGACAATCCGCTCTTCAACGCGGGTCGCGGGTCGGCGCTGCGGCGCGACGGGTCGATCGAGACCGACGCCGCCGTCATGTTCGGCGGGCGGGCGGGTGCGGTCGCAGCGCTCGGCTCTGCGCGCAACCCGGTCGCGGTCGCCCGACGCATCATGGAGGACCATGCGGCCGTGCTGCGCACGGGCGTGACCGAGGAGGCCGTGCGCTCGTGGGGTCTGGAAACGGCCGACACGGATTACTTCCTCACTCCCGGCCGGATCGCGCAGCTCGACAACGTGCAGGCCGGACGGATTCCCGCTCAGACGCACGGCACGGTCGGCGCAGTGGCGATGGACAGGAACGGCCGGCTGGCCGCCGCGACGTCGACCGGCGGCATGGTCAATCAGGTTCCGGGCAGGATCGGGGACACTCCGCTGGTGGGTGCGGGGACCTATGCGCGAGACGGTGTCGTCGCCGTTTCCTGCACCGGAAGCGGTGAGGCGTTCATCCAGGGCGTGGTGGCCCATGAGATCGCGGCACGGGTTCGCCACGCCGGCGCCGACCTCGCGGATGCCGTTCGTGATGTTCTGCACGAGGAGGTAGGCGGCAGGGGCGTGACCGGTGGGATCATTGCCGTCGGCGCGGATGGGCGCGTCGTCGTCGCCCACAACTCGCCCGCGATGTTCGCCGCCACCGGTCGCGGCGCCGATGTCACCGTGTGGTCCTGATCTGATGGACGACATCCGCGACATCGTGTCGAGTCGGGTCGGGGAGCTCTCTCCGGCGGAGAAGCGAGTGGCACGCGCGCTGCTCGCGAGCTACCCGGCTCTCGGCCTTGGGACCGCGACGGCATGGGCTGAAGCCGCCGGCACCTCGATGCCGACCGTGCTGCGCTTCGTGACCCGACTCGGCCTCGGGAGCTACCGCGAGTTGCAGCTGCGGCTCCGGGAGGAGTCCACGCAGCGGGCCATGAGTCCGGTCCAGCGCGCGACGCGCAGCCGCACGGATGAGACGGCGAGCGGGTACGAGGAGCTGATCGAGCGCCGCCTGACGATAGCACGGGAGCTGTTCCGCACCGTTCCCGCCGCGGAGTTCGAAGCGGCGGTGCGTCTGCTGGCTCGGCGTCCACGACGGATTCATCTCGCCGGCGGTGTGTTCACCACGCATCTCGCGGCACTGCTCGCCGCGCAGCTCGGAGAGCTGTTGAGCGGAGTGGTGCATACCCCGGACCCCCTCGCCCGGGACCTCGCCAAGTACCTGGACCTCGAGGCGGAAGACGTCGTCATCATCTTCGACTTCCGGCGCTACGAAGAGTCCGCCTACAAGGTCGCCGAACGGGTCAAGCGCCGCAAGGCACGACTGATCGTCTTCACGGACCACGAGTTGTCGCCGTCGGCGGAGCTGGCGGACGTCGTCCTTCCGGTGTTCGTCGACGGGATCCCCTTCGACTCGCACAGCGGCGTGCTGGTGCTGCTCGAGAGCCTCGTCGAAGGCGTCTTCCACGCGCTCGGAGCGACCGCGATCGAACGGATGGCGCTGTGGGAGCAGGACGTGCTGCTCACCCGCGTGCCCACCGGTTACACGTCCGACAACCGCAGATCATCACGGCGACGGCCCGTCACGTGATGCACGACTCGCAGAAACGAAAGGGAGACTCATGGAACTGACGATCAACGGATGCCGCCTCAATATAGAGGACCTGGGGCCGCGTGATGCACCCCTCATCATCGCCCATCACGGAGGTGGCGGCATCGGGTCATTGGAGGAGCCGAAGTCCACCTTCGGCACCCTGGCCGACGAGTACCGGGTCATCGTCTTCGACGCCCGCGGTTGCGGGCGCAGCGAGGCCGTGGAGCCGTATTCGCACGCCCAGTGGGCGGCAGACGTCGACGCGCTCCGGGAATGGGCCGGCGCCGAGAAGATCACGGTCGCAGGGGGCTCCTACGGCGGATTCATCGCGCTGGAGTACGCGGTCCGCTATCCGGAGCACGTCAACGCCGTCATCCTCCGCGACACTGCTCCAGACGGCACGAAGCTCTCGCTCGCCTTCGAGAACGCCCGCAACCAGGACCGCATCGAGGTCAAGTGGGACGACTTCAATCGCTATTGGTCAGGTCAGATCCGCGACGACGCCGACCTGAAGCAGTGCTGGGCCGACATGATCGGCCTCTACGATCACAACTACGACCCGGCCAGGTCGGCCGCGCGGGTCGAGGCGGGCTTCTATCGTCACGAGGCGCACAACTGGTGCTTCCAGCACAACTGGAACTCCTACGACGTCAAGGATCAGCTGCCCTCGGTCACCGTGCCGATGCTCGTCACGGTGGGACGCTACGACTGGGTCGTGCCTGTGTCGTGCTCGGAAACGATCGCCGAGCTCGTGCCGAACTCCGAGCTCGTCATCTTCGAGGAGTCGGGGCACTCCCCGCAGATCGAGGAGCGGGAGCTGTTCCAGCAGACCATCCGCGACTTCATGCACCGTGCCGTGCCGGTGACGGCAGAGGTGGTCGCGTGAGGTACGTCGTCATCGGAGCCGGCGCCATCGGCGGCACCCTCGGCGCCCATGCCGTGCGTGCCGGGCACGACATCCTGTTCTGCGACGTCGCGGCCGACCACGTCGACGCGATCAACGAGCGCGGGCTGGAGATCACCGGACCGGTGGAGCAGTTCACGGTGCGGGCGCCGGCGGTCACGCCGGCCGACCTCCCGGACCGGATCGACCGGGCCGTCGTCGCGGTGAAGTCCCTGCACACGGCCGCGGCGGCCGAGCTGCTGCGTGACCGTCTCGCTCCCGACGGGTTCGTGCTGTCCGTGCAGAACGGGCTGACCGCGCACCACCTCATCGATGCCGTGGGCGACTCGCGCGTGTTGTCCTCCTTCGTCAACATCGGGGCGGACTACCTGGAGCCCGGCAAGGTCATCCAGGGCAACGTCGCGACGTTCCGCATCGGCGAGCTGGCGGGCGGGGCCATCACAGATCGCGTTCGTGAGATGGTGTCGGTGCTGCCGTACGCGCAGGCGACCGACAACGTGCTCGGCTATCTGTGGGGCAAGGAGGCGTACGGCGCCATGTTGTGGGCGGGGGCCGTCTCCGATCTGGAGATCGCGGACACGCTCGACACCCCGCGGTATCGGCCGCTCATGGTCGCCCTCGCCCAGGAGGTGCTCGCCCAGGCGCCGGTCCCGGTGGAGAGCTTCGACGGGTTCGAGCCCGACGACCTCGACGGGTCGCTCGACCGCCTCGCGCTCTTCAACCGCAACAGCGCCAAGAAGTACAGCGGCATCTACCGAGACCTCGCCGTGCGCAAGCGGAAGACGGAGATCGACGAGATGCTGTCCGAGCTCCACGGCCCGATCTTCGCCAAGATCGGGGAGCTCATCCACGACATCGAAGACGGCAGGCGGGTCAACTGCGTCGAGAACCTCGACGAGCTGGCCGACTACGCCGCGTCCTTGAGCCGGGACGGGGCCGTGTCGTGAGGCCGCTGGAGGATCTCCGGATCCTCGCCGTCGAGCAGTACGGCGCGGGGCCGTTCGGGAGCCTCCACCTCGCCGATCTCGGCGCGGAGGTCATCAAGATCGAGGAGCCCGCGTCGGGTGGCGACGTCGGACGCTATGTGCCGCCGTACCAGGAGGGCGAGGACTCGCTCTTCTTCGAGTCGTTCAACCGCAACAAGCGCAGCATCAGCCTGGACCTCGGCACGCCCGAGGGCTGGGAGGCCTTCAGCCGGCTGGTCGAGGTGAGCGACGTCGTCTACTCGAACCTGCGGGGCGACGTCCCCGAGAAGATCGGGATCACCTACGACCAGCTCAAGCACCTCAACCCGCGGATCGTCTGCTGCGCGCTCACCGGGTTCGGGATGTCCGGGCCTCGTCGGGCCGAGCCGGGCTACGACTACGTCCTGCAGGGCATGGCCGGATGGATGGACATCACCGGCGAGCCCGATGGCCCGCCGACGAAGTCGGGGCTCTCGCTGGTCGACTACTCGGGCGGTCTGGTGGCGGCCATCTCCATGCTCGCGGCGGTCCACGCCGCACGGCGCGACGGCGTGGGCGGGGATTGCGACGTCTCGCTGTTCGACACCGCGGTCTCGATGCTCACCTATCCCGCGATCTGGGCGCTCAACGGCGATTTCGAGCCGCAGCGGATGCACAACTCCGCCCATCCCTCGCTGGTGCCGTTCCAGGCGTTCCAGGCGGCGGACGGCTGGCTCGTCGTGGCGTGCGCGAAGGAGAAGTTCTGGCGCCGGCTCGCGGGCGTGATCGGGCATCCCGATCTCGCGGACGACGCCCGGTTCGCGACGTTCGCCGCGCGGAGGGAGAACTCCGCGGCGCTGCTCGAGATCCTCGAAGCGGCCTTCGCGACGCGCGAGGTCGCGTCATGGCTCGCGGAGATGAAGGCCGTCGGCGTTCCGTGCGGTCCGGTCCAATCGGTTCGCGAGGCGCTCGGTGACCCGCACACCCTCGCACGCGGGATGGTCGTGGAGACGGAGCACCCGCGGTTCGGCACGATCCGGCAGGTGCGCAGTCCCGTGCGCGTCGGAGACGGCGACGTCGAGTACCGGCGGGCGCCCCGGCGGGGAGAGGACGCCGCGTACGTGCTCGGCGAGCTGCTCGGCTATGACGAGGAACGGATCCGGCAGGCGACGGCGACGGAGGTGCGACGATGACCGGGAGCGAGAGGGTCAGTCCCGAGGGGTGGGCGGGCCGGTTCTTCGAGGACTTCGAGCCGGGCGACGTCTACTACCATCCGCTGGGCAAGACGATCATCGAGGCCGACAACCAGTGGTTCACGCTGCTCACGCAGAACACCGCGAGGATCCACTTCGACGACGTCGCCGCGTCGGCGACCGAGTACGGTCGTCCGCTGGTGAACTCGACGTTCGTCCTCGCGCTGGTGACGGGACAGTCCGTGATCGACCTGACGTTCAACGTGTTCGCCAACCTCGGCTGGGATGAGGTGCGGATGCCTGCGCCGGTGTTCATCGGCGACACGATCTCGTCGCGGTCGAAGGTGCTGGAGAAGAGGCAGTCCGCCTCCCGGCCTGAAACTGGGGTCGTGGTCGTCGCGACCGAGGGATACAACCAGAGCGGTACGGTCGTGATTCGGTTCCGGCGGACATTCCTGGTCTACCTGCGCGGTCACGCGCCGCAGGCTGTGATCACGCGTCCTTCGGAGGACAGCCTGCCGAGTGCGGCTGGGTGACGGTCCGTCCGCCGATGCCGGGTCTCAGACCTCGAGCCGGGCGGTCGCTTCGAGCGGCACCCGGATGCTGGACGCCCGGGTCGCCGAGGAGCTGAGATGGTGCGGCCGAGTGAGGGGGGGCTCGGCCGCACCGGCGGGTTCCGGTGCTTACTGCACCGACCACCCGCCGTCGGATGCCAGGATCGCGCCGTTGATGTTCACGGCGTCGTCGCTGAGCAGGAAGGTGATGGACGCCGCCAGGTGCTCGGCGGTCGCGACGCTCGGGATCGCCTGCTGGAACGGGGCGAGGCGGGCGGAGCCGTACTCGGACATGTGCGGCGGCATCGGGATGCCGGTGGCGACGCCACCCGGGGCGACCGAGTTCACGCGGATGCCCTTCGGTCCGTACATGACGGCGGCCGAGCGGGTGACGCCGATGATGCCGTGCTTGCTGGCCGTGTAGGCGTTGCCGGACGCGTTGCCGCGCAGGCCGGCCTCGCTGGAGACGTTGAGGATCGCGCCGCGACCGTTCTTCTCCATGATGGGGATGACCGCGCGCATGAGCTTGAACGGCGCGGAGAGGTTGATCGCGATGACGCGGTCCCACACGGCATCCGTGGTCTCTCCGGCGGGCGAGAAGTCGTCGTTGATATCGGCGACGTTCGCGAGCCCGTCGATCTGGTCGCCTGCGGCGGCGATGACGGCGTCGATCGCGTCCTGCTGGGTGAGGTCGCCGGCGACGGTGACGATGCCGGGGATCTCGTCCTTGAGGGCGTCGAGCTTGTCGGCGGAGATGTCCGCGGCGATCACGCGTCCGCCCTCGCGGGCGATGCGGGATGCCGTGGCGCGCCCGATCCCGGACGCCGCGCCCGTGACGATCACGGTCTTGCCGGTGAAGCGACCCGGGGTGATGTTCTCGACCCAGCCGGTCGGGGCGGTGTCTTCGGGGATCTCGCCGCCGTTCGCTGCGCGGACGAGGTCGTCGACGACCGACTGCGGCAGGGCGCCCTGACTCATGGCGACGAGTTGCTGCAGGGGGAGGCCGAGCACGGGGGTGAGCAACTCGGGATCGGCGCCGGTCTTCTCGAACAGGCCCCGGATGAGCAGGCCGCCGCTGGCGTCATTCATCCACTCGCCGATGGTGGAGTGCGCGGTCAGTGCCATGGTGTCTCCTCTGTTGATCGGGTCGCTGAGCCTGTCGAAGCGATAACGCAACGCTACGTCCAGTTATTTCACTCTACGCCCGATACGCTGATCCCGTGCCTCGTCCCCGCAGTGAAAAAGCTCGCCAGGCGGTGCTGGCGTCGATGCTGCGCGCGCTCGCCGCGGACGGGTACGCGGCCGTCACGATCGAAGGGCTCGCAGCAGAGGCCGGGGTCTCGAAGCAGACGATCTATCGGTGGTGGCCGTCGAAGGCCGCGATCCTGGGTGAGGCGCTGTTGGAGGGGGAGTTGCCCGGCGGCGACGTCGAGGTGCCTTTCACGGACGATCTCGCGGCGGACCTGCGCGCCTGGTTCACAGCGGTATCCGTGGCGCTGGCGCGTCCGGAGGGTGCTGCGGTCGCGCGTGCCCTGATCGCGGTGACCGCGACGGATGCCGAACTCGGCCAGCGCCTCAACGAGCGCCTGGCGGCACCTATTCGCAACTGGGTCCTGCGCCGTCTGCAGCTGGCGACGGATGCCGGTGAGGTTCGCACGGACGCTGACGCCGACGTGATCGCCGACCAGTTCGTCGCGATCGCGAGCTACGCCGCGCTGCTGGGGCGGCCCCTGGGGGAGAAGCAAATGGCGGAGACGGTGGAGTTGATGGTGCGGGGGATCAGGCGGGGCTAGTCCGTCGATTGTTCTGCGTGATCTCGATCCTGACGACCGCTATGTGGGTCCGCCTCTCTGCGGGCGGGAGCTGATGCGATCGTCGAGTTCATCTGGCGGCTCAGATGGCTGCCTTCAGCCAGTTCAAGCACTCCGTGACGGTCGACTCACGGTTGTCATCAGGGGTGTTCCGGAAGTGCATGATGTCGTTGCGAAGCAGGGCCACTTTCTTCAGGTTCCCCACACAGGTCTTGCGATCCAGACCGAGACCGAGCGCCCCCCAGCGGTCGGGGTGCTCGAGGACACGGATGTACTCCCCGAACGTGAGGTCGCTCGCGCCGCCGAAATCGGCTCGCTCGATGTTCGGGTCGACGCAGGATTCGAGGTCTGGCACCGGGAGCCGGTCGAGGATGGTGCGCAGCAGGCTTTCGATCTCCCCGATCCGCACGTACACACCCGTCGAATTCCGGAAAGTGCCCGCGAGGTCGCTCGCTGTGACGATGCCGACGATGACCCGTTCACGATTCCGGTAGTAGACGTAGTCGTCGGCGATGATCATCGGGATGAGGTCCATCAGATTGTCCGCCGAGTCGGCGACGTGCCCGCCCGAGGTCATCACATCCCGAGCCGTCGCGTTGGATTGGCCGTTCGCCCGTGAGCGGGCGATCGACTTCCACGTCACGGTCCCGTGAAGTTTTCTGCGGCTCTGGTCGGTGATCGGGATCTGAGAGAAGTCATGCATCAGCATGAGCGTCTCCACATGCTCCAGCGAGTCCTCTTGCCGTGCGGTGATGAGCTCAGGTGCGTCTTCGGCGAGATTGGAGATCGGCAGACCCGCCTGGTGCCGTGGTCGATTGTCTGCACGCCGATCGCTGATGACGACGGGGCCCCAGTAGTCGGCGAGCGCCAGATCGGGCTCCACCACGAGGCCTCTCTCGCGCAGCGCCTGGTTCAAGGACGCGACGACGTACTTGCCGCGCTTCGTGTTTCCGTTGAGCGCAAGCAATTCTCGCAGGTCGATCTCCTGAGGGGATTCGAGCGTCACACTGTCCAGAAACTCAGACAGGGTGCGTTCTTCTTCAGACAACGTGGACTCCTCATGCCTCAAAAGTTTCCATCCGCGACTTGGAGGCAGATGAGCCCCCTGTCCCG